>NZ_CP033878.1:1314197-2628395 GCF_009690625.1 Halorhabdus sp. CBA1104 | reverse complement strand
ACACTCGGGACACTCGGGACTCTCGCCGTTGGCAATGATGTCTTGCTGATCGGCAAGCGAAGGCGAGTCGGTAGCTGTTGCCCCGCCGTCGGTCGAGCGGTCGTCCGGACTGGACATCGCGACCGCTTCCTCGGCGGAGACGTCCTCGTCGGCCGTCTCCTCTAAGGTGCGCTGTTGTGGGTACGTGCGGTCGATCTCGTCGTCGAGATACCGCCGCAGTGCCGTCCCGAAGGCATCTGGGATGGAGTTGATCTGCTCGCCTTTGTCCCAGGCGACCTTCGGTGACCGGATGCCCTGGAGCTTGTCGACGATCTCGTCGGGATCGACACCCGACCGGAGGGCGACGGAGATCGTCTTCGCCAGCGCGTCGGTAAAGGAGTTGGTGAACCCACCGGAGTGGCCCGTGTTAGCGAACAACTCGAACGGTTCGCCGGTCTGGGGGTCCTCGTTGATCGTCACGTAGAGTTTGCCGTAGCCCGTCTCGATGCGCTGGGTGACGCCGTGGAGCTGATCGGGCCGGGGCTTCTTTTCGGCGTACTTGCGCGCGGTATCGCCGTTGAGGAGGTCCTCGATGTCCGCGGTGAGTTGGGCACGCACGTCGTCGTTCTCGAGGAACGCCTCCAGCCCGCCAAAGACCTCGTCGATGCGTGTAACGATCGTCTCGGCTGCCTCGTCTTCGTCCATGTCCGCGAAGTCGGTGTTTTCGGCTCGCGTCGTCAACACCTGCTTGCTCCGGGTGCCGTCACGGTAGTAGGTGACGCCCTTGCCACCGTGTTCGTAGATGTACTCGAAGACGTCCTTGGCATCCTCGACGTTCGAGTCGTTGGGCGCGTTGACCGTCTTGGAGATGGCCGAGTCGACACCATCCTGCAAGGCACACTGGATCGAAGCGTGTTGCTTGGGCGAGAGGTCGCCCGTCGTGACGAACAGTTCGCCGATGGCGTCGGGTACCGTCGACAGCCCTTCGACGCCGTCGAACTCGTTTGTGGCCATCTGCTCTTGGGCCTCGCGCTTGACGGCCTCGACGTCGATGTCGTTCTCCTCTAAGACCCGCAGGAAGTAGTCGTCGAACTCGACGAGCATCTCCTCGCCCTGGACGTCATCGGAGACGTTCTTGTAGTAGGCGACGTTGTAGACGGGTTCACACCCGCCGGTCGTGTTGCCGACCATCGAGGTCGTCCCGGTCGGGGCGATCGTCGTCGTGTTGTGATTGCGGATCGCGAACCCCTCTGTCCAGTCCTCGGCGTCTTCACCGACGTAGTGTTCGAACCACTCGTCGTACTCGGTGGGATCGGCGTACTTCGAATCGTCCCACTCCGCAAAGGAGCCCCGTTCCTCGGCGAGTTCGTGACTCGCCCACTTGGACTCGTAGTTGATGTGTTGCATGACCTGACGAGCGATCTCGTCGGCTTCGTCGCTGCCGTACTTGACGCCGAGTTGGATGTACAGCTGGGCCAGGCCCATGATGCCCAGGCCGATCTTACGCATGTTCCGGACCTTCTCCTCGATCTCTGTGACCGGGAAGTCCGACATGGTAACGACGTTTTCGAGGAACCGCGTCCCCATCGCGATACGGTGATCGAGTTCCGCGAAGTCGATGGCCTCGTCGAGATAGGCCTCGACCGCATCATCGAAGTCATCGTACTCCTCGGCGTGACGGTCGGCCCAGACCCGCCAGTCTGGCGCGTCGGTGTCGGCGACCGTCGAGAGGTTGATGTGTCCGAGGTTACAGGCCTCGTACTCCTCGAGCGGTTGCTCACCGCAGTTGTGGGTCACGAGACCGTTCGCGACGAACGAATGCGTCTCCGGTTCCGTCAGATCGTAGACGGCTTCGTGTCCGTCATGCACGACGGATTCGACTGTCGCGTCGAACGATTCACTGTAGGGACCGCGATCGTACGCATCGAGACGGTCATCGAGCGTCTCGTTCTTGGAATCGAGCAGGAAGCCGATCTCGTTACGGAACCGGAGGAGATCGTCCTTCGAGATCAGGAGGTCGTGATCGGCCTGCCGCTCGTACTCGGCAGTACCGCCATTTCCGTCAGGCATTTCCTGCAGGCCTGGCTCGTGACGTTCTTCGTAGATCTTGCTGAAGATCCCGAAGTTGAGCAACAGCCGCTGGACGTCTTTGAGCATAGCGACGTCAGTGCTCGTCAGTCGAACCGAGACGCCCTTCTCGACGTTGCCCTGTACGCTCCCGTCGGCACTGAACAATGCCTGCAAGAATCCGCGAGCCATCTCCTCGCTACCGCGCATGACGGCGTCGGGAACCTGCAGTTTGTCTTCGACTAAACCAGCCTCTTGAGCGTATTCGTAGAGCCGCGTCGATCGAATGCGTTGTTCGATAGCTTGCGCGCCTCGGTAGTCGTCGTTCCGGGAAACATCGTTGACACCGATCTCGTAATCTGCATTCCCGGTCGGCTCTCGAACTACCTCGTTAACATCCTCCGAGAACTGTTCGGAGATCTCTGCGTCCTCGTCATAGAAGTTGAGGACTGCTCGCTCTTCCCCATTCTTGAGATGGCCGTCGCCGACGAGCCAGCCGAGGACGCGGCCCTCTTCGGCCGACCCGTGTTGACCGAATTCGCCCTTCTGGTTTTGGACGTGAACAGTATCTCCAGGTTCGAGGTTCCCCGCTTCGATCCAGCCATCGTCGGCCATCACGCGATGGTCGGCAGTCAGCCTGAGTTCGTAGCCTTCCTCGGTCGTGAGTTCGTAGACATCCTTCTCGCCGGTCTTGAAGACGCTACTGGCCTCCTTGACGCGGTCCTCGCTCAGACGGCCGTCGACGACGACATCCTGTGCGACGCCCTGCTCGTACAGTTCTTCGGCCGGGACAAGCCCGTTTTCGGTACTGATGAGCGTTTCTCCGGTAACACACGGATTGGTCGCGAGGATCTGGTGGTCCGGATTCGCCTCGACATCGAAGGAGTGTTCCTTGTTGACGCGCTCTAAGTAGATCACGCCGGGTTCGCCGTTCTCGTGGGCGCCCTCGACGATGTCGTCCCAGAGTTCTTCGGCGGGGACCGACAGTTCCTCGCCGACCTCGACGTATTCGCCGAGGCCGAACATGTCGTACAGTTCCTTGGTCTCCTCGGTGACGATATGGGCCTCCCCCGTTCGGGGGTTGGTGAAGGTGAACTCCTCGCCGGCCTCCAGGGCGTCCATGAAGTCGTCGGTGATCCCGACGGAGATGTTGAAGTTCGAGAGGTGGCCCTCGACGGCGTTGCGGAGGTGTTCTGGCACCTTGCCCTCGTCGTCGATCAGTTCACGGGCCTCATCCAAGGCGTCGGCAAAGGACGTGTGGGTGAAGTCGTCAGGGTCGTTCAGCCGCAGGGTGTGAGCCAGGGAGACGTCTTTGTTCTTGGCGTGGATGAACTGGATGACGTCCGGGTGAGAGACCCGCATGACGCCCATCTGGGCACCGCGCCGCGCGCCACCCTGGGCGATGGTCTCACACATCTGGTCGAAGGTGCGCATGAACGTAATCGGCCCCGATGCGATGCCGCCGGTCGAACCGACCGCATCACCGTACGGGCGGAGTTTCCAGAAGGCATAGCCCATGCCGCCGCCGCTGTTGTGTGAGACAACTGAACTTGCCACGTACTCGTGATTATCAGCGACGGTCACGTCGTAGACGGTGGCCGTTCCTGCGTCCTCGACGGCCTCGACGGGGACGTGCCACGTCGAACCGTCGCGCGTTCCGACGCTCGGCCCGTCCGAGTCGATGGACGCGAGCGTTTCGGCCATCGTCTCCGAGCGGGGGTCGACGAAGCCGATCAGATCCTGGAACTGCTCGAGTCCGTGCTCGCCGGTCGGTCCGACGTTGAAGTAATCACGGTCCTCGGTGTCGTAGTCCCACTTGATTGCGGGGATACCGAGACCGAGAAGCAACTGCTGGACACCCTCGATCAGATCCTCCGAGGAGCTCCACAGCCGCGGATAGACGTCCTTCTGGAGACTCCCGTCGGTCGAGTACAGTCCCCGGAGGAACGCGCCGATCGTTTCGCGATCGGCTTGCCAGACGGACTCGGGAACGGACGCCGACGTCGCGTCGGGCTTTGCATCCCCGAAGTTTGCGAGCCACCAGCGCTTGACCTCGTGACTGTGGACGACGGCCTCGTAACAGCCCTCGTCCCAGCGCCAGTCGAGACCGACGTCGAAGAGGTCACGGGCAAGTCGATCGGCGCGTTCGAGCGTCTCCTCGCGGTTGAGATGGAATCGGATCCCGTCTTCGTGTTTCGACCCGTCGCCGACCCACATGCCAACCATCTCGGCCAGATCCGGCGTCAGTTCGGTCGGCTGTTCGACAACCTTGACGGCCTCGCCGTTGGCGTCGAGCGCGTTGTTCTGGCGGTATCGGGCGACGCTCCGGGTCGAGACGCCGAGCTTCCGGGCGATCTCGCCGTCGGAATGGCCGCCGTCGTGGAGCGACTCGAACTCGCTCTCGTCGAAGCTCACGTTTCCACCGGAGCGGCCGCCGCTACCGTTCGGGTCCAGCCCGAGTTCGAGCGATCGGCGGCGCTGGATCGTCGAGGCCGAACTGTCGAGTCGGTCGGCGATCTCGTAATCGCTGAGCCCATCGGCGTACAGTTCGAGGATGTCGTCGTTCGAAACGGTGCGGCTTTCCGCCCACTGTGCACCGCCGGCGACGGTCGTGAGTTCGGGAGCTTCGTTCGCGCCGTCGACCCAACCGAGCCGGAGTGACAGCGTATCGCCGGGTTCGATCTCGTCGATTCGCGTCCAGTCCCCCTCGACGAGCAGTTCGTGGTTCGGCGTTCCTGTCAGTCCCACACCGGCCTTCGTCTCGACGCGCTCGACCGGTGAATCGTCGTATGCGTGTGTTTCGTCGACATTCTGGACGCGATGATCGTCGCCGTCCCGCTGGACGATCCGATCACCGGGCTCGACATCCGCGATGGAGACGACGCCCTTTCCTTCGACGGTAACGGTCGTGTCTTCGGTCAGACACTGGAACACCTGGGCGGCCTCCTTTGCCGTCTGGTGGATGTCGTCGATATCGTCGGCGGGGCTGTCGACGAAACAGGCAGACAGCTGCTGGAGTTCGTCGCCGGCGTTCATCAGCGTCGGCGAGTTCGGCATGAACGAAAGGTCCGCCATCAGTCGCTGGAACTCCGCGGCGGTGTCTTCGACGTGCTCGCGGACAGCAGCCGGCAGTTCGGGGACGACCGTCTCGTAGGCGAACTTGTTGACGTTGTAGACAGAAAGTGTCGTCTCGGCGTCGTCAGTCGCCGTGGTGCCTTTCCCGAAAACCTCCGCGGCGAGTTCGTCCCGCCGCGGGTGGTCTGGTTTGAGCTGGTCTGGCGTGACCGTGATATCGACGTCTTCGTTTTGGGCCTCGTAGACCGCCTCGGCCAGGGCGATGTTCTTGGCGACTCGTTCGAAGAGATCCTCCTGATCTTCGACGAGATCGCCGTCGGCGTCCTTCCGGAGATACCGCGCCGGCAAGATGTTGTGATATGCGTTGTCAGTCAGTCGGTCGGCGAGCGTCTCACCGTCGGTGCGCTTGATCGGCAGCGTCACTTCGTCGACGCTGAGTTCGGCGTCGCTCACTGCTCGGCCCCCCCGGTACTGGCGGGCGACTGACCGTCGATCCGTCCCGTCGATCGTCGCTGCGTTCGTGTCATTTGTGTCGAAGTTCGATTGGCTCGGCTACGGGATAACCCCTTGGTTTGTTTGATCGGGTGCGTTTCCAGTCGGTGTCACGGTAGAGAGACGTGACCGCGAAAGCCCCGGCTCGCGGGGTACTCGCGCACGCTGAAATGGAAGGGTATGGGTGCACATAAGACTTCCCAGACCGGAGTGAAAGTGATCGAGTGCAAGGAAGTAGCGGTCCCGTCCGGTGGGTCGGAGTCGAACGAGAGGGGTGGGTCACACCCCAGCGAGGAAGTTCCGGATCACGTCGTGACCCACCGCAGTCAGCACGGATTCGGGGTGAAACTGGACGGCTTCGATCGGATGCTCCCGGTGACGAATCCCCATGACGAGTTCCGTCCCGTCGGCCCCAGCAGTCGTCGCCGTCACGTCGAAACAATCGGGGACGTCGCTGGCGACCAGCGAGTGGTATCGCCCACCCTGAAATCCCTGATCGAGGCCCGCAAAGACGCCCTCACCGTCGTGTTCGATCGAGGCAGCCTTCCCGTGAATCGGTTCGGGAGCGTGCCCGACGGTCCCGCCGTAGGCATGAACGGCGGCTTCCAATCCGAGACAGACGCCCAGCGTCGGGACGTCCGGGCTGATTTCCCGAAGGACATCGATCGTCACGCCGACATCGCGGTCGTTTTTCGGATGGCCCGGCCCCGGCGAGATGACGATTGCGTCGGGATCGGTCGCCCGCACGTCGCCGAGAGACGCTGTGTTCTTCAAGACCGTCGTCGTGGCATGCTGAGAGACGTATTCCACGAGATTGTACGTGAACGAGTCGAAGTTGTCAACGAACAACACGTCGAGATCGTCGGTAGCAACCCCCGTCGATTCAGCCGTGGTGGAGTCGCTCATCGGGACACCCCCTCGATCGATGCTTCGGCGTCGGTCTCGATGCGTTCGAGGGCGTCGATCACGCCGCCCATCTTCTGTTCAGTCTCCGCGTACTCGCTTGCCGGATCGCTGTCGGCGACGATCCCGGCACCGGCCTGGACGGTGATCCGGTCGTTGCCACCATTGGCAACAGTGGCATCGACACCGTGTTCGACTGCCGCCGACCGAATGACGATCGCAAAGTCGGCGTCGCCGTTCCAGGAGAAATACCCCACGCCCCCGCCGTAGACGCCGCGTGGGTCGGATTCCAGGTCCTCGATGAGTTCCATGGCACGGATCTTCGGCGCACCGGAAAGGGTCCCCGCCGGGAACGCCGCCCGCGTCGCATCGAAGCTGTCGGAGTCGGCCCCAAGCGTGCCCGTCACCGTCGACTCGATGTGTTGGACGTGGCTGTATTTCAGGACGTTCATGAACTCCTGGACGCGGACGCTGCCCGGCTCGGCCACGCGGCGCACGTCGTTGCGGGCCAGATCGACCAGCATTGTGTGTTCGGCTCGCTCCTTCTCGTCGGCGAGCATCTCGCCAGCCAGTCGGCGGTCCTCGACGGGACTGGTCCCCCGGGGGCAGGTGCCAGCGATCGGATTCGAGGTAACGACGTCGCCCCCGACCGAGACCAGGGTTTCCGGACTCGCGCCGACGATCGTCAGATCGTCGTACCCGAGTAAGTACATGTACGGCGAGGGATTGATCGTCCGGAGCGAGTCATACAGCGCGAGCGGATCGACGTCGCCGTACAGTTCGCGCTTGCGGGAGATCACGCCCTGGTAGATCTCGCCGTCGAGGACGCCCGCCTTTGCGCGTTCGACCGCTTGCTCGTAGGAGTCTTTCGAGCCGGCAGTCTCGTTCGTGCGGGTGAACCCGCCCGTTTGCGGACCCACAGCACTCACGAGGAGCGATTCGACGCGCTCGGCCTCCGAGCGCAATTCGTCGTATCGTTCCCCAGCGTCTTCACCGGGCCGAACGACGGGCGTAAACACCACCGAGAGCGTATCCGTGCCGTGATCGAACAC
The DNA here is from genome assembly GCF_009690625.1 of Halorhabdus sp. CBA1104. NCBI lineage: Archaea > Methanobacteriati > Methanobacteriota > Halobacteria > Halobacteriales > Haloarculaceae > Halorhabdus > Halorhabdus sp. CBA1104. Next base: position 2,620,827 of record NZ_CP033878.1, on the reverse strand, counting down.
CAGCGTCTGGGTATTCAGGACAAACTGGGCGTCCGGGAACCGGGAGTCGGGCCGCTCGATGCCGACCTCTTCGAGCCAGAGGTCGTACACCGCCTCGTAGGCCAGAAAGCCGACGAGCCCACCCGAGAGCGTCTGGCGGTCGTGATCGGGGAAGCCGCGCCGCGGTACGTCCGGAAGTGTCGCCCGCAACGCATCGAGAACGTCGCCGCCGTTGGTGTCGAGCAATTCGGCGTAGCGGTCGTCGATGGTCTCGACCGCAGTTTCGTCTCGATCGACGGTCGCGACAGCGACGGGATCGTAGCCGACGAACGAGTACCGGGCGTGGCGGTCGTCGGTCGTCGGCGCGAACGCGCCGTCGGGGTCGCTAGAGGCAACCTTCTCGGCGCTTTCGAGCAGGAACGCGTAGTCGGCTGACTCGGCGTCAGTACTGCGACCAGTCAGGGCAGCGTAGGCGGTGAGTGGATCGACGTCGACATCGAGGTCGATCGCGACGTGGATCACGCCCGGTTGGTCGGCGTCGGCCAGGTCCAGAAACCGCGACCGGGACAGCGATGGCTCGCCGGTCATACGCCCACCTGCCCGCAAGTGGCCCGATCGACGAACGACGCGACGGCCTCGTGGTCCGTGTCGCCGCCGTCGCGCTCGACGCCGCTGGCCGTATCGACACCGTACGGCGCGACTGTCTCGACGGCTTCGGCGACGTTTTCCGGCGTGAGTCCGCCCGCGAGCACGATAGGGACATCGAGTGTCTCGACGGCCGCGGCGGTCCGTTCCCAGTCGTGGGTCTGGCCGGTCCCGCCGCCACCGTCAGCGTCGAACGTGTCGACGACGAGCGCGTCTGCGGCCGTCGCGTAGGCGTCGAAATCCGCGTCGTGGTCGACGGCGACCAGCACAGGCTGGGCGATCGACGCCGCCAAAGCGGCCACCTCGTCGGGGTCGAGCGTCCCGTGGACTTGCACCGCATCGGGCTCGGTCGCTGCAACGAGATCGCGGGCCGCAGCGACCGTTTCCGGCATCGTCACGAGCGTCCCGGAGACGAACGGTGGGACGGCGGCCAACAGCGTCGTGGCCGTCTCTCGGGTGACATCCCGGGGAGTCTCGACGGGGACGTCGGCGATAACACCCACGGCGTCAACACCCGCGTCCACACTCGCACGCACGTCGTCTATCTGTGTGTGGCCACAGATTTTCACCCGCGTCATGCGCCAACTCCGCGCAACTCGTGGAGTTTCTCGCCGGCCGCCCCCGAATCGATCGCCTGGCGTGCAGCCTCGACGCCATCTTCGAGGGAGGCTGCCTCGCCGGCGACGTAGATCGCCGCGCCGGCGTTGGCGAGGATGATGTCGCGTTTCGCACCGTCGATCTCGCCACGGACGATTCCACGGAGGGCGTCTGCGTTTTCGTCGGGCGTCCCGCCGGCGACGTCGGTGATATCGTAGTGGCCCACGCCCATGTCTTCGGGCGAGAGCGTGTACTCTTCGACGGTCTCGCCTTCGACCTCGGCGACGGCCGTCTCGTCGTGAACGGCGATCTCGTCGAGGCCGCTGCCGTGGACGACCAGCGCGTGTTCGACGGGCATGTGCGCGAGCGAACGAGCAATGATCGGAACCAGGTCGGGATCGTAGACGCCAAGAACCTGTGCGTCCGCGCCGGCAGGGTTCGTCAATGGGCCGAGAATGTTGAAGATCGTCCGCATGCCGAGTTCCTTCCGCGGGCCGATGACGGCCTCCATCGCCGGATGGAAGACGGGCGCAAGCATGAATCCGATCCCCGTCTGTTCGATGGCGTCCGCGACGGCCGGCGGTTCGGCGTCGACAGTGACGCCGACTTCCGCCAAGACGTCAGCGCTACCGGAGGACGACGACACCGAGTAGTTGCCGTGCTTGGCGATCGGGACATCCGCGCCCGCAGCGACGATCGAACTCGTCGTCGAGACGTTGATCGTGTCGTAGTCGTCACCGCCGGTCCCGACGATGTCGACCAACGGGTCACGATCGGGGTCGATTGTTCGGGCCGCCTCGCGCATCCCCTGGGCAAAGCCCGCGATCTCGGCCTCGGTCTCGCCTTTCGCACGCAAGGCAGCGAGCAACGCCCCGATCTGTGCCGCTGTGGCGTCGGCAAATACCGCCCGCGAAGCCTGGCGTGCCTGCTCGACGGTCAGATTCTCTCCGTCTGTGACCCGCTCGACGTATTCCTGCATTGTGGACATCGATGTACTCATTCGAGTTATAGTGTACAACTCCGTACACTAACTTAAGCGTGTTGGACCCCAGTCACCGACGCTGTCGGACCGGAAGCCACCCAGTCCCGAACTACTATGTGTGTAAGTTTATCACAATCTAGCATGGGATCGAACAGCGAGCACGGTCGGTCGAAGCTGTCTCGTCGTCGGGTTCTTCGGAGTGCGACAGCGGCCGTCGCCGTCGGGATCGCAGGCTGTACTGGGTCGGACGACGAGACACCGACCTCCACGAGCACACCGACAGCAACGGCGACGCCAACTGGGACAGTAACCGAAACAGCGACCCCGGAGCTTCCCAACATCGAGAAACAGACCATTCAACGGGACAAAGCCGCAATCACGCACATCAACAGTCGCGTTTCGGGGACAGTTGCGTGGCCCGAAATGACGACGATCTACCCGAGTGACCTTTATGGGACCTGGAACCTCAACAACGGGGACGAACAGATCCGGTTCAACCGCGATCGGTCGTTCAGTATCACCGGGCAAAACGGGGATTTCGGGGGCGAGTACGTCGTCAGGCAAGGACCGCGGGTTGTTCTCCAAACCGATGGCGGAGAAACGGCGGGGTACAACTACCAGCGCGCTGACCAGGGAGAAACAGCGATCCTCGAACTCTCCCGCAACGGCGAGCTCGTCGGCCGGTACGGGCGGACAACTGCACCCGACCTCGACGTACTCGAAGTGGTGCAAGATGCCAAACTCCGCCGTGACGAGCGCGAAAGCGCCGGGACCGAGAGCGGCCAACTCCAGAACGGGGCGACCGGATCGGGCTTTATCGTCTCCCCGGACGGGTACATCGTCACGAACGCCCACGTCGTGCTGGCGGACGACGACCCGGAAAATCTCCTGTATCAACATCTCGCCTCGATCACTGCAGGGGCGATCCGCGAATCGCTAGCCGAGAGTTTCGCTGACTCGGATTTGACGGACACCGAGACACAAGAGATCGAGAACACGCTCTACGAGAAGTTGATGGACTACTACATCGAGTACAGCGAACTATCCGGAGTCGAAACCGAGTTCAACGCCCTGAACGGGCGCGCGACGCCGGACGACGACATCGCGGTCGAAAGCTGGTCGGCCGAGGTCTTAGACCAGGGAACCGTCGTCGAAGAAGTCAACGGCGAGCCGACCTGGGGCCGGGACGTTGCCGTCCTGAAAGTCGAGCAGACGAACCTGCCGTCGGTCACGATGGGCAGCGCCGAAGGTGTCGAAGCCGGCGACGAACTGTTCGTCATCGGCTATCCGAACATTGGCATTCAGGACCTCTTCGAAGATCGGGAACAGGCACTCCAGCCGACGCTGACGACCGGCATCGTCAGCGCCCGTCGCCGCCTCAATTCGGGCATCAACACGATCCAGACCGACGCCGCGATCAACAGCGGCAACAGCGGCGGACCGATGTACAACAGCGACGGCGAAGTGGTCGGGATCGCGACGTTTGGCCCGTCTGACGCCAACATTCAAGAGATCAAATTTGGCCTGCCAATCGAGGTCGCGACGGAAATGCTGGCCGGCCTGGGCGTCGAAAACGAGTCCGGGGAACTCGACACTGCCTTCGACGACGGACTGTTGGCCTACTGGCGTGGAGACTGTGAGACAGCAACGACAAAAATGGAGACGGTCCTCGATCTCTATCCCGATCACCCCTACGCCCAGGAGTACATCGACGACTGCGAATCCGGCGACGCCCCGGGTCAATAACTCACCGACCAATTCGACGGACTGGCGAGTCGTGACCGAAACCGATTTTCCGCTGTCGGCCAGAGTGGTGCATGCGCGAGGGTGGCTGAGCGGCCAAAGGCGGCGGGCTTAAGACCCGCTCCCGAAGGGGTCCATGGGTTCGAATCCCATCCCTCGCATAGCGGGACCGACCGTAGGAAGGTCTCGAATATCGCGAGCAGCGAGGTCGAACGAACGTGAGACCTCGATTTTACGAGCGTATCGCACCGCACCGAATCGTGTTAACGTTCGGGGCAGCTTCAGTCTGTGTAGCCGGAGATATCGGCCCAGTAGACAGTCCCGTCGTACCGGACCAGGTACTCGCCGTCGACGTACTCGGGGTCGTTAGTGTCGAGCGCGTAGACGGGATCGGCGGCGGCGAATCGCTCGACCAAGCGCGTCCAGGCGTCCGACTCGCTGTCGACGTAATGGGTGTGACCGATCGCCTTGGTCACGATCGAGCGCTCTCCGGAGGAGAGATTCGAGAGTGTAAACAGAGAGGCCGCTTCGAGTCGCCCGGCAAGTGCCTCGCTGCTATTGGCCACCGGCGACGCGTCGTATCGATAGGTGGAGATCGTCTTCGGCGACGGGCCATCGACCGTGAGACGGACCGTCCGAGCCCCGAACTCGACGAGTTCGTAGCGAGGTTCGGAAACCAGCACGGACAGTTCCTGCTCGCTCTCGTTGTAGACGGCCAGCGTCGCGATGTCCTCGTCGTCTGCGATCAACCCCGAATCGGGGGCAGGGAGCGCACGCCGATCGACGGCCGGTAGCTCCTCATACGCGATTGACCCACCGGTCGTGTTCGTCGGGCTCTTCTCGAGTGTGAGTGCGAACTCGGGCACTTGCTTGGAATCGATAGCCGACCAGGTGACGGTGTAGTACCGTCCGTCGACTGCGACCGGTCGGTCGGGCCTGAACGGCGGATGGTCACCCTCCGCGGTGGGGCCAGAGTCCGCGACGGCCCCGCGGACGAGACGCGAAGGCTCAGCGTCGAGGTCGGCGAGGTCGATCGAGGCGTGGTTGGCGATCGCCGTTGCGTTGGGTGCCGGATCCATAGAGAGTGACCCCTCGGCCGAACACCCCGAAAGGCCGATCAACAGGAGGACAAGCACGGCGAGGAGGGCTGAACGGCGTTGCATGCGATAAGATCATACAGTATATTGTCATTTATTTTGTGGTCGAATTTCGAACACCGGGGCAAGAGACCGATCGGGAAACAGAATGGCAACGAGTACCGCGACGCGCTTTTTGCTGGGCCGTCCGAACTGGGCGCAATGACAGCGGACTTGCCGACTGCGGTCGCCGACGCGATGGCGGCCCACGACGCCTTCGAAGCGGGCAACGATAGGTATCGTGTGACGACAACCGCCTTCGACGGGACGGTGACGGCGACCGAGACGGACGGCGTCGGTTACGAGTTCACGGTGACGGTCCGGGCACCGATGCTCGGCGCGGCCATCGAAGACGAGGTGGTCGGGCCGGCCGTCGAGGAAGGATGGTTCGACACCTACGAACGCCGGCTCGAAGACGCGCCGAAGGCGACACGGGCACAGGTCGAGTTGGACAGCTACGACCTCCGCGAACAGGGACGGGAGGCGATCGCGACGTTTAGGTTCACCTTCGGCGACGCGGCGCGTGGCGTCGAGATCGCAAAGACGATCGTCGAGTACGTCGAAGGGACCTACGTCGAAGGCGTCGTGCCTGGCTACGAGTACGGATCGCCGGTGGCAGACCTCCTACAGCGAGCGACGACCACCGGGAGCGAGCCCGAGGCTGAGAGCGATGACTCGGGCGGAAGACGTGGGGGCACACCGCTGTAACTCGACCAAGACGGGTTCGGTACCCGAAAGCGCCCTCAGTCCATAGCGATGTAGGTCTGGGTGTCTTCGACGCCCTCGATCTCCTGGATCTGGGATGCGGCAATCTGCTTGACGGCGGCCGGTGATCCAACGTCTACCTTCGCGATGAAATCGACGTCACCGGCAACGACGTGGGTACTCACCACACCGTCGATGGCCGCGATTGCGTTTTGCAGTCGATCCGCCTCGCCAGTGTGTGCTTTGACCATAATGTATGCAATGACCATATCAGACCCCTCCGATTGCCGGTTGGCCGGTATCCTCGCCGACGATCAACTGCCGGACGTCGCCCAGGACGGTGAAGTCCGCGAGAATGACCACCCGGTCGCCGGCTTCCAGTGAGTTATCGACGTCCGGCACGTCGACTGGATCGTCGTGTTTGCCAAACGCCAACAACCGTGCGTTGGCTGGGAGTTCGAGTTCGTTCAGGCTGTAGCCGTTGATCGGTGCCTGCTCGGTGACGGTGAATTGGATCAACTGGAGATGCTGGGCGATGTCCGCGATCGCGACGCTGTTGCCACCGAGCAGCGCGTTTTTCGCGGCGATCGCCCCCAGCCGCTCCGGGTAGATCACCTCGTCGACGGCATCGGCGTACTTCCGGTAGATCTCCTCGCGATAGTCCTCGTCGATACGCAGTACTGTCCGACAGCCGTGATGATCGGCGACCAGACAGGCGACGAAGTTGTCGTTGAGATCGCCCGTCAGCGCGCCAAGCGCATCCGCCGAGGCGAGATCAGCCTTCTCCAAGACCGGTTCGAGGCCGCCGTCCCCCTGGATGACCTCGAAACTGGCTTCGCGGGCGCAGTCGGCCGACTTCGGGTCGACTTCGACGAAGACGACCTCGTGGCCGCTCTCCCGAAGCGCCCGGCCGGTCCGCAACCCGACGCGCCCGGCACCCACGATAACGAATCGCATGGATCAACTATCCACGTGCGGACGAATAAAGCTATCCACGCCGGCGAAACCAGCGAGCGGTGGGCACCCCGCGAGAGCCGTTCCAGGGAAACCTTCATGTCATGGTATATCGTACCGTGACTAACATGGTACGAGCGTTCATCATGGTCAAGACGGTGGCTGGGAAAGCCGAGGGGATACTCGGCGACGTACGGACGGCAATCGGCGTCGAAGAAGCCCACGTCGTCGCAGGTCAGTACGATCTCATCGTCGAGGCCGAGCGCAACAGCGTCTACGAGGTCATGGAGTCCGTCGCCAGCGGGATCCGCGATATAGAGGGTGTCGCGGACACGCGGACGTACATGTGTCTAGAGTGACCCAGCAGGCCCGAGCCGTTGGTCACCGCAAACGACATTGCAAAGAGAGTTCGGACCGTCGAGACGATATGGTCAGCGCTGTCGACGCTGTCGGGCTCGCCGTGATCGTGCTCGCGAACACGGCGATTGCCGCGCTCCTCACCCGGTTTTTCCGTGTCCGTCTACAGACCAAGTGGGGTGGCCCCGTCTTCGCTGTGCTGTTGGGGTCGCTGACGCTGGTGATCTCGACACTCGTCCTTGGCGGGTTCCTCCAACTCGGGCCGAACCTACAGAGCCACGGGACAGTCATCGGGATCACGATTGTCGCGCCGCTGGCCGTCGGACTCACGTTCGATTACTTCTGGATGCCGGCCCCGGCGGAGATCGACCTTCCCGAACGGGACGAACAGCGACCGCCCGAAAGCCGCTGATCGACGGTTCGAACGCTCTGAGCAGGCGGTGGCGACTGCACATGTTACACACCGAAACGTCGAGCGGAGGGATGCCGTATTTCACTTTCACCACGGTGTTAACGAGGCTTTATATGACAGGGCGAGCAACGCCGTGGTATGGCAGCATCCGAAGACCTCGAAGACCTACCGGGCGTCGGCCCGGCCACAGCCGAGAAGCTCACCGAGAACGGGTTCGACTCCTATCAGGGCATCGCCGTTGCGAGCCCGGGCGAGTTGTCCAACACGGCGGATATCGGCGAATCGAGTGCCTCAGATATCATCCAGGCCGCCCGCGAGGCCGCAGACATCGGCGGCTTCGAGTCCGGCGCTCAGGTACTAGAGCGGCGTGAACAGATCGGCAAGCTCACGTGGGGCGTCGACGAGATCGACGAGCTGCTGGGTGGCGGCGTCGAAACCCAGTCGATCACCGAAGTCTACGGAGAGTTCGGTGCCGGCAAGTCCCAGGTTACCCATCAGCTGTCGGTCAACGTCCAGTTGCCAGCCGAGCACGGCGGTCTGGAAGGCAGCGCGATTTTCATCGACAGTGAGGATACGTTCCGACCCGAGCGGATCGAGCAGATGGTCAAAGGGCTTGACGAAGAGGTAATCGCAGACACGATGGTTCTCCACGGGGTCGCCGGGGAAGACGAAGCCGACGCGGCCAACGAAGAGCTCGTCTCCGCCCTCGTCGAGTCGATCCTCGATAAGATCCACGTCGCCAAGGCCTTCAATTCGAACCACCAGATCCTACTGGCCGAAAAGGCCCAGGAACTCGCCAGCGAGGGCCAAGACGAGGAATTCCCCGTCCGCTTGCTCTCTGTGGACTCGCTGACAGCCCACTTCCGGGCCGAATACGTCGGCCGTGGCGAACTGGCCGACCGCCAACAGAAACTCAACAAGCACCTCCACGACCTGATGCGGGTTGGGGACCTCAACAACACCGCCGTCATCGTCACCAACCAGGTCTCGGCGAACCCGGACTCCTTTTTCGGTGATCCGACCCAGCCGATCGGCGGCAACATCCTCGGGCACACCTCGACGTTCCGGCTGTATCTCCGCAAGTCCAAAGGCGACAAGCGGATCGTCCGGCTGGTCGACGCGCCGAATCTACCCGACGGCGAGGGCGTAATGCGTGTCGAGGAAGGCGGGCTGATGCCCGAGTAAGGGACACGCGATCGCCTCTAGAAGGGGTCGATATCGCCCGGAGAGAGGACTAACGGCAACCCATTTGACCCCTGCCCCCCGTATGGGAGGCCATGACCAAACGCCGCGTTTCCTTGCCGCCGTTTGCCGAGGAAGGGCTCGAAGAGTTTCTCGCGGAGGTCGACGAGCGTCTCAGTAGCGACGAGGACACCTGTGATGTAGTCGAGGACATCCTCGTCGATCTGCACGGCGACCGGGAGGCCTACGAACGCTGGCAGGACGGCGGGGACGTGACACCGGCCGAGCGGGTACGACTGCAGGGATACGACCCCTGTAACGCGACTGTAGAGAGCGAGTACTACGCCGAGAAAGACGAAGACCGCTACGAGGAGTCGAAATACCTACAGTGGCTCTGGCGGCAGTTCGACTCGACGCCGATGGCCGACAACGTTGCCTTCGCCCTTCGCTTCCGGCGGATGCTCGCCGGTCACCTCTTCGAGGACTGTGGGGAGGGCTGTCGGTTTTTCAAGGGAATCACGTTCTCGTACGGCCACAACATCACTGTCGGGGACAACGTCGTCATCCACGACGACGTCCACTTGGACGACCGCGGCCAGTTGACGATCGGCGATCGCGTCTCGATCGCGGACGATGTCCACGTCTACAGTCACGACCACGACGTCGTCGACCAGACGACGGTCCGCAACTACCACACGATCGTCGAAGACGACGTGCGATTGACCTACGATTCGATGGTCCGGGCCGGCGTGCGGGTCGGCGAGAACGCGATCCTCGCGGCAAAAGGCGTCGCCCAATCGGACATTCCAGCCCACCACGTGGCGGCCGGCACGCCAGCTACATCGATCAGCGTCAAGCCGGGCTGGGAGTCCGTGGCCGAGCCGATCGAGGGCGCAACCGAGGACCGCCGAGAGGAGCGCCGCCTCGAGATGGATATTCCGGACGGGCTGAACACGTTCGACGAGTTCCAGCGGGAGCTACAGCCACCAGATACCTGAAAGTCGGCCCCACCGGACGGTCTGACTGATTCGAGCAGTTCGCTCAAAACCGAGCGAGGGGGAGACCCACACTACAGTGTTTCGTCGTCGTCGTTGTGCAGAAGGTACGCACTGAGACCGAACAGCCCGAGGATCATGCTCACGACCGTAAAGCCTGGGCCACTGGTCGTCGTCGCCGTCGGTTCTGGCTCAGTTTTGGACTGTTGCTGTGGCGACTCGGGTGTCTCGGTCGCCGTCTCGGTTGCGGTCGGCGTGGCAGTTTCGGTCGGCGTCTCCTCGCCACCGCCGTCGAAGCGCATCCAGTCGAAGTTCCAGGCACCGCCGTCGGCGACGACACGGACGACGTGATCGCCGCCCGCTAACTGGACGCCTTTGGCTCCAGTCACCGTAGTATAGCCGGTCCAGCTACCGGTATTTGGCACGTCGATCTGGCCGGTGACGTCTTCGCCGTCGACCTCAATGTGAATCGGGCCGCCGCCTTCGGCAGAGGCGACGCTGACGATAATGTCGTACTCGGCGGTCGATTCGACAGTGACCGAGTATTCGAGCCACTCGCCTTCCGGGATGTAGCCGATCGTGTAGTTGCCGCCACCGGCGTCGCCGATGTCGACCGGGCCGTCCCGATAGTCGGCACCGGCCTGGTTGACATCGCTCGTCTCGTGATAGGAGACACCTTCACCGCCCTGGTCGAAGTGTTCGGCTTCGATCTTCCCGGGGATCTGGCGGCGCTCCCCCTGGAAGGGGCGCTGGGTCGCGCCTTCGGCGACAGTCTGTGCATCGACCGTGACCGGCCGGGATTCGTTGCCCGCTCCGTCGACCGCGACGACGCCAAACGTGTATTTCGTCCCGGGATCGAGATCGTCGAGCGCCACGCTCGTCTCTGCGGTCGTCGTGTACTCTTGGCCGTCGACGAGGACGGCGTAGTGATCGATACCGCTGCCTTCGCCGACGTCGCTGGCCGCCTCCCAGGAGAGATCGATCGACGTTTTCGACGGCGATCCAGTCTGGGGATTCCGTGGGGCGTTCGGGGGTGCCGTGTCCTCGCTATCGGTCGTGACGTCGATCGTCGCCTGTGGGGAGGCGTTCCCGAACGGATCGACTGCCTCGACGGCGATCGTGTAGTCGGTGCCCCGCGAGAGCTCGTCGATGCGGACTTCGGGGGCCCCGACCGTCGTGTACTCCTCGCCGTCGAGATACACGGCGTAATACTGGATTCCGGAGGGGTCCGTGGACCCGTCCCACGCGAGTTCGGTCGCGTAACTGTTGGTCATCGTCGCTTCGAGGTTCGACGGCGTGGACGGGGCCGCGGTATCCGGCTCGTAGTGCTCGGCGGTCGATTCGACGACGATCTCCCCGGCAGGGACGGACAGTTCCATCCCGTCGGAGAAGCTGGCAGTGATCTCTGCCGAGTCGGCGTTGTAGGCGACGTACGTTCGCGTCTCGCCGTCCTCGAAGACCTGGTGGAAGGGGACGTCGCCGACGACATCCGTATCGACCAGGCCAGCGCCCTCGATGAAGTGGACGAAGTTGTAGATGAACGGCGAGGAGTTGCCGCCCGGACCGACCGGCAGTGCCTCGTCGACGAGTGAGGCAGCTTCCGATGGGTTCGACATCGCCCGATAGCCCCACGCAGTAGGCTCGAAGCCACCCAGGAATCCGGTTTCCGGGTTCTCGCCGTCGAGGTGACGGTCACGCGCGTCCAGCAGTGCCTGCCAGTTCGCGTTGGCGTACGTGGTGTCGTGGCCGAGATAGAACGAGTGGCCGCCGATCGGCAACCAGTTGATGCCAAAGACCTCGATAGGATCGGATGCGGCCCACCACAGCGACCGCCAATAGCCACCACCCCAGACGTTCGAGGCGTACTCGAAGTCCGGCCCAGCGGTCCCAAAGGAATCGAAGTTCGCGCCCCAGTCGTCGGGTAGGGAGTCGTCTTCGGGGTCGAACCAGTAGTCCCAGACCGAGGCCGTCTCCTGAGTGTACAGGAAGATACCGGCGTCCCGGAGGGCGTCGTCACCGGTCATCTCGCCCCAGCGGATCATCGCCGCGTAGGCCATGACCGCCTCGGAAGACGATTCCTGGTTGTTGCCCTTGGGGTTCCCAACGGTCCCGCCAGCCCAGGAGTGGCCACCATAGACGTCGAAGTTCCGCAGGAATGGGAAGGCGTTTTTCGGATCGCCGGCGGGATCGAGGGCCGCGTCGTGGTCGGGCCGTTCCCAGTTTGCGTAATCCCGGATCAAACGGTTGACCATGCCGCCCCAGTTGTCCTCGCTTGCCCACTCGGGATTCGTTCGTGCGGCCTCGGCGGCCCCGTAGACGAAGTACCCGTAGTGGAAGTGGTGGTCGGTGATCGCTGCGACCGAGCCAAAGTCGGTCGGGTATTCGAACAGCGAGCCCAGCGCGTCGTCGTAGTAGAACAGCTCCTGACCGGCCTCGGTCCCCATCGAGGTATCGCCCGCCGTCAACCAGGCTTCGAGCCGATCAGTGACGGCGGTGGTGAAGTACTCTTGGGCTTCGGTCTGGCCGGTCTGTTGGGCGATCGGCGCGACCACGCTGTTACGATAGAAGTCCTTGCCGACCCAGTAGGCGCTGTGTGGCGCTGGCCACTCGTACCGATCGTTATCTTCCATCAGGCCCGTAACGTACGATTCCAGCTGAGCCATGTCCTGGGTCCCGTCTGTCGGCTCGAAGGGGAGGATTCCCTGGTAGGTATGGGCCGTCGTGAACGACGTGCCCGTCTTGACCTTCATCTCGCCCCGTGGCGACCAGTAGGTGACGTCGGCGAATGGCTCCTCGGCGTACTTCCACTGGTGGGGAAACAGCGCCGTCAGCGTGCCCTCAGCCGTACTCTCGGGCTTGGCCTCGGTCTCGAAGGAGTAGGTCGTCCGGACTTCGGAGACGGGGTTGCCCTCGTCGTCGGTCTGGACGTACTCCCAATCGATCGTCGTCCCGACGACGTGGTTGTACGCGTATTCTTCGAACGTCGAGAGCAGATCAGTGCTCGCCTCCGGGAGGACTGCGACCGTCAGGGAGGTGCCGTCACCGAGCCCAGAGGTGAGTGTCGCCGTCCCGAGTCCCTCCCAGCTCGCCGAAGACGGGGCGAAGATGCCAAAGTGCTGGTCGTAGTGTTCGCCTTCGACGGTCACGCCGAGCACGTTGCCCTGGTCGGCAAACACCGAGACCTGCTCGTCTTGGGCCGGTTCGTCCGCGGCATCTGTCAGTGTGAGTTCGGCAGGGCCGCCAATACACTCGGCGAACAAAAAGGGCGAGCCCCGCGCCTGCGTCACGTCCACCCACATATTCGCGGTGGCCCCCAATCGCGTCTGGACGTGCCAGTCGCCCCAGTCGTTGACACGTGCATCCTCGAATTCGTCGACTCTCTGGTGACCGACGACCAGTCCAGGCGTGTTGTCCCAGTCAGCGACGATCGTGTCCTGCTCGGCCGGATCGCCCGCCCACGCCGTCGGGTGTTTGATAGTCAAGCCGTTCTCGCCGGGATCGGAATAGTAGGGGAGGCCAATGACAGGGCCGGAGCTGAACGTTCCAAACAGCAGCCCACTCCACCAATCGTTGGTCGGAATCGGTGGCGACACGTTCTCCGTGACGTATTCGGGTGTCGGGGGGGACGGATAGTCGTACCCTGCCGGGATCGCTGTCGTGAAGCTCCCTGAACCGACGGAGACGACGTCGTCGTCGTTAACTTCGGCCGCTACGGTACCTGCTGTCGCGCCGGCAGCACCTGCAGCACCAACGCCTTTGACGAACGTCCGCCGGGAAAGATCCAGCGACGGCGTATCGGTATTGTCTGACATAGTTGAATCGTAGAGCAGGCTCTCTCACGCGGGCTACCATGTCCGGTGCATCGCGACCGTGGCCCCCTCGGAGCCACGGCGACACCGGATGTCCACCACATTGCCACACGGTGAGGAGTTCCTGTCCGGTGAGTGCGTACCTTCCCCCCATACTTTATTATATTGTAAGAAAAGTTCGTTCATTCTTCTACCTAAAATTTTTCTGATAGGTGGCGACTCAGTACGCATCGGGTGAGAGCTGAGAGTCGAGTCCAGTTCGGGGGATGGGTAAAAAGAGAGCAGGCGCCAGACAGGTTGCCAACGAAGGTGTCGGGGTCGACACAGAGACGAGTGAGAAGACATACTGGGCCGTGACCGTGGACTTAACTTCGCGTGCGTGCAATCAGCAAGTAGTTATGCAACACGTGAAGATTCCGCAGGACCGGATTGGTGTGGTGATCGGCGAGGGAGGTGAGACGATGCGAGAGATCGAAGATCGGGCCGAGGTTCGCTTGGACATCGATTCCGAGACCGGCCAGGTCGCTATCGAGTCGGTCGGCGATCCCGTCACCGGCCTGAAAGGGCCGGATATCGTGAAGGCGATCGGGCGCGGATTCGCCCCCGAAGACGCCTTCCGATTGCTCGAAGAAGACATGGCGCTGTTCGACGTCGTCGACATCGACGCTGCTGCGCGCAATCCGAACGATCTCAAACGCATCAAAGGTCGACTCATCGGCGAAGACGGTCGAACCCGGGAGTTGATGGAGGAATTGACTGGCGCAGCGGTCGTCATCTACGGGTCGACACTATCGATCATCGGCGGCCCCGAACAGGTCGAAGCCGTCAGGGACGCCACGGAAATGATCCTCGACGGCGCGCCACACGGGTCGGTGTATTCGTTCCTCGAACGCCGCCACAACGAGATGAAGCGAGCCGGTCTGGAATACCACCAGTTCACCGGCTAACTACCGGGCGCGAGCAGCCACTTAAACGCCTCTGCGAAACGTTACCACAGGCAGCAAAACGCCCGTCTGTGAGGGCGGCCGTGGCGAAGGACCGACGGATTTATATAGAATCACATTCAATCATCGTTTGACTATGGCTCAACAGATGGGTAACCAGCCCCTTATCGTACTCTCAGAGGACAGCCAGCGAACCTCCGGGAAAGACGCGCAGTCGATGAACATCACGGCCGGGAAGGCCGTCGCCGAGTCCGTCCGGACCACACTGGGTCCGAAGGGCATGGACAAGATGCTCGTCGACGACGCCGGCAGCGTCGTCGTCACCAACGACGGCGTGACCATCCTCGAAGAGATGGACATCGAGCATCCGGCCGCGAACATGATCGTCGAAGTCGCCCAGACCCAAGAGGACGAGGTCGGCGACGGGACGACCACGGCAGTCGTCATCGCGGGCGAACTTCTGACGAAGGCCGAGGATCTCCTCGATCAGGACATCCACGCCACCATTCTCGCACAGGGCTATCGCCAGGCCGCAGAGAAGGCAAAAGAGATTCTCGAGGAGAACGCCATCGACATCTCCGCCGATGACACCGAGAAGCTCGAATCCATCGCCGCGACGGCGATGACCGGCAAAGGCGCCGAGTCCGCCCGGGACACGCTCTCGGAGCTCGTCGTCCAGGCCGTCCAGTCAGTGGCCGACGAAAACGAGATCGACACGGACAACGTCCAGCTCGAAACCGTCGTCGGCGGTTCGATCGACGAGTCCGAACTCGTCGAAGGCGTCCTCATCGACAAGGAGCGCGTTCACGAGAACATGCCCTACGCCGTCGAGGACGCCGACGTCGCGTTGCTCGACACCGCAATCGAAGTCCGCGAGACCGAGGTCGACGCC
This sequence comes from Halorhabdus sp. CBA1104, assembly GCF_009690625.1. NCBI lineage: Archaea > Methanobacteriati > Methanobacteriota > Halobacteria > Halobacteriales > Haloarculaceae > Halorhabdus > Halorhabdus sp. CBA1104. The sequence continues at coordinate 2,605,495 of NZ_CP033878.1, read as the reverse complement.
GAGGTCAACGTCACCGACCCCGACCAGCTCCAGGAGTTCCTCGACCAGGAAGAAGAACAGCTCGAAGAGATGGTCGAGAAACTCAAGGCGGCCGGTGCTGACGTCGTCTTCTGTCAGAAGGGCATCGACGACATGGCCCAGCACTACCTCGCCCAGGAGGGCATTCTCGCGGTCCGCCGCGCGAAAACCTCCGACATGAAGGCTCTCTCGCGTGCCACGGGCGCACGCCTCGTCTCCAACATCGACGACATCACCGAGGAAGACCTCGGCTTTGCCGGCAGCGTCGCCCAGAAGGAAGTCGCTGGCGACAGCCGGATCTTCGTCGAAGATGTCGAGGATGCCAAGGCCGTCACGATGATCCTCCGCGGTGGCACCGAACACGTCGCCGACGAGGTCAAACGCGCCATCGAGGACGCGCTGGGTGTCGTCCGCGTCACGCTCGAAGACGGCAAGGTCCTGCCTGGCGGTGGGGCTCCGGAAGCAGAACTCGCACTGGGCCTGCGTGCCTACGCCGACTCCGTGGGCGGGCGCGAACAGCTGGCCGTCGAGGCCTTCGCGGACGCGATCGACGTCGTCCCGCGCACGCTCGCCGAGAACGCCGGACTCGACCCGATCGACTCGCTGGTCGACCTGCGCAGCCAGCACGACGGTGGCCAGCAGGGCGTCGGACTGGACGCCTACACTGGCGACGTCGTCGACATGGAAGACGACGGTGTCGTCGAACCGCTGCGCGTCAAGACCCAGGCTGTCGAAAGTGCGACGGAGGCCGCCGTGATGATCCTCCGCATCGACGACGTCATCGCTGCCGGCGACCTCAAGGGCGGCGGCACTGACGACGACGAAGACGAAGGACCCGGTGCCGGCGGCCCTGGCGGTATGGGCGGCGGCATGGGCGGCATGGGCGGCATGGGCGGCATGGGCGGCGCGATGTAAGTTCGGTCGAAGACCGGACGTTATCGTCCGCCGAGCGTCCCACAGCACAGATACTGTGAGAGGGGCAACACCCTCGTCGAAGTGGCCCGCAGAGCCGATCTCTGGGGCAGCCTCGTTTCCAAGCGAACGGCGACGCCGTGAGTCGGCGAGGCCCACTCACACCCCATCCCGACCAGTCGTTGCGTCGAACACTGCGGTTGTCTGCGTTTTTCTCTTTGGTCACCGTGAAACGGCACGCGATCGAGTAGCGACTGTTGGAGACAAAATGACTGAGCACAGCCGGGTGCGTCCGCGCAAATCGGGGCTCGATCGAACGCAGCGGCGAGCGCGTTACACGCCGAAAGCGTTCCGGCGGTCGTCGCATCCGCGCCGACCACAGACCGGTGCCAGCTGGCAAACGAGAGGCCAACGTTCGTGACAGCGAGACCGTCGACACCGAGACACGTAGACGAGCCACGGCAACACGACGACGCCGAGGATGACCGGTTCGGTGGTAGCGGTGTCGACGCAAATCAGGAGATGGCGAGGAGAGCTCACCCGACGTGTTTCAACTGGCGATACAACTGGGTCGCCGTCTCGAAGCGGGTGAGCTTCCGTGGTGCCATCGCTTTTGCAACCACCTCGTCGATGGATTCGGGCACGTTCGGCCGGACGTCACTGGGGACCGGCGTCCCGTCCGCGAGAATCGATTCCCGGACGGTCGCGTACTCGCCATCGTAGGGCGGCTGGCCCGCGAACAGTCGGTAGATCACCGCTCCGAGGTGATAGACGTCTGTGGCGTGATCGATCTGGCCGAACCGATCGTCGAAATACTCGGGAGCGGCGTAGCGCGGATCGAGGTACTCGACGGGATCGAAGTAGTCCCGAATGACAGTCATCACCCCGAGATGGGAAAGACTCGGGGCCGGGTCGGATTCGAACCCGGCTGCCGGATACACCACGTCGTGGGGGTCGATCCCGCCGTGGACGAGGCCGCGTTCGGTCACGGCGGCGAGGCCAGCGGCGAGTTCACGAGCGTCCCGCAACGCCACGCCCAGTTCCGGGGGATCGCGGTCGGCGAGGGTCGATTCGGTTCGCGGGGTGGCCACCCACGGCCGGGGATGGTCGCCGTAGTCCGCAACAGCGGCAATGCCAGTCGCCTCGTCGGCTGCCTGCCACTGTCCGAGGCGTTCGTGGACAGCCGATCCATAGGCCGTGGCGTCGTCACCCGGCTTATCGAAAAAGAGGAGATCGATCCCGTATTCGGCCTGTTCCATCCGTGCTTTCGACGGCAAGACGTGGCCGTACCGGCCCCGACGGGGTGGTTCGATTACACTCACCTCGTCGAAGGCACTGACCAACTGGACGGCAGCGAACGATTGTGAGTTCTCGGCGGCCTGGATCCGTCGGCGCCGCTCGGCCACCGGATCGATCGTGTCCTCGTCGCCCGTGGCTGCGTCCGGAATCGAGGCGTCCGCGTGTTCGACGGCCGCCTCGTCCGGCTCGGAATCGTCGGGCGCGGTAGGCGGTGTGGGCTCGTCGGGAATCGATCGTTGGTGGACAGTGACGCCATCGTTAGGGGCATCGACGACTTGCTTTGGTTCGGCGGCGACCGCGCCCCCACCGTCGGCCCGGAGCTCCGCATCGAAGTCCCAGCTCGTGGTTTTCCGGACCGCCCGGACGACCTTCCCGTCGAAGCGACGAAGCGCGTCGCCGACCCGCTCGGGATGGCGCTCGTGTAACGACGAGAGCGTCCGGACCAGTGGCTCGGTCGGCGTCCGATCGGCCGCTTTGACGAGGCGGTCGGCGAGTTCCGCACCCAGGGTCGGACGCTCGTCTGCCAGCCGGCAGGCCGTCCAGGCGGCGCTGACGCGGGTTCGCCGGGCCTCCGCACCCAAGCCGTCGAGGACCGACGGGAGAACCAACGAGAGCACCTCCTGGGCGTCGGGCTCGCTGGCCCGGTTGGTACCCGAGTCTCCGTCGTGGGGATCGGCGCCCATCGTGTGACGGATTCGTCCCCGGAACCAAGAACCTCAGTCAGACGACTGTCACACGGTAGCGGCCCGACGCCGGATCGGCCGGTAGCCTCCCTGTGCCGACCGCGACGCTTTAGGGCCGGAGCGTCGAAGCCACTCCCATGCGAACGCTCACGCTGGGGCCAGCAGGCACCTACTCCCACCGAGCTGCCTCGGCAGTCTCGGAGTCAGTCGAGTTCACCGAATCGGTCGCGACAATCGTCGAGACCGTTTCGAGCGGGGAGTACGACCGTGGCGTCATTCCCATCGAGAACAGCATCGAGGGCAGCGTCACCGAATCGCTCGACAGCCTGACCGACTCGGAGGTGGCAGTCGTCGGCGAGGTCATCACGCCGATCCGCCACGCACTACTCGCCCAGGACGAGGCCTTCGAGACGGTCGCCAGCCACGCCCAGGCGCTGGCCCAATGTCGTGGCTATCTGGCCGATACCTACCCGGGAGCCGAGTTAGAAGCGGTCGCCAGCACCGCCCGCGGCGTCGCACACGCCCGGGAAGACCCGACGATCGCGGCCATCGGCCACCCCGACAACGCCGAGGAAGACCTGTCGGTACTGGCCGAAGACATCCAGGATCGATCCTCGAATGCGACCCGGTTTTTCGTCATCGCCGGCCCCAAGGAGCGCTCGACCGAGGGCGGCAAGACCTCCCTGATCGTCTACCCCAACGTCGACTATCCCGGTCTTCTGTTGGAACTGCTGGAGCCCTTCGCCGAGCGGGACGTCAACCTCTCGCGGTTGGAATCCCGGCCCAGCGGCGAGCGACTGGGCGACTATCTGTTCCACATCGACGTCGAAGCCGGGCTGTACGAACACCGGCTACAGGACGCACTGGAGGACATCGAGGAACTGGCCAGCGAGGGGTGGGTGCGACGACTCGGCTCGTACGATACCCAGCACGTCGTGGAGTAGAAGGGTTTGAGCGGCTGGTCGCCGGGGTAGTGTTCGTGGTTTTGCCGTGGTTCTATTCGAGTAAGCACGGCAATTGATAGCACAATACATTCTATCAGACCGAGTTGAAAATCGGAGTATATTTCCGGTTGTTGTGAAACTTGCCACATATGTCAGGTGGGGCGTGGACGCGAATCGGAACAGTCGTAATGACAATTATGCTCGTGACGGCGGGACTCCCGCTCGGGGCGATGGCGACAGACACGACGCCGGCGTCATCGTCGGGTGCAGCCGCCAGTGAGTCGCCGGCCCAATCCGAGACGTTCGACGGGCCGCCAGTCGTCGCGAAATACAAGGCGGTGCAAGCGATCGAGAATCTCTCGGCCGACAGCGGCCGGCAAGTCTCGGCCAAAGACCGGGCGGTCGAGCGAGTCAACGAGTCGTTCGCCCACTACGTCGGGCCCGTTCGCGTCGACGACCAGCAGGTGTTCATCGCCGACGCCAACGCCGTACGAGCGCTGGCCGCCTTCGCTGGATCAAACGAAAGTCAGCGCGTCAATCGCATCGTCCGCACCATCACCAGCGCGGACAACACCTCCGCACGGCAGGTGATCGAAGATGCCGAGAACGCCCTCGAGGCGGCCGAGGGCGACCTCGGTCCAGGCAGTGAGAACAGTGCCGAGGCACACATCGACAACGCGCGCCGACAACTCGACCGAGCCCAGCGTCTGCGTGAGCGAGCGGCGGATCGGACGGGCGAGAAACGCATTCGCAAAACTGCACGGGCCGTCCGGACGTACGGCATCGCCACCAACCAGGCGCTCGTGGCCCTCAAGCAACTCGATCGAGAGACCAGCCCCCAGGTAACGCTGACCCGGCGGGCGGACCCGATCCGCAACGGATCGACGACGACCCAATACACGCTCGTGGGTCGCGTCGTGGACCCGACTGGCCTCGACGAGGTGAACCTGACGGCGACGATCAACGACGACCGGACAGTCCCGATCCGCCTTCGGGGAGGGTATGCCAACGCCTCTTTCGCGACGACGATCAATCTAACCGACCGTGTCAATACGATCGATGTGACGGTCGTCGAGGGTCGCGACACGACGTCACAACGCGACAACGGCAAACAGAAACAGAAGGGCAAGGACAAGCAGAAAAAGAAGAACAAACAGAAAGACAAGGACAAGCAGTCAGGCAATTCTGACGATCAAACCGGTCAGGAAACTCGGACCAGTGCGGTCGTGCTCCGGCTGGACGGCGATGGCTTGCCCGACACCTACGAGGAGAACGTCACGGGGACGGACCCGCTCGATCCGGACAGTGATTCGACGCTTACCGAGGCCAACGAGGCAGACAACGGGACGATCGACGCTTACGAGGACTTCGATGAGGACGGACTGACGACGCTGCGCGAGCGAGAGCTGAGCACGGATCCCCTAGAGTCGGACACAGACGGCGACGGCCTGCCGGACGGGTTCGAACAGTACGTCACGGGGACGGACCCGCTTGAGGCTGACACTGACGGCGACGGGACGCCCGATGGCGAGGCAGACCCCGACGACGACGGGCTGACCAACGTCGAGGAGTACGAGGCCGAGACGTCACCACAATACGCCGACATTGACCGCGATGGACTGACCGATCCCCAGGAGTTGGCCAACGGCACGAATCCGTGGCAGGCCGACACCGACGACGACGGTCTGGACGACGGCGTCGAGCCGACCGACCCCTTCAACACTGATCCGCTGGACCCCGACACTGACGACGATGGCGTGCTGGATGGCAACGAGACCTACACGACGACTGCCCGGAACGAGAGCGTCGGCGCTGAGGTCGAACTGACCGGGCAGGGCAACGTTGCCGGTGGGGTGACTGTCGCAGAGCAAACCGAACGCTTCGCCCAGGGCGACCGCGTCGCGAACATGAGCGTCTCCGAGATCGTCGAGATCGAATCGGCAGCGGATTTCGAGTCAGCGAACGTTACGATCGAGTACGACGATTCGCTGCCGGCAGCGAGTAACGAATCGGACCTGATGGTGGTCACCTACGACCGCGAGAAGCAGTTGTACGTGCCGCTGAACTCGACGATCGACGCGGCGAACAACACCGTCACGGCCGAGACAGAACACTTCTCGACGTTCGCGGTGTTCTCGATTTCGAACTGGGCAAGTGATATTTCCGCCAAACGACCTGCGAACCGGAGCAAGTCCGGCGACAATGGGAGTATCCAGCCGGTGGACGTGCAGTTCATCATCGACTCCTCGGGATCGATGGACTGGAACGATCCCCAGGAGTTCCGCAAACAGGCAGCCAAAGAGTTCGTCGGTGCGCTCGTCGAGGGTGACCGGGCGGGCGTCGTGGACTTCGACGGCGACGCCCACGTCGCCCAGCAACTCACGACGGACTTCGGGGCGGTCAACGTCACGATCGAGCAGTTGGACGCCCAGGGAGGAACGAACATCGGTTCGGGCGTTGGGAGAGCCAATCAGCACTTCGCGACAGCCAGCAACGACTCGCGGGCGAAGGTCGCGATCTTGCTGACCGACGGCCAGGGATCTGGCGGGCTTGCCCAGGCACAGACGGCGGCCGACCAGGGCATCACCATCCACACGATCGGGTTTGGTGGGGCCGACGGGTCTAAACTCTCGGAGATCGCCGAAATCACTGGAGGCACCTACAACTACGTCTCGGACGCCTCGGAGTTACCGAACGTGTTCTCGCGGGTCGCCGAGGAAGTCGAGCCACAAGATTCAGACGGTGACGGCCTGCCGGATAGCCTCGAAACGAACGGGATTCCGATCGGACATACGGGCTACGGGAGCACACACGTCGAAACCAATCCGGACGCCCAGCATTCGGACGACGACGGTCTCACTGATGGCGAGGAGGTTGGAACGTATCGTGAGGAGACGTTCTCGTTTGCGGTGAACGAGCAATCACGGACTCAGGTCGCCCAGTACTACGAGTTACAGAGCAATCCAGCGTTGAACGATTCCGACGATGATGGGCTCACTGATCTCCAAGAGAACAGCTCTTGGAAAATTCAGACGATCAACAAAAGCGGGCGAGCTTACCGCTGGGCCGGCAGCGTCGAGCAAGATCCCACTGGGATCATCTGGGTGTCGTCCGATCCCATGGTGAAAGACACGGACGGCGACGGACTGAACGATTCCGAGGAGAAAGAGTACACGCATACTGACCCGGAACAGCGACTCACGTATACGATCGCGGGCGAGCCACGCGGGCTGGTCACCGATATCAAGAATGGTGATCAGCCCGTGGTGGATCGGCCCGACTACAGGAACTACAATACTCAGACGAGACATTTCTACGAAGCCTCGTACTCCTTACTCAATCTGCAGCGACCGGACAGCCCACTCACCGACGCAACGGCGGATTACGACTTCGTCACCGACGGATTGGCACCGCAGGCCGGGGACGGTACGTATTCGGTGACCGAAGCCTGGGAAAAACTGACGTTCACGGCCCTCGACGGGACGACCCGGACAGACGTCGCAATGCCAAATGCTGTCGAAGTGAAACACGATCTCGATCCGTGGGATCCCGACAGCGACGACGATGGGTTGACTGACGGCCAAGAACACAACTGGCTAACGCACGTGCCCGCTGACACGCCACCCGTTAGGTCAGGATATAGTGTACAACATGAGGTTAAACATGACCGGACGCTCGATCTAGATCCCGCGAAGAATGACACAGACGGCGACGGCTACTGGGACGGCTGGATCGGCGTCCACGGTGTCGGGTATTCGGAGAACGTAATTCTGTATCGAGAGCACTTACAGTCGGGCAACGGCATCGAAGGTGACGAACGCGTCGACGAACAGGTCGGGATTCACGAGGTCGAGTCAGACGATCCGGGGGCACGTCTCATCGCGAACGGCCCGAAGTACCACTCGAACGTCCACATCGGGGAGTTGCACTGGCGAGACTACGATCCGAGCCAAACGGCGGATCCTACTGACCCCGCGAGCACGCCGGATCCATCCCTCGATGTCGAAGTAGATCGATACGTCGATGCTGATTCGACGGCACTCGACGTTCTCGACGATGCAGAACAGAACTACGCATTATACGGGATGGATGTCGACTTCCACGTCGACCAGACTGACATCGATGACGATGATCTCACGGAGTCGACCCTTCGCTGTTATGGGCTGTATGGCGCCACAAATTGTGTCGAGGAAGAGAACGACTATACACCGCCGATTTCACTCACAGACGCACAGTGGATCGAGCGTGAGTACCACGATAACCAGTCGCGAGCCTACATGTTCGTCACGACGGAAGGTGGCGAAAATCCGCTACCGAAGATTAAGGATTTCAGTGGTCGCCAGGGAATCGCCTCGACGGATGGTTCTGACTGGGCGTGGGGACAGATCGAAGGATTCGGATTCGGGACACTCGTCCTCACTGACGATCACACGGGATCGAGCACGCCGACTGATACCCATCTCCAGAAGACAATCGTCCACGAGACTGGACACTTGCTCGGTGCCGGACGCGCTGACGACGGAGATCGCCCATTCAACATTCCCAATGAAGTGTATAGTGGAAAACCAGGTGACGATACAGAGGAAAATGTAGAACTTGAAGGAGATGCTAGGACGCAATGGAGCGTCATGAGTGGTGGTTGGAACGAGTATATTGGAAACCATCCGATGAATGAGCGATATATTGCTTTCAGTGTCGAAGAACTAATGACAATTGAGTTTGAGAATATCGACTCTATAGGTGGTTGATTATGAACCGACAAGGCTTGATGATTACTCTCTTGTTGGTTATTGGCGTTCTTGGAGGCTGTAGTGGAGATCTTGAATGGACAATCAGTGCCGATGTGGATGACCAAAGGGAGACTGCAGAGGGAATACAAATTAATGGGTCAGTGAGTCTGGGAGGCTTATACACCGATCAGCTTCGGATTGAAAACGTCACTGTTTGTGCTCTGGATCAGTCCGGAGAGTGGATGGACCGCGCCACTATTGGTACATTCACCGACGACCGTCCGCCGACGAATTTCACGCTCACAGTGTCTCAGCAGCCAGAGAGAATCGTACTCGGCTACGGCGAGATCGAAACCGATGGAGAAGGTGCATTCCAAGGGTTAAAAATGATTGAGGGAGGGGCAAATCAGTCGTTCTACCAGGATGGGCCACGGTGTGATGGTTCATAGGATGTTTCACTCATTCAGAAGGGACTCCGCCGGACGAAAAGGGTTCAGGCCTTCGTTTGTGAACGAATACCTGGCGAGTCATGTGAGCGGGAATGGATTCGGGACACTCGTCCTCACTGACGATCACACGGATTCGAGCACGCCGACTGATACTCACTTACAGAAGACAATCGTCCACGAGACTGGCCACTTGCTCGGTGCCGGTAGGAATAACGATAGTTCGAGATTTGGGACAGATATCGCCTCCGACGAGGTCTGCACTGGGAACATGGGCCATCGTGAGCAGGCTGGCGGAATTGACGACGACACGAAACCGGGTTTGAAGACGAGTGCGGCAACCAACGGCTGGAAGATTGAGACGATCAACCGAACGATTGACGGCGAAGCGGTCGCCTATCGATGGAACGGCAGCGTCGAGGCGGATGGCGACGGTGTCCTGTGGGTCTCGTCTGATCCGTTGGAAGTCGATTCAGACGACGGTGGGCTGACGGACTACGTAGAGAAGGAGTACACGCACACGGATCCTGAGGAGCCCGTAACATACGGGATAACGCGGGAGCAGGCCGACATGATCGAGACGATCGAAGGCGATCACGCGGCGTATCGGTTCTATTTCACTGCGGAAGATATCGGTGTTCCGGCGGAACTCGCGAGTAACGACGTTCCAGTCGGGAAACACGGTTTGAACGACGCAACAAGTGACTTCGATTTCGTCACGGACGATTCTGTTGGCGAGTATGCCTCCCGGAACCGCGAAGTGTTCGATCGGCTAACATTCACGGCCTTGGATGGGACCCAGCGGACGGATACCTGGCTGTCGAATACTGAGGAACTGTCAGAAGGGGCCCGGCCGTGGGATCCCGATACTGACGACGATGGTTTGACTGACGGTCAGGAGCTGAACGGAATTCGGAAAGCTACCACAGGCAATACCGGCGGCTTGGTTTCGTTCACGAAGTTAAGGTCACAGATGCAAATATACTCGAAGAACCGACGGAGCCACTGAATCCAGACACGGACGATGACGGCTACTGGGATGGCTGGATTGGCGTCCACGGTGTCGGGTATTCGGACAATGTGCTCCTCTCCCGAGAGCGTTTGCGTGATGACGACGGGAATGGCGCACCGAGTGGTATTCGCGGAGGCGAACCCGTCGACGAGCAGGTTGAGATTCACGGGGTAGATGGAAAACGGCCCCGGTGCGCGATAACCGAAAACAGACTACATGATTACCCAACCACCGACCGCCACCGTCTTTGGGCAGCGCGATCTGGGGCGAGATATGGATGAACTCTGGTTCGTCGCCGGCGGGGTAGTCCTCGTCCTCGTTATCGTGGCGATCCTGTGGCTCGGACGGTCGTCGGAGCAGGCAGCGTCACAGCAGGCACACGAGGCCGCCCAGGGCCGGGAGCCGCCGGTCGAGGTCGGCGACGTCTATGAGTTCGGCGTCGTCGAGTTCACCGAGCACCACTCCGGCGAGCTGATCGCCGTCGGGAAAGTCGAGGGGTTCGTGCTGTTTACCGAGGATGTCCCGAGGGACGTCAGCGAGGGCGACGTCATCCGCGGGAAAGTCCTCTCGTTCAACGAGGGACGGACCTCGGCCGACGCGACGTTCGTCGACACACGCTGAAGGCCGGCGGACAGAATCGCAGAAGGACGGACAACTGCCGCTGCGACGGGGCCTTCGTAGCGAGTTTTCGAACGCGTCGAGTAGCCCAGAGACAGCGCCGCGAACGGCATCGGAGTCTCCAGCAACCAACAACCACAGGATCGACAGCGGCCCCCATGACAGCCAAAGTGATAGTTAAGTCGTTGGCCGACGTACATCGATGTGGAGAACCCATGCCATCCAAACCCAACCCATTCGACGAAATCGAGCGGCTGTTCGAACAGATGGGCCGCCAGTTCGAGTCCTTCGACCCGATGGACGTCGGGGGCTCGCTCGGGGGTATCCCGGTCAACGTCCGCGACGAGGGCGAGCAGTTCGTCGTCACGGCGGACCTACCGGGCTATGACAGCGACGACATCGACGTGACCCTCCCCGACGCGACCACGCTCCGGATCAGCGCAGAGACCGAATCGGACGTCACGAGCGAGGAGAACGTGTTCGTCCGCCGGGAGCGTCGCCAGCAGTCGGTCAGCCGGTCGGTGTCGCTACCGGAGCGGATCGCCGAAGACGAAACCGACGCCAGCTATCAACACGGTGTCCTGACGGTGACCCTGCCCAAGGAACAACCCGACGACGGCGGTGGACGAACCATCCCCGTCAACTGATCGCGACCGCCGGGTCGGGAAAGGCGAGTCACGAGGGACCGTCGGCCGAGAGACGACAGGGAAGTTCTTGAGTGGCCCGCTCGAAAGTTGACCAATGACAGCGGCTCCGGCCTATTGTCCCCACTGCGGGACGATGCTCGAAAAGCGACAGCGAGAAGGGCGATTGCGGCGCTTCTGTCCAGACTGTGAGTGGGTGGTCTACCGGAACCCCGACCCCGCGGCTGGCGTCCTCGTCGTCCGCGAGGACCCACCCTCGGTCCTGTTGGTCAAACGTAGCAGCGCCCCGGCAGCAGGCCGGTGGAGCCTTCCCGCAGGCTACCTGGAATGGGACGAACCGGCTCGAAAAGCGGCCGTCCGGGAATTGCGGGAAGAAACCACACTCTCAGTCGCCCCCGAGGACGCCTCGCTGGTTTCGACGCGACTCCGCCCGGGTGCCCACGGCGGCTACACGCTGGTCGTGATTTACATGACCCCGGCCACCGCCGTCGACGGGACGCCAACGGCAGGGTCAGATGCCGCTGCAGTCCGGTATTTCGAGCGCGAGGAGCTGGGTCCGGCTGCCTTGGAGCCAGATTACCGGGCTGTCTTCGAGGACGCGATCGACGCCGTCGTGGACGATCAAGGGGCGGGCGGATCGCCGTCGTAAGCCTCGACGTCGGCATAGAAGTTCAGCAATCCGAACTTGAGCTTGCCGGGGTCGACGTCGATCATCTCGCTCCGTTCGGCCGGTGGAAACGTGCCACGGACGGCGTACTCGGGCATCTGGATCTCCGCGTCTTCGGTGTATCGCCGGTCGATCAGTACCCGCGCCCCGAAGTCCTCGGGCGAGCGGATCACCCGCCCCATCGCCTGACGCGTCTTGCGAACGGTGGGAATCTCGACGGCGTAGCGCCACCCGGCATCCTCGCCGTCGAAGGCCGTCTCGTAGGCCGCCTGGACGGCGTCCATGCGCTCGTCGAGATAGGGATAAGGCACGCCGACGACCAGGACCGTCCGGGCGTCGTCGCCGTCGAAACTGACGCCCTCAGCCAGCGTCCCCCACAGCGAGGTGAACAGCACACCGTCGTCGTCAGCGGTGAACGTCTCCCGTAACTCCTGGGCGCGGGTGCCGGGTTCGTCGAGGTAGCGGGTCCCCTCGATATTCACACGGTCGTGATACCGCTCGGCCTCGGCGTAACTCGGGAAAAAAGCGAGGGTGTTGCCCGGTGTCATCCGGGCGGCGTCCTCGATGACACCCGCGACAGTATCCTGGAGTTCGGGTTCGTCACGCCGGCTGGCAAACAGCGCGGGGACGTCGACCGCGTAGGTGCGTCGGCGCTCCGCGGGGAACTGTGGGCCGTAGGCCATCGTCACCGGGTCCTCGAGTCCCAACACGTCCTCGGTCACGTCGAACGGACGGAGGGTTGCACTCATCAACACGGTCGCGTAGAGATCCTCGAACAGCCCGCTGGTGACGCGCTGAGGGATGGCCGTGTACAGTTCCGCCCGGCCGTACAGATCGCCGTTATCGTCGTCTCGGCGGACGCTCACCACCGGATAGAGCCCCGACTCGTCGCTCTCGGCCAGCCAGGCCTCGAAGAACGTCGCCGCCTGGAGGGTCGGACACTCCTTGCGGACGCTCGTCTCGCCGTCCTTGAAGGCGTCTTCGTACTGCTGGTCGAGGGCCTGCCCGAGTTTGAGTGCACTCGCTAAGTCGTCGCTGACCCCCTGGCCCGTGTAGTGCTGGAGGAGCGACAGGGTGAGATCGTCCCGGCGGTCGTCGTTGTCGATCGCGAGGTCCTCCCAGTCGTCCTCGATCGTCTCCCGTTGGCCGAATGCCAGGGCGTCTTCGTAGGTTTCCTGGAGGGCCGTGTGGATCGTCGTCAGGACGTTCCGCGCGGCATCGGCCCGTGGATCGTCACTTCCGTCGAGTTCGTCGAGAGCGCGTTCGAGCGTGGGTTCGGCCAGCGTCCGGCGGGCGTGATCGCGGGCGGCGTCAGCGACGTTGTGAGCCTCGTCGAAGACTGCGATCACGTCACTCGGGTCCCGGCCCAGCCAGCGGAAGAACTGCTCGCGAACGAACGGGTCCAGCAGGTGGTGGTAGTTGCAGATCACCAGATCGACGCCCTCGATGCCGTCTTTCAGGAGTTCGTATCCGCAAAAGCCCTGCCGCTCGGCGTACTCGTAAACCTCGTCCGGCGTCCGAACGTCGTCGTACAGCCACGCGTAGAAGTCGTCAGTATCGCTCGTGAGATTGTGGTAGTAGTGTTCACAGGTCGATTGCTCTTCGCGCAGGGTTTGGAGTTCTTCGCCGACGCTCTCGAGTTCGTCCATGATTGCCGAGCGAGCCTCGGCCGCGTCGCCGTCGCCTGCCTGGCTCTCTTCTAAGAGGTCGCGCTGACGGCGTTCGAGGTCGGCCCGTTCGCTCTCGGCGTCGACGAGATCGTGAGTCGTATCCCGCAACGCCTGACACTCCTCGTAGCCCACGTCGATGTGACACATCGAAGCCTTCCCGCGGAAGACGATCGCCCGGATGGACTCCTGGTGGTTGATCGCCCGGGCCTCCGCGGTGAACTGGCGCATCTGCTGGTGGACGTTGGTCGTGATGACGACCGTCTTGTCGGTTCGGCGAGCGTGTTCCAGTGCGGGCGTCAGCGCCGCCAGCGTCTTGCCCGTCCCCGTGGCCCCTTCGAGCAGTACGTCCGATGCATCTTCGAGTGCTTCGGCGATTCCCTCGATGGCCTCGCGCTGGTGGTCGTATGGCTCGTCGTAGGGGAAAAACCGCTCGTATGGGGAGTCTGGATCGTCGTCCGGGATCACCACGTCTCGCCGTTCGATTCTATCGGATAAAAGTGCTCGCCATCCATAGATATATAACGTAGCTGTATATTTGTATTTACATGCGTCGGGCCGGTATATTTGTCCTTTTGATCGTCTGTATCGCACTCGCCGGTTGCTCCGGAATCCAGACGACGACGACAACGGCCACAGAAACGACACCCACCGAGACGGGAACGCAATCCGCCGTAACACCGCAAGAGAGTGCCGAGAACAGTCGATTCGAGATCGGTGAGCGGGTCTCCCCAGCGCGGTTGCGAGAGGGCCATACCGAAGCGATGGCGGATATACGCTACACGATTGAACACGTCAGAAACACTCGAATCAGAGTTCCGGGTGACAGCAGTGGCCTCCCGATCGAAGAGATCGACGTCAGTCGGACACACGTCGTGACTGCGGACAGAGAGTATGGGTATCAGGAACAAGCCGCTGTAGTCCGACGAACGGTCAGACCGAGAACGAAAAATACGCCAACAGGCGCATCTGTACTGGAACACGTCGGTCTGGCACTCACAGTAACCGAGGTGATCGAACGGGACGGTCACACGCGGTACGTACTGAAGACAGACGTGAACTCCTCGACGGAGACCGATAGCCAGCCCTATGTGCGAATCGTCACGGACGATCGAGGTCTCATGTATACCGCTTTCGTAGGGACGGTACACGACGGAGAAATAGAGATACAGTCCGGGTTTTCACTCGATGCGGCCGGGCAGTCTGTCAGGCCGCCTGCCTGGACAGCAGACTTACAGGGCCAACATGTCAGTGAGAGAGATGACATCGGCACGGTCGTCGTCAACCACACGGGTCTCGATACCCGGTTGACCGTGACAACAACGGTCGACAGCTTGGATGGCATCACCCTCGAACGAAACGAAGAACCGTTCCTCCACAACGAAGACGTCCCGGACTGGAGGGTGACGCCGATCGTCGATCCGAACGTCGACGGCCCCATTGAGAACGCGACGGTCACGATGCAATACAACGAATCCGAACTCCCGAACGGAGCCGACGAAGGGAATCTCTCATTGTTCGTCTTCAACTGGACGCTGCAAACATATCTTCCGTTGAATACCACCGTTGACGAACAGAACAACACGGTCACTGCGACGGAGGGTCCCCCGGTGACCTTCACGGAAGGAGGCGGCCCGGAACAGACGCTACAACCGCAGATAGCTGCTCCCGGCGTCAAAACACCGATCACCACGTTGCACGTGCCGACGTACCTAGAACTGTTCCGAAGAAACTAGGATCGCTTGAAAGAGAGACCTCCTCACTCGGAACGAGTCTCGGGTTCGACGTAGACCTTCTTGACCGACTCGTCGGCGGCGACAAGTGCGTCCTCGATGGCGGTGATCCGGTCGTCCATCTCGTCGGTGTCGAAGGCGGGATCGAACGCCACGTCCGCCGCGACGAGCACCCGATCGGTCCCGAACAGCACCGTCCGGAAGTCGATGATTTCGCTGACACCCTCGCCGTCGGCGACGATCTCGCGAAGCTCGCGTTCGTCTTCTTTCGGGAGACTCTCCCCGAGCAACAGGCGTTTGTTCTCCCAGGCCAGCGCGACGGCAAAGCCCATCAGCATGAGGCCGATCAGCAGTGCGGCGGCCGCGTCGAAGGCCGCGATCCCGGTCTGTCGTGACAGGAAGATGCCGAGCAGCGCGATCCCGGCCCCACTCAGGGCGATGGTGTCCTCGGTCAAGGCCGTCAGCGTCGTCACGTCACTGGTCTTCCGGAAGGCCTCACGAAAGCCCGACCAGCCGTGTTCGTCGATCTGGTCGCGCATGACCCGGTAGGCTTTGACGAACGCGTAGGTCTCGAAAGCGATCGCACCCAGCAGGACCGCGTAATTGACGTAGACTGGCTCGATGACGTAGCCGAACAGTTCCGGGGCTTGGGCCTCGACTGCGTGGCCCCCCTCGGTTAGTTTCGCGTAGCCGTGTTTGACGCTCTCCCAGCCGGCAATGCCAAACAGGAACACCGACACCAGAAACGAGTAGAAGAACTGGGCCTTCCCGTAGCCGAACGGATGGCGACGGTCGGCCTCGCGAGCACCATAGCGAATGCCGATCAACAGGAAGACCTGGTTGCCGGTGTCTGAGATCGAGTGATACGTCTCTGAGAGCATCGCAGCGCTGCCGGTCAACAGAAACGCTCCGAACTTCAGGATCGCGATCGCGCCGTTTGCGATCAATGCGGCGATGACGACCGAGCGACTACCAGCCATGCCCAACGCTGGGCCGGGCAGTCACAAGTAGGTCGGGGTCGGGGCGGTTTTGAGGACTGCACCCGATCACCCGCTATGATCGCCGTCTTCGCGGACACCCACGAGACCGACAGTCCCCAGCTGTCCGAATCGGCGGACCAAACACTCGAAGACGCCGAGTACGTCGTCCACGCGGGCGATTTCACGACGCCGGCAGTCCACGATGCCTTCGACCGACGGGCCGAGGAGCTGCTGGCCGTCCAGGGAAACAGCGACACGCCGGCACTGTGTGATCGGTTGCCGAGGGTGAGGACCGTCGACTGGGAGGGCTGGACGCTGCTGGTTACCCACGGCCACGAGCACGACTCGACGACGCTACCGCTTCTCGGGCGAGAGCGAGAGGCCGACCTCGCGATCGTCGGCCACACCCACCGGCCAGGAATCGAGGAGATCGGGGGCCTGCCGGTGGTCAATCCGGGGAGCCACGCCGATCCACGCGGTGGTCCCCCGACGTACGCGCAGTTGCAGGGCAGAGACGGGAGGATAGCGGTCGACGTTCGAAACGTGGAGGGCGAGTCAGTCTCCCGCCGCTGTGTCGATATGGAATGAGGGGAACGTGGTCGGGAGGGCCAAAGCAAGTCAGCGCATCGAAGAAAAGAGACCAGCGACAAAAGACCCTCCGGACGTTCAAACAATCGTTTGAGCCACCGTAAACGGGAACGACGCCCAGACCTGCCTCGCGGGAGCCGTCACCGCCAGAGATACCAGAGGGCAGTGACGATCACGAGCGCCGCCAGCCCGCCGGCAAAAAAGAGCACCCCCGGCGGGAGTCCGCCACCGGGGTCGGCGACAGTCGTCACCGTCTCGGTTATCGTCTCGGTCGGCGTCGCCGTCTCGGCAGGCGTAGGCGAGTCGGTAGCTGTCTGGGTCGCTGTCTCGATTGCGGTCTCGGAGGGAGTCGTCGTCTCCATGGCTTGTTCGGTCGGCATCGGAGACGCCGCCTCCGAGTTGGCGATCGGGGTCGTCTCTACCGTGTGACCGCCATCGGCGTATGCAGTCGCGGTCGCCGTCCCATTCACGCCGCCGTCGCCAACGGGTTGGGAGCCACCGGATCTGGGCACCCGGTCACCGAGCAGCGACTGGACGACGAGACTGGCAAGTCCCAACGCACCGACGCCGCCGAGCAATCGGGAGAGCACCTGTCTGAGCGAGGGGGTTCTCGATTCCTCGCCGGCGAAGATGACCAGCGGCCGATCGGCCGGCGCGTAGACGTCCATCTCGCGCCCCTTCTCGGAGTAGACTGTATCGATCACCTCGACGGCACCGGCGTCGGCGAGGTTCTCGAGGTGATACTGGACGTTCTGGAGTGACGTCTCGACTTCCTCGGCCAGTTTCGAGGGCGGGGCGGGGTCGTCGTGGAGGGAAGCGAGGATCGCACGCGCCGTCTCCGAGGAGAGTGCCGCGATGAGATCGTCGGCGGCGTCGCTGTCGACCCCGATGACGCGCGGATCGGACTCCTCGGTTGGGGACGTGTCCGGCTCCGAGGGCAGCAGAGACATACGCGTTCGTGTTCTGAGAGGGGCCAGGAAAAGGTTCCGGGGACGGCGCCGAGCAGTCACATCCAACCACCACGCCGACGAAACACCTATCATCGCCCCCGTGTAACCCGCGCCCATGGTCGATCCGGTGCTGGTGGGCATGGTCGTAGTCATGCTGGGGTTCGTCCTCTTCGTCTACCTGTTTCTCCGGCGAATCGCGACCGGGTTCAAGGAAGGCGTCCGCGACGGGAAAGGCGGCAGCTGACGCCCGCGACGGACAGAGACCCACGTCGGGACGAAACTGGTTTGCCCGACGGTCGAGAAGACAGTGGCGTCATGGATCCGCGCATCCGCGAACAGGCACAAGTCATCTGTAACCACTCGATCGACCTCAAGGCCGGCGACAACGTGGTCATCGACGCCCACCCGGTCGCCGAGGATCTGGTGACCGCGCTCCACGAGGAAATCGCTGCCGTCGGTGCCCATCCGCTGGTGGTTTCGGAACGAACTGGCTCCCGGTTCCGGCGGGCCTTCCTCCGGAATCACGACGGCGACTTCGAGACGCCAAGTCACGTCATGGCGCTGTACGAGGAGATGGACGCCTACATCGCCATTCGGGCCAGCGACAACGTGACCCAAGAGAGCGACGTCGACCCGTCCGTCCGCAGCGAATACGACAAGGCCCAGCGGCCGCTGCTGAACGAACGCCTCGGCAAGCGCTGGTGTCTCACCCAGTATCCCGCGCCGGCAAACGCCCAACTCGCCGAGATGAGCACCGAAGGCTACGAGAACTTCGTCTGGGACGCCATCCTCAAAGACTGGGACGACGTCCGTGACCACCAGTCCCAGTTGACCGAAATCCTCGATCCCGCCGAAAAAGTCCGGATCGTCTCCGGCGATCGGACCGATCTCACGATGTCCATCGCGGGCAACGGGACGCTCAACGACTACGGCGAGAAGAACCTGCCCGGTGGCGAAGTCTTCACCGCGCCCGTCCCCGATAGCCTCGACGGCGAGGTGTTCTTCGATAAGCCACTCTACCACCAGGGGCGGGAAGTCACGGGCGTCCACCTCGTCTTCGAGGGCGGCGAAGTCGTCGAGCACAGCGCCGAGAAGAACGAAGAGATCCTGACGGAAGTCTTAGAGACCGACGACGGTGCCCGCCGCGTTGGCGAACTCGGCATCGGGATGAACCGCGACATCGACGAGTTCAGCTACAACATGCTGTTCGACGAGAAGATGGGCGATACCGTCCACCTGGCGGTCGGACGAGCCTACGACGAGTGTGTCGGCGAGGGCAACGAACACAACGATTCGGCGGTCCACGTCGACATGATCGTCGACATGAGCGAGGATTCGTTCATCGAGGTCGACGGCGAGATTATCCAGCGAGACGGGACCTTCCGGTTCGAAGACGGGTTCGAAGAATAAGTCGTCCACCGGCCACTGGATAGTCTGTTTCTCACTGTCTGGTGAAGGCGTCCGGCGAGCGACGCGAGCCGGTTCACCGAGCGGGAGCGAAGCGACCGCTCGGGTCGTTTTTCGCCCACGTTTTTGCGAGGAGCCTTCCCGCAGGCCGCCACCGGCGGCCGAGGAAAGGCGACGACCTAAAAAGGTGGACGGGCACGGTGGGATTCGAACCCACGACCGTCGGATTAGAAGTCCGACGCTCTATCCGGACTGAGCTACGTGCCCCCGTCAGTGCTGTGGCGAGCAGAAACAAAAAGCGCCCGGGTTCGGGTCAGACACTCGGTCGCCCCTCGGTCTCGCCGAGACGAGATTCGGCGACGGCAAAGGCAAGCGTACTAAAGAGTCCCAGCAGCGTCCCGGCGGTCAGCATCATCGCCAGATACGACAGCGTCACCTCGCCGAGGACGTAGAAACTGACGGCGTTACCGATCCCGGCGATGGCGAGGATGTAGAAGGGGGCGTTCAGGTACCGCCAACGGAACGCACCGGCGAGGTATTCGTCGGTAACCTGGCCGAGACTGGAGGTAATCCCCGCGGCAGCCAGCCAGTGGATCGAGCCGGCGACGACGGCCGCGATCGTCTCGCCGACGCCGAGCACGGTGGATTGCTGGCGGACCGAATCCAGCATCTCCAGGCCGCTGGCGCCGCCGATACCCAACAGCGCCAGTGCGACAACGTAGGTCACCAGTGTCACGCGACCGGCATAGAGACTCGATCGAGCGCGCTCGACGGCACCGTCGATCGCCTCGCCTAACCCCAAGCCACGCGAGAGGAGATACAGGCCGAGCAAGCCGGAGCCGACGCCGAAGGCGTCGCCCGGCATCCCCAGCGTATTCGCCAGCGCTGCCAGCGGATAGATCAACAGGAGGATGCCGAGTGGAACGAGGATCGTGCCCCGCGTCTCGGGATCGTTGAGCACCTGCTTGATCGTGTAGTACATCGATTCTAAGTCCTCGGCCTGGCGGACGACCACGCGACGAACCCCGTCGATGTCCATCCGTGATCGAATCGCGGGCAGAACACTCTCGTCTTGGGCACCGTCCGTGACGACGATCGCGCGAAC
This sequence comes from Halorhabdus sp. CBA1104, assembly GCF_009690625.1. Classification (NCBI taxonomy): domain Archaea; kingdom Methanobacteriati; phylum Methanobacteriota; class Halobacteria; order Halobacteriales; family Haloarculaceae; genus Halorhabdus; species Halorhabdus sp. CBA1104. The sequence continues at coordinate 2,585,092 of NZ_CP033878.1, read as the reverse complement.
GTCTTCGCCGGTGGTGAGTCGCGCGAGGACAGTATCGATCTCCGCGCCGATCGCCCGATTGGCCTCGACGTCGGCCCCCTCCCGGCCGGTCACCGCAGCGACCTCGACTGTCTCGCTGCCCTCGGCAGTCAGTTCGTCGTAGAGGTGGACGCCCTCGAAGAGGACGTTCGAGTCGCTGTCCTCGGGGTCGACCGTCGCCAACGCGACCGCCGCGTCCTCGACGGCGTCTCGGCCAACGACGGGTGTTTCGACGGCCGTCTTGCGCCCGACGTCGTCGTCGAGGTCCACACAGAGGACCAGCAGCATCGATCGGCGGTACGCGACGGACGCATAACACTTTTCCGGGCGCGGGAGGGCCGTCCCGGTCACTCGCCAGCGGCGAGAATTGTCTCGATCGTCTCCAGTTCCCGATCGAGTCGCTTGTCACCGATGGTATCGATTTCGCTCCTGGCGTACTCGCGGAACCGTTCGAGCCGGGAGACGTACGGGTCCGAGACGGACAGTGGCTGGGATTGCTGTTCCCACTCGCCACGGGGCAGGTCCGCGGGCGGTGCCTCGACAGCACCGTCGGCCGTCACTTCGATCCGAGCGGGGTCGCGTTCGTGGATCAGCCAGTTTTTCAGGAGGTCGGCATACCGGGCCAGGAAGACAGCCTTCCGGATACCGGTGTTTCCGAAGGACTCCGGGGCCTCGTCGGGGAACTCGATTGCCGTCGTCGTGGCGTCGGTCGATCCCGAGCGATCCTCCCAGGAGGCCCGCAGCGTCAGGTCCGTACCGCGAGCCTCACCGGCGAGTTTGACGAGGACGACGCCGCCACGCGTGTTGCCGTCCTCGGTCGGCGACGGGAACAGCGTGGTGACTTCCAGAAGGTCCGCGGTCGCGTCCTCGGCCGCCGTCGAGCCATAGACAGTGTCGATCACGGCACCGGGAGCGTCCAGTTCCACCGTGAGATCGTACACCAGTGGCGTCATCATGTACTCGAACTCCTCGCCGAGGTAGGATTCGAAGGCGTCCGCGGAGTGGACCGACCGGTAGTTCGCGCCGCGGACGGCCGTGATTTTATCGACGAGTTCGGGGTTGAAGTCGACCCCGACGCCGACGAAACTCGTGTGGATACCGTCGGCAGCGTAGCCGGCGAGACGGTCTTGCAGGGCCTGGTCGCCAGTCTGGCCGCGGTTGGGCATCGCGTCGGTGACGACGATCTGTCTGGTCTCGACTTCGGTCGGGTCGGCGTCGCTGTACTCGCCGAGCATGGCCGCAGCCTCGCCCATCCCGTCGGCGATATTCGTCCCGCCGCCGGCCCGAATGTCCGCGCGGATGTGCCCCCGGATCGCGTCCATGGCGGTCGACTCGACGTCCCGAAGCGGTTTGGCGACGCTGGCCTCGTTGTTGAACAAAACGATTCCCAGCCGATCGTCCGGCTCAAGATGCTCGGTCAGCGCGAGGAGGGCGTCTTTGGCGACGGCTAGCTTCGAGCGGGTGTCCCTATCCTCGACGGTGTGTTTGTTACCAAAGCGGTCGTAGTAGTACTGGTCGAATTCGGCCTCCATCGATCCCGAGATGTCCAGGACGATGACGACGTTGAGCTGTTTGCGCTCGAAGGAATCCGTGTCCAGCGTCGACTGCAACCCGACCGTGAAATACTGGTCCGTGGTCCCGGCGATCGGGTCCTCGGTAATGGCGGTTGCGTAGGACGGACAGAACAGCGACGAGCACTCGCCAGAGTCGCCGGTATCGAAGTAGTAGTTGTAAAACAGGCCCTCGTAGGGGAGACTCTCGGGAATGGGAAGATAGCCTGCCTCGATGTTTCGCCGGAAGTCAGCGACGTTTTTCGCGCCACCAGCCGCGAAGCCGAGATCGGCACTCTCGGCGGCATTCGTCTGGAAACTGCTCCCGCTCGCGCCGCCCTCCGTCAGCGGTTGTGGGTCGTACTGCCAGTCGTCGATCGGCGCGTCGGTCTCCTCGTCCCCGTTGAGGTGACCGCCACAGCCTGCAAGCGCCACGCCAGCACCGATCGCGCTCAGTCGAAGAAATCGTCGTCGCTCCTGATCCATGGACGTCGATACGACAGCCAAGTGGATAATGCAACTGAAAGGTCAAGTGCGCATTTGAGTGACGGCCCGTTCCCCGTGTGACCAGGCCGCAACCGGTCGATCTTGTGGAAGTCGCACGCCTTATACCCGCTGCGGGCGTTCTATCGGTACGCGAATGATTTCGGAAGGCTGCGAACAGTGTGCCAAGGGCGGCAAAATGGTCATCTTCGTCTATGGCTACTGTGACCAGCGGGATTGTTTCTACTGTCCGCTCGGCGAGAACCGCAAGAACGTCACCGACGTCTACGCGAACGAGCGGAAAGTCGAGAAAGACCAAGATCTCATCGAGGAAGCAAAGCGCATGGATGCACTGGGTTCGTCGCTGACTGGCGGCGAACCCCAAGAGGTCATGGACCGTACCTGCCGGTACATCTCCCTGCTGAAGGAGGAGTTCGGCGAGGACCACCACATCCACCTCTATACGGGGATCACCGGCGGTCGAGAGAACATGCGCCGGCTCGCCGAGGCCGGACTCGACGAGATACGATTCCACCCGCCCCTGGACATGTGGGGAGACCTCCACGGCACCGAGTGGGAGGACATCCTCTATATCGCCCGTGAGGAGGGACTCACCCCGGCCTTCGAGATTCCGGGCATCCGGCCGGAAGACGAGTTCGTCACGTTCGTCGAGGAAGGGGCCGCCGAGTTCGTCAACGTCAACGAGTTCGAGATGAGCCAGGGCAACTTCCGGCGGATGCAAGAGAAAGGTTACGACCTCAAAGAGGACCACATGAGCGCGGTCGAGGGCAGCCACGACGTCCTTGACTCGATGGCGAAACACCCGAAAGTCTACTTCTGTACGTCGGTGTTCAAAGACGCTGCCCAGCACCGCAATCGCCTGAAACGGATGGCCAAAAACGTCCGGCGGCCCTTCGATGAGATCACCGACGACGGGACGCTCGTCTACGGGAAGACGTGGGCCGATCCGGACCGCTTCGAGGAGTTGGGCGTCCCCGAAGACTACTACGTCGTCAAATCCGAGCACGTCGAGGTCGCCTGGTGGCTCTTAGAGGAGATGATCGACGAAGGCGAGATCAATGAGGGAGAGGTCGTCGAGCAGTACCCGACCGTGGACGGACGGGTCGTCGAACGGACGCCGATATCCGAGATGGCCGCCGAGAGCGATGTCGTCAGCTCGGGGCGAGCGTAGCGAGGGCGCGTAGCGACCTCGGGATTGCGAGCGGGGAACACAGTGATCCGCGACCAGCAGCGAGGCTCAAGCGATCAGCGAGAGCGAGGCCTCGGACTAGGCGAGCGGTGGAAGCGTGAGTAGCGAGGTTCGAACGAAGTGACGAACCCCGGGGTTGTGAACGGGATAGCTTCTTAACAGTTCGAGACGCAGTGGAACGTGGATAGAGCCGAATGTACGAATCGATAGCCCAGGCGGTCCTGCCGATCGACATTCAGGTGTGGTACGTCCTCGTGTTCGGTCTCGCGGCCGTCGCCTGTCTGGTGAGTCTGCTCCGGGTTCGCAAAATCGAGCACACCGGAACACGACAGGGATTGTCGGCGCTCCTGGCGATGAGTGCCGTCTGGGCGCTGTCACACGTCGGCTATCTGTCGACGACGGACTACTGGACGGCCGTGGCGTTTCACGAAGTCGGCCTGTTGATGGGTATCGCAACGGTCGGGGCCTGGTTGTACTTCTGTTCGGCCTACACTGGGCGGTCGTTACACCACAATCCGCGGATCCGCCAGGTGGCGATCGCGATGTTCCTGACGATCGCCGCGATCAAACTCACGAATCACTGGCACGGGTTGTACTTCTCCGCAACGGCGACCACAGCGCCGTTTCCACACATCGCAATTTCGAACGGGATCCTCCACTGGACGGTCATGGGCGGGGCCTACGCGCTGGCGTCGGTCGGGTACTTCATGCTGTTCGAGCGCTTCCGACAGGTCAGCCACAACGCAGCGCCACTGGCCATCCTGGTCGCGCTGACGGGACTGCCGATCGGACTGGATATTCTCGGCTTGATTTCGCCGGCGTTGCTCGATATCACCTACGAACCGCTCGGCGTCGCTATCTTCGCGGTCGGGCTCATGTTCGTCTACGTCGCCCGGTTCGAGACGATTCGACTGGCCGGCGAAGGTGACGACCCGGTTGTGGTCCTCGACGAGCGCGATCGCGTCCAAGACTTCAATCGCGCGGCAGCACGGCTCTTGCCGGCGTTGACTGAAACAGAAGCCAGTGGCGGCGAGGTGCCGTTCGAGGAGATCGTTCCCGGGATCGCTGATCTACTGGCTGTCGAATCACCGATCATCGAACTGCAAAACGACAGTGAGACGCGGTACTACCGTGTCACCGAGCATCCGTTCTCGGCCGGTCGAACGACGCTTGGGCGAGGAATCGTGTTCAGCGACGTGACCCACCGAGAGCGCTATCGCAAAGAGCTCGAACGCCAAAACGATCGTCTCGAAGAGTTCGCCAGCATGCTCTCACACGACCTGCGCAATCCGCTCAACGTCGCCCAGGGCCGGCTCGAACTCGCCCGGGAAGACCGCGACGACGACCACCTCGAATCAGTCGCCGAGGCCCTCGATCGGATGGAAACACTCATCGAAGACGTGTTGGCGATCGCCAGGCAGGGTCAACCGGTCGATGAGAGAGAACCCGTCGATGTAGGACGGATCGCCCGCCAGGCCTGGGAGATGGTCGACACCCGGCAAGCCGACCTCCACGTGAGCGAGGGCACCACTGTCGAGGCTGATCCCGACCGCCTACAGCAGCTGCTAGAGAACCTCGTCCGCAATGCAGTCGAACACGGCGGAGAGGACGTGACAGTCACCGTCGGCCCACTCGAAGCGTCGGACGGGTTCTTCCTCGCCGACGACGGGAGCGGCATTGCACCCGAAGATCACGACGCGATCTTCGAATCGGGCTACACGACCGCCGAGGACGGGACGGGCTTCGGGCTAGCGATCGTCGAGCAGATCGTCGATGCCCACGGCTGGACGGTCGCGCTAGCGGACAGCCAGACGGGAACGCGCTTCGAGATCCAGACCTGAAAACGGGGCCGTCAGACGAGTAGCTGACGAACCTATTAGTCGGTGCCGTCCCCCGGTTGACGGTAATGGAAGACATCTTCGCGGACATGGCGGAAGTGACCGTCGAGTTCGACGAGGAGACGATCGAGGCTATCGAAGAGAAGGCATTCCAGGACCATCGAGACAACCGCGAAGCTGCGATCCGGGAGTGTCTCGACCAGTGGCTCAAACAGCGCGAGGAGTGAGCGAGAACGCATCCGTCGTCCGTTTCGATCACGCCTCGCTAAGAACCACCGAGTCGCAGCGACAGCCCGTTGGCGGCTAGTCGTCACAGTCTTATCGCACCCGCGGTAAGGCCCCATAATGAGCGACCTCCTCGTCACGGGCGGGCAGATACTCCGCCCGGACATGACGATCGAACGCGCTGATGTACTCCTCGATCAATCGACCGGTCGGATCGACGCGATCGGTGACGTCGGGCCCGCCGACGACGAACTCGACGCCGCGGGCGGGCTAGTCATCCCCGGGCTCGTCAACGCCCACACCCACGTCGCGATGACGTTGCTCCGAGGGGTGGCCGACGACAAGCCCTTAGACGCCTGGTTGCGAGAAGACATCTGGCCGGTCGAGGCCGAACTGACCGAAGCAGACGTTCGCGTCGGCGCGGAACTCGGACTGATCGAGATGATCAAATCCGGGACCACGGCGCTGTCGGACATGTACTTCGACATCGAAGAGATCGCCGCGGCCGTCGAACAGGCCGGCGTCCGTGCGCGACTCGGCTACACGGCCGTCACTGTCGGCAAGGACGACGAGGCAGCCCGAGCCGACGTCGAGCGGAGTCTCGAAGTCGCCCAGGAGTTCGACGGCGCGGCCGAAGGGCGGATTCGGACGACCTTCCAGCCCCACTCGCTGACGACCGTCGACGAAGCCTCTCTCCGGGAGTTCGTCCCGGCTGTCAACGAGGCGGGCCTGGCGACACACCTCCACGCCAACGAGACGCCCGACGAAGTTGGCCCGATCGTCGAGGCACACGGGATGCGGCCGCTGGCCTACGCCCAAGACATCGGATTGCTCGCGAGGGACACCTACGTCGCCCACGGCGTCCACGTCGACGACAGCGAGATCGAGTTGCTGGTCGAGACAGATACCGGCGTGGCCCACTGTCCGGCCTCGAACATGAAACTCGCCAGCGGCATGGCCCCCGTCCAGGACATGCTCGACGCTGGCGTCACCGTCGGCCTCGGCACCGACGGCGCGGCCTCGAACAACGATCTGGACATGTTCGACGAGATGCGCGATGCGGCCATGCTCGGGAAACTAGCCGCCGATGACGCCAGTGCCGTCGATGCCGCGAGCGTCGTCGAGATGGCGACCGCAAACGGGGCCGAGTTGCTCGGATTCGACTCGGGCCGCCTCGAAGCCGGCGCGAACGCCGATCTCGCCGTCATCGACCTCGACGCACCCCACCTGACGCCTGCCCACGACCTCCTCAGCCACCTCGCCTACGCCGTGCGGGGCAGCGACGTTCGTCACACCGTTGCCGACGGCCAGGTCCTCATGCGCGACCGCGAGGTCACGGTCTTCGACGAGGAGGCAGTACGCCGAGAAGCCACAGACCGGGCCGAGAAGTTGGTCGAGCGGGCCACGTGAGGCCGGACGGCCATATTTGTATCTACGACAAGATAAAGAAATAATCCTGTAAAAACTATACTAAACTCTTTTGGACGTTCTCAGCTGGTTTGAATTCTTCTGTACACAGGTCGAACGATCTGAACGGCATTCGGGGTATATGGCCCCGGAGCGGCCAGTTCAATCTGTAATGCGAACTCAGACCTTTGCCATCACCGCGGCTGTGTTAGTCGTGCTCTCGATGGCTGGCCCTGCATTGGCTGCCACCGAGGACGGCCTCGCAGTCGACGTGACACAGACGGATCGGACAGTGACAATCGACGTGACCGACAACGGCACGGCAGTCGCGAACGCGACTGTCGACGTGACGGTGCGCGACGTGATCGAGGACAGGGCGGAGACTGACGGGAACGAAACCACAAACGAGACCGCCACGGGTGACAACGAGACCGTCGACGAGACGAACGAAACTGAGCCCGTTGACACCGAGACGAACGTGAGTATCGGCGGCACGTACGAAACGGACGCAAACGGGACCGTTTCCCTGGGCACGCCCTCGGGTGACGTCCGCGTCAGCGTGACCGCGACCGTCGACAACCGAACGGTGTCGACGACGAGCACGCTCTATGCGGCCGGCGACGATGAGGCCGACGCGTTCGGGCAACGCGTCCAGGCGTTCGTCCACGGACTGCTAGCAGACGGCGAGAACGGCCCCGGTGTGGGCCAGGCAGTGGCTGAATTTGTCACCGAGAACAATCCCGGCGCGGACAACCGACCCGACCACGCTGGCCCGCCAGCCCACGCCGGCCCTGACAACGAGACGGCCGACGACGCCGACGATGACGACCGTCGTGGCCCGCCCGAACACGCCGGCCCCGACGGTGAGAGCAGCGACGATAGGGCTGGCGATGACGGAGACGAACGAGAGGGGGAAGAAGCAAAAGCAGACGAGAACGAAGCAGACGAGAACGAAGCAGAAGCAGACGAAGCTGTAGCGGACGAACGGGAGGCTGCCGAACCAGAGAACGATGACGACGAGGACGAAGACGATGAGAGCGACCAGCGTGGCCCGCCCGAACACGCCGGCCCCCCGAACTGACGCACACTACTTGCGGCCACTCTCCGCGACCGCTTCGGTAGCGTTTTCCCAGTTTGGATCGATAACTCGAACATGAGTCAACCGATCAGCGAGCGAGTCGACGACCCAAATGCCAAGCGCGAAGCTGGCCGCCGGAAAATCGAGTGGGCACGCGAGCACATGCCGATCTGTGCGACCCTCCGCGAGGAATTCGAGGCCGAACAGCCCCTTGCCGGCGAGACGGTCGGGATGGCGATGCACGTCGAAGCGACCACCGCAGTCCTGGCCGAGACGATCGCCGCCGGTGGGGCCGAGGTCGCCATCACGGGCTGTAATCCGCTCTCGACCCACGACGACGTCAGCGTCGCCCTCGACGCCCAGGAATCGATTACCTCTTATGCCGAGCGTGGCGTCGAGGACGAAGCCTACTACGGCGCGATCGACGCCGTCCTCGAACACGAACCGACGATCACGGTCGACGACGGCGCGGACCTTGTGTTCCGCGTTCACGAGGAGTACCCGGAGCTCATCGACTCGATCGTCGGCGGGTGTGAGGAGACGACCACGGGCGTCCACCGCTTGCGGTCGATGGACGACGACGGGGCCTTGGAATACCCGATGTTCGCCGTCAACGACACGCCGATGAAGCGGCTGTTCGACAACGTCCACGGGACCGGCGAGTCGAGCCTCGTCTCGATCGAACTGACGACGAACCTCTCGATCGCCGGCAAGACGGTCGTCGTCGGCGGATACGGTCAGTGTGGGAAAGGCGTCGCCACGAAGGCCCGCGGGATGAACGCCGACGTGATCGTCACCGAGATCGAGCCCCGGCAGGCCCTGAAAGCACACATGGAGGGCTTTCGCGTCATGCCGATGGCCGAGGCCGCAAAAGAAGGCGATATCTTCGTGACGACGACGGGCAACCGGGACGTGATCACCCGCGAAGACTTCGAGCAGATGGACGACGGCGTCATTCTGTCCAACGCCGGCCACTTCGACGTCGAGATCAACCTCGAAGACCTGAAAGACATGGCCGAGGAGGTCGTCGACGCACGGGACGGCGTTCGTGGGTACGTCCTGCCCGACGGCCGGCAGTTGAACGTCCTCGCCGAGGGACGCCTCGTCAATCTCGCCTCACCAGTCGCCGAGGGCCACCCCGTCGAAGTCATGGACCAGAGCTTCGCGATCCAAGCCGTCAGCGCCCGTGAGATGGTACAAAACGGCGACGAATACGGGGCCGGCGTCCACAACGTCCCCGATCGCCTCGACCGGGAAGTCGCGGAGGTCAAACTCGACGCCGAAGGTGTCCGCTTCGACGAGTTGACCGACGCACAGCGTGAGTACATGGAGTCCTGGCAGCACGGCACCTGATCGGCGAGAGTCCGTCTTTCGGACGTGGAAGCATCGACACCAGAACGAAAGAAACCACAGTACGTCTCTCTCCGAAAGAGCCCACAGAGTCGGTACAACAGCGGCTGAGTGCTGGGCGTCAGGCGTCTCGCCAGGTGGCGAACGCGTCGAGCGCCCGACCACGATGGGACAGTTCGTTCTTCTCGGCGGGTGTCCGTTCGGCGAAGGTTCGCCCGTCGACCTCGAAGATCGGATCGTAGCCAAAGCCACCCCCACCCCGCGGCGGGACGATCCGTCCCTCGATACGGCCCGCAAAGAGTGCAACCGGGAGATCACCCTCGCGGACGGTGGGGGCCTCTAAATCGGAGCCGTCGCAGTAAGCGACCACTGATCGGAACGCAGCACGGTGGTCGTCTTCCGGTTCGACCAGATCCCAGACGCGCTCGATACCGAGGGTGTCCTCGACGTACGCCGAGTACGGCCCCGGGAACCCATCGAACACGTCGACGAACAGGCCGGCGTCCTCGACAACGACCGGCGCGTCGACCTCGCGATAGGCGGCACGAGCGCCGTGGGCCGCGATCGCACCGAGATCGGCACTCTGGATTTCAGTGTAGTCGTAGGCGAACTGTTTGACCTCCTCGTCGAGATAGTCCCGGGCCTCCCGGACTTTCCCCTCGTTACCCGTGACGAACCGAAGCATGGCTGGGCGATTGGGCCCACCCACAAAAGGTGCGTCGGTCCCTACTCGACCATCACTTCGACGGGTTCGTCGGCGTCGTGTGCGTCCTCGTCGGTCGATTCCGCGTCGTCCTCGCCGGACTGCTGGTAGAACAACAGGCCGGCGAGGCCAACGACGAGCCACGAACGCCAGTTCGCCAGGTTGAGCGTGTAGCCGATACCGAAGGGTTTCTCGACGAGCATCCCCTCGCCGGGTTGCCAGTAGGCGGACAGCAACCGCTTCATGCTCGGTCGCTCGAAGTTGTACGGAATGCCGAACAGTTCCCCGGACTGCGGTCTATCTGCCATAGGCGTCGCTACGATTGGCGTCGTTAAGTCGTTTGTCCCCTCTGGGCGTCGCTCAAGGGCGGTGGCGGAACGTGACGACAGTCCGGACCTCCTCGCCACCCTCGATGGATTCGGTCGTCACGTCGACACCCATGACGGCGTCCTCGCCGGCCACGTCGGCCGGGATCGATCGGAGTTCGGTCGCCGCCGCGTCGGCCTCACGGAGGGCGACGCGGACCTGCTGTCGGTTCGTACTCACGTCTTCGACCGTGTAGTCCTGCTCCTCGAAAGCCGCCTTGAGTGTTGCCAGTAACTCGTCCATAGTGACTGTCCGTCCGGACGGAGTAAAAACATCGGGGACCGTACGCCGTCGCCACGGGGGAGACGCTGCCGTCGTCAGTGCAACACCGCGAGGGGACTCACTGATACCGGCCGCGGCCTTCGATCTCTCGGAGACGATCGATGACAGTCTGTGCTCGCTCGCCGGTCTCACGATACGCGTCTTCGGCGGCGACTCGCAACTGCTCGGCGTCGTCGACCGTCCCCGACAGTGACTGAGAGAAGACGTGGAGGTCCATCGCGTAATCTTCCGCGTGATCGGTGTAGTATCCCAGCCCGAAGTCGATCAGGTAGGTCCGTTCGTCCTGCTCGTGGCGCCGGTTGTCACCGCTCGCCCATCCGGCGGCACTCTGTTCGCTCGCGCTGCCCGCGACCCTGACGTTGCGCGTCGTCGGGTCGCCGTGGACGAACCCCGCATCGTGGATCGTCGCCAGATGGCGGCCAACGTCACGCACGCGCTTGGCAGTCAGTTCCGCACGCAGGTCCCGCTCCCCGACGTACTCGAGCACCAGCGTTCCCGCCTGCGGATCGACGTCGTAGACGACCGGCGTCGGCACGCCCACACGCCGGGCCTCGCTGGTCAGTCGCGCCTCCTCGCGAGTCCGCTGGGTACGCAACCGGCCATCGAGCGTCGAGTGGCGGTAGCTCCGGGGGTGGCGCTGCTTGTGCACGCGCCCGTCCTCGACGGTGACGGTCGCTTCGGCACCCTGGACCGTTTGGCTAGCTATCGCTCCACCCCAGGAGCCAACGGTCTCGCCGGACCGCCAACTGACAGAGACGTCATCCGGGCGAAAGTCCGGCCGGACCGTCGAGGACTCGATCGACAACGTGTCGCCCGCGGCGTACATCTTCGCACCGAGGACGGCGATCATACCCGCGTTGTCCCGGAGAAATCGGGGCTCGGGCGCATAAAAGTCCGCGCCGCGTTGCTCACACATTGCGCCGAGCATCTCCCGGAGGCGATCGTTCTGGCCGACGCCACCGCCGAGTACGAGTTCGTCGGCGTCTGTCAACGAGAGAGCGCGCTCGCTGACTTCCGTCAACATCGCGAAGATATTCTCCTGCAGGGAATAGCAGACGTCTTCGACCGCCGCGCCACCATCGACGGCTTGTTTGGCGGCACTCATGATCCCCGAAAACGAGAAGTCCATCCCCTTGACGACGTAGGGGAGATCGACGTACGACCCCGACTTGGCGTGGGCCTCGACTTTCGGGCCACCAGGGTGTGACCAGCCCAGGTGCCGGGTGAACTTGTCGATGGCGTTGCCGACGCCGGTGTCCATCGTCTCACCCAGCACGCGATACCGGCCGTTTCGATACCCCAGGACGTGGGCGTTGGCCCCCGAGGCGTTCAGACAGACCGGCGACTCGAAGCCAGACTGGTGGCGACCGATTTCGAGATGGGCAACCATGTGATTGACCCCGACCAATGGCACGTCCAGACGCTGGGCCACCGCCCGGGCGGCCGTCGCGACGATCCGCAGACACGGGCCGAGCCCTGGCCCACGGGAAAACGCAACGGCGTCGATAGGGGCCTCGGGATCGTTGTCCGCGGCCACGGCCTGCTTGCGGGCGTGCTCGAGTGCCTGCTCGACGACCTGCGGGATTGCCGACTGCATATGCTCGGCGGCCTCTCGGGGGTGAATGCCGCCGCTATCCGGCTCGTAGGCATCAGTCTGGATAGTGACGTCGTTACTGGTGACGTCGTAGACGGCCGCGCTCGCGGCCCAGGCCGTTCCCTCGATGCCGAGTATCCGCGTCGGGGCGTCTTCGCCGTCGGTCGAGACCATTCGATCTGTCGAGGCTCCGTGACCGACGGAAAAGACGACTTCGATCCGTCTCGACGCACTCGATCAGCACTACCGGGGCTACGGGAAGTGAAAAAACAGCGAATACGGGCGACTAACGGCCCGTTAGTGCCACTCGGTGTAGCCACAGCGGCCACAGTGTGTGCGGTCGCTGTGCTCGGCGAGGAACGCGTCGCCACACCGCGGACAGGTCTCTTGATCGGTCGTGCCGTCTTCGTTGTAGAAGTCGTATCGCGCCATCTCAGGCCTCCTCCGCCTCGGTGTCGCCGTCTTCGAGGAGGATCTTGTTCCGTTCGAGCATGTGCTCTTGTTCGACCTCACGGGCGAACTCCGGGTCGTCGTAGACTTTCGCGTACCCGACGGTCTTGCGCATGCCGTACTTCGTGTTCAGCTCGTGGACGACGACTTCTTCGGCGTCTTTGTTCAACATCGCCGCCAGGGAGTCCCGCACGGAGAGCCGCGACGGCGTCGCCTCCTCGTGAACGACTTCGAAACGGACGTCGGTCCGATGCAGCATCGGATTGTCCTCTTCTTCGATGATCTCGATGTCCATGGTTCGTTACTCATTATTCCCCCACAAGCGTGTATAAGGATTTCGAAGCGTCCGGTTTCCGCCCGGCGAATGGCCACCACACTACCGGCCCCCGTGCAGTCACCCGATCGGAGCGGCGAGGTCGGCGATCAGTCCGCTCACGCTGTCGTCGCGAACTCGGCCAGCAATCGCGATAAGTGGATCCGATCGTCGGTACCCGTCCCAAGAGCCAGGTCGACGTCGCCGGCGAGTGTGTGCAGCCTGGCGAGTCGCTGGCCAGTGTATCGCGACCGCCCGACCCGGAGGATCGCCGCCAGGACCTCGACGCCGCTGTGGCCCTCGTCGATCAGTAGCTCGTCGAGTTCTGAGCGGGCGTCACGGAACTGTCCCTCCTCGGCAGCAGTCAACATGCGTTCGACGCGATCGTCGGTCTGGACATCGCCGAGGGCCTCGTAGGCGGCCGCCATCGTGATTTCACCCTCGTTTTCGTAGGTCGTCTGTGCACCCAGGATCGCCTGCCGGAGGTCGCCGTCGGCGTACCCCGCGACGTATTCGAGCCCTTCGTCGTCGTATGTCGCCCCTTCACGCTCAGCGATCCGCCCGAGGACGGTCTCGATTTCGTCGTGGGTCGGTTCCCGGACCGTGACGGGAAAACATCGCGAGCGGATCGGCGGGATCAGCGTCGAAGACTGGCGGGTCGCGATGACGAACTGCGTCGCCTCGTAGTACTGCTCCATGACCCGCCGGAGGGCCTGCTGGAAGTCCGCACGCATCCGCTCGGCGTTGTCGAGCAAGATCGTCTTGTAGGACCCCGAAACCGGCGCGTAACTCGCCGATTCCTTGAGGACGTGATTGATCAGGTCGGCCTTCGAGGACTCCCGCCTGCGTTTTGGCGTGATGAATCGTTCGAACCGAGGGTCGTCGGACAGTTCACTCTTGGTCAGATCGAAGAAGTCGGCGACGTTGATCTCGATGAGGTCGGCGTCGTGATCTTCGTGGGCCTCCCTGGCAAAGGCCCGGACAGCCGCGGTTTTGCCCGCACCAGCCGGGCCGTGGACCAGCAGGTTCATCGGCTCGTCGAGTGCCCCGCGCAACTGTTCGCGCACCGCCGGCTGGGGCAACTCCGCGATCGTCGGCGCGTGTCGCTCGGTCCACAGCGGCCCGTCCATCGGCTCTCAGTAGGTGCCCCCCCGACAAGTATTCCGCGATCGACCCAGGAGAGTACGGGCCGTCACTCGTATCGTAGTGCTTCGATCGGATCGACACGCGCCGCCCGCCAGGCAGGGTACAGGCCGGCAACGATCCCGATCGAGATACCCATGACGATAGCGATTGTAACCCAGTCGAGAGGGATCGTGAATCCGACCGCTGCGTAGGTGGCCCCCACGTATCCAACACCGAGTCCGAGCGGAATCCCGATCGCGGCCCCGGCCGATCCGAGCAGCACGGATTCGGCCAGGAACAGTCCGATGATCTCCCGGTTGGTCGCCCCCATCGACTTCATAATCCCGATCTCGTTGGTCCGTTCGGTGACGCTAACGAGCATGATGTTGGCGATCCCGAACGCGCCGACGACCAGCGCCAGTACCCCGATGCCCGTGATCAACCGGGTGATATCCTGCAGTACCGCCTCGATCCCACCGACGACGTCCTCCGTCGACTGGACGGTCACTTCGCCGTCGGTGCCGAGAAGTTGGATCGCGTCTGATTCTGTTTGCATGTAGGTCTCGATGGCGTCCCGGACCGCAGAGACACGACCCGCGTCGACGACGATTGTCACCTGCGAGTACGCCCGCTGATCGATGCCAAGCGTCGGAGACTCCTGGACGGTTCGGTAGTGGGGATCGACTGGGACGTAAAATTCCGGCCCTGGCGGCCCGAAAGCGGTCAGGCCACCGCGTGCCCCAGTGGTAATCCCGACGACGGTGAACGACGTCGGTTCCTCGCCGACGCGCTCGATCGTGCTGCCGACAGTCACGTTGGGCTCGAATTGCTCGGCTGCGATCTCGTTGAGGACGATCTCGTTGTCACCCGATTCGAACGCCCGCCCCTCGACGATCGACTCCGCGAAGGCGTTGGCAGTCGTCGCCGTCAGACCGTCGATCGACACTGTGTCGTTTGCGTACCTGAGCGCAGACACACTGACAGAGCCACGGGGGATCACAGCTCTGGTGCCATCGATGGCCTCGATCTGTTCGAGGTCGTGTGTCGTGACAACTGGGCGTGTAAACCCAGTCCCTGCCCCAGGTGGGCCAGAGCCAGAGAGGAACCCGCCCCCGGAGGCGATGTAGACTTCGCTGGCCGACGTTGACTGAAACTCCCCGACGACATCGGTCTGGACACTGGCCCCGAAGCTCGCGAACGCGACGACCGTCGCGATACCGATGACGATCCCGACGACGGTGAGTGCCGATCTGAGTCGATGCCCGGTGATCGCCCGGACGGCCATCCGAATGCCCTCCCGCCAGTCCATCAATCCGCACCTCCGAGGGACTCGGTTCGCTCACGGACGCCGTCCCGGACGTGGACGATCCGGTCGGCATGTTCGGCGATCCGGCGTTCGTGGGTCACCAGCAGAATCGTGTTGCCCGACGCGTGGGCGTCTGCGAACAGCGACATGATCTCCTCGCCAGTCTCAGTGTCGACGTTCCCGGTCGGTTCGTCGGCTAAGACGAGGGCTGGCTCGGCCGCAAGCGCCCTCGCGATGGCGACACGCTGGCGTTGTCCCCCACTGAGTTCCTGTGGCATGTGATCGAGTCGATCGCCGAGGCCGACCTGTTTGAGTAGCGTCTCGGCACGCTCGGTGCGCTCGGATCGCGCCCACTCGGCGAACACGAGTGGGAGTGCCACGTTCTCCGTGGCTGTCAGTCGGGGCATGAGGTTGAACGTCTGGAAGATGAAGCCGATCTCGGTACCACGAAGCTGTGCTCGCCCACGTTCCGACAGCTCCGCGACGTCCACCCCGTCGACGCGAACGGTCCCAGCCGTGGGCGTATCGAGAGCGCCAACGAGATTCAACAACGTGCTCTTCCCGGAGCCGCTTGGCCCCATAACTGCCGTATACGAGCCGGGCGCCAGCGTCAGGTCGAGGCCGTCTAAGGCCGTCACCGTCCCACCGAGTTCGTACTCCTTGCGAACCCCGGTAAGGGAGACGACCGACTCGGGGTCCGTGGTAGTGTCCATACAGCCGATAGGTGAGGGAAGCGTATGTATCTTTGATCGAAGCCGCGTAGTGCCGCCGTACCACCGCTTAAGTGTCTCAAGCCCGTGATTTGGGTAATGGCCATTCGATCCAGAGGGGGAATCCGCCTCGTTGCCTTCAGCGCACTCGTGGTCGGAATCCTCGGTATGGCGGCCGTCGCCGGGTTCGCCATCGCCGACGACACGCCAACCGGCGAGGCTGTCCTCTCGAACGCCGAGGAACAGTACCAGTCGGCGGAGTCGATCCTCGTCGAAGCGACCGTGACTGTCGAACACAACGACACAGTCGAAGACGTGTCTATCACCTCGATCGCGACAGCGGACGGCCTGGTCCGTGCGAACGTCTCAGACGGACCACGATACGTCCGCACCGGCTACGACGGCACGACGGCGTGGCTAGAGAGTTCCCGGATGGATGCCCCGATCGTGCTGTCAGGTGATCTCTCGGCGGGCACTGTCTCGGGGATCGGCACGGACGCCACGCTCCCGATACTCGAGACGGTCGCTCTTGGAGACGGCACCGAATCGAGCACCTGGAGTGACGGTATCGAGACCGCCTCCGGAGAGTCGGTGCAGACCGCCGTCAACTGGAGTGCCTTACACGAGAACGGGGCCCGGAGCGTGATCCCAGCCGAATGGAACGACAGTGCGCTCGGGGAGCGGAACTGGAGCCACGGTCCGAAAGACGGCAACTGGAGTGAGACGGCACGGCGACTTGCCGAGTCGAAGCGCTCTATTTCGACGCTCTTGGCCGAGACGAATCTGACTGCCAAACGGGTCGAAACGACGACTGTAGACGGCCACGACGTCCACGTCGTCACGATCACAGCCCCAGAACACGACGGGAAACTCACGGTATGGGTCCAGACTGACGACGCGACAGTCGTGAAACAAGAAGTGACGACGCCACACGTGACGGTGACGGTCGATATGGAAACGACGTTCGACATCTCACCGGCCACCAGTACGTTCCAACCGCCAACTGCGGGGGCCAGCGAGAGAGCTGTGGACTCGGTCGCAGATCTACGAGCGATAGCTGACGTGCCGGTCGCTGTCCCTGGCGACCGATGGGACCTGGCCGAAGGGGCCGCCCTCCAGAGTCCAGTGTCCGTGGTCGCCGGCCAGTACACGGCCGACGGTGACTCGATCACGATTCTCCAATCCGAATCAGCGCTCCCCGCCACGAACACGACAGAGAGCCGAACGCTCGAAGTCGACGAGCGGACAGTGACCGTCACTACAGTCCCGGACGAGCAAGCAGAAGAGACGTGGCTCGAACTGGACGGAGGCACGGTCACACAGTGGACGAGCGACGGCCAGACGGTCGTCGTGGCCGGCGACCTCACGCAGGAAGCACTCCTCAATGTCGTCGAAGGAGTCGAGGTCGACGCGGCCCGATAGCGCCGACCGAACAGAGTCAGCCCCGGCGTCACTGCCCGTCGGTCGTCCTCCGCTTTTATAAGGATGGAGTATATATAAATCGACATGGAGCAAGGGTTATTCGTCGTCATCGAGAGGAGCGATGCGGAACAGGAATTGTTAGCAGAGGCCGCCGCCTTCAGCGAGTGTGAAGACTCACCACTCGTCGTACTGCGACTGCTGACCTCTGAAGACGTCGAAGCGGTCGA
This sequence comes from Halorhabdus sp. CBA1104, assembly GCF_009690625.1. Lineage (NCBI taxonomy): Archaea > Methanobacteriati > Methanobacteriota > Halobacteria > Halobacteriales > Haloarculaceae > Halorhabdus > Halorhabdus sp. CBA1104. Next base: position 2,567,435 of record NZ_CP033878.1, on the reverse strand, counting down.
GTCGACGGAGCTGACGAGTGACATCGACCGGGCCCAATTCGAGGATCCGGTCGACCACCAGTTCGAGGAGGAGACAACGGCCTTCGTGGAGGACTCACTCGACGGGGCCGAGCCGACCCACGAGGTCGATATCCGGATCGGATCCGAAGGCGATCGGGCGAGGGCCATCCTCGATGCGGCGGCGGATCACGACTGCGACCACGTGTTCCTCGTAGGCAAACGACGCTCGCCGACCGGAAAAGCGCTCTTTGGCGACCTGACCCAGGAAATCATCCTGGATTTCGATGGCTCGATCACGCTCTCGATGGAGTGAATGCAGATTGCCGGCTGAATCGAGCAAGCTAGTGTGATCGAGCCGCCAGTTCGGAAGCTTGCCCTGACGGTTTTTATGCGATCGGAGCCCACAAGCGTGTATGCAGCGGATCGTCTCGCTGGCCCCGAGTGCCACGGCAATCGTCCGGGCGCTGGGTCGCGACGAGCAACTGGTCGGCGTCACAGCCCATTGCGGGCTCGAAGAGGTATCTCAGATCGGCGGGTGGCTGAACCCGGACGTTGGAGCCATCGCCGAGCTGGATCCAGACCTGCTCCTCACGAACGACTCATTACAGGCAGAGTTGCGAGACGAGCTGCGCGACCGCGGGTTCGATGTCGCTCACGAGGAGCCGACCACTCTCGATGACGTCTTGACCTCGTTTCGGACGATTGGTGACGCGATCGGCCGGCCGGACCGCGGGGCACGTCTCGAACAGCGCGCCAGGGAGTACGTCGCGGCAGTCGACGCGGCGACGCCCGACGGCGAGGATCGGCCGGTCGTCTACTGTGAAGAATGGGGAGAGCCACCGATGGCCGCCGGCAACTGGGTGCCAGAGGCCGTCCGCGTCGCCGGCGGTCGCTATCCGTTCGTCGAGTCGGGCGAGCGCTCCCGGGAGATCACCGGGACGACAGTCGAAGACGTCGATCCCGATCACGCGATCGTCCACCACTGTGGAGCCGCCGAACCGACGGTCGCTCCGCTGGAAGCGCGCGACTGGGAGATCGACGCGACGCTGCAGGCGATCGACGACTCACTGCTGAATCAGCCCAGCCCGACCCTGCTTGCGGGAATCGAGCGATTGGCGAGGGTGATTGGCGGGGTGGCTCCCGGCGAGTTGCCCCGCAAGCCCCGCACAGTCGACGGCTGAGCTTCGTCCTCGCTTCTGTCGCCGGTGAGCGCTTCCTGGGGTGTGTTGCTCCCAGACAGGCCCAACAGGAGCCAGGCGATCGAGAACACGGCGCCGAAGACACAACCCCCATCGCAAGCGTTGTCCCGGTCAGTGCAATCACGACACGGTGATCCTGCGCCCACAGGTGCTGGCGGTACAATGAGCTGGCTGAGAGTGAGCGAAACGTCCAGATTCGAGATCGACGGGCGACGTCCCACCAAACCCGCGAGGCGAGACTCTGGAGCGTCATACTTGGTACATCGAACGACGACAACAGGGCAGAAGAAGATGCGCCGGCCGGGAGTGAGCAAACGCTGTGCGTTTGCGAGCTACGGGCGGCGCACGACCGCAGGGAGTGCGCTGGCCGGGAATTGAACCGGAGGGAGACATTCCTGCTCGGGCCGTCGGCCCTGCGCGGGCTGTGACTCCCAGGGCGCAATTCCCTTTTGCGATTTCACTGCTCACTGTCGTTCGCAGATGAAATGCGCTGGCCGGGAGTTCGCCGAACAGAGTGAGGCGAGCTACGGGCGGCGCACGACCGCAGGGAGTGCGCTGGCCGGGAATTGAACCCGGGCTATGAGCTTGGGAAGCTCATGTCCTACCACTAGACCACCAGCGCTCGTTCACTGCGTTCACTCGCGCCGAGCATCGACGGACTGCGTCCGTCTCAACACCAGCGCTCGTTCGCACCTGAAGACTGCGACGTGCTCGCACTTGAACGTAGCGCTTCAGCGGCGACTAAGCGACGCAACCACCCAATAGATTATTCGGTGACGGTCTCACTGGCTCGACGCGCGTCCAGCAATATCGCGTCGAAGGGTGCCTATTTGTCTGTTGAACTCCAATCTGCCGCTACATGACAGAAAGCGATTCGATAGCACAGGGGGATTCGCCGCTGGACCTGCGACTGTCCGACGACGAACTGCTCGCACAGCGCGAGCATGTCACCGATTTCATCGCCGAGCAAATCGACGAGGCTGGTGTCGACGGGGCGGTCTTGGGGTTGTCGGGCGGCGTCGACAGTGCCGCCGTCGCGTACCTCGCCGTCGAAGCGTTGGGCGCCGAGAACCTACACGGGCTTGTCATGCCAAGCGAAGTCAACGACCCGGAGACGATGAGCGACGCAGAGCGCGTCGCCGAGGACCTCGGGATCGAATACGACGTCATCGAGATCGAGCCGATCGTCGAGACGTTCCTCGAAGCGTATCCAGAGGCCGAGGCCGATCGAATGGCAGTCGGTAACGTTCGCGTCCGGGCGCGAGCCGTGCTGAACTATCTGGTCGCAAACACCGAGGACGGGCTCGTCTTGGGGACGGGCAACCGGACCGAATCACTGACGGGTTATTTCACGAAGTACGGCGACGGGGCCGTCGATTGCCACCCGATCGCGAACCTCTACAAACAGCAGGTCCGCCAGTTGGCCCGGCACCTCGGCGTGCCTGCAGACATCGCCTCCCGGACCCCCACCGCCGGAATGTGGGTCGATCAGACTGACGAAGGAGAATTGGGCGTCGAGTACGACACCATCGATTCGATTCTGGCGCTTCAGGTCGAAGGCGGAGTCAGCACGAGCGCGACCGCAAAGATCGTCGGCGTCGAGCAGTCGGTAGTCGAACACGTCCAAGAACTGTACGAACAGAGTGCCCACAAACGGGCCATGCCGCCAACGCCAACACCCCTGTAACGCGGTTCTTACGGCGATATTGTCCGCAAATCGGGAGACTGACTGGCGGATCAGAGGGGGCCTTTCCAAAGGTCTTTGACTTTCCCACTGCTATGTTTGGGTAATGCAGGAAGCCGCGGTGGTTCGTCGGGCCGCCACGGACGCTATCGAAGATGTCGGGCCCGAACAATTGCACGATCGGATTGTCTCCCGCCTCGAAGGCAGTGCCATGACCGCAGGAGCGCTGACGGTCCACTGTGCTCGGGCTGTCCTCGAACGGCGAGCTGCCGGAACGGCCCAGACTGTTATCGATCACCCCGACGATCCACTGACCGACGCCGTTGCCAAGCGAGCAGTCGGCGTGCAACTGATCTACGAAGGACTCGGCCTGACGCGAACGCTCGCCCAAGACCCACCGTGGCTCGCCGACGAAAAAGCCGAGGGGGACCTGGACGTTCTCATCGCCGATATCCTCGTGGCCCGTGGGTTCTATCTGCTGTCTCATACCGAAGCCTCCGACGAAGCAGTCGCGACAGTCAGAGCGTTCGGTCGCGACCAGACGGTCCGACGCGAGACTGACGATCCATCACTCGATCGGAATCTCGAAGCGGACGTCTTCGAGTTGGCCACCGTCGCCGGGACGACCGCAGTCGGTGGCCAACCGTCGCCAGGGCTTCGAGAGTACGCGAATTCCCTAGCCGACGGGGCACTCGCCAATGGCGGTCGGCCCGAGTTCTCGGCCGATCGGCTGTCCGGACTCGTCTCGATCGATTCGACCGGCGGCGACGGCGTCCGGACCTCGGCCGATCATTGAAAATCGAAACGCCTAAAGACAACTCGCGGTAACTTGCGTATGCGTGCCTGGGTAGCTTAGCGGTAAAGCGCGTCCTTGGTAAGGACGAGACCCCGGATTCAAATTCCGGCCTAGGCTCTTTCCGCCGTACCGCCTTGTACGCACACTTTTCCGGCTACGCTCGTCTGAACGAAACCCGTTCAAGATTCGCTTCTCTCGCCAAACAGGGCATCCCTCGCCGTAATACGATTCGCCAAATTATCAGGACACACAAACTAATTCACAGACAGCGGCGGATTAGACCCGAAATCGACCGGGTGCGCGTCCCCTCAAGCGACACCCCGGATTTCGCTAATCCACACTCACAGGACGGACGATGAACCGTAGTCAGGAATGTGATAGAACTGCTCCTCGATGCGGCTATCCACGTCGGTTACGCGGTAAGTGAGCCTCCGCCGAAACGACTATTGGTAAGACCAGCGTATTACGTCTATATGTCTGAAGCAGCTACGAATGACGACGGTGGGGATGACATCGCCACGGTCAACTTCAAAGTCACCGAGTCGTTCCTCGAACGGATAGAGGACACATGGCAGGGACGCGGGTTCAACAGCCGAAGTGAGTTCATCCGGTACACGCTTCGAGACGCCGTTGAGTTCCCGACGTTCGACCGCGACGAACTCGTCGCCCTGCTCGAAGCCGAGGAGGACATCCGCGAGGGACGAACGACGAGCGCCGAGGAAGCACGCGAGCGGTTCGGCACGAGCGATGAGTGACGACGGGTGGACGTGGGAACTCTCCTCGACGGCCGAAGACGACCTCGACGGACTGTCCCCTGCCGACCAAGACCGGATACTCGACAAGCTCGATGAAATCGTCTCCTCGCCGTGGCGCGACCCGCCGGACTACGGTGAGCCGCTCCAGAACAGCCCGTACAAGAAGATACGCGTCGGGGAGTTCCGGCTCTCCGTGAGCTTCCGGCAGGACGACGAGCGACTCGTCGTCGCACGTATCAAGCGTCGGGGCGGCGCGTACACCGCTGACGACGACTAAACGACGAAACGCCCTCGATGTGGGGAGTACCTTCGGTAAGTACAGCGGGAGAGTCTATCGTGGGTCAAACGCATAATAGACGACCACCGTCGTAACTCCCATCATCACTGCGTGGACAGTGTTCACTCCTTGGAAAAACAGACTCGCAGCAAATACACCGATGAAGCTCGAAATACCCACTGCGATGGCGAACTTCAGTCGTGGGAGGTCTTCGGCCCACGCCTCCAAACGGTAGTATGATTCCAACACCATCGCCGTGATGTTGCTTGAACAGGGGTGTATAAAAATCAGACGCTGATACATATACACGCTCTCCTTTCCAGCTGGTTTACCTCTGTATTTCTGAAACGAACGGGGTACTCCCCACTCAATGAAGTGGGGCCGCACGTATGAACCGCACAACACCCCTCACAAATATGGTGTGTCGAGTAGGGCAACGCTCACCCGAATACGTTTGTCGTTTTCCGGTGTCTACAGACGGCATACGGGGCCGAATACCCAATTCTTTTATAAGTAGCGTTGCTAATAGAGAGATAAGAAGCACGCAAAGTGGGCGTTTGCAGCAACGGTAGCCGCTTTCAGGGCCGAAGGCCTCCTCGGTAAAGCGCGTCCTTGGTAAGGACGAGACCCCGGATTCAAATTCCGGCCTAGGCTTTTTCCCAGCGACTGACCCCGGAGCGCCAGCGATGGGGTCCTAAGCGAGTGAAAAGCTAAGCGGGATTTGAATCCCTGGAAGACACAGCGGCCGACCATCGGGAGGTCAACCGTCTTCTCCTGGTTCATATTCCGGCCAAAGCCCCTTCCGAGGCGTTTGCTCGCGAGTTGTGTGTCCTCTCCGTCCGGGAGACCCTACGTCGACGACCTACTGTAGCCGGTCTGACCGACAGCACTGTCTCTCCGGGACGGCCAACAGCGACAGAGAGATATCGACGTGGATCGGAGATGGTCGTGCCTAGTATTGTGTATATCGCAAAATATAATTGCGCAGTAGCCACTACCACGTAGTACCGATGGCAATACTCGACGAAGACGACAAATCCGACGTCAAAGAAGTGCTCGAAGACTTGGCCGATCCGATTGACGTCCACGTGTTCACCGACGACGACTGCCAGTATTGTGACGAAGCTGTATCACTAATCGAAGACGTAGAATCGCTGGCCGAGGAAATCGATCTGGCCGTCCACGAGATGGACGACCCACTGGCTGGCGAACTCGGTGCCGATCAGTACGATGGCGGACCGGTAACGGTCATTACCCGTGAGGATATCTCCGGGGTCCGCTACTTCGGGATCCCGTCGGGCCAGGAGTTCAGTTCGTTCCTCCAGGATCTCGTTGCCGTGTCGACCGGTGAGACAGGACTCGACGAGAGCGTCCGAGAGGAACTCACAGCGATCGACGAACCCGTCGAAATCACGGTGTTCGTGACGCCGACTTGTCCGCACTGTCCACGCGCAGTCCAGACAGCCCACAGCCTGGCCATCGAGAACGAACACGTCGAGGCCAACTCCGTCGAATCACAGGAGTTCATGGAACTCTCCCAGGAGTTCGGCGTTCGTGGCGTCCCGCAGATCAACGTCAACGGGACGGACGGGGAATTCACGGGTGCCCTGCCCCCACAGCAGTTCCTCCAGCAGGTCAAACAGGCCCTCTAAGGAGGCCCTACGGCGTCCGCCCGTCCGATCGAATCCCTTAATCCGCCACGCCGAGTAGCTGCGACCGGCAGCGGGAGGCCGGTCCCCGTGCCCGAGACGCCCGGTCCGATCGTGACCGAATGTGGCCAACGGGCATGAGGAAAGTCCCCCCACCGTCCGGGCAGGCGACCGGGTGCAAACCCGGGGCGGGAGACCGTCGGCACTGGAACAGCAACGAGACCCCTCGTCACGACCGATGAGGTGTGCGAACCCCGAGCGAGAAAGGTCGTCGGATCGATCGCCGTAAGGCGGCCGCTCCGCGGGCGACAAAGCGACGGGGAGTGAACCCACCGAGGGTACTCGTGTCGGCACCGCCGACACGCTGACGGACGAGAACGGATGGAACGGCGAATCCTCGCCGGTGCAAGTCCGTGCGACTGGTAGTCCGGACACGGCACGGACGCACAGCCGAATGCCGGCTCGAACAGAAGGGGGCTCACTCCCCGCAGCCATTCACACTTCGAGAGTCACAACGCTCACACCCAGAGTCTGGCATCGGTCTCGACTGTTCGGGCTGCATTTGTGAGGAATTAATTCACGAAGGGCAAACGTAATGTGGTAGCCGTGTGGAGCCGACAACGTATGGACGTACTCATCATCGGCGGCACGGGCGTCATCTCGACTGGAATTACGCGACAGCTCGTTGAGTCGGGCCACGAGGTGACGCTGTACAACCGTGGGGAAACCGACGTCGAGATTCCCGAAAGCGTCGAGCAGATCCACGGCGATCGCTTCGATTACGATGCTTTCGAAGACGCAGTTGGGGACGTCGACGTGGATGTCGTCATCGACATGCTGTGTTTCTCGCCCGCGGATGTCGAAAGTGACATTCGGGCCTTCGGGAACGAGATCGAGCAATTGATCTTCACGAGTACGATCGATGTCTATGCCCGGCCGCCCGAGCGCAATCCGATCACCGAAGACGCCGCCCGCGAACCGGCTGTCAGCGAGTACGGGGCCGAAAAAGCCGCCGCCGAGGATCGTTTTCGCGCGGCCGAACGCGAAGGGGCTTTCGACGTGACGATCATCCGTCCGTGGAGTACCTACGGTGAGGGCGGCCCAGTCTTGCACACCTTCGGCATCGATACCTACTACATCGAGCGGCTCCGCCAGGGAAAACCGATCGTCGTCCACGGCGATGGGACCGCGCTGTGGGGCCCCTGCCACCGCGACGACGTCGCCCGGGCCTTCGTCAACGCCGTCGGCAACGCCAAGGCCTACGGCGAAACCTATCACGTCACCAGCGAGGAGGTCATCTCCTGGAACCAGTACCACCAGCGGGTCGCCTCGGCCCTGGATGCGCCCGAACCCGAGCTGGTACACATTCCGACTGACGTCTTGGGAGACGTCGCCCCAGAGCGGACGGAGATGCTCCGAGACCACTTCCAGTTTAGCACGATTTTCGACAACAGCAAAGCCAAGCGTGACCTGGACTTCGAGTACACGATCGACTTCGAGGCTGGCGTCAAGCGGACGGTGGCGTGGCTCGAGGCCCACAACCAGATCGAGAGCGGCGAAGGTGACGCCTTCGAAGACACGTTGATCGACGCTTGGCGGGAGTCGAGCGCCGACCTCCGTGAGCAGTTCGCGTGAAACGGGCAACCAAGCGGACAGGGGAAATAAGTGAATCGGGCCGGTAGCAACAGTAATTACATGGCCGACCATGAGGTTGACCTCTCAGCACCAGACAGGGATGCGCTGAAAGTCCTGGTCAACGAGTATGCGGAATCGGACGGACCCGTAAAGAGTAGTCAACTCGCCGACGTCCTCGATCGGTCCGAGGGGTCGATCAAAAACCAGATGCGAGGGCTGGCCTCGTTGGGCCTCGTCGAAAGCATCACGGGGCCGAAAGGCGGGTACGAACCGACCGACCTGGCGTTTCACATTCTCGGCCGCGATCCCGAAAAGGAGACCGAGGAGGTCATCCTCGCGGGCAACTACGATCGGGTCGACGTCACGATCGAGTCGATTACGCTCTCGAACGTCCATCACCCGACCGAGTGTCGGGCACGCGTGCAGTTACAGCAACTGCTCGATGACGTCGGCGTCGGAGATCCAATCGTTCTCGGCCCGACCCCCGAGTTCGATCTCGTGATCCTGGGCGAAGTGACTGACGTGCTCGGCAGCGGTGAAGCGTTACTGATAGATGTCGTTCGGATGGAAGCACCCTTCGAAGGCTCCAGTCGATAATTCCAGCGGACGGCAACTAGCGCCACATCCGGCGACAGGGCCACGTCCGGCGCTAACCCGGTGAAACGTACGTTGTCGCAACCGCCAGGAACACGGAGTGCTCCCCGACAGCGACCACTCGTGGAGTCCTCGGGAAACGGACTTGCGGGTGAGACGGTAGGGGTACAAAACCGAGGCCTTGGGAGGCAGCGTCAAGCAGAAGCAACTACGGCAGCACCCAGAGCCGTCTCGATATCGTCACCGATTTCCTCGATCAGCGTCGGCACGGCCTCGCTGACGGCATCGGTCATCCCCTCGCCGTACTCGAAGGGGTTCTCGACCTCGATGGCGAAGATCGTGATCGACGGCATGGATTGGCCCATCGCCTCGCCGAGTGTCTGTAGGGTCCCCAGGCCGACGTTGTGAGTCGCCAAGCCACCCGACTCGTCGCCGGGTTCGACCTCGCTGGGGGAGAACTCGTAGTAGTCGCCGGGTGTCCCATCGTCGGTCTTGATCGCGTCGACGAGGAAGACGTGATCGTAGCCGCTGAGCTCCTGGATGAGCATCAGACGCCCGGACGTGTAGGTTTCGACGTCGAGATCGTCACCAAAGCGCTCTGCAAGCGCCTCGGTCACTTCCAGACCGACCACGTCGTCGCGCTTGATGTCGTTGCCGAGGCCGAGTAGCAGTGCGTTCATGATGAATGGTTGGCTGGCTTCGCCGTGTTCACCGGCTCGTCTCGGCGACCGTCTCGCCGTCCTGTTCGAGTTCCAGTTCTAGGGGCATCTCGCCGATCGAGTGGGTCGAACACGAGAGACACGGATCGTAACACCGGATGACACTCTCCATCTTGTTGAGGATGCCTTCCGGGATCTCCGGGCCGTCGATGAACGTCTCGGCGGCCGAGGTGACGCCTTGATTCATCGCGCCGTTGTTGTGCGTCGTGGCGACGATGAAGTTGGCATCCTCGACGATCCCGCCGTCGTCGATCGTGAACTCGTGGATGAGGGTCCCACGGGGCGCCTCGATGACGCCGACGCCCGTCCCGGCTGTGGGCGTCGTCTGAACGTTCGTCATGCCCTCGTAGACGTCGTCGTCCTCGAGCAGTTCCTGGATGCGCTCGACACAATGCAACATCTCGATGAGACGCGCCCAGTGGTAGTAGGTGGATCGCTCGTGGACCGCGCCGTCGGCGGCGTCCATGAACTCGACCCACTCCTCGCGGGCTTGCGGGGTCGAGATATCGTCGACGGCGTTCAGGCGGGCCAGCGGGCCGACGCGGTACTGGCCGTCCTCGAAGCCCTGCTCTTTGTAGTAGGGGAATTTGAGATAGCTCCACTCTTTGGAACGCTCGGCGATGATGTCCCGATAGTCGCCGTCGTCGATCTCTTCGAGGCCGTCGCCGTCCTCGTCGACGAGTCGAATATCCCCGTCGTAGTGTTCGAGGCCACCTTCGTCAGTCACCAGCCCCATGTACCCGGTCGGATAGGTGGCATAATCCAGGGTATCCGGGTCCATGTCCGCGAAGATATCCTTCAAGAGATCGATCGTCTCCCGGAGATAGGTCGGCAGGGGCTCGCTCTCTTCGAGGAGTTGTTGGCCGTCCTCGCGATCGAGCGTGTTCGAGACACCGCCCGCGACCGCGAAGTCCGGGTGGACCTTCTTCTCGCCTAAGGCAGCGATGACGTTCTGGCCGAAACTGCGCAGGTCGATCCCGCGTTCGGCCAACTGCGGGTTCTCCTCTAAGACACCCTCGATGTTCCGATCGGCGGGGTCGGCATCGTAGCCCAACACCAGATCGGGACTCGAGAGGTAGAAGAAACTCAGGGCGTGACTCTGGAGCACCTGCCCCATGTGGAGTAACTCCCGGAGCTTGTGGGCACTTTCGGGAACGTCGGCGTCCATGACGTCGTCGGCAGCTTTGGCCGCCGCCAGCTGGTGGCTGACCGGACAGATGCCACAGATGCGGGCGGTGATCTCGGGCATCTCCCAGATCGGACGGCCCTCGACGAACTCCTCGAAGCCACGGAACTCCGTGACGTGGAACTGTGCATCGTCGACACTCCCCTCGTCGTCTAAGTGGATGGTGATCTTGCCGTGCCCCTCGACGCGCGTGACCGGATCGATGACTTCCTTCTTGCTCATTGTGATCCTCCTTAGTCGTACTGCAGTTTGTCGCCTTCGATCTCGGGGGTCTCCCCACGAGCCAGCGCTTCGAGGCTCTCTTTCATGACCTCGGCGTCGGGCGGACACCCAGGTACGTAGACGTCGACGTCGATGTACTCGTCCAGCGGCCGGGCGTCTTCGAGCAATTGCGGGACGCCCTCGTCGTCACCGAAGGGCACCTCGCTCTCGTCGTCGGCCTCCTCCTCGAAGGTCGCTTCTAGCATTTCATCGCGATCCTGGTAGTTGCGCAGGCTCATAATCCCGCGCAACGCGGCACAGTCGCCCCAGGCCACGACAGTATCGCAGTTCTCCCGGAGTTCCTCGGCGACTTCGACGTTCTCCTCGTTGGTGACGACGCCCTCGGCGATGCCGACGTCGGCTTCGGGGACGCCCTTCTCGTCGACGATCATGTGGCTGGCAACGATATCGACCTCTTCGACGAGGTCGATCAGGCCGTGATCGACGTTCAGGAATTCCATGTGACAGCCCGAACAGCCGCCCAGACACACCGTCGCGACGGTGGTCCGGTCGTCCTGCGTGTCGGGTTCAGCTTGGGCGCTCATGCGGCCACCTCCTGTAGGTCCGCGAGCAACTCACGGTCCGAATCGATCTCTCCACGGGGGTCGAGGACGCGTTCGATCGCGCGGTCCTCGCCGTCGACGTCGACGATTGTCCCGTCGCGCTCGAACCAGTCCAGGGCCGGAATCACGATGTCGGCGAGCTCCGTCAGGGCCGACGCGCGAGTCGCCTGGGCGATCACGGTGTCGGCCTCACGGGCGAGTTTGATCGCCCGATCGAGGTCATCGCCGCGGTCGTCAGCCGAACACAGGTACGCCACGTCTGCGCGCTCGTCGAGATCGTCGGTCTCGACGTCCGCAACCGCGCTGTTGGCTCCCGCCCCGAGGCTGAGAACTTTGTTGTCGCTGGTCGCCGCGAGACCGAAGATATCGACCATCGTCTCGGTGTCCTCGACCGCGGGACCGAGGACGAACGTCGCGTCCCCGGACAACTGCAGCGAGACATCGACGGCATCCTCGACGGTCGCATCGGCGAGTGCCTCGGTCCCCTCCTCGAAGACGTCGGAGACTTGCTCGGTGACCGTCGCAGCCGGGGCCGTAAGTTCGATCGAGTGATCGGCAAACCGTTCGAGACGATCCTCGCCGTCGTCGATCGTGACCACCGTCGTCCCGTCGTTTGCCGCCCGGCGGACGTAAGAGGCAGCGACCGGATGACTGTCGACGATGCCCGTATCGTAGACGACCAACGTGTCACTGTCCTCGATGTCGTGCAGCGACTCGACGAACAGATCGTCCGTCTCGATGTCGAGTTCCGCTTCGAGGGCTTCGAGGACGTCGGCTTCACGCTTGGCACGGTCGGCTCCGGGCACTTCCAGATTGGCATCGTAGGCCGAAAGTGCCTCCGAGAGGGCAGCAAGCGTCTCGGATGGCAGGCGGTCGGAGGCGAAGGCGTTGACCGCGTTTGCCTCGGCTAAGGTCTCGCTGACGCGATCGATCGCCTCTTCGAGGGCGACCGTCTCGCCGTCGATCTGTGGCTCTGCGAGCCGCTCGCGGCCGTCGGCGAGCAGTTCGAATCGGCCCATCTCACACAGCTGGCCGCCGGCGGGGCCGTCCTCGTTGCCTTCGATCTTGACGATCCGCCCGGAGTTGGTGTAGACTTCGAGCTCACAGCCGAGCGAACACTCACTACAGGTGGTCGTCTCGACCTCGCAGTTGCGCTCACGACCCTTATAAGCCGACAGCGGGCTGTACAGCGCACCGGTCGGACACGCTTGCACACAGGACCCACAGGAGACACAGGACGACTCCCCGAGGGAAACGTCGTCGTCGGCGACGATCGTCGTCTCTCGACCACGGTTCCCGAAGTTCAGCGTCCCGTTGCCGACGATCTCGTCGCACGTCCGGACGCAGCGACCGCAGCTGATACAGCGGTCGAGATCCATCGTAATATAGTCGTTCGAAGCGTCCGGCTCGATATCGGCGTACTCCAGCGGAACGCGACTGCTATCGAGACCGGCCCGGTTGAACATGTCCTCGAGTTCGCAGTCGCCCTCCATCTCGCAGTACATGCAGTAGTGGTTCTGGTCGGCGAACATCATCTCGAGCATCGTCCGCCGATGATCCCAGAGTTCGTCAGTCTCGACGGAGATCTCCATGCCGTCCTGGGCAGCCGTCGTGCAGGCGGTCTCGGTGCGCTCGCCGTCGACCTCGACGAGACACATCCGACACGCCCCGACGTTCGAAAGGTTCGCGTGTTCACACAGCGTGGGGATGTCGATGCCGGCTTCCCTGGCTGCATCCAGAATCGTCTGTCCGTCGCGTGCCTGTACCTCCTGGCCGTCGATTTCGAGGGTGACGCCGGATTCGGCCTCCCCCTGAGTTGCCTTGCTCATGCTATCACGTCCTCATGTCGATGGCGTCGGTCGGACACGCCTCGACGCACTGTCCACAGCCGATACAGGTCTCGGGGTCGATCGTGTGTGCCTCGCCGGTTTCTCCGGAGATGGCGTCGACCGGACAGACGTCGACACACTGTCCACAGCCGACACAATCCTGGGCAGCGATCTTGTACGTGCCCGCGTGATCACCACCGCCGATCTCACACTCCCCAGCGGGACACTCGTCTTCGTAGATGTGGGCCTCGTACTCATCGCGGAAGTGTTCGAGCGTACTCAACACCGGGTTGGGTGCCGTCTGTCCCAGCCCACAGAGAGAGCCCTCGGCGATCGTCTCGCCGAGTTCCTCGAGGCGCTCGATGTCGCCAGGTTCACCTTCGCCGTTGGTGATGCGCTCGAGGATCCGCAACATCTTGTGGGTCCCGATCCGACAGGGCGGACACTTCCCACAGGACTCGTCCTGGGTGAAATCGAGGAAGAACCGTGCGACGTCGACCATACAGGTCTCGTCGTCCATGACGACCAGCCCACCCGAGCCAAGCATCGCGCCTTCCTCCTGAAGAGAGTCGAAGGTGACCGGCATGTCGAGGTGTTTCTCGGCGAGACATCCCCCAGAGGGACCGCCGATCTGGACCGCCTTGAACTCCTTGTCGCCCTCGATACCGCCGGCGACGTCGATGATCTCCTGGAGGGTCAGCCCCATCGGAATCTCCATCAGGCCCGTCGCCGAACAGTCCCCGGAGACCGCGAAGGTCTTGGTTCCGGGACTGTCCTCACTACCGTACTGTTTGAACCACTCGGCCCCGTTGTTGATGATCAGCGGGACGTTCGCCAGCGTCTCGACGTTGTTGATCGTCGTCGGCTTGTCCTCGAGACCGGACTGGGCCGGATAGGGCGGACGCGGGGACGGCCGGCCGGCCCCACCCTCGATGGAGGCCATCAGGGCCGTCTCCTCACCACAGACGAACGCGCCGGCCCCCTTCTCGACCTCGAAGTCGAAGTCGAAGCCGGTCCCCATGATATTCTTGCCGAGGTACCCCGCCTCGTAGGCGTCCTCGATAGCCTGCTGGATCCGGTTGACAGCGAGCGGGTACTCCGCACGGAGATAGATGATCCCCTCGTTGGCACCCGTGGCGTACCCGGCGATGACCATGCCCTCGATGACGCGGTGGGGGTCGCCCTCGACCAGACAGCGGTCCATGAACGCCCCAGGGTCGCCCTCGTCACAGTTGGCGATGACGTACTTCTCACTCGCGTCCTCCTGATGGGCGAACATCCACTTGTTGCCGGCCGGGAATCCGCCACCACCACGGCCTCTGAGACCCGCATCCTGGACCTCCCCGTAGACGTCTTCGGGATCCAACTCGGAGAGGACAGTCTGCATGGCCTCGTAGCCACCAGTTTCCTCGTACTCTTGGACGCTCTCGGGATCGATGCGGCCACAGTTACCCAGCGCGAGACGGCGCTGTTCGGCGTAGAAGGGGATGTCGTCAGTCCGGGACTGCCGCTGGCCGGTCTCGTCCTCGAAACAGAGGTCCTCGATGACCTCGCCGTCCTGGATCGTCTTCTCGACGATATCCTCGACGTCGTCGGTATCGACCTGCGTGTAGAGGACGTTCATCGGGTCGATCCGGACGAGTGGGCCGAGTTCACAGAAGCCGTGACACCCACTCTTTTTCGGCTCGACACCGAGTTCGTCGTGGTCGATGTCGCCCTCGCTCCAGGAGAGGGCGACGTTCTCGGCTCCTTCGAGAGCACTGATCTGCTCACGGAGCGCCTCGTACACTTCGTCGGAGCCCGAGGACATACACCCAGTCCCCTGGCAGACGACGACGCGGATCTGTCCGTCGACGGTATCGATGTCGGTCGGTCGCTGAAGGACTTCAGCCATGCTTAGTCACCTCCCTCCTCGTATTCATCGATAATCGTCTCGGCATCCTCGGGTTCGATCGGCCCGTGAACGTCGTCGTCGACGGTGACGACCGGCGCGAGCCCACACGCACCGACACACCGGACGTGCTCGATCGTGAACTTCCCGTCGTCGGTAACCTCGTCCAGACCCACGTCGAGTTCGTCCTGCAGTTCCTCCGATACCTCGTCGGCCCCTGCCACGTGACAGGCCGTACCAGTACACACTCTGACGCTATAGTCGCCCCGTGGCTCGAGGTGGAACTGCGAGTAAAAGGAGGCCGTGCTGTAAATGTCGGCGAGGGACTTCTCGCAGTGATGAGCGATCAGTTCGAACGCGAACTTCGGTAAGTAGCCGTACTCGTCTTGGACGCCCTGGAGTGCCGGAATGACACCGCGTTTCTCCGGGCGGACGTCAGTGAGAATCTCCTCGACCGTCTCGATTTCCTCGTCACAGACGTCTTCGACCCCGGCGTCGGCCGGAATGATGTCCGAATCGGTCCCGGATTCGGACTCCTCCGACCGTAACGATTGCTTGACGCGTTCTAGCGTTGCCATATAGGAGAGAATTACCGGTACGTCCTGTAAAGGAATGTACCGTATTCTCACTCCATGAAAACATATATATTAGAATGTGATGGACTGGTCGTGATTCGAGATCCATCGAGTGCGAAACACAATGTTGGCTGTCAAAACCCCAATTTCGAAGGTGTTCGAAAATCAAAACAAAGTATCGAAGACTGTTTTTGAACGATTTGCGACTCCAAAGCGGGCGTCGAGACGGAAAAAGCATTAAACGGGTTCCGCGAGAAGGGAGGCCATGTCGCCGTCTCGCCGCGTTCTCGCGCTGACTGGGTTGTTCCTCGCGTTGGGTTCGCTCGCGATGATCACGTTGTGGAGTGTCTTCGGGACAGTCTTTTTCGCTATTACGGTCGCGTACGTTCTGTACCCGGTCCGTCGCCGACTCGCCGCCAGCGGTCTCCGGCCACGCGTCGCTGCAGGACTCAGCACGGTGGTGGCCTTCGTCGTGGCATTGGGCGTGCTCACGCCCCTGGGATATGCCGTATACGTCCGCAGATCTGCGTTTTTCGGGCTCGTCGGGGACCTCCCACAGGAGGTTTCGATCACCGTCCTGGAGATGACCCATACGTTCACGCTGACGTCGATCATCGACGCCGTACAGGAGACGGCGACGACGATGGCACTCGATGCGGCGAGTGCCACGCCCGTACTCGCGTTGAAGTTCTTCCTGTTCGTCCTGCTGGTGTACGCGTTACTACTGAAGCCGACACTGCCGGCCAAGGCCGTCTACCAGACGGTCCCGCCAGCCTATCACGGTATCTTCGAAGCGCTACACGAGCGGCTACGAGATACCCTCTACGGGCTGTACATCCTCCAGGGGGCAACAGGGGTCGGGACCTTTCTCATTGCCCTCCCCGTGTTCTTCTTGCTCGGCTACGACGCGACTCTCACGCTGGCTGTCCTGAGCGGTGTCTTGCAATTCGTCCCGATCATCGGGCCAAGCGTCCTGATCGGTGTGCTCGTCGTCGTCGAAGTCCTCGCCGAGAACATCGCACAGGGACTGCTGGTCGGCGCGGTCGGCATGGTGTTCATTGCGGGCCTGCCGGACCTCATCGTTCGCCCACGCCTCTCGGCAATCGCTGCTGATCTCCCTGGGAGCCTCTATTTCATCGGGTTTACGGGTGGTATTCTCACGATGGGGGCGATCGGAATTATCGCCGGACCGGTCGTGATCGCGCTGTTCGCCGAATCGGTCGAACTACTGGCTAGTGAACAACGCGCCGAAGACGGGGCCTAAGCACGGCTGCCGAGGCTGAAAGGATCGGCTTAGTCGACGGTCTCGATCGGTTCACCCGCGGCTTCCCACTCGGTGAGGCTCCCCTCGTAGAACGCGAGATTCCGATAGCCAAGGTGGCGGAGAACGACGTAGGTGTGGCTGATCCGGCGGGCGGTGTTACAGTAGAGGACGACCCGCGTGTCGGGGGAGATGCCGTTGGCTGCGAGAAGCGACTCGATGACCTCGCGTGACTTGATGCCCCGGGTATCGTCGTCGACGAAATCACGCCAGTCGAGTTGGACGGCCCCCGGGATGTGGCCGTCCTCGTACTCCTGGCGTTCCCGCGTGTCGACGATAGCTGCCTCGGTGTCGATCGCCGCCGCGACGGCCTCTCGATCGACCAGCGGTGTCTCGGAGGGCCGGTCGATCGTGTAGTCGGTCGCCGGGACATCTGGCACATCGTCGGTCGTCGGTCGTGCCCGCTGCCAGGCGCTGAAGTCCCCGTCGAGGAGGTGGAGGTGGGCCGGATCGTGGCCGTACAGTTCCGCAGTCACGAGAAATCGCGCCGCGAAGACGCCATGGGTGTCGTCGTAGGCAATGATGTCGTCGCCAGGCGCGATGCCTGCATTCGAGAGCAGGTCAGCAAAGACGTCCTCGCCGGGCAGCATACCCTCGTCGCCGTCTGTCGCGCGGAACGTCTCGAAGGGGATCGAGACGGCTCCCGGGAGGTGTCCGATACCCTCGTACTCCCAGGCGTCCCGGACGTCGACGATCGTGACGGCATCCCGTCGGTCGGCCAGCCAGGACGCAGAGACGATATCTGTCATCGGCAAGACTTGGCCATCCCGAGGTTTGAACGTGTGGGCGTCACCGCTGGCTGCCAGATCTCCGAGATAGCGACAGTACTTGCAGGTTCGGGCGTGGCGGACACCCAGTCAGACCGACAGGGCTGAGTCGGCAGGCGGTCGTGGTCGCCGCCCCCTGACTGGCGGCCGCCAGACGGCAAGACCTGCCCCTAGGGGCAACGAGTGGCCGTACCTGCCGATACGTCAGCGGCTTTATGAGTGGGGGTGTTACGGATGTGTGTACAATGACTGAGTACGCAAACGACGTCCTGGTCTCGGCCGAGTGGGTCGAGAACAACCTGGACGCATTCGAGAGCGACGATCCCGAGCATCGACTCGTGGAAGTAGACGTCGACACCGAGGCCTACGAGGAGGCCCACGCTCCCGGCGCGATCGGGTTCAACTGGGAGACCCAACTGCAGGACCAGACCACCCGCGACATCCTCACGAAAGCGGACTTCGAAGACCTGCTGGGCAGTCACGGCATCAGCGAGGACTCGACGGTCGTCCTCTATGGGGACAACTCCAACTGGTTTGCCGCCTACACCTACTGGCAGTTCAAATACTACGGCCACGACGACGTGAAGCTACTCGACGGCGGCCGCGAGTACTGGGTCGAGAACGACTATCCGACCACGAGTGAGGCCCCCGACTTCTCGGCTGTCGAGTACGAGGCCAGTGGCCCGCGGGAATCCATCCGTGCCTACCGCGAAGACGTCGAGAATGCGATCGAGCGCGGCGTTCCGCTCGTCGACGTGCGCAGCCCCGAAGAGTTCACCGGCGATATTCTCGCGCCGCCAGGCCTCCAGGAGACTGCCCAGCGCGGCGGTCACATCCCGGGTGCCCAGAACATCTCTTGGGCCGCCGTCACGAACGACGACGGGACGTTCAAGGACTTCGACGAACTGCAGGAGCTGTACGGCGAGTACGGTATCGACGGCGACTCCACGACCGTCGCCTACTGCCGAATCGGCGAGCGCTCCTCGGTCGCCTGGTTCGCCCTGCACGAGCTACTGGGCTATGAGGACGCCATCAACTACGACGGGTCCTGGACCGAATGGGGTAACTTGGTTGGTGCCCCGATAGAGAAGGGCGAAGCGGACGACTAAGCGAAGCGCAGGAGTCCGCTTCGATGTGGAACGGCGACCGATAGGGAGCCGCGAAGCAGGGCGAGGCCGAGTGACCCGCCGAACAAAGTGAGGCCTCGGTATGCACGAGCGGTGAGGGCGAGGGCGACCAAAGCGAGCCCTCGGTTGCTCGAACGGTGAGTGAAACGAGCCGTGAGAACGTAGTGATCCGCGCGTAAGTAAGAGGGGAATTTTTGCGGCCAGACACCGATCGACAGTTCCAGCCGTCGCTCGCCGCAATTGCCGGGCCGCGTTAGATCCCCTTGGCCAGTCGCTCGTTGACGAACTCGGCGGCGGGGAGAACGGCACGGGCGTAGAGTTCGGTCCAAGCGAGTGCACCCTGCTGGCGGAGTGGTCCGGCGTGCCCCTCTTCGATCCAAGCGGAGATACTTTCGTACCACGACAGTGCCGGCCTGGCGATTCGCACCGCGAGTCCGTCGGCCTCGGCCGTTCGGATCGCGTCGATGGCATCGTTGGCTCGGCGGGCCGTCTGCTCGATGGACTCTCGCGTCACCTCGTCCTGGTAGCCGCCGTCCTGAATCCCCTCGATCGCCGTTCGGAGTGCCTCTACGGCGGCGAGAGTCTCGCCGGCCTCGATGACGGCGGTCGCATGAGAGCCTTCGTCGCGCCGTTCGTGGAACGCGTTCTCGGCGGCGCGGGCCTGGCTTGCGGCGGTGGTGAACAGTTCGTGTGCGGGCGTCAGATCCAGGTTGTGATCGAACGCGTCGGGCCCGGCATCGAGGAATCTACGTACTGGCTCGATAGTTTCGCTGACGGCGAATCGAAGCCGGTCGGTCGCATCGATGAGCGCACTCCACTGTGTAGTGACAGCGGAGCGATCGTTCAGATATGTGTCTTTGAGTCGACGGGCATCGTTGAGCGTCGCGGCGGCGACCTCAACTTGCTTGATCGCATCACCGGCCCGGAACGGGTCGGCGAGCGGATCGTCAGGATAGCCGGGATCGGGGCCGGCTCGGCGACGGGTACGCGAGATCAGCCGTTCGAGCGGCGCATGGACGAGAACCGCCTCCCGGACCGTCTCGGCCCGATACTCGTGGTCGGATTCGAAAGATCCGAGCCGGTCCCGGACAGTTCGTCGTCGATCCGAAAGTGTCGCGCCATCGTTCTGGCCGGTTGCCGCCCGGTAGGCACCGGCGACGTCGGCTGCCGAACCGCGCCATCGCCGCCACCACGAGAGTCGGTCGAGAGCCACCGGTTCGTCCGCCACTCTGTCGAGTTGCGCTGCGACGCGTTCTCGACGGGACTGAATTTTCGTCGCGACGGCGCGATTCGGGACCGAAGGGTCGACCGGGACGCCATCGAGCAACGCGTTCGCGCGCTCACGATGAGTGTCAGCAAGTGCGTCCGGGACGGCGACCGGGAACGGCGACGCCGGCCACTCGATCGGTGAGATCGCGTCAGTCGGAACATCGAAGTCGGGGCGATCCCGCTGGTTTTGGCCAAGGAACGGCAGTCCCGAACAGCCAGCCAGCCCAGCGATGCCGACCGTCCCCAGCCCGGCGAGGAATGTACGGCGCGATCTCATGTGTCGTCACCGCCGCTTGCAGGCGTCACGTTGCCCTCGAAGTACTCGCCAGACGGGTCGGGGGCCGAGCCACACTCGTAGGACATGCCGCTGCTACTGCCGGAGGAGTGGTCGGCCACAACGGGGAGCCGGATGACGAATCCACGTGTGTGTATCGTCTCCGTACTGCACTCGACGTCAGCCGGCCGGGTCGTCTGGCAGAACTGTGCGTGTGGACGGATATCGTCGGTATCGTCCCACTGGACGGTTACAGACCGCAAGCGAATCTCGTGGCAAGCGTCGACCGAGTGTGACAGCATGTACAGCGTGGACCGCTCGAAGTCGGTCTCCGTCACGAACGTCCGGAGGCGATCGGCCTCGGGGGCGTCACCGAACGTGATCGCGTCGAGGCCCTCACTGGAGACGACAATCGCTCGATCCCGGCGGGCGTATCGGTTCGATCGATCGCTGTCTGTAACTGTCGGTAGCGCGCCTTCAGTGAACAACACGGCACCGTCGTCGTTTCTGGCAGCGACGACCTCGTAGTCGTCGATCGGCTCGCCACTTGAGCGATCGTCGATCGGCTCGCCACTTGAGCGATCGTCGATCGTCACGCGATCGTTTCCGGAACCGCTACAGCCGGCGATGGTGGCGGCTCCCGACGCGACCGCGAGGAGGGCGCGGCGGCGGGTCAACTCGAGCATCGCTCGCTGTTCGACCACGACCATGAAACGTCTTGTGGACACCTCGATCGCCGTCGAGAGCGACTAGCCTGTGGTGGCTGATCGGTCGACACAAAAGCCGCCGTGCCAGTACCCACTCAGTATACACTGAGTCCGTGTGCGTCCTGTGCGTGTTCGATGAGTGCCTCCGTCGACTCGAAGGACTCACCACAGCTGCAGGTGTGATACCCCGTCGTGGGTTGCTGGCTTGTCGCCATATCCCTACCATCGAGCCATACCATAATAATTGTTTATTACTATTTGGTAACATACCACAGTTGTCGTGCTACCAGACCACAAACTGAGTGCGGAGTGCGCAAGTACGCAATTACCACAATTATCGCGGACTGTTTTCCGTATTACTGGCCAATCGTCCGATTAGTATTCCAGCGACCGCGGAGCCGTCGAAACACGGCCGCCCGGAGAGAGGGCCGAAACGTCGTCGGATCGGGAGTCACAGTCCTTATACCCGGAGTCAGCCAAAGATTCGCCAATGACTGTTATCGGACTCGTGGGGTTGCCCGGCAGCGGCAAAAGCGAGGCCGCCGCGGTGGCCAGCGATCTAGACGTGCCGGTGGTCACGATGGGCGATGTGATCCGGCAGGCCTGTCGCGATCGCGGACTCGATCCGGCGACCGACCACGGCGAGGTAGCGAAAGCGCTTCGTGAGGAGAACGGCCCGGCCGCGATCGCCGAAGCCTCACTCCCGCACATCGAGGACGGACTCGAAGGAAGCGAGTCCGTCGTCGTCGACGGGATCCGCTCGGACGTCGAAGTCGAACGCTTTCGGGATGCTTTCGGGGAGGACTTCCTGCTGGTCAGCGTCGAAGCGCCCTTCGAGACACGCGCCGAGCGACTCGATCTCCGGGGGCGAGACGCCAGCGCCGACGACGGCGGCGAGCGCCTCGACGACCGCGACCAGCGCGAACTCGGCTTCGGCATGGGCAAAGCGATGGAGATTGCCGACCTGACCATCGAGAACGTCGACAGTCTCGGGGCCTTCCAGGAGCGCGTCGAAACGCTGTTGGTCGACGGCCCGACCGCACTCGACGGCGACGAACGCGTCGAGGGGGTGAACCGATGAGCGAAGCCTACCGCGTCGACGTCCAGATCACCGCCCCCGTCTACGACACCGAGGTGACCGACCGAGTTGCCGACGCGATCACGAACGTCTTCCCGTCGGCGACCGTCCAGCAGCGACCGGGCGAACTGCAAGCCGAGGCCCACGAGCTCGAACACTTCTCTGAGCTGCTGCACCGCCGAGAGATTCTCGATACCGCCAGGGGCGTATTCTTCGACAACCGCCAAGGAGATCGCTTCAGTTTCACGCTGAAGAAACAGGCGGCCTTCGAAGGCGTCGTGACGTTCTCGGTGGGAGAACCGGACGAACTCGGGGAGATTCACGTCAGCGTCCGCGTCGAAGAACCCGACGTCGAATCGTTCATCGACCACATCGCGCCACGGACGCAGGACGGCCGACCGATCGACCCGGACACCTGAGCACACCGAACACGTACGATGACGACAGCGATCTACTTCGATCTCGACGGGACGTTGTTGACCTTCGAGCAAGGCTATGGCTCGCTGGTGGCAGACGTCTTGGCCGGCCACGTCGAGGACCCGGCGGCCGCCGCCGAGACGTTCTTGGACACTTTCGACACCCACTTCGAGGCACTCGAACCACGGCCATACCGGCAGGGGATGGTCGCCGTCTGCGAGCGCGCTGGCGTCGACGCCGATCCCGACGAGTTGGTCGCGGCCCTCCGGGAGGCAGAGTGGACGCACTCGCGAGTGAGCGATGCGGCCCGTGAGAGTCTCGCGGCGCTGGGCGAGGACACCCCACTCGGCGTCCTGACGGATGGTGTCGGCGAGTTCCAGCGAGCGAAACTCGCCCACCACGACCTGGACCAGTACTTCGAGAGCGTGATCGTCTCCTACGAGGTCGGCGCACACAAACCCGACCAGGCGATCTTCGATCGAGCGCGCGATGCGATCGACGCCGACGAGTACGTCATGGTCGGAGACAGTGACGCCGACATCGAGGGGGCCAGAGCAGCCGGGTTCACGCCCGTCCGTGTCGAACACGGCGAAGACGTGCCGGATTTCTGGGCGACCGTCCGGGCGCTAGTGTGACCGTTCACACGACGACCTGCACGACGACGAACAGTACCACGACACCAAGCACGTCACAGACGTTGGTGACAACAGGAATCACGACGTCATCGGGATCCAATTCCAGTCGATAGGCGACGTACGTCGCGACGATCGTCACGACGACGGCGAGCACTGACAGAACCGCCCCGCTGGTCACCGCAACCGCGAGAACGGTTGCAATAGCGAGGTCGGGGCCGCCAGTGAGGACACCCAGTCCCCAGGCACCGACGCCGATCACGGGAAAGACCGTCAGCGCGAGTGCGACCGTCGCGAGTACGTTCCCGAGCAGGCGATCGTCCGTCGGGGAAAACGAGAGGGTCCCGAGATGAAACGCCGTCGAGAACCGGGCCGCGAGAATCGACCCGAGGTTCCCGGCCGTGCCGATCGTCACTGGCACGAGGATCAGCAACGAGGGATGGGTCAGCAGCTGTGACTCGAAACTTTCCAGGACGAGGCCGCTCCCGATCTCGATCGTGGTCAACACGAGCAAGACTGGCAACATCGCTCGCGTGATCGCCCGCATCGTCCAGTCGGTCCGGGCCATCATCCCACCCCCAGATGACGAGTCTGGCAGCGAGCAACAGCGCGGCCATCCCGAAGACGTCGCCGGCAGTCGTGACCAGCGGCCCGACCAGCGTATCCGGGTTGTAGCCGCGACGGAAGCCGGCGAAGACGACCAGCACGACCGTGGTGGCCAGGGCAATACCCGAGAGAATGCCCGAGATGAACGCGACAGCGACTAGTACCGGGAGGCTCGCACCCGGGCGGCCGAGCCAGACGAGTGCCGCCGTCGCCACGACCGCCGCGAAGACGCTGGCGAGCAGGCCGTTGGCGATCGCCGCGGCGACCGCTTTGAGCAGTCGGTCGTCGGCCTCACTCACACGAGGTTCGAGCAGACCCTGGTGGAGTGCGGTCGCGATCCGCGCCCCGAGCGAGCCATAGACGTTGCCTCGCGTGGCGAGCAACGCCGGCACGAGCACGAGCAAGCCATCGATCGCGGTGAGTTCGGCCCGCATCCCGCCGAGGACGACGCCGGCGAGCAGGCCACCGACGAGGCTGGCAGAGAGAGCCGGAAGCCCTTCCCTGTAGGCCCTAAGCGCCACCTCGCGGACGGTCATTACCGGACCGACGGCCGGCCGACTCAAAAAACGCCCGCGTCCCCGACCGAATAGTGATACACAGTAACGCGGCACTCAACACCAGTACACATTGTTCTCACTATCTTGGAAACATTGCGAAATACTATAAACGGCCGAGCCATAGATACGAGTGTGAGAGATCGATGACAGGCTACGCAGTTGTGCTGGCATCCGGCGATCTAGAGCGTGTACAGGCAGTCAGCATGATCAGCTCGATCGCGGCCTCCTCGGACACGCCCGTCCAGGTGTTCGTGACGATGAACGGCCTTTCGGCCTTCGAGAAAGACCGCATCGAGAGCGGTGACTTCCAGGTGGCCGGCCCGGCCGGCGAAGCGATGTTGCAGTCGGGCGGCGACGAGGTGCCGCTGTTCTTCGAGCAACTGGAGCGGGCCAAAGGGATCGGCCCGCTTGAGGTCTACGCCTGCGAGATGGTCATGGACATCATGGACACGGATCTCGACGATTACGTCGACGTCTTCGACGACACGCTGGGTGTCGCCGGGTTCCTGAACCGTGCGTCGGACAAACAGGTACTCTTCGTCTGAAGTGATTCCAATGAGTGACACACCAACTCCCGACATCGAGGTCGATTCGCGCGGTGCAACCTGTCCCGGCCCGCTGATGGACCTGATCGGCAAGGTCAAAGAGGTCGAGGCAGGGACGACGATCGAGCTGCTGACGAGCGACGAGGGCTCGAAAAACGACGTGCCCGAGTGGCTCGATGAGGCCGGCCACGAACTACTGACGGTCGAAGAGATCGACGACCACTGGGCCATCTACGTCGAGACTACATGACCGACGAGATCGTCGTCGTCGGTGGCGGCACCGGCGGCACTGTCCTGGCGAACCGGCTCGCCGAGCGCCTCGGGTCGGCGATCGACGCCGGCGAGGCCCGCGTGACCGTGATCAACGACGGCGAGCACCAGCACTACAAACCCGCCTACCTCTACGTCCCCTTCGGCAAGAAGACCGTCGAGGAGGCCAAACGGCCACTGACCGATCTGTTGGATCGCCGCGTCGAGTTACGTATCGATCGCGTCACGGGGATCGATACCGACGGCAAGTCCGTCACGCTCGAAGACGGCGACGAACTCGCCTACGATCACCTCGTGATAGCAACAGGCGCGAGTCTCGACCCCGAGGAAGTCCCCGGCCTCACCGAGAGCGGCCATCACTTCTACGGACCCGAGGGTGCGGAGGCGCTTCGAGACGAGCTGGCGGACTTCGATGAGGGGCACCTCGTGCTGTCGGTCATCGGCGTCCCGCACATGTGTCCGGCCGCACCTCTGGAGTTCGTCTTCATGGCCGACGATTGGTTCCGGAAACGCGGCATCCGTGAGGACATCGAGATCACGTACACGTACCCGATTCAGCGCGCCCACGGCCTGCAATCGGTCGCCGACTGGGCGAGACCGAAACTTGCGTCCCGGGACATCAACCTGGAGACGTTCTTCAACGCCGATCGGGTCGATCCCGACGCACAGGTCTTAGAGACCATGGAAGGCAACGAACTCGACTACGACCTGCTCGTGGCGATTCCGCCCCACACTTCCAGTGACCTCGTGAGCGAGGCCGGACTGGGCGATACCTGGATCGACGTCGACCGAGCGACCCTGGAGGCCGAACAGGCCGAAGACGTCTACGCGATCGGCGACGTGGCCGACGTGCCGACGAGCAAGGCCGGCAGCGTCGCCCACTACGAGGCCGGCGTCGTCGCCGACCGGATCGCCAGCCGCGTCCGGGGTCAGACGCCGACCTCGGTCTACGACGGGAAGACGGTCTGCTTCATCGAGACTGGCATGGACGAGGCGACGTTCGTCGAGTTCGGGTACGGCGACGAGCCGGCGATGCGCGAACCATCCAAACCCGTCCACTGGGCGAAACTGGGCTACAACGAGTCCTACTGGCTGACCGCCAGGGGACTGCTGTGAGGTGCCAGTCATGACCGAGGACCCTGCCGACCGGCTCCGTACTGACGGCGGTGCTGGCCACGTCGAGACGGAAGAGGCAACCGAGAACGGGCACGGAGAGAGTGAGACCGACGTCGATCTCGAATCACTGGTCGCCGAGAACCCCGAGGCGGTCGCCCGCCTGCTCGAACGTCTCGATCTGGTCAACGACCTGCTGGACGGCGCCGACGTCGCCACGTCGGCGATGGACGACGAGATGGTCCAGTCCCTTGCCGGCACGGGGACGAATCTCGGACTCGCAGCCAACGAGATCGCGACCGACGAGACCGTCCAGCTCGGCGAGGCCGTCGGGCAGAACGCCGACGATCTTGCCGACGGCGTCGAGAAAATCGCCGAATTGCAGCGAACGGGCACGCTGGACGACCTGCTCGAACTGGCGGAACTGGCCTCCCTGGCCAGCGCCGCGATGGACGACGAGATGGTGATGTCGCTTGCCTCGACCGGGACGCGGCTTGGCGAAGTCGCCGATACCGCGGCTGACGACGACGTTGCACGCGGCCTCGAGGAGGTGCTGGCTGCTCTGGGTGAAGCCACAAGCAAGGATCCCGAGAAAATCGGTACAATCGGACTGCTGAAGGCCACTCGTGACCCCGACGTTCAGGCCGGGCTGGGGCTTGTGATTGCACTTGCCCGGGCACTCGGCCAGCAGACGCGCGAGCGGGCCGAAGAGTAACTATTTTTCGAGTCGGCAGTGAGACGAGAGACCCCGGTAGGCACCCGCGGCTACCTGTCCGTCCACCGGCGTCAGAACCCTGAATCGGTCGGTCGAATGCGATTGCAGCGACGTTTCGAGCAGTTGGTCTGACCGAGACCGGTCGCTGCTCGCAGACGGTAGTTATCCGAACGGGTTGCCGCCCATGCCACCCATGCCGCCGCCCATATCGCCCATGTCACCCTGGTCCATCTGTTTCATCATGCGCTCCATGTCGGCGTCGCCCATGCCCTGGAACTGCTTCAACGTGCGTTCCATCATCTTGTGCTGTTCGAGCAGTTCCCGAATCCGATCCTCTGGTTTCCCAGAGCCACGGGCGATACGATCAGTCCGGCTGCGGCCGATCTGGCGCGGGTTCTCTAGCTCGTCTTCGGTCATCGAGTCCATGATGACCTCGAAGTCACGCATGCGCTCTTCGGTGACGTCCATGGCGTCGTCGGGCAGTTGGTCCATCATCCCACCGCCCAGGCCCGGGATCATGTCCATCACCTGATCGAGCGGCCCCATCTTGTTCATCGCCTCCATCTGCTTGCGCATGTCCTTCAGGGTGAACTCTCCCTGGAGCATGTCCTCGGGGTCCCAGTCTTCTTCCTCGCCCGTCTCCTCCATCGCGCGCTCGACGCGCTCGGTCAGTTGTTCGAGGTCGCCCATCCCGAGCAAGCGGGAGACGAATCCGGAGGGCTCGAAGCGTTCGACGTCCTTGACGGTCTCGCCGGTACCGAGGAACGCGATCGTCGAATCGGTCTCGTTGACGGCCACCAGGGCCCCGCCACCTTTCGCCGTCCCGTCGAGTTTCGTGATGACGACGCCGTCGATCCCGACAGCCCCTTCGAAGCGCTGGGCCT
This sequence comes from Halorhabdus sp. CBA1104, assembly GCF_009690625.1. Classification (NCBI taxonomy): domain Archaea; kingdom Methanobacteriati; phylum Methanobacteriota; class Halobacteria; order Halobacteriales; family Haloarculaceae; genus Halorhabdus; species Halorhabdus sp. CBA1104. The sequence goes on along the minus strand of NZ_CP033878.1, from coordinate 2,539,540 downwards.
GCTCTTTGGCCTCCTGGCCGATCGCGGCGTCGAGCACCAGCAGGTTCCGGTCGGGCTCGACGACCGATTCGATCTCCTCTAACTCGTCGATGAGGTCGTCTTCGAGGGCGTGGCGACCGGCGGTGTCGACGATCCGCACGTCGGCGTCCTGGGTGGCTTCCAGGCCGTCACGGGCGATCTGGACCGCGTCGTCGCTATCGGGATCGCCATAGAAGTCGACCTCGGCGCGTTCGGCCATCTGCTCGGCCTGTTCGTAGGCGCCGGGCCGCCAGGTGTCGGTCTGGATGACCGCCGGGCGCAGTCCTTTCTTCGAGAACCACCAGGCGATTTTCGATGCCGTGGTGGTTTTCCCCGACCCCTGGAGGCCGGCCAGCACGATCGTCTGGGGCTCGAGCGGGATCGGCGTCGATTCACCGACCAGATCGACCAGTTCCTCGTAGACGATGCGCAACACCCAGTCACGGGCAGAGGTGCCGGCCGGTGGCTCCTCCTCTAAGGCCCGCGTCTCGATGTTGTCCGAAAGTTCCATCACCAGGTCGACGTCCGCGTCGGCCTGGAGGAGCGACCGCTGGACCTCCCGGACGACATCGGCGACGTCGTCCTCGCTGATGCGGGACTTCCCCCGGAGGTTGTCGAGTGCCCCCCGCAGAGACGATCCCAAATCGTCGAGTACCATTTGCTCGCGGCTACGCTGTGGCAGCGGTAAAGGCTTTCCGTCGGTGCCTACTCGGGAAAGCCCGGCGTTCTGCACGCTCACACTGTGAGGGGCAGTCAGCGAATCGTGGTGCCGTTTCGCCCCGTCAGTGGGACCACCACGTCCTCACCATCCGCGATCGCCCCTCGCTCACGAAGTCGCGCCACGCCCGCCACCGCTGTCGCGCTCGTCGGTTCGACGACCAGTCCCTCTCCACGCAGTCGCTCGTGTGCGCGCTCGGTTTCGCCGGCCGTGACTGCGATCGCATCGCCCACTGTCGTCTCGATCGCATCGAGTATCTGACGCCGCCGCACCGGGTCAGCGATCTGGATGCCGTCAGCCACGTCGTTGCGGGCCGCGTCGCGCTCGTTGCCCCGGGCGGCAGCGATCGGGGCGACGCCGCTGGCCTGGACACCGTAGCATCGTGGCAGCGAATCGATCCATCCCGCCCGGTAAAGGCGCTGAAAGCCCTGTTCTGCACCCAGAAACAGCGTGCCGTGACCCAGCGGCGTCACCACTGCGTCGGGGGCCGTCCAGTCGCGCTGGGCGAGCACTTCCAGAGCGAACGTGGCCGTCCCGGCCAAGAAGAGTGGGTCCCAGGCGTGACTCGCATAGTACCCGTCCCCTCGCTCGACGGCCCCGATGCAGGCGTCAGTCACGGCCCTTCGGGAGCCGTCGATTTGCCGGACTGTGGCTCCCGTCCCCTCGATCGCCCGAATCTTCGAGGGCGTGGCGTCGCTGGGGACGAAGATCTCGGCGTCGATCCCGGCCCGGGCCGCATAGGTGGCGATCGCCAGCCCGGCGTTACCAGAAGAGTCTTCGAGGACGCGATCGGCCCCGCGCTCGACGGCACGAGAGATGACGACGGCCGCACCGCGATCCTTGAAACTCCCCGTCGGAAACAGGTGTTCGAGTTTGTACTGGATACCGCGCTCGCTGTCGATCAGCGGGGTCCAGCCCTCACCGAGCGTGACCTGGCGGGCGACGGGGACGAACCCATCACAGGCCCACAGCCCAGCGTCCCGATCGAGAGCGGGTGGCGTCGCCGGCAGCCTCGGCAATGCCTGGAGCGCCAGTGGCGACCCACACGAACACCGCCAGGGACCCGCAGTCGGAGACGTCCGTCCACAGTCGGTACAGACGCGTTTCATACCGTCACTCCTCGGCCCCGAGACTCGGATCTATCGGTCGATGCTCAGTCGGCCGCCGATGCCGGATCGGCCGGCGACTCCCAGTGAGGGTCGAGTCGCTTCCGGATGGCGGGAACGAGCGAGGAGTCAAGCGAGTACCGGCCGCTCCCGACGACCAGCAGTGCCGAGAGGAGGCCAAACAGGGTGATGTGGGCGAGGACGGGATCGTCCGGTAGGCCGAACAGCGTCGTCGTCAACATCAGGAAGCCGACGGCGGCACTCCCGCGGGTGAACAGCCCCAGGATGAACGCCGCGCCGACGGCGGCCTCGACTAAGCCCGCGCCAAACACCCACAGTTCGGGCGCCACGGGGACGACCCGGGTCAGTTCGTACTTCTCGACGACCGCGAGGGCGCTTGCAGGGTTGAACCACTTTTGGGTCACACCCAGATACAGGAAGTTCGCCCCGACGAACAGCCGGAGCAAGGGGGCGAGGGGCCACTCGTCGATCCCGACCCGGCCGGCGAGTTCGGCCGGCGTCGGCAGGCCGCGGCCGCGGCTGGCGAGGGTGCCATCAGTGACGACCAGCCGCCGGATGAGCATATCGGCGCTGGGCTGGCCGGCCCCGACGATCATGATACCCAGAAAGCCCGCGATGTACTCGCTGGCGAGCAAGAGCGTGGCATCGGTGGCGAGCAAGCCGAGATAGACGACCAGCCCGATCGCCGCGACCACGCGGGTCGCTAACCCGAACAACAGCAGGAAGCCGATCGCGACCTGCAAGAGTCGGGCTTCGACGGAGAGACTCGGCGTGAACAGGTAGCCGGCAAAGCCAGCGCCCACCAGCGGGAGGCCGACCGACAGCCGGAGCATCCAGGGAGATAGGGCCGGTAGGACTGGAGGGCCTTGCTGGCGACGGCGATGTCCGGAACGACGCTGGCAAAGCGGAGATACCCCGCGACCAGCGCGAGCGCACCGATCGCACCGCCGGTGAGCAACACGAGACTGCCCGGATCGGTGAAGACAGCGGTGAACAGTTCAGCGGCGTTCCCAGTGCCCTCGTCGCCGGTGACGTACTCGACGTGGGCACTGACCGGCACAGCCGAGAGGACCGCCGCGAGACTGGCAGCCAGGAGGATAGAGAGCCTGCGTTTCGAAGACGTTCGCATAGGGGGAGTAAGGGAGAGTCCCGTAATACCCCTTGTTCCCCGGAAGATCGTGTCGCTATCGAAGGTGCCACCGACCGATCACGCCCCATGGACACGCAACAACACACTCGACTCAGCGTCGGAGTGAACGCTCTAGGGAGCGGGTGACGACGAAGCCAGCACCGTGCGTTCGATGATAGAGCCCCGAACGATCGTGTCTCACCCGCCAGAGTGCCAGTGGTGTCGGTGACGGGACGTCGATACGACGGTGTGGCATCGGGCGATACTCGACGGTCAGTACGAATCGATAGTGGTCCCGACCGAGCAGACGTACTCGCCGGTCGCGACCTGCGGGAGCCGGCGTGTCCGCCAGAAGATACCGTCGGAGTCGACGCTGACACGCTCTTTGACGGTCCCGAAGACGTCCGTCACCGAAAAGAGGTGATCGCCGGCCGCGACGCGCTCGCCCAGGTCGGGTTCGAAATGAACCAGCCCCCCAGCCGGTGCACCGTACTGGTCGAAGCCACTGGCGCGGGTCTGGGTCTCCATCGGGGCCGTTCCGTCGAGGAAGCCGTAGTGTCTGAGCACGTTCCGGACGCCCTCGACCCCCACCTGGATCGAGCCCTCGTCCCAGCCGACGGCCCCGCCGAGTTCGGGATCGATCGTCGGGATGCCCTCGTCGGGCGCGGCCCGGGCGAGCTGGCCGTCTGGCCCCTTCTGGTCGAGGACGTGCCCACAGCCGAAGGCTTTCGCGAGTTCGAGACACGCCTCGTGAAGACGGTGGCGTGTGCCACACCGGATCCGGGTCTCGTCGATCATCCGACTGGTCGAGCCCTGATGCAGGTCGAGCACGAGATCGGCCCGGGAGGCAGCCGCGAAGGTCGCCGCGGCGAGGCGCTCGCTGGTGGTACCGGCTTCCTCGCCGGGGTAGGCCCGGTTCAGCTTCGTGTCGTCGATGGGATTGCGATGTTCGGCGACCTGGAACCCGTGGTAGTTGACGATCCCGACGAGCAAGATCGTGCCACTGATCGCGTCGGGATCGAGTGTCGGCACGAGCCGTGTGAGGACGCCTGCGCCGTTGAGTTCGTCGCCGTCGCTGACCGCCTGGACGTACAAGGTCTTGCCGTCCTCGCGGCCGTTGACGACGGCGACCGGCAGGCCGACCGCACTCCCATCGCGGGTCTCTCCGACGTGCATTCGTCCGGTGGCGATCTCGCCGGGCGCGGCGGTCGCCGTCCCCAGACTCGTCATTGTGCGTACTGGACGGGGCCACCGTCTTTAGCAGTTCGATGTGGGTCAAGCGTGCCGGAAAGGCACACGGCGGTGTCGCGGCGGCACCACGGCCGGCACCGTTCCCAGCAGCCGGCCGGATCGCTGGTCCGGGGAGTTCTTGACGGTCCCGCGCCAAGTCGACCCGTGTCCGAGGCATCGAACGGCCGTAGACGACTGGTCCGTGCACTCCGGGTCCAAGAACACGCGAAGCTCGGCTTCGGGGCGGGTATGGCCTTCGCCGTTGGTCTCTACGTGCTGTTTGTCCTCCGGGCGGGCTCGCTCGTGACGCGAGCGCTGTACGTGACGCTCCTGGTCGTCCTGGCACTGAGCGTGGGCGCGGTCGTAACGACGGTGCTGGTCGGGGCTGAAGCGTACAAACTGGCCGCCGAGGACGGCCCGCCGGATCGCCGGTGACGGCGCCCAGTCGACACCCACCGCCGCTCAAGCACCGTCCAAGAGGGCCGCCAGCCGCTCGGCACCGCTGCGGGTTCCCTTGGCAATGAGGACGTCACCCGCGGTAAGTTCCGTTTTCGGTCCGGGCGAGAGCTCCCACTCGGTCCCGTGTTTCCCGGTCGGCTGGTCGCGAGGCCGGCGGACGGCGATGACGCGCATCCCCGTCTCGGTCTTGAGTTCCCGCTCACCGAGCGTGACGCCGTCGAGTTGGCTGTCGGCGTCGACGGCCTCCCGGACGATCACTTCGTCACTCTCCTCGACGGCGGCCGCGACCACAGGGTGGGTCCCCAATCCCCGGAGGACACCTTCACTGATCTCCAGGGCGGCATCCGAGATCACCTCCGTCGCGTTGGCGAGGCGGACCATCCCCCGGAGGCTGATCGGCTCCTCGACCCGGCCGGCCGCCCGGAGCGTCCAGGCTTCAAACCGGGACTGGAGGGCGTCGACTTCCGCTTCGAGTTCGAGGACCTCCTCGGCGACGGCCTCGCTGTCGAACAGCACGGCCCCATAAGCGAGGTCGACGGCGAGTTCGCTCATGTTCTTCATGAGGACGATCGAGTCGACCGCCCGTTCGAGGTCCTCGATGGCCGGTTCGGGGGCGGCCGGCGGCTCGTAGTCTTCACCGGTCGCGACCGCGTAGACATCGGCGATCCCGTCGTCCGGCCCGCGCACCAGGAGGACATCCCCGGTTTCGAGTGCCGTCGTCGCGTCGGGATTCAACAACCACTCGCCCTGGCGACGAATTGCGATCACGCGGACCCCAGTGGCGGTTTCGAGGTTGAGATCACCGAGGGACCGGCCGGCGTAAGACGACCCATCTGTGACGGTTGCCCGCACCAGCGTCTCGACGGCCTCCGGAAGCGTCGCTCGCATCGCCGGCGGCAGGCCGACGTCTTCGAGGACGACCTTGGCGATGTCGCCCGCGGCGTCGCTGATCTTCTCGGCAGCCCCGACGACCCCAAGCACCGGGGCGAGCGCCTCGGCATCGGACGGATTGCGGGCGGCCATGAGGAGACTCATCCGTGCCTGCAGGTGCAAGACGTCCATGCGCTCTTCTAAGACGAGCACTTCCTCGGCGATATCGTCACTCCCCAACAGGACGGCCGAATACGACAGATCGATCAACAGCTCGGCAGTGTCTTTCATCTCCGCCAGCACTGCCTTGACACTGACCGGCTCGTAGCTGACAGCCTCGTCGGGCGACATTCAGTATCGGTTCAGCGCCACGGGCCAAAAGGATTGCCCGGCGTCGACCGGGATCGGTTATTGGTACCATACCACTCGCCAAGAGAGACGAACGTCCAGCGACAGACCCGAAACGGCGCCATTCGACCAGTAAACGGACCAAAAACAGGAGACGCCGGCAGACGAGACCGGGAAACGATAATGCTTTTCCTTGACGGAAAGCAGTATAGGGTATGCCTGAGGAGCTCCGGAAGGGACTAGAGGGCGTGCTGGTCGCCGAGTCGACATTGAGTGACATCGACGGCGACGCGGGCCGACTCGTCTACCGGGGGTACGCCATCGAGGACCTCGCCAGAAACGCCAGTTTCGAGGAGGTACTGTACTTGCTCTGGGAAGGGCAGTTGCCGACCGAATCGGAACTGGCGGACTTCCAAGAGCGGATGGCAAACGAACGCGAGGTCGACGAGGCCGTCCTCTCGACGATCCGGGAGCTGGCGGCCGCCGAGGAGAACCCGATGGCCGCTCTCCGGACGGCCGTCTCGATGCTGTCGGCCTACGATCCCGAGGACTCGACCGGGGAGGGGGGCAACGGCGAGATCACCCAGCGGAAGGGGCGGCGAATTACGGCCAAGATGCCGACGATCGTCGCCGCCTACAAGCGCTTCCGTGACGGCGAGGAGTACGTCCCGCCCCGAGAGGACCTGGGCCACGCGGCGAACTTCCTGTACATGCTCAACGGTGAGGAACCCGACCAGACGCTCGCGGACATCTTCGACATGGCCCTGGTCGTCCACGCCGACCACGGCATCAACGCCTCGACCTTCGCCGCGATGGTGACCGCCTCGACGCTGTCTGACCTGCACAGCTCGGTCACCAGCGCCATCGGCGCGCTGAAGGGGGATCTACACGGCGGTGCCAACCAGAACGTGATGCACACGCTGCTCGAAATCGACGAGCACGAGCTGACGGCCGTCGAGTGGGCTCGGGAGGCCATCGAGAGCGGCGAGCGCATCCCCGGCTTTGGCCACCGCGTCTACAGCGTCAAGGATCCCCGGGCGAAGATCCTCGGCGCGAAATCCAAGGCCCTGGGCAAGGCCGCAGACGAGTTCAAGTGGTACTCCTATAGCCGGGCCATCGAGGAGTTCATGGACAAAGAGACGGGCATCGCGCCGAACGTCGACTTCTACTCGGCGTCGATGTACTACCAGATGGGCATCCCGATCGACATCTACACGCCCATCTTCGCGATGAGTCGCGTCGGCGGCTGGGTCGCCCACGTCCTCGAATACCAGGACGAAAACCGCCTCATCCGCCCGCGAGCCCGTTACGTCGGCCCCGACGATCAGGCATTCGTTCGGATCGACAAGCGGTAGGCTCGGCGCCGAACCGCTCGACAAGTTTGGATTCTAGTCCGTCAGTTCGTCGGTTCGAGCAGAGTCGAAACGAGTTCGTAGTCGTACCCTGCTTCGTCTGGGCCGGTCGCGACGCCGAGTTCGACCTGGTACGGACCGTCTGGTCGCTCCTCGACGACGGCGGCACGGTGGCCCCCGGTCCCTTTGATCGGGACGGCCTCGCCGTCCTGGTCCGTCACGGTCACCTTGGTGACGATCAGGGCGTGGCCCGCCGCGAACGAACCGGGCGCACTGAGTGGACCGATCGAGTACCCGGACTCGATCTCGGTGAGGTCGATCGTGAACGAATCTGACCGATGGCAGGCGTCCTGGGTTGGCGTCGGAATCGGCGTTGGCGTCGGCTTGTACGGTCCCGTGTAGGTTTCCCGCAAACAGGCCGTCATCTCCCCAGCGTCGCTGAGGAAAACCACCTGGAGAGTCACGTCGAGAGATTGCACGGTATCGGGAACGTCGCCGGCTCGAACGTCGTACTCGACGGTGACGGGTGACGTCTGCGTCGTTTCGGTCCCAGTCCGGGTGCTCGTCTCGATGTCTTCCTTCGTCGGTGTCGCGGTTTCGTCGGGGCCATTGGAGTCGGTGCCGGTCGGGGACGCCGCTGTCGTTCCAGGCTGCTGTCGGGTCTCGCTTGGCGAGTGACCGTCGTCGCGCGCCGTGGACAAGCAGCCGGCAGTGCCGAGGCCCCCCGTTCCACACAGTGCCAGGAACGTTCGTCGGTTCATGGGCGTCCGTACCGCGGCCACCGAAAAGTGCTTTCAGAAGACTCAAAGGCCGGTTTGTGTTATCGATGCGCTCGACGATTCCCGTTCGCCCAAAAACATATACCACATTGATGGCCAGTGATCGGTATGTCGAGCCGCCTTGTCCCCCTGCTTGTGGTCGTCGGTATCGTCGCGATAGCAGGCTGTGCGACGACGAGTGCGCCGACGACCCAAACGCCAACCGCCACTACAACCGCAACGCCGACCGCGACGCCGACGACAGCAGCCCCGACAGCGACCCCAGCTACAACGGAGACGGCAACGACGACGAGCGAACCCACGACGATCCTGGATGGTGACGATGCCCCAGTCGTCCTCACCAACAACGACGACGAGTCTCACACACTGCGTGTTTCTGTCACCAACGAGTCGACTGTCCGCTTCAACGAGACAGTCACGGTCGAGGCCGACGCCGAGCGGATGATCGCTGTCTCGGTACGACCGCCGGAGATTCTATTTAAGTAACCGGACGTCCGTCGGTCACCCGTCAGACTGCTCCTCTAACCGCTTTGAGTCCTGCGATTTTACGCCCATCACGCTACCACGAGATTTAAGTACTCTCCACCACCCGCTTCGAGTGCAGTCACACGCTCTCTTCCCCTACCCTTACTGGCGTCCAGTCGGAAGTGCAGATATGCTCACCCGCGAGGACGTCCTGGCGGCCCGCGATCGGGTCACCCGGACAGCCAGACACACGCCCCTAGAGCGGTCGTACTCGTTTTCCGAGATGACGGGCGCGGACGTACACTTGAAATACGAGACCGTCCAGCGGACCGGCTCGTTCAAGATCCGTGGCGCGACCAACCGGATCGCGACACTCACCGAAGCCCAGCAAGACGCCGGTGTCGTCGCGGCCAGCGCCGGCAACCACGCCCAAGGTGTTGCACTCGCAGCCAGCCAGATGGGGGTCGATTCGACGATCGTCATGCCCGAGCGTGCACCCGTCGCGAAAGTCAAAGCCACCCGCAGCTACGGGGGCAACGTCGTCCTCCACGGCGAGGACTACGACGCGGCAGCCGAACACGCCCACGAGATCGCCGACGCAGAAGATCGAACGTACGTCCCTGCCTTCGACGACGAGATGGTGATGGCCGGCCAGGGAACTCTCGGCCTGGAGATCGAAGAAGACTGTCCCGAGGTGGACACGGTGGTCGTCGCGGTCGGCGGCGGGGGACTGATCAGCGGCGTCGCGACCGCGCTGAAAGGCCTCTCAGAGGACGTCCGCGTCATCGGCGTCCAGGCCGAGGGTGCGGCCAGCCTCCCGCAGTCGCTGGCAGCGGGCGAGATCGTCGAGCGCGAGGGCGTCGACACGATCGCGGACGGCATCGCGACCCGGAAGGTCGGCGAGCGAACGTTCGAGGTGATCCAACGGCGGGTCGACGAGGTGGTCACCGTCCCGGACTCGGCGATCGCCGTCGCGGTGACGAAGCTGCTAGAGCGAACGAAGACACTCGTCGAAGGCGGCGGGGCGGTGCCCGTCGCTGCCCTGTTCGAGAACGCCTTCGAATACGAGGCCGGCGAGACGATCGTCCCGGTGTTGTCCGGTGGGAACGTCGACCTGAACGTCCTGACGACGATGATCATGCGCGGGTTGATCGAGACGGGCCGGTACCTCCGGATCCGGACCGTCCTCGAGGATCACCCCGGGGCCTTGGAGGATCTCGTCGAAATCATCTCCGCCCAGCAAGGCAACATCTACGCCATCGAGCACGACCGCGCCTCGCGTGACATCGCGATGGACGATACGGTCGTCGATCTCGACATCGAAACGCGCGGCCCGGAGCACGTCGAAACGCTGCTCGGGACACTTCGCGAGAACGGGTACGCGGTCGACGTGTTGGTCTGAGAGGCTCACCCGACGCGATCGTCGACGTCGATGTGCACCCCGACAGCACGGAGCGGGTCGCCGTCCTCGTCGCGGCGAGTCACCCGACCGATGTCCTGGACCCACTTCCAGGCCCCGCCGGCCGTTCGCATGCGATGTTCACTCTCGTAGCGGTCGGTCTCACCGGCCAGATGAGCGTCCAAGGCGGCCGCGACGTCGGGGAGATCTTCCGGATTGACACGCTGTTCCCAGGCGTCGATGGTGTTGTCGATCTCCGCTATCGAATACCCAAGCATCGTCGCCCACTGCTCGTTGAATTGGACCTCGTCGGTCCGGATATCCCAATCCCAGATGCCGATTTCAGCCGCCTCGACGGCGAGATCGTACCGTTGCTTGTAGCGTTTGAGTTCTCGCTCGGCGATCTTTCGCGGGGTGATGTCCCGCATCGCCCCGACGACCCCGAGGATCGTACCGTCGCGGTCTTTCAGTGGATAATCGCGGACCGAAAAGGTCCGTTCGTCACCGTCCGGGCCCGTCCGCGTCACTTCGTAGTTGAGAATCGCCCCATCGAGAACGCGATCCTCGCGTGCTTTGATTTGCTCGGACCAGACCTCGCCTAAGGCGTCGGGCAGCGGGATCTCGCCGACGGCATCCTCGGAAATGCCGTGAAATTCCCGGTAGCGCTCGTTGGCGAAAATGAGCGTATAGTCGGTGTCGATCCCGGCCAGTAGATCACTCGAAGACGCGACGGCCCGCTCGTAGACGCGCAGGTCGGCCTGTTTGTCTCGCAATTCCCGCTCGTTTTCGGCCCGATGGATCGCGTGTGCGACGTCTTCGCCCAGTTCGGCCAGCAGAGAGTGTTCCCGCTGGTCGAAAAACGCCGGCTGGTCGCTGTAGACACTCAAGGCCCCGAACTGCCGGCCGCCGTGAACGAGTGGGACGGTGACGACACCTCGGAGGCCGTGCTCGCGGGCGAGGGCTTCCCAGGACTCCGGGGCAGGATCGTCCGGGATCGACTGGACCACGACCGACGTGGCTCCGCCGAGAGCTTGTGCAGTCGGTTCCACCGCGGGAGCGGCATCATCGATCTCGACAGTGAGTGCATCCAGATAGTCGGTTGCGGGACCGGCACTCGCGCGGACCGTGACGATGCCGCCCGCAGGCGCGCCAATCCAGACCAGTCCGTAGGGCTCGATCCGGCTGATAACTGTACACACGTCCGCTTCGATCTGAGCCCGACTTTCAGCGCGGACGAGACGCTGGTTGACGTCCCGGAGGACTTTCTGCATCCGGTGCATCGTCGCCGCCCGGTCCCGACTGCGGGCGGTCGCGACCGCGTTCGTGACCCGATTGGCCAGGACGGCGTACTGGCTCGTGCCTGCCCCCTTCTGGAGATAGTCGGTCACGCCGGCAGAGATGGCATCGCTGGCGATCTCCTCGCTCCCTTTGCCCGTAAAGAGGATAAACGGCAGGTCATCGTACTCAGCACGAACGGCTTCGAGGAACGCGATCCCGTCACAGTCGGGCATCTCGTAGTCGCTGACGATGCAATCGACATCGATCTCCGCCAGTACGTCCAGGGCCGCGGCAGCACTGGTCGCGGTTTCGACGACGAGGCGCTCGTCCTCACGGGCGAGCAACTGGCTGGCCGTCTCGACGAACGCGGACTCGTCGTCGACGTGCAACACGACGATCTCGTCCCGCGACTCCATGATTGTACCCGGTCTTGGAATCCTGAACCATTAAATCATGGGTACAGTTAGCAAATGACGGCTTTCGATCGTCACCCACGAGACTGGCCGGCCGTCACACGAAATCCCGGACGTCAGAGTAGTACATGTCGTGGTGGTCGACAGCGTCGATCTCCCGGGCGATCTTGACCGCCAAAACGTGCCAGCAGAGGGCGGTCGGATCGTCGGGATCCAGATTGTAAGCGGCGTCCTCGCAGGTACAGCCGCCGCCCTCGATGACGTACTCGTCGCTGTGGCCGACGACAACCGTGAAGTCCTCGTATTCCTTGACGCGATCCTCGGCGACAGCCTCGATGGCCCGGACGCCACGGGAGTCGTGGACAGTAGTGATACGGTCGACGACGTCGGCGGTGAGTTCGCCCGCTTCAGCGAGAGCCGCTTGCCACTCTTCGAGGCCAGTCACTGGTTCCGTTTGGATGGCGTCGGGCAAAACAGGTTCGGTGCACGCAGTGTTCGGGACACAGCAACGAAGATCGAATCACAACCCCGCCCGAAAAAGAGCGGTGAACGTCAACCCGCCGGGACCGGCAGTTCGAGGCGGAGGGGACGGCGCTCGGCCCGCTGGGGCCGACAACGCGTCGAGGCTAGTCCGCAGACGACGAATCCGATCGGAGCGCTGCGAGCAGTTCGCTGACACCGGACGACTGGGACGGGGATTCGAGATCGGCCCAGACCATACGGTGGTCGGACGCGGCTCGGACCGTCTCGATCCGGCTATCGCTCGGTTTGGGCCAGACGACGCCGCCATCCTCGTAGGAGAGGGCGGGAGAGGGCAGCACGCGATCCAGTTGGCCGACGACGGTATCGCCATCACCGGCCTGGCCAGGTCGCGGCCCGCGAATCCGGGTCGCATGCGGCTTGCCGAGGTTCTCGCCGCCGGGACTGCTCGGGAGTTCGTCCGTGTAGAAGTCCTTGTTCTCCCGGAAGAACGCGTGGGCCGGCTTCAGGATGCGTTCGCCCATGACCGCGGCGTTTTGATCGCCCATGAGGACGTAGCGATCGTCGTCGAGTCCGCCCTCGTTGCCGTCGTCGTCGTAGATGTACTCGGCGTTGGCGACGTAATCCGCCCAGAACCGGACTTCGTCGTGGTTCCAGCGGCCGTTGAAGTTGTTCGGCCCGTCGTACTGTGGCGGGGTCGGGTGAGACGTGAGGACGTGAACGGGCTCGCCGTCTACGCGAACCGGAATGTCGGCGTGGGTCTTCGAGGAGAGACGGAACGCGTCTGTCTCCTCCGGAGTCAGGTAGATGCCGTCCTCGTCGAGGTCCATCGAGCCGTCGTCGAGGGGCATCAGGTTGTTGGGCATGTCCGCCCAGAGGAACTCCTGGAAGGTTCTGATATCGGATTCCAGGATGGGATACTGACTGGCGATCGCCATGCCGTACTGGCCGGGGTAGAACCCGAACCCGTAGGCGTCGCCGGGCCGCTCGCCCGCACTCCCGTCCTTGTTGAAGTCGTAATCCTCCTCGGGGAGGACGCCGGTGTTGACCGGTGGCTGGAAGGTGTACGGGAACGGAATCGGGTCCAGATCGTCCCGCTGTGGCACGCGGAGGTAGTTGTCGATGAACGCCCGGATGTTCGTCTTGTCCGTCTTCTTGCCCTGCTGAATGTTGTTTGTCAGCTCGTTGATGACGAGGACGTCCGGCCGGATCTCTTGAATGAGTTCTGCGGCCGCAGCTGCCTGCTCGTCGCCGGAGCTGTCTTCGTAGAAACTAGTCTCTTCTTCTTGAACCTGCGACGTTGTGAGATCCTCGATGTTGAACTGTGCAAACCGCGTCGCCGAACGAGGCTCGTACGCACTCGCCGTTCCGGCGATACCCGCGGTCGCTACAGTCGCGCCGATCCCTTGCAGGAACGTCCGCCTGGTCGTGTCGTGCGACATCACATACTTATATACTCTATATGGTTATAAATGGAGGGGGTCGATCATGACATATAAAATGCGGGAGCACAGGGCCGATCGGCTCTCCGGCAAGCGGTTGAACGCAGCGATTGCCGTGTTTATACTCACAGAGCGGTAGTGAAAAGTGGCACAGCATGCACTCTGGGACGAGATTCGTGCCACCGACCGGACGATAGCCTCTCGGGCCAACGATCGGTCCGTCGTCGTCCCGTCCCCAACATTTTTATATTGTAGATGCTGGCGCGACGAGCACCCTCGCAGTACTTATGATCACAGATGGTATAAAAGGCGATACGCCCGACGGGTGACGACAGACCTGGCAGAGCGGTGGCCAATTGGGCACTCGAGGATGGCCAAGAGCGAGGGGCTTTTCCTCACGGCCGGCCCAGCGAGGATATGCGTGTCACGGAGGGACGGGTAACCGTCGATGTCCCCGAGCAGGCCGAGGCAGGTGTCGGCGATGCCGTCTTTTTCAATCCCGACCAGGAGTTGAATCGAGACCTGACGGTCGCCACACTCAAAGCCTACCGCGAACGGATCGACGCTCGCGACGAGCACCCCGTCGAGACCTATCTCGATGCGACGGCGGCAAGTGGCATCCGCGGCGTGCGGGCGGCCGCAAACGACTTCGAGACGACACTGTGTGACGTCGATCACGATGCTGTCGAGCGCTGCCGGGCAAATCTCGCTAGCAACGACCTCGATGGCGACGTCGTCCACCGGAACGCAAACGCACTCATGCACGAACGACAGTTCGACGTCGTGGATCTGGACCCGTTCGGGACGCCGATCCCGTTTGCCGACGCCGCGGTCAACAGCGCGAGTCGCCTACTCGCGGTGACGGCGACCGACCTCGCGCCCCTGTGTGGGGCTCACTTCAACAGTGGCGTCCGGTCTTACAGCGCGGTCCCGCGAAATACCGAGTACCACGGCGAGATGGCGGTCCGGATGCTCCTGGGCGCGCTGGTGCGGACCGCCGCACGCTACGACGTTGCGGCCCGGCCGATCCTCACCCACGCGAGCGATCACTACGTGCGGACCTACCTCGAGTTCGACTACGGCGCACAGGTCGCCGACGATGCGATCGCGGGACTCGGCCACGTCCACCACTGCCAGCATTGTCTGTATCGCTCGACGGCCGATGGACTCGTCGCCGACCCGCCAGAGAGTTGTCCCCACTGCGGTGAGCACCTCCAGACAGCCGGGCCGCTGTGGCTCGGGTCGACCCACGAGTCCGGCTTCCTCGATACGGTCGAAACACACCTCGAAGAGACGATGGGGAGCCGCGACCGTGCAGGAACGCTCCTCGAAACGCTCTCGGCAGAGTTGGACGAACCGACCCACTACGATCAACACCGTCTCTGTAAGCGCTGGGACCGGTCGGCGATGGCCATGGACGACTTTCTCGCCGCGCTCCGGGAGGGGGGCTACGACGCCAGCCGCACCCACTACGGCGGGACGACGTTCAAAACGGATGCCGACGTCGAAGCGATTCGGACGGCAACGGCAAAGCTGTAGGCGGCGACGTGGAACGGGGCAGAAGCGTCAGGCCAGCGCACCCGAGAGGCGAGTGACGACGAGAGAGAGCAGGCCGTAGATCGGGCGCAAGAGGTGATTGAGCAGCGCGAGGAGGCCAACGACGCCGCCAAGCGTCTGGAGTTCACCCGGCGACGCCCCGGCAAAGACCAACAGGACGAGGCCAGCAACCAGTGGGCCGGCGGGAAGGGCGGTAAGATATGCCTCGAACGCTCGATTGTCCAGCAGGCCATAGAGACGATGGCGCAGTGCCGTGCCGGCGAGGCCACTGCCGATCAGGGCGATCGAAAGCGGCAGCGACCCGGGAAGTCCCGCGAGTCCGCATCCGACCAACAGGAGGCCGCCGGTAAAGCCCGCACCGGTGACCTGGCGAATGCGCCAGACCAGTCGCTGGTTCATACCATCAGTTGCGGGAGCCTGACGTAATCAGTTTTCGCTCCAGGAGAGATACGGTAAGTTGCAGCCCCGCCCAGCGGACAGACAGCGAGAAACCAGCCAAGCGGTTTTGTCGTGGCCGGGTGGAGCAACGCCCATGCAACGACAGGGACGTGAATTGATCGGGACGGCCCGGGAGATCGTCACTACCGTTCGGGAGACTCGACTATCTTTTCTGGCGGCGGGGACGGCGTATTACGCGTTCGTCTCGGTGTTCCCGCTTGTCTTGCTGGTCGTGGCCGTCGGCTCGCTGCTTGGTGGCGATGCGATCGCCCAGCAGGTCATCGGTACGGTCAGCGGGGCACTCTCGCCCAGTGGCCGTCAGTTGCTCCAGGAAGCCTTCGTCAGTGAGAGCGGTCGAACCAGTGCGACCATCGTCGGGGTCGGCGTGCTGGCCTGGAGTGGGTTGCGTGTCTTTCGCGGTCTCACGATAGCGTTCGGAACGATCTATGGCACCGCCGACGAGGAAACGTTCCGCGGCCAGTTGCGGAGGGCAAGTCTCGCGTTACTCGCGCTGGGGATCGGCGTGGGGACCGTCGTCACTGGCACAGTCCTCCTCTCGGAGGCGGGTATCGCCTTCGCCGGGTTCGCCCAGACGAGTGCGGTCGTTGTCGCGTTATCGGGCCTGTTGTTGCCGGTGTACATCGTCCTCCCAGCCACGTCAGTCGGGCTCCGCGAAGCAGCCCCGGGGGCGATCACGGCCGCCGTCGGGTGGACGGTATTGAGTGTCGTCTTTCGGGTCTACGCCGCGAATGCCGGCCAGTTCGACGTCTACGGCGTGGTTGGCGGCGCACTGCTGTTTGTCACCTGGCTGTACGTTGGGGCAAGTGTCCTCCTGCTTGGGGGCGTCGTCAACGCCGTCCTTGCGGGGCCAGACCGGCAATTACAACTTCGATCGCCTCACACGTCCGGGAGAGACCCGACAATGACCGGGAGAGACGGGGCGGGCGACGGGACCGACGCGCTGGATCGGGAGGGCAGCGGCCAGACTGAGGCCGACCAGCACGCGGAGGTCGAACAGTTACGCGCCGATATCGAGCGCCTCGAAGCCGAGATCGACGACCGGACGGTCGATCGTGATGACTTCGAAAGCGACCTCGAGCGGTACGTCCGCCGTCGCGTCCGTCGGGGTCACGCCCACGGCTGGGGACCGTACCTCGTCTTGCTGTACGGGACAGTCATGACGCTCGGGGCCTTCTACTTCCTGGGCGGCGGCTGGGCAATCCTGGCGATGCTGGTGATCTGGTTGTCGACACTCGGCCTGTACGCGCTGATGGTGCTGATCGGCGTGGCGACCAAAATCGTAGGCGCGCCAGGTCGCCTCCTGGATCGAATTCGTGACTGGCGCGATTGATCCGTGATCGATCCGATCTCGGCGGCGTGGCTCGCCGTCGCCGGTGTGACGCTGCTCGGGGACCCGCTGGTGGTTGTGAGCATCGGCATCGCCGCGTACCTGTTCGGTGGCCGACTCCGTAGCGGTGGGCGCGACCGCACGCGGGAAGCAATGCTTCTGGGGCTGATCGCCGGCGCTCTCGCGTTGACGGCCGCTCTCAAGACAGGGCTCGCAATCACTCGCCCGGGGGGCGCTTCCACCCTGCCCGGCAGTGAGGGGATGGGGCCTGTCGTCGAATCGATCTACACCTGGGTCGTCGGCCCTGGCGGGTACGCCTTCCCGAGTGGCCACGCCACGGGCGCGGCCGTCGGCTGGGGCGGCCTGGCGTGGGTGTTTGCCGACGACGATCGACGACCGCTCCTGGTGGCCGGAGGCGCGATCGTCGCGATCGCTGCCTCACGGGTCGCTCTGGGTGTCCACCGACCGCTCGAAGTGAGTGTCGGCATTGGCCTGGGCCTGACCTACCTCGCCGTCGCGACCAGAGTGGCAGGGACGCCCCGACGCACCTTCGCGCTGGCGGGCGTGATCGGCACAACGAGCCCACTGCTTGTCGCACTCGACACCGATGGATTGTTCGCCGCTGGATTCGCCCTCGGTGGGTTCGTCGGCTGGGAACTGCTGGGGGCTGGCCGGCCGAGCTATCGGACGAGTGCCATCGCAATCGGCGGCGGGCTCGCAGTGATAGGGCTGTTCGCACTCCGGCTCGAACTGTCCCAGGTCGCGCTGACGCTGCTCGCCGCCGGTGGCGGGGTCGCCGTCGTCGCCGCGCCGCTTGCCGTCGGCAACGACCGCAAAAACGAGTAAAAAGCGATCCGGTGGCTCGTCTCAGAACGTCTCGAGGTAGCGATCGAGTTCCCACTCGGAGACGTCGACCAGGTAGTCCTTGTACTCCTGGCGTTTGGCCTGGAGGAACTTCTCGCTGGTGTGGGGGCCAAGCGCGTCGAGAATAACCTCGTCGTCTTCGAGGGCGTCGAGCGCTTCGCCGAGGTTCTCGGGCAGCGTGTCGATGCCGTACTCGTCGCGTTTTGCCTCGTCGAACTCGTAGATGTTCTCCCGGACTGGATCGGGGCAGTCGATTCCGTTCTCGATCCCATCCAGGCCAGCGTGGATAAGCGCCGCAAAGGCCAGGTACGGGTTCGAGGACGGATCGGGGAAACGGGCCTCGATCCGGCTGGCGGCGGGGACGCGGGCGGCGGGCTTGCGGATCAGCGCCGAGCGGTTCCGATCGGACCAGGCGACGTAGACGGGTGCCTCGTAGCCTGGGACCAGGCGCTTGTAGCTGTTGACGGTCGGGTTCGTGACGGCGGTGATCGCGGGCGCGTGGTCGAGGATACCCGCGAGGAACTGCTTTGCCGTCCCGCTGAGGTCGAACTCGTCGTCACCGTCGTGGAAGGCGTTCTCGCCCTCGGCGGTGAACAGTGAGATGTGGGTGTGCATCCCCGAGCCGTTGATTTTCGGGATCGGCTTGGGCATGAACGTGGCGTGGAGGTCGTGTTCGGCCGCGATGGCGCGGACGACCGACCGGAAGGTGGCGACGTTATCGGCCGTCGAGAGGGCGTCGTCGTAGGTGAAGTTGATCTCGTGTTGGCCCTCGGCGACCTCGTGGTGAGAGGCCTCGATGTCGAAGCCCATGTCCTCTAAGCCGAAGATGATGTCCCGGCGGACGTCGCTTGCGAGGTCCTTGGGCGCGAGGTCGAAGTACCCGCCGACGTCGTTGGTCTTCGTGGTCGCACGACCGTCCTCGTCCTCTTCGAAGAGGAAGAACTCGGGTTCGGGGGCGACGTTGACCTCGTAACCCATCTCGTTTGCGCGGTCGATGGCCGTCTTGAGAATGCCACGCGGATCGCCCTCGAAGGGTTCGCCAGTCGAGGTGTTGATCACATCACAGATGAGACGGGCGGCAGCGCTATCCTCGCTGGTCCGCCACGGCAGGACGGCAAAGGTCGACGGATCGGGGTCGAGGCGCATGTCCGACTCTTGAATCCGGACGAACCCGTCGATCGACGAGCCGTCGAAGTAGATCCCCTCGGTGAAGGCTTTCTCGGCCTGGTCGGCCGTAATCGAGACGTTCTTGACGGTCCCCAGAATGTCCGTAAACTGCAACCGCAGGAAGTCGACGTTCTTCTCGTCGATCGCTTCGAGCACTGCCTCGGCCTCGGCGGACAACCCGCCGTCTGTGAGCTGATCGTTTGTCATCTTTCTCGTCACTCCCGAACTGTACCCCCGATATAAAAACACTGCCGCTCTGCGCAAATCTTCCGTGTCACTTCGAGAATTGGATATTCGTAAAATTCTAATGGGTAGATCCCGTCAGTGACGCCAATGACGTACGAAAATCTCGACCGCAAGCTCATCAACGAACTGCTGAGCGACGGGCGCGCAAGCCTCCGAAGCCTCGCCGACGACCTCGACGTCTCGGTCACGACGGTCTCGAACCATCTCTCGGATCTCGAAGAACAGGGAATCATTCAGGGGTACACACCGCGGGTCGACTACGGCGAGATCGGCTACGACGTCACGGCGATCCTCCAGTTGAAAGTCGAAGGAAGCGCTCTGCCCGAAGTTACTGATCGACTCGAAGAACTCGACCAGATGATCAGCGTCTACGAAGTGACGGGCGATCACGACATCATCGCGGTCGGGAAGTTCGCCGACACCGACGACATGAACGCCGAGATCAAGAGCCTGCTTACCGACCCCGAGATCAAAGAGTCAAACACGAGCGTCGTGCTCAACGCGGCCGTCGAACACGAACAGTTCGAACTCGATATCGAGCAGTGAGCGCCCCGGCCGAACCGACGGCGTAAATCGCGACTCGGCGTGGCAGTCGGGCTCGGTTGCGACCGCTCACTGTCGCGGATCACGATCCGGCCCAGGATAGTCCCCACCGACCGTCGCTTCGTACAGTGATTGGGCATCGAACACAGCCAGGAATGCCGCTGGCGAGCGGACGCTGACCGTGTATCTTCGGAGTGCGACACCGGCTTGTGCGCCAGTGAGTTGCTCGTCGAAAGAGAGGACGTGCCCGGCGTCGCCGGCGACAGCCGATGCCAGGGCCGGATGGTCCCCATCCGGATGGGTGACCGAGTGGCGTTCACGCTCGATCCGGGCACGCCAGTCAGTAGCCAGTGACTGCCCCGCGATGTCCGCAATCAGGGCCGCGGCGTCGGCGAGGAGAGCGTCGCTGGCGAGCAGCGTCAGCCAGTCGTGGGCACGAATACGTGCCATCGCCTGCCGGGCCTGGCCGCCGACCAGCAGGTCCGCCGCCAACACGTCGGCGTCAGCCACGAACCGCGTGGGGTCACTCGTCGTCATCGGCCCGGTGGGCCGCCAACCGCTGGCCGATAGCGTCGACGGACGTCTCGACGTCTTTCGCTCGGTCGAACAACACGTCCCAGGAGTCCATGTCCTGCCTGTCGGTGCTGACGGGCAAAAGCCCTCGGTTGACCTCCTCCCGCGCCTGAAGACGCGGGAATCCCGCCACGGGATTTCAGGCCGAACGAGTCGGCCCTGTGGTTTCAAGACGCATACGTTCCAAGCGTCTCCTGCTGGACTTCAGCATCGTCCCCAGAAATCGAAGATTTCTGGTGTGCGAACGAATCGCTTCGCGATTCGTTAACGGCTTGGCTGTCTTGTGGCGCGGTCAAACACGCCCCATCCTCAGCCGAGTCATCGTCGTTCT
Organism: Halorhabdus sp. CBA1104; assembly: GCF_009690625.1. Taxonomy (NCBI): domain Archaea; kingdom Methanobacteriati; phylum Methanobacteriota; class Halobacteria; order Halobacteriales; family Haloarculaceae; genus Halorhabdus; species Halorhabdus sp. CBA1104. Next base: position 2,518,966 of record NZ_CP033878.1, on the reverse strand, counting down.
CGTGTTCTCTGAAACGACTCTCTCCGCTGAGGTAGCGGTCTGCGATGTTTATCGCCCCGTTCACATCGGCTTGGTACTCGCCCATCCAGCAGTCGTCGTTCGTACACTTGAACGTCGCCTGCCTCGGGCGATACCCAACTTCACCGCACGCATGGCACTCCTTCGAGGTATTTCGAGGATTCACCGTCTCGACAGGAATCCCCTTCTCAACGGCCTTGTACCGTATCTGCGCATGGAGTTTGGCGAATCCCCATCCGTGGAGACGGCGGTTCATATATTCGCCGTAGTCCATCGACTCCCGTATGTACGTCAGGTCTTCCAGAACCAGCACGGGATTCTCGACGGATTCGGCGTACTCCACGACTTCGCGGGTGACACGATGGAGCACGTCGTCTATCTGGTTCCACAGGTCGTCACCGAATGACTCGGCGAGACGCTCGCTTCCGCGTTCTTGAAGCCGTCGCGTGGCGGTGAAGTAGGTCTTGCGAAGCCGACGAACGGTTTTGCCTTCGTCAGCCCATAGTTCAGGGCGGGTCGGAGAACCGTGGCCGTCGCGGTGACACACCGTGACGAGTGACGCTTCCCCAATGTCCACTCCGATCGGCGTCCGTTCATCGGCGGACACCTTGGAACAATCCTCCACGTCGCGGGTGGCGGTGACGTGGAAATACCACGTCCCATCCCGCTGGAACAGCCGACTCTCACCCATCTCTGCGTCACCAGCGTTCAACGCTTCCAGCCAGTCCCGTTGGTCGGGATTCGGCTGTGCTGGCATCCAGAGGTGGTAATCCTCGTGGTGCGGGATTTTGACGTACCACTCGATAGCGTTCTTGGGCTGGTGGTCGAGGCGTACCCCCTCGTTGGTGAACCGAACAGGGTGGTCGTCGTGAAGGTCGCCCGCGTTGTACGTCGTCGTCAACTGCGGGACGTACTTCTTGAGGGCGTTCTTCGCGTACCCCGACAGGTCGTAGTTGACTACCATGTCGTTCGCTTCGGTCTGGGTGGTACAACCAGCGTCGAACGCATCTTGAAGGGCCTGCTGGTAGGCGTCCCGCGTCTCGCGGAGTTTCCGCCGTTTGTGCGCGTTCGGGTCTACCAGTTTCAGTTCCAGCGTCTTGGTGAGTTCCGTCATTGGTCATCCTCCTTGTGACGTCCCGAGAAACGCGGCGTTTCTCGTGTGCCAAACAGAACTCATGAGTTCTGTTGACGCTGAATGTAATCCTGCACCGTCTCGCTGGAAACGTGCCCCGCCGTTCCTGCGTAGTAGCCCCGTGCCCATCGAATCTTCTCGCCGTCGTTGTCGGCGTAGCGGTGGTTGTATTTCCGCGAGGAAATACCCTTGAACCAGTTGGCGAGAAGTGACGGCGCGTGCTTCGGTGGACTACTGACGAACAGGTGGATGTGGTCGGGTTGAACGGTCAGGTCGATTATCTCCAAGCCCTTGTCGTCGGCGATCTCGTGGAGGATGTCTCGCACACGGTCGGCGACCTCGTAGACGAGTACCGACTGACGGTACTGAGCGGAACCCTGTTCCGCGATGTCCGCAGAACCATCTGTTCTGCGAGACTTCGGCAACCACACTATGTGGTAGTTGAGGTTGTAGGTCGCGTGCCGTGTGGTCTTCATCCGTGTTCACACTATGGTTCGTCAGCGTGTTAATACCTTCGGTGAAGCGTGGGAAATCCAGTAATGGCGGGACTTGTGGATTGACGCACTATGCCTACCGCTTGACCTCCGCCTGAAGACGGAGGTATGCGCTATCGGTCTGTATCAGCGAGCCGTCATGCACTCGTCTGACGCAGTTTTTGTAGGCCCCACCAGGCAGTTAGGATGGGCGCGCACCGACGGCCTCGTCGTTTTCCCATCCTCCCACAGCGCGCCCGGGCACCCACCCGTTTTCGACAGGCCCGAACGGCACACAGTGATACAGCCACGCGTTCGTGAGTGAAATAGCCAGCGAGAGCCCCTCAGGCGTCGACAGCGGGAGTCAGATGGGTGCGGATCTCCTCGATAGCCTCGGGTGGGGCAGTGATCGCGATGCGATCGCCGGGTTCGATCGTGGTTCTGGGCAGCGGAATCGACATCGGTTCGTCGTTGCGACCGTGGGCGTAGATTTGGGCGGAGCCAGGAAGATCGAGCGTGACCACACGATCACCGACCACCGGTGAGTCCGCCGGGATACGGATCGACGTGACGGTCAGGTGCTCGGTGAGGTCCGCCAAGACGTCGAAATCACCGCCGAGCATAGCCGTTTTCGCCCCCGCGGCACCCAGCCGCTCGGGATAGATGACTTCGTCGACCTCGCTGGCGTAGTTGTCGTACAGTTCCTCCCGATAATCCGCATCGATCCGCAGGACCGTCCGACAACCGTGTTCGGTACCGATCATACACGCGGCGAAATTAGCGTTGAGATCGCCCGTCAACCCGGCGATGGCGTCCGCCTCGGCGATGCCCGCTGCGTCGAGGGTGTCCGTATCAGTGCAGTCGCCCAGTATCGTCTCGAAGGACTCCTCGCGTGCGCGCTCGGCCCGCTTGGCGTCGATCTCGACGATCGTGACGTCGTGGTCCTCCTCCCGGAGCACCCTGGCGGTACGCATCCCGACCCGCCCGAACCCGACGATGACGAAGTGCATACCTGTGTGAAGTACCACCACACCTAAAAACGCTCCCCTCATTGGCCCCTCCAAGCAGCCGATCGGGAGCATCTCGATGAGAAGTGAGCCACAGCCATAGAAGCCTCTCCCGTGGAGCGCTCGAATAGTGACAATCGAGAGACCAAACAGTGACGACCGCACCGATGGAGTGGGCCATTCTAGGGCCTGGAAAGTAGCTGACAGGGGTCGCTGGGGCTAGGGACAGTCGATCACAGGATCAGGGATGCAGCACGCGTCGGCCATACCAAGTGAGAGTGTGTAGTGCGTTCACATCACCTCCGATAAAAGTTCTCACGACCCACGCTGTAAAAAGGCTTTGCCATACCACCAAATTTGCACCCCAAAACGACGACGATGCGTCGAGTCTTTCCGATATTACAATCAAAATGAAAGACTATCCGACTACGAATACAACAGTCGCTGTTCAGGAGCAGTCCATTCGACGACGAGCAGACCGCACAGGGACAGCACAGTGATCCAGCGAACCAGTCGAGATGACCTGAGACAGATTGGTCACGGTCGTGGGGAGAACTGGCAGATGTGTGTTTCCCAATCGACGAAGTAGTCGGACACGGGGAGATCGACAGCCGATATCAACACTGATTTGGGAGGAAGTACAGGGAGTGGGTGAGATGGGTGAGGAGGACAGCGACGAGTACCCCTACACGTTCGAGTGTGCCAAGTGTGGTTGGGAGACAGCAGGCGAGCGCCGGCCCGTGGCCTGTGCCGTCTGTGGGGGCCGGATGCTAGCGACGCCATCACGGTGAGAGGCCGACAATCCCGAACCGGTAAGAGACGAGCGGTCGCCGCCCGGTCGATTCGAAGGGCGTTTAGCCGTCGACGGGTGACAGACGGGTAATGCGCGTGACGTTCCTTGGGACCAGCGGTGCGGTGCCGACGACCGAACGTAACCCCTCGGCGATCATGTTCTCCCGAGACGGTGAGCGACTGCTCTTTGACTGTGGTGAGGGGACTCAGCGCCAGATGATGCACTTTGGGACGGGATTCGACGTCGCACACATCTTCATCACCCACCTCCACGGCGATCACGTCCTGGGCATCCCGGGCCTCTTACAGACGATGGACTTCAACGACCGCGAGGCCCCGCTGGCGATTCACGCCCCTCAGGGCACGCGGTCCCGACTGGAGGATCTCATCGGAGCGACCGGCGACCGTCCCTCCTACCCCATTCGGATTACGCAAAATCGGGCAGGGGACGTGGTGCTAGACGCCGACGAGTACGAGATTCGAGCGATCGAGACCGAACATCGCACACGGTCGATCGGCTACGTCCTCGAAGAGGACGACCGCAAGGGCCGATTCGACCGCCAGAAAGCCGAGGAAAAGCTCGGGATCTCACCGGGGCCAAAGTACTCCAAACTCCACGACGGCAAGCCAGTCGAACACAACGGGCGGACGATCCAGCCCGAGGAGGTCGTCGGGCCGCCCCGACCCGGACGGACCGTCGTCTACACGGGCGATACGCGGCCAGTCGAGGCTGTCCGGCGAGCCAGCGAGGATGCAGAGCTGTTGATCCACGACGGCACGTTCGCCGACGATCGCGCCGAACGGGCGGCCGGAACCGGGCACTCGACGGCGCGCGAGGCGGCGACGCTGGCCGCCGAGGCTGGGGCAAAGCGGCTCGCACTCACCCACGTCTCGACGCGGTACGCGGGGCAGGGCCACCGCCTCGAAACAGAGGCCCGAGACGCATTCGGTGACGGTGCTTTCGTCGCGGCAGACGGCCAGACGCTCGATGTCCCGTTCCCGGACAGCGAATGACACGGTAGAGGAGGAGAGCGCGATCGTCACCGTCGAAACGGTCGAAAACTGGAGAGCGAAAGCGCCAGTGTCTCGAAGTCAGAACAGTTACTTCCCTGTAGTCTAAGTACGTCGTAATGGCCAAGCAGCGGGCCGATGCCCTCATCGCACGGGGTCTCGACGCCGCGTCGCCGCGGGGTATTCGTCTCGCCAGTGCCTGGTTCATCGCTGCAGCCGGCCTGGCCGGGGTCGTCGTCCCGCTGATACGGGCCGTCACGAGTGCCAGCGCCACCGGGTCCCCCTTGCTTGGCACCGTCGTGCCGATGACGTTCGGGCTGAGTGTCCTGGGCGGCGGCTACTGGCTCGCAAACACCGATTTCGACGGCGAACTCGCCGTTGCCGTCACAGTGTGGTGGTTCCTCGGGACCGCCTTCGGCGCGTTCGCCGCGCTTGGAATCGTCGGCTATCAGTTGTCCGCCGGCGTCGAGTTGACCAATATTTCCGTCGTCGTTAGCGGCTTGGCGTCGATCGGTGGGATCGGCGGGCTACTCGTCGGCCGATACGACGCTCGCAGCCAGCGCCGTCGCCGCGATCTCGAAGCTGAACGGGAGCGACTGGCCGACGAGCGGGAGAAACTCGCCTTGCTCAACCGAATCGTCCGTCACGATATCGGCAACGACCTCCAGATCATCAGCGGCATGACCGGTCACTTAGAGAGCTACGTCGAAGACGACGGACAGGACTATCTCGAACGTGTCCAACGCACCACCGAGGAAGCGATCCAACTGACCGAGCAGGTCCGGGCGTTCGTCGCGTCACTGGGTGTGGACGATCGGTCGACCAGTCGTCGGATCTCACTCGAACGAGTCCTCGAAACGCAAGTCGACAACGCACGCGAGGTCCATCGCCGGGCGACGATCGCCGTCGACGGCGAACTGCCGGACGTCGCCGTCGCCGCCGACGAACTCCTCTCGACGATCTTTCACAACCTGCTCACCAACGCCGTCGAACACAACGATCGGGAAAACCCGTCCGTCGAAGTATCGGTAGAAGCAAGCGAGAGGGCGGTGACTGTCTCGGTAGCCGACAACGGCCCAGGCATCCCGCCGGCCGAGCGCACAGCCGCGCTGAACCCCGATGGCCACGAGGTAGACAGTCAGTCTGGACTGGGCCTGTACATCGTCGGGATGCTCGTCGATCGCTACGGCGGCTCGATCTCGTTTGCGGATCGGGATCCCAGGGGCACAGTCGTGACCGTCCAGTTGCCGATTGCCGACGGAGACTCCGAGTAACACAGCCTAGACAGGGGCCGTTAGCGTCTTCCGTCAGGAATGGGAACCGTCCCGGCATGAACCTGACGCACGTCGCACTCTGGGTGTCGAAGTTGGATCGCTCGCTATCGTTCTATGGGGATCTGGGGTTCGAACGAACCTGCTCGTTCACTGCCGACGGCGTCGAGAATGTCTACCTCAGTGCTGGCGACGGCGAACTCCAACTCAAGCACGATCCGACGCGAACGACGCCGATCGCGCCGTCGCGGGCAGACACTGACCACGTTGCGTTCCTCGTCGAAGACGTCGAGCGCGTCGCCGAGCAGGCCCGCAAAGCCGGTGGGTCGGTCCGCACCGAACCACACGTCGTCGAGGCTGCCGACGCCAAGGCGACGTTCCTCGAAGATCCAGACGGACACACCATCGAGTTCTACCGACCGCTCGACGGATGAGCGTGGGGACGCCACGGCGTTTATACTCCTGACTCCCCTACCGACGGCCGTGCAACGGACGGCTGCCCTGGACGACGTGATCTTCGGCGTGGATATCCAAAGCGGGGACGTCAGAGGTAACTCGCCCGCCTACGCGCTGGTGATCTTCGACGGCGAGTCCATCGAGCGAGACGTGGTGAGCCACCGGAAGCTCCGCCGGCTGATCGAGACGAAGACACCGGCGATCGTCGCCACGGACAACATGTACGAGCTCGCCGAGGACAAGGACGCCCTCGTGCACTTCCTCCGCGAGTTGCCCGAGGAGACGCGACTCGTCCAGGTGACCGGTGACCAACAGCCAGAGCCGCTATCACGGGTCGCGACGCGCCACGGCGTGCCATACGGCAAGGACCCGATGGAAGAAGCCGAGGCCACAGCCCGTCTGGCCGCGGGAAACGTGGGCTATGAAGTCTCGGCGTTTACCGACACGACACGCCTGAAAGTCGCCCGCGGTCGCTCGACGGGCGGTGGTGGTGGGTGGAGCGAGGACCGCTACACGCGGCGCATCCACGGCTCGGTCAAAAAGCGAACGCGCGAGGTCGAACGCGAACTTGACGCGGCCGCACTGGACTACGAGCGGGAGGTCACCGAGAAGTACGGCGGGTTCGCAAACGCAGTCTTCGAGGTGCAAGCGAGCCCGGGTGAGATCCCCATCTCGGCCGAGCGGTCCGGCGACACCCGCATCGAGATCGAGCGTGAGCGTCGGGACGGGATCGAATTCGAGCCACTCGCCCACCGGCGCGATCACGTCGTCGTCGGGGTCGACCCGGGAACGACGACCGCCGTGGCCGTCCTCAGCCTCGACGGCGAGGTACTGGACGTCTACTCGACGAGAACCGACGATACCGCAGCAGTCATCGAGTGGGTCATCGAGCGTGGGCGACCGCTCCTCGTCGCCGCGGACGTGACACCGATGCCCGAGACCGTCGAGAAGTTGCGCCGAAGTTTCGACGCCGCCGGCTGGACGCCCGACAGCGACCTCGCCGTCGACGAGAAACTGCACCGAACGCGCGAACAGGCCTACGACAACGACCACGAACGGGACGCCCTGGCGGCGGCCCTAGAAGCCTACGACGATCACGAAACGCAGTTCGAGCGGGTCGCGGCGAAAGTCCCGCCACGCGAGGAGGTCGGCCCCGTCCTCGCGCGGGTCGTCGCCAACGACGAATCCGTCGAGAGCGTCCTCGAAGACCTCAGCGACGACGAGAGCGAAGCCACGGAGACGAGCGAGCACGAACCACGGGAGTTGAGCCCCGAAGAGAAAGAGATCAAACGCCTCCGGGAACGCGTCGATCGCCTCGAATCACACGTCGAGGACCTCCGTGGCACGATCGAGGACAAAGACGAGACGATCGCGGCCTACGAGGAGAAACTCGAAGCCGCCCGCAGCGAGCAGCGCGCCGAGACGCGCAAACGGCGGGAAGTCAACCGCCTCGAACGCGAGAACGACCGCCTCGAACGCGAACTCGAAGACGAGCGCGATCGCGTCGCGGATCTCGAAGGCAAGCTCGAACGTCTGAAAGCCCTCTGGAAGCTCGATCACTCCAATTTTGCCGACGTCGAGAAAGCCAAAGAGGGCCTGGTCCCGGTGAAGGTCGTCGAGAAGTTCACCACCGAGGCCATCGAGGACGCCGACGACCGCTTTGGCCTCGCCGAGGACGACATCATCCTGTTCCGTGACGCCACGGGTGCCGGGCGATCGACAGCCGAACTGCTGGCCGACCTGGAACCGCGGCTGGTCCTCCGGACAGGCGGACTCTCGGACGTCTCCGACGAGGTGCTGTTCGAGCGACGCGTGCCCATCGCGCCGGCCGACGCCGTCACCGTCCAGGAGGTCGACGAACTCGCCGTCGCCCGCGAACGGGAAGTCGAGGCCGCAATCGAGGAGTGGCGCGACTACGAGAGCGAGCGTGAGAAGGCCCGGACCGCCGAGATGGTCGACCAGCTCATCTCCGAACACCGCGCCTCCGGACACGGCGGGAGCGTGTGAGGCAAGTCGAGCACTCACCGACTCGCGCGTGCCACCGCTCGTCGGACCCGAAGTGAGGGTTCTTGTGGACCAGGGACCGACGAGTCCGCATGGAGGAGTTCGTCGCGAAAAACCTGGATCGGTACGCGGACACGCAAGGGTTGGTACCCGAACGCCTCGCCGAATTCGGCGAACAGTATCGCGAGCAGGGCCATCTCACCCGCGAGCAACTCTACGACCTGGCCTTCGAGAGTTCGACCAGAAGCGCCTACCACGTCGAATCGAACCCAAAAGCGCGCTGTATCGAAGTGACGCAAAACGTCCGACGAGTCGAGGGCGACTTCTCGAAGATCCGGCTCATCAGCGGGCTCTCGGGGTTCAAAGCGCCGACGGCCTCGGCCGTGCTGACCGCGCTCGATCCCGGCCGGCACGCCGTCGTCGACACGCGCGTGTGGGCCTCGTTGGAGCGCCTCGAACATGTGGAGGGACGCAAGGAATCGTTCGACGCGGCCGACTACGTGACGATGATCGAGCCGATCCGTGAGATCGCGCAAGCGACGGGTTACTCCCCCGCCGAGGTCGGCTATGCGCTGTTTGCCTACGACGAGCACGTCCGTGAGGGGACGCTACACTGAGCGGGGGGCGGTCGGCGTGTGGCGAGTGAGTGGCCAGGGACCAGACCGGCCCGAGGCGGTTTCCAAACCTTAAACCCCTGCCTCCCGTAGCGGGAGATATGAGCGATCAGGAGCGCACGGATCTTCGCATGCCTGACGACGACGAGGTGTTCGCAATCGTCACAGAGATGCTGGGGGCAAACCGCATCAACGTCCGCTGTATGGACGGCGTCGAGCGGACCGCTCGTATCCCGGGCAAGATGCAAAAGCGCATCTGGATCCGCGAAGACGACGTTGTTCTGGTCAGTCCGTGGGACTGGCAAGACGAGAAAGCCGACGTTACCTGGCGCTACGAGAAACAGGAAGCCGACCAGTTGCGCGAGGAGGGCCACATTCAGGAACCGTGACGGGCGAGACATGACGGTGGCACCCCACCGACTGGCTGGGTCGAAGCGGGATCGAGGCCCACACCGACTGTTTTCGCGGGGCGACGATGGCTGAGTTCGGCCTGATCGACGACGAGGGAGCCGAAAAGCCAGGTGACGAGTTCGAGGAAATCGAGGTCGCGGATACCGAAGCCGACCGGATCGCCCGCCGCCGAGATCGGGAGTTCAGCGAGTTTCGCAAACGCATCAAGAACACCGAGCAGTTCAAAGTCGAAGCGTCGGTCTTCGACGACGCGACCTTCGCTGCGCTGTACAAACTCGTCCAGGACGGCCACATCGACGCCTTCGGTGCGCCGATCTCGACTGGCAAGGAGGCAAACGTCTATACTGCATTAGGCCCGGAAGACACCGAGGTCGCGGTCAAAGTCTACCGGATCAACGCCTCCGACTTCAAGGACATGCGCGGGTATCTGGACGGCGACCCGCGATTCGAAGGGATCGGCTCGGACAAGAAGAAGGTCGTCACTGCCTGGGTCCGCAAGGAGTTCGCCAACTTACGGCGCGCCAAAGAAGCCGGCGTCCGGGTGCCCGAACCGATTGCCGTCGAGCGAAACGTCCTCGTCATGGAGTACATCGCGACCGACGCCGAGGGGCGGGCCAAGCGACTCAACGAGGTCCACATCGAGAACCCCGAGACGGCCTTCGAGGTCCTCCGGGAGTACATGCGCCGCCTCTACGACGCCGGCCTCGTGCACGGGGACCTCTCTGAGTACAACGTCGTCTTCCACGAAGGTCAGCTCGTGGTGATCGACCTCGGCCAGGCCGTAACGGTCCTCTCGCCCAACGCCGACGACTTCCTGCAGCGAGACTGTGCAAACGTCGCGAACTTCTTCGCCGGACTAGGTGTCGAGGTGACGGCCGAGGAGTTGTACGACGACATCACCGGCGACGACGAGTAAGTGAGACACGCCTCGATTGGACGAGGTGGTTCGTGGATGGCAGCCATCATCGCACGTGCCGACTGAACGAGCGCGATAGCACACTGAGAGAGTAACAGCACAGCCAGCGAGCAGTAGAGACGTTTGCTGCAAACCGCAAAGGACATCACCACCCAGTCGAACAACCAGGTGGTGAAACGACGCACGTTCCTTCGAACAGCCGGTGTGGGTGCCGTCGGGATGACGGCACTGGCCGGCTGTACGGGCGGAGAACAAACGGACGAGGGATCGTCGACGACCGAGACGGAGACGAATACCGAGACGGACACGAACGCCGAGAACACCGCAACGCAGACAGACACGACGACCGGTTCCGTGACGGCCGAGCGGACGCTGCGGGTGGCGACATACTCCTCGTTCACTGGCGAGGGGACCGCCGGCAACTGGTTGAAGTCGGCCTTCGAGTCGGCCCACGACGGGGTGACTGTCGAGTTTGTCACGCCCGAGAGCGGCCTCAACCAGTACATCCTGCGCCGTCAGCAAGGTGCCCCCCTGGATGTCGACGCCTACGTCGGGCTGAACACGTCGGAGCTCGTCCGGGCCGATCAGGAACTCGATAGCTCGCTGTTCGCGACGCCGGACTTAGAGCGGGCTGGAGACGTCAAGCCGGGACTGCAGGCCGACCCACGCGGGCGGGCAGTCCCCTACGACACCGGGTACATCTCTCTGGTCTACGACGAAAACGAGGTCGAGAACCCGGCAACCTTCGACGCACTCACGACCGACCCGTATCAGGGTGACCTCATCGCGCAGAACGCCCAGCAATCCGATCCGGGCCGGGCGTTTCTCCTGTGGACGATCGCCCAAAAGGGACCGGACGGCTACCTTGAGTACTGGCGGGACCTGCTGGCCAACGACGTGACGATCCTCTCCGATTGGGAGCCGGCCTATCAGGCCTACCAGAACGAGGAAGCGCCGATGGTCGTCTCCTACTCGACCGATCAGGTCTACTATCACGGCGAGGGCGTCGATATGTCGCGCCACCAGGTCGGGTTCATCAACGACCAAGGGTACGCCAACCCGGAGATGATGGGGCTGTTCGCCGATGCCGACACACCGGAGCTTGGCCAGCAGTTCATGGACTTCGTGCTCTCACCGGACGCCCAGGCCGAGATCGCGGTCCGGAACGTCCAGTTCCCGGCCGTCGAGGGCGTCGATCCCGGCGCGGAGTTCTCGAAGTACGCCTACGAGCCAGCCGAACCCGTCACGTTCTCCTACGACGAACTGGCAGGGAACGTCGAGGGATGGATCGAGGACTGGGCCCGCGAAGTCAACGCGTGAGGATGCGGTGGCCGTCGTCGGATCGGGTCGTCTTCCCGGCCGGCGTGGTGGCCACGCTGGGAGTGCTTGTCGTCGTCTTTTACTACCCCGTCGGTCGCGTGCTTCTGGCCGCGATCGACCTTGGCGGGACCCCGCTGGCACCGATCGTGGACGTCCTCGCTGACCCGTTCTACGTCGGCCTGGCCCATCACGTCTTTGCTGACCCAACGGGCATTCCTGCAGGCGTAGGCTCGTGGCTCGCTGCGGGTGGGCCCCTCAGTGCGATCGAGTTCGGTCTGTTCGGTTTTACCGCCTACCAGGCAGCCCTATCCGCACTCGCGAGCGTTGCACTCGGCTTTCCCGGCGCGTACGTGCTTGCCCGCTACGATTTTTGGGGACGGCGAACGCTCACGTCGCTGACGATTGTTCCCTTCGTCCTCCCGTCGATCCTCGTGGCGGTCGGCTTCCAGGCGATGTTCGGCCAGACCGGGCTCCTGAACGACGCCCTCGCGGTCGTCGGCCTGGGACCGATCGACGTGCTCTATACGCTGCCGGCGATCGTCCTCGCCCACGCCTTCTACAACGCGCCGCTGGTCACTCGCTTCGTGACGGGTGCCTGGGAAGGGGTCGACGCCCGCGAGATCGAGTCGGCCAGAGCGATGGGCGCAACCCCGATTCGCGCGTTCCGGGACGTCGTCCTTCCCCAGTTGCTCCCTGCGGTGCTCTCGGCGACGGTGCTTGCGTTTGTCTTCTCGTTCATGTCGTTCCCGATCGTGCTGTCGCTGGGCGGCCTGGAGTTACAGACCGTCGAAGTGTGGCTCTACGCGAAGGTCCAATCACTCGACCTCGAAGCGGCCGCCGCGTTGGCCGTCCTCGAATCGGTGCTCTCGCTGTCCCTCATGTACCTCTACCTCCGGTACGAGTCGGGGCAGATCGCGTCCCGTTCGGGCGGCCGCTCGCGTTCACGACGGGCGCTGTTGGACGGATTGGGGACCCTTCGTGATCCACGTCGCCTGGCAGTACTCGCCTACGGCTGTATCGCGGCAGTGGTCTTTCTCGGGCCAGTCCTCAGCCTGCTGGTCGAGAGCGTCACCGGGCCAGAAGGGGCGTTCACGACGGCGTACTACGAGTTCCTGCTCGCACAGCAGGCCTCCGCTGCGGTCGGGACGATCGCGCCCCTCACGGCGATTCGCAACTCGCTTTTGTTCGCTCTTGGGACGCTTGCCGTCGCCGTCCCGATGGGCGTCATCGTCTCGCTGGTCGCGACCCGCGGCGGGCGGGGGAGTCGCCTCGCGGAGACGCTGCTGTCCGCGCCGATCGCCGTCAGCGGCATCGTCGTCGGCCTGGGCCTGCTCCAGACACTCGTCTTCGGCGTCGACGTGTTTGGCCACCGGCTCACCGTGACCGGCTGGCTCGCGGTCGTCGCCGCCCACGCCGTCGCGGCCTACCCGTTCGTGACGCGAAACGTAACTCCCGCTCTGGCCGGGATTGACGACCGGATCGTCGACGCCGCGCGATCGCTGGGGGCGACGCGGTTCCGTGCCCTGCTGACGGTGACCCTGCCGTTGATCGTCGCCCCACTGGTGGCCGGGGCAGCCTTTGCCTTCGCGATCAGTATCGGCGAGTTCGACTCGACTGTCCTGCTGGCCGAGGGCGGAGCCAGTCACACGATGCCGGTCGCCTTGGAGCGGTACGTCGGCAACCGCTCGATCGGGCCGAGTCTCGGCCCCGCCACGGCGATGGGGTCCGTCCTGCTCGCAGTGACAGCCGCCAGTTTCGTGGTTATCGATCGCGTCGGGGGACGATACGATGGCTAATTCGACCGGAACAGGGGTCGAACTCGAAGACGTCGCCGTGACCTTCGGTGACGTCCCGGCGTTGTCGGACGTGACGCTGTCGGTCGCCGAGGGGGAGTTCTTCACGCTCGTCGGGCCCTCCGGGTGTGGCAAGACGACGACGCTGCGGACCGTCGCCGGCTTCGAGACGCCCGCGAGCGGATCAGTTCGAATCAGCGGCCGCGATGTCTCCGGCTTGCCGCCCGAACAGCGTGACGTGGGGATCGTCTTCCAGAACTACGCCCTGTTCCCGCACATGACCGTCCGGGAGAACGTGGCCTACGGCCTCCGGTACCGATCGCCGCCGGGCGAGACCGCTCCCGACGAACGCGTCGCCGAGTTGCTGGAACTCGTCGAGGTGGCTGGCCTGGCGGATCGACAGCCGGAGTCGCTATCAGGCGGGCAACAACAGCGCGTCGCCCTCGCTCGCGCACTCGCACCCGGCCCGGACGTCCTCCTGCTCGACGAACCGCTCTCGGCGCTGGATGCGCGACTGCGCGAGCAGTTGCGACTGGAAGTGCGGGAGATCCAACGCGAGTTGGGGATCACGACGATCTACGTCACCCACGACCAGGCCGAAGCGCTGGCGATCAGCGACCGGATCGGCGTGGTCAACGACGGTCGGATCGAACAGGTCGGGACCCCGGAGGAGGTCTATCGCAACCCCGCGACGCGCTTTGTCGCCCAATTCGTCGGCGAGAACAACGTCTTCGACGCGCGGGTCGACGGTGGCGGTCAGTCTCTGGCGATCGACGGCGAGCGGATCGAACGCCCGCAATCGCTCCCCGAGCGCGATGAAGCGATCGTCTGTGTCCGTCCCGAAGACATCCACCTCGGGGCCGGCGAAGTGACACTCTGGGCGACGGTCGAACACGTCGAGTTCCTGGGCGACGCCTACCGCGTCCACTGTGCGTGGAACGGCCACTCGATCCGAGCCAGGACCCAGCGCGCACCGGAGGGCGAGACCGTCACACTTGGCTTTGACGGCGCGGACGTGACCGTCGTCGGGGGCGAGTGACGCATCCGAACGCCGTCAGCAGTGCCAGCCCACAACGGGAGGAAAGCGCCGACGATTTGACGGCGACGGACCTACGGGTGGCAATGCCGGATCGCGGAAAGATCGACGACGCGACCTTCGAGGAGATCATCGCGCCACAACTGGGTGCCGACCGTGCGGACGTGGCGCTTGGCCCCCAACACGGCGTCGACTTCGGCGTGCTCTCTGTCGAGGACAGCGCGATCGTGACGGCGACCGATCCGCTCTCGATTCTCCCCACGCTTGGCTTCGAGCGGGCCGGGCGCATGGCGCTCGATATCGTGCTAACGGACGTCGCCGTTTCGGGCATCGCGCCGACACACGTCACCGTGAGTCTCTCACTGCCGACGGAGATGACCGACGCCGAACTCGCCAGGGCCTGGCACGGAATGGCCGCCCACGCCGAATCGCTAGGTGTGAGTGTCGTCGCCGGCCACACGGCCCGCTACGAAGGCATCGAGTACTCGTGGGTCGGTGGCGCTACGGCCCTGGGTGTCGGTGACCCGGCGGATCTCGTCCGCCCGGACGGGGCACAGCCGGGCGACGCGATCGTCCTCACGACCGGTCCCGGCGCGGAGACGGCCGGACTGTTCGCGACGCTGTTCCCGGACGCCCTGGACCTCTCAGCTGAGACCGTCGCGACGGCACAGGAGCGCGTCGAGGACATCCTCGGGGTCGCAGACGCAACCCGGGCCAGCGAGGCCGGGGAGCTGCACGCGATGCACGACGCCACCGAGGGCGGAGTCATCGGTGGGCTCGCCGAGATGGCAACGGGAGCCGGCCACCGGTTCGTCGTCGAGCGGGAGCCGGCCCCGATCCAGCCGGGCGTCCAGCCCGTGTGTGAAGCCGTCGGCGTCGATCCCTGGACGGTCTCCAGTGCAGGGAGCCTCCTGCTCACGGCACCCCCGAAGAAGCGACGGCGGTCGTCGAAGCGATGAAAACGCGCGGGACGCCGGCCGCAGTAGTCGGAGGAGTCGAGGCGACCGACGGGAAAGGGGGCGTCCACCTCGACGGCCAGCGAGTCGAGCCACCGGCGAGCGATCCCGCCTGGGACGCCATGGCGCGGCTGTCGGACCGCTGAGGCGACGTGTTCGTCGGCGTGGCCGAATACAAATTAGTTTGTACAATAGCAAGCAAAGTTGTTTAGTAGTCCCGGACAGAACCCGGGAGTCACATGCTCGAGGAGGTTCGCAAGCGCGATGGCTCACGCGAGGAATTCGAACAGACGAAGGTCACGACCGCCATCCAGCGGGCGTTCGATGCGGCGGGAGTTGCCCCAGCGACGAGCATCGAGACACTGACCGAGGGGGTTGTAGACCGCCTGGACGCGACGGACGGGGCAGTGGCAGTCGAGACGATACAGGATCACGTCGAGCGGACACTCGTCGCGGCCGACGAGTACGAGGCCGCCAAGCGGTACATCCTCTATCGACACCGCCACGCCGAGTTACGTGATCTTGCGGGACTGGTCGAGCAAGGCAGTGGGGCCACACAAGAGAGCGATCAGGGCGCGGTCGATGCCTACGTCGACCGCGAGGACTGGCGCGTCCGGGAAAACTCCAACATGGACTATTCACTGCAGGGGCTGAACATCCACCTCACCGAACGCACTATCGAGGACTACTGGCTGGAAGAAATCTACAGTACCGAGGTGGCCCAGGCCCACGAGTCGGGCGCACTCCACATCCACGACCTGGGCGTACTCGGTCCCTACTGTGTGGGCTGGGACATCGAAGACATCCTCCGAGAGGGCCTGAAGGGCGTCCGCGGAAAGGTCGAGTCCGCGCCCGCAAAGCACTTCGACGTGGCGCTGATGCAACTCGTGAACTTCCTCTATACGCTGCAGGGCGAAGCCGCCGGCGCCCAGGCGCTGTCGAATTTCGACACCTATCTGGCGCCGTTCGTCCGGGCGGACGACCTCGCATACGACGACGTACGGCACCAACTCCAGCAGTTCATCTTCAATCTGAACGTCCCCACGCGAGTCGGCTTCCAGGCCCCCTTTACGAACCTGTCGATGGATCTGACGGTGCCCGATCACCTCGCCGACAAACCCGTCGTGATCGGCGGCCAGCCCCAGGACTCGACGTACGGCGACTTCCAAGCGGAAGTCGACATGATCAACCGCGCCTTCGCCGAGGTCATGCTGGAGGGCGACGCGAAAGGCCGACCCTTCACGTTCCCGATTCCGACTTACTCCATCACGGAGGACTTCGAGTGGGACAACGAGACCCTCGATCCCGTCTGGGAGATGACCGCCAAGTACGGGACGCCCTATTTCTCGAATTTCGTCAACAGCGAGATGGACACCGAGGACGCCCGCTCGATGTGTTGTCGGCTCCGGCTGGACAACCGCGAACTCGAAACGCGGGGCGGCGGCCTATTTGGCTCGAACCCACTCACGGGCTCGATCGGGGTCGTCACGATCAACCTCCCGCAACTGGGCCACCGGGCCGACGACGAGGGCGACTTCTACGACTGCCTGGAATCGCTGCTGGACGTCGCAAAGCGGAGTTTAGAGACCAAACGCGAGGTCCTAGAACGGTACACCGAGCGAGGGCTGTATCCCTACGCCAAATTCTACCTCCGGAACGTCAAGGCGGCACAGGACAGCTACTGGGCGAATCACTTCTCGACGATCGGCCTCATCGGTACCCACGAGGCGTTGCTGAATCTGCGCGGCCCCGATGCAGGGATCGACACGCCAGAAGGGAAGCAATTCGCGGAAGACGTGCTGGAGTTTATGCGCGAGCACCTTCGGGAGTACCAGGCCGAGACCGGACACATGTACAACCTCGAAGCGACCCCCGCAGAGGGCTCGTCCTACCGGCTGGCGCGTCGCGACCGCGAGCAGTTCCCCGACCTGCGCGTCCACGCGACCGACCGACTCGGCGGCGAGGAGCCGATCTATACGAACTCGACGCAGTTGCCCTTCGGAGCGGAGCCAGATCTCTTCGACGCCTTAGACCACCAGGACGATCTCCAGACGAAATACACGGGTGGGACAGTCTTCCATGGGTGGTTGGGCGAGCAACTGCCCTCGCCCGAATCGACGAAGCAACTCGTCAAAACCATCGCCGAGAACTACGAGTTGCCCTACTACACGCTGACGCCGACGTTCTCGGTCTGTCCGACCCACGGCTATCACAGCGGCGAACACGAGGACTGCCCCGAGTGCGGGGAGTCCTGTGAGGTGTACTCGCGGGTCGTCGGCTACCTTCGCCCGACCGAAAACTGGAACCCCGGCAAACAGGCTGAGTTCGACGAACGGGCAGATTTCCGCCCGAGCGTCGGGGACTGATGAATCTGGGTGGTCTCCAGCGGACGACGCTGTCGGATTTCCCCGGCCGTGTCGCCTGTACCGTCTTTACCGCCGGTTGTACCCTCCGCTGTCCGTACTGTCACAATCCGGAATTGATCGACGAGACGCCATCGCTTCCCGAAGCAGAGTTGTTCGCGTTCCTCGAAGCGCGGGGTGACGTCCTCGATGGGGTCGTGGTCAGCGGCGGCGAGCCGACGTTACAGGCGGATTTGCCGGCGTTCGTCGAGCGAATCGCCGATCACGGACTGGACGTGAAACTCGACACGAACGGGATGCGGCCGGACGCATTGGAGGGGTACTGGCAACCGGGGCGATCGACTACGTTGGGATGGATCTGAAGACGCGACCCGCTCGCTACGGCGAACTCGGGGCCACAAATGGCGTCGCCGAGGCCATCGAACGTAGCGCCAGGATCGTCCGCGAACAGGCACCGGCCTACGAGTTCAGGACGACGTTCGACCCGGGCGTGGTCGAGCCGGCCGATTTCGAACGACTGGCCGCCCTCGCCGGGGACGGCCCGCTGTACGTCCAATGTGTCGAAACCGACGCCACACTATCGCCCGAGCGGGTCGAACCGACGCCCTCGGAGCCACTCGAAGCGATCGAGGCGGCCCTCGGAGACGTACCGTCGCCGATCACCCGACGATCGACGGAGCGGTAACACCCTCACGTCGAGTCAGCGGACGGGAAACGGAGGGTTTTGGATCGCAGGTGGTGCTCCGGATCGACTACCACTGCTGGAAGCGCTCGCGCAACGTACTCCCGGCCGCGCCGATCACAGCAGCACCGATCGCGACGCCGATCGCCGGCGTGAGCAAGTCACCGAACGACGGAGACGCCATCTCGGGGGCAAAGAGGATGACGAACACGGCCAGCAGAAGTAGTGTCCCGAGCACAGCGCCACCGTTGACCGCTGCACTGACGGCCGGCGGTGACGACCCCGGCGAGACCCGCTGGGCGACGAAAAAGCCCAGTCCGATCGCAACCAGCGGCGAGAGAATGATAGTGAACTCGAAGGCACCGTACGACGCCACGAACAGCGCTTGCTCGCTGGCTATCGAGATGCCAGCGACACCGCTAACGCTGTCCCCAGCGAGCGTAGACACGAGAAACAGCATGACTAACGAGCCCAGTCCGATCGTGAGATACACGCCGAGCCCGAGTTTGCCGAACTTCTGGAAGTCAGGCCCCAACGCCGAGCCGCCCCGCCCCTGGCCGTAGCCGGGTTGGCCCGCAGGTTGCTGTGGGACACCCTGCTGGTGCTGCTGGCCCTGCTGTCCGCCTTGTGGCGGTGCCTGTTGCTCTGGCTGGCCCTGCTGTCCGCCTTGTGGCGGTGCCTGTTGCTCTGGCTGGCCCTGCTGTCCGCCTTGTGGCGGTGCCTGTTGCTCTGGCTGGCCCTGCTGGCCCTCCTGGGGGTGGGCTGGTTGTCCATCTTGCGGTTGTCCACCGTCGGTACCGGTTTCGTGATTTCCTCCCGACATATGCAAGGGCGATACAGACACGAGACAAATAAGTTCCGGAAGAAATGCCACAGCGCAACGACCGTGCCCGAACGTGGCAGAGAACTTCGAGCGGACGGGAGCTCACACTGCGGGTTCGGCCGAGCGCTGAATCGCGTCGGCAAGCAGCGGTCGCATCATCCCGACCAACGGCGCGGAGTCGCCATCGGTCCAGACGGCCCGGTGTTTCCGGACGCCGGGAAGTGACGTTTCGACGTCGGCACTGACGAGTAACTGTTGGCCGTCGACCATGAGAATCGCACTGACGGCCCCCGGCTGGATCGGGTGTGAGTCCCACCACGTCCAGGTCTCTTGGAGGCGTGCCTTCGGGAGTTCCTCCCGCAAGCGCTCGCGAATCCCTGCCGCGGGAGAGCCGATCACGACATCGACGTCGCGTTCGGTGGCCCCACGTACGGCGGCAAGCAGATCGTCAGTCAGGAGATCCTCGACGGCTGCAGCGAGCAACACCTCCTCGTCGGCTTGCTGAACGAGCCCTTCCATGCGCTCGCTGACCTCGGCGTCGCCCTCCATCACCCACACGTCGCCGCTGTCTTCGGTCGCCTCGGGCGGCTGCAACCGCGGCAAGAGTTCCGCCAGGCGGTCCAGCAGATCCGAGAGGCGGCGATCAAGTAGCGAGACGGCCTCGTCCGGGTCGGCGACACGGAACTCCCGGGGCGTCCCCTGCTGGACGTCGACCAGCCCCCGTTCCTGCAAGCCCTCCATGCAATCGTAGACGCGAGCCCGCGGGACGTCCGCCACGTCACTGACGTCCTTGGCCGTGCCCTGGCGAACGCGCTGGAGTCCGACGAAACACTTCGCCTCGTATTCGGTGAAATCGATCGTCTGTAACAGCGAGACACACTCCTCGACGATCGAGTGATCCGATCCGTCTGTCGATGACCTGTCGTCTGTCATGGTTGCGTGGCCCCCACTTCGGGTACGTTCGGTTCGATCCACATCCGAATAGTCCTTTGGACGTTTCTACGTTTGTCACAACTTATTTGCCTCGCTATCCGAGCGCTCTACTGCATCACCGCCACAAATAGCCCAGCGACGGGGCAGGTGAGTTGTTATTTGTCCCGTATCGACTCTGTTTCGATCTCAGTGAAAAACTGTCGAAAGCCCTAAATAGTCCGGTCGGCTACTGGAGGTACGGAACAACGCAGCAAGGTCAGTCATGTCAGAAACGAACTCGGCACGGACGGTCTCTAAGCACCGAGCGGGCAACCGGCAGAACGGACAGCAGGCCGAATCGACGACAGCGTGTCCCGAGTGTGACGGGACAGTCGTGACGGACGAAGAGCGCGGCGAGCGGGTCTGTGAGGCGTGTGGCATCGTCGTCGAGTCCGAGGCCATCGACCACGGGCCGGAGTGGCGTGCATTCACGCCCGCAGAGCGCGACCAGCGGAGTCGCGTCGGTGCCCCGACGACCAAGCTGCTCCACGACGAAGGGCTCTCGACGTCGATCAGTTGGTCTAACAAGGACGCCAGCGGCCAGACCCTCTCGGCCTCCCAGCGGGAGAAGATGGGGCGGCTTCGCGTCTGGGACGAGCGCTTTCGCGCCCAAGACGCCCAAGATCGGAACCTGAAACAGGCGTTGGGCGAGATCGACCGGATGGCTTCGGCACTGGGACTGCCAGACAACGTCCGTGAAACCGCCTCCGTGATCTACCGGCGAGCCCTCGAAGATGGGCTGCTCCCGGGGCGCTCGATCGAAGGGATGGCCACGGCGTCGCTGTACGCCGCAGCCCGCCAAGCCGGCACACCCCGCAGCCTCGACGAGTTCGAGCCCGTGAGTCGAGTCCCTCGCCAAAAGTTCGCCCGTGCATACCGGTATCTCGCTCGTCAGCTCGAACTCGGGATCGCTCCCGCAGATCCGGCATCGTACCTGCCACGGTTCGTCTCGGAACTTGGGGTCGGTGACGAGCTCGAACGACGCGCCCGCAAGCTGCTGGCGAGGGCAAAAGAGGATGGAGTCCACAGCGGCAAGAACCCGACAGGACTGGCTGCAGGCGCGATCTACGCTGCCGGACTGCTGACCGGCGACCGGGTTACCCAGGGTGCCGTCGCCGAGACGGCCGACGTCAGCGAGGTCACGATCAGGGATCGGTACTCCGAGCTCCTGGCGTTGCTCGAAAGCGGCGACGTGGACGCTCGCAGTGAGGCTGCCGGCCTGTAGCCGAGCGCTGTCTCCGACGACGCCGGGCGATCGTTCGATAGGGTGACCAACAGTTTTAGGCCCTCGCCCGGTAGGGTCGCCGATGACCGCGAGTGAACGGATCGCAGTGGGCCAGGCGCTAACGCCGTCACGACAGCTCGAAGGAACCGTTGTCACGATCGAAGACGGGACGATCGAGGCAGTCCAGAGCCGGGCAGCGGCCGAGCGCTCGCCGACACGAACGTATCCAGATGGGATCGCAGTCCCCGGCTTCGTCGACGCACACATCCACGGCTACGCGGGCGATGCCGTCTCCGGCGATCCGGACGGGCTGGTGAATATCGCGGAAGGAGTCGTCGAGACCGGCGTGACGTCGCTGTTCCCGACGACCGTCTCAGCCCCCCAAGACGAGCTCGTCGCTGCGGGGGCAGCCACCGCCACGGCCGTCGATCGCGACCACGACGGCGCCTCAATCGCCGGCCTCCACCTCGAAGGACCACACGTCAACGACGACCAGCGTGGGGCCCAAGATCCAGCTGCACTCCGGGACCCGGCTGTCGAGGAACTCCAGGCCGTCGCCGACGCCGCCGAGGGGACCCTCGCTCGCGTCACGCTCGCCCCGGAATTGACCGGCGCAGACGAGTTCATCCAGGCGGCACGCGAGCAGGGACTGGTCGTCTCGGCCGGCCACTCCGGGGCCGATTTCGAGACGGCCACCACCGCCTTCGATGCCGGCATCTCGATCGCGACCCACCTCTACAACGGCATGATCGGCTTCCATCACCGTGAGCCGGGGATCATCGGCGCGTCACTGCTCGACGATGGCGTCACCGCCGAACTCATCACTGACTTACAACACCTCCACCCGGGGGCGATCGAGCTCGCGCTGGCCGCCAAGGGACACGAGGGGTGCATGCTCATCACGGACGCCATCGCCGCGACAGGGCTGCCAGATGGCGAGTACAGCCTCGGTGAAATGGACGTCGTCGTCGAGGACGGAACCAGCCGGCTCGTCGAGGATGGCTCACTCGCGGGCAGCACACTCACGATGGACGCCGCCGTCCGGAATCTGGTCGAGGAGCTCGGACTGGACCTGTCGAGGGCGGTCCAGATGGCGACGGACATCCCAGCTCGCGCGATGGAACTGGACGACCGTGGACGGCTAGAGCCCGGCCTGCGTGGGGACCTGACGATCCTCGACGGCGACCTGACGGTCCAGGCAACGATCGTCGGCGGCGAAGTCGTCTACGAGCGCGAGGCGGCCCGAGAAGCAACACGGCAGTAGTATCACCTCCCGAGTAGGCTTCGACCGCGACGGTCTCGACGCCGGCCGGCGACAGCCCCGAGGCGGTCGTAACGACAGCGATAATCGACTCGCAGTGTTTCCTCCCGAAACCCCCGACCGATCCATGATCGAGGCCGTTCCCGGAGGCCGCCATGAGTGAGGACGTCGAGTACGGCGCCCGCGCTCGCGACGTGCTCGGGTTCTCACGGTGGTGGTTGGTACTGGCGGCCGCGGGGATGATGGCCGTCGTTGGCCCCTACCAGTACGTCTGGAGCAGCCTCCGGGATCCCGTCGCAGCCACTCTCGGCATCGACAGCGCCACACTCTCGACCGTGTTCACGCTGTACGTCGTGATCCAGGCCGGCAGCCAGTTCCCCGTCGGCTGGTGGCGTGATCGTCACGGTCCACGAGCACTGTCGATGCTCGCTGCTGTCCTCGCCGGCGGTGGCTATCTGGCGTTGTCAGTCGCGACGAGCGTCTGGCAAGTCTATCTCGCCTACGGACTGGGTGCACTGGGCGTCGGGATCGTCTACACGGTGGCCGTCAATACGGCACTGAAGTGGTTCCCGGACCGTCGCGGCCTCACGGCTGGGACCGGGACGATGGCGTTTGCCGGCGGGAGCGCCGCGTTGGTCCCGTACGTCCGGGCGAACACGGGACCGGGCAGTCCCGTCACGGCGTACAGTGGCGTCCTCCAGCAGGTCGGCGTACTCATCTTCGTGGTCGTGTTCGTCGGCGCGCTCGTCCTCCGTGATCCGCCGGCCGACTGGCAGTCGACAGAGACCGAAGACCTGGGAGCGACTGGCCGGCAGTTCACCTGGCGGGAGATGGTCCGGACCCGGCAGTTCTGGCTCATGTACGCGATGTTCGTCGCCGTCGCCAGCGCCGAACTCATGCTCATCGAGAAGGTCGTCTCCTATGCGGGGACGCGCTCTCTGCGGGCGGCCGTCGCCACGGCGGCTGCGACGCTGCTACCGGTTGCCAGTGCGGCGGGTCGGCTGACGATCGGCGGGCTCAGCGACCGACTCGGGCGCACGCGGACGATGACGGTAACGTTCGGTCTCAGCGGCCTCGGCCTGTTCGGGGTCGTCGCCTTCGGAGAGGGAGGGATCGGGACGGCGTTTGTCGCCGCCGTCGTCGCCAGCGTGTTCTGCTCGAGTCCACAGTACACCTTGTTCCCGAGTGCAGTCGCGGACTTCTATGGCGATGCCAACTCCAGTGGCAACTACGCGCTGCTGTACTCCGCGAAGATCTGGGGAGGCGTCTTCGGCGGGACCGTCACCGGCACAGCGGTGGTCGCCCTGGGCTGGAACCCGACGTTCCTCCTCGGAGGGTGTCTGGCGGTGCTGGCCGGGCTCGGGGCGCTCGCCTTGCAGCCACCGTCGGGACCTGCCGAGAAGTCCTGACCGCCCGCTGTGATGGGGGTCGACACCCGACAACGTGCCGACTCACAGCGTGACCGTCTCACCGCGTTCGGGTGCCGACGCGTCGAAGCCGTCTGCGGCCAGTTCCGCGGCGAAGTCGACGGTTCGATCGCCGTGGACGACGAGCAGTTCCGAATCGCGGTAGTTCCCAAGAAAGTCGAGCAGGCCGCCACGGTCAGCATGCGCGGAGAACTCGTACTGTTCGACCTGGGCGGCGACGGGCATCACCTGGCCGTCGATTTCGGCCCGGCCCGTCTCTAGCAACGCTCGGCCGGGCGTGCCCGCGACCTGGTAGCCGGTCATCGCGATCTTGTTCACCGGGCGATCGCGGATCGCCGGAACGTACGTCATCGCCGGACCGCCCGAGAGCATGCCCGAGGTGGTGATGATCGCCGTGTTCTGCTCGGCGATGCGCTCGCGCTCCTCGCGGGAGGCACCGGTGCCTCCCGCTCGGAATCCGGGGGCTCCGCCCCCGCTTTGCCCGTCTCTCCCCGTGACGAAGCGAGCGTGTGATTTGGCCCGCTGGAGTGCCTCGGGATCGCGGAGGAATTCAGGATGGCGACGGAGCAATTCCGTCACGTGCGTCCCCATCCCGTCGACGTAACAGGGGATGTCGTGAGCCGCACAGATCAGCATGGCTTCCTGGGTCCGGCCGATCGCAAAGGCCGGGATCACGACCGTCCCACCCTCCCACAGCGTCGTCTTGATGCTCTGGGCGAACCGGTCTTCGATCGCTGCTCTGTCCTCGTGGGTCACGTCCGAGTACGTGCTCTCGGTGATCACGACGTCGGCGTCGGGCCGGGCAGTGGTGCCGGCGACGAGTCGCTGTCCACGGATCGGCCTGCCGCGCCGATCCGTACGGCTCGCGGGAGCGTCGCTCCCGCGGTGATCGCCCGTGTGAAAGTCACCCGTGTACAGCAGTCGCGTCTCGCCGTCGTCGATCAGAACGTGGGCACTCCCAGGGATGTGCCCGGCGTCGAAGAACGTGACCTCGTAGCCAGCCGCCTCGAAGGGCTCTCGATAGCCGTGCGTCTCGCTAACTTGCGTCACTCGCTTGACTTCCTGCTCCGTAAAGGGGCAGTCGTAGGTGCCACCGTGGAGTTTGATCGTGTCCCGGGCCAGCGTCAGCGCCAACTCACGAGTCGGTGGCGTCCAGTGGATCGGCGGCCGCCGATCACCCGACAGCAGGGCGGGGATCGTCCCGACGTGATCGAGGTGGCCGTGGCTGACGACGACTGCTTCGGGGTCTGCATCGAGTGGAAACTGCGGCGGCGTCGCCGTCTGCATCCCGAAGTCGACGAGCAGTCGATCGTCGATCAGGACCGCGCTCCGACCAATTTCGCGAGCGCCGCCCAGAAACTGCACGTCCATTGCCGGCGATTACGAGGAGGATCGGTTTGTGGGCGTCGATTCGGGCCAGGGTCGGGACCGAAGTTTAAGACCCTCCGGTGGCTGGCTGTGCAGTATGGTTCGCCTGCAGACGATCCGTCGGAGTTTCGTCGCCGGAATATTCTTCGTCGCACCACTCATCGTCACGATCGTCGCCCTCCGACTGTTGATCGGGTGGGTCTCCGGGTTCGTCAATCCGATCGTTCAGGCGACGGCGCTGTCACGGTACACCGCCGATATCGCACTGGTCGCCCAGGGCATCACCCTGGTCGCGTTGCTCGGATTGGTAGCCCTGCTTGGCTATCTCGCCCAGCGATCGTTCGGCCAGTGGCTCTTCGAGTGGTTCGATCGGGCCTTCGGCATCGTCCCGCTGGTCAGCGTCATCTACACCAGCGTTCGCCAGATGACCAACGCACTCCGCAATCGGGAGAACCACTACGAGAGTGTCGTCCTCGTCGAGTACCCACGCGACGGGGTCTATGCAGTCGGATTCGTCACCGGCGAGAGCCCCGACTCCGTCCAGACGGTCACCGGGGAAGCGTTCAACGTGTTCGTCCCGACCAGCCCGAACGTGACCGGCGGGCGACTCCTGATAGTGCCCGAAGCCGACGCCTACGACATCGACATCAGTGTCCGCCGGGCGTTGCGGCTGTTGATGACCACGGGCATGGCCGAAGAACAGTCCGATATCGAACAGCTCGCGGCCGAGACTGACGTCACCCTCCCGGATGTGGACGGCCTCGGGGGAGAGGACAGTGACGACACCTAGATCGTCGGCTGAAGCCTCGACGTCGAGAGGGGCCGATCCGACGACTGGTCGCCGCACGCGCCTGACAGGCCAGTACGCACAGATCGTCGGATCCGAGACGAGGACGTGCCGGTAGTTAGTCCCCCAGATCAGTGGACAGTGGCGGCACGGCACTGGACATCGCCGATCAGCAAGCTTTTAGGCCATCCTAAACTAGGCGGCGACAGGAATGCCACCCCAAGATGTCTGCGTCGTGATGCCGACGATACGCGAGTACGAGGCCATCGCGGCCTACGCCGAGAACGCCCGCAAACACGGGTTCGACACCGATCGGTTGTTCGTCGTACTGGTCACCGAGGATTGGTGTGAGACCGACGAGATGGAGCGACTGCTCGAGGAGGAAGGCCTCGATGGGGCCGTCTTCGACGCGACTGCTCGCGAGCAGTGGTTTCACGAGCACGGCATCGCCGAGTACGAGCACCTGATCCCGGCCGGCAGCCACGCCCAGACGTCGTTCGGCCTGCTGTACCTGTGGGCCAACGAGCGCTTCGAGTACGGCGTCTTCCTGGACGACGACACCCGCCCACACGAAGAGACGGATTTCTTCGGGACACACCTGGCCAATCTCGCCTACGAGGGCGAGCTACCCGCCGTCGAGTCCGACGAGCAGTGGGTCAACGTCCTCTATCAGAGCGACCACGATCTCTATCCGCGCGGGTATCCTTACAGCGCGATGGACGAAGACTGGACGGAGACGAGCGTTGGCGTCGAATCGGTCGTCGCCTCCCAGGGCCTGTGGACGAACGTGCCCGACCTCGATGCCGTCCGGATCCTGATGGACGGTGACCTCCAGGGCCAGGCCCAGACCCGCACGACGGCCGAGGACTTCGGGCCGGACTTCGTGGCCAGACCGGGCAACTATCTGACCGTCTGCTCGATGAACCTCGCGTTTCGCCGGGCGGTCGTGCCCGCATTCTACCAGTTCCCGATGGACGACAACCCATGGGACGTGGGCCGATTCGACGACATCTGGTCGGGACTCCTCCTCAAACGGGCCTGTGACGTCCTGGGCAAGCAGATTTACAACGGCAACCCGCTGTGTGCACACAACAAGGCCCCGCGGTCGACGTTCGACGACCTCGCGAACGAAGTGGCCGGGTTAGAACTCAACGAACACGTCTGGGAGATCGTCGACGACGCCGGGGCAGACGCTGACTCCTACCGCGAGGTGGCCCGAGCGGTCGCCGACGCGCTCGTCGCAGCCGACGCAAGCGAGTACCAGAACGGCGAGTTCCTGGCATACTGTGGCGAGCACCTGCGTGACTGGCTCGATTGTCTCGGCGAGATCGGGCAGGCACCGGCCCAGAAACATCCCGTGGCCGCCGACGGTGGCCCAGGAGGATCATGAAGCTTTTATGCATTTAGGCAAACCTAAAACAAAGATGAGTGAGCCATCGACGAGTCGACGACGGTTTCTAGGCGCGATCGGCGCCGGCGCGCTGGCCGGTCTAGCCGGTTGTGCAGGACAGACGGACGGGACGACGACCGAGGGGGCCGGGAACCTCGACATTCCCTCGCTGTCGCAGTTCCGTGGCTCCGGTACGCTCGCGGAGGGCCGGCCCGCGCCGGGCGGGACGTCGATCGCGGACCTGCCGGACCTGTCGGGATCGCTGAACCTCTACATCGGCGGCGGCGAAGGTGGCATCTATCTCAACTTCGTCGAGATGCTCGAAGAGATCTACCCGGATTTTTCGGTGTTCAGCAGCGACGCTCCCTCCTCGTCGCTGGCCCAGACAGTCGTCGAAGAGGTCGAAGCCGGGGCCGCCCAGGCCGACGTCTTCTGGTCGATCGACGCCGCCTCGCTCGGGTACGTCGCCAACAACGACGCCTACGAACCGCTTGCCGACGCGGCGCTCGATCCCGTTCCAGCCGACTTCCAGGGCGAGGACGGCTCGTGGGTCGGCGTCGCCGGCCGCGCCCGCAGTGTGCCCTACAACACCAACGCCATCAGCGACAGCGAGATACCCGAACAGATCGCGCAGTTCCCCGAGACCGGGCCACTCCAGGGCACGATGGGCTGGGCACCGACCTACGGTGCCTTCAAGTCCTTCGTGACCGCGATGCGATTGCAGAAGGGTGCAGACGCCACTCGCCAGTGGCTCCAGTCGATGGGACAGGCAGGCACCAGTAGCTCCCCCAACGAGTACGTCGTCGCCCAGGAAGTCGCCGACGGCGATCTCACCGCTGGCTTCGCCAACCACTACTACGCGATGCGAGTGAAAAATCAGCGCCCCGATGCCCCACTCGATCTGGCCTTTACCAGCGGTGATGCCGGTGCCCTCGTCAACGTTGCCGGGGCGCTGCAGGTGAAAGGGACCGAGAAGGGTGACCTCGTGGCTGATTTCGTCCGGCATCTGCTGTCGGCCGAAGCCCAGGAGTTCTTCGCGACGGTGAGTTTCGCCTACCCGATGATCCCTGACGTCGAACCTGTCGGCGGCCTGCCGACCGTCGACGAACTGAATCCGCCCGAGATCGATCTCGCCGACCTCGCTGACATCGAGCCGACACTCGATCTGATGCGTGAGGCGGGCGTGCTGGGATGAGTTCGCCGGGCCGCACTGACCGCCTCCGCGAGCGTCTCCCCAGAGCTGGACGCGAGCGTCTCCCCGACGGGCTCACGGTGCTTGCCGTCGTCGTGGCCGTCGCGCTAGTCGTCCCTCTCACCTGGCTGTTCGTCGAAGTGTTCGACCTCGGGCCGCGTGCCCTCGAACTCACCGTCGACCCACAGACGATCGAAGTCCTCCTGCGCAGCGTCGCACTCGTCGTCGTGGTCACGACGGGCAGTGTCCTCGTCGGCGTCCCGATCGCCGTCCTCACCGCCCGAACCGACTTGCCGTTCGCGCGTTTTTGGACGGTCCTGACCGCACTCCCGCTGGCGATCCCGAGCTATCTCGGGGCGCTTGCAGTCATCTCGGGCTTTGGCTCGGGGGGCAGTCTCAATACGTTGCTCGCGCCGCTGGGCCTGCCGGAGTTGCCGGCCGTGACCGGCTTTGCCGGCGCGGCCGCCGTCCTCACGCTGTATACATATCCGTACGTCCTCCTGACGACGCGAGCGTCGCTACTGTCACTCGACACCTCACTGGTCGAGGCCGCCCGGACGCTCGATACCGGGCGTCTCGGTGCGTTTCGACGGGTTACACTCCCCCAGATCGCCCCCGGGATCGCCGCCGGCGCGCTGCTGGTTGCGCTGTACACCCTAGCTGACTTCGGGACGCCGAACTTCATGGGTGTCGAGGTGTTCACGCAGTTCATCTACGCGCGCTACCAGAACCTGATGCGGCCCTACGCAGCCCTGCTATCGCTGCAGTTGCTCGGGGTGACGGCAGCGATTCTCTACCTCGAATCGCAACTCGGTGCCGACGACGAGGGGGCCTACGCGAGTCGCGGATCGCGCGGCGGCGCCCTCATCAAGTTGGGGAACTGGCGCTACGTCGCCGCCCTCGTTCCAGCCACGGTCGCGCTGCTTGCGGTCGCCCTGCCAGTCGCCGTGTTCGGACTCTGGCTGACCGGTGACGGGGCAGGCTACAACACCGGCGGGCTGGCCTTTTCCTGGACGTACGGCTGGAACTCGGTGTACCTGGCCGTCTTCGCGGCGATCGCCTCGATCCTCGTCGCGCTGCCGGTCGCGGTGGCGGCCGCCCGCGGCCGGTCACGGCTGGCCCGGCTGGCCGACCGGCTCTCCTACGTCGGGTACGCGACACCGGGAATCGTCATCGCGATCGCCCTGTTGCTCGCGAGCCTCCACGGGCTCCCGAAATCGGCCACGGAACTGGTCTACCGGTCGCTCCCGCTGCTGGTGTTTGCCTACGTCGTCCGGTTCGTCCCACAGGCCATCGGGGCGATCCGGGCCTCGACGATGCAAGTCGATAGCCGACTGATCGAGGCCGCCCGGACGCTGGGTCGATCCCGACTCGGTGCCTTCCGGGCGGTGACGCTCCCGCTGATCGCCCCCGGGATCGCGACCGGCGCGGCGTTGGTCTTTCTCACGACGATGAAGGAACTACCGGCAACACTGATGATGCGGCCGCTGCAATTCGATCATACGCTGGTAACCTACATCTGGAAGGTCCGGGAGGCCGGACTGTACGGCCAGGCCGCGATACCCGCTCTCGCCTTGATCGTCATCTCCGGCCTCTCGATGGCCGTCATCCTCGCCCAGGAGGGTTCGAACACATGACTGCATCACAACCATCAACTCCAGTCGACACACAGCCCCAGACGACCGGCAAATCCAACGTAACCGACGAAAAGCAGGAAATGATCCTCGCACTCGACGGCGTGACCCGCCGGTTCGGCCCCGAGACAGCCGTCGACGACATCAGCCTGACCGTCCAGGACGGCGAACTGCTGACGCTGCTTGGCCCCTCGGGCTGTGGGAAGACGACCACGCTACGCCTGCTCGCTGGGCTGGACGAACCCGACGAGGGGACGATTCAGGTCGGCGGCGAAACCGTCGCCGGCGGCGATACCTTCCGCCCGCCAGAAAAGCGGGACGTGGGACTGGTCTTTCAGGAGTTCGCGCTGTTCCCACACCTGACCGTCGGGGAGAACGTTGCCTTCGGCATTCAGGACCGCGAGGAGGCAGCAATCGACGAGCGCGTCGAGGACCTCCTGGAGCTGGTCGGTCTCGGCGACTATCGCGAAGCCAGCCCGGAGGACCTCTCGGGCGGCCAGCGCCAGCGGGTCGCACTGGCACGCTCGCTGGCCCCGGAACCCGAGGTCCTGCTTCTGGACGAACCGTTCTCGAATCTCGACGTCGGCCTGCGCGAGGAGATGCGCCGAGAAGTCCGGCGGATCATCAAAGAGACCGGCGTCACCGCCGTCTCCGTGACCCACGACCAGGAGGAAGCCCTCTCGATCAGCGACCGCGTGGCGGTCATCGACGACGGCCACGTCGAACAGATCGGCCGCCCGGAAGTGGTCTTCCAACAGCCCGAATCCCGCTTCGTCGCCGAATTCCTCGGCCAGGCGGGGTTCGTTTCGGGTACCTTCGCAGACGGCTGTGTCGAGACACCACTAGGATGTCTCGACGCCGATCGCATCGAGGGGCTGGACACTGAATACGAGAGTGCCACGATCGACGTGCTGGTCCGACCCGACGACATCCGGGCCGTCCCGGCCGATCCCGCGGGCACCAACGCCCGGATCGTCGATCGGCAGTACACCGGCCCGTCGTTCGTCTACACGGTCGAATTAGACTCCGGGGCCGTCCTACACTGTGAACACAACCACGCCGAAGAACTCGGGATGGACAAACGCGTCCGGGTCCGCCTGGCGACCGACCATCCCCTGGCCTGGTTCCCCGCCGAGTGATGAGCCGACGCCGGTTTCGAATCGCCACGCTCGCGATCGCACTGGTCGGGGCCATCGCTGTCTGGTTCGTCTCGACGGAACTCTTTCCGTACCACTCGCTGAACCACGACGAAGGCGTCTATCTCCAGCAGGCCGCGATGTTGCTTGAAGGGAAGCTCCATCTCAAGCCGCCCGTCGAGGGCATCTTCCGGCCGTGGTTCTTCGTCGAGGGAAGCGGGGGCCTCTATCCGAAGTACGCCCCGGTCCCCGCAGGCATGTTCGCGCTGGGGGAACTGTTCGGGGGCTACCGACTGGCCCTGCCCGCCATCGCCGCCGGGATTCTCGCGGGCGTCGCGGGCGTGGCGAGGGAGGTCTTCGATCGCCGGACCGGACTGCTGGCGGCCATCTTCGTCCTGGCCTCGCCGTTGTTCCTCCTCGACACGGCGACGTTCCTCCCCTACGCGCCGACGACGCTGCTAAACGTGGCCTTTGCCTACGCGTACCTCCGGGCCGATCGGACCGACGACTGGCGGTGGGCAGCAGGGGCCGGCACAGCGATCGGCCTGGCGTTCTTCGCACGGCCCTTCACGGCTGTGCTCTTTGCCGCGCCGTTCGTCGGCCACGCGCTGTGGACGCTTCGAGACGACTGGCGAAACGCACTCCCCCGACAGGCCGCGACGGCCGGACTCGGCCTCGTCGGCGTCGCGCTCGCGCTGGGCTACAACGCCGTCCTGACCGGCTCGGCACTTACCTTCCCCTACGAGGCATTTGCCCCACAGGACGGCCTGGGCTTTGGCCACAGAGAGATCCTGAACCACGGCATCGAGTTCACGCCCGCACTCTCGATCGAAGCCAACGGCCAGGTGCTCACAGCGTTCGTCGGCCGGTGGATGTTCGGCAGCATCGTCGGGGCTGGCCTCGCACTCGCCGGACTCGCCATCGTCGTGGATCGAAAGTGGTCGCCGCGGACAGCCACTCTCGCCGGCCTCGTCGTCTCGATTCCGGTCGGGAACCTCCTCTTTTGGGGCAACTACAATCTGCTCGGGAATCTGGACGTGGCCGGTGACGGCCTGATCGCCGCGCTGGGGCCGTACTACCACTTCGACCTGGTGGTTCCGACGGCGGCGTTGGCCGCAGTCGGCGCGCTGTGGGCGTTCGATAGTCTCAGAAGCGTCCTCGAAGCGCGCCTCGACCAGCGAAGCGCGGTTGTCGCCCTGACGGCAATTGCCCTCGTGGGCACACTCGTCGTGGGCGGGATCACAGTCGATCGGGCCACGGAGCCAGTCGAGCGGAACGCCGCCGTGACCGACACCTACCAGCGCGTCTACGAGCCGTTCGAGCCGGAACCACCGGACAACGCCGTCGTCATGGTGGAAACGCCCTACGGCCCGTGGCTGGGCCACCCCTTCCAGGCGTTACGAAACGACCCCGGCTACGACGGGCACACCGTCTACGCGATGGAGTATCGCCCCTTCGCCGTCGCCGACGCCTTCCCCGACCGGGACCTGTATCGGTTTGGCTACCGTGGGATCTGGGACCCACTGGGTGGCTCGCCCGAACATGCCCGGCTCCAGCGCGTCCACGAGCGATCGGGTGCGGGCATCACACTGGATACGAGCGTCGGGCTCCCCGAGGGGATCACGGGTGCGACGATCACTGTCACAGCGGACACTGAGACAGCCCACTACGTCGCAACCGAGACCGACGGAACCCTCGCGTTCGACGTCCGGATCGCCGACGGGACCGTACAGGTAACAGGGCCACTCGATGCAGTCGATGGGGACACACTCAGCGTCGAGGGCCGAGAGGACATCGACGTGACGGTCTTCGCCGATTACGGCGCGAGTGGCTTCGAATATCGACTCTCAGTACCAGTCGAAGCCGAACGGAACGGAGTCCGAGCGCTCACCCCGACCGTCGAGTACTGTCTGGACGTCCGTGCCTGTGGTGGTGCAGCGACCTATCTGCCCGAACAGGCCCCCGATGGCGTGTTCGTCCAAACAGCACTTCGGACAACCGACGAGGAAGCCAATCCATGAGTTACGAACTCACCAGACGCGACGCGATCGCGGCGCTGTCGGCTGCGGGCGTGGCCCTTGCGGGCTGCGTCGCAGCGCCCGGCACTGACGAGCGCGCGACCGACACGGACCGCCAGCTAACCGACCACGACCGGGAAACGATGGTCGCGACTGCCGACGTCCTCTATCCGACCGACGTCTCCGGAATCGAGGGCTTCGTCGAACGGTACGTCGATGGACGTATAGCCGAACGGCCCGAACACGCCGAGGGGATCGCCGACGCCCTCGCGTATCTCGACGAGTACTGCCAGGCGTGGTTCGAGAGGGACTTTACAGCGCTGTCACGCAAAGAGCGCGACAACGCACTCCGGGAAATGCGGGCCAACGAGGCGACGCCCGATCCCGACGGGAGCGACATCGAACAGGTGCGTTACTACGTGATCAACGACCTGCTGCTGGCGCTGTATGCCTCGCCGACCGGCGGCCAATTGGTCGGGATCGAGAACCCGCCGGGCCATCCGGGCGGCCTCGATAGTTACCAGCGGGGGCCACAGTCGTGAGCGTCGACCGGACGCCACGCGAGCGGGTGGACGTCTGTGTCGTCGGCGCAGGCCCGGCCGGATCGCTGCTCGCCCACCGGCTTGCCGAGGCGGGCTACGCGGTCGTCGTGCTCGAGGCCGGTCCACGCTTCGACCCCGAACGACGGATCGAGCAGATGGGCGATGCCCTCCGGCCGACACATGGACGCCCGGAAATCTGGGAGATGGGCGGGGCTCGGGACGCCTTCACTTCGAGTGGAGATCGCCACTACCCGCTGAATCACGCCCGGGTGAAAGGCGTCGGCGGCTCGACACTGCACTGGCAGGGCATGGTGATGCGGCTGCACGAGCGGGATTTCTCGGTCGCAACGCGGGAGGGTGTCGGGGCGGACTGGCCGATCGACTACGACGAGCTCCGGCCGTATTACGCCGCTGCGGAGGACGCACTGGGAGTGGCCGGTGCGAGCGACAACCCCTTCGCCCCGCCGCGTGCGGAGTCCCACCCGATGCCCGCCTTCAAGCCCTCACACAGCGACTCGATCTTCGCCCAGGCCTGTGAGTCACTGGGCATTGGGACCCACTCGGTGCCCAACGCCCGCAACTCCGAGCCGTACGACGACCGGGCGGCCTGCGTTGGCTATGGGACCTGCCAGCCCGTCTGTCCCTCCGGCGCGAAGTACGACGCCACCAGTCACGTCGCGAAAGCCGAGGAAGCAGGCACACGAGTGATCGATCGGGTTCCCGTCCAGCGTCTCGAACACGACGCGGCGGGTGAGCGCGTGACAGCGGCGGTGTATGCGACGCCAGAGGGCGAGACCTACCGGCAGCGAGCCCGGCAGTTCGTCGTCGCGGCCGGCGGCGTCGAGACCCCACGGCTCCTCTTGCTCTCTCAGTCGTCGCAGTACCCCGACGGGCTGGCCAACAGCAGCGGGCTGGTAGGGCGGTACTTCACCGAACACCTCTTTGCGGGGACGGGCGGTCGAATCGAGCAGGCGACACGCCAGCACCACGTCGGGTTCAACACCACCGAGTCCCACCAGTTCTACGACGATCCCGCGGCGGGGACAGACGAGGGGATCCCGTCGGCCGGAGCCGACGCGGACGACCTCGGGGCGATCAAACTCGAATTCCACAACTACGCCGGTCCCGCACCCGTCGAGGCGGCACTGGCCGACGGCGGCTGGGGCGACGGGCTCCGGGAGCGAGTCGCCGATGCGTACGGCAATCACCTCGCCGTCGGGGCCTTGATCGAACAGACCCCGCGCCGGGAGAACTACGTCGGCCTCGATCCCGCACGGACCGACGACCACGGCAATCCCGTCCCGGAGATCCACTGGGGACTGGACGCCCGGACCGAGCGGACGATCCGACGGGCAAACGAGATTCAAGAAGCGATCCTCTCCGAACTCGATGCCGAGAGAACCTGGCAGGTCGGCCCCGAGAACACCGGGCCGGCGTCCCATCACATGGGCACGACACGGATGGGGAGCGATCCAGCGGCGAGTGTCGTGAACGGACAGGGACAGAGCCACGACCTTTCGAACCTGTGGCTGGCCGGCAGTAGCGTCTTTCCCACCGGCGGCGCGATGAATCCCACCCTGACGATCGCCGCACTGGCGTTGCGGACAGCCGCCCACATCCAAAAGCAGGTCTAGTGCGACGGCGAAACCACGCCAGGCCGACACCGGCACGCCCGACGATCGCTGATCGAGAACTGCTGGCAGACGGTCGACACCCCTGGCGCGCGACTCCGCGTGTCGATCGATCGGTCGGTCACCGCAGACCGGAACCGACTGCGACAGCTGCTGGAAAATCTGATCCGGAACGCCATAGAGCACGGCGCTGACCCGGCCGGGACGGTGGCCAGAGACGGCGACGATACCCCCGCGGTAACCGTCCGGATCGGCCCACTCGACGGCGGCTTCTACGTCGAAGACGACGGGCCAGGGATTCCGCCAGGCGAGCGTGAGGCGGTCTTCGAGACCAGCTATTCGACCCAGGACAACGGGACCGGGTTCGGTCTGAGTATCGCCAGGCGCGTCGCCGAAGCTCACGGCTGGGCGATCCGCGTGACCGAGAGCCAAGCGGGCGGGGCGCGATTCGAGATCACGGGCGTCGAGTTTGTCGACTGATCGACGGCAGGCTGATCGTCACAGGAAAGCGGGTCGGTGAACCGCATTCGAGGGGGGGGAGATCACACTCTCAGACGGAGGGCACGCGTCCCACGCGTGCGGTCAAAGAGCACGCTATCGGTCGCGCCTCCGATGTCGAACCGTACAATCGGTCAACACGCGTTCTCATTCCGAAATAATCGGCAATAGATTCAGGGCATTCCGGTATGGATCATCACGTATGAGTCCCCGATCGAGTCCTGCAGTCGATGCAATCGACGACGAGGAGAGACCAGGATTCGATTCCCGACGCCCGCTGACTGCCGTCCTAAAAGTCGAGGGCGCCGACTGTGCCTGTCCTGCGGTCGACACCGGTGACAGTACCCCACCACTCGACCACCACATAATCGACGATACCTGCCACGTCACCTCGTGTGGGAGCATCGAGGACGCCGCAGTCCACTACCGACGGACGACGGTCGACGGAGAGTGTGTCTGTCGGATCGTGGCGTCTCACGGCTGTAACCCCTCCCTGCAGGTACTGGGCGAACAGTCGGTCGTCGTGCGGACGAACCCGCCCGACAAAGAGACCTTACGGGAAGTCGTCACGGACATAAGAGAGATCGCAGAGAGTGTCCGCTTGCAACAACTGGTCAGGGGTGGGCCTGGCGACCGTCGCTCTGAGCTCGTCGATCTCGACAATCTGACCGAGACAGAGCGTGAAACGATCGACTGGGCGATCGTCGCCGGCTACTACGATCGACCGCGGTCGATCGATTTCGAGGAGTTGGCCGACGAAATCGGTATCTCGAAGTCGGCCCTCTCGAAGCGGCTTTCGGCGGCGGAAGCAAAGATCATGCGCGATCTATTCAGCGACGAACCCTAGCCCGCTGGTGGCCGGGTGTCCGGGGTGTATATAAAGACCTCAATTGTGTCCGGACAGTAGGTTGGAGGGGGAGAACGTGGGTACAGTCGTGGTGGCTCGAAGTGACTGATACGACCGACACACACGACGAGATGGAGCGGTATCTCAACGGGGACAACTGGGAACAGTCAGTCGAGGCAACCCTCGACGAGAGTGCCCACAGTACGGAATTGGGCAAGCAAATGGGGCGGGACGCAGTCCGAGTCAGCATCGGTGAGATGTCCGAGTCGGACTTCCACGAGAAGTATCACGACGCCGTTCTCGAGGAGTTCGGCGTCGATAACCGACCGACGAAGCCGGAGGGATTCGATGAGTGAACACGACGGCGTCACGCGCCGGAACGTCCTGCTCAGTGCTGGAGGGGCCGCAGGCGTCCTCGGCCTCGGCGGTTCGCAGGTCCTCCAGTCGTTGAGCGACGATTCAGGGGTCAACGACGTCGAGAGCTTCCTCCAGGAGAACACGGTCGTCCACGGCTACTGTTCGCCCAACTGTCGAGGTCACTGTCCCCTCGACATTCACGTCCGGGACGGGCAGATCCGGAAAGTCGAGCCGGCGATTCCCGACCGCGAGGAGTTCCGACGAGCCTGTACGCTGGGACAGACCCACATGCACCGGACGTACAATCCCAACCGGCTGAAGTATCCGATGAAGCGAAGCGACTGGTCGCCCGAGACCCCGAACCCCCAGGGACGGGGACCGGACGCCGACTTCGAGCGCATCGAGTGGTCCGAGGCCCTCGATTACGTCGCCGACGAGATGCAACGCATCCGCAAAGAGTACGGTCCCGAGAGTGTCTACTTCGAACTCGGATCAGGCGGTAGCGGCATCAACGGGACGGTTTATAGCCGTCTGGCGAACCTTTTCGGCGGGACGATGATGTCCTGGTCGATCGACATCAACGTCGGTCTCGGCTTCCGGCGGATCACCGGCTCGGGGTACTTCAACACCCCGACGAACATGCGGACCGACATCAAGAACGCCGACACGATCCTCATTTGGGGTGGCAACGTCTTCAGAAGCCGCCTCAATCCCGACGCACGGTTCCTGCTCGATGCCATCGAGGGTGGAACGAAGATCGTCGGTATCGATCCGGTGTACAACCAGACGACAGCGAAGTCGGACCTCTGGTTGCCGGTCAAACCCGGCAAGGACATCCACCTCGCGATGGGGATGATCCACACCGTCCTCGAGGAGGGACTGGAAGACACCGAATTCTTACGAGAACGGACACTCGCGCCGGCCCTCGTCAGAACCGACAACGGCGATCTCCTCAAGACGGGAGACGTCTTTGCGGACGGTGACGACGAGACACCGGTCGCCTACGACGAGGCGGCCAGTCAGGCGGTGGCACTCGAACCGGAAACGTACGGCGAGTACGCACTGCGTGGCACCTTCGACATCGGTGGCCACGAAGTCCGGACAGCGCTGACGGAACTCGATGCGGCTGCGTCCGATTACGCACCGGAGGACATCGAAGAGACCGTCGGCGTCGAGGCCGAAAACATCCGGCAAGCGGTTCGCTGGCTCGCAACGCGGGGACCCGGCGGCGTGATGACGGGCCTCGGCGTCGACCGGTACGTCTACGGTCACGTCTTCGGCCAGGCGTACGCGATCCTCCTTGCGCTCACTGGCGATTACGGCCGGAGTGGCTGTGTCACCGGCGGCCGATTCGCCGGCTCCGGTTACAGCAGCGATTACGGGACCGTCGAGGGAAGCCCAGGAGTGCGGCGGTTCCAACAGAAGGGGATTCTCTCGGCGCTGCAGGGTGACGCCGACCCGCCGCTGAAAATGATGTACACCCAGTCCTCGAACTTCGTGGCCAACCAGCTTCCCGACCGCCAGCAGTGGATCGATGCGCTGTCGAATCTGGATCTCGTCACGGTGGCTGATATCCACCACACACCGACCGTCCAGCACGCCGATATCGTCTTGCCCGCCTCACACTGGACCGAACGGGAGGACATCACGGGGGCCGGCGAACACCCCCACGCCATGTACCGCGAACCGGTCCACGAGCCGCTGTGGGAATCGAAATCCGACCACTGGATGATCGCGGAACTGGCCGATCGACTCGGGTACGGCGAGCACTTCGAACGCGATCGCACGGCGTTACTCCGGACGATCCTGGAGGCCGAAGACCGGTTCACGTTCGAGGAGATCCGCGAGAAAGGGACGATCCACCTCGAAACCGACGAGGTCATCTTCACCGACGAGTTCAACACCCCCTCCGGGCGGCTCGAAATTTACGACGAAGACGCGCCCACCGAAGATGGCGTCTCCCTCGAACTCCCAGTTCCGCTGGAGGATCGAACAGCCGACGATCACGAGCTGGCCGAGGAGTACCCGCTGTTGTTCATGCAGGGCCACTCGAAGTGGCGGATCCACTCACAGTGGGCCGAGAACCCGCTGATGCGGGAGATCAACCCGGAACCGCGGATCGACATCAACCCACAGGACGCCAAAGAACGCGGCATCGAGGACGGCGAGTACGTCCGAGTGTACAACGACCGCGGCGAGATGATCGTCAAGGCGAAGTACAACAACGCCTACCGGCCCGGCCACGTCAACACTGACCAGGGATGGTGGGGCGATCACTACATCGCCGGCCACCACAACAACCTGACACACACGGACGTCAGTGAGACGATCGAGAACTTCGCGTTCTACGATACGCGTGTCGAGATCGAACCGGCCCCGGACGACCTCGATACGAGCAAGTACGACGACCCGGCCGAGACAGAGTGGATCGACGAACTGCAACACGGCGGTGATACAGCATGACCAACTACGGAATGGTGATCGATCAAGAGCGGTGTATCGGCTGTCACTCCTGTGCAGTGGCGTGTAAAGACGAGAACAACGTCAGCACGGGCCAGGCCTGGAACCGGATCCTCACCACGGGTGGCGACAACATCGACACGCCGGCAGGCGAGTATCCAGTCGATGGCGGGGACGGAACGCTGTCGATGGAGTATCAGCCGACGGCCTGCCAGCACTGTGAGAACGCGCCCTGCGTGAAGGTCTGCCCGGTCAACGCCACGTACACGCGTGAAGACGGCATCGTCGAGATTGACTACGAGAAGTGCATGGGCTGTCGATATTGTATGGCAGCCTGTCCGTACAACGCGCGAGTGTTCAATTACGACGAACCCGAGACGACACCACCCGACGGGACCGGCAACGTCGAGCAACGCGAACGGGGCGTCGTCGAGAAGTGTACGTTCTGTAGCCACCGCCTGGAGGAGGGCCTCGATCCGGCGTGTACGATCGCGTGCCCGTCGAGTGCACGGATCTTCGGCGA
The DNA here is from genome assembly GCF_009690625.1 of Halorhabdus sp. CBA1104. NCBI lineage: Archaea > Methanobacteriati > Methanobacteriota > Halobacteria > Halobacteriales > Haloarculaceae > Halorhabdus > Halorhabdus sp. CBA1104. The sequence continues at coordinate 2,478,620 of NZ_CP033878.1, read as the reverse complement.
CTTCGACGACCCAGACAGTGCCGTCTCGCGGTACGTCAAACAGTACGAAACCACGCAGTTGCTCGAAGACCTCGAAACGGACCCCAGTACCTACTACATTCGCGGGGAGATGAGCCCCGGACGGAACCATCTCGGCAACGAGATGGAGTCCGAACTCGACGACCCGCCAAAGCGTCGCAACGCCAAGCCTGGGGTGCCAGCGACCGACGGAGGTGAAGACAGATGAGCAACGCGGCCGCCCAATCCGGCGCGTTCGGGACCCGTGGGAAGGCCTGGATCGGTGCATTGAGCGTGCTCGTCCTCGCGGGGCTGGCGGCTTGGGCCTACCAGCTCAGCGAAGGGCTAATCGTCACGGGGATGGACAACGTCTTCTCGTGGGGGCTGTACATCATGTTGTTCGTCTTCTTCGTTGGCCTGTCGGCTGGCGGGTTGATCATCTCTAGTGTCCCGAAGTTCTTTCACTCAGACCGGTACGACTCGATCGCGGCACTCGGCGTGCTGGTCAGCTTTGCCTGCATCGTGGTCGCAGGACTGCTAATCTTGCCCGATCTTGGTCGCCCAAGCCGGGTCGTCGGGTTCTTCCTCTCGCCGGACTTCCGATCGCCGATGGTGTGGGACTTCGGGATCGTGGTGCTATATGGCCTGTTCTGTGCCGTGTACTTCTGGCTGCTGACCCGGCGTGACCTGGCCGCTCGCGGGTCGCGACTGGCCTTTGGCGTCCAGGATACGGCGGCCGGCCGACAACGCGATCGGAAACTGTCGTTTTGGGCAGCAGCAATCGCGATCCCGCTTGCGGTCGCATTGCACTCGGTGACCGGTTGGATCTTCGCGCTACAGATCGGCCGTGGGAGCTGGTTCAGCCCGCTGGTGGCCCCCATGTTCATCATGAAGGCACTGGTCTCGGGGCTGGCACTGGTGCTCGTGGTCGCGATACTCGCCGATAAGTTCACGCGATTCGAACTGTCGAAGGAGCTGGTGCCGGAACTCGGGAAAGTGCTTGGCGTGTTCGTCGCGGTGCACATCGTGTATCTCGTCGGTGCCGAGCGGCTGCCCCACGCCTGGGCCGCGAACTTCGATTTCTGGGCGATCACCAGTGGCTTTCTCGTCGGCGATACGGTGTCGTTCTGGCTGTGGACCGTCGTCGGCGGGGTGGTCCCGCTGGCGTTGCTGGTCGTTCCGGCGCTCCGAACACGGACCTGGGCTGTGTTCACTGCCAGCGTGTTCGCGATCCTCGGTATCCTCTTCGAGGGCGTGAACCTCATCTTCACCGGCTACAACGATCTCAACATCGGGGCGGCTCCCGGCGTCACGACCGGGACCGGATACAGCGGCGTCGGCTCGAACATCTGGGCGACGGTCGGCACCTACACGCCGACGGCGATCGAGTTGCTGATCTCGCTCGGGCTAGTCGCCCTCGGGGCGTTGATCCTCACTCTCGGCCTGCGGTACTTCCCGGTGTTCCCGAGCTCGGCACTCGGGGATGGCACACGGACGAACCCGACCGGTGACACCGCGACCGCAGACGGCGGAACGATTCGACCAGACGGTGGCAGCGATGAGTGACGCCACCGCAGGCGGAGAGGCGACAGCCGCCCAGGGCTATGCAGTGTTAGCGCGATGCTGGCGCCAACCGGACGAACAGCTCCGGACCGCCATCGAGTCGGGGGCACTCGCCGGTGTCGTCTCCGAACGCGAGACACTCGACTTGACGGCGTTGCGGACCGAACACGCCCGCCTGTTTGTCGGACCGGACAGCCCGCCGTGTCCGCCCTACGAGAGCATCTATCGCGATGGCGATGGCGACACCGCCGGGAACGTCCTCGGCCCGTCGACGCGAGCGGTCGTCGACTGGTACGACGAGTACGGCCTCGGGCTCGATCCGGAGTGGTCGGATCTCCCCGATCACATCGCGACCGAACTCGAATTCGCGGGCCATCTGTCGGCGGTCGCCTCTCGGGAAACCTGTGAACAGTTCCTGGATGAACATCCCCGGCAGTGGTTCGAGACGTTCTTGGATGGAGTTCGGGCAGAGACACGCGAGCCGTTCTACGCCGAGCTCGCGGACGCGACCGCCGCCGTCGTGCGATAATTTTCGATCCCACCTTTCGTAAGGTGTGTCTCACCCCCAGTACAATCTTAACGCCGCGAGATGGCGCTTTGTCCGCCTCGGTTCGTCGGCCCGGTAAACCGACGTGACCGTGTGAAGACCGACTGGGTGAACCCCAGGCAGGGACGGCCCCAAAGGTCACTGATCAGAACCGAAGTATCCAGACCGCCGATCCCGATAGACTCGCGAAGCCGAACGCCCGTGGCACCTCTGATCGCTACCCCGCTACCGAGGGCGTCGACTCACCGGACGGCCGACCTGGTGTCGTCGTGGCACCGAACGGCCACCTCGGCATGCAGACAGTTGCGAGCGAATAATCGAGGCACTCGCCGTGGCGAGGGGGTTGGCTACTGGCGAGCGCAGCGAGCCAGTAGCTATTTTTGGGCCAGCTTGTTGCAAGGAGAGGTGTGCCTACGGCGTACCCGACCAGGAAAACGGTGGTACAGTGGGACCGCGCGGATTTGAACCGCGGTCAACGGCACCCAAGGCCGCAAGGATACCAAGCTACCCCACGGTCCCGCATTACCCGTTTGCAGCGAGGCGATCTAAAGCGTTTCGTTCTGGCCAGAAAGCACATACGAGGGTGTCGCGAAGTTGTCGTATGGTCGCACTACTCGAAATCGGTGCCCTCCTAGTCGTCTTAGCGGTCGTCTTCGGCGCGTATTGGATCGTCAAAGCGGTCAAGCCGTTCATCTGGAACGCCATCCTGGGACTGCTCGTGTTCTTGCTCGCCGATCTGCTGGTCGGACTCGAAGTAGCGATCAGCCCGCTGGCGGTGTTGGTCGTCGCCGTCGGCGGTGTGCCGGGCGCAGTCCTGGTGATCTTGCTATCGATCCTCGAAGTCGCGTTCGTACCCGGCGCGATCGTCTTTGTGCTCTAGAGCGGGTTCGAAACGAAGCCAGGGTCAGTGAGCCGGTTCGTCCGGCGCGTCACTCTCGACAGCCATCGTGAACGTGTCGCCGTAAGTGAGTTCGAGACGCCCGTCGACCGCACTACCACTCACGTCGAAGGCAGTCCAGTCCGGGACGGTCCCGGACTCGGCCGAGCCAGCATCGAAGAGGAACGGTTCGTCCTGCCAGTCCCAGGTCGTAAATCGATAGGAGACAGATGCGTCGTCGGGATTCCAGACGACCAGTCGCTCCGCGCCATCGTGGTCGAGCCGGGCCGCCCCGGCGCCGGTGATCGTCTCGACGAGCGCCCGCATCTGGGCAGTCGTGAGTGGCCCGGAGTACTCGGCCAGCCATGCGATCGAATCGGGCTCGAAGTCCTCCAATATCGCCTCCTTGACGGCGACGTGAGTCTTGAACGACCACAGGAGGTCCTCGATGCGCTCGCGGGTGTGGTCCTGTCGAGAGACCAGCGAGTCGGCGTCGGTATCGAGGGTGACTGACAGGCCCTCGCTGACGGCCATCGCGTCGAACGCCACCACCAGCGTAGCGTCCGACTCACGGTAGGTCACCTCGAAGTCGACCGGTGCATCGACCCTCACGTCCGTCGGTTCGCTGACGCCCCGGAGGTGGAGGTCGTAGGTGCGCTCGTCGGGAATGAACGAGCGGTCACCGGCCGCGGGTTCGATCTCGAAGGTCAGGCTGTCGCCATCGAACGTCTGTGTCAGGGTCGTGGTTGCGGAGGCACCGTCACGGTGGGCCATCGTAGTGCCGTCGTCCTCGTAGAGCGTAAACTCGTTGTCCGCGCCAGGGAACGCGACGACGCGCAGTCGGTCGGGATTGGCGACATCCTGACGCGCGTCGGGATCCATGGGCACGATCGCCCCCGCTTTGGCGTACACCGGCAGATCGTCGAGATCCCCGTAGCGGGCGAGCCACCGGCCGCCATCGTGGTACTGGCCGGACGTGAAGTCGAACCACTCACCCTCGGGCAGCCAGACCGACCGCCGGGCCAGATTGGTCTCATCGTCGCGCTCGCTGAGGTGGGGCGCAGCGAGCAGTTCGCTCCCGAAGTAGTACTGGTGGACGGTCTCGTAGGCCGCCTCGGCGTCGGGATGGTGGTAGTACATCGGCCGGACGAGCGGGACGCTCTCGGTGTGATCGCGCCACGCCATCGTGTAGATGTAGGGGAGCAACTCGTGACGCAGCGTCAGGGCGTCTTCGAGGCTCTCCGAGATCGTGCCATCGAAGGCCCACGGACGCTTATCAATAAAGCGGTGTTTGGTGGTGTGGATGCGATTGATCGGCGAGAGGGCACCGAACTGCGTCCAGCGGGCGTACAGTTCCGCAAAGTCGCGCGGGTCGCCCTCCCCGCCCATGTGGCCGCCGATGTCGTGACTCCACCAGCCGTATCCGACGTTGGCCGAGGTGGCCGTCAGGTGGGGCTGGAACCGCAGGGACTCCCAGGAGATGTAGGCGTCACCGGAGAAGCCGATCGGGTAGCGGTGGCCGCCGAGGCCGGGCCACCGCGAGAAGATGAACGGCCGTTTCCCGTCGCGGGTCCGATCGAGCGAGTGCAAGTGATTTAGCGCCCACAGCGGGTCGAGTCCCTCCATCTCGGGTGACTCGTCCCATTGTTGCCAGTCGATCCACCAGAAGTCGACGCCCTCCTCGTCCTCCATGGGGTCGATCAAGTGCTCGAAGTAGCCACGGAGGAACTGCGGATCGCTCGCGTCGAACTCGACTGGCTCCTCACTCGCCGGGTCGATCCCCATGAAGTCGGCAAAGTCCTCGTACTGAGCCTCGTGAGGATGAACACCCTCCGCAGGATGGAGGTTGAGCGTCGTCTTGATGTCGTTGTCGTGGAGCCAGTCGATGAACCTGGAGGGATCGGGGAAGTACTCGTCGTTCCAGGTCCAGCCGGTCCAGCCATCGTGGTGTGCGTTGTCGACGACGTGCCAGTCCATGTCGATCACGGCGACCGACAAGGGGATATCCCGATCGAGGAAGCCCTCGACAACCTCGCGGAGTTCGTCCTGGGAGTACTCCCAGTAGCGACTCCACCAGTTGCCAAGCGCCCAGCGGGGCACCATCGGCACCTCGCCGGTGATCGCCCGGAAGTCTGCTAAGCGAGTCTGGTAGTCCTGCCCGTCGCCGAAAAAGTACAGGTCTTCGTAGCCGTCGGCCGCCTCGCGGGGCTGGACCCAGCCGTCGTCGCCAAAGACCAGCCGGTCGGTGTCCTCGACGACCGCCCACCCGTCACGGGACACCAGCCCGTCTTCGAGCGGGGCCGACCCGTCGACCTCGTCTACGGTCCGCAACGATCCGTTCAGGTTGCCGTCGTTGTCCGCACCGTAAACCCACTCAGTGCCGTCGGCGAGTTCGATCGACAGTGTTTCGGCGCTGAATCCATCGCCAGTGTGGTCGTACTCGAGTTCCAGGGCGTCGGTCTCGACGACCAGAGACTCGCCGGTCCGGGTTACCTCGAAGTCGGGAACCGGCTGGTCGCGATACCACACCAGTTGGCTCGGCCGGTCCTCGAAGGTCTCGGTCGGATCGTACTCCAGCCGGAGAACCCGGGGCGAGAGGACCGTAATCCGGCAGTTGGGAGCCGAAACGATGGCGTCTGGCTGTGCGTGCGGTTCGAAATCCGGAACGTGTCGATTGGACAGATGCATAACTACTGGGTAGTGGAGGGCGGGGAGGCGCCCGCAGACCGGAGGTGCTCGTTGGGCAAGCCACGTCGAGAGGGGGCCGACCACCGATTTCGGGGCCTCGTCGTCGATCGAGCCCCGGTTGCAACCGTCGAGGGAGACAGCCGGGCCGGTGTCGTCCGGCGACCCATCGTTGGTTGGTCGCCGTTCCCAACCCACGGGAGTCCCGCATAGGCGAGACACACCTCGTCGGCGGGGGACTAGGCATCAATTTACTATGACGGAACGGCAATAATAAAACTTCTGGGAGAATGTATTCTTCAAAGCTCTTAGCGGGCGTCCAACGCCGTCCCTGGCCGAAACAGTACCCAGCGAAGCGAGACACGGTACTGACCGAAAATGCGTACACGATCGAAGAGCGGAGCCGATCACGAACAGCCACTCAAGCAACACGGTTGCACGTCGAACAGGGGGCCGGCAACGAGCAGGACAGACCAGACGGTCACTCTTCCGAGAGCAGCCGAACTGATTCGGCTTCGTACCCCTCTAAGAACGAGTCGTGTCCGCCGACGGTGACTGGCCCGTCGGCCGTCTCGAGGCACAGAGAGTGCTGTAAGGAAAAAGTCTCACTCCGGGGTTCGATGAGTTGCTGGACGACCTCGGTGATCCGGCCGGTCAAGCGTTCGTCGCTTGCCGTCTCGACCTCGGCCCGAAGCGTCGTGCTCTCGGCGTCGGACAACGCAGCCTGGAGGACAGCGTGGCGGAACCACTCGAAGGTCTCGGGCAGTGGATCGGGCGAGGTGACGGACAGTTCCTTGGCGGCAGGCCAGTACGTCGCGATGAACATGCTGAAGATGGTACTCGTCAGGAACGCTTCGGTGACGTAGACGGCATAGCCGTCGTGGTGAGGTCCAGCGAGGACCGGCGCTTCGCCGACCATCCCCTCACGGTAGTTGTCGACGGCGTACAGAAAGGGCAGGTGCTCGTCCCAGTACCGAACGACGTCGGCGACAGGTTCGAACGGTGCCGGATCGGTGTCGCCCTCGTAGTCCCCGAGCAACAGCAACACGAGCACCCCCCGCTCGTTTGCGGCCTGAAGCGCGGATTCGATCTCGGGATAGATCGCTTGGGGGATCGAAATGACGATCTCGTGGTCGGCTAACTCGATGGCCTGGCGCAGGCGTTTCAGCGCTGTCTCTCTCGATTTGATGATCCGGATGTCCGGAGAGGTCTCTGCCGTTTCGTCGTACGTTGCAGCCAGTTGGGGTCGGATCGATTCGAGCCGGGTGGTGAGGTTCTCGATCGCATCGTCGGGGGGCACGGCACTGATTGTCGTCGGTGATGCGTGCTCTTTGACCCGGACCAACCCACGATCGGCCAGCCGTTCGGCGATGTTGTAGACCGCTCGCTGGGTCACGTCGGCCGCCTCGGCGATCGTTCGCGTCGTCGCCTCGTCGTGGGCCAATATCGCAAGGTACGCGTCGATTTCCGTGTCCGAGAAGCCAAAGACGGCGAGTTCCTCCCGAATCTCCCGGTCACGGCCGTCTGATCGCTCGCTCATCGTCTCACATTCTGCGGGTTGCCTTGAATACGTTACCCATCCACGACGGCCGGGAGACGAAGGCCTGCCCGTCGCCGCCCGGCCAGTGGCGAGAAGAGCGACGATCGAACCGATGGCCCGACTGGACGGGACGTGAGATTGCCCACCGACCCATAGAGTTGTAGTATATGTTCTTCGCAAATTTAGATAACGTTAAGAGCGTGCGACGAGTGGTGTCCAAACGGACATGAGTAACCCGAACGAGCCGGCAGACGGGGCCGATGGGTCGACAGAACAGCCACGAGCGTGGTGGAAACGGGCGGACATCTACCAGATCTACCCACGGAGTTTCAACGACAGCGACGGGGATGGCATCGGCGACATTCCCGGGATGATCGAGAACGTCCCGTATCTCGACGAGCTGGGTGTCGATGCCGTCTGGCTGTCCCCAGTCTATGCGTCACCGCAGGCGGACAACGGCTACGACATCAGCGACTACCGCGCTATCGACGACCAATACGGCGAGCTAGCAGACTGGGAAGAGCTGCTCGCAGCGTTGCACGACCGAGACATGCGCCTCATCATGGATCTGGTCGTCAATCACACCTCGGACGAACACGAGTGGTTCCAGCGCTCCCGAGCCGGTGAGGAACCCTACGACGAGTTCTACTACTGGCGAGAGGGCGATCCCGCGGAACCACCGAACAACTGGGACTCCTTTTTTGGCGGCTCCGCCTGGTCCTACGACGAGACCCGCGAGGCGTGGTATCTCCACCTCTTCGACGAGAAACAGCCCGATCTCAACTGGCGCAATCCGGCAGTCCGGGAGGCAGTCTACGAGATGATGCGCTGGTGGCTACAGAAAGGGATCGATGGGTTCCGGATGGACGTCATCAATCTCCTCTCGAAACCCGAGGGGCTCCCGGACGGCGATCCCGACGGAGGGCTGACCGGGGCCGAACACTTCATGAACGGCCCGAAGATCCACGACTACCTCTCGGAAATGATGGCCGAGACGGTCGAAACGGTCGACCGAGAGATTATGACTGTCGGGGAAACCCCCGGCGTCTCCGTCGAGGACGCCCAGGAGTTCGTCGGCGAGGACGGCGACGGCCTCTCGATGGTCTTCCAGTTCGAACACGTCAGCGTCGGCGACGGCGACAGCAAGTGGGAGGCCGGCGAGTGGCATCTGCCGGCGTTCAAAGAAATCATCGAGCGCTGGCAGACTGGGCTGGCCGAGGACGGCTGGAACAGCATCTACCTCTCGAATCACGACCAGCCTCGCATGGTCTCGCGGTTCGGCGACGACGACCAATACCGCCGGAAGTCCGCCAAACTGCTTGGAACGTTCACCCACACGCTACAGGGGACGCCGTTCGTCTACCAGGGCGAGGAACTCGGGATGACGAACACCCCATTCGAATCGATCGAGGAACTGCGCGACGTCGAGGCGATCAATTTCGTCGAAGAGGCCATCGCTACCGGTGACGCCGAGTCCTACGCGGACGTCCGGGACGCGATCGAAGCGGTCAGCCGGGATACCGCCCGAACGCCGATGCAGTGGACCGACGGGACACACGCTGGATTCACCGACGGCGACCCCTGGATCAAGCTCAACCCCAACTACACGAGCGTCAACGCCGAGCGCGAGCGGACGGACCCGGCCTCCGTCTGGCAATACTACCAGGACCTGATCGCCCTGCGCGAGGAACGCGACGTCCTCGTCTTTGGGGACTTCGAGTTGCACTATCCGGATCACCCGTCAGTGTTCGCGTACACGCGGACACTCGGGGACGAACGCGGATTGATCGTGCTCAACTGGTCCGGAGAATCGCGGTCGATCGACGTCCCCGATCACGTCGATCCGGGGCTCGAACTGGCGATCGCCAACGACGACGCCCCCCAAACCCTCGGGACGACACTCGAACTCTCGCCGTGGGAGGCACGCGTCTATCTCACGGGGTGACTCATGGACACGCACGTCGAGACGAGCGAGGACAGCCTCGATCGTGAGTGGTGGACCGAAGCCGTCGTCTACCAGATCTACCCACGGAGTTTCAACGACAGCGACGGCGACGGCGTTGGCGACCTCTCGGGTATCGTCGAGAACGTCGCGTATCTCGACGAGCTAGGTGTCGATGCCGTCTGGCTGTCTCCAGTGTACGAATCGCCCGGCGAGGACAACGGCTACGACATCAGCGACTACCGCGCTATCGACGACCAGTACGGCGAGCTAGCAGACTGGGAGCGCCTCGTCGAGTGCCTCCACGACCGGGACATCCGCCTCATCATGGACCTGGTGATCAACCACACCGCAGACGAACACGCGTGGTTCCAGCGGTCCCGAGCCGGTGAGGAACCCTACGACGACTACTACATCTGGCGAGAAGGCGACCCCGCGGAACCCCCGAACAACTGGGAGTCGATCTTCGGCGGGCCGGCCTGGTCGTACGACGACCAGCGCGAAGCGTGGTATCTCCACGTCTTCGACGAGAGCCAACCCGACCTCAACTGGCGCAATCCCGACGTTCGCCGGGAGATCGCCGACGTGATCAGCTGGTGGCGCGAGAAGGGGACCGACGGGTTCCGGATCGACGCGGCCTCACACATTTCGAAGCCCGAAGGCCTCCCGGACGGCGATCCGGACACCGATCCGACCGGGATCGCCCACTACAGCCACGGCCCCACCCTGGACGCGTATCTCGAAGAACTCACCGAGCGCACACTGGGCGAGGCCGGGGTGATGACTGTCGCCGAGATGGGCCACACGACCGTCGAACAGGCCGCCGAGTACGTCGCCAGTGAGTCAAATGGCCTCGAGATGGTGTTCCAGTTCGATCACGTCGGAATCGGAGACAGTCCCGAGGACCTCTTCGACCCGGAAGCGAGCGACGAGTGGGACCTCACGGCCTTGAAGGACATCGTGACGCGACAGCAAACTGAGATCGCCTGGCCGGCACCGTTCCTCGGTAATCACGATCTGCCGCGTGCCGTTTCGCTATTCGGCGACGACGAACGATACCATCGCGAGTCGGCGACACTGCTTGCCACGTTCCTGTTGACGCTGCGGGGCACACCGTTCGTCTATCAGGGCGACGCGATCGGAATGCACAACGCCGAGTTCCAGCATCTGGCCGAGATCGATGACGTAATGACGATCGGTCGGGTCGAATCGCTCCAGGAAGCCGGCGTCATCGATTCTCACGAGGAGGTCCGCCAGTTCGTCAACGAGCGGAGCCGGGACCACGCCCGGACGCCGATGCAGTGGACCGACGGCAAACACGCCGGCTTCACCGACGGCAGCCCCTGGCTCAAAGTCAACGAGCGCTACACCGAGATCAACGTCGAGGCCGCACGCGCCGACACACACTCGGTGCTCGCCCACTACCGAGAACTGATCGACCTGCGCCACGAGTGGGCCGTCCTCGTCGACGGCGACTACGAACTACTGCTCCCCGAAGACGAGCAACTCTACGCCTACAGGCGGACACTGAGCGAGGAGACGGCACTGATCGTGCTCAACTGGTCGGCCGAACCGGCCACCTTCGAGTCGCCGGTCCCGACCGACGGTGCTGACGCCGTTACCGGAAACTACACCGACGTTCCGTCGACCCCTGACGGGACGACGTTCCGCCCCTACGAAGCAGCGATATACAGGCTCTGAGAACGTTCCCGAACGTAGTCCACTCATGCCGCGTTCTCAAAAGCGCCCCCGTTTGTCGGGTGCCGGGACGGCAGTCCACCATAGTCACAAACGACATACCATCCGTCGCGGCGCCCCCTATTATTGTCCCCTCTTGGCGGCGCGGCACTTGCGGCGGCGAAACCGCCGTTCGGAATGTCAAAGATTTATGCGTAGACTGAGACAAGTACGCGCTGATGACGGATGAAAACAATCCGCGCAAGACGCAGAATAGCGAGCAGGACAGTCAACCACGTGGGAATACGGGTGGACAACCAGCGAATCAGGGTGGAGCTCCCGGCGGCCAGCAAGCGGGGGGCACGGGGGCCCAGGGCCAGGGCAGCCAGCACACCCAGGGTCAGCAAGGCCAGGGCGGCCAGTACGCCCAGGATCAGCAAGGCCAGGGCGGCCAGTACGCCCAACAAGGTCAATACGCCCAAGGCGGTGGCTACGGTGGTTCGAGCCTGTTGAACGACCTGCAACGGCCCGAGCCCAAGCGCTATCTCAAAGGCATCGTCGGAACGATGGGGATCGCGTCGGTGCTACTGGGCGCGATGACGTTCCTGCTGGGCATGATCGGCGGATTCTCGTTCGTCCCGGGAGCGGTTGAGGTGGCCGGAAGTACCGCTTCGGCGATGGGCACCTCCAGCGGCCCGCAAGTCGGTCAAGCACTGGGAACGACTCACCAGCTGACGATCGGATATCTGACGGCCGAGATCGCCCCCTTCATCGCGTTCGGTCTCGCGCCATTGATCGGCCTGTTCGTGGCGACCCGAATGAGCGACGACGTACAGACCCGTCGCATGACGGCAGGTGCCGGTGTCTTCCTGGGCGGATTCGTGTTCGTCCTTGTAACGACGCTCATGGCGTCGTTTATCGTCCCGTCACTGAGTGCATTCACTGAGGCCGCGGGATCGAGCGCGGCCGGTCTCGGCGGTCTCCCCGCGGGAGCATCAGAGATGTCAGGATCGCTCAACAACCTCAGTTCGATCCAGTTCGGCAATCTCATCATCAATAGCGTCATCGTCGGACTGATGTCCGGCATCGCGGCGTTCGGAGCCGCCTACGCAGCCGACACCTTCCTCGGTGAAGGCGCGGGCTACTGACTCATCGCTGTTCATCAGCCAACTCCGCGTCGGCGACGATCTCGAAGGGGTCCATTCCCTTGCGGATCCCGTCCAGTAGCAGGAACGCCCGATCGGGCGAGAGGAAGTGCCGCGTCACGGCCCGTCCTAGCGGCGTCGGCTCCAGGCCATCGATGAACTCGTACTCCAGAAGCTTTCCAAGAGCGTGTTTGGTCGGCACCTCACCGAGCATCCGACCGTTGAGTCGCTTGGTCGCACTGCCGCCGACGACGACGTTCGCCAGCGTCTCCTCGACAGCTGCGCTCTCGTCGTAGCGATTCATGACGGGTTCCATCTCTCCTTTGAGGAGCTTGAATGCCACCTCGTCTTCGGTCATTTCCTGGCTGTTGTGATAGACGCCGTCGGGTTCGACCAGCAGGTAGACCGTCCCTTTGTCGTGGTAATCGGGCCGGCCGGCCCGCCCGAGCATCTGAGAGAACTCTTGGACGGTCAGCCACTCGATGCCCATCGCCAGGGAGTCGAAAATGACCTGGGAGGCCGGGAAGTCGACGCCGGCCGCAAGCGCTGCCGTCGTGACGACGGCGGACAGTTCCTGGTCGGCAAACATCGACTCGACTTTGCCGCGGCGGCTGTTGTCCAGCCCGGCGTGATAGGGAGCCGAGGAGTACTCCAGTCGACGAGAGATCTCGTGACAGCGCCGCCGTGAGTTGGTGAAGATGATCGTCTGGCCGCGATATCCCTTCGAGGATTTCGTGTCGAAAGCCCGCTTGACGAGTTTGTTCTCGATATCGACTTTCTCGTAGTCGTCGGCGAAAGTGACGTGCCGTTCGATCGGCACGGGCCGTTCCTCGAACTCGATGAGTTGCGCCTCCAGGGAGTCCGCCAGCGAGCCCGGATTGCCGACGGTCGCCGAGAGGTAAATCCACTGGGTGTTGCCGGGCGCACTCGTCTGCCCGCCCCGATCGTCACGGACCGCCGTCCCACCGCCTTCCTCACAGTAGTACTTCAGCCGCGAAATGAGACCGTCCAGACGGTGGCCGCGCTCGCCCTCACCGAGGGTGTGGACCTCGTCGATGACGACCGTCCCGATCTCGCCGAGATCGTGGCCGACCCGCAGGGCATGATCGATTCCCTCGTAGGTACCAACGATGATGTCCGCACTCGGGTCGAACCCGCCACCTTCACCCCGGATACGACTGGAGCCAACGCGGAGACTCACGTCGACGAGATCGCCGTACTCCTCTTGAAAGTCCTGGTATTTCTGGTTTGCCAGCGCCACGAGCGGGACCAAAAACAGCATCTTTCCCTTGCCGTTGAGGACCCGATCGATCCCGGCCATCTCGCCGATCAGCGTCTTCCCGGTCGCCGTCGCCGAGACCACGAGTTGGTCCTGTCCATCCGTGACGCCGTGCTCGACCGCCAGACTCTGGACCGGCAGAAGTTCCTCGAACTGGGATTCGAGTTTCTGTTGCATGCCCGGATGGAGGCTCAGCGAGTCAGTTGGGACGAGATCGACGTCCTCGACGGTGGCGCTGATCTCGTCGAACTTCGTGAGTTCCGGATCGAGTTCCCCAGAGAGGAGGTTCTTGATGCGTTCGAGATCCTGGACTTCGAGCAAGAGCGCTTCGAGGCGATCGCGGGCAGTACCCGTCACGTCGCCGTGGTAGGCGAGTTCACGCTCCAGTTCCGCGATCGCACAGTCCGGACAGATATCGTCGCCGTCGGCAGCGATCGCCGTCTCGCTCGTGATCGGCGCGTACTCGCCACTGGAGGCACAGTACCGACAGGTCCGGACGACCTTCGCTTCGAGTTGGTAGGCATCGAGCATCTCGCGGGCGACCCGTCGACCACGACTGGAGGTCTGTTCGGAGACGCGGATCCGGTCGGCCCGGCGAGCCAGTTCGACGAACTGGTCGGGGCTGCGCAGATCCTCCTGGCTGCCCCGCTGGACCCGAAGGCGGGCCGGGCGGGGACCGGCCGAGGTCTCTTTGACCTCCAGTCGACCGCCAAGTACCCGCTGTCCGTCCTGCTGGACGACCACCCGAAAGTCCTCGCCGTCTTCGTGGACGAATAGCGTGTCGACGGCCGAAAGCTGCTGGGACACACCGCCAATAAGAGCAGGATCCACTTGACTCACTCGGACCCGATCGGACCGGGACGCCATGCCGTGACACGGAGCCTTAAGACGCTGCCAAGAGTACACGAGATCATGCGACGCATCCGGATCGGTAGCGCCTTCGGGATCCCGATACAGCTGGACGTTACGTTCCTGCTGGTACTCCCGCTGTTTGCCTGGATCATCGGCGCGCAGGTCGGCCAGTCGGTCGAACTCATGAACGAGGTCTGGGGGGCCGGCATCCCCATCGAGCCACTGTCGACGGGTGCGTTCCCGTACGTCCTGGGGATCACTGCGGCCGTCGGCCTGTTTGCCTGCGTCGTCCTCCACGAACTGGGCCACTCGGTCGTCGCAATGCGGTTTGGCTTTCCGATCTCGTCGATCACGTTGTGGCTCTTTGGCGGGATCGCCCAGCTCGAGGAGATGCCCGAAGACTGGAAACAGGAACTGTTCATCGCGATCGCCGGCCCCGCCGTCAGCGTGGCCCTCGCTGGCATCTCGTATGCCGGCTTCTGGCTCGTGCCGACGGGCGAGGCGGTCGGGATCGCGTCGGTGAAGTTCCTGCTTGGGTACTTCGCGCTGATGAACGTCGCCCTGGCGATCTTCAACATGCTGCCCGGCTTCCCGATGGACGGCGGACGGGTCCTCCGGGCGCTGCTCGCCCGGACGCGCCCGTTCGCCCGGGCGACCCAGATCGCCGCCGAGGTCGGGAAGCTCTTTGCCCTCCTGCTCGGGTTGTTCGGCCTGTTCGGCGGCGGCGGCCTGTTTCTGGTCGCGATCGCCTTCTTCATTTACATCGGCGCATCCAGTGAAGCCCAGATGACGACGATGAAAGCCGCCTTCGAGGGCGTGACCGTCCGAGACGTGATGACGCCGGCCGATCGGGTTCAGTCGGTCGATCCGGACATGTCGGTCGCGGAGTTGATGGAACTCATGTTCCGGGAACGCCACACGGGCTTTCCCGTCGTCGAGAACGACGAGATCGTCGGGCTGGTGACCTTAGAAGACGCCCGTGCCGTCCGGGAAGTCGAACGCGAGGCCTTCACCGTTTCGGACGTGATGACGACCGATCTGCGGACGATCGGCCCGGACGAAGACGCGATGGCGGCCCTGACGCGCCTCCAAGAGAACAACATCGGGCGGCTGTTGGTCATGGAGGCCGGGGAGTTCGCTGGCTTGCTCACCCGGACAGACCTCATGACCGCTCTGGATATCATCAAGCAGAGTGGCCGCGACCGACTCGTGGGTGGCGGATCGTTCGGGAATAGGACGGTCCCGACGACTGGTCGAGATGCCGACGACGACATCTCCAAAGAAGACCGCCGCTTCGAGGACTGAGCCGACAGCGAGGCTCAGATTGGCAGAGAGACACTACTTGCGGGCTCACCGCGTCGGGCGTCACGAACGGTCAGTCGCGAGACCGTCCAGGTGATCGGCTCGATCGAGCGCTCGGCCAGTCCGGTGGTCGTCGCCCGATCGCCGCCCCGGGCGATCGTGACGTGTGGGGAGTAGTCGTCGCCTTCCATCCCTTCGACCGGGGAGAACTTCGCGACGAGTTTCGCGTGAACGCGCCGGAGTTCGGGACTCTCGACGGTGAGATAGACGACGGGCGAGGGGCCGTTCGTCGCGTTGGCGAAGTAATCGATACCAGTCACTTGTGCCTCGAATGGCGGCTGCCCAGCGAGATACTCCCGGATCTGGGCCTGGAGTCGCGGCACCGATCGATCCTGCCCGAGTCGCTTGAGCACCAGCGTGTGCTCGCCGCGCGTTCGTTCCTGGGCCCGTGGCACTTCCCGGGCGAGTTCACTCGCCAGTCGGGCAACCGACGAGGGAACGGGGACGTTCAGACTGTACACGTCTTGAGTGGAGAGGTCGAGCAGAATAAGCGCCCCGATCGATCAGACAGGTCCGGATCACTCGCTGAAAGAGCGAGATCCCTCAGATCCGGTCGAGAAGCCACAGCACGATCAACACGACGATGATCAGCCCGAGCAGCGGCCGGAATGGGCCAAGAAGCCACGCCATCCACCCCAGGACCTCGCCAACGATTTCGAGGACAACCAAGACGATTACCAGTGCGAGGACGATCTTCAGGAGGTCTTCGACGTCGAGATTCATGTAAATAACTCCACACGCGAGAAGCATAGGTGTTGTGGCAGTTGCCGACCACGAGGACACAGAACCGTGACCCAGCAGTCACGACAGAGATCAACACGCAAGGAACAAACCCGGAAGATATTTGTACTCCATGCCGGATATTCCGGGGTACATGACGCCGATCCACCGGTCCGCGTCGATCGCAGTTGTGACCGGCGGGTCTGTCTCCCTTCTTCGACGCCGACGACGGGGCCGTTAGCCCCATCACTACTACTCCTTTCACGCGTTCGAACGTTCTCATCGCCGCCCACCGTCGGGTTCCGGGGCGGTCATCTCTCACCCGACAGTCACGACACTATGACACACTCCACGACACAACAGGACGGAAACGGCACAGTTGCACTCGCCTTCTCGGGCGGGCTGGATACCACAGTCTGCGTACCGCTACTCAAAGAGGAATACGGCTACGACGACGTCATCGGCGTCACGGTCGACGTCGGCCAACCCGACTACGAGTTCGACGAAGCCGAGGAGACGGCCGAGGCACTGGGCCTGGACCACTACGTCGTCGACGCCCGCGAGGAGTTCGCCGACCTCTGCCTGTCCGCCGTCGAGGCCAACGCCGACTACCAGGGCTATCCGCTGGGAACCGCCCTCGCACGGCCGGTCATCGCCGAGGGAATCGCCGCGGTCGCCAGAGAGCAGGGCTGTAGTGCCCTCGCGCACGGCTGTACTGGCAAGGGCAACGATCAGTTGCGCTTCGAGGCCGTCTGGCGCGACACCGACATGGACGTCATTGCGCCGATCCGCGAACTCGGGCTCACCCGCGAGTGGGAAAACGAGTACGCCGAGGAGAAGGGTCTGCCCGTCGAGGGCGGGGCCGGCGGTCGCTACTCCATCGACACGAACCTCTGGAGTCGCTCGATCGAGGGCTCGGAACTCGAAGACCCCGCAACGATCCCCGAGGACGACATCTACCTCTGGACGGACAATCCGTCAGGGAAAGAGGCCGAACTCGTCGAGATCACCTTCGAGGACGGCACTGCGGTCGCCGTCGACGGCGAGGAACTCGGCTCGGTCGAACTCATCGAACAACTCAACGAGATCGCTGGCGCTCACGGCGTCGGCCGCACGGACATGATGGAAGACCGGATGCTCGGCCTGAAGGTCCGCGAGAACTACGAGCACCCCGCGGCGACGGTGCTGCTGACGGCCCACGAGGCCCTGGAAGGGCTCGTCCTCACCGCCGAGGAACGCCAGTTCAAGACCTCCATCGACCAGCGCTGGTCCGAGAAGGCCTACGAGGGACTGATCGACGCACCCCTCGTGAAAGACCTCGAAGGGTTCATCGGCGAAACGCAGTCCCGCGTGACCGGGACAGTGACGGTCAAGCTCGAAGGCGGGCACTGCCGGGCCGTCTCGCGTGAATCCGAGTACTCGGTGTACAACGAGTCGGCGGCCTCGTTCAACGAGGAGGCCGTCACCGGCGGGATTACACAGGACGACGCCACCGGCGTCGCGAAGTACCACGGGTTCCAGTCGCGCCTGGCCAGCGAGGTCACCGAGTCTCTGGCCGACGAGGAGTGAGTTATGCCCGAGGAACCCACGGACGAGAGCGGGACCGACGGCGATAGCGTCGTTCGCCGCGAGCGCTTCAGCGGCGGCCCCGCCCGGGGGTTCCTCTCGTCGCTCGCCGCGGATGAGCGCATCTTCGCCGCTGACCTCGCAGTCGATCGCGCCCACGTCGTGATGCTCGCCGAACAGGGGATCGTCGAGGCGGAGACCGCTGGCGAGATCCTGGCCGCACTCGACGACATCGAAGCGGCAGGTCACGACGCCCTGCCCGACGGCGAAGACGTCCACGAGGCTATCGAGACGGCCGTCATCGACCGCGTCGGTCCTGACGGCGGTCGGATGCACACCGCCCGCTCGCGTAACGACGAGGTGGCGACCTGCATTCGTTACCGCCTACGCGAGGACCTGCTGGACGCGATCGAGGCGACGCTCGAAGCGCGCGGCGCGCTGATCGAGACCGCCGAGGCCGAGGGCGAAACCGTCATGCCCGGCTTCACCCACCTCCAGCCGGCCCAGCCGACGACCGTCGCTCACTGGGCACTGTCCTACGAGCGCGCGCTGGCCCGCGAGACGGCCCGCCTGTTCGATGCCTACGAGCGCACGAACCAGTCGCCGCTCGGCGCGGCCGCCTTCGCGGGGACACCCTTCGATGTCGACCGCGAGCGGACGGCCGAACTGCTGGGCTTCGACGGAGTGATGGCCAACACGATGGACGCCGTCTCGGCGCGGGATTTCCTCGTGGAGTCGACCGCCCACCTGGCGACCCTGGCGACGACCCTCTCGGGACTCGCCGAGGACGTCGTGCTCTACGCGAATAAAGGATACATCGAGGTCGACGACGCCTATGCCTCGACCTCCTCGATCATGCCCCAGAAGAAGAACCCCGACACGCTCGAACTCGTCCGCGCACGTGCGGGTGACGCCGCGGCGGGACTCAACGGCCTGTTGACGACGCTGAAAGGGTTGCCACGGGCGTACAACCGCGACCTCCAGCGGGCCGGCGGGCACGCCTGGCGGACGATCGATGGCGTCAGCGAGGCCACCGAAGTCGCTGCCGGCGCGATTGCCACAGCCGAGTGGAACGACGCGGCGCTGGCCGACGCGGCAGGCGAGGGCTTTTCGACCGCGACGGGCGTCGCCGACGCCTTAGCGATGGCCGGCGTCCCCTTCAGGACGGCCCACGAGGTTGTCGCGGCCGCGGCCGAAACGGCCGGGGAAACGGACTTCCAGACGCTTGAGGCCGCCACGCGGAAAGTACTCGACAAATCATTGACCGAGTTCGTCGACCGCGAAACGGTCGAGGCAACGCTCGATCCCACAGAGAGCGTCGCCAGTCGCGACTCTCCCGGCGGCCCGGCCCCAGAGGCCGTCGCCGAGCAGGTTGTGACGGCCCGCGAGGACCACGCGGCAGACAGCGACGCGCTGGCCGAGCGCCGGGAGACGCGTGCGAAAGCGGACGCCGCGCTACAGGCAGAGGTGGAGACGTATGTTTGAGACGATCAGCACGACCACAGTGACCACTCACCACATGACCACGAGACCGTCCATCGAATCGCCCCATCAGTCGCCCGACGACGGGCAGACAACGGAGCGTGAATCGCTATGAACGTCGGATTGCTGTACTCGCGCATTCGCCAGGACGAGAAACTCCTGCTCGAAGAGTTGCGCGAGCGCGGCCACGAGGTGACGAAAATCGACGTGCGCAAACAGCGCTTCGGCCTCGATTCGCCCCCGGCGGATTTCGAGGGCGTCGATGTCGTCCTCGATCGCTGTCTGGCGACCAGCCGGAGTCTCTACGCGACGGAGTTTCTGGACGCCTACGATATCCCGGTCGTCAACAGTCACGCGACGGCCGAAACCTGTGCCGATAAGGTGACCAACAGCCTCGAACTGCAGAAAGCCGGCGTCCCGACGCCGAAGACGGAAGTCGCGTTCACCAAGGACACGGCCTTAGAGATCATCGAAGACTTCGGCTATCCCTGCGTGCTCAAGCCCGTCATCGGCTCGTGGGGCCGCTTGATGGCCAAGATCGACACGAAGGATGCCGCCGAGGCGATCCTCGAACACAAGGCGACGCTGGGTCACTACGAGCACAAGGTCTTCTACGTCCAGGAGTTCGTCGAGAAACCAGGCCGGGACATCCGCGTGCTGGCGACCGACGGCGAGCCGATCGCGGCGATGGTTCGCTCCTCGGATCATTGGCTGACCAACGCCGCGAAGGGTGCTGAAACCGATGTCTTCGAACTGGACGATCGCGCCCGCGAACTCGTCGCAGAGGCCAGCGAGGCCGTCGGCGGCGGTCTCCTGGGTATCGATCTCATGGAAACCGGTGTTGATTCAGACGGCAACCCCACCGGCTACACCGTCCACGAGGTCAATCACACCGTCGAGTTCAAGGCGCTGAACGACGCCGTCGAGACGGACGTGCCCGGCCAGGTCGTCGACTGGCTGGAGACGAAAGCGGAGGTGAACGAGTGATGTCCGCGAGCGAGGGGGAAGCGTCACTCACTACCTCGGTCGTCGGTGCAAGTGGCTTCACCGGCGGCGAACTCCTGCGGTTGCTCGCCGGTCATCCCGATTTCGAGATCGCCCAGGCCACGAGTCGCTCGAAGGAGAACAAGACCATCGGTCACGTCCACCCGAACCTCCGTGAACTGGACCTGCGGTTCAGTTCGCCCGAGGATCTGGAGTCGGTGGACGTACTGTTCGCGGCGACGCCCCACGGCGTCTCGATGGACCACATCGACGCGTTCCAAGACGCGGCCGACACTGTCGTGGACCTCTCGGCTGACTTCCGCCTCGACTCGGAATCCCAGTACGACGAGTGGTACGACGGGCATTCACGGCCCGAGTTGCTGGCCGAATCCGAGTACGCCCTCCCGGAACTCAACCGCGAGAACCTGGCCGGCGCGGATCTGATCGCCTCCGGCGGCTGTAACGCGACGGCGACGATCCTCGGCCTGCTGCCGCTGTTCGAGAACGACGTCCTCTCGGGGGACGAACAGATCGTCGTCGACGTGAAAGTCGGGTCCTCGGAAGGTGGCGCAGGGGGCGGCGAGGCCTCCAGCCATCCCGAGCGCTCGGGTGTCGTCCGCCCCTATGCGCCGACGGGCCACCGCCACGAGGCCGAGATCGAGCAGTTCCTCGGGACGAGCGTCTCCTTTACCGTCCACGCGGTGGAGATGATCCGCGGCGCGAGCGCGACGATCCACGTCTTCCCCGAGGAGCCCGTCTCGAAAGGGGACCTTTGGGGGGCCTACCGCGGAAGCTACGAGGACGAACCGTTCGTTCGGATGGTCGCCGGCGGCGGTGGCGTCTATCGCTACCCCGAGCCGAAGGCCGTCGCGGGCTCGAACGACGCCGAGGTCGGCTTCGAACTCGATCCTGGAAACAAGCGTGTCGTCGTCTTCTCGGCCATCGACAACATGATGAAAGGCTCGGCCGGCCAGGCCGTCCACGCGGCCAACATCGCGCTCGGCCTCGAAGAGACGGCCGGACTGGACTTTGCGGGAATGCACCCGGTGGGATCGCCATGACGGAGGTGTGTCGCGCGTGACCGTGGTCGTCAAAGTCGGCGGCGCTCGCGCGGTCGATCCAGAAGGCGCGCTGGCTGATGTCGCCTCGTTAGTCGAGGGCGAGGCGCGAAGCGCCTCGGAAACGTCGAGCGGGGAGGACAGCGACCCGCGAGACGAGGGAGAAGACGTCGTCGTCGTCCACGGCGGCTCGACAAAAGTGGACGAGACCCTCGAACGCATGGGGATCGAGCCGGAGTACGTCGAGACGCCTTCCGGTGTCGTCGGCCGATTCACCGACGAGAAGACCATGGAAGTCTTCGAGATGGCATTTGGCCACCTCAACACGCAACTCGTCGCGGGCTTGCAGAGCCAAGGCGTCGACGCGGTGGGACTCAACGGCGTCGATGGGAAACTCCTGGCCGGACCCCGGAAATCGGCTGTTCGCGTCATGGAGGACGGCAAACGGAAGATCAAGCGCGGCGATCACTCGGGCTCGATCAAGGAGGTCAACGAGGACCTACTGTATACGTTGTTAGACGATGGATACACCCCAGTTGCCGGGCCACCGATGGCCGGTAAGGATGATGCCGAGTGGATTCCGGTCAACACCGACGCCGACCGCTCGGCGGCCGCCATCGCCGGGGCACTCGACGCGAGGCTCGTCCTACTGACGGACGTTGCTGGTGTCTACGAGGATCCCGACGATGCCGAGACGCTGATCGAATCAGTCGAGACGGGCGAGGACTGGGAGACGCTCGAAGACGCCGCCGAGGGCTTCATGGAGCGCAAAATCATGGCTGCCAAAGAGGCACTCGTCGGCGGCGCACCTGCGGTCGTCGTCGCTGACGCCAACGCTGCCGACCCAATCAGTGCTGCCCTCGACGGAAGCGGAACACACGTACACGAAACAGCGATCGATACGGAGGATCAATCATGAGCGGATTCGTCTTTTCAGAGAAACCGATACAGATCGAGGACGGAGACGGTGCAGTCGTCTACGACGACGCGGGTAGAGAGTATCTAGACATGGGCGCAAGTTACGCTTGCGTCCCACTGGGGCACAGCCACGCAGCCGTCGATACGGCCGCCAAAGACCAGATCGACGACCTGACCTACGTCCAGGCGTCCTATCCCGTCGAAACCCGGACGCAACTGTACGACCGACTGGCGGCCGTCGCACCAGGCGACATCGACAACGTCTGGCTGTGCAATTCGGGGACGGAGGCCAACGAGGCCGCCCTGAAGTTCGCCCGGTCGGCGACGGGCGACTCGAAGATCGTCGCCACCATGCAGGGCTTTCACGGCCGGACGATGGGGGCGCTGGCGACCACCTGGAAGGACAAGTACAAGAAGCCCTACGAACCGCTGATCGGCGACGTCGAGTTCGTCCCCTACGACGACAGCGAGGCCCTCGCCGAGGCTGTCGACGACGAGACGGCCGCGGTCATCATGGAACCCATCCAGGGCGAGGGCGGGATCCACCCCGCCTCGACGGAGTACCTCGAGGCCGCCCGCGAGATCACCGACGAGGCCGACGCAGCACTGATCTTCGACGAGGTCCAGACCGGCATGGGCCGAACGGGAGCGCTGTGGGCCTGCGAGAAAAGCGGCGTCGTCCCGGACATGCTCACGACGGCAAAGGGACTGGCCAATGGCTTCCCGATGGGCGCAACGCTCTGTCGTGACTGGATCGCCGAGGACTACGGCTCGCACGCCTCGACGTTTTCGGGCGGGCCAGTAGTTTCGGCGGCCGCCGAGGCAACGGTCTCGACGCTCGTCGAAGAAGAGATCCCGAGCCACGCCGCCGACGTGGGCGAGTACCTTCGTGGGCAACTCAGCGAAGAACTCGGTGACAGTGCCCGCGAGGTCCGTGGCGAAGGACTCATGGTCGGTGTCGAGATCAAGCGCGGGGCCAACCGCGTGCTCAAGGATCTCGCCCTGAACCATCAGGTGCTGGCGCTGCCGGCCGGTCGAACGGTCGTACGGCTTCTCCCGCCGCTGGTCGTCGATCGCGAGGACGCTGACGCGGCCGTCGCGGCGCTATCGGAGGCGATCGACTGATGAGCGCCGCGACTGAAGATCAAGCGGCGGAAGTCTCGACAGCGGCGGCCCGCGAACTACTCGTTGATCTTGTCAGTACGCCGTCTGTCTCTGGCAACGTCGAGGCGGCTACCGAAGAACTCGTGGCCTTCTTCGAGGCACACGACCGCGAGGTCTGGGTCGACGACGTGGGCAACATCCGTGCCCCGGCAGACGATGGCGTCCTCCTCACCTCTCACATCGACACCGTGCCGGGAGACATTCCAGTGCGGTTAGAAGAGAACGACGACGGCGAGACAGTGCTGTGGGGTCGCGGGAGTGTCGACGCCAAGGGACCCCTGGCGGCGATGGCCGCCGTAGCAGTCCGGACGGGGGCGAGCTTTGCCGGCGTCGTCGGTGAGGAGGTCGACTCGACCGGCGGACGCTACCTGGTCGCGGACCGCGATAGCGAGCCCGACGTGGTGATCAACGGCGAACCCTCCGGCTGGGACGGAATCACGCTCGGGTATCGCGGTCTGCTCGGTGGCACGTACGTCGCTACCAGCGAATCTGGGCACTCCTCGCGGCCCGACAACAACGCGATTCAAGACGCCATCGACTGGTGGAACCGCGTCGAAAGCGAGTTCGCCAAAGACGAGTGGCACCCCGTTTTCGAGCGAGTGACCTGCAAACCAGTCGATATCGACGGCGGGATCAGCGACGACGGACTCTCCGTCGAGACGACCATGCGCGTCCAGTTGCGCGTCCCGCCGGAGTACACGACCGACGAACTCAGAGAAATGGCCGGCGGCCACTTAGAGAACGGGACGGTCAACTGGGACGATTGGGTCGAACCGGTGATGATGAGTCCCCGGACCGAAGTCGCCCGCGCCTTTCGTGCGGCGATTCGTAAGCGCGACGGCGACCCACGCCTGTTGCGCAAGACCGGGACCAGCGACATGAACATCTACGCCGACGCCTGGGACGCCGAGATGGTGACCTACGGCCCCGGCGACTCGGATCTTGACCACGCTCCGGACGAACACCTGCCGCTGCCCGAGTACGACCACTCGGTTGCCGTCTTAGAGGACGTCACGACGACTCTCTTAGAACCATGACACGCAACGTACTCGATGTCGACGATCTCTCGGCCGAGGAGTTGACGAGCGTCCTCGACCGCGCGGCCGCGATCAAAGCCGGCAAGGAACCGGGCAAACCGCTCGAAGACGAGACGCTGGCGATGATCTTCGAAAAGCCCTCGACCCGGACACGGGTCTCTTTCGAGACTGGCATGACCCAACTCGGCGGCCACGCCATTTTCCTCGGGCCGGACGACATCCACCTCGGAGAAGGCGAGCCGGTCAAGGACACCGCGCGGGCGGTCTCGCGGTACACTGACACGATCATGGCGCGGCTGTTCGACCACGAAGACGCCCAGAAGCTGGCCGAATACGCGACCGTGCCGGTGATCAACGGGCTCACTGACGACGCCCACCCCTGCCAGACACTCGCAGATCTACTGACCATCCGCGAGCACTTCGGCGGATTCGACGAGGTGAGAGTCGCCTGGGTCGGCGACGGCAACAACGTCGCCCAGTCGTTCGTCCTCGGCGCGGCAATGGTCGGCCTCGACCTGACCGTCGCGACCCCGGAGGGCTACGGGATCGACGACGACGTACTGGAGCGGGCCGGAGAACTCGGCACCGCACCCGAGACGACGACCGATCCCGAGGCAGCCGTTGGGGACGCCGATGTCGTCTACACGGACGTCTTCGTCAGCATGGGCCAGGAGGATCGCCGCGAGGAAAAACTCGAAGCCTTCGAAGGATTCCAGATCACGGCCGATCTACTCGGCGACCGCGCGTTGATGCACTGTCTGCCGGCCCACCGCGGCGAGGAAGTCACCGACGAGGTAATCGAGAGTGACAGCGCGATCGTCTGGGACCAGGCGGAAAATCGACTCCACGCCCAGAACGGGCTGTTGGTGTGGTTGGCAGAACGGTAGCTTCGCGAGCGACCGACTGGAGCGAGCGGTTTTTGGTCCACCGGTAGAGCAAGCTCTGCCGAGCCCACACTCACTTCACTCGTGAGGACCACGTTCTTGGGAGTCGAGCGGGACCGGCGGTCCCGCTGACCATGCGAATGGCGTGGAAGCGTTGTTCCCACGGACAGTGTGAGCGGGCCTACGGCCCGCGAGCATTCGGACGCTGCGCGTCCGTGAGCAGATCGGGTTCACAGAGCGAACCCGATGAACTAAAAGTGGTGGCGTGGATTCCGCGGCTTTTTTCCACTGCGACACGTCGGGACACCCAATGAGCCATCTAGAGATCACGCAAGACGAACCGGCCACCGCCACCGATGGCGTTTGGCTGACCTGCATCGAGTGTGCCAAGACGTACCCGCCGTTCGATGGCATCCGCTATACGTGTGACGCGTGTGGCGGGTTGCTCGAAGTCCGGTATGCCGACCTGCCGACGTTCGATGAGTTCGGTGACGAATCGAGTGCCTTCCACGGCGGCGTCTGGCGGTACAGTGCCGCCTTGCCCTTCGACACCGGCGTGACGCTCCCGGAAGGTACCACGCCACTCCACGAAGTCCCCCAGCTGGAAGCCGAAATCGGTATCGAGCGCTTGCGGGTCAAACACGAGGGAATGAACCCGACCGGGAGTTTCAAGGATCGCGGGATGACAGTCGGCGTCCGCGTCGCCCAGGAAGTCGGTGTGGACCGGCTGGCCTGTGCCTCGACGGGCAACACCTCCGCCGCGCTGTCGGCCTACGGGTCACGGGCCGGACTGCAAGTGCTCGTGCTCTTGCCGGAAGGCAAGGTCGCTGCCGGGAAAATCGCCCAGGCGAGTCTCCACGGCGCGCGCATCCTCGAAGTCGACGGGAACTTCGATCGCTGTCTCGATATCGTCCAGGACCTCGCTGACCGCGGGGAAGCCTACCTGCTGAACTCGCTGAACCCCTTCCGGCTGGAGGGCCAGAAGACGATCGGCCTGGAGATCATGGAGCAGTTCCGCGACGAAGAAGGCCACTTTCCCGACCGAATCGTGCTACCGGTCGGCAACGCCGGCAACACCGCCGCACTGTACAAGTGCTTCCGTGAACTGGAAGCCAGCGGCGCGATCGACGCCGACGACATCCCGAAACTCACCGGCGTCCAGGCCGAGGGATCGGCACCGATGGTCGAAGCCATCGAGAAGGGCTGGGATCACGTCGAGCGCTGGGAAGATGTCGAAACGATCGCGACGGCGATCCGCATCGGCAACCCGGTCAACGCGCCCAAAGCACTCCCGGGTATTCGAGAGACGGGCGGGACGGCAGTCGCGGTCAGCGACGAGGCAATTACTGACGCCCAGCGAGCGCTCGCCGAGGAGGGCGTCGGCGTCGAACCCGCGTCGGCGACTTCGATCGCAGGGCTGCGGAAACTCCGCGAGCAAGGCGAGATCGGTGCCGAGGAGTCCGTGGTCTGTCTGACGACTGGCCACCTACTGAAAGATCCCGACGCCGCCGTCGCGGCCGGGACCGAACCCGAGCCAGTACCCGACGATACCGACAAAGTGCTCACGCATCTGCGTTCCTGAAGGCCAATCGGGCGGCTGTGAATCGAGTATCGAGACGATAACAGCAGAGCGCCGGCTGGGTCACTACTCGATATATCGAGCGACCCCAGCGAGAGGGAGTCTCTGGCAGATCGGTCGTCGCTCTGTGGCAACGAGTAACGTTATCGGGTGGTCAACACCCCAAAGGTGGCGTGCTCAAAACGAGCCCAAAGAGGTGCGCTGGGCCGGAGGTCAGAAGCCGTTGAGTTCGACAACCGTCGTCTCGAGGATACGGTCGTCGTCGTTGAGCGCTTCGAGGACAGCCGTCGTCGGTTCGTCGTCGAGGTTGTACACCGACATGGCCTCTCCACCGATCGCTTCGCGGCTGTTGAACATGCCCGCGATGTTGACGTCGTGCTCGCCAAGGACCGTCCCAATGTACCCGATGACGCCTGGTGCGTCGGCGTTCCGGACGATCAGCATGTAGCCGTGGGGGATCGCCTCGAGCCAGTAGTCGTCGATACTGACGATACGGGGGTCTTGGTCGGCAAACTGCGTCCCTTCGACGCTGAGGGAGCGGTCACCATCACTGACGGTGACGGTCAAGAGATTCTGGAAGTCCGGCGCATCGTGGCTCGTCGAGACCTCGACAGAGACGCCTTCCCGCTGGGCGACACGGCGAGCATTGACCGGATTGGCGTCCCAGCCGAGTGACTCGAACACACCCGTGAGCGCGCCTGCCGTGATCGGTTCGACGTCTTCGGTCGCGATCTCGCCGGCATAGTCGACCGCGACGGCCGAAGGTGTCCCCTCGAATAGCTGGAGAGCGATCCGACCAGCCGTCTCGGCGAGATCGGCGTACGGCCGGACCATCGGGTACTTGTCGGGTGAAATCGAGGGCGCGTTGACGGCGTTTGCGACCGGTTCGTCGGCGAATGCAGCAAGGACCTGGCGGGCGATTGCGGTCGAAACGGATTCAGCAGTCCCGGTCGTGCGAGTGGCGATGCCGGGGGTTACGATGACGTCCTCGACGTCACGGAGCGGACTGTCCGCGGAGAGTGGGGCCTCCTGTACCGTATCGAGCGCGGCACCGTGCAACGGTCCATCGTCGACGGCCGAGGCCAGCGCGGATTCGTCGATCAGCGCCGGATCGCCGCAGTTGACCAGATACCCCTCACCGAGGGTGTCGAATGCATCTTCCCCGAGTACGACGCCCTCGTCGGCGCTTGCGTGCAGCGAAAGGAAGTCAGCCTGCTCGAGGACCGTCTCGTAGTCGGCGACCGCAGCACCGACCCGTTCGACCTGCTCGTCGTCGGCCTCGGGTGCGTAGACGACGAGATCGAGCCCGAGGTTGCCTAGCCGCTTTGTGACTTCCTGGCCGACGTCGTCGAACCCGATGAGGCCTGCCGTCTTGCCGTCCAGTTCCGAGCCGAGAATGTCACCTTTCGCCCACTCGCCATCTTTGAGCCGGACGTGTCCTTGCGGGATCCCACGCCCGGTGGCAAAGACCAGTCCGACGACGAATTCGGCGATCGATCGAACGCTCTCTTCGGGGGCATTAGCGACCAAGACGCCACTGTCGGTCGCCGCTTCCACGTCGATGGCCTCGACGTCGATCCCGGCCTGGCCGACGATCTGCAGGTCCGGGGCACGCTCGAAAACAGTGGACGTGACCGCCACGTCACCGGCGACGATCAGTGCGTCGGCAGTCTCGGCTTGGTCGGCCAGTGCCGCCGGGCCGTCGACCTCGACAGTCCGGACGTCGTGGCCCGCCTCGGCAAGCAGTGTCAGTCCGGCCTCGTCGACCGGGCCCGTGACTACGATCTCCATATCAGGGGTGACTGCACGCCCCGGCATAACGCTTGTTTTCTCCCGCTGGCGACGGCAAGCAGTCCGGGAAGGCACAAACCGCAAAAACAGCGAGCCCTATCGCCACGCCGACAGCGACGCCGCCTCCGCCACCGGCATCGAAAGATACGCATTGTCGCGGCTGATGTCGGCTATGACGAGCGCCTCGTCGTCCTCGATTGCGGCCATGATTTCACCGTCTGAGTGACCGTCTGCCGCGAGCGCGTCGGGCTGTTGCGACATACTATGTGAGTAGGTAACAATCATACATAAACGTGCCGAAACCCACTGGCAGTACCGCGATTCGTCAGCCAGACGTCTGACGCTTGGCGTCAGTTGACCGATACAATTGACCCCGATCCGAGCGGAGCCGCTCACGTAGCGGGGTGAGATCGGGCACGCCAACTAAACAAAGATTTAGTACGTGGACCTGGGAGTACTTGCCAGTATGAACGTCGCGGACGTCATGACGCCACGGGAGGATGTCGTCACGGTCGAGATACCGGGCACCAGAGACGACGTCCTCGAGTATTTACAAGAACGACAGTTCTCGTCGGTCCCAGTCGTCAAAGAGACCGACGAGGGCGAACAGTTCCGCGGGATCGTCACGCGTGACTCCCTGATCAAACATCCTGATGAGGACCAGCTCGCCTTGCTCGTCGAGGAAGTACCGACGACGACTGCGGACACTGCGCTGGAAAACGTCGCTCGGACGATCGTCGAGACGGGCGAGCCACGCGTCCCGGTCGTCGACGGCCAGCTCGAAGGGATCGTCACGATCACGGACGTCGTTCGAGCGATCGCGGAAGGAAGCGTCGACGACGGTGATCGAGCAGTCGGCGACCTCGCCCGACGTGACGTCAATTGTGTCTACGCTGGGACGCCGTTGCCCGTCGCAGAACGAGAACTGTCTCACGCCGACGTTCCCTACGGGGTCGTCCTCGACGACGACACAGACATGTGTGGCATGCTGACCGAAGTCGACGTCCTAACGGAGGCTGAAGTCGTCGAAGGCGAGGCCGAGACGGGTGAATCCATCGCCAACCAGGACGACGAGTGGATGTGGGAAGGCATCAAAGCCGTCGGCAACAGCTACATGCCGACCCGGAACGTCGAGATTCCGGACGAGCCGGTCAGTGAGTTCATGACGGCCGATCTCGTGACGGTCAACGGCCGCCGGACCGCCCAGGAAGCGGCCCAGTTGCTCATCAGACACGGGATCGAGCAGGTGCCGCTAGTCTCGGGTGACGACCTCGCGGGCATCGTCCGCGACATCGACGTCCTGAAAGCGCTACGATGACCCAGGTAGAGGCACAACGACTGGTCGAACTGGCCAAACGCCGCGGTTTCTTCCTCCAATCGGCCGGCGCCTACGGCGGGATCTCCGGTTTCTACACGTACGGCCCGCAGGGTGCCGCGCTGAAACGCAACGTCGAGGACACGTGGCGTGACCGCTTTGCCATCCAGGAAGGCCACATGGAGGTCGACGCGCCGACGGTCCTGCCCGAACCCGTCTTCGAAGCCTCGGGCCACCTCGATGGGTTCGACGACATGCTCGTGGAGTGTCCCGAGTGCAGCGAGTCCCACCGGGCCGACCACATAATCGAGGACGACCCCGACACTGGGATCGAGGAGGCCGAATCGCTGGCCCCCGAACGCGTCGAGGAGGTCATCGCCGAGTACGAACTCGTCTGTCCGACCTGCGGGACGGGACTTGCCGGCCAAGCTATCGAGCAGTTCAATCTGATGTTCGAGACCAATATCGGGCCGGGGTCGTCGTCACCGGGCTACCTTCGACCCGAAACAGCCCAGGGGATCTTCATCGAGTTCCCACAACTCGCAGAGTACGCCCGCAACCAGCTACCGTTCGGGGTAACACAGATCGGCCGGGCCTACCGCAACGAGATCAGCCCCCGGAAGTCACTGCTTCGCGTCCGAGAGTTCAGCCAGGCCGAACTCGAACTGTTCGTCGATCCAGAAGAAGACGAGCCGGATCTCTCGTCGGTGGCAGACGTTTCTGCACGGTTCTATCCAGCCACCGCCCAGGACTGCGAGGGCGGCGGCGTCATCGAGACCACGATCGCCGAGGTGGTCGACCACAGTATCGTCGCCGACCCGTGGATCGCCTACTACCTTGGTGTCGCTGCCGAGTGGTACGACCGCATCGGCCTAGATATGGACCGGTTCCGCTTTCGACAGCACCGCCCCGGCGAACTCGCCCACTACTCCGAGGATTGCTGGGACGCCGAAGGTGACGTCAGCGATCCCGGTGAGGACCCGGACTGGATCGAACTGGGCGGGTTCGCCTACCGGGCCGACTACGACCTCTCGAAACACGATTCCCACTCCGAAGAAGAGTTCACGATCTTCAAACAGTACGACGATCCCGTCACCGTCGAGACGCCGACGGTCGATCCGGACATGAGTTACCTCGGGCCGGAGTTCGGCGGCGCGGCCGGCGACGTGGCCGCGGCCTTGGAGACGCTTGCCGCGGACGACCCAGATGCCTTCGAAGGCGAAGAAGTAACCGTCGAGGTCGACGACGAGAGCTACACCGTCCCCGTCGAACAGACGGGCTTTGCCGTCGAGGAGGTCACTGAATCCGGCGAGCACGTCACACCGCACGTCGTCGAACCCTCGCTGGGCATCGACCGGGCGCTCTATACGGCACTCGATCACTCATACCGTGAGGACGAAGTCGACGGCGAACAGCGGACCTACCTCTCGCTCCCGCCCGAGGTCGCCCCGACGACCGTCGGCGTCTTCCCGCTGATGGACAAAGACGGGTTGGGCGAGCGCGCTCGGGAACTCGCACAGGATCTCAGAGCGACAGGCCTCGCGGTCACGTACGACGACTCGGGGGCGATCGGTCGACGCTACCGCCGTCAGGACGAAGTCGGGACACCCTACTGTGTGACCGTCGACTACGACACCCTCGAAGACGGGACCGTGACGATCCGTGACCGGGACAGCACCACCCAGCGCCGCGTCGCTATCGAGACTCTCGGGGCGACGATCGAGGCGTTAGTCGAGGGCGAGCAGGCCTTCGAGGACATCTGAAACCGTGGCGGGCGGCCTCCGGGACGCTGACGGCGAGATCGCCAGACGGCTCGTCCACGCCAGTACCAGCGTCGTTCCGCTCTCGTACATCTTCGTCGACGCGATCGAGTGGCGTCACATCCAGGCTTTTCTCGGCATAGCCGTCCTCATCGCTCTTGGCTTCGAGTCGTTCAGACTCGTCGCCGGCTTCGAGTGGTGGGTGTTCGATCGACTCACCCGGAGCTACGAACAGGAGAATCTCGCTGGGTACTTCCTCGGTGCGGTCGGGCTGACCGTGGTCGCGTTCGCCTTCTCGCCGCCGGGTTCGACGGCGCTCGTCGAGGGGCTTGGACGGTCGCCAGTCGCCGTCCCGGCGATGCTCATGCTCACCATCGCCGATCCGTTCAGCGGGCTGCTGGGATCGGGCGAACTCCGGACAGCCAAACAGGCGTGGGTGTTGCTCGCGACGTTCGGGCTCAGTACGCTGCTTGCTGCCCCGTTCGTCCCGACCGTGCCGGCGGTGCTTGGCGGGATCGCGGCGACGGTTGCCGACGGCATCAAGCCCGTCGTGGGCGGGTACGTGATCGACGACAACCTGACGATCCCGATCGCGGCCGCCGTGGCGATGGAAGGCGCACTGACGGTGCTGTAAGGACCGTCGAGGGGACGCTAGACGACGATTCGAGATGCGTCGCAGGGCTCCCTCGTGGGCCGCCCGTCCGGACAGGCAGATCACTTTCACCGTGGTATCCGAACGCTTAGGCGCTGGCAGGGCAAACGATGGGGAAATGGCAGCGACAGGCGAGGGCGAAGATGCTGACGGCGAGTACGTCGACGGGCCGCTCGTCGAAACCGGCGTGCTCGAACAGCGAGCCTACCAGACCCAACTGGCAGACGCCGCGGCCACGAGCCACACCCTGGTCTGTCTGCCGACGGGGTTGGGGAAGACGACCGTCAGTCTGCTGGTGACCGTACAACGGCTCAACGAGGCTGGCGGAAAGGCCCTCCTGTTGGCCCCGACCAAGCCCCTCGTCCAGCAACACGCCGAGTTCTACCGGGAGGCATTAACGATCGACGACGAGGCAATCGTCGTCTTCACCGGCGAGGTGCGGCCCGACGACCGCGCCGAATTGTGGGACGAGGCGACAGTCGTGATCGCGACGCCGCAGGTCGTCGAGAACGACATTCTCGGCTCGCGGATCGACCTCTCTCCTGTGACCCACTGCACCTTCGACGAGTGCCACCGTGCCAGCGGCGAATACCCCTACACGTTCATCGCCGAGCGCTACCACGCCGAGGCCGAAGAGCCACTCGTGACAGGCATGAGCGCCTCACCGGGCGACGACGAGGAAGCAATCTTGCAGGTCTGTGCCAACCTCGGCATTCGGGAAGTCGAGGTGATGACCGAGGACGACGCCGACGTGGCCGCCTACACCCACCAGACGAGCGTCGACTGGGAACGTGTCGAGTTGCCTGAACCGGTCGTCGAGATCCGGGATGGCCTACACGAAGTGATCAAAGACCGGATGAGCCAGCTGAAAGAACTGGGTGTCACCGGCACGACCCAGCCCGACGTTTCCGAACGAGAGATCCGGAAGATCCAGGCCAAGGTGCAGGAGTTGATGGACGCAGACCAGTCGGAAGGCTATCAGGGGATGAGTCTACTGGCCGAAATCCGCAAACTCCGGACGGCCGTCACCTACGCCGAAACCCAAAGCGTCGAGAGTCTACGCCGGTACTTCGAGCGATTGAAAAACGCCGCTCGCTCTTCGGGGGCCTCGAAGGCCGACCAGCGGCTGGTCAGTGAACCGAAAGTCCGGGAGGCCGTCCGGAAAGCCGAGGACTTCGACGATCTGCACCCGAAATTCAGACGGACGCGCGTGCTGATCGCCCAAACGCTCGGCATCGAGGACGGCGAGCGCGTCATCGTCTTCACCGAATCCCGCGACACCGCGGAGACGCTGACGGACTTCCTGGGTGAGCACTTCGATACCCGGAAGTTCGTCGGCCAAAGCGACACCGAGGGCAGCGATGGGATGAGCCAGAGCGACCAGCAAGAAACCTTAGACGCCTTCCGCGCGGGCGAGTTCGAAGTCCTGGTCTCGACCAGTGTCGCCGAGGAGGGCCTGGACGTGCCCGAAGTCGATCTCGTCCTCTTTTACGAACCGGTTCCGACGGCGATTCGCTCGATCCAACGCAAGGGCCGGACCGGCCGCCAGACCGAAGGGGCCGTCACGGTCCTGATCGCCGAAGACACCCGCGACGAGGCCTACTTCTGGAAGTCCCGCCAGGACGAAAAGCGCATGGAGCAAGAACTCCGGGAACTGAAAGACGTCGCCGGCGAGATCGAATCCCGGCTGGACGAACAGGTCAATCTAACGGCTTTCGACAGCAGTGAAAAGAGTGCTGACAGCACGGCGACCGACGATACCCACGAAGGTACCGGGAGGAAGGACGACGATACCACGGCGTCCGACGGAGACGATGACAGCACGGCAACGGAGAACGACGAACGCACGGAAACAGACGACGACGGCCAGACCGGCCTAGACGCCTTCGCGCCGACCGAGGCGGATGCAGTCGAGTCGACTGCCGATGAGGACGACGACAGTGACGACGATCCGGAGGGGACGGTCGCCACAGCCAAGCGCGAGGAGGGGTGCGAAGTCGTCATCGATCAGCGGGAACTCGACAGCGCGATCGGGCGGGACCTCGCCCGCCAAGAAGGGATCGAGACACGCCTAGAGACCCTGGAAGTCGGCGACTACGTTCTCTCGGATCGGGTCGTCGTCGAGCGCAAATCGGTCGCTGACTTTCTGGATACCCTGACAGGCGGGGATCGGTCGGTCTTCGAGCAGGTCAAAGACGACGCCCGGCACTACGATCGGCCGGTCGTGATTCTGGAGGGCGAGGGCCTCTACGAAGAACGGAACGTCCACCCGAACGCGATCCGCGGGGCGCTGGCGTCGGTGGCGGTGGATTTCGGGGCGAGCGTCCTCCGGACAGCCGACGAGGAGGGGACTGCGGCGTTGCTCGCGACGATCGCGACCCGGGAACAGGAGGCGAGCGACCGCGAGGTGAGCGTCCACGGCGAGAAGCAATCGAAGACGCTGGCCGAACAACAGGAGTACGTCGTCGCCTCGATCGCCGACGTCGGGCCGGTGACGGCCCAGGCACTGCTCGAACACTTCAGCACCGTCGAGGCGGTGATGACCGCAAACGAAGAGGACCTGCTGGAGGTTGGCGGAGTGGGTGAGGTCACCGCCGAGCGGATTCGGGAAGTCGTCGGCAGCGACTACGATCCCTGAACGCTGCTTCGACAACGGCGACTCACGGTATTGCGCGTTCTGCCGAAGAGCGGCCGCCAAAGCCGACGTCAAAGCAATCGAGACACGACCCGTCCTGTTAGGCGACTTCTCGCCACTCACCTTCGTAGACGTAGCCGGCAATCTCGCCTTCCTCGGCCAACTGCTCGAAGAGATCGGACAATTGTGATCGACCCTCAGGGATGCGCTTCAGGAAGGCCCCCTCGAGCAAATACACGCCAGCGTTGATCAAGTGGGACTCCGAGACATCCGGTTTTTCAGTGAATCCGATGATCCGGTTGCCTTTCATCTGGACCACGCCGTAGTCGGACGTCTCCTTGGATGTGGTGAGTGCCATCGTTGCGAGAGCATCCGCGTCTCGATGGGTACGTGCCATGTCAGCGACATCCAACTCACAGAGGACATCGCCATTCATGACGAGAAACGTCTCGTCGGCGGCGACGTCAACCCGATCGAGACTGCCGGCGGTCCCCATGGCCTCGGTCTCGTAGAGAACCGTCACATCCGGGGCCTCCGCTTCGAGATGATCCCTGACCGCAGGATCAGCGGTCGCAACAGCGACTTCGTCGATCCCCGCTGCCGCAAGGAACGCTAGAGTATGTGCGATCGCCGGTTCGCCGTCAACCTCGACGAGGCAAGAGCTATCCTGTCTCCCCCCAAGAATCACAGCAGTTCCGATCCCCTGGCGGCGAAGATAGTCCGTGAGGAACGTTTCGACACCCCTCGATCGGTTTCCAATTCCCGCCTCTTCGATCCGGCGATCCAACGTCGCCACGAGATCTTCATCGAGAGTGAGGGAGATCCGCTTTTTGCCCATGCGAGTGCCTACGGCAGCCCGAAATAAAATACGTCGGTCCCTAGACGGAACTGACGTCCCGAAGCCATCGCCCGGTCGAACGGCTCAGGAAGGCCGTGACGTGATAGGCTACGTTCACTCGACGGGTTTGGCCGTCGTCTCCTCGGGAACCCCCTCAGAAGAGTCCATGCGTTGCCAGTCCTCGCTGAGAGCATCCATGATCTCCGGTAACGTCGTGTACTCGAGTTCCTCGAGGGGCAATCGGTGGGGCTCGAACGGCCCGTGTTCGCGCAAGTAATCCGCCTGTTCGTTTGCCTGCTTCCGTGCCCGATCGAAGGCGACATCGTCAAAGAGGTCGTTCGGACCGACCAGGTTACCGTTCGTGACCTGAAAGCCAGCCGCGATACATCGCGGCGGACCGTCAAAGCGTGACGTCTGGGAATACTCCATCGGGACCGGCATCATCGGCCCGACGTGGCTCCCGCGCATCCAGCCCGAGACCATATGCGGGAACGTGAACGGCTCTAGGACCTCCCCGATCGCGGGAAGGCCGGACTGGGACCTGACGACAGCGACGGGGTCGTCCTTGCCGACGTACTCGCCGGCAACGTCGACCAGCTTCTCCGTCGAGACGGAGGCAACCGGCTCCGCGGGGTCGTTCTTGTTACCCTCGCGGGGATACACTCGCTTGATCACGTATCGCGAGGGTGCACCGATCAACGCCAGTAGTTCGTGGGCGTCTTCGGGCGTCTCCAGGAAGACCTTGCGATTCTCCTCGATATCCCAGATCTCGAAGGAAAATCCTTCGTTCATGCTGGGATCGATGACGAGGCCTGGCGTGTTGAACGGATCGCCAAATACCTTGTACATGGGGAGATTGAACGCCCCTGGCTCGGTCTTGTCCATCGCGAAGACGACGATTGGATCCGAAGGACGCTCAGTGAATTCCAGCTCGGCCGCCCCTGGACCAAGCCCACGGACGTTCCCGGAGAAGGCCTCCGAGAGCAGGTCTTGGCCCGCGCCGTACAATCCGAGATCCTCGGCGACCGCTGTGCCACGCTCGAAGGCGCCCCATGCGAGTTCGTGAATCCGCTCGTCGTCGATCCCTTGCCGGTGGGTCAAGACGAGCTGGAGATCGTCACCCGCGCTAGTGACGTGAAACCCCTCCAGGATATCCGCGTGATCCGTGAGCGAGGACTCGACCGCCTCCCGGACGCGAGGATGGGTGTCTGAATGCCCGACGTAGCCGCCGACGTCCGCCTTGATCGCGGACACAGTGATTGTTGTCATCTATCCTCACCAGTAATACATCGTATTACCCGGGAGCTGTAAATACGTTATGTTCGTGACACCAGGACGAAGAAGTACATCTCGCAGTGGTGATGGCTACAATACTGGCGTCGTGAGGATCAAGACCCCATGGCCATCTCGCGATTCGAAGAAATGTAACAAAACGTCCAGTCATAGACAATAAAAAGAAGATGTCACGACGAGAACCAAGAAGTTGAACAGTCGCTTCCAGAGCATTCTCCACCGCAAGGTTGTCCACTCACAGAAGAATATCAAATGAGACGGGAGGTCTAATTCGTCGGAGAGTTGTCAATCTAGATCTGGACGACGAGCAGTGGAGGAGCTGGGTCGTTCCTGGTCTCGCAGCGACCGAGGCCGACAGACAGCCCGACCGGCAGCCTCGAACCGTAGCTCGAATCAGTGTTGGCTACTGCGTTCTACCTCGTCAAAACGGGCCGTGACGTCGCTGCTGTCGTATTCTGCTTTGGACCAGCCGCACGGATCGCCGAACGATTCCTCGGGCCAGTACTGGTCGTCCAGCGCGAACCGCCGGCAGACCCCGATACGACCGAAGCCGACGACCGGTCCTGAGCAGCGCCGACCGGCACCGGTCGGGAAACCGATATATATTTCGGGAGCGAGCGATCACGAACAGTCGTGATGACGTCTATCGCCGGTGAGTGTGTTCATCTCCGCTAAGTTCTCCGGAGTCGCTCGGTCAGTCCTCGACTTCGAGGTGAGTCACGATGGCTGGTGAGCGAGTGCTGGTTCCCGAGAAGGGGCGCAACGCCGGGGCCGCCCTGGCGATCGAACTCGACGGCGAGGGCTACGACCTTGAGTGGATACGCTCGCTGATCAACGGGAAAGGCAAACGCGCCGCCAAGACGGGCGAGGGATTCGAGGCGTTACAGGCCCAGATCGACCGGTTGAATGCGATCAACGACACCGGCGATCCGGAGACCGGATACACCGACCAGCTGGGAACCTTCCGGATCGGGTTCAAACACTTCGGGCGACTCAATCCCCGCCCAGTGCTCGAAAAGATCGAATTCACCGACCGCCGGATCGAGGGCTACGAATCGCCCCGCGACGCCTGGGAACAGGGCGCAAGTCGCTTCTATGCGGGGTACGACGCGATCCTCGAAGAACTCCTCGGGTACGAAGAACTCGACGTCAGCGAGGGCTTCGAGACGGCCGTCGAAAACGCGCTGGGCGAGCGCGGCTATCGGCAGACTGGCGCGACCGGCAGCGACGTGACCTGGGCAGCGATGTCGGGCGACGAGGCCATCCCCGAGGTGCCCGAGGCTGTGCTGGTCCCAGAATCGTTCCGGCGGCTCGGAGCCGCACTGGCCCGCGTCGTCTGGGGCGAGCAACCGCCCCTGTACACGTACGACGAGTACGCACACAAGCGCGACATCGACTTTGCCGACGAGGAGCAGGTCCTGGCAGACGCCCCGCCCGGCGTTGCGGGCATCTACATGTTCGTCACCGGCGGGACCGCCAGGGAGTTCGGTCTCGCAATCGAACCGATTGAGGGCGCAGAGAGTCGTCTCGGTATCTTCGAAACGGAAACACAGCAAACCATGGTCGAAACAACGAGTCTGAAAGGTATGTACGATCGCCTGCCCGGGGAGTTCTCTTCCTGGCGGGCGCTGATCGACGTCGTCGAACAGACAGCCCAGGAGTTCGGGTTCAGAGAGATCGATACACCCGCCATCGAACGGACGGAACTGTACCGGATCAAATCCGGCGAGGAACTGCTCGAACAGACCTACAGCTTCGAGGATCGGGGCGGCCGTGACGTGACACTGACCCCCGAGCAAACCCCGACGCGGGCGCGGATCGTCCAGCAGCGCAAGGACCTCACCACGCCGATCAAGTGGTTCGACACCTCAAAGCGCTGGCGCTACGAAAACGTCCAGAAGGGGCGAGACCGCGAGTTCTTCCAGACCGACATCGACATCTTCGGGATCGAGTCGGTCGCCGCCGACGCCGAGCTGATCGCCTGCGGTGCCCGCATCTACCAGAAACTCGACGTCGAAGACAGCGTTGAGTTTCTGATCAACGACCGCAACCTCTTGGAGTCGATTCTCGAAGCCGAGGGTGTCGAGAACACCCAGGCGACGATGGAAGTCATCGACGACAAGGAGAAACTGGAACGCGAGGAGTTCCGCACGGCGCTGACCGAGAGTGGCTTGACTGGAGCACAGGCCGAACTGGTCGACGAGCTGACTGACATCAGCGGGCCGATCACCGAAGCGATCGACGAACTCGAAGCGATCGCCCCAGACGAGGCGGCCGCCCAGGCCGCCGTTGGCCGCATGGCCGAGCTGGCCGAGCACCTCGAAGCCTACGACGTCGCCCCGATGTGCAAACTCGACCTCTCGATCGTGCGCGGACTCGCCTACTACACTGGGCTGGTCTTCGAGGCCTTCGACACCCAGGGCGAGTTGCGGGCGCTCTTTGGCGGTGGCCGCTACGACGAGCTGGTCGGCCTGTTTGGCGACCAGGAGGTCCCCGCCGTCGGGTTCGCCTTCGGATACTCGACGACCCGGGAACTCCTCGAGCGGGAGGGTGTCTGGCCCGAAGAGACTGTCTCGACCGATGTCTACATCGCGACCGTCTCGGCGAGCGTCGCAGACGTCGGCGTCGAACTCGCGACCGACTTGCGGACCGAGGGGCTGACCGTCGAGACGGACCTGGCCGATCGAAACCTCGGTAGCCAGTTCGGCTACGCCGACGGAATCAACGCCACCTACGCCGTGGTCGTCGGTGAGCGCGACCTCGAAGACGACGAAGTGACCCTGCGAGATATGGAAAGCGGCGACGAGGAGAACGTCCCAGTCGACGATCTCGTCGATATCGTCGACGACCGGCTTTGACATCCTCCCACGGCTGAAGCCGTAGGATTCCCACGTTGGGATATTAGGGTCTACGGTGCTATCTGTTCTTGTGGGGCGACTCGCCCCGTGGATTTGTCGAACAGGCGTACCGATGGCTGTGCCAAGCAGCCGTTACTCCTATCCTGTGACGGATTCGGAGTTACCGTCGCTCGCATATTCTCTGCCGCGTTCAAATCACTATTAGCGACGAACTCGCAGTTTTCACAGACGTACAGGCCACGCTCAACACGGTTTGAATCGGCTTTCGTAGCACACTTACAGCACGTTATCGACGTAGCCAACTCGTACTCATCAACCCACTCAATCTCGATGCCACGCTCTTCAGCCTTGTACTCGATATGACTCAGCAAAATTTCGAACGCCCAGTCGTGCAGGCGTTTGTTGCCGTGTCTACCCCAGTCTTCATCAGCACGAATGTTCTTCGGATGGCCGACTGCAATTGTCCCAACGCTTCATCCCACCCGTGAACGGGTGGGCTTTCGCCTCGCTACCGCTGTAATTCCTGCTTGTCCGTGCTGTAGCCGCGTCCGGTCCCCGGACGCTCGCGTTTTGATTGTGAGAGTTGGCAGTCAACCAGTGCAAACGGGACTGAGAGGCTGCGATCGGGAGATTGGATATACCGAAATAAGATTTACAGGCGTTGCACAGCAGCCCCCAGCACCATCGGAACGAAAGGGACTCCCCCGCACCGACCAGTGCGATCCGGGCAGAAGGGGCGATCAGTGCACCGAGCCCACTCTGGAAGCCCCCACCCGATAGTCACACCCGATCGAACAGATCATCGAAGCGGCCCAAACTATCGTACCGACTCCGCCTGTGGGCAGCCCGTAGCGGAGCGGGAGTCGCGATAAACCAAATTCGGCTATATTGAACGAGGAGAGTGGCTTCACCCTCGCTGGCCGAAGATGACGATAGCGACACACCGAGAGAGACAGGAGCAAGCCGATCTGCCAACGGTTCGACGGTCTCGTCTTGCTTGCCTCGCCACTGCCACGAGGACGAAGAGTCTTCACAGAGGCGCCACGGACGGGCGCGGCCACTACCGGAGCCAACGAGCACAGGTATTTGCAACGTCGAAGGTCGCTCGTCGGGGCTAGTTGGTCTCGCGGTCAAAGTGGTTGGGTCACTTCGTAGGAGGTGTGTCTGAGTCCCAGCCGGCCAACGCGTCGGGCTATGTGTTGACTGTCACCAGGACCTTGATGGCCTCGCGCTCGTCCATCGCCGCATAGCCCTCCGGAATACCGTCGAGATCGACAGTCTTCGTGAAGATTGGCGATGGGTCGAGTGTGCCTTGTAACACGTCAGCCATGAGCTCCTCGGCGTAGGCCCGGACGGGGGCAGGGCCACCAGTGAACGAGGCGTTCTTTGCGAACAACTGACTGACGAATTCGGCACTCTCGATGTGAGGAACACCGACGTAGCCGATATTACCGCCGGGCCGAACGATTTGGGCAGCGGTTTCCAGTGCCGACTCGGCACCGACGCATTCGAGGACGTGATTCGCGCCACCGTGGGTGAGTGTGTTGACTTCCTCGATGGCTTGTTGGCCCCGACTCGAGACGGTCGCTGTCGCGCCGAAGTCACGAGCCATATCGAGGCGGTCGTCGTGGTGGCCCATGGCGATGATGCGTTGGGCGCCGAGGCGACGCGCCGCGAGCACGCCACAGAGGCCAACGGCGCCGTCGCCGACGACGACAACCGTATCGCCGGGACTCACGTCGGCACTGACCGCAGCGTGGTGGCCGGTCCCCATCACGTCCGTCAGTGGAAGGAGCGCTTGGAGGGTGTCCTCGTCGTCGGCATACCGATCGGGAACGCGAACGAGCGTGCCGTCGGCCTGGGGAACACGAATTTGCTCGCCCTGCCCGCCACAGTCCAAATCACCCCAGAAGCGACCGTTTACGCAAGCCGTCTGGAGGCCGTTGCGACAGAACTCACACTCGCCACAGCTGATTGCAAAGGGTGCAAACACGCGGTCGCCGGGCTCGACCGATCGGACGTCCGCACCGACAGCGTCGACGATCCCCATGGGTTCGTGGCCAACGGGGGACCCCGTTTCCCGGTCTTCCTCGCCACGGTAGAACCACAGGTCCGAGCCACAGATCGCGGTGTGGGTAACGCGAACGACCACGTCGGTTGACTCCTCGATATGAGGGTCCGGTCGGTCTTCGATCCGGATATCGCCAGGGCCGCGGTAGATTGCAGCGTTCATGTTGTCCATCGAAAAGCAGGAGGGCCTCACTGATGTATCCGCTGGCGACAGGAGCGGCGGGTACCCGATACTGTCGAGCGATCCCCAGACGCATCGCCGTTGCCGTCCGGGGGCGGACAGCGGGCAAGAGAAGGCCAACATAGACCCGGAACTGTCCCCACGACCGAGTGGGGACGAAACGTCACCTGGTGGTTGGCGCTAAGGGCCGAAGTCCAAATGGCGGTCTGCCCGCCAGCAGTGACGAGGGCTGGGCAATGCCCACCGTTGGCAGGGGGTTTGGTGTCGAGACCTGGCGCGGATTCTCAGAGGAGCCTCGCGACAGCGCTTCGTGCTGGCAGTTGCTCGATCCAGCGGTCGGTACATCGTCGGCGTCGTCACCGAACCGGATGATTTACCACCGGGAGTGTGTACAACTCGGGTATGAACAGCGTTACGGATCGCTTTGCGGATCGGCTAGAACCGATCGGGATCGTGACAGGGGCGTTTCTCGTCGTCGTCGGGCTCGGCACGATGGCCGGCCAACCGTGGAGCACCAACGGCAGCGCACTCGTCTCGGCGGTACAGCTCCTGGGTGTCGCGGGGATGGTCGCCATCGGCGTCGGGTTGGCCTGGCTCGCCCGGAGCGAGTAACGAAAAGCGTCGACTCAGCCTTTGACTGGCAGGTATCCCATCGCGAGCAGGACGATCGCAGCGAGGAAGCTGAGAATACTCACACCCCAGAGTCCGTTCATCCGTTCGTGGTAGTAGTCGATATCGGCTTGTTGTTGCTGGTAGGACTGGGCGGCGTCCTCGCTGGGGAGGATTTTGACGGACGACACCTCTGGAAAGTACACGAAGTACTGTTGGTCGTTGAGCGTGACGGTGCTCGCACCCGCAAGCCGGACCGTGTTCGGCCGTTCGGCCGACCAGACCAGGGGCACGCCAGCACTGGTCACGTTGCCGATCGTCGCGTCGTTACCCTGGTACCACACCTGCTCGCCCTCCTCGAAGGTAGCGGTGTCGGGTTCGGGCAGATACGCCGACAGGGCGACGGTTGCGTTGTCTTCCCGGGAGACGACTGACTGAACGCCATCGACCGAGACCGTCTCGTTGTAGACGGCAGGATCGCGTTCGAGCCGGCTCGAAACGTCGAACACTTGGCGGAAGGTTGCCGAGTCAGGCGCGGTACCGTTCTGGACAGTCACGCGGTAGGGCTCGGCCCAGACCAGGGTCACGCCGTCGTCGTCGATCGCCGTGACGGTCGTTTCGTTGTCGCGGTAGGTGAGGGTGTCTTCGACAGCGATGGTCGTGTTCTGTGAGGCGTTGTCGGTGTTCGAGAGCATCGCCATCGGCGAGTCCGCCGAGGTGTTGACCGTCACGCGATAGGTGCCGTTCTCGTAGGGGATCGTCGAACCGGCTTCGAGCGTCCGCGACCAGCGCGCGTCTTGGCCGTCCCACCGGACGTCGAGTGGTGAGACCGTCGAGTCGTTGGCAAGAGTCTCGGTGTACCGGGCTGACTCGTTGGTCCAGGCGAGTTCACCGGAGCCATCGTCCGAGCCATCGACACTCTCGACGGTATAGGTGCGGTCCTGGACGCTGAACGTGTCGCCAACAGTGTGTGCCTCGCCCGGCAGCGAGATCGACGGGGCCTCAGAGATGCCGATGAAGGCGTAGGCCCCGGCGCCGACGACGAGGAAGAGCACGACAGAGATCGCGACAGCGCGTCGTTGCATATCACGTCGATCCGGCGGGCCACCCGGTAAACGTTACGGCACCGGGGAAATCGGTCGAGACTGGCCGCGCCGAGACGGAAGAATCACGCCGGGTGTGGGTCCGGGAGCGCCCGATGGCGGCGCGGCGGGATCAAAAAGTTCCCCCGGTGGGTGGTGAAAATATATTCCAGAATGCCGTTGTTGACCCGCTGGCGAATCGCCGGTTCGTCAGTCAGGTCGGTCCCGTTCATCGCCCGTCGGACGTCCTCGAAGGCAGAAATCCCCTGCTGCAGCGACGGGAAGTGCAAAGCGGCAACGTCGCCGTCGGTCGATTCACAGTGCCGCCGGAGGAGGCGGACGTTGCCCTCGCTGTCGCGGTTGGCCCGGGCGGCCTTCTGTGCGTGGCCGACGCGGCCGAACTCGCGGGCGTGCTCGCGAACGTGTTCGATCATCTCGGGAGTGAGTCCGCTGTCGCTACCGAGATTGTCCCCGACGCCCTCGACGAGTTCGTCCGCCGCGTGGACGGGGCTGAACAGTTCCGCGACGCGTTGGGTAAAGTCCTGTTCGCCATACCAGTCATCGAGGCGCTGGCGGAGCCGCGAGACGTGTTTGGTCGTCCCGCCGGCAAAGGGCCCATCGTCGATCGTCACGTAGTCCTCGGTCGCCTGATTGCCCGTGAACCCAGCCTCAAAGCCCATAAACAGCGGCGAAGCCTCGGGAACGGGCTCGGAGTCGGGAATGCCAGCCACGTCCTGCTTCTCGGCTGGGAGCCCCGCACCGACGAAGCCCGTCCGGCGGTCGGCAACCGAGAAGACGTCGGTGAGTGGCGTCTGGACGGTGACGCCGTTGGCCCGATCACGCTCGCCCCGCAGGGCGCGGTCGGCTTCCAGGACGACATCGGCACGGTCGCTGGCGAGGTGGACGAGTGCGTCCTGGGTGTCGAAGGCTGGATCCTCGAACGGCGAGAGGCGGCGCGGGGACGGCAAGTCGATGGTGTCGGGCACCGATGCGTCGAACCGGTCGAAGTAGGCCGGCGAGTACCCGATCGAAGATA
The DNA here is from genome assembly GCF_009690625.1 of Halorhabdus sp. CBA1104. Lineage (NCBI taxonomy): Archaea > Methanobacteriati > Methanobacteriota > Halobacteria > Halobacteriales > Haloarculaceae > Halorhabdus > Halorhabdus sp. CBA1104. The sequence goes on along the minus strand of NZ_CP033878.1, from coordinate 2,433,642 downwards.
GCAGGCCGTCGTTCGAGCGCTCGTAGGCTCGATCGATCGTCGAGAGCGCCGATTCGACGGCCGCCCGGTCGGCGTCGGTCGGTGGGCCGTCCCGCTCCAGTGTCAGATACAGGAAGACCTGGTGGCGCGGGAGTTTCACGTTGCCGTGCTCGTCAGTCCGGACGCGGTCGTTCCAGGCGTGCTGGCGTTCGGGCAGGGTCGTAGGGTCGTCGACCCCTGTCGGTACTGGATCGTCTGACTGTTCGAGACACGCACTCAGCGCCGCCGCGCCGCCAGCCGCCACCGCGGCCTTGCAGAACTGGCGTCGGTCGAGTCCGGATCGCTCCGCTGGCATTGGCTACTGTTGGGCGTCGACTCCGAAAACCACACCGCCTCCGGCGACTGGAACATGGTTCGCCAGCGCCGGCGACCCAGGGCGACCCGCTACAGTTGCACCGACGCCGTCGGCAGGTCGAAGAAGGCCGTCTCGTAGCCCTCGTGGCGGGCGACCTGCGGCGGTGTCTCGGCGAGCAACGAGATGGATTCGCCAGCTGGATCCGCCGACAGGGCCGTCCCGTAGTGATAGCCCAGTTCGGGATCGAACGTGCGGGTTAGTTGGGTTTCGATCGGACCACCGCCGGTGGTGAAACGGGCCGACAGCCCCATCCGAGAGAGGCGAATCCGGTTGTACCGGGTGTGGGGAATGACCGCGAGGTACGGGCCGGAGTCGATGCCAGGGGGCGACTCGTCGCGGAGGGCAACGAGATAGCGCACGTCGCCGGCCCGGGTCGTCGCTGTCCGACCGGAAACTGTCGCTTGTTCTGGAGCTCGTGCGCCAGCGACCGCCCCGCCCATCGGTTCGAGTGCGCCGCGCTCGCCAGCCCGGTTGAGTCGGTCGAGTCGCAACTCGGCCATCGCGCGTTCGTCGAACGAATACGAGAGTGTCTCGGTGACTGGATCGGTGAATCGGTCGCGAAAGGCCCCCGTCAACCGGACCGTCGGCGTGCCGACAGTGACCGCAAGGTCGTACTCGCGACCGTCTTCGAGTCCGCTGAAATTAGCACCGTGGTGGAGGCCCATCGTCTGGGAGAGCATGGCGTAGATCGTCTCCTGAGAGGCCAGAGACCCTTCGCGCGTGATCGCCATCGAGAGGCCGACTTCGGGGACGACGAGGCCAGTCTCACGATCGCGAACAGTCGCCATCAGGTGAGTCGAGTCCGCCTCTTCCAGCGGGACGCGCTCGGTGTCGGTGCCAGTCACCATCCAAAAGCGGTGGGGATAGCTGTAGGTCACGACGAGTTCGTACGGGCCGGCCGTGACCGAGCCAACGCGCGCCATCCCCTCGATGTGGCCGGGAACGTAGCTGCCGGCCGGCCGCTCGGAGACGACAGTCGGGACGTCGATCGACCGGGATTCGATCGAGCCACACCCGGCCAATGCTGTCGCTCCTAGCGCACTCGTCGCGAGGAACGTCCGTCGGTACACAGCGGCTGTACGGGCGGCACATCAAAACGAGTTGTGGTGTCGGTCGCCCCTACCGGGACCAACGGGCCGATCACTCCGGGCGGACGACCGCCGAGCACCCGGGACAGGTCGCATACATGGCCTCGCCGCCGGCCCGTTCGTAGGTGATCAATACGCGTCGCTGTTCGATTGTGGCCCCACAGTGCGGGCAACGGCCGACGGCGTGGCTGTGTTGTTGCATTGGAAAGGGGAACAGTGTGGAACGTGTGACAGCGTGTCGTCAACGACGCTCCAATTCAGTCTGGGTCGGGAGATGGTAAATAAGCCAGCCCACCGGAGTGAAAGTGAAACTGCTGGATAGCGACCGTACGGCCCGACAACGCGAAACTGGTTTCTCCCCGGGCGACGAATTGCCCGGCAGTGAGCAGCGAGGTCTATCGGACGATCGCCGAATCCGGACACGCGGAGTTCGTGATCTCGGGCTCTGAGTTCATCGGCCACGCCCGGCCCGTCGAGACAGTCCAGGACGCCGAGTCGTTCATCGAGGCGGTTCGAGACGAGTACGACGACGCGACACACAACGTCCCGGCCTACCGGGTCCGGGCCGATCCGCTCAGGGAGTACGCAAGCGACGACGGCGAGCCCTCAGGTTCGGCCGGCAAGCCCGCACTGAACGTCCTCCAGGGCCAAGAGTTGGAGAACGTCGGCGTCGTCGTGACGCGGTATTTCGGCGGGACGGAACTGGGCGTCGGCGGGCTCGTCAGCGCGTACTCACGGGCCGTCAAAGAAGCGATCGAGGACGCAGGCGTCACAGAGGAGCGGCCCCACGAACAGCTGGCGATCACCGTCGAGTACGACGACTCGGGGACCGTCAGAGGGATTCTGGAGAGCGAGGGCGTCGAGTTCGAGGCCGAGTACGGCGAGGACGTCCAGTTTTCGGTGCGGGTGCCGACCGAAGAGAGCGACGATCTGTGCGATCGGATTGCGAGTGCGACCAGCGGACGAGCGGACGTCAGCGGGCCGACAGAGTAGCCTCGCGAGATCGGGGTGTCGATCGCGAGGCAGTCGATACGTGTCTTCGGACAACACGGACCGAAGAACAAAGAACAGAGGGAGTCTGGAGATATTCGTTACGTCGTCCGGAACGCCCGATCGCCGGCATCGCCCAGTCCGGGAACGATGTAGCCATCGTCGTCGAGGCGATCGTCGATGGCGACGGTCAGGAGTTCGATGTCGGGGAATTCCGAACGGAGTCGATCGAGTCCCTCGGGGGCGCTGACGGCCGAAAGGACGATCACACGCTCGGGGTCGGCACCGTTCAGCACCTCGTCGATGACGGCACACATCGTCGAGCCCGTCGCCAACATTGGGTCGGCGATGATGAGCGTGTCCTCGTCGTGGATGTCGGGCATCTTGTTGTACTCGATGGAGATGTCGAACTGGCCCTCACTATCCATGCCACCTTCCTCGTCGCGGCCGGCGGAGATGACACCCTGCTTGGCTCGCGGGAATGCCTTGAGCAATCCTTCGACGAACGGGGTCGCCGCGCGGAGCACGTTGACGATCACCACGTCGTCCATGTCGCCGACGCGCTCGCCTTCGGTCGTCATCAGGGGCGTCTCGACGGTGACTGTTTCACGCTGCATGAGGCCGTCGATGATCTCGTAGCCACAGATGCGGCCGAGTTTGACCAGTCCTTTCCGGAAGGCGACCTGTTCGGTATCGACATCTCGCAGTCGTGTTAACGTGTCCTGGGCAAGCGCGTGGGAGACGACCTTGGCTCGGTCGTAATCTTCGATGGTCATCGTCGGAACTGAGACGCGGGCACCTCAAAGGCGTTGATATTCGACCCAGGAGTGCTAGAGAGGGATCTGCACACCCCGACAAGCCTTATGCACGCTGACGCCTAACCGCGGCCAAGACGGGAGACGACCCAGCGTCGCAACTCCCGTGATCGCCAATGGAAGAGAGTGTCTCCGGCTTCAAGGTGCGTGGCGACTGGATCGAGATCGTCGAACACGGCGAGCGAATCGTGCGGGCGCTCCAGGAACTCGCCGACGAGTACGACGTCGACGACCGAGCCCTCGAAGAGTTCGACGAGTGGCGGCCCAAGAGCCACGAGCGCCTCGACGAGGACGTCAACGAGAAGACAGCCCAGCAGGCCCGCGTCGACGAAGGAAAGGGCGAAAAGAAGGGGAAAGATCCGGACGACGATCTCCGGACGGCCGGGGAAAAGCTCGCTGATTCCTACGAGAACCTCAACGACCCCGACGAGGCCGTCGACGCCTGGAGTGATTCGATCGACTACGTCGCCCGGGCGGCCGATTCAGCCGGCCGGAAGGCGGTTCGTGCGGTCGAAGACCGCGTCTATCGCAACGTCATGACCCAGGTCGCACCCTACTACTTCGATAATGACCTGATCAGCGCGAACATCCGCCGTGTCGACGACACGAACCCCGAGTACGTCTTCGAGGTCAACGTCAACGACGACGACCTGAAAATCCGGGTCTCGAACAAACTCGCCGACTTCGACCAGGAGGTCGATCGTTGGCACGTCGACACCGAAAAGGAGATCGAGACGCCCGAAGCCGCCGAAGGTGTCGAAGTGCCACAGACGAACCACGACGACGTCGACTCCAGAACGAACTGACGTCTATCCGGACAGTCCCCGTTGTCGAGCCGTTCTCGCCGAGACCGTAGCGTATTAGCGGACACAGGACAACCCCGAGACCATGGGACTGGTCGTAACTGTCGGAACCGTGCTCGTCGCCGCACTGGCCAGTCTGTTCATGGCGTGGGCCATCGGTGCCGGGTCGTCGGGCTCGACGCCGTTCGCGCCCGCAGTTGGGGCCAATGCCATCTCGGTGATGCGGGCTGCCTTCGTCGTCGGGATTCTCGGACTCGCCGGGGCTGTCCTACAGGGGGCCGCAGTCACGGAGACCGTCGGACGCGGACTCGTTCTCTTTCCCGACGGCAGCGGCCTGACCTCGACGGCCTCGATCTTGTTGCTCACGATCGCCGGCGGCCTGGTCGCCGTCGGTGTCTTCGCCGGGTACCCGATCGCGACGGCTTTTACCGTGACTGGCGCAGTCGTCGGCGTCGGGCTGGCACTCGGGGGCGAACCCGCATGGGGAACCTACCAGGGGATCGTGGCACTGTGGGTCGCCACACCCTTTGTCGGGGGCGGGGCAGCCTACGGCACCGCTCGCTGGCTCCGAAGCGGGGTAGGCGGGGAAGCCCGCATCGTCGCCGCCCTGGCCGGGTTCGTCGGTGCGATTCTGGCGAATATCCGCTTTGCCATATTGGGGCCAGCCGACCAACAGGCGTCGGTTGCGGCGGCGATCGCGACGAGGCTGGACGCCGGCATCGCCGTACAGATGGCCGTCACATTGGCGTTTGCGAGCCTCGCCGCCGGGCTCCTGTATCGGGGAACGCGGGCGAATCGTGCCCAGAGCCAGCGACGATTCCTCCTCGTGCTCGGTGGCCTCGTCGCGTTCTCGGCGGGTGGCAGCCAGGTCGGGCTCGCGATCGGACCGGTCCTCCCGGTCCTGGAGCCGTACGACCTCCCGCTGGTCGTCGCCTTGCTCGCCGGTGGAGTCGGCCTGCTGGTCGGCTCCTGGACCGGTGCGCCACGCATGATCAAGGCACTCAGCCAGGACTACTCTTCGCTGTCCCCGCGGCGGTCGATCGCGGCACTGATCCCCGCGTTCGTCATCGCCCAGATCGCCGTCTTCTTCGGCATTCCCGTCTCGTTCAACGAGATTACGGTGAGTGCGATCGTCGGCAGCGGCTACGCTGCCGGGGGCAGCGGAATCAGCCGGGCGAAGATGGGCTACACCGTACTCGCCTGGATCGGCTCGCTCGTGATCGCGCTTGTTGCGGGGTATGGTGGGTATCGGCTTCTCACACTGCTGTGAGCCACAGCGACGTGGGACTCTCAGGACTCGTCGGTCGCGTCAGCCTCGTCGGATTCATCGGAGGGGTTGCCATCCCTCGGCTGAGATTTGTCCTCGGGCAAGGAGATTCTCGCTTTCATGATACGGGTGTTCTCGACCTGCTGGACGCGGATCTCGACGCCGTCGTACTCGATAGATTCGCCTTCTTCGACCAGCCGGCCGGCGCGATTGAAGACGAACCCCGCGATGGTCTCGAACTCCTCGCCCTCTGGCAGATCCAGACTCAGCGCCTCGTTGACTTCCTCGATGTTGACCTCTCCTTTGACCAGGGCAGTATCGTCGTCGATGAACTCGATCGGGTGTTCTTCTTCGCCTTCTAGAATCTCGCCGACGATTTCCTCGGTGAGATCCTCCATCGTGACCAGCCCTTCGGTCGTCCCGAATTCGTCGATGACGATCACCAGATGAAGGCGTTCAGCCCGCATCTCGGCGAGGAGATCGTCGACGTTTTTCGATTCGGGGACGTGTAGCGTCGGTTCGATGAGGTCCTCGAGTTCCACGTCGTCTCTGCCACCATACTGGGCATCACGGACGAGATCGCGAATATTGACGACCCCGATGACGTTGTCGAGACTCCCCTCGTAGACGGGCAGGCGGGCGTGGCCACCGTGGATACACTGCTCGATGGCTTCGTCGACCGAGGCATCGACTGAGATGGCATCCATGTCGAGCCGGGGTGTCATGACTTCCTTGGCGATCGTCCGGTTGAACCGGAGGGTACGCTGGAGCATCTGGCGTTCCTCCTCGTCGAGGACGCCTTCACGCTCGCCAGTCTGGATCATGTCTCGGATCTCCTCGCGGGTCAGATAAGACGTCTCGATGGCCGAGCGACCGCCGGTAACCCTATTGACCAGCCCAGTCAGGAAGTCGAACAGGGTAATGAGCGGCCACAGGACCTTCTCGACGAGCTGCAAGACGGGGGCGACCCGACGTGCGTGTAACTCGGTGTTGTCGACGGCGTATGACTTTGGCGCGCTCTCGCCAAACAGGAGGACGAGCGAGGTGATCCCGAGCGAGGAGACGATCACGGCTGCGCCGGCGTCGAAGTAGAAGCCGACGATCGTCGTCGAGATCGAGGACATGGTGATGTTGACCATGTTGTTGCCGACGAGGATCGTCACGAGCAACCGATGGGGATCTTCCTTGAGTGCCTTCACGGCGGCGGCACCGCGCTTGCCCTCCTCGAACATCGCGTCCAGCCGGTGGGCTGGCAGGGAGAACATCGCGATCTCCGAAGAGGAGAAAAATCCCGACCCGACGAGAAGGGCCAGGATCATGAGGGCACCGACCAACGTGACCGCCATCTGTGACAGTTCGATGCCAACGACCGGCACGGTGTAGAGGTGGATGCCAACCTCTGCCGCTGCTGAAAGTCCAGATATACCCATCAACACCCTGTGTTGCCATGCCGGGAAATTAACTCTTGTGTGGATTCGTGCTCGTTGGGGTCTCGGCGGGCGAGAGCGCCGACAGACTTAGCCACAGGCGGCCCCAACGAGAAGACATGTCAGAGACTGCGCCGTCGATCACGCTCTATCGGCTCCAGGCGTGTCCGTTCTGTGAGCGAGTCGCTCGCGTCCTGGACGACTTCGGCCTCGAATACCAGTCGCGGTTCGTCGAACCCCTGCACTCGAAACGCAACGCCGTCAAGCGACTAACCGGCGCGCGGACAGTCCCCGCGATCGTCGACGAATCGACGGGCGTAACCATGAGCGAGAGCGCCCAGATCGTCGCGTACCTCGAAGACACGTACGGCCAAGCGAGCGCCACGGCGACCGAGCAGACTGGAGGTGAGGCCTGATGGATCTCGAGTTCGACGTCGTCGAGTTCGAGGCAACCGATCACGTCGCCGAAGGCGAGACCGCCCCGGCGTTCACCCGCCCGCTGGTGAACGACGAGTACTGGGAAGACGTCCCGCTTGCGGCCCTGCTCGAGGAGCCGCCCGTCGTGCTCGTGTTCCATCCCATGGACGGGTCGTTCCCAGCGACGTACGTTTGGAACGAAATCGCCGATCGCGAGTGGCACGAATCGGCGACGGTCGTCGGCGTCTCGATCTCGACGCCTTATGCCCACAAGCGACTGATCGAGTCCGAAGGCCTCGAAGCGTATCGCCTCTATTCGGACCCGAGCAACGAGATCGCCCGCGAGTACGGCGTCGCCCACGATCTTGACGGCATGGCCGGCATCGAAGAACCACGACCGGCCGTGTTCGTCCTCGACGGCGAGGGCGTCGTCGAGGACGCCTGGGTCGCCACGGAGTGGCCCGAGTTCCCCGAGTACGACGAGATCGAAGCCGCGATCGAATCGCTGTAGTATGGCCAGCGAACAACGACTGCAGCCGGCGGTCGAAGCTGTCGACTCGGGCGGCCTGGTCGTCTATCCGACCGAGACTGTCTATGGCCTGGGCGCTGACGCGCTCGATCCCGAGGCCGTCGAGGCCGTGTTCGACACGAAAGGACGGGCCAGCTCGGAGCCGATCTCGCTCGGCGTCCCCGACGTGTCGACCGCGCTGGAATACGTCGCGGCCAGCGAGCGCGAGCGGGCGTTCATGGAGGCGTTCCTCCCCGGTCCCGTGACGGTCGTCGTCCGGCGAGGGCGCGACGTGCCGGATGCACTCACGGCTGGACGTGAACGCGTCGGCGTTCGCGTGCCGGATCACGACCTCGCGCGGCGATTGCTCGAACAGACCGGGCCGCTGACGGCCACCAGCGCCAACGTCTCCGGCCGGGAGAGTGCGACCCGGGCCGAGGATGTCGACCGAGAGATCCGTGACGCCGCCGGCGTGGTTCTCGATGGCGGTGACACGGCCGGCCAGGCGAGCACGGTCGTCGACGTCAGTGACGGCACGATCCACCGACGCGGCGCGAACGCCGACGCCGTTGCCGCGTGGCTAGATGCGAACTGATCGGCCACGCTCGGAACGGACGGGCTCAGAGGAGCGAGCCGAGCGAGCGGGTCCGGACGCCACAGGAATCGCGATAGTCACAGGTCTCGCACTTCGTTCGATTCCGGACCCGTGAGGGTGGGCCGTCGATGGACCGGACGGTCCGGAGGGTCGAGCGGTAGCCAGCCCGTCGGTGAGCCGACAGCGAGACGCGCCGAACCACCCCGTGAGCCGGATACTCGGCGAAGGCGATGTCGATGGGTCGCTCCCGTTCGTAGGAGAGAGCCAGTGCGGCGGCCACCAGTCGGACGGACTGGGGCTGCCAGACGCCGGTATCGGGCGGCTCGCCGGTAAATAGCAGCGATGGGGCGACCGGCTCCTCGAGGATCTTGTGGGCGACGCCTCGGCAGTCCCGGCCCTCCAGTAAGACGTCTCGGTCGGCGGGGTCGACAAGGCTTTCCCAGGCCTCGGAGCGGGCTTTCGCCCGGTGGAGTGCCGAGCGATACTGGGTCGCGGTGACGGCGATGGGCTCGTCGTCCAGATCCGCGTCTGCGAGCAGCCGCGGATATTCGTAGGCGAGTTCACGCCGCATGGCGACTGAATCGGGCACTTCGGGGGTCTCGTCGTCGCGCCGGCGGTAGTACAACTGGCGGGGACAGTAGGCGGCGGTCGCCAGGTCACGGAACGTGGGCACGGCCGGGAGTGGCCGCGCTCCGCATCATAAACGGACGGACTGCGGGAATGGCAACGGCCCGGCCTCAAAAGGAGACGTCGGTCTCGATGTCAGCCGCCGCCTCTTCAAGGCCGTCCTCGGTCGCCTCTTTGGTCAGCCGATCGGCCAGCTCGGCGTCGGGAATGACGTCCCGGAAGGTACTCCGGTAGCGGTGGCTGACACGACGGGCTTGCTGGCGGGCCTCGAAGACGCGCCGATACCGCACAATGGTATCGGAATCGATGGCCAGTTCCGAGGCGAGAGTCTCGTCGTCGTCAGTTTCTCGGAACCGCTCCCGGAGTTGATCCCACTCGATCGAGGCGTCGGTATCGGACGCCCGAAAGAGGTGCAGTTCCAGCCGGGCCAGAAAGACGGTCTCGGCGTCAGTGTCGAGTGCGTCGGCGATCGCGTCGTCGTCGACCCCTTCGTAGAACAACTGGACAAGTTCGACACGCTCCTCGATCGTCAGATCCGCCTCGAACGTGAATGTCTCGGCCATGGCCTCGACGACTGCCCGGACCCGTTTCGTGACGGTCTCGTCGTCCAGATCGGCGAGAGCAGCGAGTGTGCCCCGGTCGGCGGACTGATCGGCCGTGACGGTGTCGGTCCCTGCCACGTCGACAAACAGCTCCCGGAGTTCCTCGGTTTTCTCGTCCATCGATCGACAATTAGTCGTCACGACCAATGTAGGTGTCGGGTAGGATTCGATCCGCCCGAACACGACCCTGCGGTTCACTCTTCGACGATCGAGGCAGCCGTCTGCCGGCCGTCCGCGATACGGCCGACGATGCCGGCCCGACTGGTGTAACTGGCGGCGATCTCGATGCCGTCGGGTAGGGACAGATCTTCGAGGGCGGCCCACGAGCGGTCGTAGGCGGGCATGCCCGGACGGAGGATCGACACGTCGAGGACGTCGGCCGGCTCGCCGGTGACCGTCTCGAATTCCTCGGCCGCGCGACGGCCGATGACCGCCGGATCGGCGTCCAGGGCGTCGGCATCGCCGCTGCCGACGTAGGACGTGAACACGCCGTCGCGATCGAGCATGCTGTGATTCCAGGTGGAGCCGTCGGTCAAGAAGCCGTCGTCGATGATGTGAAAGCCGTGCCCGGTCCCATCGAAGTCAGACCGCAAATGGACGACGCCGATCGGGTTGTACGTGAACTGCTTGAGGACATCGGCGGCCGCCGGATCGACGCCATCGAGCAAGGCCGCGGTCGTCGGAGCCGGCGTCGTAAACGCCACCGTCTCGACGGCGTGAGTCTCGTCTTCGGTGTGGACGAGATAGCCGTCACCGGCCCGTTCGACGCTAGTGACGGGTGTATTCAGCTCGATCGTGTCGGCGTGGGCCTCGGAGATAGCGTCGGGGAGGCGCTGGAGCCCAGCCTCGAACGTGACGATCGACGGCGGATCGACGCCTTCGAGCAGCTTGCGGGCCGCATAGAGGAGGATGCTCCGCTCGATGCCGACGTGATCGAGCGCCCGCCCCAGCGAATACTCGACGTACATCTCGTCTGGATCACTGCCATAGAGGCCACTGTACAGCGGCCCCATGAACCGGCGGGCCGCCTCGGCGCCGAACTTCCGGGTGAGAAAGCCATCGACGGTTTCCTCGGGCTGTGGTCCCCGCGTCAGCGGTTCGAGGAGCACTCGGGCCTTGCCCGGCCAGGACAGCAGGTCAGTCGTGATCGCCTCTCGGACCGACAGCGGCATCGTGCGCAGTTGCCCGTCGTGGTAGGCAAACAGTGGCTGGTCGTCGTGACCGTACCGGAGTTCGTCTTCGAGGTCGAGCGTCTCGACCAGTGACTGGACTGGTTCGGAAAGCCGCAGCCGTTGCGGTCCGGTTTCGAGGACATGTCCGTCGACGGTCTTCGAGCGGACGACACCGCCGGGTTCGGCGGCGGCCTCGAACGTGTGGACGTCGGCCCCACGCTCCGCGAGGAAGTGCGTCAGCGCCAGCCCGGACATCCCCGCTCCGACGACCGCGACAGTCATGCGATCACCGCCAGAGCGAATCCAGCACGACCGGCACGCGGGAGACAATTGACCATAGCTACGGGTAGGGAATCGACGTACAAAGTCTCATTGAACGGCCGGAAAGGCGAGCAGCCAGGGGACAGGGGCGACCGAATACGTTCGGGAACAAGCCGATTCCCGTCGGACAGTGAGTGAACAGTGCATGACAACACTCGACCTACGAGACGTCCCGCCGCCAGAGCGCCATCCGAAGATCCACGAGGCCTTCGCCGACCTCGACAGCGGCCAAGCACTGACGATCGTCAACGACCACGACCCAAAGCCGCTGTTCTACGAGTTCCAGGCCGAAGTCGAGGCCTTCGACGCCGACGGGTACACCGTCGAGGAAGAAGCCGAGGGGAAGTTTGTCGCAACGCTACCCAAAAAGTGAGCAGCCGCTGTGCGGTCGGGGGCCCAACCCACCGTTGTTGAGACCCAAGCGCACACTCAGACGACCTCGAGGCTCGCCGAGGAGTCCGCGTCGAGTCGGTCGAGCAGCCTCGGCGATTGTGTCGGTCGACCGGACCCATCGGGATGCCGGCAGACGAGCCAGTCGATGTCGTTTGCCGTCACGTACGACTCCATGACGTCCTGTGGATCGCCCTCGGTAACCCGCGATTCGAAGTCGATCCCGCGGGCCTGACAGCGATCCCGGATCTCATCGAGAATGACCTCGCTTTTGTCGGTGTGTATCTCCCGGGCGAGTTCCTCCCAGCCGTAAACCGAGTATTCGCCAAAGCGCCACGCGTCGATCACGTAGACGGCGTGGAGCGTCGCCTCCTCGTCGGCCGCTTTCTCGATCGCCCGATCGACGTGTGGGCTCGTCCGGTCTCCCTCCGTCACGAGCACGGCAATCTGTCCCCCCATACCCAACTATCATCCATTATAGAAAATAAGGATTCGGATGGGGGGCGACGAATCGGCCGATCATCCAGTTTTGCCGGCGGTGAACGGATTCGCCAACACCCTTTCGAGTGCACGAGCCCTGATATCCTCATGAACGACGCTGAGGTTGCGGACGCCGAATCGACGCCGGTGACCGATCGGGTCCACGAGAACTCCTGGTCAGCGAACCTCGAACAGCCAGCACACGCCGAAAACCGAAAGCGGGTCGTCGAGGGGGCGCTGACAGCGATCGAACACACGGCCTCGGGGTACCACGTTAATCTCGTGACCCACGCCGAACACGGCCATCCGGAGACGTATCTCTACGAGGTACTCGATGTGGAGTACGGTGACGATCTGACCTGGGAGTACATCGACCAGTGTGGCTGTGGCGGGCACGTCCTGCGGGTTCACGTGCCTTGAGGGGTCGATCACAGGGTACTGTCCTCAACGAGTAGCTGCCAGTCTGCAGTGCGAACTTGTTCGGGAGAGAACGATTACGGACGAAGCGACTCTAGGCAGGTATGGCACAATCCGCCGACGCATACGACGCGACGCTGGACGCCCGCGAGATCGATGGCGAACCGTTCGGAGCCATTATGGACGCACTCACGGACCTCCAGTCCGGGGAGACACTCCTGTTGATCAATAGCTTCGAACCGGAACCGCTGTACGACGTCCTCGAAGAGCGTAGCTTCACTCACGAGACCGAGCAGGTCGACCCCGAGGAGTTCCACATCGAAATCAAACACGCCTGAGCGAGTCGGGAACCCTTACTACCGGCGCAACCGACCGACCAGCAATGGCACGGATCGAGCGATTGCGCGTCTATCCGGTCAAGGGCCTGGACGGGATAGACCTCGAGACGGCGCGTGTCCGTCCGGGCGGCACGCTGGAACACGACCGTGAGTTCGCCCTCTTTGATACCGACGGTGACGTACTCAATGGGAAACGAACTGATCGCGTTCACGACCTGGAGACGGACTTCGATCCGGGATCCTCCACGTTGACGGTCCGACCCCCCGACGGCGACCGTCGCGAGTTCGATCTCGACAGCGACGCCGAGAGCGAACGAACCCAAGCGTGGTTTTCCGACTTCTTCGACATCGAGTTGACCCTCGAACGTGACGAGTCGCTGGGTTTCGTCGACCGCCGGGAGATGGGACCGTCAGTGGTCAGTACCGCTACACTCCGGGAAGTCGCCTCGTGGTTCGACACACTGAGCGTCGACGGTGTCCGTCGCCGACTTCGGGCCAACATCGAGGTGTCTGGCGTCGACGCGTTCTGGGAGGACCGTTTCGTCGGCGAGGCCGCGCCGGGGTTCGAAGCCAACGGCGTCCACTTCGAGGGCGTGACGCCCTGTGGCCGGTGTGTCGTTCCCGAACGCGATCCAGACACTGGGGAGGCGACACCGAACTTTCGGGAGCGCTTCGTCGAGATGCGCGAGAAGACATTTCCCGAGTGGGCCGACCGAGAGGCGTTCGAGCACTACTACACGCTAATGGTCATTGCCTCGGTTCCCGAAGAAGACAGGGGCGGCGAGATTGCGGTCGGCGATTCGGTTGCCGTCAGCGAGTGACGCGATTGTAGCCGCGTCGCCGATCGGCTGCGATCAGTCGGATTCTGCGAGTGACTGTGTGTCGGGCAGTGGTCCGTCGTAGCCCTTCGGGACGTAGCCACACAGGGGGTCGCTGGCCAAGGGATCGCCTGTCGTCGCAAACGCTCGTGAGCGACTGCCGCCACAGACGAACCGGAACTCACAGGCCCCACACTTCCCGGAAAGTTCGTTAGGGTCACGCAGTCGCTCGAAGAGTTCCGCGTTGCGGTAGATGTCGACGACACTCGCCTCGCGAACCGACCCGGCCGAGTTGGGCAGAAAGCCCGACGGGAACACCTCGCCGGTGTGGCTGACGAACGCGAAGCCGTTGCCGGCCGTGATGCCCGTCGAGCGATCGTCGCCGGCGGACTCGCCGTTCCCACTGGGCGGTCGGCCGCCGCTCTCCCGGTGGTGCTGGAGTGCGACCCGCCGGTAGTGGGGTGCTTCGGTCGTCTTGATGCCGAAATCGGCTTCCTGGTTGACGTCCACGAGCCATTCCATCACCGTCTCGGCACGCTCGGGCGAAATGGGGTCGAGGACGGTCCCGCGACCGACTGGCACGAGGAAGAACACCGACCACAGGACCGCCCCGAGATCGGCCACCAGTTCACGGATCGCCGGGAGATCCTCAACTGTCTCCCCACAGACAGTCGTGTTGACCTGCAACGGCAGCCCCCGGTCGCGTGCAGCACGGGCGGCCGCGATCGTCTGGGCGAAACTCTCCTCTTCCTTTCGGAACTCGTCGTGGGATTGGGCATCCGGGCCGTCCAGACTCACCGCCATGCGGCGAAGGCCGGCCTCGGCGAGGTCGTCGATCCGGTCGGCCGTCAGCGAGGCCGTCCCGCTTGGCGTCAGCGTCATCCGTAATCCCTGCTCGGTGCCGTACTCGACGAGTTCGGCCACGTCGTCCCGGTAGAGTGGGTCACCGCCCGAGAGGACAACGAGCTGGTCGTCGCCGAAGTCGGCGGCGTCGGCGAGGAGTTGCTTGCCCTCTTCGGTTGTGAGTTCGTCGGGGTGACGGCGGTCTTCAGCCTCGGCCCGACAGTGTTTACAGGCCAGATCGCAGGCCTGGGTCAACTCCCAGATGAGGACGACCGGCCGCTCACTCGGGTCGATATCGGTCGGCCGCACGCTACCTCACCCCAGTGCAGTCAGCGCCCGCCCGTCGAACCAGAAATGTCGTGGCATACCGATCCATGGGAAGACGTTGCCGTCTCCAGGCAAGTCGGCCGTGCCGAACGTGTTCGACCGGAGACGGCTCACGACGGCTGGCCCGGGTCCGCCCCGATCGTGTCGGCTCGCTCGACGTACAGCGTCTCGACGCCGGGGATCGCCTCCAGCGTGCGAAAGAGATCGATCATCGCTTCGTCGCTGTCGATCGAGTCGGGATCGGCGACCAGCCAGACCGCGCCCTCGCCGACGAACAGTACCTCGATCGGGCTCGCTGCCCCTTCGTCGGTAATGGCATCGATCGAGCGCCTGACCTGCGAGGAAAGCGTGTCGGTTGTCATTGCTTCGTGAGTGGCGTCGGCGGTCGCTCAGAGCTGTGGCGGTTGGTCGTGCGATCCAGTCGGGTCGGTCCCGTCCGGGGCGGTTCCGCCGGGTGGCCCCGGCATCGAACCATCCCCCTCGAGGGCGTGTGCAGCGGTCTTTGCGACGATGGACGCCTCGTCGGCCCGGAGTTTTCGAAGGGCAGCCTCGGCGTCCGGATCGTCGATCCGACCCAGCAGTTCGGCGACCCACTCCCGGACACGATCGTTGTCGTCGTCGGTCAGGGCAAGCAGTTCCGGCAGCGCGTCCGCACCGCGGCCCTTCCACAGCGAGATGACAGCGTTCCGTCGGACTGCGTGGTGTGTATCGTCGAGAGCCGCCTCAATCCGGTCGGCCTGTCCCGCCCGGTCGAGGTGATCGAGGGCGACGATCGCTTCAGCGCGAACCCAGGGGTCTGGATCGTCAGTGGCCGAAAGAACAGCCGCCGGCGTCGCGTCGGCCAGTTCTCCCAGGGCCTCGACGGCGAACTGTCTGACGAGGGCGTCTGGATCGTCCGTCGCCCGATCTCCGAGTGCGTCGATCGCCGCCTCGCTGGGATCGCGCTCGGCCAGTGCCAGGGCCGCCCGCTGGCGTTCGGTCGGCGCTTTGGCAGCCAACTGGTCGAGCAGGGCCGCGAGGCCGTCCTCGGCGACCGGATCGGTGTCGGCTGCCGCGAACTCCGCCTGGCTGGCCTCGCCCAGTGTCACGTCCGCCCGGCTGGTCGTCACGTCCGGATGAGCGGGGTCACTGCTGTCGGGCTCGTCCGCCGCCTGGTCGCGATCGGGCTCAGGCATCACGAGCACCTCCGGTCGCCGTCTCGACGAGCAACACGAGCGCGAGGACGACAGCGACTGCGCGCGGAAGCGTCGCCGGCACGCCAGCGAACAGCAGCAAGCCGGCGCCCAGTGTGGCTGCATGTTGGCGCGTTCGTAACGCGGCACTCGCGGTGACTGTCAGCCCGCCGACCGAAAGCGCCATCAGCGGGAGCGAGGCCCCGACGATCCCGCCGGCAACGAGGCCGGTCGCCCCGAGCAGGAACGGTGCAACGATCCCGAGGGCCACCAGCAACCCGGCTGCCACAGCACCTGCCAGGTAGTCGGTTCGGCCCCGCACGAGGAAGATCGGTGTCCCAGCGACGCCGAGCAACGTCAGTTGTGTCCCCAGCGATCGGGTTGTCGCCGCGGCAATCCCGAGGGAACTCCCAAGCGAGGCCGTGAGGCCACCGAGGAGGACACCGGTGACGACGGCCGGGCCGATGGGGAACGTCCGCTCTGCATACAGTCGCGCCCCGGCGGCCACACCCGACCCGGCGACGAGTGCCACGACGGCGGGCACGGAAGCCGGTCGCGCGATCGTGCCGGTGACGCCGAAGACGCCGACGAACGCCAGCCCGACCGTCTCGTAACCCCCAGCGTCGAGGACAGCTATCGCGATCAGTGAGCCGGCACAGGCAAGCGCTGTGACGGGGACGAGAAGGTCCTGGACGGCAACAAGATCGAACGGGACAGGCGTCCGTGCGTTGATCGCCAGCCGGCTCACGAACAGCGTCGCCACCGCAAAGACCGCCGGGGCCGAAAGCGTGACGCGATCGAGTGTCACACCGTGAACTGACCGCGGAGCCACAACGGCATTCAGGGCCGGGACGCGTCCAGCCATCACCAACTCACCTCGCGTCCGTCCGTCGAGGCAGAGGTGTCGAGACGGTCTGTCAAGTCCGCGTGATCGGCCGCGACGACTCGATCCAAGACGGTAGCCAGAACAGTGTAGATTCCCGCTGTGGCGGGTTCGGCAAGGGATTCTCGAAGTGAATCCGTAAAGACAGTCAGGTGGCGGTCAAGAAGGTCCCGGCGGGCAGCCGCGGCGTCGTCCTCGCCGAGGGCTTCCCGGCGGGCGAGATAGCCGGCGAATTCCAGTTGCAGGCCGAGGTTGTCGTGGTGGTCACGTTCGTCAGTGTCGACCGAGAGTCCGTAGTACTCGTAGGCTCGCGCGAGGTCGACGTTGACCGTCTCCCAGGTCGCGTCGTCCCGATGACTCGACTCGTACAGCGAGACGGCCGGCCCCTCGGTCTCGACAGAGCCGTCGGTTCGGTCCGTGGTGACGGCCGATCCGAGGGCGAACAAGCCGTTGTACCGCGCACTGAGTTGCCGGTAGTCGTCCTCGACAGAGAGGGCGGGCACCGTCACTTCGAGAGTGGTCGCTGCGAGCGCATCGCGCAGTCCGGTTTCGATGTCTCCGCCAGCGAGATCGGCATGGAGTTGCTCGGTCGGGTGCTCGAAAACCCGGGCGAGCGTCTGGTAGAGGACGCCTCGGGCGGCCGGATCGGGTGCGACAGCTTCACGGTCGAGACGAGTGTCGGGCTGGTCTGGCCCGGCGGCGTCGGTGTCACTCATCCCGACTCAGCCTCCTGGCCGGCCCGACGAACGCTGATGGCCGTGACCGCGATCACGAGTGCGATCGCGATGCCGGCGACTGCCCAGAGGATCGTCTGGAAGGGGGCACCGTCCTCCGCAGGTCCAAAGGGGAAGTAGTACCACTCGCTGACGGCCTTCTGGCCGGCGCGTTCGCTGTTCTCGCCGTTCCAGACGCCAAAGGCGACGTTCAGATCCGCGTCGGCAGCCAACTGCGTCCGATTGTCGACCGAAGCGTTCAACGCTCGCGTGAAGACGACGCTCCAGCCGCCATCCTCGCCAATCGTGGTCCGCGTCGCCTCGACACTCACCTGGGGCTGTTCGAACGCCGTCGTCGAGCCCGGGCCGCCGGCGAGTAGTTCCTGGGTCGTCCCGGTGCCCGTCCACTGCCAGACGTTCACCAGATTGCTCTGGCTCCCCATCGCGATTGCAGGCTGCGTCGTGGCGTTGACGGGAAACTGGATCGCCGCCATGTCGGCGAACGCCCGTGGCGAACTCGTCTGTCGATCAGTGCTCGAATCAGCCCAGCGCAGGCGGACGAACAGCGTGTCGTCCGTCGTGGCAGCCTCGACCTCGACGGCGCGAACGCTGGTATCGTCGGCGTTGGGCACGCCACTGGGGGCACTCGCCAGCGGAATCGTTGCCGCCGGCACGTCACTCCAGCCGTCCGCTCCCGGATCGGCCAGCGATCCATCGACGTTCTCGACGGGAATCTCACGGGCCGGGCGGGCATCGGCGATCAACGGGACGAGGGCGGCGCTGGCGACCAGCAGGCCCGCGAGCAGGCCGGCGACGAGCAGTGGGCGTCGTCCCTGGGCAGCGTCAGTCATCGTCGAACACCCCCGGAACGCCGTTCCGGCGAGCTCCAATTCGCTCACTTCGTTCGCTCATTGGAACACCCCCAGACTCGCTTCGCTCGTCTGGTGAGCTCGACGATTCGTTCCTGTCGTCAGTCATCGTCGAACACCGGGAGGCGAAGCGTCCCGAGCTCGACGATTCGTTCCTGTCGTCAGTCATCGTCGAACACCTCCAAACGGTACTGCTGGGCAGGATTCTTGTCCTGGAGGATCTCCATGAGTTCGCTGTGGCCGCCGCGTTCGACCTTGGCGCGTTCGCGCTCGATCGTGTCCAGGGCGTCGTTTACCTGCTCGCCGAACAGCTCTTCGAGGTAGGATCGGGGAATGCGCTCGACGTCGACGCTCTCGCCGTCCTCTGAGTGCTGTGGCGGGGCGACCGGCGGAATGTAGTAGACGTTCGGCGTCGTCTGGTACTCCGGATGGAGCGGGAGGGCAACTTCGTATTGCTCGACGAGTTTGTAGATCGGCCCGTCCTGATCGTCGAGGTAGCCCACCAGCCGCAGTTGGGTCGTACACTGATCCGCACAGGCCGGCGGATGCACCTCGTCGTCCGGTCCCTCGCCCTCGATGCGAGGGTAACAGAACACGCACTTCTCGCTGTTTTTCGTCACGGCATTGTAGTAGACTTTCTTGTAGGGACAGCCCTCGACACAGTATCGGTAGCCCCGACAGCGCTCCTGATCGACCAGGACGACGCCATCTTCCTCGCGCTTGTAGATCGCCTTCCGGGGGCAGGCCTCCACACAGGAGGGATGGGTGCAGTGGTTGCAGATCCGCGGCATGTAGAAGTAGTAGTTGTTGGGATGCTCGCCGGCACCCTGGTCTTCGTCCCAGTTGGGCCCCCACTCGGGATCGCCGTTCTCGGGTTTGAGGGCCTTGTCCTCGCCCTCCTTGAGGATGCCCTCGTGATCGAACTCCCAGTTCTCGCCGTAATCCTGCTGGGAGGGGATCTCCCCGACGGAGCGCTCGTTGTGCTCCGCGGATTCCCAGCCGCCACCTTTCGATTCCCAGTCACGTGGGTAGCCGGATCCGGGGCGGGTCTCGACGTTGTTCCAGTACATGTACTCGGTGCCCTCCCGTTCGGTCCAAAGGGTCTCGCAGGCGACCGTGCAGGTCTGACACCCGATACACTTGTTGAGATCCATCACCATCGCAACCTGGTGGTCGACGCCGTCGGCGATCTCGACGTCATCGTGGGCCATCAGTCCTCACCCCCTTCTTTGGGCCTGATATCACAGCGAACGTCGTTGTTGACGCCGGTCGGTCCCCAGAAGTTCGGGAAGAAGTGGAGGTGTTCGCCCGAATCTTCGGGGTACTGGACGAGCTGGGTGGGTTTCATGTACATCGGGATCAGCGAGTTGAAGTTGTCGCGACTGGGGTACTGGTACTTCTCCCAGGCGAAGTAGTGCCGGACCGTTCCGGGTTCGCTGGCCGGGTAGATTTTGGCGTTGGCCTCGATGGTCGCCAGATCGTTGTAGATCTCGACGGTGTCGCCGTCCTCGATCCCGCGATGCTGGGCGTCCTCGGGATGGATGAAGACGACGGGTTCGCCCCGATTGAGCTGGAGCATCTTCTCGCTGTCGCGCCACGTCGAGTGGATCGACCACCGGCCGTGGGGCGTGTTGTACCGCAGCGGATACTCACTCTGGTCGTTCGTCTCGACCGGGCGCTTGTGGGTGGGCAACTGCTCGTCGACGTCTAAGAACCAGTCGTGATCGATGTAATACTGCTGGCGGCCCGTGAGGGTAGGCCACGGTTCCTTGTCCTGAACGAAGTCTTTCCAGGGCGCGTAGGCTTTCCCTTCCTCCAGATCGGAAGTCCAGTGGCCGCCCGCAGCCTCGAAGCGCTGGGGCTGTTCGACGGTATCGGCGAAAGTTATCTCGCCGCAGTCGTCGGGATTGGTCTCCGTCGAGTGTTCGAGGACGAACTCACAGGCGGCCTTGTCTTCTTCCAGACCACCCGCCTCGTCGGTCTTCCAGTCTCGGACGTAATCGTCGTAGACCGACTGCAAGTCGATCTGCCGATCGAACTTGCGGTCGTCGATCGGGTCGATGTCCCGCTCGATGGCGAGCTCCTGGATCTTCGCCGCGAGTTCCTTGAAGATCTGCCAGTCGGACTTGGACTCGCCGATGGGTTCGACGGCGGGCGTGAACGGATGCACGTAGGTGTGCATGTCCGTCATGTTGAGGTCGTGTTTCTCGTAGTGGCTCGCGGCCGGCAGCACGATGTCAGCGTACAGCGCCGTCGAGTCCAGCCGGAAGTTGATGTCTACGACGAGATCCAGCTTGTCCCAGAGAACTTCCTCGACAGCGATGTTGCCTTTCGCCTGGTTGAAGAAGTTGCCACGCCAGACGAACATCGTCGAGGGGTCGGGTCGGGAGCCGTCCTCACGTTCCTCGGGATAGACCGGCATCCAGTCCCTCTCGACGGCCTCTTCGATCTTCGCGCGCGTATCCGGATCGGTGTTTTCGAGGATTCCGGCGTGATAGTAGGTCCACAGCGTCGTCGGGACACCACGGACGGAGCCGGTCGGGAACGAGAGGGATTTCCAGCCTTTGAACGTCCAGATCTTCTCCTGGCCGACGTAGTGATCGACGCCAGTCCCGTTCCGGCCGATGTGGCCGGTCAGCGTCACGAGCAACTGGATCGCGCGGTTGCCAAGGTCGTTGTGATACCAGTCGTTGACACCTTTGCCGTGGATGATCTTCCCGCGGTCGACGTCGGCGAACTCCCGGGCGATCTGCTGGTGGGTTTCGGCCCCGACGCCGGTCTCCTCGGCGATGTACTCGGGCGTGTAGTTGGCCAGTTCCTCCCGGAGGTTGTTCCAGACCGAGGTGACCGAGACTTGCCCGTCGGTCGTCGCAACGGTATCCTCGACGGCGAGCTGGGGGTCGAAGTCGAGTTCGATCGACAGCGAATCGTCGTACTTCCCCGACCGCTCGCCCAGCGAGCCAGGCGCAGAGCGGAGGTTCCCGTCGCCGTCCTGCATGACCATGACCTTCTCGGGCTCGTCGGCGTCGACATCGAGATCCGGCACTTCGTCGGCCCGAAGGAACTTGCCCGTGTCTTCCCGGACGAGCAGTGGCATGTCCGACTGCTCTTTGAGATGTTGTTCGTCGTGGAGACCTTCCTCGACGATGGTGCGGGCCATCCCCAGCGCCAGGGCGGTGTCGGTCCCGGGGTCCGGGGCGATCCACTCGTCGGTGTGGATAGCAGTCTGGGAATAGTCCGAAAAGATCCCAACGCGCTTTGCGCCCTCGTAGCCGGCGTCGAGGAAGTACTTCGCGTCGGGGATACGCGTGACGTTGATGTTACTCCCCCAGGCGATGATGTACTCGGCGTTGTGCCAGTCGGCACTCTCGGCGTTGTCGGTCTGGTGGCCCCACGTGATCGGCTGGCCCGGCGGCAGGTCGGAGTACCAGTCATAAAAAGAGTGGGAGACGCCGCCCAGGAGGTTGACCAGCCGGGTTCCCGACGCAAAGGAGATCGGACTCATCGCCGGGATCGGCGTGAACCCGGAGATCGCGTCGTAGCGGCCAGCCTGGACCTCCTCGATGACGTGCTCGGCGATCTCCGTCAGGGCCTCGTCCCAAGAGATGCGTTCCCACTCGCCAGCCCCACGCTCGCCCGTTCGGCGCATGGGGTACTGGACGCGCTGTTCGGCGTCAACGTAGTCGTTATAGCAGGCCCCTTTCTGGCAGCCCCGCGGGTTGGGGTCGGGCAGACTCTCGTCGAAGCGGGGGTAGTCGTTGGCCTGCTGTTCGCGCCAGACCTGGCCGTTCTTGACGTAGACGTCCCACGAACAGGAGCCGGTGCAGTTGACCGAGTGGGTCGAACGGGCGACCGAATCCCAGTCCCACTCCTCGCGGTAGAAGTCCTCCCAGTCGCGGTAGGGGTAATTGCCGATCGGGTCCTCGACGGTTTCGAGGCCGTCAAGTGCCCGGTCGGCGACCGACAGGCCGGTCGCGCCGACCACGCCGGCCGCACCGGCACCCAGCAGGAAGTCACGGCGCGAGAGGCCGTCTGTACTGTCGTCGGATGGATTTGCGTCGCTCATTGGTTCTCGATGAAGACGGTTGCAGTCGCGAGTATCGCTCCGATCACGACGAGGACGATCCCGGCAGCGGTCGTCGGCCCAACCTCCAGGGCCGCAGTCGCTACCGCCAGGCCCGCGAGTTTACTCGCCGTATCTACGCGTCGATACGTCCGGCCGGACAGCGCCGGCAGGTACTCACTCATCGTCGGGCACCTCCACTGGTTGGGCTGTGTCGTCGTCCGATCCTGCCGGCGACTCGTCGGGCTCGCGTTCGCGGGTGATCGCCCAGTGGACGATGCCGAAGGCAGCGATCGGACCGACGATCATCGCGGCCAGGAGCGGTAGGTTGACGGCACCAGTCGTCGTCCCCAGCGCCTCCGCGAGCAGGTTGTTCATGCCCGCGATCGAGGCGATCATGACGAAGACGACGCCGGCGACCCCGACGCCCGTCTGGACCGGTCGCTCGAAGGGATCGGCCGTGAAGTGGACGCTCTCCCGCCGCCGGTCGATAAAGGGCCAGGCGAACACGGCCAGGAAGACCAGCGCCGGCAGGGCGACCCCGCCGAGGAACTCCGCGCTGATCTCGATCGGGCCAATGTGAAAGCCCAGCGAGGAGGGCAGGACTTTCAGGAAGCCATACAGCCACATGAAAAACCAGTCGGGCATGATCAGCGCAGGCGTGCCCGCCGGGTTGTTCGGCCCGTACTCGGCGATGTTGTGGACGGGCAGAAACCCGGCAAGTGCCGAGAGCGTCGCCAGCGTCAGGAAGAACACGACAGCACTGACTGCCGCCTGATTGGGGACGGCCGGGAGCCCGACGACGACACTATCGTCCTCGCGATCGACGGTATCGTGGTTGACCCCACCGTCGGCGGCCGCCGACGAATCGACCGGCTCGACGTCCTCCTCACGCTGTGCCTCGGTGTGTTTCTGCCGGACGAGCAGCCCCATGTGGGCCGCCAGGCCAACGGCGATCAGCGCCGGAATGAAGAAGACGTGTAAGAAGTACAATCGCGGGATCGTCGCACTGGAGGGGAAATCCCCACCGAAGACGATCGCGGCGATAGCATCTCCCAGAATCGGGATCGAGCCGGCGATGTTGTAGCCGATCCCGGTCGCCGTCGAGGCGAACTCGTCGAAGGGCAGCGCGTAGCCAGTGTAAGCCGCCCCCATCGCCAGGATCGCCAGCACGGTCCCGACGACCCAGTTGATCTCCCGTGGGTTGCGGTAGGCCCCGTGGAAGAACACCCGCAGCATGTGCAGGCCGATCGCGGCGACAAAGAGGTGGGCCGCCCAGTGGTGGAACCGACGGATGAACATGCCGAAAGGCACGTCGTAGGTCAACTGGAGGACACTGCCAAAGGCTGCCGGCAGGTCTTCGCCCTGGAATTTGGCGACACTGCCCTCGTAGGTCATCTCTGCTGTCGACGGCTCGTAGAAAAAGGCCAAGAAGATGCCAGTCAGCCCGAGCATCACAAAGGAGAACAGCGCGACCTCCCCGAGCAGGAACGAGTCTTCGGCAGGGAAGGCTTTCCCGAGGAAATCCTCGGCGTCACCCAGATCGAGGCGGTCGTCGAACCAGTCATAGAGGCGGCGAGTTCGGGACATCACTCACCCCCGCGCCGACGTGGCCGTCGAAGTCGCCCGTCGCGATCAAATGGCCGTCGCTGGCGAGCGTGATCGGGAGCTGGGGCAGCGCTCGGGGTGGCGGCCCCCCTGTCACTGCCGCACCGTTTGTCGGATCGAACTTTCCGTAGTGACACGGACAGACGAGTGTGTCGTCCTCCCGATCGGAGACGGTACAGCCCGCATGCGTGCAGATCTTCGAGTAGGCCGCATAGCCCTCGACGGTGTAGGCGAGTTCGGTCCCGTCGCCGTAGTCGGTCTCGGGGAAGCGCACGAGCAGCGTGGGTGCGTCGCCGATCCCGGGCCGGGGCTCGGGGAACACCGTCAACTGCTCGCCTGCTTCGAGGCGATCGGGCGTGATCCGGTTGCCGTCCCCATCAACCAGCGGGATACTCTCACCGTAGATCGGGCCGGTGTAGGTGCGCTGGAAGACCTGCTGGAGGCCCGCAAGCGGTGCGGCGAGGCTGGCCAAAGCAGTGAGTCCGCCCCCCGTCGCCAGGAGTTTGGCGATGTCACGGCGCTGGAGTGTCGCCCGGTCGTCGTCGAAGAGGCTCGGCCGGACGGGAGGTTGGTCTCCGTCGGACTCACAGGGGCAATCGTCACTCACCGTGACCCCTCCGTTCGGCCACCGCAACGTGGGGCATGAACCAGGCGTAATACGCGACTGTGAGCAGAGCCAGCGAGAGGAACAGCCCGGTCGCGTACAGCCCGAAGTACTGGGTGCGTGCAAGCGTGAGGTATTCGCCGGTGAACAGCGCGGCAAAGACGATCGAAAGCACCGTCAGGCCGGCCATCGCGACCAGGCCCTCGATCGAGTCCGGCGCGTCCTCGTAGGCGACCAGCCACCGGTCTTCGGTCTCAAGCCAGGGGAGGAGTCGATCCGGGAGCGAAGGGGAATCCCCTGGACTCGATCGCCGCACTGCCCGGTTCATGAACCGGTGGGCGGCGGCCAGGACGCCCACGAGGGCAAACAGGACGACCCAGATGATCACCCCGACCTGGCTGGGCGAGAGTTTGTTCGGCGTATCGACCAGGCTCCCCAAGGGCTGCATTTCGGAGACGCTCTGGTCGATCGCGATCTCTGCTGCGGGGGGCTCGCCGTGCAGCGCTACGAACCACATCGGCAAGAGTACGGCGAGCACCACGACCGCGATGACGAGTGTGGACCGTCTCATGTTGATCACTGTGAACTGATGTCTCGCGCTCGGGACAGCGGTAGATGAGCGGAGACGTCGGTCAGTTCGTGATTGTTCCCCAACCCCCAAAGCTACAGAACCTCAACGCTGAGGGCCTTTATGTTAGAATATTGTAAAATATGTTCGGGACGGCATTTATAAGCGAATGGTGGCCCAGCCCGAACCCGTTCGGCCCAAATGAAATATGGATCGTCCGGTAGTAGATATAGACGATGGAGGGAATTCGGGCAGAACTCGTCGTCGAGGACCCCAAGCAGTGCGACGTGGCGGCCGCGTCCCGGGAGTGTGGGCCGGTCGCGTCGGTTTCGCGAAGTGGCGTCCCGGACGGCGAGGGACGCGTCCACGACGAGTTCACGGTCCGGGACGGCAAGCGGCCGGATTCCCTCGGCGACGCGACAGCCATCTTCAGTGACGACCGCCGGACCATCTACCGGCTAGCGCGCACGCCCGGCCGGGGCTGTGTCTGTGAGTGTATCGAGCGCGAAGGCTGTACCGTCCGGGACGTCCAGGCCGCCGACGGTACCCTGTTCGTGACGGTCCTCGCCCGGGACCTCGACGGAATCCGCGCCATCGTCTCGGCACTGCGAGAGACCCACGACGGCGTTCAGGTCGGGAAACTGGTCCGTGCGGCGCCGGAGAACGACGCCGGCCCGCTGTGGGTCACTGATCCGGACGAACTGACTGCTCGCCAGCGGGAAGTGCTCCGGACGGCCTACGAGCGGGGCTACTTCGAGTACCCACGGCGAGCGAGCGCCGAGGAGATCGCCGACACCCTCGGGATTGCGACGCCGACGTTCACCGAACACCTGGCGGCCGCCCAGCGGAAGCTACTCGCGGAGTGTCTCGAAACAGACGGCGAGCGCCGGACGTCCCCACGAAAGAAGCCCGATGGGGACTGATCAAGAGTCCAGATCGTACAGAGAGAGAAGTGTCTCCGCAAGTTCCTCGTCGTGACACTCTTCGGCCAGCGAAAGCGCCGCCTGGGGCCGGGCAAGCAGTCTCGCGACGAGTTGGTCGGCCAGTTGTTCGAGGGCCTCGTGGTGGCAGTCATCGACATCCCGGCGGGCCACTGCAAGTTGGCGCCGCTTCTCTCGCTTTGCCCGCTCGCGGAGTCGGCGGGCAGCCGCCTGTACATTGGGATCATCCTGTTCGGCTCGGCTCGCGGAACACTGCACAGACCCACGGAAGACCAGGACCGGCTAATAGTCTTCATCGAACATCTTCGGCGTCGGTAGGCGCCAGGAAACTATCGATCGGCCGCCTCACCATCCGCCCGCTCGTCGTCGATGGCCTGCCGGACGCGTCGCAACTCGGCGACCGTGTTGACGTTCCGAACCGACCGCGCCAGATCGAATTCGTCCGGGCGTTCCGCCGCCGGAATCGGCCGGACTGCCAGTCCGTCGAGCAACTCACGGACACTTTGAGTCTCTGGATTGGTAACCAGTTCGTTGCGGAGGGACTCGCGGCGATACCACGCGTGCAGGGGGTGGGTCTCGCCGCCGGTCTCCGGGATGATCGCGTCGATTTCCGGGGACTGGTGGTCTGCAAGCCAGGAGAGCACTCTCGGGTCGACAAGCGGAAGGTCACAGGCGAGGACGAGCAGCCACCCCGAGTCAGCGACAGTGACAGCGCGTTCCAACCCTGCGAGCGGCCCCGCACGATCGCCAGCGTCGACGACGAACCGGACGGCTGTATCCAGGGCGTCGGCATAGCCCTCACGCTGGTCGGCCGATCCCACGGCGACGATCGGCGTCCCATCAGTCACTGACGCGGCCGTTCGGACGACGCGTTCGAGCATCGGCTCCCCGTCGACGGTAGCGAGGGCTTTCGAACCATCGGCGAAGCGGCGGCTCCCCCCACCGGCCAGGACGACTGCCGTCGCTTCGTCAGTCGGCTGCATAGCCATCTAGACCGGCGAGGAAGCGAGCCTCATCGAGGGTTCGTGCCAGCGATGTGACCGCGGATTTCCCGGTTCGACCGGTCGCTGCGACGGCACGCACGCGCTGGGTGCCAAGCGACAGGAACGCCAGTCCCAGATCACTCGCGGTCGATCGCAGGCCAAGCCCGGCATCCGCGTCACCGCGGGCGACCCGGCGGGCAGGACTCTCGAGGCCCGGAACCGCCACATCGTACCCGTCGATCGACTTCCGCAGTGCCTCGGGCTCGGCTCGCTGGTCGATCACCGCGTCGAAGACCGCTCGCAGCCCCGACTCACGGTCGCGGTTGACCAGTCGATAGTCACCGACGGCCAGCTCATCGAGCGATTCGACGTCGGTCGCGTCCGCAGAAAGGACCACGCCCCACTCGCGCGTCCAGGTCGCGAGAGTCTCGCTGTCCCCGGGGTGGGAATCGCCGGTGAGGACGGCGACATCGGCGATACCGTCCCGGAGCCAGCGGGCACCGCCGCGGGTTCCAATCGTGCGATAACGGGTCGCGTCGATCCCGGCGATCGCAGCCGCAAATCCGGGGTCTGATTCCCCAACTGCCAGCAGGGCAGGGGGGCGATCGGCCGTCGAAAACCGTTCGACTGCGAGGCGTTCGCCGGCCGGCAAGACGCGCGTGTCGGCCGGCATCTCGACGACCCCGTCGGCGTAGGCCAGGCTCGTCGTCGCGCCGCTCCCTCGGTCGACGGGATAGGCCAAGAGTTCGTCCGCACCGTCCCGAATCAACCCGACCGGCAGTGCGCGGTGGCGTCCCTCGGCGTACCGTTCCTCGACGGCCAGCT
The DNA here is from genome assembly GCF_009690625.1 of Halorhabdus sp. CBA1104. Classification (NCBI taxonomy): domain Archaea; kingdom Methanobacteriati; phylum Methanobacteriota; class Halobacteria; order Halobacteriales; family Haloarculaceae; genus Halorhabdus; species Halorhabdus sp. CBA1104. Next base: position 2,405,774 of record NZ_CP033878.1, on the reverse strand, counting down.
CAGCAGTGACGGTTTCGGCGTCCCGCTCGGTGCCCGTCCACCGGCGGAGCGTGGGCGCGACCAGCAACCGGAAGATCGACAGCGCCGAGACGGGATAGCCTGGCAGCCCGACCAGCGGCGTCCCGCCGTACCGGCCAACGACTGTCGGCTTGCCGGGCTTGATCGCGACGCCGTGGACGGACAACTCGCCGTCTTCCTCGACGATCCGGTACAGCATATCGCCGCTCCCAGCACTCGTCGACCCGGAGGTAAGGACGAGATCGCACTCTTTGGCCGCTCGCTGTAACGTCTCGCGAATCGCGTCCTCGTCGTCTTCGACCGTACCATATGGGACCGGATTCGCGCCTGCCGCCCGGACCGCGCTGGTGAGAGTGGTTTCGTTGACGTCGTAGATCTGGCCGGCAGTGTGATCTAGGGCACTACCGGGAGCGACGAGTTCAGCGCCGGTCGAAACGACGCCGACGTCCGGGCGCGCACGGACAGTGACAGTCTCCTGGCCGATCGCCGACAACAGCCCCAGCGTTCGCGGCGCGAGTCGCGTCCCGGCACTCAACGTGCGATCGCCGGCCGCGACGTCACTGCCCGCGGGTGCGACGTTCGTTCCGGATGGGACGGCCTGCTCGACGGCGACAGTCTCGCCCCGACGCTCGGTACGCTCGACTTTCACGACGGCGTCGGCGCCGGGCGGCAAGACGGCGCCGGTCGCGATCTCGATGGCCGTTTCCGGCCGGACCCGATAATCTGGCTCCTCCCCGGCCGCCAAAGAGCCCTCGACACCGAGTTCGACAGGGTTCGTCTCGCCGGCCCCCGTCGTATCTGTCGCCCGGACGGCGTAGCCGTCCATCGCCGCCCGGTCGAAGCCGGGCACGTCGATCGATGCCGTGACTGGTTGGGCGAGTACGCGGCCCGACGCGGACTCGACTGGAACCGCCTCAGTCCGGGCGGGCCGCTCGACGGCCGCGATCGCCTCGCGAGCGTCTTCGGGAGTTACCAGTTCGCGCATTTCCCGGCGCTCTGTCATAGGATCTCGTAGGCCCCGGGCGCCGAAAAGCACGCCGGTGAACGCGTTCGGCTGGACACTTTCGCCAGCAGGTTCAAGGGCACCGATCCCCCCTACCCTAACGATGAAGCCGGTCTCGATAGTCGGCCCCTCCGATGCAGGAAAGACCACGCTAATCGAACGTCTGACCGAGCGACTCGCCGATCGCGGACCGGTCGCAACCGTCAAACACCTCCGGTGTACTCCCGACATCGACACCACCGGGACTGACACTGCCCGCCACCGGGAGGCAGGTGCCGCCGAAACCTACGGGATCGAGGCCGACGGAACGTGGTTCGGGACGGGGACTGACCGGACACTCGGGGCTGTTCTGGACGACCTCGCGCCCGACTACGAGTACGTGCTCGTCGAGGGATACAGCGACGCGACTCTCCCGACGATCGCGCTGGGCGGGCGAGACCACACCGGCGAGACACTCTTAGCCGCGAGTTCGGCCGACGGTGTGAATCTGGACGCCGCCGTCGAGGCGATCGAAAGTGTCGAGCCGTACGTGACGCTGGACTCGCTGATCGCGCGGGCAGTCGGGTCCGAACAGGCCGAGTACGCAGGTGCGATCGCGACGTTTACCGGTCGCGTCCGGGTGAAAGACGCCCCCGAGGACGCCCGGACCGAATCCCTCGAATTCGAGCGCTACGACGAGGTCGCTGCCGAACGCATCAGGACAATCCGGGAAGAGTTGACCGACCGGGAGGGTGTCTTCGAAGTGCTGGTCCATCACCGGACGGGCGTCGTCGAAGCCGGCGAAGACGTCGTCTACGTGGTCGTCCTCGCCGGGCATCGGGCCGAGGCCTTCAGCGCAGTCGAAGACGCCATCGATCGTGTGAAAGCCGAAGTCCCGCTGTTCAAAAAGGAAGTGACCGTCGAAGACGATTTCTGGGCCCACGAACGATAGCGTGAGCGGGTGAAGTCAGGCAATCCGCGTTCCGCACCCGAGAGTGAGTTCACCAGGGCTTTCGAGTAGCCGGCGGGAGTGATGGGATACATGTCGATCCGTTCGCTCTTTCGAAACCAGGCCCGACAGGCTCGTTCGCGGGCCATCGTGAAGACGCTGCTGTACCGGACGGTGATGATCCTCATTACCATCGTGGTCGCGCTGGCGGTGACCGGGGAACTCGACCAAGCGTTCAGTATCGGGCTGGTCACGAACGTCGTCAAAACAGGGACCTATTACGGGTACGAGCGCCTCTGGGATCGGATTGCGTGGGGCGTTGAAGACGTCAGCGGGTAGCCCGCCAGTCCTCGACTCGAACGCGTTCGCCAGCCTCGTATCCCTCGACGGACTCGGGGACGACCACCCAGCCATCAGCAGCAGTGACGCTCGACAACACGCTCGCGCCCGCGACCCGAATCGGTTCGACACGATCGGGGTTGTCCTCGCTCTGGCGCACTCTCCCAAAGGTGCGAACACCCGGCTCGCTGGCTATCTTGCCGTCCAGTTCCGCCGCGAAAGTGTGAATCGACGGCGGAGTACGTCCGACAGCGTGGGCCAGTGACGGCCGGAGTAACTGAAGCGCACCGACATAGCACGAGACTGGATAGCCCGGGAGAATCAGCACCGGTGTCTCGTCGACGGTCCCGAATCCGAGAGGGTGGCCGGGCTTGATCGCGACGCCGTGGACGACCAGTTCGCCGACCGACTCGATAACCTCGGGCAGCAGGTCACGATCGCCCACGGATGAGCCCCCAGTCGTCACGAGCAAATCCCGGTCGGTTCGTCTCACGATGGCATCAGATAGTCTATCAACGTCGTCGGTCACGATCTCAGCTTTCGTCGCCTGCCCACCCCACTGCTCGACCAGTCCGGCGACCATTGTCCCGTTGGTCTCGACAACTTCACCCGGGTCGGGGTCGGCCGCCACGAGTTCTTCGCCAGTCGGAACGACCCCGACGGTCGGCGGGTCCCTGACCGGTATCTCTGTCACACCGGTCGCCTTCAAGAGCGCGATGTCGGCCGGCCCGAGTCGATGTCCCGCATCGAACAACGTCTTGCCTGCTGGGATATCCTCACCAACCGGGGAGACGTTCTCGCCAGGCGCGGCGGCTGACTCGACGGCGAGTTCGTCCGCTCGTTGGGTGACGTGCTCGATCATGACCACGGCGTCACCTCCCTCGGGGATCGGCTGCCCGGTATGGACGCGAACGGCGTCGCCGGCCGAGATCGACCCACTGGCGGGCTGCAACCGTCGGGGAGACCGAGCGCCTGCGCCAGTGGTGTCGGTTGCCCGGACAGCGTACCCGTCCATTGCTGCTCGCTCGAAGTGTGGGACCGGTCGGTGTGCGTCGACCGACGCGGCGAGTACCCGACCGGCGGCCTCGTCCGGAGGGACAGAATCGATCCGGTCGTGTGGCGCGATCAGGTCCAGCCATTGCCGGCGAGCGTCAGCCAGTCTTGTTACCGACTGGAACCCAGCTCGGTGACGATCAGCCATGTCCGGGGTTGAGAGCCCCCGAGCAAAAAGCGAGTCGGGACCATGTTCGGTCCACCTACCGAGTGTGTGGAACGGGCGCGCCTTTTAGGTACCTGGGTCACTGGATATCGAACATGCTTGCGGACCGCTTCGATCGAGCGCTCACCGGGATCCGGGTGTCACTGACCGACCGGTGTAACTTCGATTGCGTTTATTGCCACAACGAGGGCTTGGGTGATACCCGCGGCCCGATGGCCCCCCGCGAGGACGAACTGGGGACTGACGAAGTGGTCCGCGTCCTGGACGTGGCGGCCGACGTGGGCGTCGATGCCGTCAAGCTCACCGGCGGGGAGCCGATGTTGCGCGAGGACCTCGAAGCGATCGTCCGGCGCGCGCCCGACGCCCTCGAGGTCTCGATGACGACCAACGGCGTCTTCCTCCCGGATCGAGCCGAAGCACTTGCCGCGGCCGGCCTCGAGCGCGTCAACGTCTCGCGAGACGCGATCGACCCGGCGGCGTTTGCCGATCTGACGAACGCCGGCGCGTCCGGGCAGGTCTTTGCAGGGATCGATGCCGCGCGCGAGGCCGGGCTCGATCCCGTCAAGCTCAACGCGGTCGTTTTCGAACAGACAGCCCATCACATCCCCGACCTGGTCGAGTATGTCGCCAGCCGGGACGAATTAGTGTTGCAACTCATCGAATTCATGCCGGAACTGGTTGGAAGTCCAGAATGGGCGGTCGAAATCGAGCGCGTCCACGACTGGTTGTCCGGTCTGGCCGTCGAGATCGAATCGCGCGAGATGCACGACCGGACCCGCTACCACATCCCAGCGGGCGCGGCCGACGCCACAGGCGATGGGTCGACAGCACAAGCGGGCGAGGGTATCGGCATCGTCGAGATCGTCGATCCAGTTGGCAACGAAGACTTCTGTGCGAACTGCCACCGCGTGCGGGTGACGCCGGAAGGGCACCTGATGGGCTGTCTCAATCGCCCCGACGAGCGTGTCTCGCTTGGCGAGTGCTCCCGGAAGGCAATCCGCGAGGCGTTCGAAACCGCCGTCGCCGAGCGTGTCCCCTACTACGGTGAGTACATGACCCGCGAGGACGGCGAATGGGTGCGAAATCCTGAGTACGCCGACCGCGACGTGCCGACTCCGAGTACCGACGACTGACCGGGGTATGAAACCAGCGTGCCACCGAAGCCGAGCCTGTCAGCCCATCGCGTCACCCGCGTCGAGTTCGTCGACGGTCTTCTCGACGACCCGGACGTCCTGAATCGCCGTCCCGGAATACTCACCAGTGGCGTCTTTCTCGGCAGCCTTGACCATATCCCAGACGACATTTAGCCCCGTCGTCACGCCTTCCAAGGCTTCCATTTCACAGCCAGTCTGGCCGGTCGTCTCGACGGCGACGCGGAGAGTGATCGCCTCGTCGTCGAGAGCGAAATCTGTCTCGACATTCGTGATTGGAATCTGGTGACAGAGCGGAATCGTCTCCCAAGTGTGTTTGACCGCCTGTATCGCGCCGATGCGGGCTGTCGCGAGAACGTCACCTTTCGCGACGGCGTTCTTGCGAATCGCCTCGAGAGTGGAAGGCGTGAGCACGATCGACCCAGCCGCAACTGCGCGTCGCTTCGCTGATGGTTTCTCGCCGACGTCGACCATGTCGGCCGCCCCATCCTTGACGTGGGTAAACTCCTCGGTCATGCACGAGCCTTGACCGCGCCCGATGTTGTAGGTTCGGGCACGCCTGATCAACGCTACCGAGTCGCCATCGCAACGAGGTGGGCAATTTCCGGCAAGATGATCTCTTCAGTCCCGAGCGTGACTGCGGCTTCGCTGCCGGGCAGGCAAAAGACAACGGTCTGATCGATGACGCCAGCAGTCGCCCGGGTCGCAATCGCGTGCGTGCCAATATCCTCTATCGAGCGTCGCCTGAAGTGTTCACCGAACCCCGGTAGTTCGACCTCGAAGGCGTCCTCGGCGACATCAATTGTCACGTCGTCCGGCGTAATCCCCGTGCCACCCGTCGTGACAATCGCGTCGACATCCGGATCGGCCACGAGGTTACCAAGCGTCGTCTCGATTGCGTCGGCATCATCGTCGACGAGTCGCCGGTCAGAAAGCGTCACACCAGGAGTGTCTGTAACCGCCGCGACGATGGCATCACCCGAAGCATCCGTCGCTTTGGTCCGGGACGTTGAAATCGTCACGAGGGCGATCGACACCTCATCGACACCGTGGTCGTGATGTGGACTCATGCGTGGGTAGTCGGGAGCCTGATAGAAGAGCCCACCGTCGTCGAAAATTGCTCCAATAAGGGTAGTGCTAAGAGCTGATCCACACCACTAGTTCGAACCGAGACTGAGGACCCAACTGTCGCCGATGAATGTGACTTCCACTCAGCTATCAATCCACCCCAGTTTGGTGAAGTGCAGTTGTACCCCGATTGTGTCACGATCGCAACTACCACTCAAAAGGCAAAAAGCCAAGGGCCGGCTTTAGGGCGAAGGGTTAAAGCCCAGCAAATAAAACATATAAGCAGAGATGGGGACGAGAGACCAAATCGAACACCTCCAAGAAAGAATCAAGAAACGGTCAGGTCTGGCGGACGAGAAGCCTGATGACGAGAGCGCACCGTCGATCTCCGAGGATGACGCGGAAGCCCTCCTCGAGTTCAGTCGGCAACTCGACCTGCTAAGTTCGAAATACACCGACTATAGACACCTCAAACTCCTCCGCCACTGCGTCATTATGGCAGAGCAGATTGGTGGGCTCGCCGACGCGCTCGAAAGTCGAGATGCTGCCGAAGAGATTGTCGTGTGGATCAACCGGAAACGAGGCGTTCCAGAATACAGTGAAGAGACGAATCAAGACTACCGGGTCGCGCTTCGTATCTTTGGTAAACGGACTCTCAAGATGGCAGATGATGAAGTGCCGGACTCGCTGGCGTGGATTCCAACAGGCACGAGCAATTCCTACGACCCCTCGCCCAGCCGGTCAGATATGCTGGATTGGGAGGAGGCCAAACGAATGGCCGTCGAGGGAACGACCAATTCCCGGGACAAGGCCCTAATCACAGTCGCGCACGAACTCGGACCGCGAGGAGAGGAGATGCACGAGGTTAGGATGGGGCAAGTGAACGACGCAGACCACGGAATCCAGATCAGTCTCGACGGGAAACAAGGGGAGCATTCAGTCACCCTGATCAACAGCGTTCCCTACTTACAGCAGTGGCTCAGTAAGCATCCCGCACCAGACGACGACCAGGCATTCCTCTGGTGTAATCTCGACGACCCTCATGATAATGCGAGCTACCAAACGTTCCTTGGCCGATTCAAGGAGGCAGGACGGCGAGCGGACATCGATAAGCCTGTGACACCTACGAACTTCCGGAAATCAAACACCTACTGGCTCGCCAAACAGGGAGCGAATGAGTCGTTCATCAACGAACGACAAGGCAGGAAACCGACCTCTGACCATGCACGGCGGTACATCGCAGAGTTCGGGCCTGAAAACGAGAATAACCAGTACGCAGAGCTCCAAGGGCTCGAGGTACAGACAGAGAAAACGGAAGATCGGACTCCCCTCACGTGTCCTCGGTGCGACAAGCAGACTCCACGTGACGAACCCTTCTGCGTCTGGTGTCACCAAGCAATGGAGCCCGATGCGGTACAGGAACTCGAAGAACGGGAAGACGAGCAACGGCGAAAGCTACTCCGAATCGCTCAGGAAAACCCAGAACTCCTCGAAACGCTCGAGGAGATGGAACCGCTCGTCGAAGCACTTGGTGGCGATGCGGAACTGATCGATGCGGCAGCAAGCTTCACCGAAGCAGTCGAATGAGATGGGAAAATTGAGATCGGCTTTCGGTTCCAGTTGACCGAAATAAGTCTATCGTAGAATAGTTCACAGGCTTCAGTGTGATTCGTCAATAATACAATCATGGACGACTCCCGAGATCACGAGACGTTCCCAGTGCTCCCGAAGACCGACGAGTACGAGGTACTCAGCTTCCTGGTACGCAATCGAGGAGAGCGGTTCACTCTCTCTGAAATCGCTGTACACGCAGACGTCAACGAAGCAAGTGCGCCTGAAACGCTACATGATCTCCTCGAAAAGAATCTCGTCGAACACGATCAGGATGATTACTACGTCGACTCAGATCGTGCAGAAGATATCAAATCTCGACTTAAGTCGGTTGACGCCGCCAAACGCCTACATGAGACTGCTCCCGACGACGATATATACGCAGTAACTGATTGGGAAGAGGAGTTGAACTCTTCTTGAGTTCGGTTTTGATCTGTCCAGTTTCCGGGTTGATTGACCACTCGACTTGGAAGTCCGAGTCTACACGGACATCTTTGGTTGTCAGGGTTTCTCGTGGAATGGTGGCTGCGTAACTGTTCTGTGAGCGCTGTCACAACTTCGTGTTGAACTTCACCAATCTCCACCTCCGGAAGAGTGGTTTCTCGGCTTTCGATTCTATACATAGTGTGCTATATTGCGTGCTGTATCGGTTCAAAGAACAGATTGGGTGTGGAGGCGTTCCAGAAACCCCGGTCTATGAAACAGTAGGGTTGAGAGGACTTTTGACTGACCACTTGGAAGCAGACAGTAAGGCTGTGATAGGATGCCGGCAACACAGACGATCAACATTTTCGACGGATTAGAAATCAACGTCGAACCCGTTGAGGAACCTGACCCAGTGTATTTCACGAGTGACGAACCGGAGTTCAATATCCACTTACGGAACAACGACGCGAAATACGAATTCTCAGAGGGAAGCGAGATTCTATGGACTATTGAAACGAACCCGATGCAAGTCGTACACGCCGGTGAGGTTGAATTTGGTCCATTAGACCACGGTGAGGAAACGACGGTTACTGTCGGCGGGAAAGTCCTTGCGTACGAAGGGCACGGTGTTCTCGGGATCGCAACGTCTGGGGCGGCCAGTAAAAACGAGTCACATCGCTGGGAATTGAATTCGGGCAGACGGAATTCGGCTGACCCAGCGTACAGTTTCTCCGTGTGGGATGAATCAGATTACAACGCGTCGATACGGCGACCGAAACATATGCAGCTCGCCATGGTCGGGACGTCGGTTATCCTGATTGTGTTCGCTCTAATCCAAATTCTCCTTGCAATAGGCGTCTTCGGGTGAACAGGCGACTGCCTACTGAATAGACGGGAATTAGGGCTGAATCTCGCTTTGAGAGGTTATCTGGAGAGTACACGTTATTTGGCGTACTGTTTTTAATAATGCTCTCTAAACCCCTACAAGGGATAACATGGGGCTGGGCCGCGATCTTTTACAGACGTTGAACTGGGGGACATCGATGTTTAGTAGTCGAAAGACAGATCTCATAAGCAGCGGCGGAGGGGCGTCTCTTCTCTGGATACTTGTCGTGGCTGGGCTGTTAGGACTGGAACTGGGGTACGCGAACAACCTTGATTTGATTCGGCTGAGTGGAATCACACTACTGTTCGCGGGGATGGATACCGGGACACTACTCACGTTCTCCTACTTTTTCGATCCTCTCATCGGAGACGTATTTGGCTTGTTCGGCCTACGAGCAGTGCTTACGCTCCTCGCTATTCTGTCTCTTCCAGGGTGGATGGTTAGCTACTTTCGAGGCATCCGAAGAAGATGAACTTGTTTGCCAGCACAGATGCGCGCAGTAAGGGATTCTCTGAACACAGTCCACTATGGATGGTTTTGTAGGCCTGTTATGGCCAACCTCGCGTATCACGGTTCGAATCCGATTTCAACATCCACTTTCTGGTGCACGCCATACGGATCGACGAATTCCATCGTTTTCGTCCGGATGAACCGACTCACCTCCCCATGGCGTGGCCCCCAGTGCGCCACTGCAACCCCCTCTGACTCTAACACTATGCCTCCAACAAAGTTCACAACTCCAGCGAGGAGCAGCGCAATCCACCAGTCACTTGGGGCCGCCAGAACCACGGCCGCGACCGGTAGTGACGCGTACATCGTGAACGCAGGCAGGTTGTACAACCGCCACGTCTTCATATCAAGAAGATACGCAGCCATACCGTACACACCGAGCAGCAGCCCAATGTCACCGTACCATACGAGGAGTCTCGGCGCTTGATCCAAGCTCAGAAACGACACATTGAGCGCTAAAACGTTCGTGAATACGGTAACTCGACTAACGTAGTATTTCTCGACAGCGATCCCGACGACCAGTAACCCGAACGCTGGGAGATTCGGCCCGAATATCCGTACGAGTGCATCAATCAGCATATTCGACATTCCTACGAATAGGCGTAGTAACTTGCGGTAATACACCTAGGAGGATTGATGGAGCAGTATCAAACTTCTCCACAGCTGACGACCTTTTTTCTAAACCTAGTCGATTGACTTCGTGAGAGAGAACACAAGGAAGGGGATCAGAAGCGTGGCAATCACGCCCTCAAGACTTGTCAGGAACCGACCGAGCAATCCAGAAAACGTTTGACTCGGACCGAATACCAGTGTCGCAAATGCTTGCAAGCTTAGCGTAATTCCAGTGAGGAAGTTGCCAGCTGTTGTCCCAGTGCCACAGAGCATCCAAGTGTAAATCACGGCGAATACGCTAATGGTTCCAGTCGCAATCAGAACCGGCCGGCCAGGGTCCTCACCATAGCCGCAAATCCAGTCCAGTAACCGCAGTTCGAGCCATTTGAACAAGGAGTCCCAGTGCCGGTCCTCACCCCATCTGTCTCTAAGAATATCGCCTCGATACTGCATTTCACGTTTGTAAAACCCGGCACGGGCATCTTCTTGGTTGGAAGCTCCGGCACTGGCTCGTGCTGATTGGTACGTCTGGTATGCTTCCAGTTGGCCGGGTTCAAAGTCTGTGTCTTCAAACTCTGGGTTAACATTCAATCGCCAGGTGGGGGCGAGTTCGGTTGTGTAGTCGTCGAATGGGAAATTGTCGAAGGCGGGAGCAACAAAATATGCCTGCTGCAGATCGTCGCCGTTGGTATTGTGGAAGTGGATGGTTCCAACAGTAGTTTGATAGAAGACAAATCGGAACTTGCCGTTGTCTGGTTGGTGAAGAGCACCCTCCTCAAGAGATCCCCCAACAAACCTGATTTCGGCGTCCTTGTCTACGGGACTTCCTCGCCAGCTAATATCGTGAATTTCGGTGCCTCTAAACCTCGTGTCGCCGATTTCGTTCTGTTGATGATCGCCATTAATTGTAGCCTCAACGAGGTTCAGTGAATGAATCTCACAGCCGATAGCGGCGAAATCTCTAATGACGGAATCGGTTAACCCGATTGATCCATATTCGCCATCGCTAATGTGGAGTGATGGGAGATCGGAGGACTTGATATGGAGTTCGTCCACGTGATCTGCTGAGATGAGAAGTTGATCGACATCGATATCAAATATATCCACTTTGTCCGTTGTGACATCGCTGAACCATGCTTTCCCACAGGTTGTCTTAGAAGCCCGGAGCGTTTCCTCAAACGTTCCTTGAACCCACAGCTCCTCGTCGATGGTTGCGGCATCTAGGACCAGTGTGTCTATTGTACAGTCTGAAATCTGCAGGTCGCCAGCCACATCTGCATGCGCTAGCCCTACGCCTTGGAGTACCGAGTCTTCGATTTTTAGACCGTCGTCAAACGTTGAATCTTCCAGACGGAGCTTGTCCGCGAACTCAGCCTCACTGATGGTACAAGAGCACTCGAACGTAGCCTCTTGCCCATCAACTACTGTTTCAAACGTCGCATTATCAACGGTAAATTCCTCGTAAAATGTCGCCTCAGCCAGAATCACGGAAAGATGGGCGTTGGGGCAGCGGAAGACATCGATATGTGCTTCGTGGAACCCAGCACGGTTGATCTCGGCTTCTGTAAAGTCGATTTCGGCAACTGTCAGTCCTTCTCCGTATATTCTATCCAAATCCGACATCACTGCCAAAAACGTGCCGTCAACAGCGACGCGTTGCAGGCCTAATGCGTGGTCAAACACGGCATGGGAGACATCAATATCAGTAAACGTACTGTAGTCTAGCAGTATGGCGCTTCGTACCTGAGAATTCGCGAATGACAGCTGTTGAAATGCGTTCGCCCGCAAGTTAATCGGCTGGTCTGCTGTGTTCCGGAGTGAGAGAAAATCCAGCGGCAAATCATCAAGGATCGCCCCATGCAATTCATTCTCTTCGCCCCGGAGGATATCCTCGATAAACCGTTCCCGAAACTCCTCCTCACCAATCCCTGCAGCATCTCGAGCGTCGCTCGACATATGGAATATACATCGCTCAGTATCTTCTCCATATTGCTCGTGGGGACAGTCCCACGTCCAGTGATCAATAATATCTACCCCGTGCTTCTCCTGCCAGTCTTGCGAGTCAAATGAATATGTACACGATGCCATGTGTGCCGGAGATGCGATGTTACCCCTGAGAACATTCGGTGCTCACATAAAACCCAATAATTGGGTGGTAAGGGCGCAAAGCAGGTGTTCGCGCCCACATATCGCATTGTCCAACTTCGGGATGCAGTACGTCTCGATGATCAAAATGCAAGTAGATTACTGACTGGGATGATTACGCATTTCTCGGTCTCTATTAATCGGGATGGCATCACAGTATACTGAAATTACGGGGTTGATCAGCCCTTTTTATTGAGCCAGGATTTAAAGTCTGAAAGCTTATTCTCGGACTCAATAATCAACCACTGATAATTTCTTAGTTCTTGCTCCAGAAACTCTTCGCTCTCTGCATCGTATGCACCTGCCAAATAATATCGCCCCGCTTTCGTAGTAGTGTATGACCCTCTACCGATCCGGTTTAGTAGACCTCGATCAGACAATTCTCGAAGTCGTTTTGAGATATATTGATTTGAAACTCGAATATGTTCACTATCTGCGATTTCCGTTGGTGTCCCTCCACCATGGTCATAGATGTACTCTAAAAATCGATCGTCCCAGTTAGCCATCCAATCGCCCTGCTTTCTCATACACGTACTAGTGGGCAATTCCTATTATAGAGTTTCTCCTCCCACTCATAGGCGGCTGGATAAACTATAAGTTGTTTTGGTGTTCATATGGCTATAAGAACAATGAGCAGGACTGCGGTGAGCAACGAAGGTATTGATCCAGAGGAGTACGTCAGCGAGAATTCAGACCAGCTTGCATTTATTATAAAACACAGTAATGACCAGTTTATTCGAGGGTTGTGTTTAGCTGCTCTAGTTAAATATGGACAGGGCGAAACAGGGATTGATCAAATAAAGAAGGAACTCGATCAGCTGCAAGAAACGGATGTTCTGTAGTTATAGGATATTCTGTCAAGAGACCGAAACAAGTGAGATGCTAATTAGCCAGGTGGGTCAAGCATGGTACGCCCATTGCTCGAAAGTTAGGAAATTAGGTGAGTGGATTGAATGAACCTCTCGGAGATAGAACCAGAGTCCTTAGACCGAGATGAGTTAGTAGATTCAATCGAAGTTCTAACTGAGCGAATCGAGGAATACGAAGAACGGATTACAGATCTCGAAGAGAAAGCTCTCCGAAGAGATAGCCCTGAAGCAGCAGCGTTACGCCGCTGTTTGGAAGCTGTGTCTGATAGAGAGGTTGGATCTACATCTAAATCCTGGCTAATAGCAAGCACTCATGCTGAACAACGGATGGATAAATTATCGGGAGTTCTGAAGAACGTAGATGGGTCTTCAGTAGGGGACAGCGATTCAACTCTCGAGCGATACGCAAGCATTCCTGAAGACCAACGGAAGGACCTATTGGGTGCAACTGATCGACGCGCGGTGGTGATTTACGAGAACTGGGATGATATCGCGGAGAGGGCTACGAAGGGCTGGGCCCTCTCAACCCGCCGGTCATCAGTAAAAAAGAACGCACCCAGTAAGATTAGAACGGAACTCAACAAGATTCTTGATGACGAGCTTGCCTGGGCCCAGATCTACCGGGCGATGAAGGCTGTTGCGGAACTTTCCGGGAGTGAACAGTCGATTGACGAGGGTAATCGTATCCATCTCACAGGTGGTGATTTCGAATACCACGAGCGTGTGACCCCGGATAATGAAGAGACCTACAAAGTTCTCGTGGAGGTCAATCGCTGATGCTCAAAAGTTCTCTTACAGCGTTGTTGGAGAAGAACTCAGAGAGAGTGTTAGCAGATACCCCGAAGAACGCGTTTCATCTTACTTCTACTGAGGGAATCGGATAGAACGTCAGAGATTAAATCTCGCGAGGATGATTGTAGATTATAATCTCTAACACGAACAGCGTTGGGGCCGGCCTCCATTTTACAAATTGGCAGGAGTAAGCCAACATAGCGAAGCTCAACAGTTCAAACAACACTGTTTGAGAGATATGCTTCTCAATTGGGGGCATAGAATAAGTCGCATACATTATCTACGACTACCCCGTAAACGATAGGTTCTGTAGCATGAACTCCAGATAGGTGCCCATCGTTGTCGCTGACAACTACCCTCACGCTTAGAAAGCGATTAGCTCCAGAGAACCCACGGAACGGACTCCCATCGATGGGGCTGTGATTGTCCTGGTAAGTAATAGAAGGCGGCAGGATCAGGGTCTTCACCCTGCTTATCCTCCATGTTGTCAAGCCGAGAGGAGAGCAAAGCCCCAACGCCAATATCGTCTGACTCTCTGCGGTCTTTAGCGAATCCCCACGCAGAACGAATAGCTTCTTGAGTTGCAGCGAACTCGCGCTGAGGGAGAATTCCGAGATCGACCGCCTGTTGCCTATCCTCTGAGAACTCCACAAGATTTTCTCGATTTTTGTTCCGCTAAACAGGTGTCCGTTCGGGCTCTGTTCAGTTGCAACAAGGACAGCGGAGGGCGTCTCTGCAGAGAGGGCGATATCATAGTCTGGAGGATCCGCAGTCATTCGCTCCCAGATGTTGACAGCCTTACGGATGGCTTCACGTATTTCCTCACTACTACCGTCACCGTGAACCACACAGACTGCATAGACTTCATTTATACCGTCAATAAGCATATCTGGCGCAGGACGGGCAACTGGAGTGAATGAGGGATATCGATCTGTATTCTGTCTCCAGAGAATATCGACCTTCTCGCCAGAGATCCACCGACTGAGATCGGCCATAACCGCCTCTTTGCCTTGTAACTCGTCCAACTCTTCGCAAAAGTTGGTTAAGTCCTTTATGTCGGCCATAGCCAGAGATATTATTTGAGAAAGTGTGAAACTTTTGCTAATTGATGCGCATTTCTAGAAGTGATTAGTCCACAGTGAGACTTGTCCAGCGGGGCAGAGTACAGAACTTTCCTCTGGCCAGATTCCACGGAAATAAACCATCGCCCAGCCAAAAAGTTAAACTATCTTAGATGCCTATGCCCTCTAAGATAGTAATGGCAGTAAAGATTGCAGTGACAAATCAAAAGGGCGGGGTCGGGAAGACAACCGTCACGATCAACGTCGCTGGCGCACTCGCCGCTCAAGGTCGAAAGGTATTGCTCGTCGACTTGGATCCACAGGGACACGCGACTGAAGGTCTCGGTCTCACGGAAATTTACGATGAAACCGAGCCTCACCTTGCAAGTAGACTCCAGGATCTGAATGCACCACACTCTGCAGACGAGCTTATCTATTCCCACAATGAGTTCGATCTCATCTCCTCGAACGTCGATATGTTCATGTTGGAGTCAGAACTCACAGGCGCAATGCGTGCGCGCCAACGGCTTCGATTAGTTCTCGAAGAGATCGAAGAGGACTATGAGTTCATTCTTGTAGATTGCCCGCCTTCTTTAGGCCATCTAACGGACAACGCCCTCTTGGCGTGCCGCAACGTACTAATTCCAGCATTAGCAGAGGGTACGTCTATCCGTGCACTGGAGATTCTATACGATCAAGTCGAGTCCCTTGAGCAGGGATACGACACAGAGATCACCGAACTTGGACTGGTGGCAAACCGGGTTGAGAACGATGGAGAAGCAGAAGATATGATGGAATGGTTCGAGGGGACGTTCGGCGGACAATTGCCGATCTGGGAAGTTCGCAAGCGAGTCGCGTTGAAACGAGCTTGGAGTAGTGGGGTTTCAATATTTGACCACGACGAGTCCTCAGACATGGAAACGGTGTTTGAGGATATTGCAGTGCATCTGGAGGGGGTTGCATGACAGATCGAGATGAACGCTCCGACCGGTTCAAAGAGCGGTTCTCGTCAGGGGTTTCGGTTGAGTCAACTGGTAAAGATAAGAGCGAACAGACCGCTAATACGTCTAAGAGTAATGGGGAGGAAGTAGAGGAGCCTGCTGAAGATGAAGATAGTGATGAGGACGTAAAGGCAACCGAATCTGAGGAATCAATCAAGGATCGGCAGAGCGTCTTGATGTACTTACCAGATGAGGTCTGGCGTGAGCTAGATGTCCGCTTCGACGAGCTAAATGCAAAACACAAGCGCCAGCATGGCGAAGCACTAGAGAAGAATCGAGACTACTATCCAGCAATTATTCAAGCCGGACTAAACGATAAAGACCTCGAAGAAATCTTAGACCTCTAAAACAGTTTTTCGCGTTATTATATGAAAGCTACATGTCCTGAGCCTGGCTACTATGCCCCACTTATACCAGAAATCTGATTGAAACTGCGTATTCTGAGCTCGAAAAGTCCGTAATCTGGTTTATAGACCTGTGTAAACCACCTCAGTAACTGCGAAAAATCGGCCGATTGTGAGTAAAATAGGTACGGACATATATTCGGGTAATCTCCCACGTGGAGGAGTTGAGAAATCGGATTTCGGCAGGATAGGCTACTGCGTAAAATCCAGAGTAAGTAATATAATAGAATTAGTTGAGGCGTCTGAACGTAGTCGGGATAGTACCAGCGGAGCGTATGATATAACTTTGATAGTATATTGGGGTTGCAGTGATAGGCGTTAGTCAAGGGAGCGGATGGGGTGGCTCTGTTTCGGGGTAGTCATCCATCATTTGCAAGCTATCGATAGTCGATGAACTCACTGGCCAGATGAGGGTGGTGTTAGGAGGTTGGAATCAGGATAGGAGGTCAGTCTAAGGAGGTGCCTGAAAGCGAGGTCGTGGTAGGATTGTCCCAAGCAAAGTATCATAACGCCTGGTGGAGTGGACGCGGGTGTGACGTCGGCGTCCAATCTCGTGTCGAAAGAGCAGGCGCAGCGACTTCTTGAGCAGAGCATCGGGTCTGATGCGGAGTTCCGTCGACAACAGTGGGAAGCGATTGACGGCTTGGTGAACGAGAAGGACCGGTTATTGCTTGTCCAGCGGACGGGCTGGGGGAAGAGTACAGTCTATTTCATCGCGACGAAACTACTGCGAGAGCAGGGAGAAGGGCCGACGCTGATTATCAGTCCGTTGCTGGCGTTGATGCATAATCAGATTCAAGACGCTGAACAACAGCTTGGCCTCGAAGCCTGGACAATCAACTCCAACAATACGGAAGAGTGGGAGGAAGCAAAACAGAGCGTCATCGATGGGAGCTGTGATATCCTATTGATTTCGCCGGAGCGGCTTGCGAATCAGGAATTCCAGGAAGAGGTGTTAGTCGAGATGGAAGAGGAGTTCGGCCTCCTGGTCGTCGACGAAGCACACTGCATCTCCGACTGGGGCCACGACTTCCGGCCCGACTATCGACGCATCAAACGCATCCTCCAAGAGCTCCCCGACCACATTCCAGTGGCGGCAACAACTGCGACAGCCAACGACCGTGTGGTCGAGGATGTCACCAAACAGGTTCCTGACCTGGATGTGATCCGTGGTGATTTGGTTCGCGAGTCGTTACGGATTCAGACCATCGAGATCGAATCGCGGGCTGAACGGCTTGCCTGGCTCGCGGAGAACATCCAGGAAGTCCCCTCTTCTGGAATTATCTACTGTTTGACGACCGATGAGGTTGAAATCGTTGCGGAGTGGTTGAATCGGCAGGGGATAGACGTCGAACCGTATCACGGTGGAATGGATGGGGAACGACGGCGTGAACTCGAGGATCGCCTCATGACTAACGACGTCGATGCACTTGTCGCGACGAACGCGTTGGGAATGGGGTACAACAAACCTGATCTCGGCTGGGTTATCCACTTCCAGCGACCACCGAATCTCATTCGCTACTACCAGGAGATCGGACGTGCCGGGCGGGGTCTTGACGAGGCGTTCGCGGTTATGCTCTCTGGTGAGGAGGACGATGAGGTTGCGGAATACTTTATCGAGCAGGCGTTTCCCACGCCAGGTGAGTTTGAGACTGTCTTAGAGGTCCTCGAGGAGAGTGAGCGGCCGCTGTATAAATACGAGATTCTGCAGCGGGCGGATGTGTCGTGGAAAGCGACGACAAAGTGCTTGAATATTCTTCGCGTAGAGAATGCGGTGATCCGGGTGGATGATGGGTTCGAGCGGACGACCAAGGACTGGCGGTATGACCATGAGCGTATTGAGTCGATTACCGAGCAGCGCTATCGGGAGCTGGCAGAGATCCAAGATTTCGTGGAGACGGATGCCTGCTTGACGAAGTTCATCGACGATGTACTTGACGGCTCCTTAGAGTCCGCGTGCGGTCGCTGTGCCAACTGTACGGGAGACTTCTTCCCGACTGCCGCCGAGGATGATGAACTCGTTCAGGCGGCCGTCAAGCATTATCGGAAGGAATCCTGGGAGGAGATCTCGCCGCGGTACTTCATGCCCCAGCGGGACGGCGGTAAGACCAAGATTGAGGAGTCTCGGAAACCAGCTGACGGGCGTGCACTCTGCCAGTACGGTGACCCAGGGCTCGGCAAACTGATGCGTGAACAGGACCAATCTGGGAGCCGGTATAGTGACGAACTCGTCACTGCAGCGGTCAATCATATCGAGGACGTATGGGGGCTATCGCCCGAGTTAGCCTGGGTTACGGCCATCCCACCAGAATCGGGGAGTGACGCGGTCACTGACGTTGCTCGACGAATAGCGGATGGTTTGGGGCTTCCGTATGAGCCCGCTCTCGAGAAAGTTGAATCCACCAAGCCCCAGCATGAGTTTGCGAATTCATTCCAGAAACGATGGAACGTCGAGGGCGTCTTCGAGGCAACCGACTCGCTACGTGAGGGACCCGTGCTGCTTGTCGATGATACGGTGAACTCGCGCTGGACGCTCACTGAGGCGGGGATAACGCTCCGCGATGCGGGTAGCGACACGGTCTATCCATTTGCCCTCGCTAAGCGAACCAACCGATAAACATTCCACATCGGATACAGGGTTACTGGCAGAATTCGGCCAGAACCAAATGCTGCCATGCGAGATCCATCGCGCAAGTCCCACACAGCGTCCTTGTCAGGCGAAAGGTGGACTCCTTACGACCTACAAATTCAAGCGGTGATGAGTGATACTATTCAGTAATGCGAATTGGTCTACTTGCGGATATCCATGCCAACCAGCCTGCCTTGGAGGCGGTACTCGCTGACCTTCCCGACATAGATCAGCTCGTTTGTCTCGGGGATATCGTGGGCTACAATCCAATGCCGGCAGCCTGTGTAGAGTTGGTTCGTGATCGCGCGGATGTCGTTGTGCAGGGGAATCATGACCGCTTGATTGAGAGGCCGCTGCGGATGACTGGGAACAAGATGGCGCGGGCAGGTCTTGAGTACGCACAATCACAACTGTCTGCCGAGCAGCGTCAGTGGCTCCAGACTCTCCCTCGTACAGCACACGTGGATGGGTCGTACCTCGTAGTCCATGACCACCCAACGAAACAGGATGGATACGTGTTCCCAGAGGATGTAGAGTCCCTCTCAGGGACGATTGACGGGTATGCTGGGGTCTTTCTCGGCCACACTCACGTTCAGGATGTCTCACGAGTTGATGGGAGACTCGTGGTGAATCCGGGGAGTGTGGGCCAGCCCCGGGACGGCAGTCCTACGGCGGCGTACGCAGTCTTGAACATAGAGACTGGCGAGGTTGACCTTCGGCGAACCCATTATGATGTGGATCGTGTACATCACGAGGTTGTCGTCACGGGATTGCCGACTGAAACGGGCGAACGACTGTTTGAGGGGCAATGAGTGACCGGAGGAGTTCTTAGGTGCGGGAAACGACTATTTGTAGCCCACTAGAATAGAGGGTCTATGATCACGGATATCGAGTATCCTGTGGGGGAGCGGCAGGAGGAGTGTGCGATTTGCGGGGAAATGCTTGAGAGTATCGCGGGGGAACTGACGAAGTCGTATCCGAATCTGGTGTGTTGGGAGTGTGACCTGCGAGCAGTCAATACGTGGGGGGAGGAGCCAGCTGTGGGAGCAGCGTATCGTGAGAAACAGAAAACGAAAAGCGACAATCCAGAAGAGGTGAGTGTGCCATCTGATTCTGGCGAGAACCCCGTATTCATTGATGGAAAGAAATGCTGGCGGCGATACCGCCTCGGCGGGCATGTAACCCAGGTCGACGAGTTTGACTGCGAGAGCCTCATCGAATTCAACGAGAAACATCAGGCAGGCATACAGCTACTCTCCAGTTCTGACTGATTACCTGCCGACTCAGCCCAGACTGAAACTGGGTCTGCCTGTCGAGAACTGACTTGTTACCATGCTTTAAGATTCCGCGAGCGTGTCGTTCGGATATGACAGAGTTGAGTCGGGCCCAGGGCTGCCTACTCGGATTAGCGTGTGGCGATGCACTGGGTCGCCCGGTTGAGTTCAACACGGAAGCCGCAATTGAGGCAGAGCATGGCGAGGTCACAGAAATGCTCGGTCACGGGACTCATGGGCAACCACCGGGGACCGTGACCGATGATACCGAGATGGCACTCCGAATTGCGGACAGCCTCATCGAACAGCAGGGCTTCGATCCGGCAGACATCGGCGACAAATTCGTTGCCTGGCTTGACACCGAGCCGTTCGATATTGGCCTGATGACTCGTGATTCTCTCGCACGATTGCGAAATAATACTCCCTGGCACACCGCCGGCGTTGAGGTGTGGGAGGACCGCCCGGAAGGGTCCAACGCGGGCAACGGGAGTGTCATGCGGTGTGCACCCCACGCTATCTCCTTTAGACAGTTCCACGACGAACTAACGTACGTTAGCCGGCTCTCCTCAGCGATCACGCACGCCGACCCACGCTGCCAGTGGGGCTGTGTGTTCCTCAATCGAACGCTCGCAAACCTCATTCAGGATGTTGAAAACCCGCTCCAGTCAGCGCTCAATGGTGGATATGCAGCACCCGATGAGTTGCGGACTGAATTAGAACGTGTCGTTGAAGCCCAGCGAGCAACCGACCCGACCGAGTTCGAACAGCAGCTATCGACGTCCGGGTATGTCGTCGACTCACTCCAAACTGCTCTCTATTATGGGTTGACAGCGGATTCCGTCGAGGCAGCAGTGACACGAGCCGTGAATCGAGGTGGTGACACGGATACGATTGGTGCCATCGCCGGGGCAGTCGCCGGAGCCAGATTCGGCCACACCAACATCCCTGACAGATGGCGTAATGAACTCAATGAGGCAGATTCCCTCAAACAGCGTGCTGAACGTCTCCTTGCGATCCGACAGAATATCCCGCAAAAGGACGGCGTGACCTTGGATGATGGAAGCCTCATACTCAAAGAGCGGACTGTTGAGGGGCCAACCTACATTTCTGCCAGTGAGTTTCAGGAGGCGACGATTGGGCATCGTCCGCACCCGGCACCACATCGAACACTCAACACGCGGTATCGGGATGTAACGCCGCAGTCGGCGGCTATGCTAGACTGGGAACGACGCGCGTACGCTGTCTACAGCGGCCGCGCCTCAGCGTATAGTCCCCACCTTTCGCTTGACACAGACGATTCTCCGCGTGGCCCTGATGTTGTTCAGGTACCCCAGTACCCGTTTGTTGGCTCGTTTGACGAACTGCCTGCGTGGGACCAGGACCGTATTCTGGGCGATGCGCGCGAAGCGGCACGTGCGTTCATTCGGTCCTATCGGGCGTTCACGGCAATACGGCATCCGATTACCGAGATGGAGATCGAGACTGTTGGGATAGAGCGTGTCGACCCGATTGCTGGGGCGACTCGTGTTCTATCGAACACTTATGGAGAGCTCGGGGATCTTCTTCTCTCGACGAGGGTTGGTGGCGGCTATGCTGTCCCTGAACAGGTGACGCAGGAGTTCGCCGCCGAGAACATTGAGGAAGTCATTATGGAGCGACCAAGGGAGCTTCTTGACGCCGCTGAGCAACTTGGTGAGTTGGAGAGTGAGACGGGGGCTCTCCTAGATTACGTTGTTCACGTGGAGTCAGCATCAGAACCGGCTGGCGACGGAAAGACGAGCGTCACGGAGGTTGAAACGCTCAAAGAAGAAGCACGGACTGCGGTCCGGGAGAGTGCGTTACTCGGTGAATCGCTACATCGAGTCGCTGTTCGGCACCCAGAGGTTGATTTTGAGACGTGGAATCAACTCCGGGAGTAGGTACTGACCCCTGTGTTGAAATGTATTGATTAGAGATAAGCTGGATATGCCAGATCCATCGGATCAGGAGCGCGTCGAAGTGGCGAGAAAAACGCTCACTGACGCCGTTGCTGCAGTCAGAGCCGAACACCCAGTCGAGGAGACACTGCAAGAATTACGAGATCAGGGTCAGCGATGGTGGGAGCGAGACGATGTTATCTGGTTTGAGATCGTGTTGAGTCTCTCTACACTTCGAGGGTCGTATGGATCTCAAATTGTCGTTGATGATGACGGAGAGATTGATGAGCATCTGTATGGGAGCGTTGCGTTCGACACGTTAGCGCAGATTGACGAGGACCACCGCAACCAGTACTTGGAGGCTCGGCTGTACGGGAACGTGGCAATGCACCCAACGAAAGCAGAGGCCTTAGAATCGAACTTTGAGCTGATCGAAAACGAATATGGAGATCCAAAGCGTGCGAAAGAGGCGTTCATTGAAGCAGACGGGATAGAAGAGAAGTTGGAGTTCCTCAAGCAGTTTTCCTGGATTGGTCAGAAGTATGCTCGTAATATTCCAATGGATCTATATCTTGAAGAATTTCGGGACTTCATTGCTATCGACACCCGGATTGAAGGCCTCTTAGAGAAAGCAGAGTATCCGCTTGAGAGTCGCACGTACGACGAGCATGAAGCATTTTTACAGGAAGTCGCTCAAGACCTTGGTGTTAACTCGTGGGCTCTGGACCGAATCCTCTACAATTACAACGAAGAAATCGATTCAGCACTCTAACTTAGGACAGTTTGCTCTTACTACACGTGACTTTGCAACATCCCCATACGCAGTTGAGCCCCGGCGTTTAGTTCGTCTATCGTTATGCTAGCTGTCTGGCCTAGCGGTCCAACAAGTTCGATTTCGTCGGTGCTCGAATTCCAAATGGTAACTGGTCGCCGGATATAATCGATATCGCGTTTCTGGTGAATTCCAGTAATCGTCTGGAGATAATCTAGGCCGGTGCACGTAAGTTCAGGCTTTTCTCTACTCTGCTCGAGATACCTGTTTAGCGTCTGTATCGAGTAGTTCTCAGTATTTCGAAGCGGTGTGTTGTCTATTCGGCATGAGGGACACTCGTCTTGCATATATCCAGACAAGTTGGTTTCTGAGAGATGGTTGATAGTGTCGGCAGCTGCTTTTCTATTTTCGAAGATCCAAAGCGAATCGCGGGCGAACTTCGTGAACATCGCGTACTTCTTGATATACATCTGTTTGTTATGATGGGCTGAAATCATCTCAATATGCGAGCCCAACATTCCGTCTGTAGCATCGCTATGTAACGGCCAAACCCCGACATCAGGCCGTTTGTGGCCAGCTTTTCCTGGATAAAGCTTCCATTGATACCCCGCATCATCAAGCCACGATAGTGCTTGTTCAACTCCAGTTCGGTGAGGTAACGATTCGAGCGGATCACCGATATGCCCCTTACTGGGGTTGAACGCCGAATGTGGGACAACAATCGATTCGAGAGGGTCAGAGAAGAGATCAGCAGTGAGATCTAATAGTTCCCCTGTAGGTGCCCACGGGACTTTTCGCCGAAGGATTGTCTTTTCGGCAACGCCGTCCTCCATCTTGAGGTCCTCAAATGCGGGTTTGTACACGTTCTTCCACTCGGCGTCAGAACAGCCAAGCAACGTCTGCAGTGATGGCGGTTTGGTGTGACTAAGGTGAAGAACTTGGGATTCATGTTGAATCCCGACGCCATTATACCAGAGTGTGATTGCCCAGAGGATTGCGAGATGTGCGTTCGTAAGAGCCTCAGAGTTCACATCTGACGCAGTTAGTGCATTATCGGGAATTTTGAGATCGGCCATAATGATGATTCACACCCACTATACAAACATTTTGTGCGAGTATAGGGTTTATAGCCGATTGAGGTGATATTCGTTTGGAGTGTTTTTATATACCTTACCAAGTATCTAATATTCTCGTTGGGATTACTTGGTAAGGTTAGCTGGCTCTGTTGAACTCCTCAATCGCCAACAGACCCTAGCTCTCTATTGCTAATTGCAGATGATATATCCATCATTCTGATCGGTACAGAACAGAATGCGGTCGGGCAAAACGAAGTCTCCACGCAAGAGATATGCGGCATCCTTGTCAAACAAATCTAATATGGAACCGATTACGGGGGAATTAGACCTAGCAGGGAGATACGAATTTATCCCGAGATTCATTGACGGGCCTTGCAAGATTCACGGGAGTATCCGGTTCTCACAGCCAATCGAGCCAGATGAGTATGACGTTCCATCGTTTCTTGAAGTCCAAGCACAGAACTGGGAGACGGGAACACTACAGGTAACGCTCACAACCGGCGAAAAAACACAAGATAGCATTCGTCTTGTCAATGACGATGCTGAGGCTTTCCTCCCGATCCTTTCTGGCCCGGCATACTTCGCTGTCGAGCGAGGTTTGAACGGCAACACTGAGGAAGCTTTGAAGACGGTACAACAGCACTACGGCTCAAGGTGGGCGTGGGATTTTCGGAACAATTGCAGGGATACACTCTGCTTCAAGGCCTATGCCGATATCCTCAATGCATTTGCCGAAAGATCGGGCGATCTCACGTATGCGCAGTTTCGCTCCGGGATCGGCTACTTTGCAAAACGAATCTGCGACGACGGCCCCCAAAGTATCTCGTCCTTCGAAACGCTCAAAGAGCGAATTAGCTACTGGAATGAGAAAGAGCAACTGAAGGATGTTTCACTACCCGAAGTCATTGGCGAGAAACTCGGTCGGACTTGGTATAGGGAAGAGTTCGGAGACGAGCGGAACGAACTTGTTGTAATCGGATTTGACCCGGTGACGTTTGACCCAGAGTGGGAGACAGTGGTACCAGCTTGTTGGATAGCTCATCTCGTCCTCTCAGAAGATATTGAGGCAGCGCGACCGTTCGTCCACAGCCGTCCCGTCCCACGCACAGAGGCATATGACGAGTTGAAACAGAAGGCTCGTACGGCAGACAACGATCGCGGGCCAGCTTGGGGTACTGTGGTCGCGATAACGCAGGAAGCAGAATCCGACGATTTCCGCTTTGATGGGTTCAATTATCTGAAACACACAGCGGACGGATATCACGGCAAAGCAAAATTCAGACCGCTTCTATACGCTGGTGCAAAGAAACTGGCACCGGACCATCTTCCATCGCATCTTCATCAGGGACTGGAATTCAAACGAGAAATCGCTGTCGGCCACAATTGGCGGCGCGACGGGGCTAATGGGCGAGAGAAAGCGGCGTTTGAACGAGCAAAGGAAATCGCTAGAGGAAGCACGAATCAGGGGTACGAATTCAATCCCTTCGATTTCGTTGAGGCGGAAGCAAGCCTCACACACGCAACAGCGAAAATCAAATCCAATTCTGAAGCAGAGTTCTACGATAAAGGAATGCGAAATATAAAGAATATCGGTGAACAGCATGACGTCCCTGAATGGAAAATAGAGCAGGCTATTGAGTTCCTTACAGAGCGAAAACAAGAGAGGCACGATTCATAAGATAGCAATTATCACTGTGTGATACATTACCACCCAGTTCAATCTCTGTGATAATCAAGGATTAGATGCGAGACGGACGTATCCGCGACGTAAGTACTGGTAGCACTCTCCAGTTTGAGTACATGCTCTAATTAGATGATAGTGGCAAATATGCAAACCTACTTACCGGGTGCTCCAGCTTCTGGAGTGGGGGAGCTAATAGAATTTTAACAATAATAGTTAGCTCAATAGAACCAGTCGAGAATCCGCCTTCTGACCTTAGCAGGAAATATATCTATAGCTCGTAACGGGCAATATCACGACAGTTACAGTCGGGACATGACTCATAATTTTCATCTAAACTGGCTCCGCAGTGCCGACACTCAAGCAACTCCTCGGAATTCGCTGAAAATGGAGAGAGACGAGTTAGTGCCTGTAACATAGGGAATTACTGGGGATCGGCGACATCTCGGCACTCGGGGCATTCAGCCCAAATACCGTTTTCATACTCGATGAGCGTATGCTGGGACCGAAGCTCAAACCCACAATGTGGGCAGTTGCCAAGACATGGATTCTGCGAACTCATTTTGATGGGGAACGGGGATTGGAATGTCTGTGTGACGGAGGGCACGCTACCCTTTGAATTTACTAAATGCACGAATCCACATATATCTCGGTAAACCAGAGTGAAAGTAGATCGAACACGGGCCCTGTCGAGAAACTGTATTGGGGGATGGACCTATTCGTCGTCAGGCTGGGTATCCCGTTTCAAGCGCTCTCGTCGACGGTACCGGTCGAGGTTTGTATCTTCGTATCGGCCATGGTCTGTCCGATCAGGCACATAACATGGTGCAGTTACAGTCCTGTCGTAAACCGGGGCTTCAATGTCGACGTCCGGAGGGTCATCTTGGAGTCGCTGAAGAATCGTGGGCGGGGTCGTCCGAAGCGCTCTCGGGCTAGTCGACGACCGGTGGACGTCCGCATTACGTGGGGGGCGTCGCTTGGTCAAGGCGGGGAGCTGGTCCTTCTCAAGGTCTTCGAGTGTGAGCAAGCGGACATCGTAGGCCTGTGCGAGTTCCCATGCGCGGTCAGTCAGCCGTGACGTGTGACAAAGCACAGGCATCGCACGACCCATGAACGCGAGGAGACACAGTCGAATGATGACTGAGTCGTCAATTGGCCGGTCCTGCCAGTCTTTACACTCAGCGATGATGAAATCGGCCGGATCATCGTTGGATCCCTTACGGCGGGCGATGACATCGGCCGTCATCACGATGATTGATTTTCGACGGGCGGTGCCGTACCCCCATTCTTCAAGTGCTTGCTGGAGACGTATTTCGAGCCATTCACCGTGGCCTTGACCACGCCCAGGCGTTGTGTCTCGGTCAGGGTCCAGTTCGTCGTCACGCATTGTGATCATCTCCAGTGGAATTCCGGTTCGTAGGGTTCTGGTCGGAGTTCGGGGTCTCTGACGGTTCTGCGTTGGTGTCTGTAGAACAGTCGAGGTGGTTGCCGATAGGGCGAGTGTTGGATGTCGTGACGCGGAGTGCTGCCGTTGTGAGAGCGTTAGCTACCTTCCACGATTCTGCGGGTCGCAAGTCGGCGGTTGTAGTAACTTCGCTGGTTTTGATGTGGCAGTTGATCGTCGGTCGGCCCGTTGAATCACGGGCTACCTCGAGTGATCCAGTTGTTTCACCGGATGTCGGGGTGACGGTCGTCGCCGGCGTACACAAGAGCTCTGGATGCGTAATGTGTTCTGGCGTACCATCTGGGTGGTTACTCGCTGCTTCCTCTGGCGTCGGCGTTGACTTTCGAGGAGCATCACAGGGGACAACTGTACACCGGAGGTAATTCTGCGGTCGTGGAGCGACTTCTCTCACTGCCAACCCAAGACGGGCGATGATAGCAGTCACCTCCGGTGGAATAGTTGCGCGGCCCGACTCCGGGTTAATACGTATTTCAGCACACTGGCCGTCGAGATCCCGCCGGTTCGTTTGAACGACTGCAGACTCAACGCAGTCAATTGGCTCAAGAATGCTGGTGCAACGAGCAAGAACCGGATTATGAAACCGCGTCATTAGATGGATCCCCCAGCCAAGTCAGCTAGCTGAGAAGGGTCTAGAAGGCAATCTATGGACAGATTGAATGTATTGTCAATACTGCACACTTGCAGAGGAATGAGCAACGAACCACTCTGCTTGTCAGGGGGCTGTCCGACAGCTTCTTTGGATTTAGTCTGTGAGTTAGTCATGCTTCGTCTAGGCGGCGAAGCGCGGTCTGGCGTGCTCCAACACGCCCGGCCATATCTTGACCATGTCCCGCACTCCTCAGGCTCATCTATAGTGACGAGGGTATTTAACTTTTGCTAAGCAAAATGCTAAGCAACCTCCTTGATCTGGTCGCAAAAATATGATTGAGTATTATATCTCAGGACCAACGAGACACAAACAAGAGATGGTCAACGAGCAATACGACCCAAACGAACGAGAAGAGATAGTCCTTGAGTTATTTAAAAGGGGCCGCGATTCAAATAATCCCTGGGGACGTGCGAACCCGCTGTATGTACGTCAAAACACGTCTCTTGATAAAGGCCAAGTTGAGTACGCTCTACGCAATCTCAGAAATGCGGGATGGCTAAGACAAGTGAACCAAGGCGGTCTGTACGAATTTATTGAAGATCCTCGTGAATAACCCAGATTGGATGGAGGAGATAGGAGATAAACTCAGAGGGCTGTTATCTCACGGAGAGATATGCCAGAATAGTACCCATCTATAAATTTAGTAGAATATCTAGTAGTATATAGATGGCACATAATATTATCGTAATTTAACGAGCAGAACGCTAACGGACTACTCTATCCGCATATTCATGTATCCGCCTTTGACTACTTCCTCGAACCGTTGGGACTCCACGACTGCTTCAAGCTCTGCTTCGGTGCTCAGAACTTTTTCTGCCGCGATTTCTGTTTGTGACGGCCAATCTGGGGTTCCAGCATCAGGAACCGAGACAAGACGAATAACGTACGGAATATCCCCGTCCCGAACGAATGCCTTGGCTTGACGGTACTCGTTTGTTGTGAGCCGGAAATTAAATGGCGGGGTGGTTCCGTTCACGGCTTTGACCTCCACGGGAACGAACTGGAGGCCAAAATCATCGGTCCCTTCGTCATCAGAAAGCGGTCCAAGGGGATCGATGACGTCGAATCCTGGTCCCCGTTCCATTGTGACATTGACGAGACGAACGAGCGGGAACCCGGCGAACGAATCTTCATCTACTTCTGCTCGCCAGTTGCTTATCGTACTGTGATTCAACGCTTCTAAGTCTCCCAAGAGTGGGAGGAGATCGGACGACCACACGTTCTCGACGTGCCATTTGTATGACCGCTCCTGCTGATTAGAATGTAACCGTTTGAACCGGGAGCGGAACTGGCGAATGTCTCCAGCAGGATGCTCGTCAAGCCACGTGGCGATTCGATCGAGGACACCAGCCATAACGTACGCTTCTGCTTGCTGGCCACGCCCGCGATACTGTGTACTCCCACCGCCGCTGCCGCCACCAGTCGAGACAGAGAGAGAACTATCAGTACCAGCTACCTCGACGCCTTCAGGAACTATGGAGCCATCAGAACTCCCGCCCGCGATTTCGCCATCAGTATCGATCGCTGTCGCGAGATCTGCAAACGCTCGCTCTTGATGGTCCTTAGCCCCTCGATCAGTTTCCGGTTCCGGAATCGTCTCCTCCTCAACGTAGGTGATAACGAGACTTTCCCAGTCGAAGTCGACCTCCGGCAGTTTACTGTCGATGTCCTCACAGAAGGTTTCAAGGAGAGTCTGAATTCGGTCGTTGATGCTGACGTGCGCAACGAACGGCGGGCAACCGAGCGTTGTCGCATACGATTCGGGGATTGAATCCGACCATTCGGGAGACGCAGATGAGTGGAGTTCGCGGAGTCGTTCGCTCCAAGTGTTGAGTTCAGTGAGTTCTGCGGGATCGGTCTGTTCCCAGAGTTCGGCGACGGTTCGAAGGCGCACGTACGCTTGTCTGGCATCGCTATCGAACGGTGGTCGGTCGAGTGCCCCGCGGTGAGCATCGAGCCAATTGATGACAACAGCTACGGTTGCTTCATCAACGTCCTGTGCTTCCAGTTCGCGAACCCAATAGGTAGCCGTCTCGGAGAAGAGGCCCGCAGCGATGAACTGCAGCTTGTCCGGAAGTGTTGCGTGGACACCATCGATCCATTCTCGGATCGTCGGAGCAAGGTCTGTGAGATCGTGGTCAACATCGGCGTCAAGATTCGGTTGTTCGCCCGTTGCGTACCACTCCCGGATGAAGCCGATCGTATCGGAGTCTGCATCCTCAAGCGCATCGAGAAGCGGATCAGCATCAACTGACGAGCAATCGAGCCGGTCAAGCAGATCGTTGACTGCTCCGACATCGCGTTCAAACGACTGAAGCGCGTTCGATCCGAGCACCTGTTTGACCGCCTCGATTGGGAACGTCCGCTTCTTCCAGCGTGATTCGAGTTCATCGACCTCGACGTCGCTGCGCAGTGCCTCCCGGAAGGTAGCAACTTTCGTCGGTCGTTCGACGAGCAGGGCGATCCCCATTGAAAGCCCTTGCAACGAGAGTGAATCACCGGCTTCGGCGGCATTCAGGAGGAGGGCCTCATTGCCGTCGTCAGTCCTATAGAGTGCAGATGCGGGATCTGACAGTTGTCGAAGCACATCGTCGGGGAACGCTTCTACGACAGCGATATTTGTTGCAGCAGTTGCGAGATTTTCTGCAGTATCTACGATTTCTTCCTCATCGGATCGTTCCGTCGAAGCAACGAGAAGATCCTGCCGTTCCGTCAAGGCCTGTTGGAACTCGGCGACGCGGCCGGTGTGCTGATCAGTTACGACGGCTAAGTCATCATTCTCCAGATCGAGTACGAGCTTCGATGCCTGTAGTTGGTCAACTCCGAGTGCTGTCGCCAGCCGAACGAACGGCCCGCTTCTCGGTCGAGGAAGAATATAGTAGTCGTTTTCTTCGGCGGTCTGCAGCTCCCACGGTTTGGGAGACTGATCCTGATAGTAGCGGATCTGATCTGTATTGTCCTGAATCCACTCGATAGGTGCCGTCAGCCACTGGTCGCCGTCACGCAGCGGAAGGTGCGTCAAGGCACCCCAGTCCAGTTCGTCGCGTTGATCCGCTGAATCGTCTGGGAACTCTCGAACCAACGGTTGTAAGAGTTGAGTATACGCTTGATTCCAGTCGTTGATGCGTTCACCTGGAATCCAGAGACGCGCTGGATCATCATCTGGTAGTGGTCCATCGACCAGAACAGATTGCAACTGCTGTAGCCGTCTCGTCGCACCGGTTGGCCCGAGGTCGTTCACAGGTTGAACGTCAAGCGTATCGAGTAGCTCCTCGGAGAACCCGCTATCCTCGTCAACGTGCGGAAACATCCGAGCAGCCTGTGCGCCACGGCTACTTTCCTTCCGTACGGCAAAGCGAAGCTGCGAGGTATACTCAGCCCACTGTTCGGCGAGCTCATCTTCGACATCAACAACAGGACCCCAGATCTCGAGGCTGCGAAGCTGCCAGTTCAACAGACTCGGGACTGACGAGGCCCACGACCGTCGCTTGTGGCCGTTGTTACACGACCAGCCGGTCTGCAAGAGCGTCGAGACGAGTGCATCACCGTGTCGGCGGAGAACCTCTCGAACCGCATGGGCGCGCTGAGAAAGACGTTCAGGGTCATCTATCCAGACCCACGAGGCCAGGTTTACTTGAGAGAGTTCACCATCTGTCTTGACGTTACATTTCGGGGAATGATCGGCACTAACCTGCGGATGATGCTCTACACCGGTGAGAAGTGATGCATAGTCTGTGTTCCCCGAAAGAGTCGTCTGTAATCTTTGGACGATATCAGGCACAGAATCGGTGAAATCGTCACCACCCCACTCCGTCGGGTTCCAATGGTGGTCCCGACGCATCGAAGGGTGGTCGTCACCGTACATCCAGAGAACGCTGACGCCCGGCAACGAACCCGTACCAAGGAGAGACAAAGCGCGGACGAAATCAGCGTCCGAAACGTCCCGTTTGATCTGTTCACGAAAGGTCGCCCATGTCTCTGTGTCCGGGATCGGCCACGTCGGGGCGGGATACTGATCTGCAGGGACGTCAGTCCAATCCGCGGTCACCTCGCCGTCATTATCTGCCTGCTCTTCTTCATCGGATCTGAGTGCTCGCTCGCGAACTGACTGCCACTCATCCGAGAGAACGGTTTCTGCAATCGGTTCCGGCTGCGTTCGATGTAGTTGGAGATCACAGGTACGAAGCTGTACCCGTCGACGGAGATTCGCTCGCTGATCGCCTTCCTGTTGTGTGATCGCGGTTTCGAGGTATGAGAGCGGGAAGAAATCGCCTTCTCCCATCTGCAGGTCGTCCGATTCGGCTCCGATGCGATCAACAAGCGCAGTTAGAAACGCGAAGTCGATTGGTTCGACTGTTTCGTGTCGCCCATCAGCGAACGTGTCGAGGAGCGAGCGGACAAAGCTCGGAATGCCTTCGTACGCGCGGAGCCCCCAGACCCTGCCCGCCGTACTCAGAACGTGATGAACGGTGGCGTCCTCCTGAATAACGTCATCGAGGAAATAGACGGTCATATTAGAGGTTCGCGGTGGCGTCGGCGGGCGCTCGATATCACGAGTGGTCGATTCGATATCCCAGATCACCGATCGAACGCGACGCTGTGTACGCTGCCCACCTGTCGGAGTTTGACGTCGTTCGATTGTGACGAGCGCAAGTTCTTCATCAGGGTCGACCTCGCGAATTCGACACGGTAAGAGATAGATGCTGTCGAATCTGTCGCCAAGGTCGGTGAGGGTCTCATCAAGAGATTCATCGCCTTCCGTTGCAGCTGCCAGCAGAGTTACTGTGCCTCGAAGGAGGGTTCTGGCAGCAGCCGCGGGAACGATCTGGGCCGGCGGATCGTCATCTTGCATCGCAAGCCCGGTTGCGAGTTGTTCAACCCACGCCTCGAGTAGTGCCTTCGAGGCAGTCTGCCCGTCCTCGATCGCGAGAAGCATTTGAATACGCTCGCGCCACATTGACGGGATTTCGAGGACAGCATTCAGTGCTTTCTGAGTGAGTAGCGGTGACGACTCTGGAGCGGTCGCTATAGAGCGCTCTAGGTGGTCGACGAGCGTTCGGTATGCGAGCTGGCCTTCGAGGACAGAACTATCCCAGTGGAGCAGCGTATTTTCTGGTTGGCGTGGCCCATCCACGGTTGGGATGCATTCAGTCGCCCCAAGTCGCTCGAACAGTTCGAGGCGGAACCAGTCGAACAGTTCGTCGTTCGACGTTGGTTCCGATATTTCGTCGACATCTGGAATAGACGGTAAAAGACACCACGGAAGATGCGAGCTATAACTGGGCGCATCCTGGTCGGTTGCAGCAATAGCAACTTCCTCACCAACTAACTCGATGAGATCTAGTCCCTCCTGAAGGACGCTCCAGTTCGCCGCCAAGTTGTTCGAACTGAGGTCCTTACGGTTCGTTTCGACTCGGAAGCGACCGTGAAGACAAAACGGAAGCTCGACTGCGCTCGTTCCTTCGATCGGATAGAATAGATAGAGAGGGTACGAAGCAGTTGGGACTGAGCCACCGTCCGCAGCCTTGTTCACGAGTAATGTAGTATGGTGTTGACGGGCGTTCGTGAATTGGAATTGATCGAAGCGATGGGTGGTTTCGGTATCGTCCGGTGACTGTATATGGACATCAACTTCGCTGTGTGCGAGATCCGGGGTCTCGACATTCGGGCTTGAATCGCGTTGGATCTCCCACCGTTCTTTGCGCACGGTATCGCTGCCGCCATCAGTGGCACGCTCAAGCGTGAGTTCCTCAATACCGCCGAGTTGAACGAGCGTTTCGGGTTGGAGCCCATCTTCGCTTGCTGTCGCAGAGAGATACTCCCAAATCCGCTGCGGCCGATCCTCAATCGATCCAGTATCCTCCTCTTCGGGAGTCGAAGTGCCGATATCGGATAGTTGTGAGCGCCACTCAGAATCTTCGTACCGGATGAACACTGCAGTACGGAACTGATTCTCAATCGAAGTGCTGGAGGAGCCAGTTAGTAGCTCACGAACACGAGAGCGAACTGGGTCGGAATCTGCCTCCGATCCGTTCATAGCTAACGGAACCGGGAAATTGAACAGCGGGAGTTTGGAGATTGAATCCTGAACCCCGTCTGTGAGCGGAATCGTCTCGTCTGGACTGCTGTTTGTCAGCACCTCTTGTAGAGTCGCATCATCGAGATCGCCGGTAAGATCCGAGATGTTGCTATCCTGGCCTAGCCGATTACGGATAGCAGCGACGAGATATGCTCGACTCAATTGAACAGCAAGGATGTCGTCGGAAGACTGGTCCGGCCGAGTGAAGATCTCAAAAGCGTCACCCGTTGCGAGGATGGATTTCAGGCCGACACCTTTGTGACCGATGGATTGATCGTCGTCTCCCTTCCCGGTCTCGCCGATCATCGTGACGGCGTCTTCGACTTGTGGGTCAAAGAGATCGAATCGGCTGCCCGTATTAGCCACTAACACCCCTTCGTCGTAGACGCCAACGTAGACACGGCCCTGCTCTGCATCCCCTTGCCAGATTGCATCCCGAGCATTCTGAAGTAGCTCAAGGATTTCTCGCCCTTCGTGCCCGCCAGCAATTTTCCGTTCAGCATTACCGATGATTACCTTGTCCCGGAGTGCATTCTGAGCAGCTTCTGCTGTATCTGCTTCTCGAACGTGGGATAGAAAACTGTCCCATCGATCTTGCCATCTGGTCCGCAATTCCTGCTCGGACAATACCGACATTAATAGAAAAGGCAACATAGCGAATTCTTATCAAAGTTCGCAGGAAAATCGACGCCGTCAGGAGGATTTCATAATCGGGGTTACGATTCAGCAGAGCTATCGACTCCAAATTGAACGTTGGAATTGCTAGCTCCGTACGCCCCTTACGCGGCTCGTAAGGAGGTCGATATGGCGAAAATTTATTGTATCAGACCTACTACGTTCTACCTCAGGATGTCGCTCTGGCGAGCAAAGCGTAAATACGAGGCCAATCAAAGCCTCAACGAAACTGCCGACGACGCTTTGCTAGCCATCGCTATACTCAAAAACGAGAGCGACGACTTCGGAGTGTACACGTCACAGGAGGTGAGGGAAAACCTGGAAGATGGCTGCAAGATCTTGCAGGGGGTCCGTGACGCTCTACAGAACCCGAATGAGGTTTCGAGTTATTACCTCGCGTTAGCGGACCATCTTCGAACCACGGGGCGCAAGCAGACGGCCAAACAGTTCAGCCGGGACCTAGAAACCGCCACTACTGCGTTGGCGAAGTCTTCCGAGAGTCTACGATGCGAGTCAGGGCTGAACAAGGCCAAGCAACTTCTTCAGCGAGTCGAGGAGTTCACGTCGGAAACTTCTAAACGGAATGTGGATCATATGAGAGGGAATCTTGCTGGAGGAGCTCGCTAATCGACGCTTGACGAGGCTTGAGAGCCAGTTAACCCAACTGCGTAGTGACCTCCTTGAACTGGATTCTGGCCTTTCTGACGAAGAGAACGAGACGTTCCTTGAACCGGTCGAGAATACGCTCGAAAGAGCGAAGACACGTCAAGAGGCGCTGGCACAGGCATCAGAAGATTCAGTGCCAGACTTCTATGATCGATACGTCTCCGCGCTCGATGACCTTGATGTTCGTCTGGATAACCTCCACGAAATAACGGGGTACATCGAACTCCACGCTCGTCAGCGCGCAGAGGACACAGAGATGATCGACGATATTAGCGAAGTGTGTTCGGAGGTCAGCAGTCCGCTGAACATCTCTATCACCGTACTTCCGACGATCTGGGAGTCATACGCAATATTCCCTCTGCAAGAAAGGAGTGGCGAAATATACAGTCTCTTAGCACCTCGCCACGCGAACCCGAGACAGTACCAACCTCTGCTAGCACACGAGTTGGGTCACGCCCTCTTCGACCAAGTCGGGAAGGATCGCGCGTATCACGACCGGATGTGGGAGATCGACGCTGACTGGGGAGGGGAGAGAGGAGATTTCGCCGAGTACTGGGACGAATGGTACACAGAGTTCCTCTGTGACGCCTGTGGTGTCCTCACGTTCGGCCCTGCCTACGTGTACGCAATCTCGGATTACCTGCATAACCAGCGTCCGTATAACCTATTCACCGAACACCCTCCGAACGCCCTCCGCCTCAGATTCATAAGCCAATTGACGAGGGATGTCTTCCCAGAATCAGCCTTGGAAATGGTTCAACCGGTGTTGGCCTCGATAGATGGCCACCTGAATAACCAAACGCAGAACAAACCGGAGGACTATGATAGTTACGTCGCGGAGGATCTGTTGACTTTGGTCAGCGACGCTGCTCAGCGGGAGGTAGACAACGAACTCCCGAGGATAACGGGGAAAGTCAACTCCGATGAATCTCTCGACGAAATCGACTCAGAAATCAAATATCGAGTGAAAGTCAACCGGAAGTGGGCTCAGAACGGCGGATAGCGAACGCGACTACACTTGTCGAAAATTTCGTTGAGCTCCTTCGGAATCTTGGTCGTCACCGGCGGCTTCATTTTCATCATCGGCGAGCCCCAGTTCAGGAGAGACAACTTGAAGACATCTTCACCGATGGCTGTGATGTCCTGGTCCTGAGATGCAGCTCGTCTCTTACACAGAACTGGTTTGGGTGTTCCTTGGTGAATCTGCGGCTCACCGAACGTGGTGACCAACACGTGTTCGTCGTCTAATTTAGCGTATGCACCCGTGTCCGGAGCACGGTCCCCTCGTTCTGAGAACAACCGATATGGGTGGTTTTCGATGACTTCAACCGCTGACCACGAAACATCGGTGTGCACGTATTTCTGGTCCTGAAGCGCAGGAAGTTCTGATGATAGCGTTTCTAGCTCCGCGTCCCCAAAATCACCGTTCCGATGAATGTCGAATGACTCAATTGGGCGGTCAAATGCTGAGCTGGCTGTCTTCAGACTCCGTTGGATAATTCGCTTGGCAGGGTATCCCTCTGACACAGTGCTGCTACCCTGACCGAGTGGCTCTTCGGTCTGGTAGAGAATCCTGCCGTCCCGTCCGTCGATAGCAACGGCGGTTGCCGTTGTGGATCGATCTCCAGCGACGCTGAGCCCGAGATACACATCTGAATTGAGGTCGTTTGCGAGACCAAACGGGTACGCACCCAACTTAACGGCGAGTCCACAAGCCGTGTTGAAGATGACGTCGTCAGATGCCCCCCGATGTTCAGAGTAGGTCGATGTGTTCACGTACTGGGTTGGTGCACCTCCGAATGCATCGATGATTTCGTAATATTCGTCGCCGTCGCCCTCAATAAGACCGAGAACGCCGTCGATAGAGTCGCCGAACTCAGCCACCCATTCGTCGAACTCCACTTGATCAGTATAGCAAACACGGTGAGGGTCGGACCGGATTTGGACTCCACCGATCTCTGAGAGTTTCTCCCGGACATCTTGATAGAGGTTTTCAGCCCGCGTCTCTTCTCCCCCAGGATATACGAGTACGATTTCGGATAGCTTCCTCTGTGACTCCCAGAACCCGTACTCCTCAAGGTAGTCACGGGTAATCCAGCGCCAGTTTCCAGGGTGGACCTCTTGGCTCGGATCCACAGCGTTTGGCGCGCCAGTCGAGAGGACCTCATCGTTCCCGAACGCTAAGTCCGGGTAATCGAAGTCACCCTGCTCGGTTGGTCTCACTCCGTCATCGCTGACGGACACTTTCTCGTCTTCGACCTGAATGTAGTGAATTCGACCGATGAAATTCTGAATGGCTTTTTGCCGTTCTTTTGCGGACAGTGCGGCCTCACTGGTTAAGCGGTGGTTCAGTTCTTCAGGAGATGCGTTCAACAGCGAAGGGGAGGTATCGTACGGATCACTGTTCCCGAATCGGATTTGGACTAATGGTTCGTCAGGGTCTATCTTGTCTGCCCATTCGCTCCCGTATTCCCGCTGTGCAAATTCAAGTACGGAGAGCATCTCATCTCCAAAGTCGATGGTTTTGTCCGAGACCTTCTTCTCCGTCGAGATGCCGTGAAGCGTACATTTAGTGGGTTCAGGACGATCAAGCCTGAAGTTCTCGCCACCATACTTCTTTGTGGCTTCCTCAATCCCTTGGCGGTTGATTCGGTCTGCGAGCGACTCACTACTAATGAACTTGGTAACCGATCTCACCACTAACTGTGGACTGTCCTGGAATTCGACTCTGTGCGAAAATCCCGTGTACACATCATACTCATCGACTTTACCGCGAGGGGAGGGATAGAATAGTGCGTCTGCGTCCTCGTGATACCAGAAGTCCTGGTAATTCGTCATGTACCATTGGACAGAATCCGAGATTGCTCGTTGGAGGACCATTCGGTCCCAGAAAGACGATGGATCCAACGTGTGAGTCGATGTAGGAGTAGCACTCGTACCACTACTGGGAGATTCGATGGTTTTCCGCTCGCTCGCATCTATGACGGCAATATACCAATCTCCGTCCTCCGCTTGTTTCCACTTTTGCGCTTTCCCGTCAAGTTGCTGCTCAAAGCTTCTCTCTAACCGACCGAGAACTCGGTAAGGATCATCCGATGGTTGGGGGTCTAGTTTGTACAGGTCTGCATCGATATCCGGAATTTCTAACTCAAACGCGTTGAGAGAGTACGCCATCTGATAGCTAGACACAGCTTTGAAAATGGTAAATGTTTTTCAATCAATTTGGTGTTCGGTAATTTGGAGGGCGTTAGATTGTAGACGAAAGCAAGCGGGCCTGGATATTGGATTAAATTATCAATCAGCCGATAGAGTTTGTTCTAAAGTATCGGCAGTTTCACGCCGAGTGAACTGTCCACTATTGAGTGACCAGTACTGTGCAGAGAGGTCATTTGACGCTGTTATACGGACGCACTCAGGATGGCAAGTAAGGAAGAACACCTGATTCGATTCCGTTAGCTGGTCGATGACTTCGAATACGCGGCTCATATGATTAGGATCAAAGTTCGTAGCAGCGTCATCGAGTACGACTGGGAGCGAGACATCCGTCTGTCGGATTCGGGCTAACCGAACAGCCAGGAAGAGTTGTTCTCCAGTCGCGCGACTCAACTCACCAACGCCGTGGGCAGGCTTGTCTTCCCGGAGCGCACGGAATTCAAGGTCCTGAATATCGCCGTTCAGTTCGATTCCATCGTACTCTTGCGTGATCTCGCTGAAGATGCTACTCGCATCATCGACGAGCGAGTGAACCACATCTGCCATCAATCGCTCGTGCAGCTGCTTGACAATCTCTTCAGCAATCCGGTTGACAGCGTAGGTTTCGCCGAGGCGTTCGAACTCAACCCGGCCTTCATCGATCTTCGCTTGTGCCTCTTGCAGATCATCTTCCGAGGCAAGTTCTTCCTGCCGCTGTTCGAGTTCGATGCAGGCTTCTCGCAATTCCTCACGCTGAGTCTCCATTTCGTCGATCTGGCTGTTTTGTTCCCGAATATCGTCGGCAATTGCATCCGTGTCAGCGTACTCGGCAGCAGCCTCTTGGACGACGTCGATCCACGGTTCGTCGCCATCTCGGAGCGGTTCGAAGACTTCCCGAGCAGAGGGCGTATCTAAACGTGTCGTGACTTGTGTCTGGAGTTGCTCATATTCCTCGAATGCGTCTTCGAGATGTCCGACCCGTTCGGCTTCGTCTTTGAATGCTTGGATATGCTGGAGAATCTGGTCATCGTTAGTAGCGGCCCCAGCTGACTTCTCCTCGTCCCATTTGCTAAGTACAGAATCGATATCCGCAATACAGTCATCGCGTTCGGTTTCAGCTCGTCGAACCTCCTGTGCCAACTCGAGATCGGCCGCGACTCCTTCGAGCGTAAAGAGAAGGGCGTTGGTATCCGTCAGCGGATCTTCAGCTGTCCATGAAACCTCCGTTACGTCGGCAAGTAGTGATGCGACCTCTTCGAGTTCTGTCGCGAACTCTGTATTTTCTTCTTCCCATTCCGTCCGGTCGTCCCGAAACTCACCAATCTGCTCGTCGAGTTCGACAACTTGCTCGTAAAACTCAGGGACGTCGTCTGTCGGGAGTTCCTCGGGAAGACCTAATTCCGTTATGAGATCGGTCAGCTCTGCTTCTTTTTCGGCGATTTCTTCCTCGAGTTCAGCGCGCCGCTGCGAGTCGGCTTCGATGTCTCCCTTGAGTGTCGTTACTTGACTTTTGACTTCTCGGTAAGGATCGGCGTCGACAGTCGTCTCGACGGAAACCGTCGAGTCGATTGCATACAGTCCAGCACCGAGAATTCCGAGTCCAACAAGCCCACCAACGAGGGGAGTGGCGACAAACCCGACACCTGTACCGGCCACGATAGCGATCCCCGCAATAAGCGCCGGCTTACGCTTTGAAACTGTGATTTCTTTCGTTTCCTCGTGTTCTTCCTCCATCTCGGCCAATTCCGATTCGAGTTCCCTCTTTCGCGTCCGGTCTGAATCGATAGATTCCTCCAAGCTATCGTGTTCAGCCTGAAGGTCTTCTATCGTAGACACAATATCGTCGACTTGAGCCGTGTCGACGGCACTTGTTTCTATCTCGTCGAGATGCGTGAACGACTCGTCCCACTCCGAATACAAGGAGGAAATCTCCCGCTCAAGATCTCTCTTTCTGGTTTCGAGTTGATCCCGGCGCTCGGTAAGTTGCTCAGCAGTTTTTGCCCATAGCTTTTGATTCTCTGCGAGTGACTCAATCTCCTCCTCATGCTTGAGAAGCCACTCGTAATACTCATCGGTCGTCTTGATCGACGCCTCCTGGGTGAATTCTTGTTGTGCCTCGGTAAGCCCCGTCGTCGCCGCGTTAAATTGTTCTTCGAAGTGCTCAAGCTGATCCGTTAGATGCGTCGGGAACTTCTCTACGAAATCCTGGTCGGCGTCTTCAAGCCGTGCGTTCAAAGTCTCAATCTGTTGCAGGGGGTCGAACAGCTCTTGGAGAATATTCAGCCGGTCCCGTGTTCGTTGCCGGTGCTCTATCTTATTCTTGAGGTCAGCTAGTTCCGACCGCTTGTTGGTGAGCTCTTGTGTGACAGATCGGTATTCGTCGACCTGCTGACTTGCCTCTTTACGTGCCTCAATACCGTCCTTGACGGTCTGATACGGGTCATGGAGCTGCGACGTCTTGGTGTTCGGATTCCCCTTCGAAAGCCCGATCTTGTGCGCTTGGTCGCTAAATTCTTCTTCAATTTCAGGGATATCCGCGATATCACCGTATGCTCCGCCAAGTAAGATTCGTGCGAGGTCCTCGGAATCATCAATCCCCGGTGGAAGTCGTCGTAGTTCATCGAGACTAATCGTGTAGAGATTCCGGTACTGCCGCTCGGTGATTGGCCCGAAGATATCTTTAGCCTCAATCTCGGGCCCATCACCGATGGGCGACACGGATGGACTCGCGTGCCCGTTCAGCACGTAACGATAGCGATTCCCATTGTGCGTGAGTTCAGCGTCGATACGATATTCGTCGGT
The DNA here is from genome assembly GCF_009690625.1 of Halorhabdus sp. CBA1104. Lineage (NCBI taxonomy): Archaea > Methanobacteriati > Methanobacteriota > Halobacteria > Halobacteriales > Haloarculaceae > Halorhabdus > Halorhabdus sp. CBA1104. Next base: position 2,364,855 of record NZ_CP033878.1, on the reverse strand, counting down.
CGCCGGCGGGATGCCGTCGCTCCGGTCAACCCCGTCGGGGAACTGCCGCAACGCCTGCATGAATGTCGTTTTCCCGGCTCGCTGCGGACCGCCGATAACGATAAGGTTGTCATCGAGTGTTTCAAGCCGGGCATTTCTGAAGCAGCCGAAATCGTCGATTCGGAAGTCGTTCAGATGCATTTACGTTGCCCTCCGCAGTGCCAGTTCTTCGAGGACGCGCTCCTGTGCGCGTTCGATGAGTTCGTCAAGCCGGTCATCGGTAAGCGGGAGTTCGTCCGGGCGACCATCCTCGTGGTCATCAACAGATTCCCAGGCCATACCAACTTGATCGCGGAAGTGCTCGCGCGCCTCCTCCCCATTGAGCTCGTCGACGAGAGCCAGATACTCGTCGATCACCCGATCATCGCCGCGGAGCTCGTCGATAGATGGGATCGGCGGTCCTGTCGAGTTCCGGACTGCCTCTGTCCAGACGAATGGCTTCCGTGAGGTGAGGCCGTCTCGAAGCCGGCGAGTGAGTTCGTGAAGCGCGTCCTCATCATTCGACAACGTCTCGTGAACTGGTCCGTTTCCGGTCAGTTCCCATCGGCAGACATAGCCGTCGATCCCCCAGTCAGGATCGCGAAGTGTTACGCTCGTCCCGTCGAAGAGGTCTGTAGGTACGGAGAAATCCTCAAGCGTCTGCTCGATACGGCGCTCAATGTCGGGAATCGAAGCGATATCTTCGTCTCCGACATCGACCTCGACCGTCTGCCAGACAACCGGACTCGTTGGGACGAACTCAATTTCGTAGTCGCCGTCGGCATCTAGTTCGACGAGATAGCCACCCCCAAGTCCGGGTTCCGTGATTTGCCGGCCCTGCGGGACACCTGAATAAGCAACCGGCTGTTCGTTCTCGTGGATGCGCGGATCGTGAATATGGCCGAGTGCCCAGTAATGGATCTCGTCTTTGCTTTCGAGGTCACTACGGGCAACCGGGACGTACTGCCGTCCATCGGGGTTCAATCCCGTGTGAAGCACGCCGATGTTTGGAACTCGTTCGTCAGCTGGTGTGAATCGGCGGTACATCGAACGACTTTCGTGACGGTCGCGATAGGATTGCCCCCAGATCCTGGCCGCTGGTGATTCTTCATCGGGATAGTGGAACTCCTGAGGGCCTTCATGGTCGAACTCGTAGACATTCTCCGGTAGGTCGACGTAGTCGGTCGCGCTTCCGACAGGGTCGTGATTACCGTAGGAAACGTATGCGGGAATACCCTGATCAGCGAGTCGGTCGAACTGCTCTTTCAGGAAGGTGTTCGCCTTGACGCTCCGTGAGTCTTCGTCGTAGAGATCACCCGCGATAACCACGAAATCGACGTCTTCCTCAATCGCCGTATCGAAGAGTCGTTCGACAGCCGTATAGATAGCCGAACTGAGCGTGTCCACCGTTTCGGTGGCCTGTCGATGCTGTGTTTTGAGCTGACTTCCGAGGTGGAGGTCCGCAGTATGGAGGAACCGGACACTCATTCGTATCCAAACCAGATAGTGACAGCACTATGAATGATTTGGTGTCTAGTTGCACACCAAATACCGCTATTGATGAGGACCGGGTTCCGCTTTGTGGAACTACAAAAGAATAATACTCTCCCGAGATTGTGGTCTTGTCAATGCCTCGTTCCTTCCTTACATCCGAAACTCCACGCTCATGGACATCGGAACGTGTGAGTACCGACTGTGACCTTTATCTTGGAGAAGGATCCAACGGCCTCGAAATCGTCGTCACGGAACGTGACGATCGGCCCCAGAAGAGCTGGCTTCAGCGACTCTACACCGACCGTCGGAACCAGCGCATCAACCCGATCCTGGTCGTCGTGCTTCGAGATGGCGGCCAAACAGTCGACATCATCGGCCCTGCGGGCGAGGATCCTGACGTCAAGCGTGATCTCGAGCCCTCGCAGGTCGAGAGGATCTGTGAATCTGCACTCGATCGACCTGACCACCACGCTGCACAGCGCTTCCTCAGCGCCGTCTTAGCCCAGATCGATGAAGAACTAGTCGGTCTTCGCAATCAGGGGCTTCTCTCGACACACGAGTTGAAAAGCGGCGTTCCTGACCGGGATGATTGGGAGGACGCAGTCGGTCAAGCTGAAGGGTTGCTGGACGAGGAAGGACGCGACTTGGTTGAGGGGCTGGGTTACGAGGTCGATCGTCTTCAGGACCACAGCTACATCCTCAAGGACACAACTGAGGGTCGGCAACAAGCGGTTGCGGTCTTCCTGAACGAGGACGAGTCATTCGACCACGCTCAGGACCGATTCACTGGTCAGACCCCCGTATCCTACGCACTCAGTGAAGCGGACAAGGAGAATCTTGACTACGTCATCGCCAGTTCAGAGAGCCGTCTGCGACTGTATACGACGAACCCCGATGCAGGGTTCGGTTCTCGTGGTCGAACAGACACCTTTGTTGAGGTTAACACTGACCTTCTCACTGACGACAACGCCGGGTACCTATCACTGCTGTTCTCGTCGGGCGCTCTCCAAGACGAGGGGTCGCTCCACGAGATCATGGCCGACTCGAAGGATTACGCTGCCGAGTTGGGTCGACGTCTTCGTGAGCGAATCTACGACGACGTCATTCCCGACCTTGCAGAAGCCATCGCTGACGCCCGCGATCTCGAGGATCCCACGAAGGACGAGCTGGACGAGACCTACCGGATGGCGCTGATCAAGCTCTACCGGCTTCTATTCATCGCGTACGCTGAAGACGAAGGCTTCCTCCCGCGACACAATCCTCGGTACGAGCGCCGTTCACTGAAGGCGAAAGCCCACGAACTTCACGACCTTCGAGAAGAGGGGGTTGAGTTCGATGACCAGGCGACCCACTGGGACGACGTGATGGAACTCTCCCGAGCGATTCACGACGGGCATTCCGAGTGGAGTCTGCCCGAGTACAACGGGCGGCTGCTCTCCTCTGACGAGGACATCTCGGAAGCGGGGGCTAAGCTGGCAGAAATCGAACTGACTGACGAGCAATTCGGCCCAGTCTTGGCGAATCTGCTCATCGACGAGTCCGAGGCCGACGACATCGAGGGTCCGGTTGACTTCCGGAACATCGGCGTCCGGGAGTTCGGCGTTATCTACGAGGGACTGCTCGAGTCTGAACTCTCGGTCGCTGAGCAGGACCTGACCGTCGACGACGAAGGACACTACACGCCGGTCGACCCGACAGGCCAGCAAGAGTTAGGTGAGAACGATTCAGACGTCGTCGTCGAGGAGGGCGAAGTATACCTCCACGGCCAGTCCGGTGAGCGGAAAGCCACAGGGACGTACTACACGAAGACTCGGTTTGTCGAACATCTTCTTGACCACTCACTCGAACCTGCGCTGGACGACCACCTCGAACGGCTTGACCGCCTGCGTGAAGAGGAAGGCCGTACAGCGGCGGCGAACGCGTTCTTCGATTTCCGTGTCTCCGACATTGCGATGGGATCGGGACACTTCCTCGTCGGCGCTGTCGACCGCATCGAGAACCGCCTAATGAAGTACCTCACTCGGGACGATGTCCACCTCCCACAGGTCGAAGAAGAGCTCGACCGCCTGCGCGAGGCCGCCGAGGACGCCTTCGAGAGCAGCGAAGAGATGCCCGAAGTCGAGCGCAGCCAACTCCTTCGGCGGCAAGTCGCCCGCCGGTGTATCTACGGTGTCGACGTGAACGACCTCTCGACAGAACTGGCGCGCCTCTCGCTGTGGGTGCACACGTTCGTTCCGGGGCTCCCGCTGGCGTTCCTCGACTACAACCTCACCACGGGTGACTCGCTGGCAGGCATCGGCACGTTGGACGAGGTGAGCGACATCCTTGACGTCGATCAGACGAACCTCGGGATGTTCATGGGCGGCTCCAGCGTGATGAACGACATCGAGGACGCCATCGACGATCTGGGGAGCTTCGCGGACGCTGACGCCCAGCAGGTCGCCGAGGCCCGGGAAACGCGCGAAAGGATTCAGGACCAGCTTGAGGAGACCCGAGCAGCATTCGACATTCTGGCAGCCTCACGAATTGACGATGAAATCGATCCCGAAGTGGTCAACGACGACGGGGTGGATCTGCTGGAGTCGGAAGAGTACGAGATTGCACAGGATGTATTGGCAGCGACTAACCCGCTACACTTCCCGACGGCGTTTCCCGAAGTATTTAACGGTGAGAACCCCGGGTTCGACGCCCTCCTCGGGAATCCACCGTGGGATGAATCTACCTTGGAAGACAAGGAGTTCTGGGCCAGGTATATCCCCGGTTTTCAGGGCAAGTCCGAACAGAAACAGGAAGAGGCAAAACAAAGACTGTTGGAACGACGGCCAGGACTGGAAGCAGAACTCAAGCGGGAGAAGAATGAGAAAAGACAGAGAAGTACCATTCTGAAGAACGGTCCGTATGACGGTAATAGTTCGGGCGGTTCTGCCCCAGAGATGTACATCGCTTTCTCGTGGAGATTCAAGCATCTTGCTGGGGATCGAGGGCATGTTGGTATTATCGTCCCTCGAGGAGCGTTTTCCGGGGACAACACTTCTGACTTCAGGGAGGAGCTTTTCGACACCACCACGATAGACGACCTGACCTTCCTAGTCAATACCAACGAGTGGGTTTTCGAGGGGATTCATGGTCAGATGACTATTTCCCTGGCATCTTATCACAACTCTGAGGAGCCGGGTGAGAAACTGCCCCTTCGGGGACCATATTACAACGAAGAAGAGTACGAGGAAGGAATGCAGGGGGACCCCCACTACTTCAGTATAGAGGACATTCGAAGCTGGACCACTTCTTCAGTTGTCCCACTCCCGCCGAGCGACGAGGCAAGTGAAGCGTTTGAACAGCTAGTTTCACACCCCAAGTTTAGCTACGACGGCGGTGACTGGAAGCCAGTTCCTGTTACCCCCCTTAAGCTCGCTCCATACGAGGACGAGGAATTGGACGACGGTACTACGCTTCTTCACCGTTCAGACCATCCGCCGGAAGAGGATTTCCTACCAGTATTGGGTGGAAAGGCGTTTGATTTCTGGTCAGTTGATGTGTCTAAGGCAACTGTCTGGACTGACCCTGATATGATATTTGACTATCTTCAGGAGAAACGGGAAAACTCGTACCGTATTGGCAGTCGCTCTCCCTTCTCAGAGATGCCCGAGGACTGGGTTCACGACAAATCGACACTCCCTTGCTACAGTGCTCGTGTCGTTTTCCGCGATTCTACTAACAAAACCAATACAAGAACTGTGTTGCCGGCGCTTGCCCCACCTAATGTGATTTTGCTTGATACGGCCCCATATCTGATTTGGCCACGAGGCGATGAGAAAGATCAGGCGTTCCTGATGGGGATTATGGGGTCTATCCCCTTCGACTGGTGCGCGAGACGGTTTGTTGAAAACCACGTGAGCTTCTACCTTCTCAACGGGTTACCGGTCCCGCGGCCAGAACGTGACAGCCGTTTGTGGTCTCGGATGGTGGAACTGTCCGGAACCCTTGCGTCAACCGATGAGCGGTTTCAGGAGTGGGCTGACGCAGTCGGGGTCTCCTGTACTGCTCACAGCAAAGATGAGCGTGAGGAGATGATGCAAGAGATCGACGCGCTCTCAGCGCATCTCTACGGCCTCAGCCGTGAGAACCTCCAGGTCGTCTTTGAGACGTTCCACGAAAACTGGGATCACGAGCCCCGGATGAACGCAGTGCTGGAGCACTACGACGAGTGGGCCGATCGAGTGGAGAGTGAAGAATGACCAGGCCAGAGTTTATCGACAATCGGGAGGGGAACACCCTTGCCGTGGCCATCAACGAGTACATCGACGACCTGCGGGAGAAGATGGGGCCCGAGCCCAATCTGGACATCGCGACGGGCTATTTCAACCCCCGCGGCTACTTCGCGGTCGCCGACGCTCTCGACCAAGTCGGCGAGGTTCGCCTCCTACTCGGCGCGCAGCCAGATCAGAAGGACACTGAGCGCTGGCGCCAGCCGGGCGAGCCGCGTGGTGAGGACTACAACCAGAAGCGCCTCGAGGAGTCACTCAAGACGCTGGATCAGAATCTCGACCAAGACCGAGATCTGTTGGGGTTTTCTCGGCGAATCGACAGTCGCCTCCAGCAACTCGTCGACTTCCTCAGAAGTGACGACGTCAAAGTCAGGCGCTACGAGGAGCAATTCCTCCACGGGAAGGCGTATCTCTTTTCTCACGACCAGGGCACTCTGGTCGGTTCCTCCAACTTCACGGGTGCAGGCCTGACGTCGAACATGGAGTTGAACGTCGGCCAGTACAGCCCCTCTGTGACGGGGCAAGTCAACGAGTGGTTCGAGGACATCTGGGCCGACGCCGAACCCTATGACCTGGCGTCGATCTACGAGGAGAGGTTCGACCCCTACGACCCGTACCTCATCTACCTACGCGTTCTCTACGAACGCTACGGCGACGAACTTGAGGAGGAAGCCGAGGACGACGGCGCGGTCAACCTCACCAACTTCCAGCAGGACGGGGTCCGCCGCGCCGAACGATTCCTCGACGAACATAACGGCGTAATCGTCGCCGACGAGGTCGGCCTCGGGAAGACCTACATCGCCGGGAAGCTCCTCGAGAAGACGGTCAACGAGAACCGCCAACGCGCGCTGGTGGTGGCGCCAGCCTACCTCCGGGACGGTATGTGGGAGTCGAAGGCCCCAGAGTGGGGCGTCCAGTTCGAGACCCTCTCGTACTCTGAGTTGCGGAACGAACGCCAGCTTGGCGGTGACCGGTCGTACTTGGATCTGGACAAGGAGGAGTACCAGCTCGTCATCATCGACGAGGCGCACGCGTTCCGCAACCCTGGGACACAGCAGGCCGACGCACTTCGACAGCTCCTGCGTGATGACCCGCCAAAAGACGTCGTGATGCTCACGGCGACGCCAGTGAACAACTCGCTGTGGGACCTCTACTACCTCCTGTACTACTTCATCAAGAACGACGGAGCGTTCGCCTCGGAAGGGATTCGATCGCTACGCGATCGGTTCAAGCATGCGCAGTCCGAGGACCCATCCGACCTGAGTCCCGACCTCCTGTTCGACGTCCTCGACGAGACAACTGTTCGACGGACTCGGCGGTTCATCCGGGAACACTACGAGAACGCGACCCTTCCAGACGGCGAGGGTGGCGAAGTCAGAATCACGTTCCCCGAGTCCAAGCCGCGCCGTATCGACTACGACTTCAGCGACACGTTCGGGGATACGTTCTTCGACGACGTCGCAGAAGGGTTGGCAGCTGGAGATCGCGACGAGTCAGACCTCACACTCGCTCGGTACCGACCGTCGTACTACCTCGAAGGGGAAGAAGACGCCTCGGAACTGTCGCTTGTCGGTCTGCTCAGGACTGGCCTACTGAAGCGCTTCGAGTCCTCGAGCAAAGCGTTCGCAAACACGTTAGAGCGGATGATCAACCAGAACCGCGCTGCACTGGATCTGCTCGACAACGGGATGTTCCCCAAGCCGGACGCTATAGATGAGTGGGTCGAAGCCGATAGCGACGAGGCACTTGACGACGCCTTCAATCAAGCCGACGACAATACCGTATACAACCTTGGTGCGACGGAAGCGGAAGTCGAAGAATTCCGTCAGGATCTCGAAACTGACTTGGAGATCCTACAGGGCTGGTACGAGCGCGTCAGCGTCGTTACGCAGGACGACGACGAAAAACTCGATACCCTGGGCGAGACGCTCGTCGACATCGCCGAGGACGCCGAAGAGGATGCCGAGACAGACCCTGAACTCGAGAAGGAAGAAGCATTCCGAGAGAACCGGAAGGTCGTCATTTTCTCCTACTACGCCGACACAGTCGAGTGGATCCTGGACTACTTGGAAGAGCGCGTCCAGAACGACGAGACGCTCTCCTGCTACGAGGGCCGGATCGCTGGTGTCACTGGCGACGGCTCAGTACGTGGAATCACGAGAGAAGACGCAGTCCACGGCTTCGCTCCTGATTCAGCAGATGCGCCTGCGGGCGTCGAGGACCAGTACGACATTCTCGTCACGACCGACGTGCTCGGCCAGGGTGTCAACCTCCAGCAAGCCCGGAACGTCATCAACTACGACCTGCCGTGGAACCCAATGCGTGTCGTTCAGCGAAACGGTCGAATCGACCGCATCAACTCGCCACATCCCGAGATATTCCCGATGACGTTCTTCCCCGAAGACCGCCTCGACGACCTGCTCGAACTCGAACTTCGAGTTCGTCAAAAGGTGACCCAGGCGGCCCGGTCTGTTGGCTTAGACAGCCAAGTCATCCCGGACATGGACACGATGCAGCAGAACTTCTCTGACCGGGTCGAGGACATCGAATCGATTCGCGATGAAGACGAAGAGGTCTACGAGAAGGGCGGTGGCCAAGCAGCGGCGTACTCAGGTGAGGAGTACCGCCAGGAACTTCGGGAGGGTCTGGAAGACAGAGAGGAACAAATCACCTCGCTCCCGTGGGCAGCAGGGTCTGGATTCCGCGGTGAGAACCCTGGCTACTTCTTCTGTGCTCGGGTGGGGAAGAAGCATTCATGCGATTCGTCCCCAACGACGATGAGAGCGAGATAATCGACGACACGCTCACTTGCCTCCAGCGGATCGACTGTGACCGCGATACCGACCGCGAACTCCCGACCGATTTCAAAGAGGGGGTTTACGGTGCGTGGGAGGACGCGAAAGAGGACATCTGGCACCAGTGGCAGGAACAGACGGACCCACGGGCTGTCCAACCAGACGTCCCGAAGGCATTCCGCGAAGCGATTGAGCACGTGCGGGATTACTGGCCGTCAGACCTGACGCAGAACCGGCAGGAGGAGCTAATTGACGCGCTGGGTGCACCGTGGCCACAGCAGTACGAGCGTGAGATGCGAGAGATCGTTCGCGATGAGAACTTGGATGGGGAAGAGAAAGCCCGCCGAATCGCTGAGAAGGCGGATGATCTTGGCCTACAACCGTACGACGCACCCGAGCCGCTTCCGCCAATCCGGGAAGAAGAGGTCAAACTAATCTGCTGGATGGCTGTCGCTCCTGAACAAACAGATAAAGACAACAATAGTCCGTCTCTGTTTTCTCAAACAACGATACAATAAGCGCCATTAAAGGTAGTAGTTTACCGAGTGATACGGTTCAATTACGAATAGAACAGTTAGACCACGATTATTCCGCCTTGTCAGTTCGAGTGCTATTCGTTAAGCGAATGGTCTGATTCGGAAGAACAGACACCTTGGTAGGATATGCACATGCTTGTAGAAAGTACAGGCGTCATTATGTTTTTGTGATTGGTATGTGTTTCTCATATTCGTGCCTATTCGCAGAGCGAAAACTGCAGAATCACTTTACGCGGAAGTCCAAGATTACGACCTGGTTGTCACTCCTGACGCCCCGTTTGCGAGTGCGATCAACCGCCGTCTCGACCGCCCTCACTTCGGAACGTTTGCGACTACCCCGCGTCGTCTCGCAGCTGGCCGACGCGAACAAGCAGAAGACCGCGTCGCCTTTCTCGAGGTTATCGAGCAGACTGACCACGATTGGAAAGCAGTCGCATACGCTATCGGGAATGTCCTCCAGTGCTGGGAACATCAGGGTCGCCTTGACGCCATTCTCGACTACGACGCCTACGTCGACGAGACGACCCGAGAAGTCGTCGAGATAATGCAAAATCTCCGGACAACCTCGAAACGGCTCACCGAACATACAATCGACGACGATCAGTCAGTTGCTGTCGTTGGTTATGAGCAGCTGACCAACTTGGAGCGTAGCATCCTGCCGGAAGCGTTCGATCGTGTCGATCTGTTCACTGACGAGGTGTTCGACTATCCGGAGTTCCACGTCTTCGAGTCGGCGACTGATATCGTCAGTGCGCTTCTCGATACGATTTCGGCACACAACGCTGAACATGTCGCGGTCGTCCTCGATAGTGGGAGTCAGTACTCGTCGCTCGTCGAGTCCGCGCTCGAAGCGGCAGACATCCCATTTTATGGTGGCCCAGGATTCATCGATGATCCGCACCACCGAGCGTTCGTTCGACTCCTCCGTGTCGGATTCCGCGGTTCCGAAACAACCGTTGGTGACGTCCAACCGCTGCTCACGCAGATGGATTTCGATATTTCAGTCAAATATCACCAAAAGCGTCTAGAGACAGTCGACAGCCCGGATATTGAGTGGTTGCAGGAATTCTGCTCCTCCATCGGAGAACAAACGTTTGCGGATGCTCTGGATACATATACGAGTAAAACCGGCATCGAGCTAACGCTCTTCGAGGAGGAATTGCAAACCCTCAGTCTCAGTGATGAACTTCTGACCACCGAGGGCGTTGACCGGTTAGCCTACTACCTCCAGACCTACGAGGTCCCTGTCGACAGGGACAACGAGGGTGTTCTCCTCGCTGATGCGAAGTCCTCTGCCTACGTTGATCGTCCCGTCGTTTTCCATCTCGGAATGGGACAGGACTGGACGCATTCGGCTCCACAGCGACCGTGGGTCGATACTGAGACGCAGTTCGAACGCTACATCGGTAACTTCCAGCGCCTGCTTCAGAGCGGCGACCAGCAGTACTATCTCGTTCAGGACACGGCTGGTGGGGAGCCGATCACGCCTTGTCTTTACTTCGGAGATCTTCTTGATGACGACTTCGAACGGTTCAGTGATCTCGAGTCAGTTGAACACCGACGACGACCGCAATCGAACGGCGTCGGCTTCGATCGCCATCCGCTTGACATTGAGTCCGAGACAATCGAGACAGTCAGCCAGTCCAGTCTCAACAGCTACGTAAACAGTCCTCGGGACTACCTTTTCGGAAAGCTTCTCGATTCCCCCGAACAGGAACGGTTCGTCGAAGGGACCCTCTTCCACGACTTCGCGGAGTTCTATGTGAACCATCCTGATGTTATCGCAGATGTCGATATAACAGAACTCGTCGACGCTATGCTCGGGGAGGCGGAGGCCTTCTTTTCGAGTGCAGACGAGGCGCTTCGTCGCCGGAAGTACCGCATCGGGCTAGAGTTGATTATGGACTATCTGGACGACTATGGACCGGAGTCAGATGACTTTCTCACAGCGACGTCGGGGTGGGGAGACAATTTCTTCGTGGAGTATTTCGACAGGCCAGTCGACTCGCCGCTTACTGAACGTTGGTTCGAAGACCATTCGCTCGGCGTTAATGGGAAGATTGACCTCGTGAAAGCGCCGGATCACCTTCTCGATTACAAAAGCGGAAGCAAGAAGCGCACCTCTCAAATCGTCAAGCGTGCGGCAATCGACCCGCCGGCGGATACACCGAACTTTCAGGCGGCTTTGTATCTCACCTACTACCGGACAATTCAGCCGGAAGAGCCGTTGGAGTTCACGTTCTTCCACTTCCTTGAATCGATGGATGACGTAATCGCAGGCGACGCTAATCTCGATGACGCACTGACGACCGTCTCGTACTATCCGTTCACGTTCGATGAGTACGTCAGCTCACGGGATACCTACGAGGTGCTCCTGGACGGATACAACGACTGCCAAGAGACGTTTGGTGATCTCGGTTATCCGGCCTACAGCGACATTATGGATCAACTGACGTTCCCCGAAACGACCGACCGGGACGAACTTCGTGCCTCCGAGTTCGCCGAGGAGTTCACAACCGCTGTCGACGTCGGGACATCCGAGGACGTCGACGCCGAAAAAGGCGCAGACCAAGCAATACGGGAGCTCAACGGCGTCCGCCGGCGAACCTTCTTCCGTGAGGATCTGGATGCGTTCGAATCGTTCGTCGATGAGCGTCTTGAAGAACTCAACGATAGGCGAGCGGGCAAGGAGCGCTTCCCGGTCGACGGGCTTGCGGGCGAGCCGAACTACCGGCGGATAGATAATCGGGATCTCCTGCTGGAGGGCGAGAGCGATGACTGAGCCGTCACCGAACGATAGACAAAAGGATCTCATCGAGGGTACAGAGGGGTTGTACCTAGTCGATGCCGGTCCTGGAACGGGCAAGACGTTCGCCATTACCCGTCGATACGGGACGATCGTTGACCAGCCCGATGTCGAACCCGAAGACATCCTACTGATGACCTTCACGCGGAGCGCCGCAGCAGAGATGAAAGAACGGATCGTCGACCACAGTTCGTATGGGCTGCGAGAACTGGCCGACGCCCCGATCCAGACGTTCCATTCCCATTGCCACGATATCCTTAGAGAACACGGCTACGCTGCTCCGACACATCTCGGTCTGGACGAACGGATAACCGGCTCGACGCAGATTATCGACGATGAGCTGATCGAAGCTGAACGATTCCGGGAGTTCTTCAGCGGATTCCGCGACGATTATCCGGAATACACGGAGTTCTACCGGGTACTCTCAGAGCAGGACGAGCTACTCGAACTGATCAAGGAACTCGCGTCGAAAGGTATCTTCCCGACTGTCGACGGGTGGTATCGAGACGGCGAGTCGCATCTCGACGGGGACTTCGAGGCGTTCAAGGAGCGGTTCGACGCAGTCAACCAGCCCCGGAACGACGGTCGGAAGCAGTCAGAGCTACGCGACGACTTGAGCCGCTTCGGACGGAACAAGACCTATCTTTCGGACGCGCCATCGAAGTCCGAATTACGGGGCGGCCGCGGTACGAAACAGCTAGACGATGATGTGGCGAGTGACGTCTTCTACGAAGAGCGTGAGGATCTCAAAGCGTTCGTTCACGACGTCTACATCGAGTATCTCCAATTCGCATTGGGTCGCAACTCTCTCAACTTCGGATTCCTCCAGTTGTTCGCGTTCGTGCTGCTCTGTGAGGATCAGCGCGTCCGACAGACGGCACAGTTCGAGTACGTCATGGTTGACGAGTTCCAGGACACCAGCGAGATACAGTTCAAACTCGCGCTGCTGCTGTCCGGGACGGACAACTTCTGTGCAGTCGGGGACTGGAAACAGAGTATCTACTCCTTCCAGTACGCGGACGTTCAGAACATTCTCGACTTCGAGGACCGGCTGGAACGATTCACGGCAGACCTCAACAGCGATGCCGACCGGATTGATTTCGACACGGGTGATCTAACTCGGATCGAACTCCAGGAGAATTATCGGTCGACGGAGTCGATCATCGACCTCTCCGAGCAGGCCATCGTAACGCCGGCCTCAAGCGGTGAGGATGTCGATACCACTCTCGACGATGTCGTCGAACTGTCCTCGAACGCTGCTTTCGACAACACGGTCATCGAGGGCATCCAGCATGGGGACGAACACGAGGCCGTACTCTCGACGGTTCAGGATATCGTCGGCAATGACGACTACGCCGTTGAGGACGAGGACGGCAATCCGCGCCCACCGGAATACCGTGATATCGCCGTGTTCACTCGGACACGGGATTACGGTCGGGAACTGCTTGACGTCGCTGACGAGTACGATTTCCCGATGGCCTACGATGGCGGAATCGAACTTTTCCGGACCGATCCGGCCAAACTGTTGCTCGCGTGGCTCCGAATTCTCGAGTCGGATGCCGACCGCGGCTGGGGGGTCGTTCTCGAACGGATTGGGTATACGTTCGACGAGATCGAGCATATGCTGGAGACAGAGGCGTATCCGCCGGATCCGGTTGCGTTCCGTGATGAGCTTCGTGGATTGGAGTCAGTCGGCGCAGTTGCACGTCGAGTCCTTGATCGCTACGGATTCACGGGCGATACGGGAGATGTCCTTCTCCACACGACCCAGTCAGTCTACGATTCGACGACGGTCACTCGCGGTGAGTTGATCCAGTTCATCGAGCGTGGCATCGAGAACGGGAGTACGGTTGACGTCCGCGCAAACGCGGGCGATAACGCGGTGACCGTCCAGACGATTCACACGGCCAAGGGGCTCGAATATCCGATCGTCATTCTGGCGAACATGAACGAGGGAAGTTTCCCGCCACGCGCTGGTGGTTCAAGCGTCATCCAGTATCAAGACCCGGTTGGCCTCCGACAGCGAAAACTCTACTCAGAGGAACGTGTCTATCCTCACATCTACGACAACTGGCGGCATGACGTCCTTCGACGGTGTCTGCCTCAAGAGTATGACGAGGAACGCCGGTTACTCTATGTCGCGGTTACGCGCGCGGAGAATCACGTCGTATTCGCGGCTGGAGAGGAGCCAAACACGTTCATCGAAGAGCTGCCAGTCGCTGTCGAAGAAATCGATGTGACTGTCGAAGGACTTGATCGCGACGGGAGCGCTGATGCGGAGCTACCGTTCGCAGTAACCACGCCGGATGGACCGATCGGTCATACGCCGCATTCGCTAATGGACGAGACAGTCTTCGAAGAGATCGGTGAGCGGATGGAATCCAGTCCCGAGACTGAACCAGAGACTCGAGGAGTGGACTTCGGGTCACGAGTCCACGATTTCGCCGAGGCATACGCACTGGAGGATGACGTCACGCCGTCGAATCCCCACGAGCAACGGGTCGTTGAGTTCGTCGACGACCTGCCGGGCGAGTTGCACGTTGAAGAACCGGTTACGCTCCCGATTGAGGTCGAAGACCAGCGGATAACTATCTCTGGAATCGTCGATCTTGTTCACGTCACCGCTGATCGGGTTGACATCATCGACTACAAGACGGACAGTACGCGACACGCACAGCCGGAGTATCGAAAGCAACTCAGTGTATACTATCACGTCCTCTCTGAGTGGTTCGCCGAGAAAGACGTCACGACGAGTCTGTTCTATACAACTGATGGAATACGGGAACAGATTGAACCGCTCTCACTTGAGGAGTTGCAGTCGATTGTTCGCGAAGGCGGTATGCAATCCATGTCTGGCAACTAAGCCAGTGGCTCTGTTGGAACACCTGTAGAGTGGAATCAGGGAACTAAGAAAGGTTCTCTATTTTCTTCTTGTCCGCATCGGTGAGTAGCTGAACATCGTACTCGTCTTCGAGTTCAGAGATACTCTCTAAAAGTTGGAGCGCAGCCTCCTCATTTCCTTCTTTCAGGTGGTATTTCGCCTGTTTCCGCTCGACTTTGGCGACCCCTTTCTTGCCATCGTACCAGGACACAATTTCGTAGTAGTACTGTTTCGCCTGGTTGAGGTGAGACCACCATGCGTCAGTATCACCCTCATCCTTGCGAATGTTCTTCGACAGCCGCCAATGAGTGTCTGCTAATCGATTCGCAATCGATTTCTTTCTGTTTTGATCGTCGGACAGTTCGTACACCTCCTCAAGAAGATCAATAGCCTCCTCTAAATCAGCCCGTTCGCTACTATCCAATAACTGGTCAATACGGTCCTGTTTCTGAAGGTCTCTGCTCTTCCAGACTGTATTTCCATCAAGGTCGATGGCTCGGTACCGCTCATCACCGTCTAGGAGATACAGAACTATCTCGCCGTCAATTGTCCCGAATTCCTGAGTCGGAGCATTAAGATTTGGCGTCTCAAATTTAGTGACGAGGTCTCCGGACTCGATATTAAAAATGTATGCCGACCTGTCGGGATTGTGTGTTGCTGTAGCAGCGTATCGTCCGTTTTCGGTAATCGAACACTCCCAAATGTTCGCATCAAACTCGTATTCAATTACAGGAGTGCCAGCAGGAGCGACGACATTAAATGTTCCACTGAGGTCTTGGTCATCGGGATCTCCAATATCAGTAACAGCAACGTGACCATCGTTTGCAATCCTAACGTCTTGTGCCCGAGTCACAGCAAAGGCGTGTTGAACCTCTTCATTCTCATTTATCAAGACAACTGGAGTACCTAGATTTGCTGCAGTTCGACCATACAGGCATCTCCAGTTGCCATTTGGCGAGGATACTGACGAGAACGTAATTCGTTCACCCTGAAATTGTCCATGGACAAAATCTGCGTCTAATGGGTCGTCTATCACAACATCCGGTTCTGATCCGGGGTTATTTTTTGAATCTGAACCTGAGTCGTCCCCCCACCGAATAACCGGTTGAACAATCCCATAGCCATAGTTAGTAGAGGAATGGCTTAACTACTGGCTGGCACGGCTACCTACCGTGTTGTCTGAGCCAAAGTCATTCTAAGATAATCCCACATATTGCTATTTGATAGATTTGAACAGAGAATATGATGGGCCGTGAGCGCGAGTGCTAAGCCATACACTCTATCAATTTAATTCTCTACATGTAGATGAGAGGGGGAATCTACCCCAATATTCTGATAGTTTGTAGAATGACGAAGAGGATACTAACGGATAGTCGTCTTTGGCTTTAGGGTATAGTGTGAGAGCCAAGGGCCGGATTTGAACCGGCGATGGGCGGCTCTGCAGGCCGCTGCGTTAGGCCGGACTCTGCCACCTTGGCACAATAGACACTCGCCAGTCCGTCGATTTATGTTTTACGAGTGGTGGCCGCCGAGAACGGAGTCACGATCCAACGACTGAAATGGAGATTACCCCAATACGCCGCCTAGTCAAATACCCAATAATTGTATACTATCTACGCATATTTATCAAGATGTAAAAACGTTCTTGCGTGCCCTCCTGATACTTGTACGCAGATGTCGACACTTAACCAACCTGCCTCCCAGAAAGACAGCACATGGCATCTGCTCACGATCGGCGCCGTCTTAGTCGTGGCCAGTCTAGGATTGTCCAGCTGGCTGCTGAGTAACGGCGACATCCCAGGTGGCCTCGGCACACTATTGCTAACGATTGCTGGTAGCCTCTTCATCGCGATCGGTAACGCGGAGTCGCCGCCACAAGGTGCATAACTACCTGTAGAGCCTGTCTCCGGTCTTTAGAGTATTTTTGTCGGCTTTTCAAGAGTGTTGCCACTCACGGTAAATGAAGCGCACTACATAACGATAAAAACCCACCCGAGAGAAGGATGTCTCTCTCGGATGGGTTGAATATGGTATAAGTGGAGGCGGCGAACCGGATTTCCCAGAGACTCTCGTACTCCAGTACTCGCCGGAACGCAGGCGGGCTTAACTTCCGTGTTCGGAATGGGTACGGGTGTAGACCCCGCCGCTATGGCCGCCTTAACGCCGATCCGCGGAATCGAACCGCGCTTGGCCAGCGATCGGTTGATGCGATACTGTTGTACGTGCGATCCAGTTTGCGCCTGGACGCGATGCGTCGCGTTCACATGCGGTATGAATGGTGGCTTCGGTCAGTTAGTTCTCGCGGGCTAAACACCTCGTCACCTCGGTGCGTACACCCCGAGTCTATCGAACTCGTCTTCTACGAGTGACCTCAGCGGTACCTCTTTTCCAGGTGGGTTTCCGGCTTAGATGCGTTCAGCCGTTACCCCGTGTGGCGTGGCTGCCCGGCAATGCTCTCTCGAACAACCGGTACACCAGTGGCCACCATCCGTAGTTCCTCTCGTACTATACGGACGTTCCCGTCAGGTACCAAACACCCCCAATAGATAGCAGCCGACCTGTCTCACGACGGTCTAAACCCAGCTCACGACCTCCTTTAATAGGCGAACAACCTCACCCTTGCCCGCTTCTGCACGGGCAGGATGGAGGGAACCGACATCGAGGTAGCAAGCCACTCGGTCGATATGTGCTCTTGCGAGTGACGACTCTGTTATCCCTAGGGTAGCTTTTCTGTCATTCATTGCCCGCATCAAGCGGGCAAATGAGTTCGCTAGACCACGCTTTCACGTCAGCGTTCCTCGTTGGGAAGAACACTGTCAAGCCATCTTTTGCTCTTGCGCTCTTCTCCGGATCTCTGACCCGGATGAGATGGCCTTAGGGCGCGCTCGATATTCTTTCGAGCGCGTACCGCCCCAGTCAAACTGCCCGGCTATCGGTGTCCTCCTCCCGGAGTGAGAGTCACAGTCACTAACGGGTAGTATTTCAATGCTGACTCGGTGGCGTGCTGGCGCACGTACCTGTGTAACGTCTCCTACCTATGCTGCACATTAGCGACCATGTCTCAGCGACAGCCTGCAGTAAAGCTCCATAGGGTCTTCGCTTCCCCTTGGGGGTCTCCAGACTCCGCACTGGAATGTACTGTTCACCGGGCTCAACGTTGGGACAGCGAGGCTCTGGTTAATCCATTCATGCAAGCCGCTACTGAAGCGGCAAGGTACTACGCTACCTTAAGAGGGTCATAGTTACCCCCGCCGTTGACGGGTCCTTCGTCCTATTGTACTAGGTGTTCAGATACCCGCACTGGGCAGGATTCAGTGACCGTACGAGTCCTTGCGGATTTGCGGTCACCTATGTTGTTACTAGACAGTCCGAGCCTCCAAGTCACTGCGACCTGCTCATTTCCTGAGCAGGTACCCCTTATCGCGAACTTACGGGGCTAAATTGCCGAATTCCCTAACGTCGATTGATCCCGACAGGCCTTGGCTTTCTCCGCCAGAGCACCTGTGTCGGTGCTGGGTACGAGCACCGTACTGTCTTTTCAAGGGCCCCAGGTTGAACCAAATTACTCTATCTCGCCGTTCGCCCGCTTCGTGCCATTACGGCTTCCACGAGCTTTGACGATTCGACCGGGCGAATGCCCGGCATGGTCTACCCCGAGGCGTCGACATTGAATGTACGGTGGCACTGGAATATTAACCAGTTTCCCTTTTGATCCGCTCGAGTTGCGACGGATCTTAGGATCGGCTAACCCTCGGCTGACGAACAGTGCCGAGGAACCCTTGCTCTTCAGGCCGTCAGGATTCTAACCCGACTTTCGCTGCTACTAAGACCAGGATTTTCGTTTCTACGCGGTCCACACGAGTTCTCACCCGTGCTTCCACCCGCGCAGAACGCCAACCTACACAACCACCCTCTAACAGGTGTGGCCAGGTATCGGTGGTGGACTTGAGCCCCGATCATTTTGGGCGCCTCAAACCTCGGCCGGTAAGCTGTTACGCTTTTCTTGGAGGGTAGCTGCTTCTAAGCTCACCTCCCGGCTGTCTAGGGCTTGAGACCACCTTCGATCGCACTTAGTCCACACTTGGGGACCTTAACCCAGCTCTGGGTTGTCTCCCTCACGGTACACAGGCTTACCCCGCATACCGGACTCCTCGCATCAATGGCGTCCGTAGGTTCGGAGTTTGACAGCCGCGCCGACTCCTCTCGGAGGCGGACACGGCAATCGGTCGCTCTACCCCACGGACTACCTCAGCGAAGGTCATGCTTCGACATGTTTCGGTTGGAACCAGCTGTTGCCGGACTCGATGGGCCTTTCACCCCTACACATAGATCACGAGAGGGTATTGTAGGACACCAACTCTAACAGGCTTCCACGTAGCTTTCGCCACGCTTCACCTTGTCCATGCGTAGATCGTCCGGATTCGGGTCGTGCCCGTATGACTCCCCGCCCTTGAAGACGGCGACCCTCGTGCAAAGCACTGCGGCCATGTCGGTTTCCCTATGCCTTCCCCGATAATCGGGTTAGACTCGCCATACAAGCACACTCCCTGGTTCGTTTTTCAAAACGTACGACTGAACAGCGGCTTCCCTCGAGTCCTACTGTATCCTCGCGGATAGGTCGTTCGTCGAGGGACCTTTCGTGCCCAGTCGCTCCATCGTCAACTGATTTTAGGCCCTATTTCGCCTCCCTTCTGAGGGTACTTTTCAGCGTTCGCTCACGCTACTTGTTCACTATCGGTCTCGGGACGTATTTAGTCTTGACAGTAGATGCCTGCCAAATTCACGAGGGATTTCCAACCCCCGCTACTCGGGAACTGGCGCACGTCGTACTTGACCTCGTTACGGGGCTGTCACCCTGTATCGCGCTCTGTTCCAAGAGACTTCAAGAGGACGTTCCGACGATGAGTGCCAGTCCACACACCACATTGGCCGTAAGGCCTTCGGTTTGGACTGTGTCGCGTTCACTCGCGGTTACTGACGACATCACATTCGTTTTCTCTTCCTGCCGATACTGAGATGTTTCAGTTCTCGGCGTTCCCCATTGCGCAAAGCAATTGCGGTGAGGAGTTCCCATTCGGGAATCTCAGGTTCTACACCTCCGTGCGGCTCCCCTGAGCTTATCGCAGCTTGGCACGCCCTTCGTCGGCGCCCGAGCCGAGCCATCCACCAGCTGACATAGCAGCCAACTTCACTTCAAGCGCCGAGTGTGAACTCGACGCAACGCGTCCAGTGGACGCCTGGATCGCACGTACACACGGTATCATATACACGCCCGTCGGTGGCGGTGCGTGCATCAACCCTTCCCATCCCCGCGTTGACGCGGGATGGTGCATCGGTCGTCCGTACCCAATCGAAGCGCCGTCCCACACTTAAGGGACACGGATTCGATCGGACACGAGCTATGGACCCACTGGGATTTGAACCCAGGGCATCCTCCTTGCAAAGGAGGCACTCTACCGCTGAGCTATGGGCCCTTCCGCCGTACAATGTTAGCCTTGGTAGTTCATAGGTGCCCGACTGGCTGTCGGCGAACGTGCAGGTGGGTCGGGGCAACGCCCCGATCCCGGTCAGTAGGAGGTGATCCAGCCGCAGATTCCCCTACGGCTACCTTGTTACGACTTAATCCCCCTTGCGGAGCCCAGATTTGACCGTCGCATGACGGCCTCATCCGGACCCCACTCGGGTGATTTGACGGGCGGTGTGTGCAAGGAGCAGGGACGGATTCACCGCGCGCTTCTGACACGCGATTACTACCGAATCCAGCTTCATGAGGGCGAGTTTCAGCCCTCAATCCGAACTACGACCGAGTTTAGGGGATTAGCGCGTCCTCTCGGACTGGCATCCCACTGTCTCGGCCATTGTAGCCCGCGTGTCGCCCGGCACATTCGGGGCATACTGACCTACCGTTGCCCGTTCCTTCCTCCGCTTTGGCAGCGGCAGTCCTCCTAGTGTACCCAGCCATCGCAAGATGCTGCTGGCAACTAGGAGTGCGGGTCTCGCTCGTTGCCTGACTTAACAGGACGCCTCACGGTACGAGCTGACGGCGGCCATGCACCTCCTCTCAGCAGCGTCGGGTAAAGTCATCAACTTGACCGTCATTACTGCTGTCGGTGCCGGTGAGATGTCCGGCGTTGAGTCCAATTAAACCGCAGGCTCCTCCGGTTGTAGTGCTCCCCCGCCAATTCCTTTAAGTTTCATCCTTGCAGACGTACTTCCCAGGCGGCTCGCTTCGCGGCTTCCCTACGGCACAGCGCAGGCTCGTAGCCTGCGGCACACCTAGCGAGCATCGTTTACAGCTAGGACTACCCGGGTATCTAATCCGGTTCGAGACCCTAGCTTTCGTCCCTGACCGTCGGGTCCATCTTCTCGAGGCGCTTTCGCCACCGGTGGTCCGTCCAGGATTACGGGATTTCACTCCTACCCCGGACGTACCCCTCGAGTCTTCTGGCCCCAAGCCAAACAGTTTCCGCCGGACGCCGACGCGTTGAGCGCGTCGATTTCCCAACAGACTTGTCTGGCCGGCTACGGACGCTTTAGGCCCAATAACAGCGGCCATCACTCGGGCTGCCGGTATTACCGCGGCGGCTGGCACCGGTCTTGCCCAGCCCTTATTCTTGTACCACCTTAGGGTACAGAAAAGCGAGGACTATATGCCCTCGCACTCGGAGTCCCCCTATCGCACTGTCGTGCAGTGTAAAGGTTTCGCGCCTGCTGCGCCCCGTAGGGCCCGGTATCTTGTCTCAGATACCGTCTCCGGGCTCTCACTCTCATGACCCGTACCGATTATTGGCACGGTGGGCCGTTACCCCACCGTCTACCTAATCGGCCGCAGCCACATCCTGTGGCGCCAGGACGTTTCCGACTCGCCGCACTCCAGCGTGCGAGTCGTATCGGGTATTAGCCTCAGTTTCCCGAGGTTATTCCCGTCCACAGGGTAGTTTGGCCACGTGTTACTGAGCTATCCGCCACGGGTCTAAACCCGTGCGACTAGCATGGCTAAATCGGACTCCGATAGCAATGGCCTCCGGCAGGATCAACCGGAATGTCTCCCCATAATGGGGAGGGTTAGGCGGGAACACACCCAAAAGGGTGTGATCGCTATCGTAGCACGTTCGCTGACACCCAGTCGGGTGTCACCGAACTACCAAGGCTAACATCAGATCCCATCTATACGGCGGACCGCAGGGGTGGAATCCTCATGTCTTCCGGACCAGATCGTAGGCCAGGAAGGGTCATAAACCCTTCGAGTTGGCCCCGAACCGACGTTCGGATGGTCCGTCGCGACCGGGGCAAATCAAGCCCCGTCCGAGCCGCGTTCGTATTCAATCCGAAGTGCCCTGTTACACTTAAGGGCATCGGATCGAATCGCACCACGCGAGTGGCACGACGCGACCGGAGGGGCGCCGATCGCCCTTCGTCGCTGCGTATTTCTTCAGATGGGAGGTTAATACTTAAGCCCGTCGAAGGAGACCCGCCACGTCATGCGATTACAAGCGTTTCGGCATGTCTTCTCTTGACATGGGGTATAGAGAGAGAACCGTGTTGGAGGAGGCCAGAATATCGAGGGGGAATGCTGCGCGGCTGGAGGCCGACAGTTCATGCCGCGCTTATTGCACGTCGGTCACTGCCGAGTGGATGCCGCGCACTGGAGGCTAGTACGTGCGCGACCGAGAGACTATCGACTTCGTGGTGGGACTACCGAAAGGAATCTAGAAGTGAACCGACCAGGTTAGATCTCGTCGAGGTGCTCGACGCCCTGCTTCGAGACGTTGCCTTTGGTGATATCACCGGGCATCCAGTCAGGTTTGTCGTCTGGCGCAGATTCCTCCCACGCCCAGCCTTCATAGACGTGGACTTTCTTCGTGCCTTTCTCGCGGAGCCGAAGTGGCTCCGGGTCAGCTTCGTCTTCACTCGGTGCCGGTTCGAGCCGACGTGCCGCTTTCAGAGCTGCTTGTCGAGGGGTGCCCCCCGAGAAGACGCTTGACTCGGTACCGTCGTCTTCGCGTAGCGCGAAGTTTCGTTTGTCCGTATCACGTGCCATGGTTTCGACGCTCCATGCCAACCCAGCACATGACCCATTATAAAAATACCCCCGGATCGAAGGGGGGACGGCACAAAATATATAAGTGGAGGTCCGAGGCCTTGCGATATGCGGGACAAATCGAGGCAATATAGGCTGAAATACTGGCGCGCGCGCTAAACAGAGCGCAGCGTTCCTGTATCCCAGCATGCCGAGATCCAGGCACGGTAAGCTTAAGTGTGTGGTCCGGCGATGCTCAGGGTGAGATACCGCGATGGTGCGAAAGAAGAAGCTTAGCCCGAGTGGCGCAAAAGACGAGGACGGCGAGTATCACAACGTCCACATCAATCTCCACGAAGACGAGTTGGCCGTCGCCGGGATGGAAATCGGCGACGAGGTCTTTGTCCGAGTCCGAGACAATAAGATCATTATACAACAAGCAAACCCAGACGACGTCGAGCACGAATTCTGATGCACTATCGTCAGGGCGACACCCGGAGAATAGGCAGAAGAGACCAGCACAAATGAGCGTATACGATATCACAAAGCCGCTGTTGTTCAAACTGTCACCAGAAACCGCACACAGTCTCGCCCATAGGGGGCTGGGAGTAGTAGAGGGAACACCGCTTGCCACACTACTTGAGCGATCATTTGTCGTCGAAGACGAGCGTCTGGCAGTCTCGGCGTTCGGCTGTGACTTTCCGAACCCAGTCGGTGTGGCTGCCGGCTTCGACAAAACAGCCGAGGTTCCTGGCGCGTTGCGATCGATGGGATTCGGACACGTCGAAGTGGGAGGCGTCACCGCCCAGGCACAGGCGGGGAACGCGCGCCCGCGCGTGTTCAGACTTGTTGAGGACAGAGCGATCGTCAACCGGATGGGACTGAACAATCCTGGTGCGGACGACGTTGGCCCACGTCTAGCCGAGACAGACGTCGCCTATCCCGTGGGTGTGAACCTCGGCAAGTCCGAAGGTGTTCCACTGGATGAGGCGGCCAAAGACTACCGGTATACCTACGAGCAGGTTGCAACGGGCGGGGACTTTTTCGTCGTCAACGTTTCCTGTCCGAACTCGCCAGGGTTCCGTGAGTTACAGAGCCGGGAGCCGATGGCAGATATCTTCGAGACGTTGACCGAGGCCGGCGCGAGCCCACTCTTGGTCAAATTATCACCCGACCTCTCGGAAGGGGCGATCGAAGACGCACTCGAATTGGTCGCGGAGTACGACCTCGATGGGGTCGTTGCGACGAATACGACGACGGATCGCCCCGACACCCTATCTAGCCCGGATCGCGTCGAAGAGGGCGGACTGTCGGGAAAGCCACTCGAAGGACAAGCGACCGAGCTGGTCAGATTCGTCGCCGAGCGGACCGACGTCCCAGTAGTCGGCGTCGGTGGCGTATTTACGGCTGCCGACGCCTACCGGAAGATCAGGGCCGGCGCGAGCATGGTGCAGGTTTACACGGGCTTTGTCTATCGCGGGCCGACCATTGCCCGCGATATCAATCGCGGCTTGGTGACGTTGCTCGAACGGGACGGATTCGATAGCGTCGAAGACGCAGTCGGCGTTGATCTCTGAGCGTGCCAAGGGTGGCGAAAAGAGAATTATCGACAGTCCGTTACGGTGACAGCGTGGGCAACGTCGACGCTAATCCAGGTCGTACCGATCTCTGGCCATTCAGCGTCAGCCGGGAAGACAGTGAGTGTCGAGGGGTCCTCGCGGTCGTCGAACGCTCGATCGAGCCGTGACGACGGGTCTGCCTCGGCCGTCTGAACGGCGGGAAGCTCGAACGTCGATTCCGGACTCGTGTCGTCGGTCGAAGACATCGAATGTCGCTCCTAGCATATTGTATGTGAGCGAGAGGCATATACCGACGCGAAGCGGTAATACTGACCAAACCCGCCGATAATTATTATAAATACGTGTATATTGATGGTAATCTCGAGGAAAATAGAGGGTATGAATGCCAAATGCGGGGAAGAAAATTCAGATGCGCACTGGAACTCTCGCTTCGGCGAGAGACAGATGACCACGGCAACCGGGAGAGCCGCTACTGCAGCGCTGCTAGATCAAACTCGAAGGCCACAACCGGTAATTCTAGCTCGTGCTCGATGAGGACTGCCGGATGGAGTTCACCGATCACGCCGACGGCATCGCCATCGATCTCCACAGTCGCGACCCGGCCCTCGATGAACGAGGGGTGCTCAGTCGGTGGGGTCGCAAGATCGACGTTGAAATCCGCGACGAGAGCCTGAAGTCGGGCCTTTGCGTCTTCGTAGGATACGTCGTGGCGCGCGAGCGCGCCCGCGAGGTGACGCTTCTCGCTGACCCCGGTAGGATCTCCGTCGTCGCGCTGGGCAACGAACCCGACCTCCGCAAGGTCCTGTGGGTAACGGCGGTGGGTATTGTTCTCGAGAACCTGCATGATCGAAGGGAGAAGCCACGTCCGGACGACTGTGTAGTCCTCACTGTACGGGTTCGTGACGCTGACGGGTTCGCTGGCCCCAGGATATCTGCCTCGGTATCGAGGCGCATCCGTCCGAGGAGTTCGTCCGCGCTCGTCAGGTGGAAGTTCAACAGATCCTGAAACCCAAGCCCAATCAGGGCCGTCCGGACGGCCGCCGCCAATCGGGCGCGCTCGTGACGCCCGCCGATCGTTCCGACCGTGGGATAGCGCGGGTCGAGTTCGTTGAAGCCGTAGGCTCGCCCGACGTCGTCAATCACGTCGACCGGGTGGAGCACGTCGACGCGATACGGCGGGACCGTCACGTCGTAAGCCGGCCCGCCGTCCAACGCTGTGACGTCACCGTCTAGCCCGGATCGTTCGAGTAGGTCGATCACGTCCTCTTGGGCAAGATCGATCCCAAGCGTGCGCTCGATGCGGTCGTGAGCCACTGTCTTGGTCTTGGTTGCAAAGTCCGGCCGAATCAACTCGGCACCGTACTCCGAGGGGGATTCTCGTACTCGACGCGAACTTCTTCGATCGTCCCACCGCGGGCGTCAAGCGCATAGCAGACGACGTTGAGCATGTGATCGATCGTCCACTGATCGGTCCCGGTCATCTCGATGAACAGATCCCGAGAGTCGGTCGAAACCTCGGTCCGGCGACCGTTGACCACCGGCGGGAACGAGAACAGACCAATCGAGTCGTAGATTGCCGGGACGGTGTCGTAGGCGGCGACGAGATCGGCGTACTCCTCGCCGATATGGTGTTCCTCGAGAACCTCTTCGGGCGCCAGTTCGGCATCGCCCTCCAGGGGCACGAACGTGTCACCGTCGGGTTCGATACCGGTGTAGCGAAGGGACTTGCCCTCGCCATCGTCGGCGGCTTCCCCGCCTTTCAACATCGTCAGATCGTGGACCCCGATGGCGCCTTTCGCGCGCTTGCGGCCCATCGTGGCGTGGAGTTTCTCCTGTAGCTGGATCAGCGAATCCAGCGATGCCTCGTCGAGATCGAGGCCACGGACGACGGCGCCAGTGACGTACGGGCGCTCGTCGGGCACGCCTTCGACCTGGATCGTCCAGTCAGGATCGTTCGTCGAGGGAACGTAGACGCCCCGATCGTCGCCGTACTGGTAGCGCAGCGAGCGGGCGACCCCCTCAACGGAGAGGCGATCGAGTCGGTCGGGTTCGAACTCGAAACGTAACTCGCCGTCCTCAGTTTCACCCTCGTACTCTAGGCCGAGTTCGAACAGATCGGCCCGCAAGTCGTCGTCGCTCTTTTCGTCGTGGCCGGTTAGCGTCCGGAGTTCGTCAGTGTCGATATCGACGGTGGGCATCAGTAACGCACCTCCTCGTTGCGCAGGTAGTCCAGATCGACCAGCGTTCCGTGGACGTCACGGATGTCCTCGGCGCCAGTAACGAGCATCATCAGCCGTTCCAGGGCCAGCCCCCAGGCCATCACGTCACAGTCGACGCCGAGCGGGTCGAGCATTTCTGGCCGGAAAATCCCGGAGTTGCCGATCTCGACGACTTCGCCAGTAACCGGGTGTTCGCCGAACAGCTCGAAGCTGGGCTCCGTGTAGGGGTTGTACGTCGGCTTGAATTCCAAGTCGGTGATACCGAACTGTTCGTAGAACTCCGTGAACGTCCCCATCAGATCCCGGACCGAAAGGTCTTCGGCCATCACCCAGCCCTCGATCTGGAAGAACTCGAGCAAGTGAGTCGCATCGATCTCGTCGTTGCGGTAGGCCTTCTCGACGGAGAAAAAGCGCTGGGGCGGTTCGAGGTCGCCTTTCGCGACGCCAGCGAGGTGGCGGGCCGACAGCGACGTGGTGTGACCCCGAAGATCGACCTTGCGGGCCATCTCCTCGCCCCACGGTGAGTGATAGCCCTCGCCGTCCGGGCCAACGCCCTCGCGATGAGCGCGTTCGACCGCCTCGCGGACGTCACTAGGGAGATCGTCCATCGGGGGCACGTCGAGGGCGAACTGGTCCCAGTGCGTGCGCGCGGGATGATCCTGTGGCATGAACAGCGCGTCGTTGATCCAGAACTCCGCGTCGGCGTGGGGGCCGTCCATCTCCTCGAAACCCATGCCCACGAGGACCTCCGTGACGCGCTCGGCCATTGATCGAAGTGGGTGCGCTTTCCCGCCGTCAACGGCGGGGGCGTCGGCTTCGACGTTGTAGTCGGCGAACTCGACACGCTCCCACTCGCCGCTGGTGAGCAGGTCGGGCGTCAGTCGGTCGACCCGCTGGGCTTCCTCAATCCCAGCCATCAGTTCTGTGACGCCCGCGTCGGTGAGTTCGATCGAGCGGACAGTTCGCTCGTCGCGCTCGAGAAGCCCACGTCGGTCCAGTTGATCGAGAATATCGTCGTCAGCGACTGGTTCCCCGGCGTCGATGGCCTCGAGGGCAGCCGCTTCCGGATCGGCGTCGAGATCCACGTCGGGTTCGGCGGTGATCTCACCGGCATCAATCGTGCCGTACCCTTTCCGGGCGAAATTCGAGAGGGCGATGTCGACGGCCTCACCGTCCAGATCGGCAGCTCCGATGACTTGGCCCATAGGGGCGCTGGCCTCGTCGGCCCCTTGCTCGACGGCGACACGGTAGAGGCGGTGTTCGGGCAAGTCAGCGTCGAGATAGGACAGTCCCTCGTCGGTCAGCGAGACGGATTCCTCGGTTGTCTCGGTGACAGTGACCAGCCCCTCGTCTTCGAGTTCGAAGGCGGCACGGGTCACCGCCGCTGTGGCCAGGCCTGTGTCCTCGCTCAGTTGGGCAACGGTGCGTCGGTCGTCGGCGCTCGCGGCTTCGAGGACCGCGAGTTGGTTGCTCGGGAGTTCCATCAGTTGTTGTCGGATACACTGGGGTTGCTCAGTTAACGGTTCTCACTCGTCCTTGCAGGTGAACGAGCCTAGATGATCAGTTTCGTTACCGGCCCGATCGCATTGGGGCCGGGAAGTCCACCGATCGTCAGAACGCATCAAAGAGGGCGAACGCCCGGCTGAGACGAGACTGACTGGCGATCCACCGACGATGGGCGTTCAGTGACATACCCGTGGGTTGTCAAGCCATCACAGAAAAGCGTTGGGAGTTAATCGTCCAGCGCAGCCTCGGGGCGGTACTCCCGGCTGATCGCCTTCCACTTACCCGTCGAAAAGCGGTAGTAGTTACCCACGGCCGGGACGAGCGTCTCGCCGAGGAACGCGATATAGATTCCCCAGACGCCGATGAGCGTCGTCGCACCCAGATAGGCAGCCGGGAGCGAAACGGCAAACATACCGAGGACCTGGTAGATGAACGGCCAGTTCGTGTCGCCGGTAGCATCGAGGGCCCCGGCAGCAGTCCCTTTGATTCCCTGTGGGATGATCGCAATGGTCGCCGCCAGCACCATCCCGACGGCGATCGGGACCGCATCGGCCTCGGCACCGAAAGCAACGACAGCAGGGTGGGCAAGGACCGCGACGATAGCCGCCGAGACGGTGTAGGTCGCAACTGCCATGAGGGTGATTTCACGACCGTAAACGGCGGCCGTCTCCTCGTCGTCCTCGCCGAGGTGCTGACCGACGAGACTGGAAGCAGCGAGCCCAAAGCCCCACCCGGGGACGTTCATCAGCCCCCAGAGCCGTCGGGTGATAGTGTAGGCCGTAAGTGTCGCCGTCCCGAACATGCCAACGAACACGAGCATTGGGAATCGCGCGACCGTCCAGGTCATGTTCCGACCGACGACCGGCGTCCCGATCGAGACGACGTCAGTAATATCACCCCAGTGAAAGTACGTCCCGCGCGGCGAAACTGAGACCGGGAACTGGCCGATCCCGGGAAGCCGGCCCGCGATCAACCCAGCGATAAACAAGCCGGTAACGAGGGCGTTTGCCGCGACCGTTCCCCAGGCGGCACCGGCCACGCCCATCCCGAAGACGAAGATGAACACGCCGTTGAGCACGATATTCAGGACGGCACCACCGCCCCGAAGGAGCATCGGGATCTGTGCGTTGTCGGCCCCGATGAGGACGCGACTCGCAACGAGGTTCAACCCAGCGAAGGGCACACCGAGGCCCAGGATCTTGAGGTAGGTCGCACCGTAGGCGACGACTTGGTCGTTGCTGTTCAGCAGGCCGATGAGCCACTCGGGAACGAACCAGAACGCCGCGCCGACGGGGATAGTGACCGCGACGACGACGACGAAACTCGCGCGGACGGCCTGGCCGAGTTGAGTGAACTCCTCGGCACCGAAACGCTGAGAGACGAGTGCGATCGTCCCAGCGGCGAAACCGCCGCCAAAGGCGAATGCCAGCCCCCAAAACGGACCGGCGAGACCGACACCCGAGATGGCGTCGTTGGCAACGAGCCCCGACGCGGCCCCGACCATGGCAACGTCAGCGGCGTTTTTCGACATGCGAGCGATGCCGGTGACGACACGCGGCCAGGAAAGATCCGTCGCTCGGCGTGCCCGAGCGCGGTCGACCACTCCGAGGCGAGCGAGTCCGAGTCCGATCAGGAGAATGACGCCACGGACCGGGTTCGCGCGAGCACCGGCACGCTTGAGCGACTGGGCGGCCCGACTGACTGCCGAACGGAGACCAGACACGAAGTAGTAGGTCGTAGCTTATCGTCCGAAAAATGCCTTCCTATCTCGAAGTGATCTACAATCGTCGATCGCCAGAAGCAACGAATTCCAACCGAGTGAAAGACTCAGAGGGCAACGGACCCAAAACAACCACAAAAATAGTTATATAATGGGTGTGTGAAGTGAGGGTGAGGATGGCGCTTACGGATATAAATACGCGAACGGTACTGTTCGTTGTTGCACTTGTGCTGGTGGTAGTCGGCAGTGGAACAGCCTATTGGGTAGAAACGAACGGACAGACAGTGGAAGTCCGGGACGTGCAGTTCGAAGCGACCAACGGGACCATGATGAGCGGGGAGTTGTACATCCCACCAGGTGCCTCGACGGCCGATCCCGCACCGGCGATTCTCGCGACTCACGGCTATATCAACTATCACGAGACCCAATCGCCGTTTGCCATCGAGTACGCCAGACGAGGGTTCGTCACGCTGGCAGTCGATCAGGCGGGTCACGGGGGGTCAGACCCACCGGCGTTCGCCAACGGGTTCGGCGGTCCGCCTGCGCTTTCGTACCTCCGGTCGTTATCGATGGTCGATACGGACAACGTCGGCCTCGAAGGCCACTCGATGGGTGGCTGGGCAAGCGTCGTCGCGGCGGCTGTCTATCCTGACGGCTACGAGTCGATGGTGCTTGCAGGCTCCTCGACGGGGTCGTTCGGTGCCCCGCCAGGGTCACCCGAGTTCCCGCGGAACCTCGCGGTGATCTACGGCGAGTACGAGGAGTTCCGGTACATGTGGGCCGTCGAGCAAGCCCGGAACGTCCCGGACAGTGCGAAGCTACAGAACGTCTTCGGGACGGACTCGACGATCCAAGAGGGCGAGACCTATGGGTCGATCGACGAGGGGACGGCACGGCAGCTGTACACACCGAGTCGAACCCACGCGGGCCTGCACCTCTCACCGACCGCGACCGCCGACTCGATCGAGTGGTTCCAGCGAACTTTAGACGGTGAGGATCCACTACCGCCGGGCAACCAGACCTGGTATTTCAAAGAACTGGGGACGTTGCTCGCGATGCTCGGGGGAGTCCTGTTCATGTTCCCGCTGGGATCGCTACTGGTCGAGCGATACGATCGATCGACCGGATTTCGTCGAGACCGGCCCGACTCACTCGGCCTCACGGGCGTGGCTCGGATCGGGACGGCACTGATCGCGTTCTTCGTGCCGCTCGTGACCTACTACCACCTCCAGGAGTGGGGCCAGAGCACCGTCGCGGCGAGTGCGCTCCTGCCACAGGAGATTACGACCGGCGTCGCAGTGTGGGCGACGTTCAACGCACTCGTGATCGTGGTTGGCTTTGCCGCGTTCCACTACAGAAACGAGGGGTCGTTCGCCGACCTTCGGGCGTCCTACGGCCTCGGGACCGACGACGGCTTCCGGACGATCGGACGGGCAGCACTAACGAGCATCGGGATCGTCGGTGGCTTGTACCTCCTGTTGTCGGTCACGGAGTACCTGACCGGGCAAGGATTTCGCTTCTGGGTGTTCGGCATCCGCCCGCTCGAGACGTTCCAGTTCTGGATCTTCCTCCGGTACCTGATTCCCTTCACCGTGTTCTTCGTCGCGCTGGGCGTCCTGCTGCACGGTGAATTGCGACCCCAGGGAGGCTACACGTCGTTCCGAAAGGAGATGGCAACCAACTGGGCACTGGTCGGCGGGCCGTTCGTCTTGTTGCTTGTCGTCCAGTACGGGACGCTGTTGACGACTGGCTACCTGATGGACAACTTCCTGACGGCCGGCGTGGAGCTGCTGACGATCCTCGCCTTCCAGTTCCTCGTGTTGCTCTCGATCGCGCCGCTGGTCTCGACGTACTTCTTCCGCAAGACGGGCCGCATTTGGACGGGTGCGTTCACGAACGCGCTGTTGGTCACCTGGGTCATCGTCGCCGGGACGGCAACCCACCACCCGATTGCGATCTTCTGAGCGGGGCCACAGATCCGCCCCCTCGCACCGTCTCCGTTCTGAGTCGGCTAGGATGGCCGTCACAGTGCAGTTCCCGCCGGCCGAACGCCCGGAAAGATCGACGATGGCTGAACACGACCCAGACGTGACGACGAACTGAACCGCTCAAGGCACCAGTTGCTCGCCGTCGTCGTCGAGCACTCGAATCGCGTCTACCGGACACGTGCGGGCAGCGAACTTCGCGTCGAGTTCTTCGCCGTCGGGGACAGCCAATGAAACGAGACCGTCCTCGATTGCGTCGCCGTCAACGAGCACCGCCTTGCCGTGTGCTTCGTCGCGCTCGAAGCCGTCCCACTCGGCGACACACTGGAACATCCCGATACAGGTATCCCGGTCGAATTCGACTCGCATACGTCTCCTCTCGACCCGGCGATGTATAAACGCCGCCCACCGGCTCGGCCCGCGAGCGAACCCTTAAACCGGGGGACGACCCTACCTACCTCCAATGGACGT
Organism: Halorhabdus sp. CBA1104; assembly: GCF_009690625.1. Lineage (NCBI taxonomy): Archaea > Methanobacteriati > Methanobacteriota > Halobacteria > Halobacteriales > Haloarculaceae > Halorhabdus > Halorhabdus sp. CBA1104. The sequence goes on along the minus strand of NZ_CP033878.1, from coordinate 2,332,559 downwards.
TGCGGACATTCCGGGGGTCCCGTCGTGGGTACCAGCACACCTCCGCGAGCAGGACATCGAAGAGCTCTATCCACCCCAAGCCGAGGCCGTCGAGCGCGGGGTCACCGACGGCGAGAACCTGGTGGCCAGCGTGCCCACAGCCAGCGGGAAGACCCTGATCGCCGAACTCGCGATGTTCTCGGCGATCACGGACGGCAAAGACAGTGGGGACGACGGTGACGAAACCGACGGGACGGCGCTGTATATCGTCCCGTTGCGGGCGCTCGCCAGCGAAAAACGCACGGAGTTCGAACAGTTCGAGGCCTATGGACTGGACGTGGGCGTCTCGACGGGCAACTACGAGAGCGACGGCGGGTGGCTCGGCGACAAGGACGTCGTCGTCGCGACCAGCGAGAAGGTCGATTCCCTCGTGCGAAACGACGCGCCGTGGATCGACAACCTCGATTGTGTCGTGGCCGACGAGGTCCACCTCGTCGACGATGGCGAGCGTGGCCCGACGCTGGAAGTGACCCTCGCAAAGCTCCGGAAGCGAAACTCGGATCTCCAGACAGTGGCGCTGTCGGCGACGATCGGCAACGCTGAGGCGCTGGCGACGTGGCTCGATGCGGAACTGGTCGACTCGACGTGGCGGCCAATCGACCTCAAAAAAGGCGTCCACTACGGGCAGGCTCTCCATCTCGAAGACGGGAGCCAGACCCGACTGCCAGTCAGGGACAGCGAAAAGCAGACAGCGGCCATCGTCCGGGACACGCTCGAAGACGACGGCTCGACGCTCGTGTTCGTGAATTCGCGGCGAAACGCCGAAGCAGCGGCCCGCCGACTCGCGTCGACGACCGAGCCACACCTCGGAGACGAAGAGCGAGAGCGGCTCAGAGAGATCGCGACCGAGATCCGGGAAGTTAGCGATACGGAGACCAGCGACGATCTGGCAGCGGCCGTCGAAGACGGGGCAGCCTTCCATCACGCGGGTCTCTCGCGGGAGCATCGGTCGCTCGTCGAAGAGGCCTTCCAGGAGCGACTCGTGAAAGTTATCTCGGCGACGCCGACGCTCGCAGCCGGGGTCAACACCCCATCACGGCGCGTCGTCGTCAGGGACTGGCGACGCTACGACGGGACCGCCGGCGGCATGCAACCCCTCTCGGTTCTTGAGGTCCACCAGATGATGGGGCGGGCGGGCCGGCCCGGACTCGACCCCTATGGCGAGGCACTCCTGCTCGCCAGCAGCCACGACGAACTCGACGAACTGTTCGAGCGATACGTCTGGGCTGATCCCGAGCCAGTGCGCTCGAAACTCGCTGCCGAACCGGCGCTGCGGACCCACATCCTCTCGACGGTCGCTTCGGGGTTTGCCAACTCCCGGGCAGGACTGCTGGAGTTTCTCGAAGCGACACTGTATGCGAGCCAGACGACAGGGAGTGGCCGTCTGGAGACAGTCGTCGACGAAGTGATCGCCTATCTAGAAGCGAACGATTTCCTCACGCGTTCGGACGGAGACGACCACCTGCGTGCCACCTCGATCGGCCAGACGGTCTCGCGGCTCTATCTGGATCCGATGAGCGCCGCGGAGATGCTCGACGGGCTGAGAGAGTTCGAGCAGACAGCCAGCCAACAGAGAACTCGATCGCCCCACGACGGACAGACAACCACGGATGGCGAGCCGCCGGGCTTCGAGACTGCCAGCGAACTGGCCTCGGCCGAAGTCGACGGGACCGACGACAGCCCCGACCCGACCGCGATGGGGCTGTACCACCTCGTTTCCCGGACGCCCGATATGTACGAGCTATACCTCCGCTCGGGTGACGAAGAGGAGTACTCCATGGAGGCCTACGAGCGTGAAAGCGAGTTTCTCGGAGCGATGCCAAGCGAGTTCGAGGACGATCGCTTCGAGGACTGGCTGTCGGCGTTGAAGACAGCCCGGCTACTCGAAGACTGGGCGGACGAGTGTGAGGAGGGAGTGATTACGGACCGATACGATATCGGGCCGGGCGACATCCGCGGAAAAGTGGAAACGGCGAGTTGGCTCCTCAACGCCGCCGAGCGCCTGGCTGGGGAGGTCGGGCTCGACGTGACGCCAGCCATCCGAGAGGCACGCGTGCGCGTCGAACACGGGGTGCGCTCGGAACTGGTCGATCTGGCGGGCGTGGGCGGTGTGGGTCGCAAACGCGCTCGCCGCCTCTATGCGGCTGGGATCGAATCCCGCGAAGACCTCCGAGAAGCCGAGAAGGGGGTCGTGTTGGGGGCCTTACGCGGTCGGGAGAAAACGGCCCAGAATATTCTGGAAAACGCCGGCCACCGTGATCCATCGATGGATGGTGTCTCAGTGATCGAACCGGACGAAGCGCCAGCAGCAACGGAGAGTGAGCAGACGGCTACAAACGAGACCAGTAGAGACACTGGCGAGGAGGCCGACGAGTCGGCCGACCAATCCAGTCTGGGTGATTTCTGATGGAGGTCGTTGAGGGCCACCTCGAAGTTGACGATCTCGATGCCGTCTTGGAGCGACTGGGCGCGATCGGAGCCGAGCACGACGTGGCAATCCAGGCGTTCGACGCCCGATACGTCACCGGCCGGGAACACCTCCGACGGGCCTGCAAGCTAGCTGATCGCGCACACGCACGCGAGGAGATGATCGCACACGATCCCGAAGTCGAGATCCTGCTGTACGCGGCGGGCCGCCGGCAGATCCAGGACGCCTTGGCGATGGGCGTCTCTCAGGGCCAACAGCCGGCAGTCATCGTCTGTCACGCAGTGGGCGACCGACAGAATGGAGACGGTGACGAAAACGTGAGTGAACGCGAACGGGCAGCCGGCGAGGTCGTCGAAGCGATGGAGTGTCTCGACCGAGCCGACACCCTCGGGGCAGCCGATCCCGATCTGGTCGCGGCGTTTTTCGACATTGCAGACGCCGAGCGAGCCGCAACCGATGCAACGCTCTCGGAGCTAGTGCTCGAACGCGTCGCGATGTTGGTCGTCGAAAAGTAGCGACGCTGCTGTCAACATGCCGACTGCCAGTCAGGCAGGCTCCTCGTCGATCAGGACAACCGCTTGGCCGTCGATGACGACCTCCTCGTCGACGAGAACCTGCGTCGAGAGCTGGTAGCGCCCGCCTTCGAGGGTATCGGCTACCTCGACGGCGGCCGTTGCCCGGTCGCCGATGCGGACGGGGCCTTTGAACTCGAAGTCCTGAGAGAGGTAGACGACAGTACCAGGGAAGCGGGCCAGTGCGGCGCTGATGAGCCCGCCGACGAGCATTCCGTGAGCGATGCGACCACCGAATCGGGTCTCGGCGGCGTAGTCGTCCTCGATGTGGAGCGGATTGGTGTCGCCGCTGGCTTCGGCAAAGTGCATGACGTCCTCGTCAGTGATGTCTTTGCTGAAGGTGACGCGATCCCCGACCGCCACGGCGTCGCTGTCCTCGACGGTTCGATCCCACTCCCACCCCGGGAGGTCGCTCCCGCCCTCGACTGTCGGCTTCGGATTGTCGCTCATTGCAGTCGATCGTTCGGCGGCCGGTTACTAAACTGTAGGGTGACCGGATGGTCCAGCCACACCGGCCACGGACTGAACGAAAACCACCCGACGACGCGGCCCAGTGCCTTCGTGGGAACCAAAACACCCAGCTAATAGGTGAAAGATGGTATCAGATGGGGCTGAATGGTTCTCAGAGGAAAACTTATGTACTTGTAGGGTGTATGTACAGTTGACCGATGACAGACGAGGACGATGGCTTCCAATGGCCGCCCGCGATGTTCACGGAAGCGAGCGAGCAGGCGCTCGAACAACAGCAGGAGTTCCTTCGCCAGATGATGGGAGGGGGAGCGTCCGGGCTGGATATGAACCAGCTCGGGACGATGAGCCAGCTGGCGAATTTCAAGACCCGTGTGCAAAGTGGCGGCCGGATTAGCATCCCCGATGCCGAGCGCGAGGCGCTGGACATCGAAGAGGGAGACATCGTCCAGGCCGTCGTCCTCCCGGTCAAACGCAACCGGAGTGAGTAAATTATGGCAGACTACACCGCACCAATCACGACCGCCTTCGAACTACAGCGCGCATCGATCGAACAGGGACAGTCCGCCCTCGAACAGGGCGTCCAGTTCCAGCAGCACATGAGCCAGGCCATGCTGGGCAGCCTGGAGAGCCAGGAATCCGTCCAACGGCGGAGTGTCGAGCTGAGCCAGACGGCCATCCACACGTATCTCGACACGCTCGAATCGAGCATGCCCGGCGTCGAGCCGGCCGTCGAAGAGCTCCGCAGCACCGTCGACGAGCAGTTCGAGTTCCTGCTTGAGAACCACGCCGAAGCCTTCGATGCAGTCGAAGAGGAACTCAGCGAGGGCGTCGAGTCCTACGACGAGCTGTCGGCAGACTCCCTCGACGCCTTAGACGAGCAGCTCTCGATGTTGATCGAGGCCCACGAGGACGTCGAAGCCCAGTCGGTCGACGTCGTCGAAGACATGGCAAACCAGGTCGAAGACCTCCAACAGCAGGTCGAAGAAGTCCAAGAGCAGGTCCAAGACGTCCAGGAACAGGCCGCCCAAGCGGTCGAGGCCTGAATCGTCCCGTAGTTTTTTCTCGCATGCACGCGCGATTCTACCCATGAGCGACAAGAACACAGACGTACAAGAGGAGTGGAGTGGGATGGTCGAACAGATGAACGACGCAGTGGCCGAGTCCATGGAGCAGAACATGCAGGCCCAGGCTGCGTTCGTCGAATCCTGGACGGAGGCGCTATCGGATTCAGTGCCCGAAGACGACGAGCTTGCCGAGGGAGTCGAAGGATACAACCAGGCCTACGAGGTTTGGATGGACGCAGCCGAGCGGATGTTCGAGCGCTCGGCGGACGCCGCCCAGGGCGAGGACGTCGATCCCACGGAGTTCCGGGATATCTGGCTACAATCGGCCAACGAGGCCTTCAAGGAGATTATGGGCACCAGCGCGTTCGCGGCCACGAACGGCCAGCTTATCGAGTCCATGATGGAGATGCGCCAGCAGGCCGACGACGTCACCCAGGAGACGATTGCCGAACTCGGCTTCCCGACGCGAGGTGACGTCGAAGAAGTCGGTGAGCGCCTGATCGAGCTCGAACGGCGCCAACAGGACGTCGAGGAAAAACTCGACCGGATCCTCGAGGCCGTCGAGGAGTGATCAGTATGTCCGACCCAATGAGTGCCGCGCTGGACATCCAGCGTCGGGCCCTCGAAGAGATGACCGACGCCACCGAGACGGGCGCAGTCCTCGACGAACGCCTCGAAACGATGGGCGACGTCGAGGTGGGGCAGACGCCGGCCGACGTCGTCTACGAGGAGAACAAGCTCGAACTCCTCCACTACGACGCCGAGGCCGCCGGCATCGACGTGCCCGAAGACGAACAGGAAGAGGTACCGATCCTGCTGGTGTTCGCGCTGATCAACAAGCCCTACATTCTGGACTTACAGCCAGACCGGTCGGTAGTGCGTCGGCTGCTCGAAGCGGGCCACGACGTCTACATGATCGACTGGAACGAGCCCTCACGGCTCGACCAGCACCTCACACTGGACGATTACGTCAACCGGTACATCGAGAACAGCGTCGACGTGGTTCGTGAGCGCTCGGGCCAGGACGCGATCAACCTCCTGGGGTACTGTATGGGCGGCACGATGAGTACGATGTACAGCGCGCTCAACCCCGAGAAGGTCAATACGCTCGGCCTGCTGGCGGCCGGCCTGTACTTCGAGGAGTCGGGCGGCGTCTTAGAGATGTGGGGCGAAGAGGAGTACTACGATCCGTCGGCCGTGACCGACGCCTTCGGAAACGTTCCTGCGGACTTCCTCGATGTCGGGTTCGCGATGATGGACCCGATCGACAACTACGTCACGAAGTACGTCCGCTTTGCCGAGAACGTCGACGACGAGGACTTCGTGAAGAACTTCGCCCGTATGGAGCAGTGGCTCGACGAGGGTATCGACGTTGCCGGGACGACCTACACCCAGTTCCTCGAAGAGATCTATCAGGGGAACAACCTCTACGAGAACGAGTTGCACCTCGACGGCGAGCACGTCGACATCGAGAACATCGACATGCCCGTCATCCAGATTGTGGGGGAGTACGACCACCTCGTGCCCCCGGCGGCGAGCAAGCCGTTCAACGACGTGATCCCGAGCGAGGACACCCACCTCATCGAGTATTCGACCGGCCACATCGGCCTCTCGGTGTCTTCGAGTACCCACGAAGACGTCTGGCCCGAAGTCGCCGAGTGGTTCAGTGAACGGTCACAGGTCGAGGCGGACGAGGCCGACGAATCGGCCGAGACAGACGAGAGCGAAGCTGAAACGGCCGAGACCTCGCCGGGCGTCGAGACGGTCGATGGCATCGGCCCGACCTACGCAGAACGACTGCAGGCAGCCGGCATCGAGACGGTCGCCGACCTGGCCGGGGCCGATGCCGAATCGGTCGCCGACGCCGCCCAAGCCCCCCTCGGACGCGTCGAGGATTGGTTCGAAACGATCGAGTGAACGGGCGGTCGCGGCGACGAATCGGCAGAACGCGCGGCCCACGGTCTCGCCCCACGTTCACCCCGGTTTGGGAACCTTCTTGAGGCAGTGTGCACAATAGAAGCTACCAGAATGGCTCGCGCGGAGAACACTGAGTTCATCGATCTCTTCGAGGAGTTTTACCGGGACTACTACCGCAACGAGATCGGAGACCTCGCCCAGAAGTACCCCAACGAGCGTAAGTCCCTGTTCGTCGACTACCAGGATCTCTATCGATTCGACCCCGACCTGGCTGGGGACTACCGCAACAAACCCGAACAGCTCCAGGAGTACGCTGAGGAAGCCCTGCGCCTGTTTGACCTGCCGATCGACGTGAAACTTGGCCAGGCCCACGTCCGGATGACCAACCTGCCCGAATCGACGGACATCCGGGAGATCCGGGCCGACCATCGCGGCCAACTCGTCAGCATCCAGGGTATCATTCGGAAGGCAACCGAGGTCCGGCCGAAGATCACCGACGCCGCCTTCGAGTGCCAGCGGTGTGGGACTCTGACCCGCATCCCACAGTCGACTGGCGACTTCCAGGAACCCCACGAGTGCCAGGGGTGTGAACGCCAGGGCCCCTTCCGGATCAACTTCGATCAATCGGAGTTCATCGACGCCCAGAAGCTCCGTGTCCAGGAGTCACCTGAGGGACTCCGCGGCGGCGAGACGCCACAGAACATCGACGTCAACATCGAGGACGACATCACGGGGGAGGTCACCGCCGGCGATCACGTCCGGGTGACGGGGATCCTGAAGCTCGATCAGCGGGGCAACGACCGCGAGCAGTCACCGATGTTCGACGTCTACATGGACGGCGTCGACGTCGAGATCGAGGACGAGGAGTTCGAAGAGATGGACATCGACGAGGACGACAAAAAGGAGATCGTCGCCCTCTCGGAGGAACAAGACATCTACGAGCAGATGACCGCCTCCATCGCCCCCTCGATCTACGGCTACGACCAAGAGAAGCTCGCGATCGCACTCCAACTATTCTCCGGTGTGACAAAGCACTTGCCTGATGAATCCCGGATCCGGGGCGACCTCCACGTGCTCCTGATCGGGGACCCTGGTACGGGAAAGTGTGTTAAATTTGACACTAACGTTCGACTCGCCGATGGGACTACGAAAGCGATCGGCGAACTTGTGGAGGCGAACCTCGACGATCCGAAACCCGTCGACGACGGCGTCTGGGATCACGCATCGATCCCGCTCCCGACGCTCGCGCCTGACGGGACGCTCTCGACGGCCGAAGCGACCAAAGTCTGGAAGCGGGAGGCTCCCGACCATCTGTATCGGATCCGGACCGAGAGCGGCAGGGAACTCGATGTGACGCCATCCCATCCGTTGTTCGTCCAGCAGAACGGGCAGCCGACGGCGATGGAAGCTGAAAAGCTTGAGGAAGAACAGTTCGTCGCGACCCCCCGATCAGTTCCGACGGCAGGGGACGATCGAATCGAAGTAGACCATCGCGAGTCACAGTCACCCAACGCGGTGCGGTTTTCGGCCCCCGAGACGTGGACGCCGTCACTTGCTCGACTCGTCGGATACGTCGTCGCGGAGGGACACGTCCAGTACCGGGCGGACAATACCGCTGACCTCCGTATCACGAACGAGGACGACCCAGTTCTGGAAGACGCCCGAGCGGCCTTCGAGGCCCTCGACTTACCCCACTCCGAGGACGTGCGAGAGGAATCCGGTGTCACTCGTCTTCGTTGCCATTCGAGCGAGTTCGTCAGCTTCCTCGAATCTATCGAGCCAGCGATCCTCGAAAACTCGGCACAGCAACGCGTCCCGGAAGAGATCAAACGAGCGAGCGACCCCATCCGTCGGGCCTTCCTTCGGGCCTACGTCGAAGGGGAAGGCCACGTTGCCGCGTCCGAACGCGAGCTCACGGTCGCCTCGATGAGCGAAGCGCTCCTCGAAGACGTGCGTGGGCTTCTCACCTCGTTCGGTATCGACGCAAGCATCCACGAACGCGTCAATGGGAGCTACCGTCTCCGCATCAGTGGAGACGACTTCGGCGATTATATCTCAGAAGTAGGCTTCGTCACCGACCGGAAACAACTCGCCGCGGAGTCCTACGAAGGGACGACCGGGAATACGAACCGTGATGTCGTCCCCATCTCCGGCGATACGTTGCGTGAGGTGCGGGAATCGCTCGCGCTCACACAAACGGACTGCAATGTCCCCAGAACCACCTACCAGCATTACGAGCGCGGCGACCGAAACCCGAGTCGCGAGTCCCTTCGAGCCGTCGTCGATGCATTCGAGGAGCGACTGGCGTGGCTGAAAGACCAGCGGGAAGGGCTGGCTGGCGAGGACTGGGAGACGATCGTCGAACTGCGGGACGAACTCGGCATTTCACAGCAATCGCTCGCCGACGGGATGGACGTTACCCAGACGGCGGTCAGCTACTACGAGCGCAACGAGGTCGCACCCGACGGCGGTGAGACGGTCGCCGCCAGCGCGGTCGTTCGTGACCGACTCGAGGAAGCGCTCGCCGTCGAATCGACTGTCGACCGATTGGGCGACCTGGCTACGAACGATGTTCGCTGGGATCGCATTGCGTCGATCGAAATGGTCGAGCCTGACGACGAGTGGGTGTACGACCTCGAAGTCGAGGGAACCCACAGCTACGTTTCCAACGGCGTCGTCTCCCATAACTCCCAGATTCTCCAGTACATTCGCCACATCGCACCGCGATCAGTGTTCACGTCGGGGAAGGGATCCAGTTCGGCGGGGTTGTGCGTCACTGGAGACACGCGGATTCAGACCGAAGACGGATTCAGACAGATTCGGGATCTCGTGACGGAAGAACTCCCGGAACCAGTCGCCACCGAAACGGCAGCCGAGCGAGCGATCGACGTCCAGACCTTCGATCGGGAGGACGGCGAGATAGATGCCCGGGCGTCGAGTCACGTCTGGCGGATGCCCGAGAAGCCGACTCGCCGGATCGAGACCGAGTACGGCAAAGAACTCGAGGCCTCGGTGAACACGCCGGTGTTGACCTGCGGGGACGAGGGCATCGAGTGGACCGAAATCTCGGAGATCGAGGCTGGCGATTACATCGCAGCGCCGCGCTTTGGAGATCTCGACCGGTCTGAAGTCGACGTCAGGGAGTTTCTGACGCTTTCGACGGAGAAAGTGAAACTCACGGAGGAGTCCATCGAGTTCCTCCGGACGGAACTCACTGAGGAATTCGGCACCCTCCGGGACGCGGCCGCTACACTCGACCTCTCGGAGGACTTCATCTACGCACACCTGAAGAACCGACACGTCCCGCTGGAGAAACTCGATCGAATGCTCGAGGCCATCGACGCGACGCGTTCGGATGTCGACTTCGAGCGCCTGATGGTGCGTCACGGCGACAGCATCACGGTCCCGGAGACGTTCGACGCGGATCTCATGTACCTACTTGGGCTCGTCTTCGGCGACGGCGACATCTCGCTGGACCGCCGCGACGGCAATCGTGGGATGGTCCGGATCTCCAACGGGAACGAACGGTTGCTCGAACGGGCCGCCGACATCTTCGAAGCGAAGTTCGACAAGCGCCCGGAGATCGAACGCCAGGACGATCGCGTGCCGTGCATTCGGGTCAACAGCGTCACCATCGCCCGGCTGTTCGAAAACGCTGGCATGGAGAGTCCGAAAGAGGGCCTCGCGCTCGCCCCCGAACTCACCGTCGCCGAACACGGGGATGCCTTCCTCCGCGGACTGATGGACGCCGATGGCTCGGTTTCGGTCCGTGGAGAGAAAGGCGGGTCGAGCGTCCTGCTGTCGACGATCAGCGAGACGCTGGGCGAGCAGGTCCAACTCATGTTGGAGTCCTACGGCGTGAAAGCCCGACTCCGGGAGCGCGATCGGCGCGGGACATTCGAGTTGGCCAACGGCCACGAGATCGAATCCAGCCACGTCCAGTACTACGTGGAGATGTACGGAGCCGAGATCGACCGCTACGCCGAGGCGATCGGTTTCGAGAGCGTCGAGAAGGCGACCGCCCTCGAGGAGATCGTTCGTGAGGAGCGACGCCAGCGCGAGAAGATCCCGGTCGGGTCGGCGCTCGCCGCCGTCGAGGGCGTCGCCGGCGACTACTATCAGAACGTCAATCGCGGCGACGATCCGGGGCGTGCTCGCGCCAGGTCGATGCTCGCGGACATCGACCTCGGGCCGGTCGAACCGCTCGTCGAGGAGGCCGTCGAGGCCGATCTCCGGTGGGAGGAGGTCGTCGCTGCCGTCGATACCGGCGAGAAGGAAGTCTTCGACCTGACCGTCCCGGGGACGCACAACTTCCTCGGCAACGGGCTGGTCACGCACAACACCGCTGCGGCTGTGAGGGATGACTTCGGCGACGGCCAGCAGTGGACGCTGGAAGCGGGTGCGCTGGTGCTTGCCGATCGCGGGATCGCCGCTGTCGACGAACTCGACAAGATGCGTTGCGTGACGGGCAATACCCTCGTCCGCCTTGGCAATGGCCGGATTTCTCGCATTCGGGAACTTGCGCGCGAAGCCGCGATCGACGGCGAAATCGAACCACACGCAAATGGCCGGACGATTCGGGACGTGGACTTCGAAGCCTGGACGATGACGGACGATGGACGGCTCGCGAAACGTCCAGTGACGGCCATCCACGAATACGAGGCTCCTGACGACCTCGCGACCGTGACACTCGAATCAGGCGAGGAACTGACCGCGACACGCGATCATCCGTTCTTCGCGTTCGAAAACGGTGAACGGATCGAGAAGCCAGCAGCAGATCTCGAACCCGGCGATTGGGTGTACGTCCCTCGGTCGATTCCGACATCGGTGACTGACGGGGGTGTTGCTGCGAGTCCAGTTTCGACGGAACGCGATACGGGAACGCCTTCACCGGCGTTAGCCGCGGTACTCGGATACCTCTCCGGCGACGGGAACGTCTACTACGACCGACAGGCAGGCGTCTACGGGATCCGGTTTACGAACAAGGAAGAACAACTCCTTGCTGATTTCGAACGGAACTGTCGAGAAGCGTTCGACGTCGAACCGACGCGGCCCCCGAGCGAACAGCGGGACGACGGAGTCGAGACTGTCCGGGTGCCGGGGCAGGAGTATGCCGACGCCGTCGTTGATGCCGGGATGAATCTGGAAACGTACGACGAGAAGGCGTTCCCCGACGGCGTGACCGAGGGGTCGGCTGATGCGAAAGCTGCATTCGTCCGGGCCCTGGCCGATAGCGAGGGGAACGTCGACACGTCGACCGGAAACGTGAGGATCTTCTCTGCAAGCTATGAACTCCTTCTCGGAACAAAGCAGCTCCTCCAGGAGTTCGGTGTGTCGAGTCAGATCCAGACTCGTGAGCGGGCGGGAAAGCGTGATCTCTACATTTTGGCTATCACGGCGGCGGACTCGCTTGCGGCCTTTGCCCGCCATGTCGGCTTCACGCTCGACAGGAAACGGGCCGCTCTGGACGAGGTCTGTGAGGAGGTTTCGGGAGAGAGAACGATTCTCGACGTGATTCCGGAGTGTGGCGATCTGCTGGCCGACATCCGAGAATCACTTCGACTCCACCAATCGGAGTGTGGGATCGACGACGCGACTTACTGCAACTTCGAGAACGGCGACGCGAACGTTTCCATTCGCCTGAGCAAGCAAATTCTGGCCGCCTTCGAGGAGCGAACGGAACGTGCGGCTACGGACAGCGAAACCTTGGCGTCGGACCCCACTTGGGAACGCTTGACTGAGATCAAGGCACGCTATCACGTCTCACAGGCCGAAATCGCTGACGGGACACGATACACACAACAGCGGATATCGCGCGAGTGGGGCGAAAGCGACGAGCTTCGTAGGATAGTCGCCAACCGTCTTTTCGAGATGGTACGCGCTGTCGAAGATACTCAGATAGAACCATTCCGGACACTGGTTCGCGGCGACGTTCGGTGGCGGCGGGTCGACGCGGTCGAGTCCGACGTGCCTGGAGTGCCGTCCGATACGGTCAATCTCTATCGTGGAGAGCTTGCCGATCTCTTGAACTGTCCGCCGAGGGACGCTGTCGACCGTGCCCACGATCTGCTCGCCACGAAACTGTCCACCGAGAACTGGAGCCAACTGCAGGAGGAACTGGACCGATCCGGCGTCTCCCATTCCGAACTGGCTCGCGACCTCGGCGTCGACCAGTCGACAGTCTCCCGGTGGTTCAACGGCACGGTTGAAACTGACAGCTTCGACGAGGTCTGCACGGTCGCACGAACGAGGATCGAAGCCATACGCGACGAAGCTGAGCGGTTGCTGGCTGAGGTCGAAACGGCCCAAAAGTCGAAGGTGTACGATCTGACTGTCGAAGGCACCCACAATTTCCTTGCCAACGGGATGGTCGTCCATAACTCCGAAGATCGCTCGGCCATGCACGAAGCGCTCGAGCAGCAGTCCTACCATCCCGATTCTGAACTCCTCCTCGCAGACGGCCGACGCGTCGAGATCGGTGACTTTGTTGATGAGCGGATGGCTGAACGTTCCGATGATGTGATCGACGGCGTCGATTGTGAAATCCTGCCTGTTGAGGACGTGCGGGTTCATTCCGCTGATCTGGACGACAACGACGTACAGAAGCTCTCTGTGGATCGGGTCAGTCGCCACGAGGCTCCCGAGGAGTTCGTCCGTGTTTCGTTCTCGAACGGACGAGAGGTCGTCGTCACGCCGGAACACCCGATGTTTGTCGAGAGCGATGACGAGTGGGATACGGTCCCTGCCAGTGAAACATCGGCCGGCACTCCCGTTCCGGTTCCGGTCGCCGTCGACGGCGGTGCAGTTGCGCAAAGTCCCGGTTCCGCGACCGGGATCGGGACGGAAACGATAACCGACGTCGAAACGCTCCCCAACGAAGGCGAGCACGCCACCGACTGGGTCTACGACGTGACGGTCGAACCGACCAACACCTTCGTGAGTCAGGGTGTCATCCTGCACAATTCGATCAGCATATCTAAGGCTGGAATAAATGCGACCCTCAAGTCCCGCTGCTCACTCCTTGGCGCGGCAAACCCCAAGTACGGCCGCTTCGATCAGTACGAGCCCATCGGCGAGCAGATCGACCTCGAGCCCGCGCTGATCTCGCGCTTCGACCTCATCTTCACCGTCACCGATCAGCCAGACGAGGAGGAAGACGCCAAACTGGCCGAACACATCCTGCGGACCAACTACGCGGGCGAACTCAACACCCACCGCCAGCAGAACAGTACGCCCGATTACAGTGCCGAGGAAGTCGACAACGTCACCGAAACGGTCGCCCCGGAGATCGACCCCGAACTCCTCCGGAAATACGTCGCCTACGCAAAGCGGAGTTGCTTCCCGACGATGACCGAGGAGGCCAAGGCGGCCATCCGGGACTTCTACGTCGAGTTGCGGACGAAGGGGTCAGGCGAGGACGCGCCAGTTCCCGTCACGGCACGAAAACTGGAGGCGCTGGTGCGTCTCGCCGAGGCGAGCGCCCGCGTGCGACTCTCGGATACCGTCGAGGCGGAAGACGCAGAGCGGGTTATCGGGATCGTCCGGTCCTCACTGGAAGATATCGGGATCGATCCCGAGACGGGTGAACTCGACGCCGACGTCGTCGAGACAGGGACCTCCAAATCCCAGCGCGATCGGATCAAGAACATCCGTGGGATCATTTCGGACATCGAAGAAGAGTACGACGAAGGGGCACCTGTCGACGTCGTGATCGAACGCGCCGAGGAAGTCGGCATGGAGGCCAGCAAGGCCGAACACGAGATCGAGAAACTCAAACAGCAAGGGGAAGTCTACGAACCCCGGACCGACCACCTGCGGACGACGTGATCGGAAGCGGCCCGTGACGGTCAATCGGCGCCCGCGTTTGCGGTAGTGGTGTCGGCCTGTCCGATGGCTGCGTCGCGGATATCCTGATACGTCGAGCGGAGCGTCGCTGGTGCGACACCGGCGACAGCGGCGGCTTGTTGCTGGGTCACGTCGGCCCCGTGTTCGCGGCCAGCAGTGTACAGACAGGCGGCAGCGACGCCACTCGGTGCGCGGCCACCAGCGAGGGTTCGGTCTACGACGATCGCCGCGAACTCGGTCGCGCGGCGTTCGATCGCCGGAGTGAGATCCAACTGGTCGGCAAAGCGGGGCAGGTACTCACGCGGGTCGATCGGCCCCGTTTCGAGGCCGAGTTCCTGATTGAGCGCGGCGTAGGCGACCGTCAACTCGTCGCTGCTGGCCTGGGCGACGGCCGTCACTTCCTCGACCATCCGCGAGACATCCGCAGTCCGACAGACAGCATAAACAGCCGCGGCCGCCATGCCTTCGATCGTCCGACCGTGCAACAGTCCGGCGTCCTGCCCGGCCTCGAAGAGGACACAGGCATCGTCCCGAAAGCTCTCAGTGAGAGACAGCCGGTCGACGATCCGCCGAATCTCCATCATGCCGTACATGCGGTTGCGATCGGCCTTCGAAGCTGTCCGAGAGCGACGGTGCTGGCGGCGAAGGCGAGCCATGCGGCGTCGTCGTCGCGGTGGGCCGGCGCTATCCCGACCAATGCGAGTCGAGAAGCCCCGATCGTGTCTGGCACGCGTGAGCGGGGGACCGGTTCGGCGACGCTGCTGGCCGTCGTCTGCCTCGAAGGTTCGCCATTCGGGACCGGGGTCGATGCGTGACTCGTCGACGACCAGTCCGCAGTCGGTACAGATCGTTTCGCGGTCGCGACGCAACAGTCCACCGTCACATTCCGGGCACTGCCCGGTCGAGCGTGGAGGGCGCACAGTGGGCGAGAAGAGTAAACTGAAGGTAATTAATCTATTGATATTATTTCCCCAAACGAATGTTTAGAGACGGGCGGCGATCGCATCGGCCAGTTCCGTTTGCGCGTCCTCGGTGACAGTCGGGCGGCCACGAAACAGCGCGTGGACCGGCCCAGCAGCGTCGTCTTCGAACCGTGGGACGACGTGGGCGTGGACGTGTGGTACTTCCTGGCCAGCGGCCTCGCCGTTGTTGACAGCGACGGTCGTGGCCGGTGCATCCACGGCCGCTTCGACAGCCGGAACGACATCGTGGAGGGCCGCGTAGAATTCCGTCGCCGTTTCGGCGGGAACGTCGTCGAGTTGTTCGTAGTGTGTCTTGGGGACGACGAGCGTATGGCCCTCGGCGAGCGGATTCGTATCCAGAAACGCCAGGGCGTCCTCGGTTTCGAAGACAGTGTGACTGGGCAGCTCCTCGGCGACGATTGCACAGAACACGCAGTCGGTCATGGTAGGGGGGTAGAGGTGGTGGCCCAAAAACCGCCGGGTCCCGCCTAGGTTTTTTAGCGGCCTCTGTGAAGGTTGACCCAGCATGTCGTTCCAGTTCGATCCCGAGGTCCAGGCGACGTGGTTTCACAGTCCCTTAGAGGACTTCGAGGAGGTATCTGTCGAGACGGAAGTCCGCCGGGATCCACTCACCGGCCGACAGAGTCGAATCGTCTCGGAGAACTTCGTCCGCCCGGAGGGCGAACCGGAGATCGAGACTGTCCTCAACGACGACGAGGGCTGTTTCTTCTGCCCCGAGATGGTGACCGACGCGACCCCGACCTATCCAGACTGGGTGGGCTTCGAGCGTGGATCGTGGGGTGAAGCCACGTCGTTCCCGAATCTCAACCCCTATGGCGATCACTCGAACGTCGTCGTCCTCACCGAGGACCACTACGTGCCAATCGATGAGTTCACGGTCGGGCAGTTCGCCGACGGGCTGGCGGCCGCCCTGGAGTTCGTCGACGTCGCCTTCGAATCAGACGCCGCCGACGAGTACGCATCGATCAACATGAACTTCCTCCGGCCGGCCGGCAGCAGTATCATCCACCCGCACATGCAGACCTTGGTCGATGAGTGCGGGACGAACCGCCAGGCCGAACGCGCCGAGGCGGCCCGTGCCTACCGGGACGAACACGGCGAGTCTTACTGGGAGACCCTCCTCGCGGAGACGGCGGACGGCGATCGCCATATCGGAGCGACAGGAGGGGTCGAGTGGATCGCGCCCTACGCACCAAAACACCACCGCCACGTTCGTGGCGTCGCCCCGGAGGCGACCGTTCCCGATCCGGGCGATTCCGTCGTCGAGGATCTGGCAGCGGGGATCGTCTCGATACTCGAGTACTACGCCTCGGCCGGCCACAATAGCTTCAACCTCGCAGTAACGCTACAAGACGACGACCCCGCCAACCCACCCGTCGTCGATCTGGTTGCCCGCTCGGTGTTCGAGCAGTACTACTGGTCGGACTCGCCGTTCTTCGTCACACTCCACGACGAGAGCGTCGTGGACGTCCCGCCCGAACAGTACGCACCAGCGGCCGCCGAATTCCTCTAAGGTTCAAGAACGCGCCTCGATCGCCACTCACTCCGTCAACGGGAGCACGATCCCGAAAATTAGCGGCGCGAACAAGCCGATCAAGATACCCGCGATTTCCAAGTCGAGCAACAGTGCCGCTTCCCAGCCGGGCAGAGAACCGACGATGGCCGGGCCGACAACGTGGCCGAGACCGCCGATCAGGAACAGCGCTGCCCCCAGAATGAAGCCGCGTCGTGCCAGGGAAGGATAATTCAGATTCCGTGTCGGTGACATCGTTTCAGTTTTTATAACGCTGGTAAAAAGCGTTTCGTCACAGCGGCGAACAGAAAAGATCATAGCAGTCCCTACGAGAGCGTACCTATGATCGACATGGTACTCGAACAGCTTTCGACGATCGTCTACGCAGTCATCGCCGGTCTCCTGAGCGTCGGCGGCTTTCTGGTCGAATCTGCGGGTATCGACACGCTCATGGCCGGGCAAAGTGCCCTGGGCGCCTGGGAAGCAGTCGTCGGGGTCCTGTTGCTCGTCGCCGGCGTGAAACTGATCCGTGAGAAGGTGCTGGTCGAGTTTTCTGACGTCTGAATCGAGCGTGTGGCTGCAACACTGGACGGGTCGTTTTCGTGACTCCTGGGTTACCAGCGATGGTGGACGTGATCGTAGAGGTGGGCCTCGTAGACGTCCCTGACTGTGCCGTGGGTTTCGTGTGAGAGTGGCTCGAAGTCCGCTGCCGCGGCGTTTTGCTCGACGTGTGCGGGCGTCGTCGAGCCGGGGATCACCGTCGAGACGGCGTCGAAGTCGAGAATCCATCGGAGCGTGAACTGAGCCATCGTCATTCCCTCGGGGACGGACGGGCGCAGTGCTTCGACGGCGTCCAGTCCCGCTTGGAAGGGGACGCCGGCGAAGGTCTCACCGCCAGCGCGACCGATCCCCGCATCGACACCGTCCTCGGCAGCCGTTCGACGATGGTCGTCCTCGCCGAAGTCTTGGACGCCCTCGAAAGCGTCTGCGAGCAGTCCAGAGGCCAGCGGGACGCGCACGATGATACCGACGTCTTGGGCGGCAGCCCGCTCGAAGAACCGTTCTGCGGGGCGATGGCGGAACGGGTTGAAGATGAGCTGGACCGTCTCGACGACGGGGTACTCGATGGCCTTGTCCGCCTGTTCGACTTTTTCGACACTGACCCCGGCGTGGGCGATCTCATCCTCCTCGCGGAGTTGCTCCAGCGTCTCGAACGTACTGGGGTCGTAGAACGCCTGCGTCTCCGGGCAGTGCAACTGGACGAGATCGAGTGTCTCGACGCCCAGGCGCTCTTTCGAGCCGGCGATCGAGTCCCGAAGCCCGTCTTCCGAGTGACCGCCGTCCGGGTCGGGGGCGGCCTTCGTCGGGACGAAAACGTCCTCCCGGCCGCGCTCGTCCAGTACCTCGCCGATGAGGCGTTCGGCGCGGCCGTCGCCGTACACTTCAGCCGTGTCGATCAGGTTGACACCCGCATCGAGGGCGGTCCGGATCGCCTCGCTGGCCTGTTCGTCACTAACCGATGCCCAGGAAGGGCCGACGTTCCACGTGCCCAGCCCGATCGCCGAGACGTCGCGGTGGGTCGAACCGAGTGTGCGATACTCCATGCGTGGACGGTCGGGGGCCGACGCGAAAAAGCCGGGGTCGTTTTGGACAGCACACTGGGACGGCCGGGGGCGCGTGGGATCGATTCTCATTTAATGCCGGCGATAGTGGAAACGGGTATGACCGACGCCGAGGACCGCGATCCGCCGACGTACGACCGGTTCGGCGACGTGGCCGAGCAGTACGACCCCGACAGCGTCCGGCAGCGGGTGTTCACCTACTGGGACGCCGTCGATGCCTACGAGCAGACCAAAGCCCACCGAGCCGACGGCGAGGACTTCTTCTTCGTCGACGGCCCGCCCTACACCTCCGGAGCGGCTCACATGGGGACGACCTGGAACAAGACCCTGAAAGACGCCTACATCCGCCAGCTCCGCATGCAGGGGTACAACGTCACCGACCGGCCGGGCTACGACATGCACGGCCTGCCCATCGAGACCAAAGTCGAGGAAAAACTCGACTTTCAGAACAAGAAAGACATCGAAGAGTTCGGCGAGCAGGCGTTCATCGAGGAGTGTAAGGACTTCGCCGAGGAGCAACTCCGTGGCCTCCAGGAGGACTTCGAGTCCTTTGGCGTCTGGATGGACTGGGACAACCCCTACAAGACGGTCTCCCCGGAGTACATGGAGGCCGCCTGGTGGGGCTTTTCCCAGGCCCACGAGAAGGGATTGGTCGAGCAGGGCAAGCGATCGATCTCACAGTGCCCGCGGTGTGAGACCGCTATCGCCAACAACGAAGTCGAGTACGAGGACGTCTCCGACCCATCGATCTACGTGAAGTTCTCCCTTGCAGATCGGGAAGGCAGCCTCGTCATCTGGACGACCACGCCCTGGACGATCCCCGCCAACACCTTCGTCGCCGTCGACGACGATCTGACCTACCAGGCCGTCGAGGCCGAAAAGGACGGCCAGACAGAGGTGCTGTGGATCGCCGAATCCTGCGTCGAGGACGTTCTCTCGAAGGGACGGTACGGCGACTACGAAGTCGTCGACGAAGCCACGGGCGAGGAGATGGTCGGCTGGAGCTACGAGCACCCACTGCGCGAGGCGGTCCCCGACGCACCCGAGGGCGAGGACGCACTCCAGGTCTATACCGCCGAGTACGTCGAGGCCGATCGGACGGGACTGGTCCACTCCGCGCCGGGCCACGGTGAGGAAGACTTCGAGCGCGGCCAGGAATTGGGTCTTGACGTGTTCTGTCCGGTCGGTGGCGACGGTGTCTACGAGGACACCGCAGGCAAATACGCCGGCGAGTTCGTCAAGGACGCCGACGAGGCGATCATGGACGATCTGGCGGCCAACGGCAACCTCCTCTCGCGAGGGACGACCCACCACAGCTACGGCCACTGCTGGCGCTGTGACACGGGGATCATCCAGATCGTCACCGATCAGTGGTTCATCACGGTCACGGACATCAAAGAGGAGATGCTCGAGAACATCGAGGACAGCCAGTGGCACCCCGAGTGGGCACGGGACAATCGTTTCCGGGACTTCGTCGAGGAGGCCCCAGACTGGAACGTCTCCCGGCAACGCTACTGGGGAATCCCCTGCCGATTTGGCTTCCTGAAGGTAGCGCGGACTCGTCGGCGAACGGAGGCGGCAACGCCGCCGACGGCTGGAACGGCTCGATGGACGAGGCTATCGTCGTCGGCGACCGCGAGGAACTCGCCGCACGCGTCGATCAGGACATCGATCCCGAGGCCGTCGACCTCCACAAAGGGACCGTCGACGAGTTGACGATCACCGAGGACGGCCGGACCTACAAGCGCGTCCCGGACGTTTTCGACGTGTGGCTCGACTCCTCGGTCGCCTCCTGGGGCACGCTCGATTATCCCGAACAGACCGAGGACTTCGAGGACCTATGGCCCGCCGATCTCATCATGGAAGCCCACGACCAGACCCGCGGCTGGTTCTGGTCTCAGCTCGGGATGGGGACGGCCGCTGTCGGGGAGATCCCCTACGACGAGGTGTTGATGCACGGCTACGCGCTGATGCCAGATGGCCGCGGGATGTCCAAATCCAAAGGCATCACCGTCGAGCCCCAGGAAGCCATCGAGGAAGGTGGCGCGGACCCGATGCGGGCGTTCCTGCTCTCTCAAAACCCCCAGGGCGAGGACATGCGCTTTTCCTGGGACGGGATGGACTCGATGGGCCGCAACCTCAACATCCTCTGGAACGTCTTCCGGTTCCCGCTGCCGTATATGCGGATGGATGGTTTCAGCCCCGGGGAAACGACCGTCGAGAACGTCTCCCTCGAAGAAGTCGACGAGTGGGTGCTCTCGCGGCTCCAGACCGTCGAAGCCGAGATGGGCGCGGCCTTCGAGGATCGCCGTCAAGACCGGGCCATCGAGACGCTGATGGACTTTATCGTCGAGGACGTCTCCCGGTTCTACGTCCAGGCCGTCCGGGATCGCGTCTGGGAGGAGGGCGAGAGCGCCTCGAAGGACGCCGCCTACGCGACGCTGTACCGCGTCCTGGAGGAGACCGTCGCGCTGCTGGCGCCCTTTACCCCCTTCGTCGCCGAAGAAATCTATCAGTATCTCACCGGCGACGCTGGTCACGACACCGTACACATGTGCGACTGGCCCGAACCCGACGACGACCTGCGTGACGTCGGCCTCGAAGACGAGATCAGCGTCGTCCGCGCTGTCGAGGAAGCGGGCTCGAACGCCCGCCAGCAGGCCGAACGCAAGCTCCGCTGGCCAGTCAAGCGCGTCGTCGTCGACGTCGACGATCAGGCGGTCGGCGGTTCGGTCGAACTCCAGGCGGATCTGCTTGCCGACCGATTGAACGCCCGTGCGATCGAGGTCGTCGGTCCCGACGAGGCGTGGGGCGAACTCACCTACAGCGCCGAGGCCGACATGAGCAAACTCGGCCCCGCCTTTGGCGACGACGCTGGGCAGATCATGAACGCGCTCAACGACGCCAGCGTCGCCGAACCGTCGGTCGCGGCCCTGGAGTCGGCGGTCACGAGCGATCTCGACCGCGCCGTCGATCTTGAGGCAGAGATGGTCGAGTTCGTCCGCAACACCCCCGAAGGGATCGCCAGCACCGAGTTCGAGGCCGTAGATGGCGGTGGCGTCGTCTACGTCGACACCACGTTGACCGAGGACATCGAGAGCGAGGGCTACGCCCGCGAGGTCGTCCGCCGCGTCCAGGAGATGCGCAAGGATCTCGACCTAGAGATGGACGCTCGCATTCGCGTCGAGTACGAGATCGACGACGATCGCGTGGCCGATCTCGTCGCCGACCACGAGGAACTCATCGCCGAGGAAGTGCGGGCCGACGCGTTCGGGTCGGTTGAAGAGGGCTACCGCAAGACCTGGGAGATCGAGGGTATCGAGGCCGAGATCGCGGTCGAAGAAGTCTGATTCCGACGGCTGAAGAGCATACGCGGCCGGCGGCCGCGTTTCAACGGAGTCGAGCAGCGAAGACGCGAGACTCCGCCTTTTTGGTCCAGCTTTTTCGAGGAGTGGGCGGCCGAGTGGGACGAGGCCGCCGAGCGCTCGAACGGCGACGCCGTGAGAGCGGTGTGCGAGCGTCGCGAGGTTCGAACGCAGTGACGAACCTCGAACGCGAGCGGTGTAGCCGTGAGCGTCGCGAGCACACCCGACGAACAAAAAGGTGGTGGCGGGATCGAGGGTATCGAGGCCGAGATCGCGGTCAAGAAAGTCTAATAGCCGTCCACTGTGTCGGGAAGCCCGAGGCTATCTATTCGTCGTATATCGTCACGTTCCGGAACTGTGAGACACCGTTTCCACCGGTGTCGTCGTCGTTGACGAACACGAGACGGGAGACAGTTTCACCACTGGACGCAAGCAGTGAGGTGACGTCGATCTCGTAGCGCTCCCAGCCGTCGTCGCCCGAAGAGACGGGGGTGACTTTCGTGGCCCAGGACTGAGTGCCGTTAAAACGGACGAACCGTGATTCTGTCTCCGAGTTGTCGGTTTCCAGGCCGACACCGTGGATCTCACCCTGGCTCGATGCGTTGAATTCGACCACAAGCACGGTGTCGTCGGTGACAGATTCGTCGATCGGCACGTACGCCCAGGTGTTCTCCGAGAGAGTCAGCATCGCGTTGTCGTCGCTGACCGCCACGCCAAAGTCCTTGTCCTGGCTGCCGTAGCTTTGAACGGGTTCGGTGACAGTGGCCCCGTCGGCGCTGAATTCGAACTGTATCGACGAATCCTCCGGTGGTGATTCATACGCGCGGATGTTCCGGAACTGAGAGTCACTCGGCCGCTTGGTGTCGTTGTCGACGTCGTTGACGAGGGCGAGAGAGGAGGTCTGGCCGTGCAGTGATGACCCGTAGAGTTCCCCGACAGGGATCTCGTAGTGGACCCAGCCATCACCGGTCTCGTACTCGCCGTACTCGATGCCCCAAGGCTGTGAGCCAAGCAGCTTGAAAATCCGGTCACTGGAGATGCTGTCGTCGGTCTCGAAGCCGATCCCGTGGATTTCCCCGGCGTTCGTCGCGCGAAAGTCAAATTCCAGGACCGTTTGGGCAGTGACGTTGTACTCGAAATCGAGCAGCTTCCAGGTGTTGTTCTCGAGGGTCACCGCTCTGGCCCCCGTCGTGGACGTGAACTCGGCATCGGCGTCCTGCCCGCCGCCGTACGATCTGAGGGACCGCTCGTCGAATCGAAGATAGGCGGGGACGGTCCCCTCTCGGGGCGGCGTGGCTGTGTACACGATCGAAGACGTATCACCCTGCTCCCAGACGAGGTGGGCCTCCCGGGACGCGGCCGGATACAGCGGACCGATCTGGGTCCCGGCAGTGAGGCGCTGGTCGTCGACGAACGCCGAGACCGGGTACGACCGGCCGTCGAGTCGGACGGACAGTCGATCGGCGTCGATACCATCGCCGTGCTGGTGGCGGACGAAGAGTCCATTAGCGGCAGTATAGTCCGTCTCGAAGGACGCTGTCGGTGGCTCGGCTTCGAACGGCTCGGCGAGACCGAGGGCAAAAATAGTGACCGTGACCCCGAGGACGATGGCAATCGCGACCAACAGGACGTTGGCCACGACGGGCGTCATGCCCCGATCGCTCCCAGCCTCGTCTGGCCGTCGCGAGGGAGGACTGTCGTCGCGAGAGGCAGACTCGTCAGTGTCGCCCGAGAAAACGGTCCACGCACCACCGGTTGGCATAGCCTGACTTACGCAACCACCCCCAAAGTAATTGGGTGCGACGACGGCGGGACAAAAGACAGGCTAAAGCGAGTGTCGGAAGACTTTACCGCCTCTCTGAGAGGAATACCGATACAGGTGACGAGCAACCGGGAGGCCGATCGAGAGGGGGTGGTATCGGGGAACAGCGGGACGCTACTGGTGAGTGTCGCCGCGGGCTGGTTTCTCGCACTTGGGTTGCGATTCGTCCTCCAGGCCATCTTGCCGACGATAACGGCGTCGTTCCCGGCGACGACCGAGACCCAAGCTGGGATCGCAGTTACGGTCCTGTGGGCCGCTTACGGCGTCTTGCAGTTCCCAGCGGGGATCACCGCCGATCGGATCGGTGAAGGACGGGTCCTGACAGCGAGCCTGCTGCTTTCGGCTGTTAGCGTGCTCGCGTTCTCCGTGACACCGACCTATTCGCTGTTCGTGCTCGCGATGGGACTGTTCGGGGCCGCGACCGGTCTGTACGGCCCGCCGCGGGGAACCTTACTCACGCGAGTGTTCGACGAACGGGCCGATCGGGCACTCGGTGCAACGCTGGCCGCCGGGAGCCTGGGTGCAGCTGTCCTCCCGGCGCTGGCGGCGTTACTCGTCGAAGGGCTAGGCTGGCGGACGATGCTTGGACTCACCATACCCGGATTCGTCGTCGCTGCACTGCTCGTCTATCGGAGCACGCACAGACTCGACAGCAAGCCCGACGAGAAACGAGCGGACGGCGGTTCGAGCGCCGCCGAAGACGGCCCGTCGGTCCTGAGTGCGATCAAAATCGCGGGACAGTCAGTCTGTCGCTATCGGACTGGGCTCGCGGTCCTCGCGGCGATCATCATGTACTTTGGCTATCAGGGCGTCACCGCCCTGGCGACGACCTACCTCATCACGGAGAAGGGATTCGCCCAGTCCAGTGCGGGCGTACTGTTCGGGGGCCTGTTCGTCGTCGGCGCACTGTCTCAGTGGCTGGCCGGGAGAGTCGCCCAGCGGCGGCGGTCGGCCCGCGTCCTCGCGGCCATCGCCGCGGTGAGTGTCCTCCCGCTGGTCGGACTGGTCGTCTTCGAACACCGACTCCTCGTGGCAGCGAGTACACTCCTGATCGGCGTTCGGATGGGCTTTGCACCGGTTTCGAACGCGTTCATCATCGACCACCTTCCGGCCGACGTCGAAGGCACGGCTTGGGGAGCAGTCAGGACCGCCTTGTTCGTGGTGAGTTCCGTCGCCTCGACGGTCGTCGGCTTGCTGGCTGACATCGGCCTGTTCGACGGCGCGATCCTCCTGCTGGCCGGCCTGACCGGTGGCGCAGCAGGGATCTACCTGGCGTTGCCGTCCTGTGAGTTCTCCAGACAGCCCTGGTAATCGTCGTTTCGGGGCGTGGAGATTCCGTCGATCGTCGCGGGTCGCTGGCCTTTTGGACACGCCCGGCCAACGCCGGTCTATGACCGGAAGAGACGGCGACTGGAACCCGGATGCAAACCGCCGTCAGTGGGCCGAGCGGGAGGGGGCGTTCTCCCCGGAGTACTACGCCGAGATCGGCCCCAACGAGGTCAGCGAGACACTCGTCGACGCGCTGTCGTATTACGCCACAGCGGACGCCCGGATTCTGGAACTGGGGTGTAGCTCGGGCCGACATCTCGAAGCCCTCCGGCAGGCCGGCTATGAGAACCTGACTGGGGTCGACCTCAACGCCGACGCACTGGACGTGATGGCCGAGTACTTTCCCCGGACCGCTGAGACGGGGACCTTCCACATCGGCGCGATCGAAGACCTCCTCCCCGAGTTCGAGACGGGTGCCTTCGAAGTGGTCTACTCCGTCGAGACACTCCAGCACGTCCACCCGAGGAGACGGCCGTCTTCGAGGAAGTGCTGCGAGTGACCGACGATTTGCTGCTCACGGCCGAAAACGAGGGTAACGCGCCCGACCGGGGCCGATCCGGGGCGGAAGTGTCGGCTGTCCACGACGAGTTTCCGCTCTATCACCGCGACTGGAAGGCTGTCTTTACCGACCTGGGCGCTGTGCAGTTGTTCTGTGAACCGACCAACCGAGACACGATCCGCGCGTTCCGAGTTCTTTGACGTCTCGAACGTCGGAACCGGCTACCAACGTCGCTGACAGAGACGCTACGCGAAAGGAGGGCCATAGCACTGCCCCGAGAACAGAGACGGCACCACTGACCGCCAGTCACCGAGCGCGAGTGCGACAGTCACACCGACCGTACTGCCGGAAACCCGTCCACTCGACGTCCCAGAGAGCGACAGTGTGGCCACCGTTCGATGGCGTCACAGAGTGTCGTCGCTGGCCCCACACCCCGTCGAGAAGACCGAGGCGACGGTGAGGACGGGGCGAGGCACCATCGTGGAGTGACGACGTAGAGAAGAGTCCCCCGGGACCCGTCGCCGTTACTCGGCGCGGACTTGGCCGTCGTCCATTGGCAGCACGGAGTAACTGACCGTCTGGATGTCTTGTGTCGCCCGGATCGAACCGACGACCGTCGAGATCGCGTCGAGCGAGCCATCGAGAACGAACAGTTCGAGACAGAAGTTATCACCGACGTGGGTGTGAAAGTTCGATTCGACGACATCGTCGAATGCGTGACGTATTTCCATCATTTCGGACTCGACGCTGCCGGCCTGATACTCGAACAGGACAGTCACCGTTGCCAGGAGTCGTCGACCCTCCAGAGATTCGTCGTCGAATTCGTCGAGTAAGTCCCGGCCGGCGTCCCGGATGACTTCGCTGCGACCGCTGTAGCCGTGTTCCTCGGCGAACTGATCGAGACGCTCGACCAGGGTTTCGGGCATCGAGACACTGACGATGGGCATAAGCAAAGGCACGGCCGTCCGATATTAACGGTTGGCATAGACACGTCGAAAACGGCGCGCCTCACGTTTCGGCCCTTCTCTGAACACCGGCTAGATGACAGTGTGACAGTGGGCACGACGACTCCGAAGGAGACTGGCAGCGAGCGATTGGCATTCGTTATCAGTAGCCCAACAGCGACCGTGTTCGCTACGATCGCCCGCGATCAGCGGGCTACCCACCCGGCAACGATCACTATGAAGCGGTCAGTGGAGTGGGCTATCCCGTCCAGTAATCACAACGCGTCGGCGATAACGGGCGCGACGCTGACGTCACTGACGATCCGCTCTAAGGTGTCCGTGGCGTACATCTCGTCGACGCCCGCCCGGAGGAGTTTACTCCAGGCTCCACTGGCAAGTAGTGGGTGGACACAGGTCGCGAAGATGCGTTGGGCACCGCGGTCGTCGACCGCCGCCGCGGCGGTTGCCATCGTTGCGCCAGTCGCAACGAAGTCGTCGACGAGAACGACGTCCCGTCCGTCGACACTCGTTTCGGCAGGTGCGATCGTCGCAGGCGTCCCAGTCCCGGCGGCCGGGTCCAGGTAGTCAGCCACACCGGTGCCGTGGCCGTCCCTGACGGCCTCGGCCAGTGGGAACGCTTGCTCGTCGGTCCCAACGAAAAGTGGGTCGACGAGCCCAGAAGGCAGCGGTTCGGCCAGCCGGCCGGAGGCGTCGATAGCCGTCGCCGGCACGTCGAACATCGACGTGGCGTTTTTCTCGTGGGGGTTGACAGTGATAACTCGGTCCGTCCCGGGCGAGAGCGCCCCCGCGACGGTCGACAGCGAGACGATATCGCCCGGCCGATACTTCCGGTTTTGACGGGCATAGCCCGGGTAGGGGACAACTGTGATGACTTCCTCAGCGCCGGCCTGACGGGCGGCGTCCTGTAAGAGAAGCGCCTCGATATGGGCATCGTTCGAGACCGTCGAAATGACGACGATCGCCCGACCGTCGATCGATTCGGTAACCTGTACGTTCAGTTCGCCATCGGGGAAATACTTCACCTCGGCAGCGCCGAGCGGTTCGCCGGTTGCCGCGGCGATTCTGGCCGCCAGCGTCTGGGAAGCCGACCCGCTGAGGATCATATACGTTCGGTAGCGGCGGCTGGTAAACCCGTTTTCGGTTTTCAGGCCGTCGATCCAGCGACCGCCAGACCAGTGACGTCAGCCAGACCCAACGATCGCGATCGCCACCCCGTCGCGCCGTCTTTGGCGGCCGGCGGATCGACCAGCATCGTTCCGGCAGCGGTGACGACGACTGGTCCCTGGGCGTACTCCACGTCGACGAGAGACTCATCGACCGGGAGCGATCGGCCGTGCCACGCGCCGTCGCGACGCTCGACCAGGCCCGTCTCGCCGACAGCGTGTGCCCGAGTGCCGTCAGTGGCGACAGCGGTGAACGCACCGTCGTGCTCGCGAGCCCAGTTGCCGTCTGCGTAGGCGTAGAGACCGTTGTCGGTCGCAGCCAGCGGGATGTCACCGGCCGCAACGTCCCGAACGCCCGAGAGACCTGTCTGCTCGACGCTCGATTCGGTCAGTCGATACGCACCGTCGGGAGCCCCGACCCACGCACCGTCGATCGCCTGGACGTCGGCGATCTGGCCGAGCGTCTCCCAGTCCTGGCCGTCGTAACGCGCCAAGTCGCCATCGGGGCTGGCCGCGATCGGGCCATCGTCGAGACCCACCGCGACCGCCGGACCGAAGCCGAGATCCTCGAAGGTGTCCTCGCCGTGACTGGCTCGAAAGACCCCCTCGTCAGTGGCGATCGTCACCTGTGAGTCGCCAGCAGCAACGCCGTGTACGTGGCCCCGTCGGAGCAACCGGAAGCGGCCGACGCGATCGTCCGAGATCGCAACGAGCGTCACGCCGAGTCCAGCCCCGACGTAGACGTCACTTTTTCCGCGTCGGTCGGCGTAGATCCGATCTTCCGCCATCTCGCCCATGTGTGGGCCTCGGCAGGAACGGCCGAAAGGGTATCGACTCGGAGGCGAGTGCCGGCGAGCGAGTGGTTACCACCAGACGAGGTTCTCGGCGTCGGCGGGCTTGGCAACCACTTCGAGCACGCGCGAGTCGAAGAACTCCCGGCTGTTTACCGCTTCGACGACCAGAATCGTGTCGGCACCTTCGCCGGTCCCCGCGATCGAGAGTACCCGATCGCCGGCATCGACGAGGCCGGCGTCACAGGCCATCAGCGGGCACTCGACGGCGACTTTCGTTCCCTGACCGAACAGCCGCAGGACGTCGGCGACGAGTTCGTGTGACGAGAAGCCCTCTTTTTGGGCGATGGCCGACCCGAGGTTGCTGAACACCATCGGCCCGGTGAAGACCTCGCCGCCAGCGTCCTCGATCGTCTCGACGTGGTCGGCGGCCAGTTCCTGCTCGTTGGCCACATCGTACCCATACGAGTGGCCGACGACGACGAGATCCCCACCGAAGCGTTCGGCCGCCTTTGTGCCCGTCTGGCCAGAAGTAGAGGCGACACAAACCGCGTCGATCGGCTCGCTCTGGGCGTAGTCGAGTGCCTCGTCGAGTACGGCGTCCGTGTCCATGTCGTCAGTGTGGATCATCCGATGGATCTCGGCTCGCCCGCCCGCTATAGATTACTATCTCGAACGAGAGGCTGGATGTCGCCTGTAGATCCGATTGACAGCGCCGATCCGCAACCCCTGTTTCGAGTGGATCCAGTGGAACAGGAGTTCCACTGGAAGTCGAAGTGACTGGCTCTGGCAAGTTCGACACCGGTCGAGCGTGAATTGGGGCGTAGTCGCCGGTATGGCGGTCGTTTCCAGGTCCAATGATATATTTTGGCATGGTAACGCCCACCGTTCGATCCGAAACGAAGGGGTTCGAGGGGGAGCGATGCTGGCGTTCGAGTGTCAGACACACGGGTGGTTTCAATGGGCGCCGGATAGGCCGACGAGTGAGCGGGCGACCACAAAGCCCGAGAAGGGCCGGCTCGGGCGGGTTCGGACCGATCCGAGACAGAATCGTGGCGGCGACCGTCCGCCGGGCCGACAGCACTCCGAAAGGGGACGAGCGCCTTCACGCGGGGAACGTTTATGCGGCCGCCGGTCGGCCTGTTGGACATGAGCACGGCAACCAAGGTCGTTCTGGTGACAGTCGCGGTCTCAGCGCTGCTTGCGGTCGCGCTGATCGTAAACGTCGCACTTGCGGGCTAAGACCGGCGAGACAGAAGCCTGACAGAGAGCAGCGGCTCGATTTACTCGCGATTTAGGGCATCGATATCGGCAGTTACAGGCCAGAGATCCAGAGCCACGAAGCGCCACGCCGTCGAGATACTGCCAGCGAGGACACCAATCTCTGGCGTCACTCGCTCCCGGACTGCTCTGAGTCGCTACGAATGTCCGCAGGGACCTCTGGCACTGCTGGGAGATCGACCGCCCGTGGTTCGAACGCGTAGCTGAACTCGTATCGGTTTGCAGTGCCGTTCCGCTGGGCGACGATACGCTCGGTGGCAGAGCGAATCAGTCCGTCGGCCCCGATTCGAACCGTTGCGTTGTACGCCACGACGTTCCGGGCGTCGAACAGTTGCCCGCCTGCGTACCGGTCGGCACGAAGTATCACGGTATTGGGATCCTCGCCATCGTCGACAGTAGCGATACTGAAGTTCCCGCGCCGGAGCGCCCCTCGGAGCGGACTCGTCGCCGTCGAGAGACCACGGAGCGACCGGTCGAACAGCTGGGTTCGGTTCCGTCTGTTGTCCAGCGTAACGTTGCCATCGGTGACGGTGTACTGCCTGACAGCCGTCCCGTTGGCGGCAAGGACCGTCGTGCTGTTGTGGGTCGTGTTTTCGGTCGTCCGCCGGCTCTGTGAGGCGTACAGCACCCGCGTGAGGTTCGCGTCGGCTGTCACTCGCACCGGTGTGACCAGGGAGATATTCCGGAGTGTCATGTTCGTCGTATGGGTCAGGACACCCGGTGTGTCGATCGCCCGTGCCTGGTGTGTGCGGAGTAGCTGTGTGACGTTACGAACGCCAGTGTCGGTCAGTCCTGGGGAGAATCGATCGGAGGCGGTCGTAGTCGGCGTTGGCGTCGCTGTCGCCGTTGGCGAGGCGGCGGTCGGCGTTGGCGTCTGTGTCACTGACGGCGACGGAGTGGTGGGTTCGGCTGGTGTCGGTGTCGGTGAGTCGGTATCCGACAAGCCCACACAGCCGGACAGCGCGACGAGGACGAGCAATCCAACGACGAGGGCGGTTCTGGCGGGCCGTTTGGTGGAGGGCATGCATCAGACACTTCGAGATCCGACATAAAAACACGGCGATTCACCCCTTCAGCGACGACGTTCCCCGAATGCTGTCTCGACTGATCAGAGAATAAGAGACGGCTGTGTTACTCTCTGCGACACGTCATGTCCTGACCCACCTCAGAAGTGGATCAGGGGCTTGATCATCCCGTCGTCTTTGGTCTCCATCATCTCGAAGGCCGTCTGGATCTCGTCGAACTCGAACTCGTGGGTGGTCATCTTCGTCGGATCGACCTTCCCCTGATCGAGGAGGCGCAGCAGACGCTGGATGCGCAGGCGGCCGCCGGGACAGAGGTCTGTGACGATATCGATTTCGGCCATCCCGACGCCCCATTCGGCGCGTGGGATCTTCCGGAACTCACCCTCGCCGTGATAGCCGACGTTCGAGACGGTGCCACCGGGCTTGGTTACTTTGATGCAATCTTGCAGTGTCTCGTCTGCGCCGAGTGCCTCGATAGCGGCGTCGACACCTTCGCCGTCCGTGAGTTCCATGATCTCCTCGGCGGGGTCGACCTCACCGAAGTCGACGACGTCCGTTGCGCCGTACTCACGGGCGAGTTCCTTCCGATTCTCGACAGTCTCGACGGCGATGATCCGGCCGGCACCCTGGAGTTCGGCCCCTTTCGTCGCCATCAGACCGACGGGACCCTGCGCGAAGACGGCGACGGTCCCGCCCATCGGGATATCGGCGTTCTCCGCGCCCGCAAAGCCCGTCGAGAGCATATCCGCGACGTAGGCCGCCTCGTGGTCGGTGACGCCCTCGGGGATCTTCGCGAGGTTGCCGTCGGCATCGTTGACGTGGACGTACTCCGCGAAGGTGCCATCCTTGACGTTGGCGAACTTCCAGCCACCGAGCGCTTCGTTTGACTGGGAGGGGTGGCCGTCTTGGGCAGCCACGGAGTTCCAGTCGGGCGTGATCGCGCCGACAGCGACCCGATCACCGGGTTCGAAGTGCTCGACGTCACTGCCGACGGACTCGACGACGCCGACGACCTCGTGACCCAGCGTCAGATCCTCACGCTCGCCGATCGCACCGTGTACCGTGTGGCAGTCTGACGTACAGATCAGTCCTTCCGTGGGTTCGACGATCGCGTCCATCGGACCGGGTTCCGGTCGTTCTTTCTCGATGATGGCCGTTTCGCCAATTTCTCTCATAACAAATGATTTCATTGTACAACCATTGATCACTTCGGCGGGGTCGTACATCAATCTATGGCAACCGGTCGAGTGACCCGCCGAGCCGGCGGATCCGCCGGATGGCTGTCCCTCATTGCGAAGATGGTTTCGACCAAACTGGTTCACACAGCACCAACGCTTTGCCAGTATCCGTCACTCGCTGAGACTGGGGTGGGTGAGTTGTTCGCCGGGATGGGGCTCGGCGAAGTGCTCTTGCATCACTGCTCGTGATGCTTCAGCACGCCGTTCGCGCTCTGCCGCGTCGATCTCCTCACAGCCGGGCGGCAGGTCGCGGCCACGGTCGGTGAAATACCCATCCGGTGCAACCCAGTCGTGGTAGAACGGCCGGTCGTGGTCTTCGAGGATCGTCACACCCACTTCGGCGCCGTGCCCCGCGCAAACGGCTGCTTGGTGGGGTTTCCCGGCGAGTCGACCCGCCGCATAGAGTCCCGCAATCCCTGTCCGACCCCGTTCGTCAGTGTCGACGAACGTTTTCCCACGATCAACGATGCCGACGCCGTCGACGTCTTCGAGATAGTCGACTTCGTTCTTGGTCGCCGCGATCGCATACTCAGTCTGATACTGCATTGTGTCAGTCTCGACGGCGAAGGTGTCCGCGAGTCGCTCCAATCCGGTGACTGTTCCCTCTTGATACGACGCGCCCGCCCGGTCGGCCTGTTCTTTGAGCAGGTCGAGAAACCGCCGACCGTCCACGCCAACCGGGAAGCCTGGCACGTTTTCCAGGTGGGCGTTCCGTCGGAGAATCGACCCGCCAGCATCGATACTGAGCGTCTCCAGTCCGTGGCGAGCGGTGAACAGTGCCGCCGAGAGACCGGCCACACCACCACCGATGACAATGACGTCGAACTGCGCAGTGGATTCATGAGTCATTTTGGATCATTCGCTTCTACCGTCCCCGCAGTGCATCAATACCGTTGTCCAGTTCGCATCGTCAGCCCGAGTCAGCACCGTCCGTGATAATCCGTGCCAGCCGGTCGCGATCGAACAATTCGTCATCCACGGTCACGTCGCCGAACGTTTCGGGATAGAGCTGTTTGGCGGCGCGTTCGGTCAGGAAGAGATTGTGGATCGGGCCCTGGTAGAGGTACCCACCGCGGTAGACCTGTCCGTTCTGGACGGCCGTTAGCTGACTCCCCACCGAGTGCTCTGCCATGTATCCGAGCACCGTGTCACGGAACTCTTGGGGAGTTTTGCGTTCGTGGCCGCGGATCAACAGCACGTCCGGATCGACTTCCAGCAGGTTCTCGTAGTCGAGTTCGCCCCGGTCGGTGGTGCTGAGCCCGTCGATGCCGGTGCCCGCGAGGGCGTCGCCGACGCCCAGGTCACGCCACTGCTTCTTGCTCGTCCCACGGTCGTTGAGCCGGTACGGCGAGAACGTCGACGGTTCGTTGGTCGCCTCGTAAGTGAGCATCACGGTCGGCCGCTCGCTCGCGGGCGGCATCCGGGACTGGATATCCGCGAGGAACGCCTCGTGAAGTTGCTCGAACGCCCGGAAGCGCTCCTCGCGCTGGAAGGCAGCGGCGACCTTCTCGAAGGCCTGATAGAGCGTGTAGTAGCGGTAGTCGTGCCAGGCGTCTTCCCGCCGGAAGATCAGGTTCGCGAAGAATGGCGCCACGTTCTCGCGGATCTCTTCGAGGTCTGCTGGATCCCAGTCGAACCAGTTGACCAGCATCTGCGGGTCGTAGAAGTGGATATCGCTTTCGAGTTCGTAGAACTGTTCTTTCGTCCGAATCTCGGGGTTGGATTCGACCGTGTTGCGGTCGATATTGACCCCTGGTAGTTCGTCGTAGATGCCGGTGTAGTAGCGGTCTGCGCCGCCGATCCCGGTGATCCCGTCGGCCTGTCCGAGTGCGACGGCCATATCGGCATAGTCGCCGCTGTATGCGGCCCACGTTTCCGGGACCGATTCGAAGGTCACCTCGCCAGCGGGGGCCATCGAGACCATGTAGGGAGTGTCCGTGCTCGTCTGGGTCGTTGTTTCGGTGGTCGTCTCCGCCGCCGTGTCGGTGGCCGTTGCGGTCGCCGTGTCCTTGTCGGCCGGTTCGGTCGTCTCAGTACTCTCCCCACTGCTACAGCCCGCGAGTAATCCGCCAGTCCCGACTGCCAGGCCGTATTTCAAATAGTCACGTCGTGTCGGTGCGTCGGTCGTGTCGTTGTTCTCAGTCATGCTCAGATGTCTCCGTTGATGGCGTCAGCGACCCGCTTGCGGTCGAACAGCTGCTCCTCGGGGTCGATCTCGGGATAGGGGCCCTCAGTGTAGGTGGGCCAGGCCCCGAACTGGTCAGGATACAGTTGCTTGGCCGTCATCTCCAACTGGAAGAGGTTGAGGATGGGGCCCTGATACCGGGCACCCTGAGGGTAGACCCGGGCTTGTTGGACGGCGGTGATCTCGCCGGCGACTGGATCGGACCGGAACTCCTCACGACGCGCGGCGATGTCCGTGTTCGGCTCGAACCCACCCAGGTGCAAGATCACGTCCGGGTCGGCCTCGAGCAACACCTCGTAATCGACGACCGACGCGGACTCGACTTCACCCTCGAAGGCGTCCCTGGCACCGAACGGGCGGGTGTGTGAAGTCAGGTATCCGGGGTCACTGAGCCTGTAGGCGTAGATCTCCTCGAGGTCCTGAGCGGCGATCATCACGGCCGAGGGTCTTTCGGACTCTGCGGGTAGCTTCTCGTCGATGGTTCCCGTCAGGTCATCGTACACCGTCGCGAGTGCCTGATACCGGTCTTCTTCGCCGAACAGTTGCGCGACGCGTTCGAACTGCTCCCACAGCGTGTAGTACTCGTAGCCCTCGGCGTAGGACTCAGGGGGCTCCTGATGGGTATCACTTAGCGAGTTCCCGAACCAGGGCGAGACACCGCTCGTGATCTCCGCGATGTCGGCCGGATCCCAGTTGTCCTGTTTCGTGATCCAGGCTGGGTCCGCGAGGTGGATGTCGCTATCCAGTTCGTAGAGCTTCTCTTTGCTGGGCTGCCACGAGGAGTACAGCCCCTCCCAGTCGAGGGTGACGCCGGGTAGTCGTTCGACGAATTGGTTCCACAACCGATCGTAGTAGTCCGGCGCGTGCATCGCGGTGATGGTGTCACCGCGACCCAGCGCGAAGGCCATGTCGGCATGATGCGTGAGCCGGGTGAAGACCGTCTCCGGGGGCTCCTCTAGGCTGACCGTCCCCATCGGGGCGATCGATGCGCTGTAGCTGTTCGATTCGGTTGCAGTCTCTGTTTCTGTCGCATCTGAGGCGGCCTCTGTGGGACTGCCATCTGAAGCAGTCTCTGTGGGACTGTCAGTGGTGGTTGTATCGTCTGAAGCAGTGCTCGAACAGCCGGCCAACAGGCCGCCAACGAGTGCCGTACCGCCGTATTTGATCGCCTCCCGTCGGGTCGGTGTCTTGCGTTTTACGGGTTCGTCTGCTATGGGGCTCGAATCGTCTGCCATCGGTTTTAGGCTAGCCTAAACCAAGAAAAGGCTATTGATTTTAGGCGAGCCAAAAATAGGCAATACTCACAGCCGGTTGTTGGGTCCACTCTGTCAGCGCTCGGCTGGACCGGCCGATCGATCTCCCGATCCGGTCCCGGCGGCCTGAGGTGAGAGGCAGTCGATGCCCGACCGGCAGGTGGGCTCGACGATTACGTCTCACCGTCGCTATCAGCCTCGTGTCGGGGGCAGAGCGGTTCGATCCGTGGTCCCCGGGGCGTCCGCTCGACCGCGGCGTCGATCTCGAAGACCTCCGCCAGGAGCTTTTCGGTGATGACCTCCTCGGGCGACCCACGTGCCCTGATTTCGCCGTCTTTGAGTGCGACCATGCGATCGGCGTGCCGGGCAGCCTGCTGGATGTCGTGCAGGACAAGCACGATGGTCATGTCGCTGTCGTCCCGGAGCGCCTCGACGATCTCCATCACTTCGAGTTGGTGGTGGAGGTCGAGGAACGTTGTCGGCTCGTCGAGCAACAGGACATCCGTCTCCTGTGCCAACACCATGGCGATCCAGACGAGCTGTTGTTGTCCGCCACTCAGCTGTCCGACCTGCCGCTCGCGCAAGTGAGAGATCCCTGCCAGCTCGATTGCCCGGTCGATCGCTTCCCGATCGGCCGTCGAGAGTCCGTCAAAGAACTCCCGATGTGGGTACCGGCCGTGTTCGACGAGCTGCTCCACCGTGATGCTGTCCGGGGCGACGCTCTCCTGGGAGAGCAACCCGAGCTTCCGCGCGAGTTCTTTGGTCTCCATGTCGTGGATGTCAGCCCCGTCGAGACGAACGACGCCTGATTCCAGTGCAAGCTGATCGGCCAGCCCTTTCAGGAGCGTACTCTTGCCGCTCCCGTTCGGACCAACCAGGGCAGTCACTTCACCGGGCGAGACGGTGATCGACTCCCTATCGATGACCGGCTGTTCGCTCGACGGATAGCCGATGACCAGCCCCTCGCCCCGGAACTCGCTCGCTGTCGTCTTGCCGTCGGTACTTCCGTCGGCTGTCTGCTCCCCATCAGCTGGTGTCTCGCCGTTTTCTCGCGATTTCGGTTCCCTGATCACCTTGCTTGCACCGCCATCCGGTCGCGGGGTCGTATCCTCGGTCATCAGATCTCACCCATCGTGTCCTGTTTTCGCATCAGGTAGAGGAAGTACGGGCCGCCGAGCAGCCCGGTGACGATGCCGACGGGCATCTGCTCGCTGCTGCCTGCAAGCACCATCAGGCCCAGTCTGGCGCCGACGTCGGCGGCCACCATCAACGCCGGGCCGGCAAACAGACAGCCGACGATGAGTCGCCTGTAGTCGCTGCCAACGACGTTGCGGACCATGTGTGGGACGATCAATCCGACGAAGCCGACGATGCCCGCCACTGCGATGGCTGCCGCGGCAGCCACGACCGCGACCGCCGAGAGGGCAAAGCGCATTCGCTCGACGTTCATCCCGAGCGACGACGCCGTACTTTCGCCTAACAACAAGACGTTCAGCTGTCTCGCACTGACCACCGAGAACACGACAACGGGGATCGTCCAGGGAAGTACCATCCTGACCTCTTCCCACTCGACACCGGTGAGTGATCCCGTCGTCCAGGCGATGGCCGACTGGACCACGCCGATATCACTCGCAAAGAAGAACAGTCCCGTCTGGAGGCTCTGAAAGACGGTGCCGACGATGACTCCCGCCAGCACCAGGCGGACCGGAGAGGTGCCGTTCTTCCAGGCGATGACGTAGACGAGCAGGAACGCGCCGATCCCGCCCAGCGCGGCGATGATCGGGAGCAACGACGAGATTCCCAGCCTCAGGGACCCGAGGACGTACGGGATCACCAGCGTCGCACCCGAAAAGACCACGAGCACGAGGAGGATCATCAGGCCCGCCCCCGAGGAGACGCCCAGGATGAACGGACTCGCGAGTTCGTTGCGGGTCACCGCCTGGAAGATTGCCCCGGAAACGGCCAGGTTCATCCCCACCAGGACGGCGACGACCACCCTGGGTAACCGCATCTGCCAGACGATCAGACTCCGCCGGTTCATCTCCGGTAGTTCGGCGCCCAGCAGGAGCGATTCCCAGGTTTGCAGGGTGAAGATAACGTCCGGATTGAACAGGGCTCGCCAGGCTTCGATCGGCGTCGTCGAGAACGCGCCGTAACTCACCTGCACCAGAGTTCCCCCTGCGATGACGAGGAGGCTGCCGAGGACGACCGTCCATAGCGATCCCGACAGCCAGTCGAACACCCGATTGCGCCGGGACATCGAATCCGTGACCGTGGCTGATTCGCTCGCCATTGTCAGTCACCCGCCTCCGTTATCACGTTCGGTGTCGGCATCACGGGCGGCCTCGATCTCGCGGGCACGGGCGAGGACCCGCTCGTCGTCGACGTGTTCGAGCAGGCGATCCTGGCCACGTTCGCGGCGGTTTGCGATCTCGTCGTCGTCGATGTAACTCCCGAGGATGCGATCGATCTCGGTCGTCCTGGTTGCCGCTGTCCATGTCTCACCGGCCGCCTCCCCCACGCGATCGTCCAGATACTCGCGCCACGTCTCGCGGTCATGCCACTCCTCGTCCAGTTGTGCCCGTCGGCGGACCCAATCGTAGTGGTCGGCCAGCGTCTCCGGGATTCCTGACGCGCGGCGGTGATCCCGCAGGAGCGTGCGTGCCGTCGCCGCCCCGCGGCCGGCGGCGATGATGGCTTGCTCGTCAGCGTCCGATGGTGTGGCGACGTACAGTCCCTCGATCGGTGTCGAGCCGTCGGCGTTGGGATAGTCCCTCTTGAACTGTTCAGTTTCCTCGCCATCGTCCTCACTGGTGGTGATCATCTCACTGTCGGCGTCGAGGGGCCAGAGGTACTCCCCGTCGTAGCGCGTCGCCGCGATTACCCGACGGGCCGTAACCTGCTCTCCCTCCTGTGGATCGACGACGAACCCTCCTGCTGCGGGAGTCTCAAGGGCCGTGACGGACTCGACGAGGTCCTCACGAAGGGCACACCCGGCCTCACGGATGTGATCGTGGAGTCGTCCGTAGAACGTCTCGATGTCGATGCCAGCGGGGAAGCCAGGATAGTTTTCGAGATGTGCACACCGCCGGATCGAGGAGCGGCCGCGGTCGAACACCAGCGTGTCGAGGCCGTACCTGGCGGTGAATATGCCGGCCGAGCAACCGGCCGGGCCGCCACCGATGACGACCACGTCGTGGTCGTACTCGCCAGCCGATCCGCCAGTCGCGTCAGTCATGGGCTGCGGTCACCAGCGGCGGCGTTCGGAACCTGATTAACTCCGTCAGAGTAGCGTTGACGTCGCTCGGAGCGCCCGTCGGTGCCTCGCAAGCGCCCTGACTGTCGGTCTACCGTGTCCGTCGCTCGTCGCTGCTCGTTTTGCCGCCGTTGACGTGCGCTCTGGGCGTCGGGTTCGCCGGGTCGCGTTCCCTCATCCATGTTTTTAGGCTAGCCTAAAGAATATAAATGCGTTCCGGATTTTAGGCTAGCCAAATTTCTCTGGAGTAGGCGCCGGTCGCTCCCCGGCCCGGCTCCAAACGCCGGCAGGCTGCCCTTCTGAACGACGACTGGTAACGGAAAACAGACACACAATATCCAGTCGATTGGTCCCACGATGCAGACCCGAGAGCGCGATCACCCATGGTGACCGATCCTTTCGTCGACCCCGTGGGCGAAAACACCGTCGTCCGGGCGCTGGTTGACGGGACCGTGATCGCGACGTCACTCCTGCCGTACGCGATGGGATTGGCCGGCGGCACGATGTTGGGCGTCATTAGCGACGAGAGCGTTCCCGAAACCGACACTTGCGGTAACGAACGCGTCGCGACATGTGCCACGACGGCCGGCGTGCTCGTGGTTCTGTATCTGAACGTGCGCTGGGTGAATCAGACAGCAACCGAGATACTCGGTTACGCTTCGAGGGCCGCGTCGGGCCGTTGCTCGAACAGCATCTCGAGGAACATCGTCTCGAAGCGTTCGCCATCGAATGTTTCGACGACGCGAGTCCGGGGTTCGCCCGCTGTGACACCCAGTTCGTCGACCGCCGTGTACCCGCGGGTCAGCCCCTCGCGTTCGTCTACGTCGACCGCGTACGTCCCCGTCTCCTCGATGAGATCGGGTTCGACCAGCGCCGCCACCAGAGCCGAATCAGGCTGCGTGACGGCATCTTGGCCCATCCGCTCGCGATTGAATTGCCGTACCTGTGTCGTGATGTCGGTATAGAACGTTGTGAGCGGTGTCTCCGGGCCGGCTTCGATCCGTTCGAGCGTTTCGGGGCCGAACTCGGTATCACGGAGCGTCAGACCCCAGTCGAACAGCGTGACGTCGAAGTTGTTCATGACGATCTTCGCGGCGTCGGGGTCGACCCAAAAGTTGTACTCGGCGGCCGGGGTGATGTTACCCAAGCAATTAACCGCCCCACCCATCACCCAAACCTCGTCGAGCAACTCGTCGAGGTTCGGTTCCTGCTTGTAGGCGAGGGCGAGGTTCGTCAGCGGAGCGATACAGGCGAGCGTGATCTCGCCGGGGTTCGCCCGTGCCTGCTCGACGATGTAATCGACGGCGAATTGCTCGCCCGACTCGATTCCGGTCTCGGGGAAACGGTCGCCACCGAGTCCACCTTCCCCGTGGATGTGGTGGGCGAGCTCGTGCTCTTTCTGGAGTGGCGATCTGGCGCCTTCGTAGACGGTCACGTCCTCGTCGGCACCCGCGAGTTCGAGGGTCCGTTTGGCGTTCTCGACCTGGCGGTCGAACGCGACGTTGCCGGCACAGATCGTAATGCCGGTGACGTCGATGCGGTCGGACAACAGCCCCATCAGCAGGGCCTGCGTGTCGTCACCAGCCGTGTCCGTGTCGATGATGACCGATCGCTCGTCTCGATGAGTCATACCCCAAGCCTGGGCCAGGGGACAAATGACTGTTTGGCCCACCCCGCGCTGGCAGGGACTCGCCCCCCGTCGGTTCCTGGGCAGTGGATTCGTCTCCGCAAGCACTTTCGCGGGCCGGGAGCAGGCCATCGAGGCGAAAGTGTCTCTGTGCACATCTCAGGGTGTGCGGTGACGCCGCTGCAAGGGGCCGAGGCGTCACTGGCCGTCGGGCTGCTGTCCCAGACGAAGCGCCCGATCCAGCCGATGGGCGTCGAAAGAGCTACCCGTGTTTGTAGGAGACGCCGCTCCCATTCTCGGGGTACTCCCAGACGACGTTGCCGTGCTGGCAGGCCCACCGGCAACTGCCACATTCGAGGCAGTTCTCGTAGGCGATGGTCGGGACGCCCTCGTCGTCCTCTTCCCGCCAGACGTTGGCGGGACAGACGGAGACGCAGTCGTAGGTGACACACTTCTCCTCGCAGATCCCGGGCAGTTCCACGTCCAGGTGGGAGTCGCCGGGATCCTCGTATTTGACCGTGTACAGGCGGTCTTCGATCGATGGCTGCTCGACGTCGGGGGTTGATGGGTGTGCGCTCATGGGTCTAGCGGAACAGCTTGCGGTATTTCCAGGCTTTCTTCGCTGCGCCCAGGTACCCGCCCATCGCGGAGACAACTCGCTTGCGGGCGGATTTCGTGTGGCGGGTCTTGGGGTCGTCGTCCATCCGGAAGTACTCGGCCTCGGCGTCGGCCAAGGCTTTGGGCAGGTCGTCGAAGAGGAACTGTCGATCCTCGGCCGCGGTGTCCAAGAACCAGCCGTAGTGGTTCAGGTTATCCATGACGTAGGAGTCGGCCAGCGCATCCTCGTAGTCGGCGAGGGCGCTGGCGTCGGTCCGGCCGGCTTCTAAGGCGTCGGCGACGGCTTTGCCGGCCTGGTAGCCGCTCTCGACGGCCATGTTCGTCCCTTCCAGGTGCAGGCCGTTGTTCAGGACGAGGCCTGCCGCGTCGCCCGTGATGACCGCGCCATCGTGGACGAGATCGGGCATCGCCTCCGGGCCGCCCTCGGGGATCGCGTGGGCGGAGTACTCGACCATCCGGCCGCCCGTGATGAGCGGCGCGACCGCCGGATGTGACTTGAAGTCATCGAGCACCTCGTCGGGGCTCCGCTCGTCGTGGACAGCGTCTTCGATTGAGTAGACGACGCCGATGGCGAGCGTGCGCTTGTTCGTGTAGATGAACCCGCCGCCGACGGCATCGCCGACTGCACCGTCGCCAAAGTAGTGC
Organism: Halorhabdus sp. CBA1104; assembly: GCF_009690625.1. Taxonomy (NCBI): domain Archaea; kingdom Methanobacteriati; phylum Methanobacteriota; class Halobacteria; order Halobacteriales; family Haloarculaceae; genus Halorhabdus; species Halorhabdus sp. CBA1104. Next base: position 2,291,043 of record NZ_CP033878.1, on the reverse strand, counting down.
ATGGCGGCCCCTTCTTCCTCGGAGAGGTGAAAGCGATCTTCGATGGTCTCTCGATCGTACTTGCGGACCTCTTTGGCGGAGATGGCAACGTCTTTGCGCTCCTGGGGATCGGCCAGGCCGGCCCCTTCGCTGACGAGGGAGTTGGCTCCCTCGGCGAGGACGACCGTCGGCGCCTGGAGAGTTCCGTCCGGGCGGTCGGTCTCGACGCCGGCGATCGCCCCGTCCTCACGGACGAGATCAGTCACCGTCGTCTCGGTGATCAGCGTCGCCCCGGCCTCGACGGCCTGCTCGGCGAACCACTCGTCGAAGTCCCCGCGCATGACCATCCAGGAGTCGTTGTGTGGCTCCGCACGCCAGCTGTCGGGGCGCATCGAGATCTCGGTCGCGTCACCCTCCTCAGACAGCATCGAGAAGGTCTTCTCGGCGACAAAGCGCTCTTTGGGAGCGTCCTCGAAGTCAGTCAACTCCCGGATCCGGGGCGTGAACATGATCCCGCCGAAGACGTTTTTCGTCCCCGGAGAGTTGCCCCGTTCCAGCATGATGACGTCCTTGCCTTCCTCGGCCAGCGTCAGCGCAGCGGTGCTGCCGGCCAGGCCCGCCCCGACGACGATCGCGTCGAACTCGCCGTCGTAGCTGGGCGTCTCAGTCTTCGGCGTTGGCATCGTCGGCCCCTCGCGCTCCTCGGGTTCGGGTTCGACGCCGGCGTCCTCGCCGGACTGGGCGTCAGTGCTCATGGCTCTCCCTCCTCGGCCTCAAGGCGATCACGTAACATCTCGATGAGTTCGGGCAGCACCTCGGCGTAGTCGGCGACGATCCCGTAGTCAGCGTTCTCGAAGATCGGCGCGTTGGCGTCGTTGTTGATCGCGACGACAGTCTCGGAGTCGTCCATCCCTTCGACGTGCTGGATCGCCCCGGAAATGCCGACGGCGATGTAGAGTTTCGGCCGGACGGTCTTGCCGGTCTGGCCGACCTGGCGGGCCGGTTCGATCCAGCCCTCCTCGACCACTTCGCGGGTCGCCGCGACCTCGCCGCCGAGCAGGTCTGCCAGTTCCCACAGCGGATCGACGTCACCCTCGATACCCATGCCGCCGGCGACGACGATTTCGGCGTCGGTGATGTCCGCGACGTCACCGACCTCGCGGCCGAGCACTTCGGTGAGCGTCTCGTCCTCGCCGACGACGACCTCGACGTCTTCGACCGCGCCCTCGCGGCTCTCGTCCGGTTCGGGCGCGTCGAAGACGCCCGGGCGCACGGTCGACATCTGCGGGCGGTGGTTCGGGCAGATGATCGTGGCCAGGGCATCCCCACCGAAGGCGGGTCGGCGCATCTCGTATTGGGATTCGGTGATCTCCAGTTCGGTCGTGTCGGCAGTCAGTCCGGCGTGGGTTGGTACCGCCACGCGACCGGCGAAGTCACGGCCGGTGTGGGTGCCACCGATCAGCGCGATGTCGGGCTTGCGGACCTCGACGAGGTGGCGGAACTGCTCGCCGTAGGGGTCAGCACGGTAGGGTTCGAAGACCGGATCGTCCGCGACGAGTACCCGATCGGCGCCGCGGGCGATCGCTTCCTGAGGGATGTCCGTCTCGCGGACGTCCTCGCCCATGACCAACGCGACCAACTCCTCGTCTTTCTGATCGGCCAGCTCCCGGCCCTTGCCGAGTAACTCCCAGGTGACGCCGGCGACGTCGCCAGCGTGCTGTTCGACGAACACCCAGACGTCGGCGTGGGCTTCTAGCTCGGCCGCCGTGTCGGCGTCTGTGCCGGCTGCCATCTAGAGCACCTCCACGATGCGGTCGGCCAGTGCCTCGACCTCCTCGACCGTTTCCTGTTCACGCGGGACGGGTTCGGCGGTGTCCATCCCGCCGACCTGTGTCGGCGAGACCGCCAGTCCGACCTCGTCTTCGATCCCCAGGTCAGAGGCAGACCACTCGACCGGTTCGAAGTCCGTCTCGGCGTAGATCTGCCGGTGGAGCCCGGCCGTCCGTGGCTCGTTTTCGCCGAACTCCATGGCGACGACCACCGGGAGATCGGCCACGACCCGCTCGTAGCCACCCTCGACATCACGCTTGGCGAGGAGCTGGTCCTCGTCGGGCCGGGGTTCGAGATCCTCGACGTAGGTGAGTTGTGCCCAGTCGTTGTGGGCGGCGATGCCCGGCGGGACTTGGCCCGTCGAGGAGTCGGTCGTCTCCTCGCCGCCAAAGACCACGTCGGCGTCGAGTTCCGCGGCCGCCCGGGCCAACGCGAGGCTCGTCGGCCAGGTGTCGCTGCCGCCAAAGGCCCGATCGGTCAGCAACACGGCGTCGTCAGCACCCATACCGACGGCGACCTGCAAGACGTCGTCCGCGCTTGCCGGCCCCATCGTCAGGGCAGTGACAGTGCCACCGACCGTGTCTCTGAGTTGCAGTGCTGCTTCGACGGCGTTGTAATCCGGCCCATTCATCACGGCTTCGGCGTCCGCCCGGTTGAGGATCCCCGTCTCGGGGTCGATCGATACCTCGTCGGCGTCGGGTACCTGCTTGACGCAGACAACGATGTTCCATTCGTCAGTCATCAGTGATTTGACCCCCTATATAATGGGAATTCGATTCGATTCACGGCGGAGGATCGGTCCTTAACATTAGTAAAAGACTGCGCTATTCTCAACTCATGGGAACCGAACGGCCCGAATTCGGCATGCATCACGGTTTCTATGACCCCCCGTTATTTGGGTGACGATCGAGCCGAATCAGTTCGTGTCCGTTTTTATATTCGTCGCGACGCGGGACCGAAGTGACTCAGTTCTTGTCGTTCGATAGACAGGTCTCGGCGTGGTCGCGCAGTTCGTCGGCGAGTTCGCGGGCCTGGGCAGGCGTGAGTGTAACCGTCTCGGCGTGGGCATCGATCGCATCGACAGCGGTGTTGTCGACTTCCAGTTGCAGATCGACGGTTTCGGGGTTGTCGCGGTCGGTCCGGACGTTCAGGACGGCCGGCGCACGCTCGTCGAACCCGTGGCCCTCGACACGGGCGTCCAAGAGGTCGAAGGTCGTGTAGGCGGTCACAGGGAGAATTCGATCGGCCATGGAGGCAGTGATAGTGGATCGGCCTTAGGCGTGACGTCCGGGACAACCGGGCTGGGGCCACGTCTCCGGGCCACCGCACCTTGGCGTCAGCTGGCCGTCGCTTCCTCGGGGATGGAAATCGAGACGTCGGTGCCGTAGTTTTCCAGCGTGTACGTCACGTCCACGTCGACAGTCTGGCCCTCGGCGGAGGCCGTCAGGCTCACTGCGGATCGCTTCGGGAGGGAGTCGTCCGTGCGGACGTACTGGGTCAGTTCGATCTCGTCGATGTCCCCCGCGGAGAGTTGGCCGGTCCCCGACTGCTGGCTGAGCAGGTCCTCGACGGCCTGCTTTGTGGGATCGATCCGGATCTCGTAGACCTCAGTGCCGTCGATCGTGGTCGTTCCTTCCAGGGTCACGTCCGAAGAGTCCATGAGATCGCGCTGGGTTTCCAGGACGGTTCCGCTGTCCCAGAGGTTCTGCTCGGAGACGTCCTGGGTCCGCCAGAGCGCATTGGTCTGCTGGTACATCGTCGCCCCGTCGACGTACTGGACGATCTCCTGGCCGTCCATCGTCATCTCCATGCGCATCCGCTGGGTCTTCTCGTTGACCGCACCGTCGGCTTCCGCATCGACCGTCAGGCCGTCACCGGTGGCCGACATCTCCATGTGGAACTCGTAAGTCGAGATGTCCGAGATGGCGTCGATCGACTCGTCTTGGATCGTCGCGACTTCGCCAGTCGGGCCGCCGTCGCCACCACCGCCGGGCAACGCCGAACAGCCACTCAACGCGACCAATACTGTCAGGGCGACGACGAGGAGGGCTCGCGATCGCATATATCGAGGCTGTACCAGTCGCCACAAAAAAGTTTTCAGGTTGATCGGTCCAGTCTTCGGTCGACGGCCGCTCAATCGTCGACCGGTAACGGCTCGCCCTGGCCATCGGTCGGCGCTGGCGAGGCGTCCATACTGTCGTCCTCGGCGTAGGGGTACCACGTCTTCTTCGTGTTGTGCATGTAGGGATCGTGATAATCGGTCTCCTCGGGGTCGATCAGGTCGCCGAGTGCGTCCTCGTCGCGGGCCGCGACGAACTCCCGGAAGGTCTCACCATCGGCACGTTCGGCTTCGAAGTTCTCGATGAGATTGGCGATAGCACCCGGCACTTCGTCGGCGGGGACGCGCATCTCGATCCAGTCGGCAAAGCGCGGATCGTCGCCCAGGCCGCCGCCCAGCCCGATATCCAGGGCTTCGACCGGATCGCCGTCCTTGCGGGTCTTCATGCCGCGCAGGGAGACGTCGGCGATCTGGGGTTGGGCACACGAGGCCGTACACCCCGAGAGGTGGATGTGGAACTCCTCGTGATCGGCGGGCAACTCGACGTTCTCTTTCAGCCAGCGGGCGTAGCGAACCTGGCGGTTCTTCGTCTCGACGATCGACAGCGAACAAAACTCCGTCCCGGTGCAGGCGATCGAGCCGCGCATGAACGGCGACGGGTCTGGCGAATAGTCTTCCAAGAGGGGTTCGTCCAGCAGCGCGTCGAGGTTCTCCTCGGGGACGTCCGTGACGATGACGTTCTGGCGCTGGGTCAGCCGCACTTCGCCGCTGCCGTATTCCTCGGCGAGATCGGCCAGTTCGAGGGTGTCCTCGGCACCCATCCGGCCGACGAGGACGTTCAGACCGACGTAGTAGTTGCCGTCGACCTGTTCGTGGACGCCAACGTGGTCGTTGTGGCCCTCCTGGGAGCCGGTATTGTAGGTATACTCATCGCGCAGGTCCTCGCCGGCGGTGTGGAGATCGAAGTCCACGAAGTCCTCCTGGAGGACCCGGCGGATCTTCTCGACGCCCCACTCGTCGACGAGGAACTTGATGCGGGCGTTGTAGCGGTTCTCGCGGTCGCCATGCTCGCGAAAGAGCGCGGAGAGTCCGCCAGCAACGGCGTCGGCCTTGTCCGGCCGGACGAAGACGTCGATGTCCCGCGCCAGGCGGGGTTCCTTCCGTGAGAGGCCCCCGCCGACCCGGACGTTGAACCCGGTAACCTCCTCGCCCTCGATCTCCTTGCGTGCGGGTTCGAGCGCGAGGTCGTTGATGTCGCCCTGGCCACACCCCTCCGTACAGCCAGTCACGGAGACCTTCCACTTTCGGGGGAGATTGGTGTGTTCCTCGTTGCCTTTGAACGTATCGTGCAGGTCCCGAGCGATCGGCCAGGCGTCGATCAGCTCGTGGGTGTCCTTGCCGGCGACCGGACAGCCGACGATGTTCCGCCAAGAGTCCCCACAGGCCTGCTGGGTCGAGAGACCGTTGTCCTCCAGTTTCTCGAAGATCTCGGGAACGTCTTCCAGCTTGATCCAATGGAGTTGGATCGACTGGCGGGTCGTCCAGTCACAGTAGGCCTCGCCGAATTCGGGGTTTTCCGCGGGGCCAGTCGCGTACTCTTTAGCGATTTCGCCGATGACTCGCAGCTGTCCCGGTTCGATGACGCCGTTTGGCGTCCCGATCCGCATCATGAAGTAGCTCTCCTGGCCGGCTCGCTGGTGGTACAGCCCCCACCACTTGAAGCGCTCGAACCAGGCGTCGTGTTCGTCCTCGGGGATCGAGTCCCACCCCTCCGCGGCGAACTCCATGAGATGCTCGCGTATCTCCGTCCCGTAGGCCTCGTCCTTCCAGCGTTCGACGTCAGTGGGCATGTACACGTCCCTAGACTGGGCCACGTAAACGACCGGTCATCTCGTCAAGCCTCCCGCCCTCTCCCGAGAAGCAGCGATTGTTGCTGGTTTCAGGCGCGAGGTATGCGAACGTCCCGCGTATCGAGGGAGGCAAAGCGACGATTCGGACCGACGATCCGGCCGACAGGAAGCCAGCCGGAGACGGCACTGTCGCCACACGTCACACACTGGCCGGCCGCCCGGACGAGCACAGATTGGCCGGCCGCGTCGACGTCGACGAATCCCTCGATCAGAAAGTCAGCCGTCTCACAGCCACAGACGTCGTGGTCGGCGAGTTGCCAGAGTTCGCTCACGGAGACGACGCGCTCGTCGTCGACGCTGATCCAGGCGCCGTCGTCTAAGATCCGCACGGCAGTCGTCATTGGCGGACGTTCGTGGGCCTCGTTGGTGTAGGCGTCGCCCCGGACAAGCATCGCCGCCAGTTGGACGGGCTCGCCGAGTGCGTATCGCCAATGGGTCGCCATCCCGGCGGCCAGCGCTGGCAAGCAGCGGTGAGTGTTGTGTCACTGATAGCGGCAGATATTGTTCCTAGACGGGAGTTCGGGTAGTGATTACCACTGCGAGGGGCCTTATACGCCTGTGACTGGTATGGAAGAGTGATGATCGAGAGTGCCGACGTGAGTGTCCCACAGGCCTCGGCCGCCGGCACGGCTGGGCGTGGCCAACACGGACTGGAGGGATCGACAGATGAGTGAGACGGAGACCGACCACCTCGACAACGTCGAGGATGGGTGTGGCTGTGCCGAAGTGTGGGAGCACCTCTCCGAGGAGCGAGAGGCCGAAGCCGCCCGCGAGTGACCGGCGACCGGACGTTTTTACCCCCGCATACCCTGGAACGCACACGAATGAGCGACGAGACGCCGGAGCCGGACCTGCCAACTGACCGCGAATCACCAGTCGGCCAGCCGGTGATTCGTGGCGACCCGGACGCGACCGGCGAGCACGCTGACCGGGCCGTGAAGTTCGATCCGGACGACCCACAGAGCGTGCGAGAGGCGGCCGAGACCGTCCGTGCGTTCGCCGAGAACACCGTCGGCGACGAAGACAGCGTGTACATGCTCCGCGGTGCGGCCGCCTGTGCGGCACTGGTCAGAGGCGTCGGCTCCTACAAGGCCGCTGCCGAACGCGCCGGCGGCGAGACCACGGTCTCGTTCGTCCGGAAGTGGTCCCGGGTCCACGACCTGCCGCGCTCGATCCGGCGACACGTCGCCAAAGGCGAAATCGCCCCGACAGCGGCCAAGCATATCGCCCGCGTCGGTGGCACCGCTCGCTTCCTCCTGGCGTTTGCCGTTCTGGATCACGGACTGACCGTCCGGGAGGTGCGCTCGCTTGCGAGTGACATCAACGAAGGGACGAGTCCAGTGGCTGCACTCGCGAGTGCCGGCTACCGGTTGGGCGAGATCAGTGTAACACTCCCGACCGACGCGTATTGCGAACTCAGACGGCGAGCGTCACTGGCGGACGAGTCACCGGGCGAGTTGATCGCTGTGGCACTGGCTGAACATTACGACGCGGTCGGTGCGTCCGACCGTCGACAACCGTAAGGACTTAGCCGGCGACTCCCCCAGACTCTGATGAGGGCCGGTAGCTCAGTCAGGCAGAGCGTCTGGCTTTTAACCAGACGGTCATGGGTTCAATTCCCATCCGGCCCGCTATTGCGACGAACGGACGTGAGGAGCTATGCGGCCAAGGGAATTGAACCCTACCAGTGGCAGCCCGCGCAGCGGAGCGAGCAGGAACCTCTGGTTCCGGTTCAATTCCCATCCGGCCCGTAGTATTCTGTCGCGAGCATACCGCGAGCGACGAATACGCTATGATGGAATTGAATCAAGGAGAGGGAGAGGAGCGAATCAGCGAACGTGCGCGACCGTCAGCGAACCTGATCGAGTGCGGCCAACGCGTCCGCGGCTTCGCTGACGGCTTCAAGTGCGTCTCGGGCCCGCCGTGGGTCGTCAGTCGCTTCGGCCTGCTTGGAGAACGTCGCCAGCGTCCTGAGCAACGATTGACGGGCCGTCTGGAGGTCGCCTGCGGGCGTCTCAGACACGCGTTCGGCCTGCTCGCGACCGGTCGTGGGGTCGACTGTCGGCACTTCGACCCGACCGGGATCCGGTTCCGACCCGCTGTTGGCAGGTCGATCGCCCGTCGACGCGTGGGCTGACGGTCGCTGGTCGTCGGCCGGCCCCTGTCCCGTTGGTTGACCGGCAGCGTCGGGTTGTACCTCCGGACCGGAGTGCTCTGTTGAGCTCGAGTGGTCCGTTTCGGCTTGAGTGCTGTCGACCGCGGATTGGGCCTGCTGGTCGGTCTGCTCGTCGGTCGACGCCCCGTCCTCGGCCCCGACCGGTTGCTGGCACGTGGGACAGAACTCCTGGCCGTCGTACCGGAAAATAGGGTCGCCACACGCATCACAGTGGGCGTCGGTCATCGTCGCTCCCTTCAACAGGAGGTCACTCATGTGTTCGGTCGCCTCGCGCTTGCGTTGCTCTTGCTCGTACTGCTCGCGGAGTCGTTCCCGCTCGGCTTCCTCGTCGAAGTCGCTCATATACGTATCTAGGGCCGTCCAACGGGCATAGACGTTGCGACCCACACCCAGCACTGTCGTCGGCGTGTGGCCGGCACACGAGAAACGCAAGACCGGAACCGTCGCTGTCGAATGACCGCGAGGAGACGGCGCGGTCGTGCCCAGCGTTGGGGGAACGCGTCGGTGTCGAATACCCGATATCGGGCGGCTGAATCGCGTCGACGTCAGTCCGTCAGCGAGATATTATCCCGGAGGTCGTTCTCGATGGCTTCGAGGGTCCGTCCCTTCGTCTCGGGGACGAGCTTGAAGGTGAACGCGAATGCCACGGCACTGAAGACGCCAAACAGCCAGAACGTCGCCGACGGCCCGACGTTGGCAGTCAGGATCGGGAACGAGAGGGCGACCGCCAGGTTGGCGACCCAGTTGGTGACCGTCGCGATCCCTTCGGCCGACCCGCGGACAGCAAGCGGGTAAATCTCCGAGATGAGCAACCAGAACACCGGGCCCAACCCGATCGCGAAAAAGGAGATATACAGCATGAGACAGACAGTCGCGGTGATGCTGAGCACGCCCGAGAGACCCGGCAGGTAGAAGACGACCCCGAGGATCGCCAGCGTGACCGTCATGCCGGCAGTCCCGACGAGCAACAGCGCCCGGCGGCCGACCCGATCGATGTACACCATCGCGACGACGGTCATCACCACGTTGACGACGCCGATCCCGACGGTCGCGAGAATCGAGGCCGCACTCCCGAAGCCGGTCGATTCGAGGATCGTCGGCGCGTAGTACATCACGGCGTTGATACCGGTAATCTGCTGGAGAATTGCGAGGCCGATCCCGACGACGAGTGCCGGGCGCAGCCACGGTTCAAGCAGCTGCCGGAGGTTCGACCCGGACTCGCGCTCGACGGTCTCTTTGATCTCACTGAGTTCCTGTTCGACGTCGCCCTGTCGCGTGCGATTGAGGACAGCCCTGGCACGTTCTGGCTTGCCGTGGCTGTAGAGCCACCGCGGGCTTTCGGGCATCTTCAGGACGCCGATCCCGAGGATGACCGCGGGGACCATCCCGGCCCCGAGCATCCAGCGCCACGCCCCGTTGCCGGCGAAGGCGTAGTTCACGAAGTACGACGAGAGGATGCCGATCGTGACCATCAGCTGGTGCATCGAGGTGAGAGCGCCCCGGATCCGTGGCGGCGCGATCTCGGAGATGTACAGCGGGCCAACGACCGAGGCGAAACCGATCGCGAGGCCGTCGATCAGTCGGCCGGCCACGAGGACGGGCACCGTCGGTGCGATCGCCATCAGGAACGAACCGGCGAAGAACACGCCGGCCGACAGCATGATCAGCCGACGGCGGCCGAGTCGATCGGCGAGTCGGCCGCCCAGCGCCGCGCCAGTCGCCGCCCCGGCCATCGCACCGCTGACGACGATGCCTTCGACCAGAGGCGACATCGAAAAGCTCTCGTTGATGAATAAGATCGCCCCGGAAATAATGCCTGTATCGAATCCGAACAACAGCCCGTTCAAGGCTGCCATCGCGGAGACGAGATACACGAATCGATCTCCGTCGCCACTCAATATGTTGTGCACGGCTGTCGTCGACATACAGTCCCGCGCTCGCCAATTGACACGGTTAAGCCCTCTGAAGATTCCCGCGTGATACTGTGAGAGACGATTGTGTCCGTCTTCAGTTTGCAAAAGATCTCGAAAAATAAAATTTCGAAGTAGGTATTCGACGTCTTTTTGAGAGGGTTGGAATGAATTGTCGTCCCATAGATTCGGCGATCGACAGCGAATAGGCTCGCGCGCGCAGTGGAACCGTGATCGGTTGTCCGGCTCCCGAACGACGTCGAGAAGAGGCGAGTGTCCGTCCGGTACGGTGGGGCCGGAACCGTCCTCAGCGTTACCCATCGGGCGCAACTACCAGGACAACCCCAGAGTTACGCGAACCGATAGCGGCTGGTGTCGAAGCGCGGACTCACCGGGCGTCCTCGAAACGCTCGACCAGCGATTCGTTGCCGATCGCCAGCGGTGACCTAGCGTGGAGGTCATCGACAGCAGAGGAGAGCAACGAACCGGATTCGTCCGAAGAGGCCCCACCGGCGGCTTCGACGATATAACTGACTGGGACTGCTTCGAACTGGTGGCGTGGCTTGCCGTTGGGATGGGACGAAACCGACGGGTACGCGTAGATACCGCCGTTTTCGAGAATGCGCGGGAGATCCATGATCACGGCGCCGGTATACCGGAGTTTGTACTGGCTGCGGATCGCGTCGGCGAAAGCCTGGAAGTCCGCGTCCCACTCCCACTCGCGACCGCCGAGGGCGAAGATACTCGGCTCGTCGGGAAGAGTCACGTCCGAACGCAAGACCGTCGGTGTCCCGCCTTCGACGAGATACTCCGTCACCGTGTCGTTACGAGCAGTGATCATCACCGTCGTCGGGCCGAAGGTGACGACTGCCGCGGCGATCAGGTCCGCCCCTGCCGCGGGAAGGGGGGCGTCGTAGATCCCGACGACCGTGCCGAGGCCGTTGTTCGAGGCCAGGTTGCCCGAGCCATCGAGCGGGTCGACTGCGACCGAGAGCCCGTCGCCGTCGCCGATCACCCCCTCACGTTCTTCGCTGGCGTAGGCACCGACGCCCTCGAGGGCGAGCAAGCGCTCTTCGAGGACGCGATCCGTGAAGGTGTCTGCGGCCAGTTGGATCTCGCCGCTAGGATTGGTGGAGTCGACTGCGTGCCGGTTGGATCCGAGCGCGTCCCTGATGGCGGGAGTTGTTGCGGCGACCGTCGTGAAAATCTGAGTGACGGCGGTCCGGGTCGTCTCGGGATCCGTCTCTGTGGCTCCGGCGTCGATGACCGGCATCGTACGTGATCGGAACACAACCGCGAGTATGAATCTTCCGAAAAAGTGACTTAACAGCGTTCAGAAAAGCAGTTGTCCCTCAGCGGGCCGAGACAGTCGCGTGCCGTTTTCAGCGCGTCGACCAGGCGATGGCCTGTTCGAGATCGTGAATGATGTCGTCACGATCTTCGAGACCGACCGACAGCCGCACCATGTCGTCGGTGACGCCGGCAGCAGCCTTCTCCTCGTCGGTCAGTTGTTGATGGGTCGTCGAGGCAGGATGGATGATCAGCGTCTTGGCGTCGCCGACGTTCGCCAGCAGGCTGGCGAGTTGGGTCGACTCGACGGTGTTACGAGCGGCCTCGTAGCCCTCTTCGAGGCCGAACGTGATCATCCCACCGTAGCCGCCCTCGAGATACTTGCTGGCGTTGTCGTGGGTCTCGTGACTCTCCAGTCCGGGGTAGTTGACCCACGCCACGTCGTCGTGGTCGGCCAGGAACTCGGCGACTGCGAGTGCGTTCTCTGAGTGGCGGTCCATCCGCATCGGCAGCGTTTCCAGGCCCTGGATGGTCTCCCAGGCATCGAAGGGGGCCTGCTGGTTGCCCAAGTCACGGAGACCGCGCGCGATCGCAGCGTAAGTGAACGCGGCCTCGCCGAATCGATCGCTGAAGTTGACCCCGTGGTAGGCTGGGTTGTCTGTGGCGATCTCGGGGTACTTCTCGGCGTACTCGTCCCAGGGGAACGAGCCACCGTCGACGAGAACACCACCGACGGTCGTGCCAGAGCCGTGGATCCACTTCGTCGTGGAGTTCCAGACGAGATCGGCGCCGTGTTCGATCGGATTCGCGAGATACGGCGTCGCGAAGGTATTATCGACAAAAAGTGGAACGCCGTGGTCGTGGGCGATGTCGGCGATACGCTCGATGTCCGGCGTCACCAGCGCCGGATTGCCGATCGTCTCGAAGTGGACGTAGGCGGTGTCCTCGTCGATCGCCTCCTCGTAAGCATCGTAATCGAGCGTGTCGACGAATCGGGCTTCGACACCGTTGCGTGGTGCGGTGTGGGTGAAGTAGGTGTAGGTCCCGCCGTACAGCGCCGAGGCGGTGACAACGTTGTCACCGACGTCCGCCAGCAGGAAGGTGGCCAAATTGAGGGCGGCCATCCCCGAGGCGGTCGCGACGGCACCGACCCCGCCTTCGAGTTTCGCCAGGCGCTGCTGGAGAACGGAGTTGGTCGGGTTCATCAACCGCGAGTAGATGTGGCCGTCTTTCTCTAAGGCGAACTGCTCGGCCGCGTCCTCGCTGTCTTCGAAGACGTAACTGGTCGTCTGGTAGAGCGGCGGGGCGCGCGCGCCCGTCGCCGCGTCGGGCTCTTCTTGCCCGACGTGCAATGCGTCCGTGTGGAAGCCGCGATCGTCGTCGCTCATAGCGCTCGGATCTACGGCACCGTCCATTGTATAAGTGCGGTACCAACCCCCCGATTGGCCGCCGTCGGCGACAGCCGTCGAGATTCGCCGGTATCGAAAGTCGTCGACGAGACCGTTGCGACACAGCAACAGTTACCCGAACGTCCTGATCGTCAGGAACTCGCCGGCGTCACTCTCGTCTAAGGAATCGAGGTGGACGATCGGCGCGTATCCAGTGTCCGGGTCGATGTTGACACTCTCCTGGAAGCTGGTCTGGCGTTGCCAGCAGGCGCTGTTGATCGTCAAGACATTGTGATAGGTGCCGTAGCCGAGTTTGTGGACGTGTCCAGCGTGGAAGATATCCGGAACGTCCTCGATGATCATGTAGTCACGTTCCTCCGGCGCAATGCGCGTGTGGCCACCGAACTGCGGGGCGACGTGGCGCTTTTTGAGCAGCTGGCGCATTGCCTTGTGAGGCTCGTCGTAGCTGGCTTTGTCCTCGGGCAGTTCGGCAATCACCTCATCGAGAGAGACGCCGTGATACATGAGGACGTCGACGCCCTCGATCGTGACCGTCGAGGGATTGCCCGTAATCGTCGGGTCGTGGGCCGACATGATCTCTCTGAGTTCCTCGTCGAAGGCTGGCTGGGGTTCGGCCAGGCGGACGGCGTCGTGGTTGCCCGGGATCATCACGATCTCCATGTCGCCGGGCACGTCTTTGAGGTGTTGGGCGAAGGTCTCGTACTGCTCGTAGATGTCGATGATGTCCAGTTCCTCGTCCTGGTCGGGATAGACGCCGACGCCTTCGACCATGTCGCCGCCGATCAGCAGATATTCGACGTGACTGGCCTCGGGTTCGTGGAGCCAATCGGCAAACTCCTGCCAGGCGGTCCGGTCGAATTCCTGGCTGCCGACGTGCAGATCACTGATCAGTGCCGCACTCACCGGGCGATCGGCCGTCGACGGTTCGAACGTCCGCGGGACATCGGGGAAGTGAATCGAATCTGCAAACAGGATCCCGCCGTCGTCGGCCAACGTCCCCTCGATGGCGATGATCTCGTCGTAGAGGAGTTCGTCGACGAGGGCGGCAAAGTCCCGATCTTTCATCACGAGCGCGGGAAACGTCCCGTTGGTGTCTTCGAGGTCGATCAGCCAGTGGCCACTGGCCGTCGACCGGATATCCGCAACCATGCCGACGATCGCAGCCTCGCTCCCGCCCGGCATGGATTCGACGGCGTTGGTCGGCCGGTGGTTGACCCGCCCGCGGAGTTGCCGGGACAGGCGCTCATAGCGGTCCCGAAAGACAGCCAGAAAGTCGGTGTACTCTCCCGTCCCAGTAGAGCGACCGGTCACGTCGCCGGCGATTGCGGGCTCGATCGGATCCCGAGTACTCGCGCCAGCAACCCCCTCCATTTCGACTGGAGAGCTCTCGCTGCCGTCGACGGACGATGACTCGGCGTCTGCAGGTGAAACGGAGGGGGTCGACGGCGGCTGATCCGAAGCGGGGTGTTCACCGTCAGTACTATCGGCATCGACGACGGGAGAATCCGGTGCAGGGCGGGAGTCAGTGACAGCCTGGCGGGCGTGCTCGACAGTGATCTTGATTGCCGTATCGGGGACGGCTTCGAGTGCGTCTTCGATCGCGGCGTCAGTGTCGGCTGCGTCCGCCAAGATCGTCACGGCTTCTCGATCCGCGTTGTACCCGCGACTGGCGAGTTCGGTGACGATTCTGGCGGGCGTCTCGCGAGGCACAGTCCCACTCGGGCACCCGGTCAGCAAAAGGATGGCGGTCGGGGCCGATCCCGGCCGTCGGTGGACCGTGCCGGTCGGGACGAGACGGGATCAGTGACTGGGCGGCCACGGTCCGGGAAGGGAAGAATTGTTACTGTCGGGGCCAAAGGAAGGGTGCGATGAGTGAGCCCTCCGACGACACCGAGCAGACTGGCCCCCGAGTCGATCGCCACGGGGATCCTCCCAGGTCTGACCGCGATCGGACGTATCCGGAGGGCACCCAGGACCGACGATACGACGAACCCTCCCGTGAGAACGACGGCGTCTCGGGCCGTGGGGACGACCGACAGCCGCGTGTCGACCGAGACCGGACCCACCCTGGCTCGGGCGGCCCGGGGAATCGGCCACCCGAAACACGGGGAAGTCAGCACACAGCGACACGCGCCGATCGGATTTTGCGCTATCTCTTCGACATCGCGAGCAGCATCTTCGTCGTCGCGGCCATCGGCGGGCTCCTGTTTGCAGCCAGTGGCGTCTGGCCGCCCTTGGTCGCCATCGAGAGTGGCAGCATGAACCCACACATGCAGAAGGGCGATCTCGTGTTCGTCATGGAAGAGCAGCGATTCCCCGGGCCTGGAGCCGAACGCGAGAGTGGCGTTGTCAGTGCCGCCGCAGGGGCCGAGACGGGCTACCGGATGTTCGGGGAGTACGGTGACGTGATCGTCTATCAGCCCAACGGCGACCAAGGAGAGACACCGATCATCCATCGGGCGATGTTCTGGGTCGAGGACGGCGAAAACTGGTACGATCGGGCAGACCCCGACTATCGCGGGAACGCGGACAACTGCGAGGAGCTAAATTACTGTCCGGCCCCACACGCCGGGTTCATCACGAAAGGCGACAATCCAGTCACGAACGATTTATACGACCAAGTGATGGGTGGAAATGGGCTCAGTGAACCAGTCAAGCCGGCCTGGATCATGGGGACTGCCGAGAAACGAATTCCATGGCTCGGCCAGGTTCGATTGCTCTCGGGCGCTGGCAGTGCCACGACGAGCAACGCGACTGGAAGGTGAGCTTCGAAAGCCGTCGCCTCGAGAATTTACTGGTCGAACCGCGCCTGGATGAACGGCTGGACGTCTTCGATATCGCCCAGGCGTGAATCCGAATGGAGGACGGTCTCGGTTTCTTCGATGGGCACCGAGAGGCTGATCTCTTTCGTTCGACCGTACCGGCCCTTCGAAACGACGACAGCGTTGACGATACCCAGCATGTCGAGTTCGGAAATGAGGTCAGTGACCCGACGCTGCGTGAGGACATCGGCGTCGATCTCCTCACACAGTCGCTTGTAGATATTGTACACTTCGCCGGTGTTGATGTTGTGGACGCCGTTTTTCTCGAGCAGGATGATCGAATAGAGGACGAGTTTCGACTGGGTAGGCAGCGTCCGGACGACTTCGACGACACGATCGAGTTCGATCTTCTCTTGGGCCTGGCGGACGTGATCTTCTGCCACGATATCGGTCTGGTCGCGCTCGGCTAATTCACCGGCCGTCCGCAGCAGATCGAGCGCCCGACGAGCGTCGCCGTGTTCCTGGGCCGCAAAAGCGGCACACAGCGGGATAACATCATCCGAGAGTGGGCCGTCTTTGAACGCGACGTTCGAGCGGGCCTGCAGGATATCCCGGAGCTGGTTGGCGTCGTAGGGCGGGAACACGATCTCCTCCTCGCCGAGGCTCGACTTGACACGCGGGTCGAGGAAGTCGGTGAACTTCAGATCGTTACTGATACCCATGATCGAAACGCGGGAGTACTCCAGTTCCGAATTCATCCGCGAGAGGTTATACAGCGTGTCGTCACCGCTCTTCTCGACGAGTTTGTCGATCTCGTCGAGCATGATAACGACGACGCGTTCGGTGTAATCGACAGCATCGAAGAACGTGTTGTAGACACGATCGGTCGGCCACCCCGTCATCGGGACCTCCTCGAAGCTGTCACGATCCTCACGGAGCGACTCGATTTCGGCATCGATTTCCTCGACGGACTCGAACTGAAGGTCTTGGAGTGCGTTGGGGTCCGATTCGGCGCGCTCTCGTTTCCCGGTCAAGTCGTCGATCCGGTCGTCGATGTGGGCCTCGTTTTGCTCGATGAACTTGTTGGCGAGTTGAGCCAGCACCCGATATTGGGTGTCGGTCACCTCACAATTGATGTACTGGACTTCACAGGGGACTTCGTATTTCTGTGACGTGCGCTCGAGTTCTTCGCTGACGAACTTTGCACTGGCCGTTTTGCCGGTTCCCGTCTTCCCGTAGATCAGAATGTTCGAGGGTGTATCCCCACGGAGGGCAGCGACGAGGATGGTCGCAATATTGTTGATCTGTTCTTCGCGGTGGGGAAGCTTTCGAGGTGTGTAAGACGGTCTGAGAACTTCCTTGTTCTCGAAAATCGGCTCGCCGCTGAGCAAATCGTCGAACAGACCACGCGAGGCCTCGTCCGTATCGGATTCTTCCTCCAAGACGAGCTCGTCGAGGAGATCCGATCGGGTTTCGCGGTCGGATGACTCCATTGATAGTTGCTCCGCATCGTCCGACGGAGACAGCGCAGTCGACTGGTCGTGTTGGTCGCTCGTGCGATGCTCGTCTGCGTCGGCGTCTGTATCGTCCGTGTCTTCCATGGCGAGAGGCCCCCTTTTCGGGTGGAAATCAGCACGCGTAACCGATATATTCGGTAGAGACGGCTGAGAGCCGCCGTATCTGGTGATCGTAGATTGGCGGCCAGTGCAGTTGAACCACACGAACCGGTGGGAGAGAGAGTATTAAAAATTTCGGTTGCTTCGAGCCGGAAAGACACATCGGGCCCAGATAGCACAGAGATTTCACCAATTGGACGTCAGTAGATGGGGGATGGACAGACGGTCAAATCCTGTATGGTAGTAGGTCACTAATCGCACACAACAGCGGAACCCCCCACACCCCTTCGTTTCGACTGGAACAACTCTCAAGAGAGGGTGGGGGGACAGCGACGACAACGAGTTCAACTAGTATGGCAGGGTTTTAAATAAATGAAAATACAACCAAACCCGTAAACCACTAAAAACAGTGCTTGTTGAGAAGTGATCTATCACTGTTGTTACGGAGCTATTAATCCCTAGAGATACTCCGCGTGGCTAGAACACTCGTTCCTGCTTAGAACACACATTACTGGAATCTAGTTCCACTCGACGTTGCCATCCACCTCTTTTCACTGCAAGAACGCATCGTTATTCTCGGGACCATCGTCGAAAGTATCATCGCGCTAGAGTGGACTCGTGACGGTATCTCCCCCAAATCGATCGTGTAACCCGGCAACTCACGACCGCCCATCCACCATCTCGGGGTGTTCCAGTCGAAACGAAGGGGTGGGGGGTGTAGCGAGTACTCTCATCAGTATACCGTAGGTACCTTCGCCAGTTTCGTGCCAGTCTCGTTTGGGTAACTATCTCACAGGGCACCGTTCTAACTGGACAGTCAACTCTTCTCTATCGGACCGCACCCGGATCGATAGTCACTTTCCGGTGAATTTCGATCCGATCACTTCCCGCAATCGCCCAGCTCAGGATCGCTCGGATCTAAATTCTCGCCATTAGCTTTCGGAGAAGTTATATATGTCTGACGTACAGTTAAGTGGATTCAGGAAGGTAGTTCGGGCAGATGCCCCGACTCGCTCGGGCGCGGGAGGATAGGATGGGCCTGCTCACAGAACTCAAAGACAGCATTTCGCGTGCCGCATCGAGCCTGTTCTCCGAACAGGATCCGAAACGTATCGGGATCTACGGTCCCCCCAACGCCGGGAAGACGACGCTGGCCAATCGCATTGCGCGTGATTGGACCGGCGACGCCGTCGGGCCGGAGAGCGCGATTCCACACGAAACCAGGCGTGCTCGCCGCAAGGAGAACGTCGAGATCGAGCGGGACGGCAAATCCGTCCAGATCGACATCGTCGACACGCCGGGGGTGACGACGAAAGTCGACTACACCGAATTCCTCGATCACGACATGGAGAAAGACGATGCCGTCCGTCGCTCACGGGAAGCCACCGAGGGTGTCGCCGAGGCGATGCACTGGCTCCGTGAGGACGTCGACGGCGTTATCTACGTCTTGGACTCGACGAAAGACCCCTTCACCCAGGTCAACACGATGCTCATTGGGATCATCGAGAGTCAGGATCTCCCGGTGTTGATCTTTGCCAACAAGATCGACCTCGAAGAGTCTTCCGTCCAGCGGATCCGCAACGCGTTCCCCCAACACGAGACGGTCCCGCTGTCGGCCCTTGAGGGTGACAACATGGACGAAGTCTACGACAAGATCGCGGAGTACTTCGGGTGATCTGTGATGGCTGAAGTCAAACAACCGGACGAGGGCGTCCAGATCGACCTTATCAGTGCCGAGCGGATGAACGGCCTGGCGAGCATGGAGAAGATTCGGATGATCCTCGATGGCGTCCGGGACGGCAACATCGTCGTCTTAGAGGAAGGCCTGACGCCAGACGAGGAATCGAAACTCATCGAGGTGACGATGACCGAGATCAGTCCCGACGAGTTCAACGGGATCGAAATCGAGACCTATCCACGCTCGGAGGCGGCCGATCAGAGCTTTCTCGATCGGCTCATGGGCAGAGAGTCGACGAAGAAACTGACGGTGATCGGGCCGGCCAATCAGATCGAGACACTCCACAAGGACGAAACTCTTATCAGCGCCCTCGTCTCCCGGAAATAATGCCCCATCAGTGTACGGACTGTGGCACGACGTTCGCGGACGGCTCGACGGAGATGTTGTCGGGCTGTCCCAGCTGCGGTGGTAACACCTTCCAGTTTCTCCCGGACGGTGCCGATCCCGACTCGGCTCCAGCGGCCGACCCGCCGGAGAAAACGCCCGATCGGTCGACCCCCGATGGTACCGTTGCTCGGACCGTTGGCAGTGCTGCGGCGACTGTCCGGGATATCGTCGGCTCCGACCCCGACAGTGCGGGGACCGCTCCGGAAGCGGCCGATCCACTGTCGCCGTCCGCAGCGGACGAAACGGCGTCACCATCGCCCGAGGACCCCCCTGCATCGGCTCCTGACGAGACGACAACAGCCGACGAATCGCAAACCAGCTCGGCTGTCTCCGAAATGGAGTCGGGGACTCCTCGGCGTGACCCAGTGACAACTAACACGGAAGATGCCGCTCAGGCGTCCGCACGGTCGGCGGTGGTCAACCCGGACGAGCTTCCCGAGACACCCGGCGACGCGGACCTCGCCGTTGGATCGTCTCCCGGTGCCACAGCGAGCGCTGAGGCCCCCGCCGACCAACCCCAAGACGAACGCCCCGATCTCGAAACCCTTCGGGCAGAACTCAACGACCAGTTCGAGTCCATCCGTATCGTCGAGCCCGGGCAGTACGAACTCAACCTGATGGAGCTGTACGAGCGCGACGAGTACATCATCGCTCTCCAGGAAGACGGCCGCTATCGCATCCAGGTTCCCGGTGACTGGCGGGATTAACCTCGAGACGCACTCGCGACACCCCGTCAGCAACCCTTTTTGTCATCCTCGCCGTGGGTAGTCACATGCACTATCGGGAAGTCGCGGGTTCGCGCGAGTTCGTCGCCCGGCTGGCCCACGGCGAGGACTGGCGCGCCCAGATCGAGGAGTTTGCCGCCGAGGAAGGGATCGAGGCCGCGTTTTTCTTCGGCCTCGGTGCTGTCGAAGATGCGACAATCTGGTATTACGATCAGGAACGCCAGGAGTACGACGAGGCTGTCTTCGCGGAGCCACTGGAAGTCGCCACCTGTGTTGGCAACCTCTCGAATCTGGACGGTGAGCCGTTCGCCCACACCCACGCCGTGCTCTCGCGGCGCGACGGGACGACCCTGGCCGGCCACCTCGACGCAGCGACGACCTTCGCCGGTGAACTCTACGTCAGGACGTTCGAGGAACCGCTCGTCAGGACACACGACGAACCGACCGATCTGGACCTCTGGGAGCTGTAGATGCCCAGCGACAGGGAGATATAAATGCGCGAGGCTGACGAACGCTACTTTCAAACCCTGGAAGACGAACTCGAGGCGGCCATGGCCGTCGCCCGCGAGGCCAGACAGCGTGGCGACGATCCGACGACAGACGTCGAGATCCCGGTCGCCAAGGACATGGCCGACCGAGTTGAGAATATCCTCGGAATCGACGGTGTTGCCGAGCGCGTCCGTGACCTGGAAGGCGAGATGTCCCGTGAGGAGGCCGCTCTCGCACTGGTCGAGGATTTCGTCGAAGGCTCGGTCGGTGACTACGACACGAAGGCCGGCAAGATCGAAGGCGCGGTCCGGACGGCCGTCGCCTTGCTCACTGAGGGGGTCGTCGCTGCCCCGATCGAGGGCATCGATCGCGTCGAAATCCTGCAAAACGACGACGGCACGGAGTTCGTCAACGTCTATTACGCCGGCCCGATTCGCTCGGCCGGCGGGACCGCTCAGGCCCTCTCGGTGCTGGTTGCCGACTACGCCCGGACGCTACTCGATATCGACGAGTATCGCGCTCGTGAGGACGAAATCGGCCGCTACGTCGAGGAAATCGACCTCTACGACGAAAACACGGGCTTGCAGTACTCGCCAAAGGAAAAGGAGACCCGTCACATCGCCGAGCACATGCCGATCATGCTCGACGGCGAGGCCACGGGTGACGAGGAGGTTTCGGGGTATCGCGACCTCGAACGCGTCGACTCGAACAGTTCTCGGGGCGGGATGTGTCTCGTCCTCGCGGAAGGGATCGCCCTGAAAGCACCCAAGATTCAGCGTTACACGCGCCAACTCGAAGAACTCGAATGGCCCTGGCTGCAGGCTCTCATCGACGGCACGATCGGCGACGACGAGTCGGACGATGCCCCAGCGGATAGCGACGAAGAGAGCGATACTCCAGACGAAACAAAGGGGGTAGAAGACGGCGAAAAAAGTGACGGTCCACCGCGTGCAGAACCGGCTAAAAAATACCTTAGAGATCTTATAGCCGGGAGACCAGTCTTCTCTCATCCGAGCGAACAAGGCGGGTTTCGACTGCGGTATGGACGCGCGCGCAATCATGGCAATGCGACCGCTGGAGTCCATCCGGCGACCATGCACCTGGTCGATGACTTTCTCGCGACGGGGACCCAGATCAAGACCGAGCGACCGGGCAAGGCCGCCGGGATCGTTCCCGTCGACACGATCGAAGGGCCGACAGTCCGGTTGGCAAACGGTGACGTCCGACGCATCGACGACCCGGCAGAAGCACTCGAAGTTCGCAACGGCGTCGAGAAAGTTCTCGATCTGGGAGAGTATCTGGTCAATTACGGCGAGTTCGTCGAGAACAATCACCCACTCGCACCGGCATCCTACACCGTCGAGTGGTGGCGCCAGGAGTTCGCCGAAACCGAAGCGGACGTCCAGGCGATGGCCGATTCCGTCAACATCGATCTCGCCGATCCCGCTCCCGAACAGGCCTTGGAGTGGGCGCGAACGTACGATTCGCCGTTGCACCCGAAATACACCCACCTCTATCACGACGTCAGTGTCGAGGCGATCGACGCCCTGGCTGTGGCCATCGCCGAAGGCGAGGTCGGTACCGGTGACGGTGCCGCGATGGCAGGGCGACAGCCGGCCGATGCGACGACCGGCGATCTCAAACTCGATCGGACCGATGTCGTCCAACATACGCTCGAATCACTCCTGGTCGAACACACCCAGACAGACGATTCGATACTCGTTCCGACCTGGCGACCACTCGTCGAGACACTTGGCTTCGACGACGACCTGTCGAGATCCTGGACGCTCGGAGACCTCTCTGCGCGCGCCCGTGAGTACGCTGACGGCGAGAATGCTGTTCGAGCGATCAACGAGATCGCGCCCTTCGAAGTACGCGAGCGTGCACCGACCCGGATCGGCAACCGGATGGGTCGACCGGAGAAATCAGAGGAACGGGAACTGTCCCCGGCCGTCCACACGCTGTTCCCCATCGGCGAGGCCGGCGGCAACCAGCGCGACGTCGCCAAGGCCGCTGGCCACGCCGACGAGATGAGCGATGTCCCGGGCGAAGTCGAACTCGAAGTCGGCCGACGCCGCTGTGTCGAGTGTGGCACGGACACGTACCGACCGCGCTGTCCCGACTGTGGTGGCGTCACCGAGTCGGTATACGTCTGCCCGGACTGCGATCGGGAGGTCGAACCCGACGAATCCGGCCGCGCGGAGTGTCCCGGTTGTGAGACGCTGGCTTCGCCGACCCGCCAAACTGTCATCGACGTCGGCCAGGAGTACCAGCAAGCCATGGCTGCCGTCGGCGAACGCGAGGTTGCCTTCGACGTGCTCAAGGGCGTCAAAGGGCTGTCATCGAAAGAGAAGACGCCCGAACCGATGGAGAAAGGCGTTTTGCGCGCCAAACACGACGTTAGCGCGTTCAAAGACGGGACGGTCCGCTATGACATGACGGATCTGCCTGTCACGTCGGTTCGACCCGAAGAACTGGACGTCACCGCCGAGCAGTTCCGCGAGTTGGGCTACGAGGAAGACATTCGTGGTGACCCCCTCGTCCACGACGACCAGCTAGTCGAACTCAACGTTCAGGATATCGTCCTCTCGGACGGGGCGGCCGAGCACATGCTCAAGACCGCGGCCTTCATCGACGATTTGCTCACCTCCTACTACGGGCTCGACCCCTACTACGAACTCGAGGACCGCGACGACCTCGTGGGCGAACTCGTCTTCGGAATGGCGCCCCACACCAGCGCGGCGACTGTCGGCCGCGTCGTCGGCTTCACCTCGGCCGCCGTGGGTTATGCCCATCCGTACTTCCACGCCGCGAAACGCCGGAATTGCTTCCATCCGGAGACCAAGGTGTGGTTTGAAGACGAGTCCGGTGAGTCGCGATACCAATCCATCGAACAACTGGTAGAGAGTCGGCTTGACGATCCCAGAATGGACGACTTTGGAACGTTGGTCGAAGAGTTACCAGGGACCGTTCATGTCCCGTCCATAGACAGCGACGGAACACCGGTCCGAAAACCGATCGAAGCTGTTTCGAAGCATCCCGCTCCGGATCATCTCCTCAAAATCGAAACGAAGAGTGGACGGACAATCACCGTCTCAGCAGATCACTCGATGCGTCGATGGGAAGACGGCTCGGAGGAAGTCTCAGCGAGTGACCTAACGTCTGGTGACCGATTGCCCATGCCTAAATCGGTCGACATTGAGGGTACTCGCCAGACGTACGACTTGCTCTCGGAATTCATGGCTTTGGATCGTCTCTCCAACGAAGAGTTAGTGGTTCGTGGCTTGGGGAGCGAACGTATCAAATCACTTTTCGACGAAGCGACAGAATCAGATCAGTATCTCAAACCAGTCGCAGAGTGCTTGGGAGTAAGCGATTCAACGGTTTACAATTGGGTTAACCGAGACAGCGTTCCGATTTCGGTTTTGACGACACTGTTTGATGATGTGCCTAGCCGAGTTCCTTCTGATGTTCAGCTAGCTGTCAAACAAGATTCGGCTACGATCTCACGACACCTCAACCTCGATGAACCGTTCGCCAAGCTCTTAGGATACTACGTTGCCGAAGGCTTCACACGCTCTACCGCTGATTGTTATCAGACGACGATTTGTATCCCTGATGAGTCTGCTCGTGAGTTGGTCAGACAGGTTATCGATGAGTCGCTATCGATTGAAGCCTACGAAGAGAACGAGTGGAAAATGACGGTATCGAGCCGTCTCGTCGCTGTTCTGTTTGATGAGGTACTTGGTCTCGGAAGCACCGCTGATGGTAAGCAGATCCCCGAATCCATTTTGACCGCTCCGGATAGCGTTCTTCGTGCGTTCCTCTCGTCGTATTTCAGTGGTGATGGTAGTGCGTCCAGTGATCGAATCGAAGTTCGGGCGCACACGGTAAGTGATCGACTCAAAGATGACCTGGTCGCGGCACTGAAGCGATTCGAAATCGTCCCCAAAATCTATCGTGAAACGCGGATCCCGCAAATCGGAGAGGTCGCTGATTTCTATGAAACAGAGCAGGAATTCGAGACGTGGGTCGTGAAAGTCACTTCCGAGAACGCGGCGCGGTTTGCCGAACGGATCGGATTCCACTTACCTCGAAAGTCAGAAGCGCTTGACGTAGCCTTAGAATCAACTGAACTCAGGACACAGCGACTTTGCGGTGACGGTGGCGACGTTTGGCTTGACGAAGTATCTGATATCCAAGTCGTTGAGGGTGACGTTGATCACCTGTATTCGGTGACGGTCTCGGACACGCACACGCTCGTGGCAAATGATTTGTATACTGGCCAATGCGACGGTGACGAAGACTGCGTCATGCTGTTGATGGACGGGTTGATCAACTTCAGCCGGAAATTCCTACCCGACCAGCGGGGTGGCAGGATGGACGCGCCCTTGGTGATGTCTTCCCGCATCGATCCCGCAGAGATCGACGACGAGGCCCACAACATCGACATCGTCGCAGAGTATCCACTGGAACTGTACGAGGCCACCCGGGAGATGGCCCATCCGGAAGACGTCGACGTCACGATCGCCGAAGACACGCTGGGGACCGACGACGAGTACACTGGATTCAACCACACCCACGACACCAGCGATATCGCGCTGGGTCCGGATCTCTCGGCGTACAAGACGCTGGGATCGATGGAGGAAAAGATGGACGCCCAGCTCGAACTCTCCCGGAAAATCCGGGCGGTCGACGAGAGTGACGTCGCCGAGCGGATTATCGAATATCACTTTCTGCCGGACCTGATCGGCAACCTTCGGGCCTTCTCACGCCAGGACGTCCGCTGTCTGGGATGTGGCGAGAAGTTCCGCCGCGTCCCGCTCACGGGCGAGTGCCCGCAGTGTGGTGGCGACGTCAACCTAACCGTCCACGAGGGGTCTGTCAACAAGTACATCGACACTGCGATGCGGGTCGCCGAGGAGTTCGGTGCCAGAGAGTACACGAAACAACGCCTTGAGATCCTCGATCGGTCTATCAAGCGCGTCTTCGAGGACGATACGAGCAAGCAGACGGGGATCGCGGACTTCATGTGAGGAGTCGGTACGATCCGAGCGAAGCGAGGATGGTTTTTTTTTGGTCCAGATTTTTGCGCGAGCGGTCGCGAACGCAGTGAGCGACCCCGAGCGGAAAAAGGTGGGAGAGATACGAGCAAGCAGACGGGGATCGCGGACTTCATGTGAGGAGTCGGTACGATCCGAGCGAAGCGAGGATGGTTTTTTTTTGGTCCAGATTTTTGCGCGAGCGGTCGCGAACGCAGTGAGCGACCCCGAGCGGAAAAAGGTGGGAGAGATACGAGCAAGCAGACGGGGATCGCGGACTTCATGTGAGAAGTCGGTACGATCCGAGCGAAGCGAGGATGGTTTTTTTTGGTCCAGATTTTTGCGCGAGCGGTCGCGAACGCAGTGAGCGACCCCGAGCGGAAAAAGGTGGGAGAGATACGAGCAAGCAGACGGGAATCGCGGACTTCATGTAATGTCTGTAGGACCGGGACTGGAAGGTGTCGACGGATTCTTGTCACGCGATCGCATGGACTGAGATATGTTTAGGTCCGCCGCTGTCTCTGGATCGACTCACCGGACACGATACTCTTTGGACTGTTTGCGGGTGGCCTAGCGTGGCCTCGATACTGACGGTCGGGAGCGCGGTGCTCGATCGCGTCTACACCCTCACAAACCTCCCCGAACGGGACGGTGGGGCCTTTGCCACCGACTCTCTCGAGCGGGCCGGTGGCGTCGCCGCGAACGTCGGCTGTGCCCTCGCGACGCTCGATCACGATGTCGGGGTCATCTCGCGGGTCGGCGACGACGACGCGGCCGAGACCATCGTTGGCTCCCTGCACGATCACGATGTCGACACCTCTGGGGTCCGGCAGGGCGATGGCACGTCCTCGTACACGCTCGTCCTCCGGGGGCCTGACGGCGACCGTATGATCGTCGCCGGGGGGAATAGCGTGCCACAGTTGCGACTTCGGGCGACCGATCGCGAACGGCTACGTGGGGCCGACTGCGTGTTCACGAGTGCTTACGCCCCCGATACCGTCGTGACTGACCTTCTGGACCTCCGTGAATCGGGAGTATTCGACGCTCTCGCGTTCGATCTCGCTGGCCCGCTCGAAGAGCTCGAAGGTCGTGGGACAGCACCCGAGACGATCGATCGTCTCACCGAGAGCGCCGACCTGTTCGTGGTCGGGGAAGTGGCTGCCCGGTCGTATCTCGGAACGGGTCCACGGGACGCCGCCGAGCGACTGTGCGCACGCGGGGCCGACCGGGTTGCAGTTACCGTCGGCGCAGAGGGAGCGTACCTCGCCGCGGACGAACTGTACCGTGTCGATGCTGTCGAGGCCGACGTCGTCGACACGACCGGCGCTGGTGACGCGTTCACTGCGACACTGATCGATACGTGGGTGTTGGGTGACTATCCGGCCGCGGCCGCAGGCCGCCTCGCGGCGGCCGCGGCGGCCCAAAACTGCACCGCCTCGGGTCCCCGTGGTGGGCTCCCCACGCGCGAGGACCTCCCCGAACCCTAACTCCAGCCCTCAGCTTGCGCGCTGGGCTATCAGCGGTCGCCGTCGGCTTTTGCCGCTTCGACCAGCTGCTGTACCCGTTCTTCGTCGACGGGCCCAGTCGTTTCTCCGTCTTGCTTGAGTGCGGTGCCGACGATCGCGCCGTCGGCGAGAGCGAGCGTCTCAGCCGCCGTCGACGCTGTGACGCCGCTCCCGACGAACACCGGCGAATCAACCCCGAGCTCGTCGCGTGCATCGACGACGCGACGGAGATGGTCGCGGTCCGTCTCGGCCCCGGTTCCCGACCCGCTCGCGACGACGCCGTCAGCGTGGCCTCGTTCTAGCAGCTCGGCGATTTCTTCCTCGAGTGGCCGGTCGGCCAGTGGCGCAGAGTGTTTGACGTCCACGTCCGCGAGTATCGAGACATCGGTGTCCAGGCGCTCACGGAGCCGGACTGTTTCGGCTGCCCGCCCGGTGACGACGCCCTGGTCGGTGAGGCGCGCACCCGAGTGGACGTTGACGCGGACGAACGACGCCCCGGCCGCTGCCGCGATCGACACCGCCGCTTCGGCGTCGTTTCTGAGCACGTTGACGCCCACGGGCAGGTCGATCTCTCGACGGAGGTCGGTGACGAGAGCTGTCATCGATGCGACGACGTGTTTTGGCACGTCTTCGGCATAGAAGGGTGCATCACCGAAGTTCTCGACCATCACGGCGTCGACGCCGCCGGCGGCCAAGCGCCGGGCATCTCGCACCATCGTCTCTCGGATCGCGTCCCTGTCGCCGTCAAACGCCGGCGCACCGGGCAACGGTGGTAGGTGTACCATCCCGACGACCGCTCGATCGCCGCCGAAATCGAGACTCATCGGTAGGAGCGCCCTCCTGTTGCAGTCTCTTGGCTTTCGGTCTCAAGCTTGCCAGCGATACTGTTGTCGTATGTCATATCTGACCCACGTGCCACGTGCAGAAATATGTTCAGTCAGCCGGCCGCGTCCGCTCTACACGTGACCTCGACGGATCGACGGTCGGGACCACCGCTCTTACTCTTCAGCAGGGTCGATCTCGGTGACGAGGCTCGGTTCGTCACTGGCGATGACGATGATCCGGTCGGTGACGTCTTCCATCGTGTTGGCGAGGTCGTCGAAACGGATCGCCAGTTCCCGGTACATCAGCGCTTTGGCGGTCTCTTCGTCACGGAATGCGGTCTCGATGACGTCGTTTTTGATCCCGTCACACCGACTCTCCATGTCCCTGATGGCTTCGATCTCGTCGTAGAGCGTGTCTGACCCACTGGTCGTCCCGAGGCCGTGAACGAATCGCTCGACGACATCTTCTAGGGTCTCGGTCATATCAGCGACGTGTTCGGCCATCTCTCGAAGCCCGCTATAGCAGTCGGTGTCGGTCGGTGGTTGCATCATCGAGAGCTCGTCGGCGATCAATTCGGTGACGTTCGCCAGCGAGTCGACTTCCTTGTAGAACTCGATGAGTTCCGACTGGTTCTGGTTGATTCGGGAGTTCAACAGCCCCATATCTTCCGGGTCCGCGTTGGTGATCGAACTCGTAATCGAGCGAATCATCCGATCGCCCTCGCTCTCGAGTTCGCCGATGCGGTCGACGGTCTCCGCGTGGTCCTCGTCGTTCTCGTACTGTTCGAGCAGCTCCGGCAGGAGTCCGACACACTCGTTGAGGTGATCGAGATACGTGTCTGTCTGTGATTCGAGCTCGTCGCCGAAGTCGTATCCTGGTGGCATGTTCTAGCCACGCGCACAGAGCGTAAAGAGCGTTCCTTCCTTCTCCGTGCGTGTATATACCACCCTCTAGCTGATCTGGCCTGCCCTGGCCGGCCTCACTCGCCTGGATCGAGGCGATACCGGGTCGTCGACTGCCCGAGAAAGCGCGGCCCGTCGCCGACAGCGGTGAACGCAGCGGCCTCGACTGCCCGCCGGACAGCAGCTTCCTCTTCGGGGACCAGCAGTTCCACGTCCATGTCCTCACGACGCGCAAAGCCGATCGGCTCCTCGAGCAAGCGTGTACACGCCGGTTCGGTGCCACCGATCTGGGTAACGTAGACTGTCTCACCGCGGACGTCGAAACTCACGAACCCGACGAGTGAGGGCGTCTCGTCCTGCTCTGGCGACGTGCCCGGAGTTTCAGCACTGTCCGCCGCCGGACTGTTCTCGGCGGCCTCCGCGTCGTTCGCGATCGCGACCCGGACCGTCCGGTCGTGGACCAGGTTCCGCATCACGTCCACGGGCGAGTCAGCAAGCGCTGCCAGGCCATTGGCATCAGCTTCGACCGCGTTGCGGACGTCCATCGACTTCCCATGCGGTCCCGACGTAGTTAATCGCTGTGGCGATGACTGTGTTGCGTGCCGGACATTCCAGCATCTCCCTCACTGGTGCCCATACACTCAATCCAACAACGGCAATGCGGTCTGAAGACAACTATAAGCAGGATCTCCCTGCTGGAGGCACATCGAATACACCCGTTGTGGGGCACTATTACTAAATGCAAATCCAGAGGCGACTGATAATATGTCTACCTTAGAGGATCTTAACACGGTTACCAGGAGACAACTCGTGGCGTCCGCCGGCGTGACAGTCACTGGCACGGCAAGTGCATACGTTTATGTCAAGTCTTCGATCGAGGGGACCACCGACATTCGATATCGAAGTCCGATCGGCTGATGGCAGCGTATTGGACTCGACAGAAATCCTCGTCGAATGTGGGCCGGCCGAGGAGATCACCTGATCGCCAGCGAAGCACCGAAGTGAGTGCTCGCGTATCGATTTCATATGTACGTCTCACCGGCAGTCCGTTCGATCCAGCGCCATCCGATCGACGGCGAGACGGCGACGCTCCTCGTCCGTCTCGATGACGCGGCCGACGTCGAGACCGTCGCCGAACAGATCCGGGAGTGTGGCGGCACGATCGAACAGCGCCTCGAATTCGATGCGCTGGCGATCACTGTCGACCATTCCGCCGTCGCCTCAATTTGTGAGCTCGATGGCCTCTCAGCCGTCGAAACCGACGACACGCTGACGATGGGGGCCGACGGTGCCGGCGAGGACGTCAGGCTCGGTGACCAGTCATAGTCGCATTCTGCTCGGCAAATCTAACTGATCGGCAAGATCGGACCAGTTGCAAACGTTTTGCCGACACACAGATAACCTCGAATCAGCATGCCGGACTGTCCACTCGCCGACGATTGCCCCGAATTTACCGGGCGGATCGAGGGGATGGGGTGTACCCACTATGGCGACCGTGGGGGCGCCGAGTGGTGCAACCACTACAACCAGCCGATCTCGGATCTGCAGTCACAGCCAGTCAAGCCGGGCGAGGAAGTCGTGGTGACCGTCGAAGACATTCACGAGAGCGGGGCTGGCTTTGACCCCATCGCGGACGCGCATACGATCTGATAGTATTCCTTTCCCCGTCAATACTCTCGCTTTTACAGTCCTTACCGAAGCTTCGCCGCCTCCTCACAATACATGTTAGTACATCCTAACAATTAGTATGTTAGTTCAATTAGAAACTTATACGTGTATGTGGAGATCGTATTGCATGATATGAAGACAGTACCAATACCCGGGAAAATACTGCGAACCAATCTCATCTTGGGACTGACATTTAACGAGCTAATCACGCTCGGGACGATACCGCTCGTTGTCGTCCTTCCGAGTTTGTATATCGGCCAAATCCCTCTCTCAATTTCTATCGGAACTATCGTTTTAATGACTTCACTTGTTGGACTAGTCATCGTTCAAACGCCTGAGGGGCAAACCCCCCTCAGCTGGGCTCCAGCTGCGTTCAAACGCCGAATCACTCCTGATACGTATTATCTCAAACCACGGGCAGTCGGCCGAGGCCGGGTGACACATCTGGATATCGTCCATACCATTTCTGAACTGGGAGATACGTCAACAAGCACTGGTCAGTACACAATCCAAGACTCTGACGAAGCGGATAGCACCGGAACACTGTGGAATAAAATCGCGTTTGATGATGTTTTCGGGGAATTAAATAAAGATGACTAATAGTTCTCCATCTACAGCACCGAGTGAAGAGATCGAAACGGAGGCGGCTCATCTCCTAGAGGAGACAACTGCTTCAGTCCAAGATCGCATTTCTCGGCTTGAATCTCTCCTCGATGGAGAGGAGGCCTTGGAAGATGCCCTGGCCACGTTTGCGAAGGCCGGCGAACAGCACGTGTTAATCGGTGAAGGCCGGCGATTAGCCCACCTCGAGCGATATTGCCAGCGATTACCAGAGTCGTACGATATCACGCTCACACGGATACTGGCTCACACATTGGACAATGGGGTTTCGACGAATTCGCTTCGAGCTGCGATCGAGTCGGCTGACCATCTTTGTACTGAACAGATAGATCATCGGCTATCTCTGCTCAGTTCAATAGAGCAATTATCGTCCTCTCATACTGTAGACCAATCCCAACAAGGCGCATCCGGCCCGAAACTGTCGGAGAGACATAGCACGGAACCCCAAGACGGCACCCCAACCGAAGCAACTGCCGAAACGACCGGCCATTTCTCCCGAGAACAGGCCCGTTCACGAGACGCAGATCGTGATAGGCCTCCGAACAAAACTGCCCGGGATAATGTCTCGTCTCCCACTGACCAATCCAGTGAAGATAACACGTTACGGTCCGGTGAACAATCGACGAACGACGACAAAGCTACTAATGAACAGTCTGGAAGTCCCCAATCGGACCGTCTTTCTCAGAGTTCTGTGACAGACTCTTCTTCAGTGGATTCGACAGTATCGACAGCACAGTCAGAGCAGTCTGATGAAGGAGCCGACACGCTTTCTCAATCAGCGACACTCTCGGAGACGGAGACTGTTAGCGACCAAGGGTGCCAGCAAACATCAACTTCCAGTTTTGGATCTATGGAATCGGACGACACGGGTGTCTCCCAAGCACCTGATGACCGTCATCGAGGCACTATCGATCCCCCGCAGCGCCGTGACCCCACTGAAAGTGGTTCGCTGTCGATATCAAATTATGCTCAAGACCTCGTCTCTTTCGATTTTGTTCTCGACTCGAACGAAGAATTCGTACCAGACGACGTTCGGGCTGGCGGCCTCATCAAATTAGATGACAAACAATATGCTGGAATCACCCGTGTCCACCCCCGGACGTGGTCAATCCACACGAATGAAAAGAAAGCGGAGATTGTCGGTGCGTATAAATCTTCGTTCCTAGCGACACTGGATTTCCCGATCCAAATTGTTTCGTATCCTACACACTTCGATATTTCGGACCACTTAGAGCGGCTACAATCTGTACGTAATCTCTCAGAAGATGACTATGGAGAGAGTGGCCTTGCAGATATGGGACGGTCACTCTATCCCGAGTGGCTCACACAGTTTCTATCTGACAACGATATGAAACAGCGCGAATTCTACATCATTGCACCGATATCAGCCGACCAGATCGACCAGTTTCGAAGTGATGATGACGGGTTCCTTGATTCACTGGCTGATTCGTTTCCGCCGGCAGAGCCGGTTGCTGACTTCTTTGGCGACGATTCAGAATCAATCAGCACCCATCAAATACTGCGAGAACTGGATTCACGGCTCAACCGAATTTCGAGCGGACTACAACGGTTCGATGTCCAGTCAGAGCGGCTCACTGATCGAAACGAAGCAATGGCTGTTCTGTACCACTATTATAACAATGAAAAACCATTGACTGATGAATTTTCTAAAGGAATGCAAATTGACACAGAGCCGTTCAATCTGGATAGCTCAAACGTGAGGGATGACGATACATGATAGATAGTGCGACGCCGATCGAGTTTACGAGCAGTGGTATTGATGATAGTACCACGTTGGTACCGTTATTGATTCAGGACTTTTTAGACACGTTCGGGGTAGTTCCAACCGTTGGAATCCTCCTTGGTGGCGGTATTGTTTTCATCGGTGCAATTGTTCTAATGGCGCCAACTGACGGCCTTCTCGAAACCGATCTCAGTATGGGATCTGCAGAGACTTCGAAAGACGATATCGATACAGAGGTTCTCACAGAGGCAGCACGCCGACTCGAACAATCGAGTGAAGATATATCAGAAGAAACGCTTTCAGAGCATATTGAAGCAGTTCAACAAGATAAACACTCTGAAGACTCGACTGATGTCGGTATCATTGGCGATGAGAACAAACGGAGTGAATCAGCCAGAGTCAATGTCGCCCCCGATCGTATCACAGAAACCCAAAGCTATGTCAAACGGTTAGGGGATTCTGGTGAGGAACGATACGCTAGGATACTTATAATTTCGAGTTTTCCGAACCGAGTGGCCCTTGGATGGCTCGACCAGGCATTCACGAGTGGGTTATCGGTAAATGGAGCAGAATTGCGCGTTTCGTACCAGATCTGGCCACGTGATTCCGAGCAAATGAAACGAAAACTCGATGTGAAAGCAACCCGACTCACTTCTCAAATCCGTCGGAAAAAAAGTGATGGGAAACTCAACACGATTGAAGAAGAAAAGCAACTCTCTCACGTTGACCGTCTACGGGAGGGATTGACTGAGGGTTCGACGAAATTGTTCGACTTCGGCGTCTACTTTGAAGTTATTTCCGACTCCGAAGAGACGCTAGACGAAGCAACGAAGGAACTCAAACAAATCCTCTCCCAATCGAACGCTCGTGTGACGACCTTGTACGATAGACAGCTCGAAGCGCAGAATGCCGTTGCTCCTCTCGGAACAGATAGCGTCAAGAATACCCAAATTATGGACCTTGAGGCTCTCGGCACAACCTACCCATTTACTGATAAGTCTGTCGTGGAGTCAAGCGGTGTCCTCATGGGCTTTCAGATGTCAACCAACGCTCCAATAATCGTGGATCGGTTTGCTCAGTCGGGCCACAACATGTTGATATCAGGGAAGATCGGCTCTGGGAAGTCCTATCTAGCCAAACTCGTCATGTGGCGTCGATTGATGATGGATCCCGAGACAGAAGTTCTCATTATCGATCCTGTGGGTGGATTCGGTGATCTGGTGGAAGCGGTAGGTGGGCAGAGAGTAACGATCGACAACCAGACCACGATCAATCCACTCGAAATCAAGCAGGTAGAAAGCATCGACGATATCGAAGGTGATCCGTACGACGACAAGATCCGGAGTGTGATGGGGTTGTTCGAATCGCACTTCAGAGGCAAACGCGAGTTAGGCAAAGAAGAAGAAGGTGTCCTCAGACGGGCGATCCGGTATGCGTACCTCGAACGGGGGATTACGAAGGATATCGGCACCCATCACCAACCCAGTCCTCAAATTGGGGATGTGATAGATGTCTTACGCAAGATGTCCAACGGCGATCCACCAGGAGAGTTCCTCGACGTTCCAGAATCAGTTCGTTCAGAAATAACGACAATAAACACAGAAACATCTGTCGAAGAACGCGAGCAAGCCGAACGAATTGCCGATTACGCTCATAGTGTCTTGCTGGGACTGGAAGACTTCAAACAGGGCGGGCAGCGATCGAATCTCAATGGAGAAACGAACGTCCGCCTCGAAGATCGCATCGTACAGTTCGATCTCTCGAGCGTCGCCGATGGCAGTAACGAAGGGCTCATTATGCATATCGTGCTCGACTGGCTATTCCAGCGAGCGAAGGCGAACACCGAGAACATGGTGGTCATGATCGACGAGGCACACTATATGCTGGGTCACGAACAGGCACTGGACATGCTCAACCTGTTTGCACGGCACAGCCGCCACTATGGAAGCGGTCTCACTCTCATCAGTCAGACCGTCGATGAATTTATGGCCAATTCGAAGGCGAAGGAAATCTACGACCAGTGTGACATTCGTGCGCTGATGCGACACCAGGATATCGGCGACACAGCGATCGAAGCACTCGATCTCACTCCCCGAGAACGGGATTTCGTATTACAAGCCCAGGCGGGTAACTCAGCGGAGTACTCTGAATCGCTACTGTATGTCACTGACAAAGGGAAGATGCGCATGCGAGTCATTTCGAACGAATTCGAACATCACGTCATTGACAGCAATATGAACGTCTGGGCATTACTCTACGATAATGAGATGATCGACTGGACAGATATTCCAGACGACGAGCGACAATCTGTCCACCAAATTCTTGAATCGGACTCGCCCGGCACGGTTAGCTAAGCATCTGTAACTCGCTTTCGGTCAATCGGGACAGTATACAATGAGGTGCCGACCCGCCGGTATAGTGCACTCTTTACGTATAATAATTCGACGCGGGATGTCGGTGCCGTGTGTCTGAGATTTCTGACGGACGGTATTCCAGAACGTGATGTGCCGACTGCAACTCGAATCCGCTTGATGCGGCGCTCGTTCTGAGAGGTCTTTGAACTGCCGAACTACTACGCTGCAGCCGGTACCCGCAACCAATCGAGCGGGAGAACCGGAGTGACAACACTGCATCCGTGATGGTATGTCTCGCGTCGATAGTAGTCACTGAACGATTGTGGGCGGCTCTCTAACTGGACATTGCGGCGTCCCGAGCGAGTAGTGACCCTTTGAAACCAGTCACACGGACACGTGTGACGTGGTGAGATAGATATGCTCTATATTCATTCGAACAATCCAAAGTGACGGATGTACCCATACAGAAACACGAGCGGCGCTACAAGGAGTATCGTCT
This sequence comes from Halorhabdus sp. CBA1104, assembly GCF_009690625.1. Classification (NCBI taxonomy): domain Archaea; kingdom Methanobacteriati; phylum Methanobacteriota; class Halobacteria; order Halobacteriales; family Haloarculaceae; genus Halorhabdus; species Halorhabdus sp. CBA1104. Next base: position 2,255,603 of record NZ_CP033878.1, on the reverse strand, counting down.
CCAGTAGTGAATGCGCTCGCTCCAATAGCAGTACATTCGGAAGGAACGTCCTCGATGCCACTGTTTGTCCGTAAAACACTGATCCTGTTGGGCTTTCCCAGTCGTCTTGTTGCACTCTCGCTCTGACCAGCGTATTCGTTCGTTCACCCACAACGTCACCAGAAGCGTCCGTAATGGCGACACCGTTGGGGTTTGTTCGGTTGGGATCGACGCCGTAGAGACGCACTTGGCGACCTCCCAACGGCTGGTTCGTAGCTGGATCTTCGACGTGAATCTTGACTCGGTTATCAGAGACCGCAGTTATCGACACGTTCGGTTGCCGATATTGGAGTACTTCGTCGACATCGACTTCTACTCGCTTGCCGTGGATCGTCCTCAAGGACGTGACGTTACCAGGTGCGTTCTGAATTACGAGACGCGAATATTCGATCGGGACCGACGGATCGATCGTTACCTCAGAGTGATTTGTCTGTGGCAACGTCACGTTGTAGCCTTCGAATCCGATTATTTGCGAACTCGACACAGATGACGATCGATCTACCGGGTTGATCGTTGGGCGACGGTCTGTTCCTATCAAGAACGTTCTGGGTACCTGCGGCGGTGAGTGGATAGTATTCGAACCACTCTCGGTAAACCGTCGGGCTTGGGTATACTGTCGCGCAGAATAGGTTCGCCAGGTCGAATCGACGAATGCAGTTCCTGACCCGATCGTCAGGTGGCTCCAGAGTAATCGATCCATGAGGTGCTTCGTACGAACAGCATTGTTTCCGCGCGGACCATCCAGTGTGAGCACGATGTGACTCGTTTCGTTGTTGACGTTGATGATGCGTTGGTGAATGTCTAGATCGCCCGTGTCAGTTACCAAGGTATCATATGATGCACTCGACAAACTAACACTATCCTCCCGATACAAGCTTGGGGATCCTGTTGTACTGTCCCAGTAGCCGTCGCTCCATCCGTCTGCATACCGTGTCCTCGGGTCCCAGTCTCGATAGATGCGCGTTTCGGTTACGCGGACGGAGACTGACCCGCGCATACTGAGGTCCACTTTGGAATTCGACGTGAGCCCAGTATACTGAATGGTGTCTTCTCCAGAAAACGATCTTCCACCGATAGACACTCTACGAGTATCTTCGACCTCCATCGAATATCGATAGCAGGTTTGGGAGCCGTCAATCCAAAATGTTTCCACAACCGAATCGTTGTCGTAATCCCTGGTACGTGTGTCTTTGTCCTTGGGTCCACAGTAGTCAGCCGGCGGGATATCCTCACGAATTCGATAGTCGAGATGCGATAACACTGTTCCCTCAGAGCCAATTACAAACGTATTTGCCAGCGCATGTGAGCCGTGGCGCCCGCTTCGTGCCAGACTCATTGCCCCGCCGTGTATGCCCAGAAACGTTACGTGTGCGTCTTTGATAATATTCGAATCAGTAGTTTCTGAACGATCTAATACAAAGGATGAACGCAGGTCTGAATCTATGTTATCCAGACTGTCTTTTTGGTATTCGAAGAGTGTTGTATTTCCAATCTCGTACTCCGGCTTTGTGGTATAATACGGAATATCGGCTATTTTCACAAAATTTTCTGGCTCGTTCGGGTTGGACAACTGGCTTCCGTTGATGTCATCGTCATCAGAGAAGAACGCTCGCTCCTGATCCGATGATACTGCCGTGGCCGTGACCATCGCTCCAGTGACTGCTGTGATCGAGACGAGAACGACCAGTAGCGCTACCAACTCCTTCTTCATTGGTTAGCCAAGGAGATATCTCGAATCAGGTTAGACCATGTTGGCAAGCACTTGCACTGCCATCATGACGATTGCGGCCCCTCCGGCACCGATGAAAGAGTTGCGTATCCGTTTACGGCCTTTGTCACTTTGTTCCGTGTCCGTCCCAGCAGTCATCCACTGGAATAGCCCAAATGCCCCATTGGGTACTGCTACGGCGACGATGACTATCGAGAGAAATTGCCCGACTTGATTGATCTTATTTTTTAGATCTTGCTGGGTCGGGGCACTCGAATTATTTTGCGCAAGGGCAGGGCCAACGGTTAGTGTCAACACGACCGTCAGGATGGCCAGTATTCGTAGTATCTGTCCAAGTTCAGACGTCAATCGCTGGTTGCATCTGCGCGTCATATAGCCAGAGAATACATTATTGTCTTAAAAGATCTTTGATTTGGATGTCTAGAAATGCAATTAAAAATGTATGTACATATTGCCTGTGTGCTGTATAATCGGCTTACAGAGCTGTTTAGCAACTTGCACTCGACTCTAGGGCTCGATCTGCGGCCTGTTCGAACGTCCCAACTTCCACGACGCTGATGCCACTTACATCAATACCCTGATTTGGGGGACGAGAAATACCTGTATCCCCCGATCACTTGCGGTTTGGGCTTTCTCACGCACGTACTGTACGTCCACGATGGTCCCGTCTGTGGTGAGGCCGCCCGTCGCAGCGACACTCTCGTTTATCCGGGTACAGGAGTTGGTCCCAGCAAACCCGAGCGCGAGCGACAGTGCTGCACTCCCGCCGCCGACGGTCCCCCATTCGGACGGGGGTTGCAATTGGAGCACCGCACCCTGGTGGGCTGGCGGCGTGTCACTCTCACTTGCGACAGTCCACGCCCTGGCCATCGAACGCTGGACGTCTGATGTCTGGGCCACGTCACTGATATCTGTATAGAGCCCATCGACTGGGATCGAAACGACAGTCGCAGGAATCGCAATCCCGTCTCCGGAACGTGTGCTGTAGGCATAGAGTGACACCGATTCTCTCGTGGGCTCGATGCCACTTCGGTTGACACCGGCAAACACACCGAGTACGTCCTGAGAGTCTTCGAGCGTCTCCAACTGTGCTTTTAGCTCGGTAACACGATGATTAACCGCTCCAGTCCAGCTGGCGGTGATGACGACGAACCCTATTAGAACTCCTATAGCAATATGCGAACGGTTCACTATATTGAACGCACCAATTGGATATTCATACGCAGATGGAATAATATTTATGCAATTGGAATATACGGAGTGGTGAAACAAACTGTGCTGTGTGGGGGTACTGATCGACAGCAACGGGCTGCTACCAGCTTGAACGAATAGTTGTATATGAGTGATGTTTTCTGGTCGATTGTGTTGTTACCGTTCGTCCCTGACGTATATAGCGTCCTCAAGGACGCAGTAACGTGGCTGCTCACGACCTTCGTCGACGGTCTCATGGATGCGTTGAACGTCGTTCTCTCGGCGGGATTCGAGACGTTCTTGTTTTTCCCGAATCCGGCCGACGTTCAGGTGCTAGATACGTTATGGTGGCTCTCCCTCAGTATTTTGGCAGCTGCCGGTGCTCTCTCTATCGTCTACGTTCTGCTGTTGTCACAGTTTTTCCCGGGGAAAGACAGCGCTGACCTGCAGTACTACATCGAAAAGTTCCTCAAAACGTTCATTATCGTCTTCATTTCGCGTCCGCTAATCTCGTTCAGTGTTGCATTCTCTCATGGGTTGACTGGGATTTACTACAAAACGACGTACGATCTCTCTATCGCGGTCTCGATCAGTACACAACTCGTCGATCAGTTCGGCTTGTTCGTGGCGCTTTTGTGGGGTTTGCTCGCCTCGGGTGTGTTACTGGTAGCCGGGGTTGGATTTATCATTCTCCTTGTTGTCAGGATGCTCATCGTCTACGTCACCTTCGCGTTGTTACCGGTGTTGATGGGGTTCCAACTCGTTGAAGTCGGCCCCTGGTCGCGAGTAAATCAGATGGGAAAGAAGTTCATCGCGGCGAGTGGGAAATTACTCATCTTTGGGGTGTTCATCACGGCACTCATCTGGGGGAGTACGATACTGACCGACTTCGACCAGTACGATTCCTCGGGCGGGACGTTCGCCGGTGGCACGGCAGAGCAGGCCCAACCGCCGGCGGGTAAGTTTGGGTCGGCTGGTGGCGGCATTTCGACGCTGATACTCGATTTTTTCAAATTAGTCACGCCACTGTTGGTTATCAACTTCCTTGGATTTCAGTACGTGATGGAGGTGATTTGAGATGGTCTTGCAGTATATCCAGCGGTTAGTATCACACGCAGTATACCAGAGAAGGGTTCGTGATGTATGATTGGGCTTTTGCAGAACATGCGGATGATCGTCCTTATGTTCGGCATCAAGGACACGATTCGATCGATCATCAACGACCTGTTCAACACAGTGTTCGATTTCATGCTGGAGCTCTTTGCAGATCTCACGAATGCCTTTTTGACGCTTGATCCGGCCCAGCTACAGCCCTTCGAGGAAATTTGGACCGTGGGGACACTCGCCTTTTTCAGCATCCTCACTTTGTATGCTGCTTCGATGCTGGGATTGGCACAGATTTTTCCAGGCGCTCAACAGACCGACCCAGCCCGATTCTTCTCACGAGCGCTCGCTGCGACACTTTCTCTGTGGATCGTCAACCCGCCCGACTGGGGATCGGATCTGTTCTCGAAAGGAGCGTTCGGCTGGGCGTTCGTCGTCGTAAACGAGATCTGTACGGTGTACCTCGATCAGGTCGGGACGACTTTTTCCTTCCAGAGCGAGGCCCTCGCCGGTGCACTGGGTGGTGGATTCATTCTTCTCGGATTCGCCTTCTTCATTGGCTTACCGATACTGGTATTCGAGTTCGTCCTCCTTGCCCTCCTCGTCGCCAGGCAAGTCATTGTCTTCTTTACGTATGGACTCTATCCCGTGTTGATCGTGTTCTGGGTAGCCGACGCTGGTCCACTGCGGTACGGCAAGCAACTCTCTTCGAAACTGTTCAAAACGGCTATCACGGCACTGGTTGGTGGCATCCTCATTGCGGGTATCTTCACGACTGGCATAGCTCTCATCAGTGGTAATAGCCACGTCTTCGGTGGTGGGGTAGTGGCTCAGGGTGTGAGTGGGAGTGCCCCTGTCGCAGAGGGCGTGTTCGCCACAGGATCTTCGAGCGATTACCTGACGACCATCGTCTTCAAACTGATGGTCATCGGTGCAACGTGTCTGTTGCCGACTCTCATGCTGGTCCAGATGCTCGGTGCAATTGGCGGTGGTATTACGTCGGTCGCGCGACTGGGTGCCGCCGTCGCGTCGGGTGGTGCGAGTGTCGCTGCGTCGGGGGCGATGATGGCTACCAAAGAGATGAGCAAGAAAGGCGTCAAGAAGGGGGCCAAATCGGCGGCCAAGAAGGGTAAAAAGAAGGCCAAACAGGGGATCAAAGATCGGGCGAACTCCGCAGCCAGTACAGCCGCCGAGCGGGCCAATCCCGTCTCCAGGGGGAGCGGAGGGACGGGTAGCGGTGAGGGAAATTCTGTCTTGAAACGCAACGCTCCCCAGCTACAACAGCCCCAGCTTTCAGGGGGCCAGTTTGACGGTGACGAATCAGCGACCGACGAGGACGACGAGACGTCGGGCCAGTCGAAATATCGTCGCGATAACGGTCGATGAGATGCGCAGCCGGTACTATGGCCGATCCGTCGTGACAGGTACTTTGACAGAGATAACAACCATTAAGTACGCATACGGTACGTAGTTGTAACGTACACCAATGGGGGTGCTGTTTGCGGGTGAGGTCCAGTGGTTGGTTGGCAACCTCTCCAGCAACGGCATCGTGTTGATCAGTTTCGGTCTCGACGCGCTCGTCGAGTGGATCAACACGCAGATTTTCAACGCGGTGTTCACGCTGATCGGGTATCTCCTCAACGGGTCGATGCAGACGCTGTTGCATCTGAACCCGACTGCACTCAAGCAGTTTCAGGACATGTGGGAGCTGTCGGTGGGGATCTATTTCGCGCTGTTGACAGTCTTTGCGCTGGCCCACCTCGGGATGTTTCAGTTCTTCCCGGACGGCAAGAAGTCGGATCCGTACCGGTTCGCCGGGCGTGCGCTGGCGGCCACGTTATCGCTGTTTATCGTCAATCCGCCGGGTTGGGGGCCGACGCTGTGGGGTCGCGGATTGTTCGCAGCAGCGTTCGAGGTATCGAACGCGACGATCGACTTGTTCTTGGAGTCGACGACGTTCACGGTGTCGGCGAGTCCGGACACGGGCGGTGCGGGGTCGTTCGTGCTGTTGTTGTTCGGCGTCGTGATGGGGTTGATCGTCACGGTCGGGCAGTTGCTGCTGGTCGTCGTCTTGGTCGCTCGGAAAGTGATCGTCTACCTGACGTACGGACTGTATCCCTTGTTGATCGTGTTCTGGATCGGGGAACTCGGCCCGCTGAAGTACGCAAAGGCGGTGGGCGAGAAGTTGTTCAAAGCGACGGGGATGTTGATCCCCGGTGGCATCTTGATCGCAGGCGTGTTCGCGGTCGGATTGAAGTTTGCCCACGGATCGCTGGCGATGCTGGCCGGCGGATCGGTCGAGTCAGGCGGAGTTGACGCGGCGTTCGCGTCGGGGAGTAGCGTGCATCCGTTGCTGGCGGCGGCGATGCCGCTGATGGCAGTGACGGCGATGAACTTGGTGGCGATTACGTACGTGGTCAAATGGTTGAGCGGTGCGATGGGTGGTGCGGCGAGCAAGATGACGGGCAAAGCGAAGAGTGCGATGAAAGGCGGGGCAAGCAAGGCGAGCAGTGCGGTGTCGGGCGGTGTGGGTGGCGGCATGGTCGGTGGGATGGCCGGTGGCGACCGGACGGCAGTGAACAACCAGTTTGCCGGCGGCCCAGCACCGGCAGCGGCGTCGGCTGCTGGCGGTGGCGGTCGTGACGAGCGTGATTCGCAGACGGTCAACGATACAGCGCCGGAGTTGGAGCAGACGCCGATGTCAGCGCTGGATAACGAGCGCCTGGCCGAGGGTGACAGCGAGAGTGGTCATCAGGAATACGGGTCGCCGGAAAGCGATGGCGAAGCGTTGGGAAGCGAGTCGATCACGGAGGCAGACTCGGGGCCGACAGAGAGCGTGGACACGATCGATCGGGCGAGTGAGTCGCCGTCGGGCCTGGAGCGTCCGAAAGCATCGGACATTCATTTCGAGGAAATTGAGCGCGAGGAGATGGGTGAAGCGATGACGAAGATGGACGACGAAGAGCGGGGTAAGTTGCTCTACGACGTGATGAACAAATCACGCACGGTGGACCAAGCCCAGGGTGATGATGGGAACAAGTACCTGCGTGGAATCGGTGGAGATGCAGTGAAGGGGGTGGTGGGGACAGGAGTAGGGATAGCAGCTGCTGGTGGAGCAGCGCCGATGGTAGCGGCTGGCGCGGTAGCAGGTGCAGCAGTACTCGGAGCTAGCCAAGGGATCGCTGGAACTGGAGTGGAATCGCTTACGACGAAAATCGGCCAAGGAAAGGATCTGAAGAACTCGCTCACGAGTGAGATATCAGACCTCAAGTCGGAGCTGAAAGACTGGACGGAGAAGGGCTCGGTGAAAACGGCGGAGTGGCGGACGGGCGATGGCGAGTCGGCCGGCGGGAGTGGTGTTGACCACTCGGACAACCGTTTCTCATAACTTACATATAACAATGAAAACTGACATATTGGGGCACGATGATAAAGCAATCGGCGTTGAGGTAATTGACGAGCGGGACATCCGTCATATTGTAAATATCGAATGGGATGGTTCTATAGAGAAGCACTCTCGAGATGAAGGAACGTATCCAAAGGAACCAGAAGACCGGACAGACGAAGGACAGCGGATCATGGTTCAGGTCGAGGAGCGGGCAAAACTCGCGGCCCAACAGGAGTTTCCGGATGCAGACATCCTACCGGCAGGGTGGATCCCGGCCGAACTCGACCGGGCAATGTTGGCCTTAGAGACCCTCCACGTGGACGACTTTGCCGAGGAGTTTCGGGATTGCTATCGAATGCTCACCGAGCCCGCTTCAGAGCCGGAAGTGCCCGAGCAAACGGCGGAGATCCTTTTCCAGCCGTTTCTGGTCAACGAGGACGACGAGGTGGCGTACGTACCGACGCCGGTAATCAAATATAGAGACGAGTCGGGCGAGGCTCATTACACGCACAGGGAGTCACGATACGAGGAACTAGTAGGCGAACCGCACTTGACGAAGTTCCAGATCACATTGCCACCGATAGAATTCGACGATGGTGCTTACGAATTCCCGGACGGGTTTCAGATATTCATCATCGAACATCTGCTGGCCCAACTCAGAGACGTCTATCGGCACGTGGGTGAGGAACCGCCGGAGTACTGCAAGGAAACGGACATCTGGGGCAAACCACTGACGACGGAAGACGAGGAATACTACGACATTTGACAGCACGAGCAGTGAGTGGTAGCGTTTGCGGGACAAGATACGCAACGCAACCATTCAGGAGTAATTGCGTTGTCGGCGTGTTACTTGCAGCGGCGGGCGGTGGTGGGGGTCAGGATGACAGTCACGACTCGCAGGCGGTCGAGAACACGGCGCCGGACTTGGAGCAATCGTCGCTGGATCAGTACGGTGAGGGTAGTTTGGGGGGCGGCCAGGGCGAGCGCGAATACGCCGAGCCATCGACTGACGAGGGGAGTAGCGGTGGAGACGTGGAGGGTCGCCTCGACAGGCTCGAAAGCGAGGTAAGCGCCGAGAGCAAGGACGATCCAGCAGAATCCTACACGCCGGGAGAATTAACAGTGGATGAAGCGAAGTCGATGACGGACAACGAGGAGATGGCAAAGACGATGGTGGCGATGGACCAGAAGATGGCGTCACTGTCCGAGCCCGACGAGTCGACGGCGATGGGTCAGGAGGCGGCGAAAGGCGCGGTTGCCGGAGCAGCGGGCGCGGGCGCAGGGCAAACGGTGGGAGCGGCACTGGGTGGCATCGGCGGTTCGATCGCGGGACCAGTCGGGACGGCAGCAGGTGCGGCCCTAGGTGGTGCGATCGGCGGGGCAGCAGGCGGTATTGGCGGTTACGCAGCGTCGCGGATGGTCGGCGAAGGGTCAGTGCGAGGCGGCCTCGAACGCGTGTCGGAGGCGACGAGTGGTGTAAAGTCGAAAGCAAAAGAAACGTATTCGTACGCCCTGCCTGGCGGTTCGGGCGAAGGCGAGTCGGGTGGCGGGGAGTCAGATGGATTTGAAGGTGATGATTACGCATGACGATTGGAAAATTGGATAATGGCAATATGGAAGCAAAAGTTGTCGGACACAAAGAAGAAAATTGTGGGGTAGAGGTCTATGATGAACGCGAAAACAGACATGTCATCACCATCGAATGGAATGGACGCATTCAAAGACATTCTCAAGAATCATACCCCCACGACCCAGACGACCGAACAGACGAGGAGCAGCGAATCATGTGCCAGGTCGAGGAGCGCGCCCGATACGCGGCCCAACAGGAGTTTCCCGAGGCAGACATCTTGGACCCGCTGTGGGACCCGGAGCATATCGAAGAAGGGCTCGAAGCGCTGACGAACTACCCGTTAGCAGAGTTCCAAGAGCAGTTCAGAGACTACTACGAAGCGTTGCAGCGGCCGTCAGAGTTCGTGGACGACCCGGACATGGACCCAGAGACGTCGGGGATTGCCAAGCCATTTCGAGTACGTGACGGCCAGGTTGTAGAGGTCTCAGACATCGAGATAGTTTACGAGCGGACAGACGGAACGGCACACTCGACGGGGAAGACGTGGGAGTACCCGCGCGAGGAACTCATTGTTTGTAGTATGCCCCGAATAGCGTTCGAGGACCACATCACGTTCGAGGAGCACTTCCCGGATTTTCTGGTCAATCACCTGATGGCCCAAATACGAGATATCTACCTGAACATGGGCGAGCAGCCACCGCGGGAATACCGGGTACAGGGGCACGGAAAATTAGACATCTACGGCGACGAAGACGGATCGGCCGAAGAATTGCTGCTAGAGGGAATGTAGGATAGAGAGTCGTGTTGCATTATCGCAGCAGTATCGGGTCTCGAAGAAACGGAGCACTCGAACAGCAGTTTTTCGGAGCGTTCCAGTGGGGGAGTCCGGTACATCCGCTGTTAGCGGCAGCGATGCCGCTGATGGCAGTGACGGCGATGAATCTGGTGGCGATCACGTACGTCGTGAAGTGGTTGAGCGGTGCGATGGGTGGTGTGGCCAGTGCGATGACAGGCCAAGCGAAGGGTGCGATGAAAGGCGGGGCGAGCAAGGCGAGCGGTGCGGTGTCGGGCGGTGGGGGCGGTATAGCTGGCGGCGTGATGGGCGGTGGGGATCAGACGGGAGTGAACAACCGGTTTGGGGGCGGCCCGGCACCGGCAGCGGCGTCGGCTGCTGGCGGTGGTGGTGGAGACGAGCGCGACTCGCAGACGGTCAACGATACAGCGCCGGACTTAGAGCAGACGCCGATGTCGGCCTTAGAAAGTGACCGCCTGGACGAGGCCGACAGCGACCGGCAGGAATACGCGTCACCGGAGAGCGAGTCCGAGACATCCACCGCGGACGATTCAGAGTCGACAGAGAGCACCGAATCGTCCGATGGGGCCGAGGAGTCACTGTCGGATCTGGAGAACCCGACAGCGTCGGATATCCACTTCGAGGAGATCGAGCGCGAGGAGTTGGGTGAAGCGATGACGAAGATGGACGAGGAGGAACAGGGCAAGCTGATGTACGACGTGATGAACAAATCACGGACAGTGGACCAGGCCCAGGGTGATGATGGGAACAAGTATCTGCGTGGAATTGGTGGAGATGCGGTGAAGGGAGCGGTGGCAGCAGGCGTGGGACTAGCAGCAGCGGGTGGAGCGGCACCGGTGGTAGCGGCAGGCGCAGTAGCAGGTGCCGCAGTGCTCGGAGCTAGCCAAGGGATCGCTGGAACTGGAGTGGAATCGATCACGTCGAAAATCGGGAAGGGGAAGGACCTGAAGAACTCGTTCAAGAGTGAGCTATCAGACTTCAAGTCGGAGCTGAAAGACTGGACGGAGAAGGGCTCGGTGAAAACGGCGGAGTGGCGGACGGGCGATGGCGAGTCGGCCGGAGGGGATGCGAAAGGCGCTGATGATACAAAGTATTAGCATTTCAACTAAGTGAAATATGAATACGAAAATACTGGGACATGATGAGAAGGATTGTGGGGTACAGGTATTTGATGAGAATGGCTATGAACACCGGTTAACGATTGAGTGGGATGGAACAATTCGAGAACACGGAACCGACGACTACCCCCACGACCCAGCCGACCGAACGTTCGAAGAGCAGAAGTTGATGACGCAGGTAAAAGAGCGGGCGAAACTCGCGGCCCAACAGGAGTTTCCGGATGCAGATATCCTGCCGGCAGGGTGGATTCCGGCAGAACTGGACCGGGCGATGCTGGCTTTAGAGACGCTCCACGTGGACGACTTCGCCGAGAAGTTTCGGGATTGCTATCGAATGCTCACCGAGCCCGCTTCAGAGCCGGAAGTGCCCGAGCAAACGGCGGAGATCCTTTTCCAGCCGTTTCTGGTCAACGAGGACGACGAGGTGGCATACGTACCGACGCCAGTAATCAAATATAGAGACGAGTCGGGCGAGGCTCACTACACCCACAGGGAGTCACGATACGAGGAACTAGTAGGCGAACCGCACTTGACGAAGTTCCAGATCACGTTGCCACCGATAGAATTCGACGATGGAGCCTACGAATTCCCGGATGGGTTCCAGATATTCATCATCGAGCATCTGCTGGCCCAACTTAGAGATGTCTACCACCACGTCGGTGAGGAACCGCCGGAGTACTGCAAGGAAACGGATATCTGGGGCAAGCCACTGACGACTGAAGACGAGGAATACTACGACTAGTGACGACGAGCGTGGTGAGTGGTGGCGTTGGGCGGTCGATTTACACGACGCCGGACTTAGAACAGTCATCGCTGGATAAGTACGGAGACGGTGTCGCCGACGAGGGGGGCAAGCGCGAGGAATACACCGAGCCCGGGCGTGAGGAGTACGAAGAGCCATCGAGCGAGGAGCGTAGTGGAGACGTGGAGGGTCGCCTCGACAGACTCGAAAGCGAGGTGGGTGCTGAAGACGAGGCGTCCGAAGCCGAGAGCGACGAGAGCGTGGTAATGGAGAAGGGGGCCTACATGGAGATGGCCGGTGGCGACGAGCACCTGGCCGAACAGTTAGAAGCGCGCGACGAGATGATCGAGTCGAAGCTGAGTGATGATAGCACGGCAAAGGGAATGGCGAAGGAGATAGCGAAGGGTGGTGTTTCAGTGGCAGTCGGCACAGCGATCGCTGGCTCTGGGCTTGGTGCAGCAGGCGTGGCAGGGATGGCGTTAGCGACGGGAGCGCAGGCGGCTGCGGGCGGGATTGGCGGGTACATGGCAGCGCGAAGTATCGATAAGGGAGCGTTGGGGACGTTCAAAGAAGCGAAGACAGCAGTGACAGAGAGCGCGTCGGCGGTAAGTGAGTACACACGAGATACGGTGAGTGAGTACTACGGCACTGGCGGTTCGGGCGATGGCGAGTCGGCTGGAGGGAGTGCGGATGAAGCGAACAGCCACGAGCTATTCGAGAAGGAGGAAGAGTGACCCATGGAAGCAGAACTGGTAAATTATGACGATGAAGAAGTTGCCGTCCTAGTAACGGATGAGAAGGGATTAGACCACCAAATTGCGATGGATTGGTCTGGAGCGATCACTTACCACGGAACCGACGACTACCCCCACGAACCAGACGACCGGACGGACGACGAGCAGCGGATCATGTGCCAGGTCGAGGAACGCGCCCGATACGCGGCCCAACAGGAGTTTCCCGAGGCAGCCATCCTGGATCCGATGTGGGATCCGGAACACCTCGATGCGGGACTCGAAGCATTGATCAATTACCCGTTGGACCGATTCCACGAGCAATTCAGAGACTTCTACGAGGCGTTGGCCGATCCAGCAGCATTCATTGAGAAGCCGTCGATCAACCTGGAGGGTGTGGTGGTGCTGAAGGTGTTCCGCTTCCAGGGAAGTGAGATACTGGACGTTGCCCCGGTGTTCGTTCGGGAAGTGCTCAACGAGCGAGAGGCAAACGATTACGGGACGTTCCCGAACTACCCCGAGGACGAACAGATCGTGTGTGCCATCCCAGCCTTAGAGTTCGAGGAGGGGTTCACCTACGAAGAGGACTTCCACGAGTTGGTGGTGGAACACGTGATGGCACAGATACGAGATCTATACCTGCACATGGGCGAGGAACCACCGGAGGAGTATCTGGTGCAGGGGGTCGGGAAACTCGACATCCACGGCGATGGCATTGGCGAGACGTAGGGTTCGAAACGACCCACTGGGAGCTGTTCTGAAGGGTCCTGGAGCCTCCGAAGCGGCGATGCCGTTGATGGCAGTGACGGCGATGAACCTGGTGGCGATCAGACGCCGGTCTACGATCCGGGCATTCGATGAAGGAGTCTAAGACAGCGGTCACATCGTTCCGTTCCGATTGCTGTTGCCATAGATGGTTCCCAAGTTGCCAAATCGATCAGTCAACGTCCGATCGATGGCTTCGAATCGGCCGAGACCGAGAACACGCTGGTGATTGACGCTGACGGCGCGGCGAAGGCGTCGAACAACACTGCTTTCAGAAGAGCTGACGCGGAGCGTTCGAGTGAGTGGACGGATAGACGCAAACGTTTTGCCGACACACAGATAACCTCGAATTAGCATGCCGGACTGTCCACTCGCCGACGATTGCCCCGAATTTACCGAGCGGATCGAGGGGATGGGGTGTACCCACTATGGCGACCGTGGGGGCGCCGAGTGGTGCAACCACTACAACCAGCCGATCTCGGATCTGCAGTCACAGCCAGTCAAGCCGGGCGAGGAAGTCGTGGTGACCGTCGAAGACATTCACGAGAGCGGGGCCGGCGTCGGCCGCACTGAGGACGGATTCATCCTGCTGATCGATGGCGTCCTGCCGGAAGCAAAGGCCCGTGTCAAGGTGACGACCGTCCACTCCAATCACGCCCGTGCAGAGGAACTCGAACGCCTGCCGATGGACGACGAACAACCGCAAGCGGACCCAGCGGACACCGACGAGCCCGTCGACGAGGAGCCAGACGACGATCGTGACGGCCCGGATCGGCCCGAACTCGGCAGCCGTGACAACTTCTGGGGCAGCTAAGTACCCGCCTCGGCCGCCATATGTCGTCAGATATCTCGCCACAAGCCACTCCCCGTGGCCCTTTTTGAGACGCCGTTCGATTTCCGAACATGGATCTCGAGCTATCGGGCAACGTTGCGCTCTGTACCGCAGCCACCAGCGGCCTGGGTCTCGCCAGTGCCCAATCCCTCGCCGCCGAAGGCACGAACGTCGTCGTCTGTGGCCGGACCGAATCCCGACTGGAAACGGCCCGCGAGCGACTCCAAGCGGCGGGACCGGGCGACGTTCACGCCATCGAGGCCGATATCACCGAGCCCGATCACGCGACAGCCTTGGTCGAGGAAACAGTCGAGACGTTCGGCGGCTTAGATCACGTGGTGACCAGCGCCGGTGGCCCGCCCAGCGGCTCGTTCATGGACACCCCGGTCGAAGCGTGGCACGATGCCTACGAACTCCTCGTTATGAGCGTCGTCCGCCTGACCCGCGCAGCGTATCCATACCTCCAGGAAAGTGCGGCGGGAACGATCGTCAACATCACGTCCCGGTCGGTCAGGGAAGTCATCGACGACCTCGTGCTCTCGAATGCGGTCCGACGTGCTGTCATCGGCCTGATGCAGACCCAGGCGCGGGAGTTCGCCCCTGACGTGCGGGTCAATGCCGTCTTGCCAGGCGCACACGAGACGGCCCGGATCGAGGAACTGATCGACGATGCGGTCGATCGTGGGGAGTACGACAGTTACGAGGCGGGCTACGCGGACTGGGCTCAGGACGTCCCGATGGAACGTATCGGTGAGCCACGGGAGCTTGGCGATGTCGTCGCGTTCGTATCTAGCCCCCGGGCGAGTTTCGTGACGGGCACGGCCGTTCCCGTCGATGGCGGGTCGATCAGGGAGTGACCTACCGGCCATCCGGGCGCGTCATCGAGAGAGCGATCATGACGCCGACGGCAATCACCGAGACGCCCATCGCACCGACGTACCCGACTGGCGGCATCTCGCCCCACGGCGGGTTCGGATAGAAGAAATCGACGACCAACACGACGATCGCGCCCAGAGAGACCATCACTGACAGGGCAAAGCCCCAAAACCAGAGGTACCCGCGCATACGGTAGCGTTCTCCGGGATGACTAAAGGAACTTCCGGGTGCCTGCCCACCGCTACAGCTACCCGCGTCACTCCATTTCCGTTTGGCGTGATACTGCGCGCTGTACCTGGGGCGCTCCCTTACCACGTTTCGACGGTGCCGTCCGCGATGTCTTCGATACAGCCCTGGCAGTCGGGATGGTCGGCGTCCAAACAGTGGGGTCGGCCCTCCTCATCGAGCCGAACGGCCCGTCGCTCGGCGTGTCGCCGACAGACGATCCGTGCCTGGCCCTGCTCGTCTACGGGCAGATCCTCCTGGGCCGACCGCTTGGCATCGTCGTAGGCCTGCCTGGCTTCGGCCAGCTGGCGGCCAGCCGATCGAAGCGTCGATCGAACCAGGTTGGTGAGGTGATCGTCCTCGGCCATACGTCTCCATCTGGACTGGCCAGCTATCAATCTTCGCGCCCCGGATTTCACTTTCGGTCCGCTCGCCGCGATTTTAAATAGGAGGGCGACCAAGCTTCGGGTGTCTCCCACCGAAAACACGCGGAGACAGCACAGCTATGACGGATTTGCATACCCACGCGGAAGAGATACACGAGCAGTTTGCCGACCAGCTCGACGTTTCGATCGACGACATCGAGGAACGCCTCGAGACGCTGGTCGAGGAGTACCAGGTTCCGATCAGTGAGGCCCGCCGGAGTGTCACCAACTCCTATCTCGACGAGGCTGACCTGGAGCGCGAGGACATTCGCAGCGGCGATGGGGGCAACGAAACTGTCCAGGCCGCCGACGTCGACGCACCTGAAGAGTGGGTGGACATGACTGCGAAAGTCGTCGAGCTCTGGGACCCACGGAGCGACGCTGTCGCCCAGGTCGGTCTGCTTGGTGACGGGACGGGGACGATCAAGTTCACCAAGTGGTCGAAGTCAGATCTGCCCGAACTCGACGAGGGCAAGACGTACCACCTCCGGAACGTCGTCACCGACGAGTACCAGGGTCGATTCTCGGTGAAGCTCAACCGGACGACCGTCATCGAGGAGGCCGACGAGGACATCGAGGTCGGCGACGATTCCCTGGAAGTCGAGGGGGCCTTGGTCGACGTCCAGAGTGGCAGTGGGCTGATCAAGCGCTGTCCAGACGACGACTGTACGCGCGTCCTCCAGAACGGCCGCTGTTCAGAACACGGTGAAGTCGAAGGCGAGTTCGACCTGCGGATCAAGGGCGTCCTGGACGATGGCGACGACGTTACCGAGGTCATTTTCGATCAGGAAGCCACCGAGAATCTGACCGGGATCACCTTAGCGGAGGCCAAAGACATGGCGATGGATGCACTGGACACGAGTGTCGTCGCCGACGAGATGCGCGAGAAGATTCTCGGGCGCTACTATCGCGTCCAGGGGCCGACCTTCGGTCGGTACTTGCTGGCCGACGACGTAGCGCAACTCGACGATGCCGTCGATCCTGAAGCGGCCCTCATCAAAGCGAGGTCGATATAATGGCTGCAACACCGACCCGAGAGGTTGCCCAGCGTGTCTTTGCCGGCGAGTTCAACGACGCAACCTACACGTTCAAGGAGAGTGACGACGACCGCGCGCCGGTGTACGTCCTCCTCCCGACCGGCGAGCGTGCCAATCGTGTGTTCATCGTCGGCACGCTCACCGAGACCGAGGACGTCGGCGAGGATAGTGAATACTGGCAGGGGCGGGTCGTCGATCCCAACGGCGACACGTTCTTCGTCTATGCCGGGCAGTACCAGCCCGACGCGGCCTCGATGTTGCGGGAACTGGAGGCGCCCGCCTACGTCGCCATCGTGGGCAAACCCCGCACCTACGAGACCGACGACGGCGAGGTAAACGTCTCCGTTCGCCCCGAGTCGATCACGCCGGTCGACGAGGGAACCCGCGACCGGTGGGTCGTCGAGACGGCCGAGCGGACCCTCGAACGCGTCACCCAGTATCGCGAGGCCGACCCTTCCCAAGAAGAGTTCGCGCCCGACGAGTACGTTCGCATGGCCCACGAAGAGTACGAACCGGCCATCGAGAACTATCGCCGACTCGTCGTCGATGCCCTCGAAAGTCTCGACGAGGAGACCGAGACAGAGACCTAACAGTTGTCGTTGGGTCGCGTCGGCTCACAACGCACGAGGCCAGGTACTGCCGCCGGCAATCGTCTGACAAATCATTAAGTAGGTGCGCGAGGGACCGTCCAACAACAATGGGCAACAAAACAAGACGATCTCTTTTCGGGTCAGCGAAGAGAAATTCGAGACCCTCAGGGAGATCGCCGAGGAGCGTGATCTCTCGTTGTCGGCGGTCTTCCGTGATTACGTCGACAAGCTCGTCGACCACAACGGGCAAATCGAGGTCGTCCCCGAGCACGAACTCAACGGCGGCGAGGAGAGCGACGACGATTCGTTCCCACCGAAAGTCGAGGTGCCAAAGGCCTTCATTCGCGAACACGAGCGCCTCGAACTCGAAGCCGACCACCTCCGGGAACAGTTAGAGGAGTACAAACGCTACGTGACGAATCTCCGAGACGAACTCGATGGCGACGAGGAAGAGGTCATCATGCTCGAAGAGTTAGATGCTGGCGAGGAGGAAGACAGCGAGTCGGCCTATCGGATCGGCGAGTTCGAAGAGCCCTAGACCGTCCCTACAGCAACTGTTCGCGTCTGTGCTGTGCCTCTCGCGCGACGTCTCCTTCGCCGTCGACGTCTGCCAGTGATTCGATCGCTTCTAGCGTCCGGACCGAATTGTCGAGAAAGGAGAGCACATCGCCGGGATAGGCATACAGCATGTAATCGTCGCCCATCACGTCGACGATGGCGTCGGGGCCGAGCCCGTTGGCACGCAGTTCGAGCAGATAGTGGGCGAACTTCTCCTGCGGGTGGCCACAGTGCGGTGCCGACTCACAGTCACAGTCCATGAAATCCTCGGCGAAGTCCATGACTCGATCCTGGGTTGCGTCGTCCAGATTCGCCAGATTCTCCCCGCGAAAGAGCACGTCCAGGGTCGCACCGGCGAAGGCACTCTTGGGAAACGACTGTTCCAGCTGGGAGACCAGCTGGCGGTGGTTCTTGACGTACACTTTGTCGGTGATCGCCACGGTAGCTCAATCGACGTGATGGGCGGGCAAAAGCGTCCCGGACGCTGGTGACGTCCCGTTTTTCCATCCCGCTTGGCGGGCACTGTTCGGTCGGCGTAGATAAAGCTCGAAGCACCTAGATCAAACGTCTTTAGGTATCGTTCGCGTAGCATGTGTATGAGCGAGACCGAACACGAGCACGAGAAGACACCGGCTGGCAAGCAGACGGCAGTCACCGTCACGGATCACCTTCAGCACGCGCTGGGTGCCACAGACGACGAAAACGTCGAGTACCACCTCACCACGGCCTTAGAGATGCTCGTCGGCCAAGACCAGTGACCGTGCGCTTGTCGGTGGCCAGCATCGAGACAGCCTGAGCACGGTCGGCGGGCACTTCCGAGCAGCACTTTTGGACCCGATCGAGAGCGCGATACCGGGAGTGGCTTCCAGAGGCTCCTGCCCGGTGTGGGCCAGTACCCGTCCCGACGCTGCTGTCTTCGGGCAATCGTCACTACTGCAATCGACCTCCCTAATCGTCGCCTGCAAGCCCGCTGGTACCGCCCCTCAGGTCCGTTGCCCACACGCCTTCGTCGAGATCGAGTGCGTCGTTCCACTTTCCGACGACCGTCGACACAGCGAGGTCACCGGTGACGTTGTTCATGGTCGCAATCCGTCCGAGGATGGGATCGACGCCGGCGACGAACCCAACGACCTCGAGTGGGAGCCCGACCTGCGTGAGAATCACCGTGAGCATGACGATCCCAGCCCCTGGGACGCCTGCGGTTCCAATACTGATGAGGACAGCAACGAGCAACACGAACACTTGCTCGGGCACCGCGAGTGGCTGTCCAACGGCGTTCGCGGCGAACATGACCGTGATCGCCTGCCGGATCGCAGCGCCGTCCATGTTCGCCGTCGCCCCCACCGGGAGCGTGAACGAATAGATGCGCTCGCCGATGCGAAGATCCTCTTCGGCGTTGCGCATCGTGACCGGGAGCGTTCCGGTCGACGAACGTGTCGCGAACGCCGTCACCATCGCATCTTTTGCCCCGCTGAGGAACGCGATCGGGGACACGTCGACAACCACACCCATGAGAACGATCAGGTAGGTAAAGACGATGTGTACGACGATCGCGATCGCGATCGCCAACACGAGTTCACCAAGCGAGGTGAACACGCCGATGCCCTCGGTCCCGATGCCGGACGCCATCAACGCGAAGATGCCGAGGACACCGAATTCGAGGACGCCTCGAACGATCACGAACATCGCCTCGGCACCGACTTCGAACGCTTCGAACACCGAATCAACAGCGTCTGCGAACTGTGCTTGTTGTGAGCGGACGTAGGTCAGTGCGATGCCAAAGACGATGACGAAAAACACCGTCGCGAGCAAGTTCCCTTCGGCAAGTGCCGCGACGGGATTGTTCGGGACGATACCGAGAATCACCTCCATCAACGACGGTGGTGCCTGTGATTGGGCCTCGCCACTGACAAACTCGACTCCTTTCCCAGGTTGGAGTACGTTCGCAACGACGAGACCGATGACTCCCGCAAACGTTGTCGTCACGGCGTAGAGGGCGACTGTCGCTCCACCGATCTTCCCGAGTTTCGCCGGCGAGAGTTGTCGAATCCCGGTGAGGAGTGTGAAGACGATAATCGGGATGACCAACATATTGAGCAGCCGAAGAAAGAGCTCGCCTACCGGCTGTACGACGGCCATCCGTTCGCCGAATGCAATGCCAGCGGCCGATCCCACCACGAAGGCGACGAAGATACGCCAGATGAGTGGAACCGACCGATATTGACTCCACAAGCGACTCCCGACAGTTACCATGTTCTACAGCACCCGCTGGACTCCCAAAGCGCCGTCCGCCCCGCCAGTATCTGGGGCCATCTCTGATCGACTTTCGTTTGGGCAAAGCTAGCCCTATTTCGATATATCGGATGTATATTGTAACTTATCGCAGGTTTCCTGGATACTCATGGGTGTATACTCTACATATTTGCCTTATTTTAACCAGACGGGATCACAGCGAGCTATAGGTACTGGCAACTTTTGCAGGCTTTTTGGCTGTCAGTGTTCGTGACGACGGCTGCTTCGTTCGACGGTCTTGGGGCGGACCCCGGGCTGTCGTCTCTCAGACCACGCTGTAGTCGATGTGCGCCAGCCACTCGCATCCGTCCATGCTTTCGACCAGAAACCCACGCTCCAACGTTCTCGCCGGCACCTGAGCAAGCTCATGTCTCGACGGCCAGTCCTGTAGGGTCACGTCTGGCCGCTTCAAACGGGGGGAGCGTGAGTTACGTTCCTTCGACGAGTCGTTCGAGTTGTTCGGGCGGGACTGCACCCCGAGCCCCCTGCTCGTCGTAGACGAACGTCGGGACTCCTCTCACACCGGCTTGCTGGGCTTCGGTGAATCGTTTCCGCAGCCGGTCGCGAAGGTGTTCGTCGGCGACTGCTGTTCGAATCTCGTCTCCGTCGATTCCCGTCTCCGCTGCAATGTCAGCCAGTACGTCACCGTCACCGATATCTTTCCCATCGATCCAGAGCGCTTCGAAGATCGCTTCGTCGAAAGCGAGCCACTGCTCGGGATATTCTGTCTTCACGTAGAACGAGGCAACCTGGGCGTCGAGTGAATCCAAATCTTCGGGGAGCTCCTCGAACTCGAGCATCTCGTCTGCGCCGTACTCCGCTTTCAATCGGGCGACGTTCTGTCGGGCCTGCTCGAAATAGTCCTCGTCTTTGCCATCGTCGATCGAGTGATCGATCTCACCGTCGGGACCGCGCTTGTGACGCCGGAGATCGAACGGCTGCCAGTCGATTTCGAGGGCCGTATCGCGTGTCTCCTGATACGCCTCTAATGACTGTCGACCCAAGTAGCAAAACGGACACACGTAATCCGAATACACCGTGATTTGATCGTCGCGTCCTTCCATCGTGTCTCAACACGCCCGCCAACTGGATAAGGCTTCCAGTGGCCGGAATCGTGGTTGGGACTGTTGTCAGTTTGTCTCGGTATGTGGGCCTGTACAGCACTGTCAGTACCGCTGCACCCGACTCGATCGGGTACCGGTCGTGGTCGTTTGTCCGGCGGCCTGTTCGGCGTGTGCTCTGGGCTCGATCAGTGTCTCGTCGAAGTCGCCGTGACCCCGTGTGTTTCCGGGTGCTGCTGGACTCGGCCGCCCCGCCACCGCTGATAGCACGACGGCTCTGGGACTCCCATGGGGGAGCGTCGTCCGGGCGCGGGAATCTGAACCACGGTCGTTTCGCTCACTCTGTTCGCTCTACTCCCTGATTCAATTCCCTTTTGGGATGTTCGGTTGCTCAGGTTCGTCCCCAGACAGAAAGTCCGGACGCGGGAATCTGAACCGAAGGAAGAAATGCTCGTTTGCCCCGCTCACTGCGCGTTCCTTCCAGGGTTCAGTTTCGCCCATAGACCGGTGGCTCGTCACGTCTGTGTCTCAAAAAGGTCCGGGCGCGGGAATTGAACCCACGTCTTGGCCGCCACAGGGCCAAAGGATACCACTACCCTAGCCCGGACACGCACGTGAACGTAGCCGAGTTCGAGTAAAATACGTTACGACTTGTGATCCACCGGTACTTAGATTGCGAGAAGGTTCGTTCCCTGTCTCAGTCCGGCCTGCCCCTCTCATTACTCACTGGAGTAGTCACTCGTCACTGCTGCAAGTGCCGGGCCAGCTAGCCGACCAGGAGACCTACTGTGAGAGCGCCGGCCAGCTGTCGGCGATCACTGACCCGGATGAACCGTGTGCCATCCTCGTGCTTTCGATCGCACCGACCGGTTTCGCCATCCCGCCGCCGCCACCGCCAGTCCCAGACCTGCTTCCGGCAGGCTCGCTTTCGCCCTCTGTTTCGGTGCTCGTGGCTGATCCCTCGCCGACGTCACCGCCAAACCCGTCGGCGACTCTGGCGACGGGGACAAAAGTCCGGCCGTCGCGGTCAATCGGGTCGCTGTAGACGCGCTCGACGCCCGCCCTTTCGGTGATCTTCTCGACGGCCGTGGTCATCGCATCTGGGACCTCCATGGCTACGCGTACTGTCACCCGCCGGTAAGATACCCGTTCGTGTGGGGCGGGGTTGCGTTCGCTTCCTTTCGGCGATTCGATTTTGCCGTGTTGGCTCTCGAAGAGTAAGGTATAGCAGTGTCGCCCCCCCAGAGTGGGCCAACGATGCCAGCAGAGCACGACCAGCGAGAACGTGGGTTCGACCACACTCAGATCGAACCCGCCTGGCAGGAAGCGTGGGACGAGGCGGACGTGTTCCGCATCCCCGACGACGCCGAGGACCCGGCGTACGTCCTGGCGATGTTCCCCTACACGTCGGGGAATCTCCACATGGGCCACGTCCGGAATTACACGATTACCGACGCCTTCGCCCGCTTCGAGCGGATGCGCGGCGAAGACGTCCTCCATCCGATGGGGTGGGACTCGTTTGGCCTGCCCGCAGAGAACGCCGCCGAGCAACGAGACACCAATCCGCGAGATTGGACCCTCGATTGCATGGACTCGATGCGTGAACAACTCACACGCATGGGCTTTGGCTACGATTGGGAGCGAGAAGTCGCCACCTGCGACCCTGACTACTACCGCTGGAACCAGTGGCTCTTCCAGCGCTTCCAGGAGGCAGGGCTGGTCGAACGCCAGGCCGCCGAACTGAACTGGTGTCCCTCCTGTGAGACTGTCCTCGCCGACGAGCAAGTCGAAGGCGAGGCAGAGCTGTGCTGGCGGTGTGACACGCCGATCGACCACCGCGAGATGGACCAGTGGTTCCTGACGATCACTGACTACGCCGAGGAACTACTCTCTGGCCTGGACGACCTTGAGGGCTGGCCGAACAACGTCCGGGAGATGCAGCGCAACTGGATCGGCAAGCAGGAGGGCGCAAGCGTCGCCTTCGAAATCGACGGCTACGGCGCGGTGGATATCTTCACGACGCGACTCGACACGATCTACGGCGCAACTTACTTCTCGTTGGCGCCTGGTCACCCCGTCGCCCAGGAAATCGCCGAATCCAACGACGAGGTTGCCGAGTACATCGAGATGGCCGAGCAGGCCGACGAGGACGACCTCGACGTCACCTCGGGCGTGTTCACGGGCGAATACGCGATCAACCCCGCCACGGGCGCGGAGATTCCGGTCTACGTCGCCGACTACGTGCTGACGGACGTCGGGACGGGTGCGCTCTATGCCGTCCCCGGCCACGACGACCGCGACCACGAGTTCGCGACGGCCCACGACATCCCGATCCAGCAGGTCGTCGAACCAGTCGAGGCTGCCGAGGCTGATCCCGAGGCTATCGACGTTCAGGAAGCGGCCTACACCGAGGACGGCGTGCTGATAAACAGCGGCGAGTTCGATGGACTGGAAAGTGAGGAGGCCCGCGACCGGTTCGTCGCCGAGTTCGACGGCGAGCACCGAACCGAGTACAACCTGCGAGACTGGGGCATCTCCCGGCAGCGCTACTGGGGCACGCCGATCCCGATGGTGTGGTGTGATGACTGTGGCGCGGTACCTGTCCCAGAAGAGGACCTCCCGGTCGAACTCCCGGAGTTCGTCCACACGACCGGCAACCCACTCGACGCCACAGAGGACTGGAAGCACGTCGCGTGTCCCGACTGTGGGGGAGATGCCGTCCGGGAGACCGACACGATGGACACCTTCATCGGGTCGTCGTGGTACTTCCTGCGATACGTTTCGCCGGGCTTGGAGGATGCCCCCTTCGACACCGAGCGTGCCACAGAGTGGATGCCCGTCGATCAGTACGTCGGCGGGATCGAACACGCCGTGATGCACTTGCTGTACGCCCGCTTTTTCACGAAGGTCCTCGACGATATCGACCTGCTCGATGGCGTCCGCGAACCGTTCGAGAACCTGACCAACCAGGGGATGGTGCTGGGCGAAGACGGCCTCAAGATGTCCAAAAGCCGCGACAATGGTGTCTCCCCCCAGCGGATCATCGACGAGTACGGGGCCGACACGGCTCGGCTGTTCATCATGGAGGCCGCCCAGCCCGAGAAGGAGTTCGCCTGGAGCGGGGAGGGCGTTCGCTCGGCCCATGACTTCCTGCAGAGCCTCTACGAACTCGCCAGTGCGTATTCGAGCGGGGCTGTCGAGACGACCACCACAGGCGACGGCGATATCGCCGCGTACGTCGCCCGCGAGATCGAGGCGACGGCCGCAAGCGCCACGGACGAATACGAAGACTTCCGGTTCAACCACGCTCTACAGGCGGTCCGGGAACTCGTCTCGCTGCTCCGGCGCTACCGGGAGGTCACGGCCGTCGATCCCGAGACCTTCGAGGACGGACTGATCACGGCGACGAAGTTGCTCGCGCCGGTCGCCCCGCACGTCGGCGAGGAGATCTGGGCCGAACTCGGCAACGATGGGCTGCTCGCCGAAGCCGACTGGCCGGATGCCCAAGCGCCCGAAGGCTACGACCTCGAAGGCCGCCTCATCGAGGGCACTCGCGAGGACGTTCGAGATATCGTCGAGACGGTCGGAATCGAGGATCCCGCGGCGATCACCCTCGCCGTCGCGCCCGCGTGGAAACACGACGTGGCGGACATCGCTCGCGAGGCCGACAACGTGGTGCCGGCGGTCATGCAAAACGAGGACCTCCAGCAACACGGCGAGGCTGCAGCGGACTTCGCGAAGGACCTGGCGGCTCGCGGCCACGTCGAAACGTTCCTCTCCCCCGAGCGCGAGCAGGCGGCACTCGAACGGGCCGCCTGGCTGATCGAACGCGAATTCGAGGCTAGCGTGACGGTGCTGGCTGCCGAAGATGCGCCCGACGACCTCGCCGGGGCGGCCGAACCCGGTCGGCCGGCGATCGACATCGCTGAATAATCACAGACGGGTGGCCTTCACGCAGAGGAACACTGGTTCGTTGGATTCGGTTTCGTAGCGCTCCGGCCGCCGTTCTTCGAAGGCTGCGGTCGGCTGTGGTTCGCAGACTGCATCCAGCCGAAATCCGGCCTCCAACAGTGGGTCGATGATCGCTTCGAACGGCCGTCTGTCGTACGGAACGTCCACGGCCCACTCGTGGGTCTGTTCTTCGACCGCGTAGTACGTCGATGACTCGTCCGCCTGGAAGGTGTCCAGCGGATGCATCACGGAGAAGACGAGAAAGCCACCGGATTCGAGGAGCCGTGCAAACTCCGAGAGTGGGGTTTTCCACCGTTCGACGTAGCCGAGTGCGAGGGAGCTAACGATACCGTCGAAGTCGTCGTCGTCCGCAAACGTGAGTGCGTCGCCGAGGTCCCCACGCGTCGAGGGCATCTCGCTGGTCGACAGTCTCACCGGCAATTTCGAGTCTGCTGAACCCGCGGGCGACGTAGATATCGAGAGCGCGGCGGACGCGGCGGCCGAGGCCGACGTCGCCGTCGTCTTCGCTCGTGACGTCGCGACCGAAGCCCTCGATCGGGAGTCACTCGCACTGCCCGATCGCCAGGACGAACTGATCGAGGCCGTCGCCGAGGCCAACGACCGGACGGTCGTCGTGCTCAACACGAGCGGGCCGGTTGAGACGCCCTGGCGCGATGCGGTGGCGGCCATCGTCGAGAACTGGTACCCCGGCCAGGCCCACGGCGAGGCCATCGCTGCGGTCCTGTACGGCGACCGGGATCCCGCCGGCCGACTCCCGGTCACCTTTGCATCCGAGGGAACGTACCCGACCGCCGACGAACAGCGGTTCCCGGGCGTCGACGGGAACGCCCACTACGAGGAGGGGGTCTTCGTCGGCTACCGCCACTTCGACGCCGCCGACGCCGAGCCGACGTTCCCCTTTGGCGACGGCCACTCCTATGCGGACTTCGAGTACGTCGAGGCGACGCTCGCGGGCGACACGCTCACAGTCACCGTCGAGAACGTCGCCGAGCGAGCGGGCACCGAACTCGTCCAGGCCTACGTTCGCCCGCCGACTGTCGCGGGCGTCGACCGCCCCGAACGGGAACTCGGTGGCTTCGCGGCCATCGATCTGGACGCTGGAGAGCGAACGACCGTCACGATCGACCTCGACGACCGCGCATTCGCCCGGGACGACGAGGGGGCGGGCTGGACGGTCGATTCCGGCGAGTACGTGATCGAAGTCGCTCGCTCCTCGCGGGACGTTCGGACGGAACTGACGACCGAGCGATAGTGGACTGTTGGGCCTGGACTCGGCGACGGACTGCCGGCGGCGCGTGTTTTATACCCTCTCTCCGAGTACGAACCACCATGAGCACGTCCAATGGGGACTCCGAGTCTGTCGTCGAGACGCTCCGGACGGTGACGCCTCTCTCGACGGACAGTCCCGATACTCAGATGAATTTCTTCGGCTACATGGTCGCTGCCCCAATTTTCGTCATTTTGCTCCCGCTGTTGCCGTTCGTCGTCGCGGGATGGCTCGTTTCGAAGGGGCTCGGTGCACTCCGGGGGAGTTGAGACGACCGCAAACCTGTTCGGACTGTTGGGCGAGCAGTCAGGACGTGGTGTCGACCAACCGATAGTCCTCGCCGAGCCCCGCGGCCTGTGCACTCTCGTAGGCCACGTGGCTCGCTGCGACGTCCTGGATTGCAAGCCCGGTCGAGTCGAAGACGGTCACGCCGGTGGCTTCCGTCCGGCCGGGAACTTCCCCGGCGACGACGGCCCCGAGTTCGGCCCCAATGTCGTCGTCGGTCAGGACGCCCTCGCTGTAGGGGACGTTGAGTTCCCCGGAGTGAACACACTGCTCGTAATCGTCGATGACGAGCCGGGCGTCTTCGAGGACGGCGTCGGCGATCTCGTGTTTTCCGGCTGCGTCGGCCCCCATGGCGTTGACGTGGGTCCGCTCGCCGACTGCCATGACGATCGGGTCCCTGACGGGCGTGATCGTCGACACCACGTCGCAGGCGGCCGCTTCGTCGATCGTCCCCTCGCGCACGTCGAAGCGATCCCCAAACCGATCCAGAAACGCCTCGACGGCAGCGCGATCGGTGTCGGCGACGATCACGGTCTCGATGTCTCTGACTGTCGCGATGGCCGCGAGTTGCGTGTATGCCTGTTGTCCCGCACCGACGAGGCCGAGCGACGACGCGTCCTCGCGAGCGAGGTACTTCGTGGCGACGGCCGCTGCTGCGCCGGTCCGCAAGCGCGTGATCGTCGTCCCATCCAGGATCGCCAGCGGGAATCCGGTCTCGGGGTCGGTGTAGACGATCGTCCCCATGACCGTCGGCAGGTCGTGGTCGGCGGGGTTGTCGGGGTGGACGTTGACCCACTTGACGGCCGCCCCCTCGAACTCGCCCGTATCCAGATAGGCCGGCATCGATCGGAAGTCCCCGCCATACTGGGGTAGATCGACGTAGGATTTGGCGGGCATCTGGGCGTTCCCGCTGGCCTCGGCGACGAAGGCCGCCTCGACGGCGTCGACCACGTCGCCGATCTCGATTACACTCTTCACTGCTTCGGGGCCGAGCAGGACCGTCTCCATGGGTAAGTATGACTAGCCTGCGTACTTAAGCAGTGGTCCGGTTGTCGCCGTAGATCGGCTACAGGTGGCCCACGCAGTCTCGTCACTGGGCTCTCAGCGCTCGGGATGGGTCGGCGCGTCGAACCCGCCCCGGACCAGCGGTTTCGCGATGTGGCGGCGAGCGACCGGTGGGACCTCGTACCAGCCGACTTCGAGGTCCCGATCGAGGCGACGCTCCGTTTTGCCGTCCCTGCTCGTCGTACAATCCCGGCAGCGATACCCCTGGTCGCGGCCGGCACTCTCCATCGATCGGCCACAACTCGGGCAGGTGGGGGTGACCAGTTCGGTCTTTTCGAGGTCTCGGACGGCGAATTTCTCCAGTTTGAGCGTTCCGTCGGCGACTTCTCCACAGGCTGTGATCCGATCGCCAACCCGGAGGTTCCGAACCCGGTCCCGGAAGCGCTTGGTCGGCTCGAAGGCCGCACACTGGAGTTGCTCACTGCTGTCATCGCCCGCGACTTCGAGAAAGACGTGCCCGCCTTCCCGCGTTTCCGGGGCCGTCTCGACGGTGCCCGTCACGCGATAGGCGCGCCCGTCTGTTACCGTCCCGAGGCTCCCTGCTTGCAGGTGGGCGTCGGTTCCCTGATTCGTCACGAACAGCGAGCGGCGTTCGACTGGCTCGCTCTCGATCGACTCGGCGACGTCCTCGACGACAGCGCGATCGTCACCACGGATGCCATGGAGGATCGGCCCGGGGGTGTGGGGGACACAAACGAGGTCGCCCTCGACGCGATCGACGGTGTCCCAGGCGTCGGGATAGGCCCGGTCGGCGGCCCCAAAGACCGACTCGGCGTCGACGTCTCGGGGCGTGCCGCGACGGGCCGGTTCGCGGTAGGAGATACACTCGTCGGTCCACTCATCGTGGGCCTGCCAGGCACCGACGGCAGCGAGGGCGCCGATCAGGCCACGCCCGTTGCCACCCTCGCGAGTCTCGTACCCGTAGTCGCCGATCTGTTCGCGAGCGTCCGCTATCGTGTGATGGCTTCGGACGGCCCCGCGAGAAAATTCGACGACCCTTTCGGGGACCGCGTCCGGATCGTCCGGTGTGACGACGACGCCGGGATTCGTCCGCGGATCGGCACTCGCCACGAGATCGAGGTCGGTTTCGACGGCCTCCAGCGCGGCGGCAGGTGGGGCCGACGTGTGAATCGCCAGCGCGGCGTTCCCGCGGGTTTTGTGCTCGACGGCCGGGTTGAGACGCACGAGGAGGCGCCGCTTGACAGGCCAGTCACTGGCCAGCCGATCGGCGACCCGTGCGGCGAGATACGTCGTGCACATCCCGCGCTGTCGGGAGTCCGTGTCGTCGATCCCGATGACCGTCACAGCGGGTCCTATCCGGGCGGGCGACTAACGGGTTTCGACAGGGATCGAACCGATACATATTTGAAACAACAGTTCGCCCGGGTTAGCCGAATCGACAGAAGGCGGTATATCGGACGGCACAACGCATTTATAGAACGATCTCCATACCTTTAGGTAGCGATACCTATGTCACGATCGGCACTGGTCAGTAACGTCACAGCCATGCTCGAGGACGCGGGCTTCCTCGTCAGCGACCGGTGTGCGATCCGACCGAAGAGTTTCGACATCGCGGCCCGCCGTGGGAAGGACACCGTTCTGGTGAAGATCCTCGGTAATATCGACGCCTTCGACGCCCAGACGGGCGCGGAGATGCGACGCCTCGGGGAGTATCTGGAGGCGACCCCGATGGTGATCGGGCTCCGGACGCGTGACGAGGAACTCAAGCCCGGCGTGGTGTACTTCCGGCACGGCGTGCCCGTGTTGAGCCCGGATACGGCGATGGATCTGTTCGTCGAGGAAGTCCCGCCGCTGATCTACGCCGCACCCGGCGGCCTCTACGTCAACATCGACAGTGACGTCTTGGCCGACGCACGCAGAGACGAAGAGATGAGCCTCGGAAAACTCGCCAACGAACTCGGCGTCTCCCGACGGACCGTCTCGAAGTACGAGGACGGCATGGACGCGTCCGTCGAGGTCGCAGCCGAACTCGAAGATCTCTTCGACGAGCCGCTGACCTCGCCGGTGGCGGTCTTGGAGGGGGCCGAGGACGTTCGCGACACGGAGCCAATGCCCGACGAACCCGAGGTCGAAAGCGAAGACGAACTCGTCATGACGGTCCTGACCCGGGTCGGGTTCGACGTGCACCCGACCACGCGCGCGCCGTTCAAGACGGTCAGTGAGAACGACCGCCGGCGCGACCGGGTGCTGACTGGTCATTCGGAGCTGACCGAAACGGCCGAAAAACGCGCCCGGATCATGTCCTCGGTCGGTCGCGTGACCGAGACACGCGCGGTCTACGTCGTCGACCGGGCGACCCGAGAGGCCGTCGACGGGACGGCTCTCCTCGAAGAGGCCGAACTCGAAGACATCGAAGACGCCGACGAACTCCGCGATCTGATCCGTGAGCGCGGCGAAGAACCGGCCTGACCGGGCCAGTGAGGCTACCGGTCGAAACCGGAACGCACTACTCACTGCTTCTCCCAGAGCATCCTATGACAACGGAGCTGACGGTCTACGACGACCGTCTCGCCCGCCAGATGGACAGCGGCGAGTTCGTCCTCGCCGTCGTGACAGCTACCAAACCTGATTTCTACAAACAGGCCCCTGTCGTCACGGCCGCCCGCGAACACGGGATGCCCTGTTTTGTCCTCCACACCGGCCAGCACTACGACGATGTGCTTGGCCACGGTCTCGCCGAGTACGGCATCGAGGACCGCGTTGCCGTCGATCTGGGCATCCGTGGGAGTCTCTCGGAGAAGACTGCCCAGGTCCATCGCCGCATCGACGCTCTCACCGACCGGCTGGCCGAGCAATGGCCCGAGACGACGGTCTTACCGATCGTCCACGGCGACACCCACGCTGCCGGCATCGTCCCTCAGGCGTGGCTCTTTGCCACCAATCAGGCCGTCGCCCACAACGAGGCTGGCCTCCGCGGGATGTCTCCCGACTACGACGATTACGACGATATCGCCGCATTCATCGAACGCCAGTGGAACGGCGAGTGGTCGATCAACCGTGCCGAACCGTTCCCCGAACAGTACGACACCTTCGTCGGCTCGGCTGGGTCGATCTATCAGTTCGCCCCTGTCGAACTCAACCGCGAACACCTCGAAAACGAAGGGTATCCGGCTGAAGTCGACGGCCAAGAGCGGATCCCGGTCGTCGGCAACAGCGTCGTCGACGCCATCGAGATGAAAGCCGATGCCGACCTCGAAGAGAGTATCTTCGACATCTACCCCGTTCTGGAGGAACGTGACGACTGGCTCCGTGTGGACATCCACCGCCGGGCGAACCTCTTGCCCGATCGCTTCGAGGCGATCGTCGAGGGCGTCATCGGCCTGGTCGAGGCTGGCTACAACGTCAACTTCGCCGAACTGCACGCGACCGAACAGGCCCTCAAAGAGTACGGCTACCGCGAGAAACTGCTCGAACTCGACGAGAATCGGGAGAACTTCCTCTTTACCGGGCTCTGGAAGAAACACGCTCACGTCTATGAGTTTCTCACCTCCGGGCAGTGTTTCGCGGAGTTCACCGACTCAGGAAGCATGCAGGAGGAACTCAACTACATCGACGAGGCGGCCTGTCTGACGGCGCGGTTCAACACCGACCGACCCGAGACGGTCTTCGACGCCCAAACGAACCTGCTGGTCCCACCGATCGACGGCGAGTACGTCACGGACATGATCGAGTACGTCGCCGAGACTGACGCCGTCCGCGAGGAGATCGCGACCGGGCCGAACCTCTACGGTGGTGACGTCGGCGAGACGATCGTCGACTATCTCGAAGACAAACGGGACACAGCCCCCTTCGACTGGGCGCACGAACGCGTCGGCTTTTCGACGAGCGACCAGGACTTCGAGTACCTCTGAGACGGACCGAGCGCGTCGACGACCGCCCTCGAAACGCCACCTGGGTTGGAAACTGACTTGTTCTCTGCCTGCAGTCCAGTGACTATGCGACCGTTCTTTGCCCTCGCCGTCGCGATCGCCTCGGAAATACTGGGTACGACCGCGCTGAAACTCTCTGACGGCTTCACGAATCCACTCCCGGTCGTCGCAGTCGTCGCTGGGTACAGCGCCTCGTTTTATTTCCTCTCGATAGCGCTGGAAGCGCTCCCGATCGGCCAAGTCTACGCGATCTGGGCGGCCGTCGGTATCGTCGGGACCGCGACGGTCGGCGTTGCCTACTTCGGGGAATCCCTCGATGCGACCGCCGTTGCCGGGCTGGCACTGGTCGTCGCCGGAGTCGCGCTGCTGACGCGTTCCGATGCGTACGCGGCCGCCCACTGAGTCGACTACGACCCTCTCTACAGAAAGACTCGGACGAACCCTCCCTTACGCGCCGCTGCCGTAGGTCTCTTCGAGATACTCGACGATATCGTCGCTCTCGGGCATCCCTTCGATGCCGTTGTCGTTGTCGACCAAAACGGGGACTCCTGTCTGGCCGCTGACTGCCTTTACTTCCTCGCGGGCGCTCTTGCTGGATGGGACCTTGTGTGACTCGTACTCCAGTCCGAGCTCGTCGAGTTTCTTCGTGACTTTCGCACAGTACGGACAGCCCTGCAGTTCGTACAGTTCGAGGTCTGCCATCGCCGATCGATATGGGATCGACTCAAAAGAGTCCGGCGGTCGTCCCAATCAGTGTTCAGCTGGCGGCGTCACAGCCCGTAGCGAAATCGGGAATGGCGATCAGAACGCCACGAACTCCCCGTCGATCAGGAAGAAGAACACGTAGTAGACGATCAACACGAGCGCGAGAACCCACTGGCCCAGCTTGACGTCTTCGCGTTCACCGGTCGCGGTCTTGATCAGCGGGTAGCTGCTGATCCCGGCTGCGAGCCCGTTGGCGATCGAGGTGGTCAACGGCATCACGGTGATCGTGAGGCCACTCGAAATTGCCCAGGCGGGGTCGTTCCAGTCGATGTCAGCCACGCCCTGGAGCATAATGATCCCGACGACGACGAGTGCGATGTACGTCGCGTATTGTGGGATGAGCGAGATCAGTGGGACGACCAAAAGCGAGACAAGGAACAGGATACCGACGACGAGCGCGGTGAACCCGGTGCGGCCCCCCTCTTCGATTCCCGTCGAGGATTCGATGTAGGTCGTCACTGTCGACGTTCCCATCATCGAGCCCACTGTCGTGCCAATTGCGTCGGCCATGAGTGGCTTGTCCATCTCGGGCAGATTGCCGTCTTCATCGAGGAATCCGGCGATGCCGGAGACGCCGATCAGTGTGCCGGCGGTGTCGAAGAAGTCGACGACGAAGAACGTGAACACGACGAGTACGAAGATGGCGGGATCCTCAGCAATCTGTCCCAGCCCATCGATGAACCCCTCGACTAGCGGGAGGAAATTGTACTGGGTGTCCAGTAGATAGTCGACCGCCCCCTGACTCTGCAACTCGGTGTAGCCCGGTGGCGCGAACGTATCCTCTCCGCCCGACGCCAACAGTGTCAGCAGCCAGCCGAAGACGGCTGTCGACGCGATGCCGATGATGATCGAGCCGTTCGTCCCGCGGGCGTACAGGAACAGCGTCAGTGCAAGCCCAGCCACCGCAAGGACGGCTACTGGGTCCTCAATGAAGTTCCCGAGCGTCGCGACGGTTGCCTGGTCGGCCACGACGACGCCCATCTCCTGAAGGCCCAGAAATAGCAGGAAGACACCGATCCCGGCTCCGACTGCGCGTTTGACCGGCTCGGGGAAGAGTTTGATTACGTACTTGCGTGCCCCGATAGCAGTGAGCGCGATGAAGACGACCCCCTCGACGAAGACCGCAGCCAGCGCGACCTGCCAGGGGACGCCCAATCCGAGCACGACAGTGAACGCGAAAAAGGCGTTGAGTCCCATCCCCGGTGCCAGCCCGAACGGCCGCTTTGCATACAGCGCCATGACGGCGGTCGCGACGACCGATGCGAGGATCGTCACGACTGACAGTGCCTGCAGGACCTGCTCTTGGCCCCAGCCCGCCGGCGGATCGGTCATGATTGCCGGCCCGATGATCGTCGGATTGACCACGACGATGTAGGCCATCGCCAGGAACGTCGTCGCTCCGGCGAGGGCCTCGGTACTGAAATCCGTGTCGTGGGCGTCGAACTCGAAGTACTCTGCGATCGTGTCGGTTAGCGCCATGTATCCACCACGATCGACCAACTTGCACAGAGGGACTTAATCGTTTAGTTATCTACGCCCAAAGTATACAAGAACGTGTATATCACTCGGCGAGTGACGTGAACGCGACGACGGGGGCATCGGCCCGGTTTCGTACCGATTCGATCCCGTCGTCACCGACGGCGATGAGCGTGATCACGGCTGTGACGGTGACACCGGCCTTTTCGGTGAGTTCCAGCAACAGCTGTTGGGTGTTGCCCGAGCGAACGAAGTCGTCGACGACGATCACTTCGTCACCGCGATCGAGCGCATCGGCGGGCAGCGAGTAGGTGATCTCGATGCCCGGTGTGACCCGCTGGCGGGCCTCGACGAATTCGGGGACGGCAGTCTCGCGGGACTTCTTTGCGTAGACGGCGGGCACGTCGAACTGTCTCGCCATTGCGCTGGCAAACGTGATCCCGTCGGTGGCTGCAGTCAGGACGGCATCGGGCGCGGTGAGACCCTCGGACTCGACGGCGACGCCGGCCACCAGGTCCAGTAGTGTCTGATCGAAGACAACCGCGGTGTTGTCGACGTAGCCGTCCTCGTCTCGGTCGATCCGCGCTTCGATCTCACCGGCGAGGACGTCCGGGCCAACCTCCCCGACGATTCGCCGGGCGCGTTCGACGCCTGGGAGGACGTGGCCGTTGACGTAACGGTTGAGATCGCCCGCCGACAGACCTGTCTCGTCGGCGAGGGTGTCGTACGTACGGGTCGCTTTCAGCTCTCGGAGCATGGAGACGGCCCGCAACTGGAGGGCTGCCTTCTCGTCTCGTCTCATACGCACCCATTGTCACGTCACGAACGTGAATATTTCGGATGGGAAGAACGGAGATCTATACACTTTCGTGGGGTCGGACGCACTCTCACTCGTCGTCTCGCTCGGCCAGTAGCTCCTCGGCAGTCACCAGTGACTCAAGTTCGACGTCTCTTTTGGCGAGGTTCTCGGCAGCACCCGCCTGGCGATCGACGACGACCAGCACGCGATCGACGACGGCCCCCGCCTCGCGCAGTGCCTCGACGGCCTCGACAGCGCTCTGGCCGGTGGTGGCGATATCTTCGAGGACGACGACTTCCTCACCGGCTTCGAGGTCGCCCTCGATCAAGTTCCCCGTTCCGTACTCCTTGCGCTGTTTCCGCACGATGACGTACGGGCTTTCGGTTTCGACGCTCGTGACCGCGACCAGTGGGACCGCACCGAGGGCGACCCCGGCGAGTGTCGTCTCGTCCAGTCGCCGGGCGAACGCCTCGGCGATCGCCCCCAGACAGTCGGGACTGGTCTCGAAGACGTACTTATCGACGTAGTAGTCGCTGGTGCCGCCGTGTGAGAGTTCGAACTCGCCGTACTGTACGGCGTCTGCTGCCCTGAGCGCGTCGATGAGGTCCTGGTTTGCCATGTGCTCGAATCCGCAAGCGGAGAGGTATAATAGCCATCGGAATCGGTGCGCTCGGTCGCTGCTTCGCTATCGCTCCGGGTGGGCGTCGAGGGCCTCGCCGAGCGTCTCGCGTGCGGGCCGTACGGTCGCCAGCTCGTCTTCGACGGCCCCACTTTCGAGCCGTTCGCGTTCGTCGTCGTCGAGTTGCTCTCTGGCACGGACACTCTCCCGCAGGCGCTCGTAGTCGACTGTCTCTGGTAGTTCCCGGATTGTCCGCAGTTTGGTCACCGTCCCGTCGGGGGCAAACTTGCCGACGACCGGGATGAGTTCCCGACACCGCCACCACAGCGTCTCCGGATCCGGCGGGGGCCAACTCACTGTCAGGGGCTCGGCGTCGAGCCGGCGGAGGTACGTCTGGTGGGTAGCGACGTTGCGTTTCAGTTCGCGGGCATCGGGGACGTAGTGCTGTAGTTTCGAGATCGAGTACTCGGCGTATTCGAGCAGCGTCGGAATCGATTCCGTCCCGGCCTCGCTATCGGTGACGTAGGTCGCCAGATCGGTCGGGGGCTGTCTGTATTCGACCAACGGATCGGTCTTGGTCGCCTCGACGAACGCCAGCACGTCGCGGGTCGATCGATCGCGTTTGAACGTCTCGAAGGCCTCACTGACGGAGCGATTGTACTGCTCGATCGGCTCCCGCAGTTGCTCGACCGGGGCATTCAAGTCCGCATCGCCCAGCGCCAGCAGCGACTCCAGGTCGTCGATTTGTCGAGCCAGTTCGCGTTCGCGGGCGGCGACGTCGTGGCGCGCTTCCCGATACTGGTCGCGGGCACGCTCTCGCTCGTCTAACCGTTCGACGAGCGTCGCGATCGGCTGGAGTGCATCCCGTGCCGCCTCGAAGTCCGACTGCTTGACCCACCGCTGGTGCATCTGCTCGTCGACCGCCTCGAAGGCGTCGTAGTGATCTATGTCCTCGGGTAATCGCTCGATGAATCGACCGACCTTCTCCTGAAATTCGATGAACGCCTCCATGTCGACGTCCGTCTCACCGTCACTGGTCGCCTGTTCCTCGTAGCGATCCAGCAATCCCGCAATCTCGTCGTAATACTCCCTGAGTTGCACGAGTCGGTCTTCTCCGGCCTCTTCGACCCGCTTGCACGCCTGCTCGTAAGCTGTCGCTGTCCGTTCTAGCTCGGCCACCAGTGCCTCGGCGTCGGCCTGGACGTCCTCGACCGCCGAGACGTCTGCGTGCTCGCTCATGGATTCACTCGTAGACGGCTTCGGGGTCGAAAACTTGCTCGCCGACGACTTCGCCGTCGATCGTCCGGTGGAAACAGGACCGATACCCCGTGTGGCAGGCTCCACCCTCCTGGTCGATCAGATACAGCAGGGCGTCGCCGTCACAGTCGACACGGATCTCCTCGACGTGCTGGATGTGGCCGCTCGATTCCCCCTTCTGCCAGAGTTCGTCGCGACTCCGCGAGTAGTAGTGTGCCAGCCCGGTCTCGCGCGTTCGCTCCAGAGCGTCCCGTGTCACGTACGCGAGCATGAGGACGTCGCCCGTCTCGGCGTCTTGGGCCACTGCCGGGAGATACGTTTGCTCCTCGAAGGCGAGATCGACCTCGGCGCCAGTCATATCTTCCCAGTCGGAGGTGTCCCCGCATAGGCCTTTTGTCGCGATCGAAGCTGTCGCTGCAGACACCTTTTGTCGCGATGGCCCGACTGTGAGCCTCGCTTCTGCCGATGGCGGACAACTCACCGGCCCAGCCGGTCCCGAAAACGAGTCCACTGATGGCGAGGCTCGTCCGGATGGGCACGTCCACCCACAGCGAGCCGCCCGATCACCCACGTTTCACTGTCGACTCAAACCGCGCCCAGCCCGACCAGCGAGAGCAACCAGACGAGGATGTCCCCGGCCGTCAGGCTGACCAGCAGGCCACCGAACATCGGGACGAGGAACGGGATCCCCGGTGTGATCCAGACGGTTTCGGCCGACGCGAGGACATCCAGCCCTTCCCGAAGCCCCTCGGGCGTCGTCCCATAGGCCGTGCTGTCGATATCGTCCAGAAACGCCTGGGCTCCCCAGGGGTCGTCGAACTCCCCGCCGTCCGGGAGCGCCACACGGTCCTCGCCGACTGGAATCGACCCATCACCGGGCGGGTTCGGATCGGCCGGGAGCGACTCGGGATCGCGATACGCTTCTGGGTCGGCCCGGAGGTCAGAGAGCGAACACCTACGCCAGCGCAGGTACATCCGTAGGGCATCGAGATCGAGCCCCCGGCGAGTGAAGCCAGCGGGTGTCTCCAGGAGTCGGCCGTACTCCTCGATCGCACGCTCGGCCGAGATCGGTCGCCCGATGAACATCGCCTTGCCGAGGTGGCCGCCCAGGGCGTTCCGACCGGCGAGTGCGAGCGGGTACGCCAGGCCGACGAGCACGGCGTTCGAGAGGATCGTCAGCGAGAACACACCCAGCGTCGGTTCGAGTGCCGGCAGGACGAACCCGTCGAACAGGTAGGTCGGATAGGTCGGAAAGAGGATCGCCAAGACGATCAGCGCCTTGGCGTCAGCGCCGCCAAATCCGCCGAACCACCAGAATGCGTAGGCGAAGGGGACCAACAGGCCGAGGCTGATCGCCACGCGGAGGACGAACAGCCCGGGGTCCGCGAACTGAATTGTATTGCCGGTCCAGACCAGCCACCCGTCCCAGGCCAGCAAGACGACTCCAAGCACGCCAAGTGGGAGCCACGTTCGGTTCGGCACTCGCCGCGTTCGCACGTCCCGCCAGGCAGCCCAGCCGAGGACGGGCACGACGACGAGCCTGAGCAGGTCCGGAAGCGTCGCGTTCACAGTCGCATCTCTCGTGGCCGGGAGTTAGCCCTTGTGGAAGCACTCATCCCCTATCGTCTCTCCCGAGCGACTGCTGTCTCTACGACTGGTCGGGTTCCCAACGACGAAAGAGTGGGCCGCGTTAGATGACGCGGTTCTCTTTACCCCGTATTTACATACTCTAACGTTCCGTTGTTCCAACTACCGTAGTTTGAGCTACGATAGTTTGAGCTACGCTATCTGCACGTTTTATGTGCTGGTGGTTCAAAGGTGGGGTATGCCTGCGTTCGTGAACCGAGAACAAGAACTCGACAGACTCCACGATTTATACGACAGTGACTCTGCGGAGTTGAGCGTCGTCTACGGACGTCGGCGGATGGGCAAGACAGCGCTCGTTGTCAAATCCATCGAAAACCGTGACGACGCGGTGTACCATCAAGCTGCACACGGGACAACGGAGCAGCAACTCGACTCCTTCATCGCTGATGCTGCAACGGTGTTCCCGGGAGTCAACCGGATTCGGAAAGACTGGGAGAATGTTCTCACGTACCTCGCTGAACAGGATGCGATCGTAATCCTCGACGAGTTCCCGTACCTCGTGGACGAAAACGAAGCGCTCCCGTCCCTTATCCAGCGGATCTGGGATCACGAAGTCGCTGATACGGCTACGACCTTCGTGTTGACTGGCTCGGCGATCGGGATGATACACAAAATCGCGCTCGACGGGAGTTCACCGCTGTACGGTCGCATCTCGAAACGGCCGAACGGAAAACTCGAAATCGGCCCGTTACCGTTCGGTGCCGCGATGGAGTTCTTCCCGAACTACGCGCCGGCTGAGCAGGTGATCGCGTACGGCGTGTTCGGGGGGACGCCGGAGTACCTCCGTGCTGTGGACGACACGCAGTCACTCCAGGGAAACATTACGGAAACCTTGCTTCTCCGTGATGGCGGCCTCCATGAGGAGCCCGAGGACGTCCTGTACCGGGAACTGGACGAGGTGGATCGGTATTTCGCCGTTCTGAAAGCGGTGGCGGAGGGGAACCACAAGCGAAACGAGATCATCCAGGCTGCTGGTATCAACGCCAACAGCGCGAGTTACTACCTCTCCCGCCTGCGGGAACTCCAGATAATCGAGCAGGAGTACCCAGTCACCGTTGACCCCACCCGGAGTCGGAACAGCCGATATCGAATCCGGGACCAACTGTTCGCGTTCTGGTTCCGGTTCGTGCACGGTCGCTCGTCTCGGTACGAAGTGTTCGGGGCGGATGCATACGACGAACTGGTCGAACCACATCTTCCGGACTTCGTCAGTTCGTCGTTCGAACGACTCTGTCAGCGGGCCGTTCTCTACGAGTACGGAGACGTGTACACGTTCACGGAATCCCCGGGTCGGTGGTGGGACACCGACGGACGCGAGATCGATATCGTGGCCCCGACGAACGGCGACACGCTACTGGTCGGGGAAGCGAAATTCCAGCAGCAACCGATGGGGTACGATGTTCTCGCCCAGCTTGAACAGGAGGCACCCGAAATCGAGTGGTCGCCGACCGACGGCGACGTAAACTACGAGTACGCACTGTTCAGCCGAAGCGGGTTCGTGTCGTCACTGGAGGAAGCAGCCGAGGAGCGGGACGGCCTCGGTCTGTTCACAGTTGACGGCGTCGTTGAAACACTGTCCGAATAGTCCGAACGAAACCCGAAAACACAGATCTGTTCTGAACGCAGTTGGTGCTGAAGAGAAACGGTCAGGAGGGAGCTAGTTCAGGCCGGAAACAGCTGGTCCGAACTGTCGCTACCCCTCGAAGGGACCGCATCTGTGTAACGAGCGTTTTACGCTGTTAATTAGATGACGCGGTTTTGCAGGTAATCGAGGTGCTTTGCGTTGTAGACGATTTTGACCTCGTCGGTGGCCGGCGTGCCGACACAGGTCAGGCGGACGCCTTTGTCTTCGACCTCTTCGTCCGAGAGAATCTGCTGCATGTCCATGTCGATGTCGCCTTCCTTGACGATGGAGGCACAGTTGGCACAGGCACCGGCCCGACACGAGAACGGCCAGTCGTAGCCCTGTGCTTCGGCGGCTTCGAGGACGTACTCGCCCTCGGCGACTTCGACTGTCCCGTAATCCTGGTCGTCGAGACCGGCCCCCTCGGCCTTCTCGAAGAGGTCGTCGTCGTCCATGTCCCATCCTTGGTCGTCCAGTGCTTCGTAGTTGAGGTACTCTACAGTGGGCATCACTGCCAGTGTTCACACCCCTGACTGTTAGACTTTGCTGTTCCGGGAGTCGCTTTCCCGGAAACGCCGGCGAAAATCCCCGGAAAACGGTCGATTGTGCCACTTTCGACCACCTGGTACACGCACCGTCTGGCGTCGCCTTTTATGTCTCTCCATCCGGCCGCACTTCACACCCGCCCTATTGCATCTGTGCCGCTCGCGAGTTGCTCGCGTCTCTCACGGTTCGCTCCGCTCACGGGTCAGTTCGTTCCCCGTTCCCAATCCCGCGGTCTCACTTCCCTCGACCGCGCTCTCCCCGTTCGAGAGTTCGGCGACCCCTCACAACGTTCGGGTCGTCCACGCCAGGACTGGGAGTTCGCCGAGCCTCGCGAGGCGAACTTCGGGAGCCGAACGAAGTGAGTCTCCCGGTGGTGAGCAGACGCAGAGCGTCTGCGAGCCTCGCGGGACGCGATGCGTCCCGCGGTGTTTGAACCGGAGGAAGACGTTCCGGGCGTGTGACCTCCTGCCTCACGGCTTCGCCGTTCGGCACCTCGAGGTCGCTTCGCCCCCTCGCAACGCTCGGTCGTTCCGGGACTGTGACTTCCAGGGCTTCAAATTCCAGACTGGTCGCTTCGCTCGTCACGCCTGTTCCTCACAGAAGACGCCAGGACTGGGATTTGAACCCAGAATCCCGAAGGGGAACACGCTTTCCAGGCGTGCGCCTTACCGTTCGGCCATCCTGGCTCGCAGTCGCTGTTCAGTGCGGGCGCGGTTAAGCGTTTACGTTCTCCGCCAGCCGTGGACCGACGATCGCACTCAGTATGCTCGCCCCGATCGTCACTGCCAGCGCCGTCCCGAACTTCACCAGCGGATCGACGGCAATCGCACTCACAAGCTCGTAGCCCTGGAGCAACACCAGATACGAGAGCCCGCCGACCAGTCCCCAGACTGCCCCATTCGGCCAGTTACTCTCCATCGCCAGTCGTCGCGATGGCTTCGATTTCGATGTCGACGCCTTTGGGCAACGCCGCCACCTCGACAGCACTCCGGGCTGGGGGCTCGTCCTCGAAGAACTCCTCGTAAGCGGTGTTCATCGCGTCGAAGCGCTCGATGGAAGCCATATAGACGGTGACTTTGAGCACGTCGGCCATACTCACGCCTGCTTCCGCAAGGACGGCTTCGACGTTTTCGAGGGCTTGCTGGGTTTGTACGTCGGTCGCGGCGTCGTCCAGCAGATCACCGTCGGGCGTCAGTGGAATCTGGCCGGCGGTGAACACCAGGTCCTCGGTCGCCGTTCCCTGACTGTAGGCCCCGACCGCGGCGGGCGCGTCGTCGGTTTCGATCGTCCGTTTCATGTGTGTTAGCGTGTCGGCCAAGCGCATAAAACCCACTTTGTGACGGGCGATACCCCGTATTTAATTGAGTGCCCGTCGACGGCGTTGGTATGAACGACCGCTTTCGCTACGGACTGGGCGTGCTCATGCTCGGACTCGGGAACCTGTCTTTGGGTGTCTCACAGCAGCTTTTCGGCGAGCAGCCGACGGTCACGATCGTCTTGGAGGTCGGTGTCGGTGCCGTCTTGACGGTGTTCGGTGGCCTCGTCGTCAACAACCCCGAACGAATCGATCCCGACCAGCTCTCGCCCCGCGTGCTGAAGATCGTCGGCTGGCTCGGCATTGTCCTGGGAATCGGGATGGTGGCTTGGGCGGCAACGCTCGTCGTGACGTCGCTCTAATCGGCTGTCGACGCGTCGCCCGCGGCGTATGCGACGAAGTTCCGTAAAATAGTCAGTCCCGTCTCGCCTGATTTCTCCGGGTGGAACTGCGTCCCGATCACGTTGCCGGCCTCGTTGGCAACGACACTGGCAAAGCGCTCGCCGTAGTCGGTCTTGGCGACGACGGCTCCCTCGTCGTTCGGATCGGCATAGTAGGAGTGGACGAAGTACGCGTACTTGCCGTCAATCCCGTCGAACACCGGGTGGTCGCGCTCGACCCGGAGTTCGTTCCAGCCCATGTGAGGGACCTTGTGATCGGTCGAAAACCGGACGTTCGTCCCGGGGATCAAGTCGAGCCCTTCGGCATCGCCCTCTCCGGCGTGGTCGGCTTCCTCGCTGGTGGTCAACAGCATCTGCATGCCGAGACAGATCCCGAGCAGTGGTGTCCCGGCCTCGGCCGCCTCGATGAGGACGTCCCGGAACGGGCCGGCGTTGTCCATCCCCTCGCTGAACGCGCCCACACCCGGCAGCACGATGCCGTCGGCGGCGTCGATGTCCGCGGGATCGTCCGAGATCGTCACCGCGGCGTCGGCCCGCTCCAGGCCGCGAGTGACACTCCGGAGATTGCCCAGTCCGTAATCGACGACCACGATCTCTGGGGTCGTCCGCCCGCGCTCGCTCATACGAGCCGTTCGTCACGCCCAGTCTTGTCCCTTTCCGTTCGTGGCGTTGTTGCCACCCCACGCAGAGCCGGTCCGTCGATGAGCGCCGGGTAGGTGCTCGCCACATCCGAGACGCTCGTATCGCTCGCGTCTCGCTGCTCGCGGATCATTCTTCCCTGCTCGCTCGTATCGAGGCCTCGCTTCGCTCGGCCTCGCTTACCGCTCGACGATCTCGATCTCGTGACCGTCGGCGTCCTTGGTGAACGCGTAGTTGTAGTCACAGGATTCGGGATCGCGGTAGTCCTCGGCTTCGCGCCGACGGAGCGTCTCCCAGGCGTCTTCGAGGGTGCCTTCTTCGACGCGGGCCGCCAGATGGCCCCAGGCGTCGCCCATCTCGTAGGAGCGCCCGTCGTAATTGTAGGTCAGTTCGACGGACATCGCTTCCTCTGGGGCGTCTGCTGGTTTCAGGAAGTACAGCGCGAAGGAGTCGTGTTCGCTCCGGCGAAAGAGATCGTACTCGAACGTGCGTGTGTACCAGCCAATCGCTTCGTTTGCGTCCTCGACGCGGAGCATCGTGTGGTCGAGACTCCAGCGCGCGCCGTGATCGCGCTCGACGATCTCGATCTCGTGGCCGTCCGGGTCTTTGACGAAGGCATAGCCCGGGTTGTCCTCGGGCCGGCGGTAGTCCTCGACGCCCTCGTCCATGAGTTCGTAATAGGCCTCCTCGACATCCTCGACGCGGACGGCGATGTGACCCCAGGCGTCGCCCATCGTGTACGAGCGCCCGTCGTGGTTGTAGGTCAGTTCGAGTGTCGCGCCGCCCTCGTGGACGCCTTCGGGGGCGAGGTGGACGTTGGTGAACGTCTCGGCCTCCCAGCGATCGACCTCTTCGTAGCCGAAGTGGGACTGGTACCACTCCAGTGATTCCTCCAAGTCCTCGACGCGCATCATGACGTGATCGAGTGTGCCGTCCATGTCTGAATGGACGAGCGCGTCGCCGAAAAACGTGCCGGAGGTGGAGGGTACGTGACGGCGTGTCAGCCCCGATAGCGTTCGAATCGGCCGATCGCTCGCAAGTCCGGCCAGTAGAACCACCACGCGATCGTCCAGGCGAGCAGGGTTCCCAGTGGCACGACAACGTAACTCCCGCGACGTACAAATCCCCAGGCGACCGTCAACTGCGTCACGCCGACGAGCACGAGCAGCCCACCGGTCAGGCGCGGATCACCGCGCTCTATCGTCTCACCGAGCGCGCTCATCACTGCCAGGCCGTAGATGCCGACGCCGAGCGGCCAGG
This sequence comes from Halorhabdus sp. CBA1104, assembly GCF_009690625.1. Lineage (NCBI taxonomy): Archaea > Methanobacteriati > Methanobacteriota > Halobacteria > Halobacteriales > Haloarculaceae > Halorhabdus > Halorhabdus sp. CBA1104. The sequence continues at coordinate 2,211,689 of NZ_CP033878.1, read as the reverse complement.
CGAACAGGAAGGGGGGCGGGCCACTGCCCGTGGCGGCGAGGTACTCCGGCAGGAGCGTCAGGTGGGGGCCGAACGGATCGAGGAGTCCCCAGGGTACCAGGAGTGTCACGTATCCGTCACTTAGCAGTCCCGTCCAGGGAACCACCAGCAACGAGAGGACAGCACAGAGCCGTATCCGAGCGCTATCGTTCGTGGGCACGCCATCACCGATCGACGACGATCCGGAGCACGTCTTCGTCTGTGAGCTCGTGGTCACGGCCGACCTGCTGGTCGTCGTGGGCGGCGCTCTCGCCGGAAACGCGCGCAAACCGGAAGCGATCGTCGAAGCGCCCGCCGATCTTTTCACAGGCGTCGCCGACGGTATCGCCCGCGGTGAGGATCAGCGGCTCCTCGTAGTCGATCCCCCGACCCGGCTTGTCCATGTAGATGCGAATGAGGCCGAGTTCGTCCCAGATGCGCTCGGTGAGACTGTCCAGCCCCTTCTCTTTCTCGGCACTGATGAAGATGGCCTCCTCGGGATCGACGTCGACGTCCCGGAGATCTGCCTTGACGGTGTCGACGTAGCTCGGATCGATCAGGTCGACCTTGTTGACCGCGACGATCGAGGGAAGATACTCGCGGTTGTCCATGATGCCGTCGATCAGGCGATCGATGTCGATGTGCTCGCCGATGGTCACGTCGGCGTTGACGAACTCGTGTTCCCGGAGGACGCTTTTGATCGTCTGCTCGTCCAGATCGAGGTCGACGGAGGCGTTGACGGAGATGCCGTCCTTGTGTTTCTTCCGGACGGTGACTCGGGGGGAATCGACGTCGAGCCGCACCTTGTTCCGGTACAGTTCCTCCCGGAGGCGCTCGTACTGCTCGATCTCGAACGCCGAGAGGACGAACAACACGAGGTCGGCCGTCCGGACGACCGAGAGGACCTCCTTGCCGCCCCCGCGCCCGCCCGCAGCCCCCTCGATCAATCCTGGCACGTCGAGTAGCTGAATGTTCGCGCCGTTGTACTGGAGCATCCCCGGATTGACGTCCAAGGTCGTGAAGTCGTAGGAACCGACTTCGCTGTCAGCGTTGGTCAGGGCGTTGATCAGCGTGGACTTGCCGACGCTTGGAAACCCAACCAGAGCGACCGTGGCGTCGCCGGTCTTCTCGACGGCGTACCCCGGTCCACCGCCAGAACCGGACTGGCGCTTTTCGAACTCCTCCTTTTTCTCGGCGAGTTTGGCCTTCAGGCGGCCGATATGCTCTTCGGTCGACTTGTTGTAGGGGGTGGATGCGATCTCCTCCTCGAGTTCCCGGATCTCCTCCTCAAGGCCCATCGTCGAATCCTCGGCCGTCGCCCCTCAAAAGGGCTTCCGTCCGAGACGGTCGATCGCGTCGGATCGGGATTCCGATACACTGATACGACGGGACGGCGAGAACTGAACCGATGTCAACCGCCGCCCGTTTCCGGGACAGCACCCAGATTCAGCTCCCGGCCGACGCTCTCGAGACCGTCGGGCCAGCCCTGACCGATCGGTTTACAGTGACGGTCCGCCACGAGGACGCGGGCGTCCGGATTATCGGCAGCCCGGTCGAGATCAAGCGAGCCAGTGATTTTCTCGCTCGGAACGGGATCGCCGTCGAGTGACAGTCCGGTCGCGTGCAGGCGACCATCGGCGGCGGTTTCGAATCGCTCTCTCCATCCCCGTCAACGAATGGCGGTGCCGATATCGAAAAGCAATTCTTAACTCTGCGCCGACGGATTCTCGTGTATGGCTGAAACGATCGAAGTTCTCGTCGCTGGCGGCCAGGTCGATCCCGGACCGCCGCTCGGCCCCGAACTCGGCCCGACGCCGGTCGACGTCCAGGCCGTTGTACAGGACATTAACGACCAGACAGCGGCCTTCGACGGTACGGAAGTCCCCGTCACTATCGAGTACGAGGAAGACGGTTCCTTCGAGATCGACGTGGGCGTCCCGCCGACGGCCGCACTGGTCAAAGACGAGGCCGGCTTCGAGACCGGAAGTGGCGAGCCCGCCGATGAGTTCGTCGCCGACCTCTCAATCGAGCAGGTCAAAACCATCGCCGAGCAGAAACACCCCGACCTGCTGGCCTACGAACTGACCGAAGCCGCAAAGGAAATCGTCGGCACCTGTGTCTCCCTGGGCGTCACTATCGAGGGCGACGACCCCCGCGAAGTGGCTGCACAGATCGCCGACGGTGCCTACGACGACACGTTGGCCGCCGAGACTGCCTGAGACGTCCGGCCACTCCTGCTGCTGGCTGGCGTGTGAGTACATCGGGAGAGCCGAGCCTCTATTCGCTTTTCGCCCGTCGTACTCGTTTCTCACCCGATGACGCGCCACGTTGCTCGGTTACTCGTCCGTCGGCGGCGTCGCGGGCGCTGGCAAGTGGATCGTGACGGTGGTTCCTCGGTCGATGCCCGTCGAGACCGAGACGGCCCCTCCGAGCTGGTCGATGAGCCAGTTTGCCAACCACACGCCCAACCCGCTACCGTGTTCGATTGGTGTCTCTTCGAATTGATTGGTCAGCAGTGCTTCTTCGACCATCGGCAGCCCAGGACCGTTATCGGCGACGACGATCCGCGTCTCGTGTTCGGTCTCGATACACTCAGTCGAGTCGTGTTCCGGTTCGACGGTGACGGTCACCGTTCGCTCAGCTTCCGGTAAGTCGTTGTGGACGATCGCGTTCCGGACAATCTCTTCGACGACGATCGGGACCGCCGTCGAATCGAGCGCCCAGGCACATTCGGGCAGCGTCGTTTCGATCGTACTCTCGGGGTACTCTGCGGCCAGTCTCTCCGTCCGCTGTTCGACGATCGTCGTGACGTCGACGGGTTCGACCGTCTGTGTTGGCGTCGCCAGGAGATCGTCGTACAGCGTCCGGGCGTGCTCACTCGTGTTGATGAGCCGGGTCGCAGTCTCGTGGATCTGCTCGACGTCTTGTTTGACTGATGCCGGCGTGTCGTCGTCGGCCAAGGCCCGCTCTGCCCGGGCCGTAATCACGTTCATGTCGTTGCGCAGGTTGTGCCGGAGGACGCGATTGAGCACGCGCAACTGGGAGTCCCGCTGTTCTAGCGTCTCCGCCAGTGAGTTGAACCGCTCGCTCAGCTGTCGCCACTCCTCGATGTTGCCGAGGTCGAGGGCGGTCCGGTAGGCCCCAGATTCCAGATCGGCCGCCGCTTCGAGGAGGTCTCGGATGCGCGTCAACGTCGTTCGTGAGATCCAGACGCCGACGATACTGACTGCCAGTAGTGCGATGAACACGCCACCAAACTGCATGGCTGTCGCCAGGGTGAGTCTGCCAGCGATCGTCGATCGCGGGCGCTCGACAGCGACGGTCCAGCCGGTCTGTCCGACGGTCGCGGTCGCTTCGAGTGTCTTCCCGTCGGCCGAAGAGTCTGCCAGTAGCGTCGTTCCGTTTGCCGTGATCCGAATTCGGTCGTCGTCGTGGCCCACGCTGGCGATGTCTCCCAGCAGTGATCCGTCGCCGATCTCGAACGTCCCGCTGAAGACGCCGGCGACGGAGCCCCTCTGGTTTCTGATCGGGGCTGCGATTCGGAAGACGTGTTGGCCCGTTACCGACTGTGTCGGCTGCCCGACGTAGACGTCCCCGGCGAGTGCCTCCTGTACGAACGGTTCGTCCGTGTAGTTGTGCCCGACCAGTGTCTCGAAGTCCTCGGGCGTCAGTCCCGATCCGGCGACCAAGGTGAGGACGCCATCTGCCGTGTAGAGCCCGGCTCTATCGAATGCCGTCCGATTGGTGAACGTATTCAGTGCGCTGAACTGTCCAACCGGGCCATCGCTCGTGACGGCGATGCTCGCTCCCCATAGATCGACGGCTTCGACTGTCGTCGTCAGGCGCGCGTCGATCCGGTTGGCGACCACAGCGGCCGTGCGTTTGACGTCTTCGCGCTCCTGGTCGACGACGCCGTTTTTGTGCATCGTGAACCCGGCGTAGATCGTCCCCGAGAGGACGACTGCGACGAGGAGTAACACGCCGAGCAGCGTCGTCCGGAGGCGCATCGGGCTAACAGAGGCCCGAGAGCGGTGAAAAGCTCCGCGGTCGACGGCAACCGGCGGTAGATCGACGTTACCTGCCGTCCTGACGGTTCGACGGGTTTAAGTGTCGCTTCGGCGTTGCTTCGGTCGAGACAGGCAAGCCGCCTGTTTCACTGACCCGTAGGAGCCAAATGGCGCACTACGGAGGTGAACAATGGCAGATCAGGACATAGAGGATGCAGTCTCTCGCGCACTCGAGGATTCGCCCGACCGGAATTTCACCGAGACGGTGGACCTCGCAGTCAATCTGCGCGATATAGACCTTGACGACCCGTCGAATCGTATCGATGAGAGCGTGGTTCTTCCAGCCGGCACTGGCCAGGAGACCACCATCGTGGTCTTCGCCGACGGCGAGACCGCGATCCGTGCCGAGGACGTCGCCGACGACGTTCTCGACGGCGACGATCTCGAAGACCTCGGCGACGACGACGACCAGGCCAAAGACCTCGCCGACGAGACCGACTTCTTCATCGCCGAAGCGTCGCTGATGCAGGATATCGGTCGGTATCTCGGGACTGTGCTCGGTCCACGCGGGAAGATGCCCGAGCCACTCCAGCCCGACGACGACGTCGTCGAAATCGTCGAGCGGATGAAAAACACGGTCCAGCTGCGCAGTGGCGACCGACGCACGTTCCACACGCGCGTCGGTGCCGAGGACATGTCCGCCGAGGAGATCGCGGACAACATCGACGTCATTCTGCGCCGGCTCCACGCCGACCTGGAGAAAGGGCCGCTGAACCTCGACTCGGTGTACATCAAGACGACTATGGGTCCCGCTGTGGAGGTGGCCTGAGATGAGCGCCGAGCGCAAGACCGAGACGATTCCCGCCTGGAAGCGGGAGGAAATCGACGACCTCGTCGAGACGCTTCAGTCGTACGACAGCGTCGGTATCGTCGACCTGACGGGGATCCCCAGCCAGCAGCTCCAGGACATGCGCCGGAACCTCTACGGCACCGCGGAGCTGCGGGTCAGCCGGAACACACTCGTCGAGCGTGCCCTCGAAGAGGTCGACGACGGCCTCGGAGAGCTCGTCACGTACATCTCGGGCCACGTCGGCCTGATCGGGACCAACGACAATCCCTTCGGGCTCTACCAGCAACTGGAAGCCTCGAAGACGTCGGCCCCGATCAACGCCGGCGAGGTCGCACCCAACGATATTGTCATCCCCGAGGGTGACACGGGAATCGACCCCGGGCCGTTCGTCGGCGAGCTACAGAGCGTCGGCGCCAACGCCCGCATCCAGGAAGGCTCGATCAAGGTCCTCGAGGACTCGACAGTACTCGAAGCCGGTGGCGAAGTCTCGGCCGAGCTTTCGAACGTGCTGGCCGAACTCGGCATCGAGCCCAAGGAAGTCGGGCTGGACCTGCGTGCCGTCTACGCCGAGGGCGTCCTCTTCGAACCCGCGGACCTCGAACTCGATATCGAGCAGTACCGCAGCGACGTCCAGGCGGCGGCCGGCCGTGCCCGGAACCTCTCGGTCAATGCCGTCTTCCCGACGGCCGAGACGGGGCCGACGCTGCTCCAGAAGGCCCGCGGCGAGGCAAAGAGCCTCGGCCTGCAGGCCTCCATCGAGAGTCCGGACCTGGCCGACGACCTCGTGAGCAAGGCCGACGCACAGGTTCGCACGCTCGCGAGCCAGATCGACGACGAGGAGGCCCTGCCGGAGGAGCTTCAAGGTGTCGAGGTCACCCCCGAGACCACCGAGGAACAGGCAGACGAAGACAGCGATGCCGAGGACGCCACCGAGGAAGCCGAGGCGGTTGACGCCGATGCCGACGACGGCGACGACGGCGACGACGAAGACGGCGGCGATGCACTCGGCGAGATGTTCGGATAACGGAGGATACACCAATGGAATACGTTTACGCAGCACTCATCCTGAACGAAACGGGCGAAGAGATCAACGAAGACAACCTGACGGACGTGCTCGACGCTGCCGGCGTCGACGTCGAGGAATCCCGCGTGAAGGCCCTCGTGGCCGCCTTAGAGGACGTCGACATCGACGAGGCCGTCGAGGAAGCCGCTGCCGTGCCTGCCGCGACGGGCGGCGCTGCCGGCGGCGAAGTCGAAGCTGCTGAGGAAAGCGACGACGAGGAAGCCGAAGCCGACGACGAGGACGAAGGCGGCGACGAGGAAGAAGCCGGCGACGACGATGACGAGGAGGCCGACGGCGAAGGCCTCGGCGAGTTGTTCGGCTAACTGCCGACGGCACCGTCTTTTCGACGTTGACTCTGCCCCCACAGCGACTGGTCGGTCTCGTTTACTCGCGTGCCCGATCCGGGTCGCCAGCGACGAGCGTCTCGACGAGCACTGCTTGGAAGCCGTCCGCATCGACGGACTCGATGACGTCGGTTCGTGGCTCGCGGTCCGTGACGTCATCGCTGTCGACGGACGTGTACCCACGCGTCAGCCCCTCGCGGTCGTCTACGTCGACGGCGTCGGTCCGGCGTCGCTCGATCAGCTCCGGGAAGACAGCCACAGCGGTCGCGAGCGCGTCGGGCTGGATGCCAGAACCGTCGACGTCACCCGGCTGGAAGACCGTCTCGTAGAACGAAGCCAACCGGGCGTCCTCGGCGGCGTCGACGATTCGCTTTTCGGCGGCCCCATCGAGCGTGCCGTCCCGCAGGGTGAGTCCCCAGTCGACCAGCGTGACGTCGAAGCGGTCGAGAACGATCTTTGCCGCGTCGGGGTCGGCCCAGAAATTGAATTCGGCAGCCGGCGTGACGTTGCCCGCAGTGTGGACGTTCCCGCCCATGACGACGATATCGGCGAGGAGGTCGTTCAGATTCGGCTCGCGTTGGACGGCGAGTGCGAGGTTGGTGAGCGGGGCCAGACACACGAGCGTGATCTCGTCGGGATGCTCACGGGCCATCTCGACGATATACTCTGGCCCGAAGCCATCGGCCGAGGGGACGTCAGTCTCAGCGACGAGATCTGGCCCGAGTCCGCCTTCGCCGTGGACGTCCGTGGCGTGGTCGTGGTCTTTGACCAACGGCGATCGTGCGCCCTCGTAGACAGGGATCTGCGCGGCGGCGTCAGCGAGCTGTAGCGTGTACTTCGCATTTTCGACCTGGCGATCGAAAGCAACGTTGCCGGCCCCGATCGTCAGTGCTTCGACAGTGACGCGGTCGGATAAAACGGCAAGCAGAATGCCAAGTGTATCGTCGGTCGCGGTGTCGGTGTCGACGATGATGCGGTCTGCCATGTCGTCGGTTCTGGTCCTCGACTTAGATATCTTGTGTCGCGCGGCCTGCCGGGTCTTTCACGCGTCTTGACGGATGTCTTGGATCGCTGTCCGCCTCGGCAGCGAGGGCGTCGCACCGGCCTCGGTCGCCGCGAGTGCTCCGGCGGCAGTCCCGAGATCGAGCGCCTCACGGAGCGAGAGGCCATCACCGATCGCCGTAGCGAACGCACCGACGAACGCGTCCCCAGCCCCGGTCGTATCGACGGGATCGACAGCGTAGGCGTCGAGCTCGATTGTCTCCGACGGTGTGCTCGCGAAGACGCCCGCCCCGCCAAGCGTGACGACGACGACCTGCTCGTCGTGTGCACGCAGATCTGCGGCCGTCGCCGCCAGCTCGGCCATCGAGAGCTCGCTGTCGGCGTCTCCATCGCTGTAGAACAGGGCTTCCGTTTCGTTCACGACGAGATAGTCGACGACTTCGAGAAGCCCGTCACGAACGTCCTCGGCCGGTGCCGGGTTCAAGATCGTGGTCGCGCCCCGGGACTGTGCCCGCTCGAAAAATGCCTGGATCGTCGGCTGTGGGACCTCGAACTGGGAGAGGGCAACGGCCTCACCGGTCATTTCGACGTCTGTGACGTGTTCTGGGGCGAGTGTGGCGTTGGCTCCGGGGACGGCGACGATGGCGTTTTCGGCGTCCGCATCGACGGTGACGAGCGCGACTCCGGTCGAGGTGTTCGGCATACGCCTGACGTGTGCCGTCGAGAGTCCGTCTTCAGCGTCGAGATCGGCCAGCAATTCCTCGCCGAATCGATCGCTGCCGACGGCGCCGAGCAGGTCGACGGACGCCCCCGATCGTGCGGCTGCAATCGCCTGGTTGGCTCCCTTTCCGCCAAGCGCGTACGAGACGGACTCGCCCGAGACCGTCTCGCCGGGCCGCGGTCGGCGCTGGACACGCGCCGTGATATCCTGGTTGATGCTGCCGGCGACGTAGACGTGGCTCATACCGTCCTATCCGTCGGCTCGCGAAATACGTCTTCTCCCCGAAGTCCGTGTCTCCCGGACCGGTGACTCAGCCCGCAAACTCGTAGAGCTCGTCCCCGACGTGGTGGATCGTGTCGACGACCTTCCCCTCCTCACCGACCATCTCTGCGCCGTCGACCCGCGCCCGTCCGACTGCCAGCACTTTCCCGTGGTTCTCCTCGGCGATGACGACCAGATCGCCGGCCGCGATCGACTCGTCGGCTTCGGTGATCCCGGGCCGCATCACGTCTGCCCCGTCGGAGACGAACGAGATCGCGCCGGCGTCGACGGTGACGACGTTCTCGGCGGGTGGGTGGTCGTTGGCACCCCGGACCGTCAGGAACGGGTCGTCGGCCCCGCCGGAGTCGTCGTCGGGGACATAGAAGACAGTGGGTTCCCCGTCGACGAGGACGACCTCCCAGTCGCTGTCCTCGAAGGTGACTTTCTCGTAGGTGTCGGCGCCCAGTTCGACGCCCAGTCCGTCGGCCAGGGCGTCCTCGATCGCATCGATGGCGTCCGCCCGGAGGTGGTGGCGGGATTTGACGTTCATATCCGTCCACTGGCGTCGGCAGGGGTTAAATCGACCGCTCTCCGCCACCGCCGTCTCGCTCGGCCGGTGTCTCCACCTGCATGGTCGTCTGCCAGGAGCATTGCACTCCGTTAGGGGTCGATACCGAGGAGTCACTCGTCCCAGGACTCGTTGCTCACGTATATTTTGTACCCGACGGACTCTGGGTCTGCGTCGCTGAGATTGAGAGGGCCGAGACTGAACGCGCCGGTTTCCGCTGGATCGAGATTCCCCACGAACATCGCGTCCGTCTCGCGTCGGTCGTTGGGATACTCGATATCGAGGAGAACAAACGAGCACGTACTGTCGCTCCCCTCGTTTCGGACGGTTCCCTCGACGTAGTATATCTCGTCGGTCGTGGCTGCCAGCGAGTGGTTCACCACGTCGATGTCGTCGTGGTCGGGACAGAATGCAACGTCAGGTGCGGTGGCCACGTCCGTTGGCTCCTCGACGGTGACGTCTTCGACGGTGACAGTCTCGACAGTCACGTTCGCCGGGTCCGGAACGGTGATATTCCCGACCGTCGGGACGTCGGCGGTCGGGCCAGCGCTGGAGGTCGCGGTGTCCTCGCTGCCTTCTGTGCAACCCGCCAGGGCACTCCCGACGACGCCACCGAGGACAGCGAGGAGGTCACGACGCTTCATGGCCCAAACTACGCACAATAGCCGGAAATAATTGCCCCTAAAGCTGTGTCATCGCCCAGCACTTCGTCGGTGGACGGCGTCGAAACGCCTACCTACCGGCTGACCGTACCGGTGGGCATGACCGCCCAAGAGGAAGACGCCCAAGCCGCCCATGGCACGCCCGAGGGTCAGGGGCCAGTCGAGATCGACGAGGAGATGGCCCGCCACTTAGCGAACAAACGTGAGGAACTCTTCGAGAAGTTCGAGATTCCAGACGGCTTCCCCCCGGACGTCATCGAGGAGGCCGAGGAAGCGACGACGAACTACGAAGCCGACATCGCCGACGCCGTCGACGAGCGCCAGGATCTCCGCGAACTGACGACGTGGACGACCGACCCGATCGATGCCCAGGACTTCGACGACGCTATCTCGATCGAACGCCGCGACGACGAGATCGTCCTGTGGGTCCACATCGCCGACGTGACCCACTACGTGAACCCGGACACGGCGATGTGGCGTTCGGCCGTCGAGCGGGCCAACACCGTCTACTTGCCGGGCTACACCGTCCACATGTTGCCGCCGATCCTCGCCGAGACCGTCTGTTCGCTGGTTCCCAACGAGGACCGGCTGGCTCACACCGTCGAGATGCACTTAGATCCCGAGACCCTCTCATACGAGAACATCGAGATCTACAAGTCCGTCATCCGCAGCGACGCCCGGTTGACCTACACGGAGGCCGAGCGCTTGCTCGACGAGCCAGAGACGGCCGAAGATGTCCTCGAAGACCAGTCGGTCGATCTCGCCGAAAAGACCCAGCAGGTCTGGGAGTTGGCCGACCAGATGCACGAACAACGCAAGGAGGACGGCAGCCTGGTCTTGAATCCCCGTCGGGATCGTGCCCACACGATCATCGAAGAGTGCATGCTCAAGGCCAATAAGGCCGTCACGCACGTCCTCATGTGGGATCGCGGCGTCGAGGCGATGTACCGCGTCCATCCCCAACCTAGCCCCGACGAGTGGAGCGAGGCCCTCCAGGAAATCCAGGATCTCGATGGTGTCTCGATACCCGGCGGGGCCTGGGACGACCCCCGCATGGCCGTCAACGCCACCCTCGAAGATGCCCCTCAGCGCCAACTGGACAAGATCCAGTGGGCCGTCATGAAGGTGATGCCCCGGGCGAAGTACATGAACGACCCCTTCGGGGGCCACCACGCGCTGAACTTCGAGATCTATGGGCACTTCACTTCGCCCATCCGCCGACTTTCCGATCTCATCAACCACTGGATCGTCCACACCAACGACGTGCCCGAAGACCTCCTGGCGTTGTGTGATCGAGCCAGCGACAAACAGCAGGACGCAGAACAGTGTGAACGTGAGTACAAAGGCTTTCTCGAAGAAGTCGGTCTCGACCCCGCGGCGGTCAACAACCGCGGCATCGAAGTCGTCGCGGACGACTGATCGCCGCCACTGGAGCCAACTTAGACGAACGCCGGCCCGCTGATCGATTCGTCTTCGGCGGTTTTCCAGGAATGCTCTGGTTTCCAGTCCAGCAGTGACTCGGCCTTTGCAGTCGAGAACGCCGATTGCTCGCCCGTCAGGTCACAGTCCTCGGGCAGGGAGCCAAAGCCTGCCTCGATTGCTCTGGCCGTCTCGACACCGAGGAAGTTGTCGGGGCCGAACGCGTTGAACACTTCGTGGCCCTCGAAGTCAGCCTCCAGTGTCGCCTCGACGAGCGAGGCGACGTCCCGCACGTCGATGTACGACCAGAAATTGCCGAAGCGTCCGGCACTCTCGACGTCGAACTGCTCCCGGAGCGGCGTCACCTCGTATCGGCCGGGATACTGGACCCAGGAGACACGCAGTGAGGCGACGGAGACGTCGAACGCGTTCGCTACACGGGTGGCTGCTGCCTCGCCCGCGAGCTTCGACGTCTCGTAGCCGTTCCACGGTTTGACCGGGTGCGTTTCGGTCACCGGCAGTGAGTCCGGGAGTTCCGGCTCGGGCCAGTGAGTCCCGTAGACGGTTTCACTCGACGTCCAGACGACGTCCGCCCCGGCCCGCCCGGCCGCTTCCAGGGTGTGATACGTGCTCGTGACGTTGTTCTCGTAGACGTCCCCACCGGCGTTGTCTTCCTCGTGAGGAACGTTCCCACAGTGAACGACCGCGGCCGGATCCGCATCCAGAATGGTCTCCCAGACCGGTCCCTGGTCGGTCAGATCGACCGCCTGGAAGTCTACACTATCGACGGTGGTCGTCTCCGGCAGTGTCAGATCGACGGCGACGACGGTGTACTCCCCTCGCAGTCTCTCGACGAGCCAACTCCCGACACCGCCGAGTGCGCCAGTGACGACGATTGTCTCGGGCATAGGTCGCTTTCTGATCCGCTGGACATAAAGATGCGTTCTGCCCTTCCACGAGCTACATTCCGGCGTGGTGTTCAGCGGAGACCCCTCCCTGTCGACGAACATCGAGGCCAGTTGCCGGGCCCGCCAATGAGACGCAGACGTAACCGACCGTCCATAACTTATGCGTTGAATATGAATATATTTTTGTAACTTTTATGTGTGTTTTATGGAATAATGCAGACTGTTTCGCGTGTGTTCGTTCAAAGTCTTGCAGAATTTTTAGTGCGGGCAGCGATTAGTGACAGACGAGGTGAAACAATGGCTGTGAGTGATCGTTCCCGCGGTTCGACCGTCGGCAAGCGCCCACTTGCTCTGCGGTCCCGGTACGATATCCATCTCGCGGCCATTCCCGTGGTGTTCATCGTGGCCGCGATGATGAGCAGTATCGGCTCGCTGCCGATCCACGTGACGATGGGTGGGGCCTCGCTTCTGGGTGCGGTGGTCGTACTCGATGGACTGTTCTTCAATCCGCCCCGGGTCGGCGACTCGCCGTGACTCGCGACACATTTTCGTGGCCCCTCGTTCGGTGTGCGTGATGTCGCTTGCAAAGCTGACTCGTCGGGAGCCGGCAGTGGGTGTCGTTCCCAAACTGGTTGGGTATTCTGTTTAACAAATCCTCAGCTAATCTTTCACGTGACAACGAAGTCACCACATTGCGACTGTCGGTACCCTTACAAACGACGGATGCTAACAGCGTCACTGTCACGATAGATCTCGATGTCATCTGAACCCATCACAACCAGCAAAGCCATCCATCGCCGCACAGGGACGACGTTCTACGTCGCGACGAGACTACTGCCAAATCGGACTCGGCGAGCGACGTACGTACTGTACGCGTTCTTCCGGATCGCAGACGAGGTCGTCGATCAGGAGGATCCCCCACCTGTCGACCAACAACGGCACAAACTGAACGCGATTCGCGCTGCGGCGAAAGGTGAGAGCGCGGAGACGTCAGTGCTCTCGGCGGACGAACGGGAGGTTCTCGATGCGTTCCGGACGCTGGCCGAGCGCAACGACCTCGATTCCGACGAGATCGATGTCTTCGTCGATGCAATGGAGCAGGATATCGAGAAAGCACGCTACGAGACCTACGACGAACTGACCGAGTACATGCGTGGGTCGGCTGCCGCCGTTGGCAACATGATGATGACAGTCATGGACGTGGCCGAACGCGACCGCGCCGACCCTCACGCCCGGTCGCTGGCGGAAGCCTTCCAGCTGACGAACTTCGTCCGTGACGTTCGGGAAGACATCTGTGAGTACGACCGGGTGTATCTCCCCCGTGAGACTCTCGAACGCTTCGACGTGACGGAAGACCAGCTCAGACGGGGCGAGATGACCGAGGACGTCGCTGCCGCGATCCGGACTGCTCTGGCCCGAACGGAGTCGCTGTACCGCCATGGAGTCGCGGGGATCCGCTATCTGCCTTCCGACGCCCAGTTTGCCGTCCTGCTGGCGGCGGTCCTCTATGCCGAGCACCATCGGCGCATCAGAGCCATCGACTACGATGTCTTGAACGAAGACGCTTCACTGTCGAAAACCCGGCGGCTGTGGCTCGTCGCCAAGACCTACTACCACTGGCGACGCACCGGCGACCCGGAGACGGCGTTCTACGCCGCCAGTGCGATCGGCGACACCGACGAGGATGCCGATCGAAGCCGGGCTTTCCGGACTGTCCCGGAGCAAGTCGCCTGAAGTGTTCGTGCCTGGACGTCTGGCGTTCCCTGCCACTGTGTCTGACGTAAAGCCTAAACCCGTTCCGGCCGCTCACACGCCTATGGGACTAATGAGCAAGATTCTCGGCGGCACTGGTACCTCTCGGCGGACAGACGATTACGTCGAACTGGACGCACAAGACATCGACACGACAGCGGAAACCGCCCAGCGAGAGGTCCGGATCGCCCGGATCGGCGAGAAACAGGACGTCATCGAGATCAAGGATGCGGTCTACGACGGCGATATCGTGATCGCCGATATCACGCGCCACACGACCAAAGATCGGACGATGGAACACATCAGCGACGAACTCAAACAGGTCGCAAACGAGGTCGGCGGCGACATCGTCCAGAAAGACGACGACCAGTTGATCATCACCCCATCAGGGGTCGCGGTCAGTCGCGAACGCCTCGGCCGGTAGATTACGAGATATCGTCGGGTGCGTCGGCGTCGTCTTCGACGTCTCGCTTCATCGAATCCCGGCGTGCTTTCGCGTCACGACCGGTCGACTCTTCGAGGAAGTCGTTTTTGATCGCGACGGCTTCTTCGGCGGCTTCGACGTCTCCTGCCGCGATGACTTCCTCTGCGGGTCGTTCCTCGATGTCGAGTGCAAGCTTGTCTTTCTTGCCGCTGTAGGGGACAGTGCCGACCGTTACCCGTTCGAAGACGGGGTTGTCCGGGTCTTCGACGATGAGCAATTCCGTGTCGTTGTACGGTTCAGTGCCGGCGATGGGGCCGAAAAACTCCTCGACTTTCGCCCGCATGTCCGGGACGCGCTCTTCGAGATATTCGCCCCGTCGCATCTTGTACTCGCGCATGGAGGTCCGTTCGTGAAGCGCGGGTTTACCCTTTTCGCGTCGGTTCGATCACTCGGCCTCGTGGACGAGTGTGCCCCGGTGACACTCCGGACAGTAGTCCCCAGCGCGGAGCGACGAGGCTTCGACCGAGGTACTGAACGCACACTCGCTACACTGGAACTGCCCGTCCGGGACGGTTGCCGTCGTCTCACTGGCCTGCTCGCCATCCAGATCGGGTGCCGTCTCCGACCAGACGGCCGAGTCGGCTTCTTCGGCGTGGTCCTCGACCGACGGTGACTCCTCGCCGACAGACAGCTCTTGTTCGGGCGGTTCCAGATCCACCGGCGGTTCGGCCTCCGGTTCCGCGGTCTCTTCTTCGGGCCACTCCCCAGGGTCACGACCCGATTGCTCGGGTTCGTCGTCGTCTTCGAGGATGACACCGTCGTCCTCGGCCGCCGACGTCGGCGGCTCGACGGTTGCTTCCTCGGGGCCAGAATCGGGGGTCCCGCCATCGTCGCCCGCTTCTGCGTCGACGATCTCGGCGTCGCTCTCGGCTGGGTCCTCGGCTTCTGACTCGTCTGCAGCGTCGGCTGCTCCTAACGCCACGTCGTCGGGCGTTTCGACGGTCGTTACTTCCTTGTTCTCGGAGACGACGCGCGTTTCGCCACAGCGCTCGCACGTTTCGACTTCCCGGATCGTGATGACGACCTCGCTCCCTTGCTCTTGGCGCTCGCGCTCGACGGCCGCCTCACCGAACGCGTGTCCGAACAGCGAACACTTGATACCCATTGCCATGAAGTCGCCGCCTACAGGTTAAAAGCGTACTGCTTGGCGGAGTCGTCGGTGCCCCTTCGAACGAGGACGCCGTCGTTCGATCCTCGGGTTCTCTGCTGGGCCGTGCCGGGAACAAGCGTAAATCCCATCGCCTCGAACACAGCGATATGCAAGTCAAGCCGGAGTACCGCACGCGTGAGGAGACTGAGGTCGCGGTACTCGATGCGCTCGCCGAACGCGCCGAGGACGGCATGACTGTCTTCGAGATTCGGTCGCGTGTCTCGGTCGACATCGACCGCCTGGAGACGGCCCTGGCCGATCTCAAAGCCGACGACCTGATCGAGGCGACCGAGGAAGACGACGGTCGGACAGTCATCGTCCCCGACGAGGACGTGATCGGGCCGGAGTCGGACGAGCAATCCCCATCACTCTTCGAGCGCGTTCGCGACCAATTTGGCGTTTGAATTCGTCCTCGCCGCGACCACCGAGTGGAGTGGGCTCGGCAATAACTGAGTCGACAGGGGCCGCGCCACGGGGCGTCGATACCACTGCAGGCCCCAGCCGATCCCAACAGTCCTTGCTTGTTGGCCTTTCGTGAATACGTGTCGGACCCGCTGCTCGTCGCTCACTCTGTGATCGCACAGTCGCCCTCGTAGGTGACGGCCTGGACCGAATCGACGGCCGGCTGGTCGCCACAGATCGGGCACTCCGGCCGGGATTGCAGCGGGACTTCATCGACGTTCATCGTCGTCGCGTCGTAGTGGAGCACGCGGCCCTGAAGAGAGTCCCCCAGCGCAAGCAGGTGTTTGATGGTCTCGGTCGCCTGGATGGTCCCGATCGTGCCGGGCAAGATCCCGAGAACGCCCGCCGTCGCACAGTCGGGGATGGCATCTTCCGGTGGGGCCGTCGGGAACAGACACCGGTAGCAGGGACCGGTCCCGTCGAAGGTCGTGACCTGTCCTTCGAAGCGATAGACGGCACCGTGGACGAACGGCGTGCCCGTCAGCGTACAGGCATCGTTGATGAGGAACCGAGCCGGGAAGTTGTCGGTCGCGTCGACAACCACGTCGTACTCGTCGATGAGGGCCGGCGCGTTCTCGGCCGAAAGCGTCGTCTCGTGGGTCTGGACCGTGACGTCCGGGTTGAGATCGCCGACGAACGCCGCGGCGCTGTCGACTTTCGCCCGCCCGACGTCCTCGGTTCCGTGGACGACCTGTCGCTGGAGGTTCGATCGTTCCACGACGTCGCCGTCGACCAGCCCCAGCCGGCCAACGCCGGCGGCGGCCAGATACTGGACGACCGGCGCGCCGAGTCCGCCGACGCCGACGACCAATACGGCACTGTCGAGCAGTTGCCCCTGGCCGTCTGGGCCGACTGATTCGAGGACGATCTGCCGGGAGTAGCGATCGAGTTGCGCTGGATCGAGCGACGCCGCCATACCTACGCCTGGGGGGCCTGGATCATAAGCGGGTCGTTCCAGCCGACCGATCGCTCGGGGCGTCTCACTCTCTGGCTTGGGTCCTCACGTCGACTCGCGTCTCGCCCCCGCTGTCGTCGATATCGATCGACCAGCCGTGAGCCTCGGCGATCGTCCGGGCAATCGCCAGTCCGTAGCCGTGCCGGTCGGCTTCGGTCGTGTACCCGACGTCGAACAGTCGATCGTGCTCGCCCGCCGGTGGACCCGGCCCCTCGTCGGTCACAGCGAAACCCGCTGCGGTCTCGCGAACCGTCACCGTCGGTTCCGGACCGCCGTGGACCTCGGCGTTCTCGAGCAACTCCTCGAGGAGTTGCTCCAGTCGCTTGGCCTCGGCTTCGATCGTCGGGTCGCCATCGACGGCCAGCGTGCCCGCAGTGTCGAGGCGATCCCAGCTTTCTCGCGCCAGTGTCTCGACGTCGATGGTCGACGTCTCGTCGACCGGCTCGCCGGCTTCCGCGAGCGTGACCGTCGTTTCGATGCGCGCCTCCAGATCCCTGTGTGCCTGGAGTACCGTCGAGAGATGCTCGCTGTTGCAGTCCTCGGTGACCAGTTCGAGGCGACCGGCCGCCAACTGAAGCGGATTTCGCAGCTCGTGGGAGACGGCGGTCCGGAGTCCTTCGACCAGCCAGTGATAGCGGTCACACTCCCGCTTTGCGTCTTCCCGTTCGGTCACGTCCCAGGTCGCCCCGACCACTCCAGTCACTTCCCCGTCCTCGTCGCGCCAGGGGACTTTCGTGTTCCGAACCCAGATGTCACGTTCCGGGTCGTACCGCTCTTGATCGACGATCGGTTCGCCGGTCTCGATGATTTCGAGTTCTTCGCGGGTGGTTTCTTCGGCCCACTCGGCGTCGAAGTACTCGGCGTCAGTCTGCCCGACGAGGGCCGGTGAGCCGAAGCCGTAGTCGCTGACCCAGGTGTGGCGGGCCTGCTCGTCTTTGACGTAGACGTGTACCGGGACGTGTTCGAGAATGGCTTCGAGCACCCGGTCTTTTCGGCGAAGTGATCGTGTCTGATCGCTGAGGCGCTGTTGGGCGCGGTGCTGCTCGACGGCGTTTTCGATGCGGTTTGCCAGGATCGCCACCCGCTCGGTGCCAGTCCCCTTCCGGACGTAATCGGTGACGCCGGCGGCGATGGCGTCACTGGCGATTTCCTCGCTGCCCTTGCCCGTAAACAGGACGAACGGAAGATCCGGGTACCGTGTGCGGACCCGATCGAGTAACTGTAGACCGTCGACCCCGGGCATCTGGTAGTCACTGACGACACAATCGAAGGTATCACTCGCCAGCCGACCGGGCACGGCTGCCGGGTCCGATTCGATCTCGACGTCGAAGTGGTCGCTGTGGCTGGCCAGTAGTTCGGCGACCACTTCGGCGAATTGCGGATCGTCGTCGACCTGTAGTATCCGAACCGGCCCGTCCATACGCCCCCATTCAGCACACGGTGCCAAATCTCTATCCCCGTCACGCCAGGCCCCCCAGGCCTCGGTTGTCTCCTTTAACGGTTGCTGACTGCTCCGCGAACGCTTTTATTCTGCAGCCACGTCACCGCTTGCGGGCCGAATCGAACGACATATCGAGGTCGTCGAGTCGCTCCGCCCACTCTTGGCGGTCCTCTTGGTGGTCTTCGAGGAACCGTGCCATCAGCTCGGCGGCCTGCTCTTTACAGCCGCCACAGAGGCGTTCGCCGCCGGCACACTCCTCGTAGACCTCGGTCGCCAGGTCGTCGTCGTCGTTCGCCAGGAGATACGCGTACAGCTCGTAGACCGGACACTCGTCGGGCTTGCCGCCCTTCTCGCGTTGCTCGTCGGCTGTCTCGCGGCCACCCGTCGTCGCGGCTTTGACTTTGTCGTACCCGTCTTCGGGGTCGTCCAACAGGCTGATGTGACTCGCCGGGACCGACGAGGACATCTTCCCGCCGGTCAGCCCGGTCATAAAGCGGTGATAGATCGAGGATGGCGCCAGGAAGCCATAGCCGCCGTGGTCGAGTTCGACTTCGCGAGCGAGTTGCTCGGCTTCGGCGTGGTCCAGGTCGAAGGCGTCGATGTGTTCGTCGTAGACGCGCTTTTCGCCGTCGATGGCTTCGATCAGCGCCTCGAAGGCCGCCTCGGTCGCGTTGCGATCGAGGAACCGAACCCGGGGCCGGAGTGGTTCCTTTCCAGCTTCCCGGAGCATCGTGATGACGCGATCGACGGTCATCGCGTCGGGATCGGTGGCGTCGCGATCCCGCCCGTTGTCCAGATACGTAGCGGCGTCGCCACACCGGATGGTCTGGTCGGGATGCTGTGCTGTGAGCGTCTCGTAGGCCGCCGCGAGGAGCTGCCGTTCCTCGTCGTCGGTCTCGAAGGAGGCGTAGGCCGCCGTGACGCCGAAGTATCGCGTCCGGGCGGCGACGTCCCGTGCCAGGCGCATGTGTGGGTCCTGGTCGGGGCCGACCGGGATGACGGTCGGCTTTGGCTCCGCGAGTTGTGGGTAGAGGATGTCGGCCATCTGGGTGACGACGCTTTGCATGTGGCTGACGTCGGTCTCACCGTCGAACCCGTAGATCCCCTCGAACTCGGCAAAGCGGGCCTCTGCGCCGAGTTCGAAGGCCAGGTCCTGCAACTCGCGGTTCTCGGACTGTCGATAGAGCGTCCCTTCCTCGGGGTCGAAGCCGAGTGCGAGCAGCGAGAGGATGTAATCCCGGGCGTGCTCGTCGATCTCCTCCCAGGTGAGCCCGCGGGCGGCGTGGGCTTCCAGATCGGCGATCAGCCCGTAGGCGTCCCCGCCCTGCTGTTGATGCCAGATGATCTCGTCGAAGACCAGCTTGTGGCCGATGTGGGGGTCGCCGGTCGGCATGAACCCCGAGAGGACCGCAAAGGGGTCGCCATTGCGCATCGCGCGGGCGACCGGTCGGTAGTCCCGATGGCCGAAGATGACGCCACGGCGCATCAAGTAGTGGGGCTCGGGCACTTCGGGGAGTATCGTCTCGAACTCCTCGATGCCGAACTCCTCGAAGAGATTGCGGTAATCGGCGACCGTCGAAGACCCCCACGGATCAAGCGTCGTGTCGTCTGCGCCGGCGGCGGCCCCGCCGTCAGTGCGGAGATGTGGGTCTATCGGCCCGCCCTGTTGGTTGTCTATCGATTCGTCGTCGGAGTGTGTATCTCGCGTCATTGCTGTCGTGTCTTGCGTGATTGGAGTCTGCAACCACCGGGCCGAGAAAGCGGAGGGAGCATCGCCCGCCGGGCGACGAGTTACGCCCGCCGGCCGGCGACGGCGACACTGTCCACTTCCCGGGGGTGCCAGCGACGGCCGTCGGGGGAAGTGGACGCCATGTGCGTACGTCTCCACCAGGAGGGCTTTAATGGTTTTCCATCCTCACGGCGTCAGTCGGCCGACTTCGAGCCACTCGATGTCCGTCTTGCTGTCGGAACTACTCACCAGTGCGAACACCATCCGTTTGCGGACGCCGTGTGCGAGGCGTACGTCGAGCGCGAGGTCACGCGGCGAAAACGCGTGGTCGGCGGGCAGCACTCGGACGAGCAACTCGGAGTGGCCCAGTGAATCGACGGTGTCGACGTCAGCGTAGGTCCGGAAGTCCGCACCGAACTTGTACCCCGTCTTGGGCACGACGCCACGGTCCCGGAGGGCGCGGTAGACTGCAAGCCGGCGGTCGAATCGCTCGCCTTCGACCTCACGGCCACACTCGACGATCGCGTCCTCGCCACCGGTGACCTCGAGCACGCCACGCCCGGCCAGGGCCGCGGCCTCGACCAGTGAGAGCTGGAGCGGTTTGCCCGCATCGTCGTCCAGCGGCTGTCCGTAGAACCCTTCGTGGTAGAGTCTCGACGGGGGGTCCCATACCAGCACCCGATCGCCCAGCAGGTCGGCCTCGACGTCGGTCGGTAGATCGATCCCGGAAGCGCCCTCGACAGTCGGGTAATCGGTTTCGAGATACGTGATCGCCGACTCCTCGTCGACGACCGCCAGGACGCTCTCGCCGAGCGAGGCCGCCGAAACGGCTGTCCGCTCACTTTCGGCCCGCACGCGGTAGGCCACCTCCTCGTCCCAGGGGCCGTTCCCACGAGGATAGACGACGAAATCCGCCCCCGAAGGATCGTCGACCCAGCCGTCCCGTGCCGGCGAGAGGTAAAAGCCCCGGTCCCGCAAGTCCTTATACACGAGGACGTCGATCTCGGAGACGGCAGCCGAGGACAGCAGTGCCCGGAAGTCCAGCGATTCACCGCTTTCCGCGTCTCGAACGGACTCGATGTCGCTTCGATACAGCAGGTGGGCCGCCTCGACGGGGGCCAGTTCGAGGCCCTCCGCGACCGGCCGGCCGTACCCTCGCGAGTCGTAAAACTGCTCGCGAGCCCTGCCATCGCCACGGACGACACCGCTTTCGAGGACCAGTTCCATGTACTGAGGTTCTAACGCGGGATCAAAGGGCCTGCGGTCCGCCCTCGGCGTGCCTCAGGCGTTCGCCGGTGTCTCTGATTCCGGTGTCCGCCAGGCTTCACAGGTCGCGTCCAGACACCGCTGCCCGCCGGCCGTCTCGAACAGCGGCAGGCCACAGTCACATTCGTCCACGACGACACCGGCTGGGAACGCAAATCCCGTGTCACACGCTGGGTACTGTTCACATCCAGCGAGCAACCCACCGCGGCGAATGATCCGAAGGGCACTTTCGCAGTTCGGACAGTCCCACTCCCGATCGAAGGCCTCGGTGACGGCCTGGTCCATCGACTCACAGTCCCGGTCGACACAGACTTCGAACGCCCGGCCTCGTTCGACTCGCATCCGCGGGAGACCACACTCACACTCGGTCTCGAGCACCTCGGCGTCGCCGGGGAGTCCGTACCGGGCGTCACACCCCGTACAGACCACCGCGTCGGCGACCCGGACCAGCACATCACGACAATCCGGGCACTCGCCCACTGGCGTCCCGGCGGCGCTTGCGGGGTAGCGACCGCTCGCCGTTTCGTCGTGAATCGTGACCGCGAGGCGCTGGTCGCCGTCGCTGGCAACGAGGTGTGCCCCGTCGATCGTCACCGTCTCGGCGCGGGTGAGCCAGGCGATCGGCTGGTAGCCGTCGGCGTCGTGGACCAACACGGTGTTGTCGGGTTTGACGACCACCAGTACCTGGCCGCGCTGTTCGTGCTCGCGAACCCGCGAGCCGTCGAAGGTAGTCGTACACTCTCCGGCAACGACGTAGATGCCATCGTGCATACGCCCGCTGGCCGCCCTCTCCGGTATAAACGAACGGCACGATCGACCCCTGCGGCCCGGATCGACCAGCCTCAATCTCCGGTGTCTCCGTCCCATGCTGCCGCTGGTCGCGGCCCGCTCGCCGCTTCATGGCGGTCGGTCACCCTGTCGGGTACCGCTCGTGTTTGCCGCCGTTCCGAGAGGCCAGTGTCATCTCTCACCGTGTGCCCGGCTCGACGATCCAGTCGGCGTCCCCCTCGACGGCGTTGTGGATCGTCAGTCGGGCCACTTCCGGGTGGGCGTTGGTCTCTCCGCCGGCAGGGAGAAATTCCATCGTCTTCGGGCTGCCACTGTCGCCGAGGTGTGCCGCGAGGGTGAGGACGGTCCCCGCCTCGGCAGCGACGAACTCGCGGTAGACCTGGGTTTCGCCGCCGGGGACCGTCGTTTCGAGCGCCGCCTCGCAGTCGTCTTCGAGGACCGTGATCGAGACCCGTACCGACCGGTTGGCCACGTTCTCGATCACGACCGTCCCGCCTGGGTGTGTCGGCTCGGTCCCGTCGAGCACCCCCGGTCCGGACCAGGCGAGGATCGATGCGACTCCGAGCGCGCTTCCGACCGCTGTGAGGAACTGGCGTCTGTCAGCCATCGGTTCGGGAGTCGCCGCTGGCAATCGCTCGGGGCACTGTTTGCCAACTCTGTCTCTCGATTCTTCGCTCGCTGTAGCCTCGTCTGGAAGGGACCGACGTCCCGCCCGACGTGAGCCGGGGGAGACGAACGCTTCGGCCCAGTTCGATGCCGACGGAGGCGAACGTGGCGGGCATGGGTTGGATTCCTGACGTGGGGCAACGGGTCGACGTCTCGTTCTACGGGCGTCGGGACCGATCGTCGATACTGCGTTCGTTGTCCTCTTCGGACGGTGTGTCATATACGGGTTGTCCAGCGTTTCGCGTTGGGAAACTGTGTCTGGCCTTTATCCGTCCCCGTCCGGAAACGCGGGCATGGGTATTTTCAGACGCTTCAAAATCGGGTTCGGCATGGCACGCCGGAGCGGTCGCGTGCTCAGAACCCATCCGAAACTCCTCGTATTCCCACTGCTCGGTGCGCTCTCCGGTATCGCGTTTCTCCTGACGCTGTTCGGGAGTCTCCTCGTGGCTGGGCCGGTGTTCGAAGAACCCGGTCTGGCGATCTTCGGTGCGCTGTTCGTCGCGTACCTCGTCGAGACGTTCCTCGCGTCGTTTTTCACGGCGGCACTGATCGCGGCGACCCGGACCGCCTTCCGTGGTGAGGACCCGTCGATCCGTGCCGCTCTGGCGGCCGCCTGGCAGCGGAAATTGCCACTGCTTGCCTGGTCGATCATCGCCGCGATCGTCGGCGTGATTCTCCGCGCAATCGAGAGCGAGGACAATCTCGTCGCCCACCTGCTCGCCGCGGTCTTCGCCGTCGCCTGGAGCGTGATGACGTATTTCGTCGTCCCGGTGATCGTCTTCGAAGACCCCTCGGTCACCTCGATGTTCAAACAGAGCGCGCGGACGTTCAAGGACACCTGGGGTGAATCCATCGGCGCGTTGGCCACGATCGACGTGGTGACGCTCCTCCTGGCACTCGTCGGCGTTGTCCTCGGTGCGATCACCTACGTGGCCACGACCGGCCTGGGGACTGTCCAGCTGGTGGCGACACTGCTGGTCGGTGGCACCGCTATCGTCATCGGCTTGCTCCTCGGTAAGGCCCTCAGCGGGATCGCCAGAACTGCCTTGTACGTCTATGCGACCGAGCGTACCGCGCCCGAACACTTCGACGGCATCGACTTTGGCGAACTCGGCACCGACGGACCGTCTTCGACCACCGCCTCCCGTGGCGGCGGTTCCGGTCGGATCTGAGCGGTCGTTTTGCGGGGGTCGGCCACTTCCACAGCCCCTGAGCAACTGCTGTCGATTGTTCGCCGTGTCACATCGTCGCCACATTTATGCACCTGTGTAAAACATGCTTTACTGTAAAGAGTAATTTACACCCATGCTGGACGACTTCCCACCACGGTCCCTGCGGCACGCATCGCCACGCTGTCGACGCCTGCCCGCCGATCGTTTGTCCGCGCGGAGTGATAGCTCGTGACCGACCCTGCGATCGTCGCCGACGGCCTCACGAAACGCTACGGCGACGATATCGCCGTTGCTGACCTTTCGCTGTCGGTTCCACGAGGGAGCGTCTACGGCTTCCTCGGGCCGAATGGGGCCGGCAAGACCACGACGATGCGACTGCTGGTCGCCCTCACTGAACCGACAGCCGGATCCGGGGAAGTGGCCGGCGTGTCCCTCTCGAATCGGCCGGCGTTGACCCACAAGATCGGCTATCTCCCGGCCGACCCGCCAGTCTTCGACGAGCTCACTGCCTGGGAACACTTGCGCCACGTCGCCCGCCTCCAGGGCATGTCAGACGCTCGGGCCGACGAACGGATCGAGACGCTCCTCGATCGGTTCGGTCTGCTTGGCGATGCCCACAAGCGCATCGAAACCTACTCGACGGGGATGACCAAGAAAGTCGGCATCATCGCGGCGCTGTTTCACGATCCCGACGTGGTCTTTCTCGACGAACCCACGAGTGGCCTCGATCCACGTGCCGCCCGCACTGTGCGGGACACGATCGCCGATCTCGTCACCCGCGAGATGACCGTCTTTCTCTCGACGCACATCCTGCCGGTCGTCGAAGAGCTGGCCGACACCGTCGGCGTCATCGACGACGGGACCCTCGTCGCCGAGGCCCCGCCCGCACAATTGAAACAGCAGGCCGCGGCATCGCCCGACCTCGAGACGGCGTTCCTCGAGATCACGGCCCAACGGGACGGCCCAGCCCCTGACCAGCCGGCCTCGGCAGCTACCCAGCCAGCCACTGATGGAGGCGGGGCGGATGGCTGATGGGTCTGCCAGCCTCTCGGGGTCCTCGGCGCACGTCTCGGACGACCCCGGTGTCCGCTCGCCAGCAGGCAGACGTAACTCACTCGTGCCAGTCCCTGCCCGGAGTGTAGAGATCGCCCGGATCGACCTGCTTCGGGGGTACCGTTGGGTCAGACAGCAGGACCTCTGGCTCGCGTTCATGGCGGTCGTGGGCGTGATGGGCGTGTTCTTTCTCGTCCAGACCTACGCGGTCGCGAGCGATGTCGGCGCGGCCCTGGCCGCCGGGGAGGGACTGCCACCGTGGCTCGTCGTGGCGACCAGCGTCGTCTGGCTCTTCCTGACGGTCTTGTTGGCGGCAGACGCGTTCGGAACGAACGGTGACCTCGATCACGGTGGGCAGTACCTGACGATCCGGCCGACCCCGGACGTGATCGGCGGCTTGTTGCTCTCGGCCGCGGCGAAGTTTTCGGTGTACACGATCGGCCTGGCCCTGGCCGGCGGCGCGGGGCTCGTCGCCGGGACTGGCTCACCGCTCCCGTTGGTCGGGATCACCGCCACAGCCGTGCTCGTTCCGGTGACGGCGACCGCCGTCGGCTACCCGATCGGCCTGGCGCTGAAAGGCGTTGTCCGTCGCTCGGCGAATCTGGGGCGGCTGGC
Source organism: Halorhabdus sp. CBA1104 (assembly GCF_009690625.1). Lineage (NCBI taxonomy): Archaea > Methanobacteriati > Methanobacteriota > Halobacteria > Halobacteriales > Haloarculaceae > Halorhabdus > Halorhabdus sp. CBA1104. Next base: position 2,186,332 of record NZ_CP033878.1, on the reverse strand, counting down.
GACGCTGTTCGGTGTCGCGATCGGCTTCGCGTACGTCACACTCTCGGTGACCGGTGAGTTGCTCACCCTGATCGTCCGTCTCCAGCCGGTTCTCACCTCACCCCCGCTGACGTGGTTCGGCGCGCTCGCGTTCGCGACGACACCCGGTGCCGGTGTGCCAGCCGTCGACGTCTTTGCCCTCCTCGCTGTCGGCCCGCTTGCCGTCGTCGGTGGCACGATTCTCTCGGTCCCGGTCGCTCGCTACGCGTGGGTGGCGGATCCGACCCGTACGACCGTCGACGCGGATTCGACTCCCCAGACGCCCCCCGATTCCCGGCTCGATGCCGTCCTCGCCGGGCTCTGTCGAGCGCCCGCGACGCGTGGCGTCGCGAGTACGACACTCCGCCGGGCGGTCCGGTCGCCCTTCCAGTTCGTCTTCGTCGCCCCGCCGTTGCTGGCCGCGATCCTCTTCGTCGAGCGCGCCCTGACGACCGGCACCGTCCCGTGGTACCTCCCCTGGTTCGTCGTCTGGTACGGCGCGTGGGCGGCCGGTGCGGTCGTGCCGCTGAACCCACTGGGCATCCAGGGCGCGACGCTCCCGGCGTTGCTGACGGCCCCCGCCCGGGGTCGGCACGTCGTCCATGGGACTGTCCTGGCGGCGATGCTGATCGCCGCTGCCCCGACCGTCGGCATCGCGCTCGGGGTCGGCTACCTGGCTGGCAGTTCCCCGCCCGTGCTGGCCGCCCTCGGCGTGACTGGCGTTGCCGCGGTCGGCGCAAGCGCTGTCCTTGCCAGTGGTATTGGCTCGGTCTTTCCACGCTTCGAGGGGCTCAGTCTCGACGGCGCTCGGCGGGCGACACCGCCGAGCAAGCGTGCCTACACGCTCTTTTCGATCGCACTGAGTACGATCGTCCTCGCGATCGTGGTCGCCGTCGAGGAGACCGCCCGGGTGCTTGGCGCTGTCTTGCTGTCGCGGTGGCTACCGTTCGGACTCGACGTCAGTCCTGGCACGGTTACCACGGGTGGGTGGCTCGTCCTCGCCAGTGCTGTCCTCGCAGTTCCGCTCGCCTACCGGCTGGCCGTCCATCGTCTCGAAACCTACCAACTCCCGTGACTGTGGCCGCTCGCCTCTCTCTCGTTCCCGATCGACCCGTCTCACCAGAAGCCGGATGACGCCACCTTTATTATCTCGGTGTAAACCACTCTTTACTACGAGACGGAGCTCAATCGTGACTACTACCAACGGACCGAAACTGACGCGCCAGCGCTACCGTGGACTCGTTTACGGCATCGCCGCCGTCGCCATCCTCGGATTCCTGGCCGGGTTCGTCCTCGACCAGCACCTCGCCGGGGCGGTCGTCTACATGCTCGGGGCGTGGCTCGGGGGCGGCATCGCCGTGGGGGCACCGCTGTGGAGTGACCGGACGCTGCAAGACGAGCGCGATTACCACCTCCACAACCGGGCGAGTGGGTTGCTCGTCGGGATCACGATGGTCCTTGGTTTGAGTCTGCTCCCAGCGCTATACGTGCTCGATGCCGGTGATATCGTCGAGATCTCGGGTGTCGTCTCGGGCATCGTCCTCACACTCTCGGCGCTGTTCTTGCTGTATGGCGTCTGTTTCGGGATCGCGAAACAGATGGAGTGACCGATGCGCAACGACCTCTCTGCACGGCGGGAAGCCGAGGGCCTCAGCCAGGGCGAGCTCGCCCAGGCAGTCGGTGTGACCCGCCAGACGATCAACGCGATCGAGCGCGATCGCTACGATCCGTCCCTGGAACTGGCCTTCGCTCTGGCCGAGCACTTCGAGTGTGCCATCGAGGATATCTTCGATCCGGTCGAGATCGATCCGTGAGTCCCGATCCAGTGACCACCGCCGAACTGCTCGACCGACAAACCGAAGCCAATTCCGGCCTGTAACCTCGATACGTGCGCGCCGCCCCCTCCATCACCGATTCGTTGCCCGCACCTGCTTGGCTTCGTGATCTCCCCGTCGTCGTGGGCAATCTCGTCCCGATCGCCGGCGTCGTCTTCTTTGGGTGGTCACCGACGGCGCTGTTGCTCGTCTATCAGGCCGAACTGGCCGCGATCTGCGTCTGGACCATTGTGCAAATCCCCTTCGCCCACAAGCGACCCAACAACGCCATCGACGACCGCTTTAGACTGCTCGGGCCGCTACAGGAAAAGCGAGGGGCCATCCGACTGCCGGGACCACTCCCCCCAGTGTATCCGCGCAATCTCCCGACGCTCGTCTTCTCGGTGGTCATCGCGCCCGTCGTCGTGGGACTGGCCTTTTTTGCCTTCGCTCTGACGCGACCGACGGTCACCGAGGCTGATGCGGCCGCGTTCCTCCTCGGTGGGGCCGCCGTCTTTCTCACTCGCGGGATCGACACCTACCGCGAGTACTTCCGTGAGAGCGGGTATCGCGAACACTCTCCGCGATCCTTGCTTCTCGTGCCGTTCAAGTACCTCTTCGTCGTTGGTCTCCTGTTTATGGTCTTTCTCGGCCTCGAATCGACCGTAAACACGACCGCGATCCTCGATCCCGGGCGGTCGGTTCTCGCCCTCGCGATCGGCAAACTCGCCTACGACATCCGGGCGAGCCGACTGGAACGTGACGACGATCGCCGGAGTCTGTTCTCGCTGCTGTACGGCAGCAAACGTACCGAGATCGAACCCGAACCGGTCGAGATGCCCGCGGGAGAACCACGTCTCCGGACCTCGATGAGTCAGCGGGCGGCGATCGTCGACGCCCTGCTTCACGGCGGTGCCTATCTGGCGGGCTCGATCGGGTTCGTCACCACTTTGATCGTCGGCTTTGGCGTGCTCGCATCGAGCGTCGGGATCGTCGTCGTTGGCCTCGGCCTGGGTGGGTTCTTCGTCGCATTGCGGGCGACAATCCGCTATTTCCGGTACGGGACGCTCGAATACTACTGCTACGACGACGTTCTGGTGGCCTACGACCGACTGCTCGAGGAACCACAGGCGAAACTGGACGCCCACACGGTCACCGGGGTGACCCGTTCTGCGGGACGGCTCGATCGCTTGCTTGGCACTGCGTCCCTCGAATTCGACGTCTACGCGACGGACGAGACGACAGTCGAGCTGTTCGTCCCGGTCCCCGAATCGGTCGACACCGACGACGATGCCAACGAGAGTGTCCCGATGACCGTTCCGCACCTCTCGGAGCCTCGTTCGATCGTCGAGACGCTTGGTCTCTCGTGGCGTCTCGACGACGAGGACTGAGTGAACGCGCCTGCGACCCTGGCGGTTGCTCGGCGCTCGGACAGAGCGACTGGCTCAAACACGCGTTTGACCGTCTGTTAGGTATATAGTCGTGGCTCGTGTCCGGTGAGATGTGGCGATATCACAATGGCGCTGCTGAAATGTTCCCACTGCTCTCGTCGGTTCGACTCGCTGTCAGACGTCCGTGCCCACGTTTCCAGCACCCACGAGCGAAACTCGACAGCCAGTTCCCGGCGTTGAGAGGCCTCGCCGACGCCCTTTCCGGCGGCGACCTCCCGCTCGTCGCGGACTGTTTCACGGGCAGAAATCCGGTCCGGGGCTTGATGGTCCATCCCGCCGTCGCTTCGCTTGCCCGCCCGGTTGGCGGGCAGCGAGTCGCCCCCACTTTCCCCGTCCGACGGCCGTCACGCTCTTTCCCCCACCTCCCGACTGCTTTTGGCCGTGCTGGCAACCGGGGCCACCGAGGCCGCGTTGGTCGGCCACTGTGGCGGGCCGCTGGGCGGGTTACCGACTCCCGCGGGCGATATCGTCGAACGCGTCGAGGAGGGCCTCCGCATCGCCAAGCAGCCGGCGCGCACGCTGTTGTAGTTGTCGTGCCTGCTGGTGGCTGTGCTGATACGCCTCGTGGGACTCCCGCTGCTCGGCCGGGAGCTCGGCCGCGATAACCTGGCGCGTGGCCTCGACGCTGAAGTACTCTCCGAGCGTCGCGTAGCCGAGGATCGTACACTGCTGGGTCACGGCCGCCCGGACGTCCTCGCGGTCGACCGGCTTGCAGAGATAGTCGTCGAACGGCATGTCGAGGATGTCGAAGTCGGGATCGATCGCGGTGATCATGATGACGCGACCGGCAAAATCCATCGCTTCCAGTTCCGCCAGAACGTCGTCGCCGGATAGACCGGGCATGTGTCGATCGAGCAACACCACGTCGATCTCGCGATCGCTGACGATCTCGACGGCGCTTTCGCCGTCGTAGGCGGTCTCGACGTCACAGAGTCCGCGCAAACGCAGTGCGTAGGCGTCGGCGACCTCCCGCTCGTCGTCGACGATCAACGCCTGCGGGAGCTCTTCGGTGGCACCCATCGGTCACAGTTGGACGGCGACCGCCTATAAATGCCGGTCCTTCCAGCAAGATGGGGCGCCGTTCGTTCTTCCGCCCTCGAGCCAGCCTCGCTCACAACCGAGTAGCGCCCGTCCCGCCTCCTCTCGGTTCTGTTTGACGACTCGATGGTGTCGCTACTCTGCCATTCTGTCAGTGGCTCCGATCCGATCGCCATAGCGCATTCCTTTGGGTACGTTACGCTATTTTCTACGTATACTATCATACAGTTATTCACTAACTATCGGGATGCCAAATGGTACGAGCAATAGGTCTCCGTTTAGCGTTCCAAACTTGGAAAATAGTGTCACGATCGGTTAAAATTTCGGCATATTTCATCGGTTCTGGAAGTATCCACTGTACTATCATCGAATCGATCGAAGTCCTTGCCGTCGTACGATGAATGGCATCCAAGATTCGGTGGCGATCGTGACAGGTGCGAGTACCGGGATCGGTGTGGCGGCTGCAAAGCGCTTCGCTGGGGAGGGCGCCGCGGTCGTGGTGGCCGACGTCAACGTCGAAGCCGGGACGGAGACAGTGACCGAAATCGAGGCGGCAGGCGGTGAGGCGACGTTTGTCGAGACGGACGTCAGCGATCCCGACGCCGTCGATGCGATGGTCGAGACGGCTGTCGAGACCTACGGTGGTCTCGACTTTGCGTTCAACAACGCGGGTATCGACGGAGAGCGTGCACCGACCGCCGATCAGTCTCTCGATACCTGGGAGCGCGTGATCGATGTCAACCTGAAGGGCGTGTTCCTGTGCATGCAAGCCGAGATCCCTGCCATGCTCGAGGGTGGCGGCGGGTCGATCGTCAACACGTCTTCGATCGCTGGCCAGGTCGGGCTAAGCCACGTCAGCCCGTACGTGGCGAGTAAGTTCGGCGTGATTGGCCTGACGAAGAACGCGGCCCTGGAGTACGGGGCTGAAGGGATCCGCGTCAACGCGATCTGTCCCGGATTGATCGAGACGCCGATGACCGATACCAACCAGGAGTTTGTCGACCGGGCGATCGCAGCCACGCCGATTGGCCGAGGCGGACAGCCCGAAGAGATCGGTGACGCCGCCGTGTGGCTCTGTTCGGAGGACGCTTCGTTCGTCACTGGCGAAGCGATGGCTATCGACGGCGGCTATACCAGCCAGTAGTCCGAGCGTCTGTCGGCACACCGACGTCGCCGTGCGGTCGTTTTCTCTCCTCGGCCCGGTCTGGCACTCTCGTGACCATCCGTGGGCCACCGTTCTGGATCTATATAACTAGATCGTGCTGGTCGCCGGGACCTCGATAGCTAGCTGCTATCGATACCAGTTCGGGCTGTCTGTCTCAACGTATCGATGTCGAGCGAACCAGTCCGGCCCCGAGTTGGTCCCGACGCTCCGAAAGCGGCCCCACACGCGAAGAACCGAGACGACGAATGGCACCACGACGATCCGACGGCACTGCTCGACGCGCTCGGCGACGAGTACACGCGGGCAGCCTTCCAAGCCGTGCTCGATCGTCCACGAAGCGGACGGGAAGTCGCGGCGGCGACTGCCATGTCCCGGCCGACTGCGTTTCGCCGACTCAACACACTTCTCGAAGTTGGCCTGCTCGAGACCGAGCGTCGGATCGACGCGGCTGACGGCCACCACCACAAGGTCTATCGCCCCGTCGTCGAGTCCATTTCAGTGACGATCGACGACGAAGCGGTCGCTGTCGTCCTCGAATCCGCTCTGCCGGCCAGCCCCCAAGTCGAGCAGTCGACACCCGTGCCAGCAAACGACTGACCGCATCACGGTACCATTTCCTCACCCCTGGCATCCAAGTGTCCCCGGCTGTCACTCGAAACCACGCGCTGACGATCGGCCGTAGTCGTCCGCCAATTCGTCGCTGTGAGGCTCGTTGCAGGCGGCTGCCGATCCCTCCGGATCGACTGACCCATGGTGTTGTTCACCGCACTCCGGCTTGGAATGACTGCCCTCGCGGCGGGCGTAGCTGTTGGGCTGTTCGCAGCGCTCCTGGCCGACCGGGAACGGGCCAGTGCCCGGGCGCTCCTCGGTGTGAGCGTGGCTGTGGTGGTCGGGACCGTCTGTCACTTGCTCGTCGCCGATCTCACGCCGCCGAATGCGGCCCTCGCAGTGACGGGCTGGGACTTCGAGTCGACGACGTGGGTCCTCCTCGCTACGGCCACCGCGGTCATCGTCGGCGGGCTGTGGGTCCTGTTTGCGTTTCGGTACACGGGCCGCTCACGGCGCCTCAACCGCGTTACCACTGGCATTGTCGCCGTGGTCTCCGTTGGAACCATCGGCATCGTCGCGGTCACGATCGGGGACCCCTCGACGATCGCGTTTCAATTGCTGACGGTGACGTACCTCCTGATCGGATTTCTGGTGACGATCGGCGTCTTCTTACTCGTCTGGCTATCGGTCGGACAGCAGGCGGTTCCTCTCCGGGAGCCGCTGTTGCTGTCTGCCGGAGCGGTCGTGTTGGTCTCCGGGAGTTTCGTCGCACAGGTCTTCGAACGGCCGCTACTTCTCCCCGTGTGTACGTCGATCGGGAGTGGCTTATTGCTGGTTGCCGTCTGCCGGTATCCAGTCTTCGAGACGCCGCCGGCGGCCCGAGTGTTGGGCCGTGATCGGGTCGTCGAGGAACTGGCCGATGCCGTTCTCATCTCCGATCGGCGTGGACGGCTGCGGGACCTCAATCCCGCGGCACAACGAGTGTTCGACGTCTCACGCGCGTCAGTTCTCGGGGACTCGATTGCCTCGCTTTTCCCGTCCGCGATCGATCCTGAGAGCCTGGCCAGAGCCGAGGAGCCGATCCGGATCGAACTGGCCGAGGAGACAACACTGTCCGTGACTGCTGATGTCGTCACCGACGACCGGGGCCGCTCGTTCGGGCATCTGGTGCGCTGTACGGACGTCACCGACCAGCGCCGGCGGGAGGACCAACTGACGCTGCTCAGCCGGTTCGTCGTCGACGTGATGCGCGATCGCATGGTGGCAGTCGCCCAGGAGGCGTCCCCGCAGGCAGCGACAGCCACTGACACTGGGGCCGTCGCGGATCGCATCTGGACCGATACGACCGAACTGACGACCCTCATCGCCCAGACGCGATCGATCGAGCGTGCTATCGCCGAGGGACCGGCCAGCGCCGACCAGCGACTCGCCGTCGAGCCCGTCGTTCAGGACCTCCAGGAGTCGATCGCGGCCGCGGACGATCGATCGGTGGCGGTCGCTGTCCAAGGCGAGGCCATCGACACGACCGTCAGCCAGGCGCTGCTGTCGTCCCTGCTCGAACCGGTCCTCGCCGATGCCTGCTCGCACGCGGCGACCCGCGTCGAGATCAGCGTCGCCAGTGGGGAGCCGACGATCCGGATCGCCGACGATCGACCGGTAGCGACGGATCGAGGCGGTAGGCGACGTACGCCAGCGCTGCCACTGGCGGTCACGCGCCTGGCACTCGACCAACTCGGCGGCTCCTTGTCGGTGAGACGGACAGACGCCGGGCGACGGCTGGTGGTCCTCGCACTCCCCCACAACGAGACACGCGAAGACGGGCACACCGTCGTCACCGGGGGTGCTGGTCGGTGAGCCAACTCGGCTGGGCCGCTCTCGGTGTTCTCGTGGTCGCGACCGGTGTCCTGATCGCTGGACGCACCGCCCGCCGCCATCGCCATCCCGGGATCGTCCCGTATGGACTGCTTGCCGTCCTGCTGGGAATTCTGGGCGGGGCGATCGCGTTCAGCCGGTCCGGCATCGTCCCTATCGAACTGACTGCCCTCAGCGAGTTGCTGCTCATCGGCGGGTACGCCTTCGCGTCGTTACTCTGGATCGCGTTCGTCTTCGAGTACACCGGCCGGGGGCCGTCGATCACGTCGCGTCGCTGGGTCGGACTCGGACTCCTCGGTGGCTTGACGGTCGCAAGTACGGCGATCACGTGGGCTCAGCAGACCGGCCGGATGCAGCTAGGCCCGCTCGGGCGAGTGGCCGCGCTCACGACGTTCGTCTTGCAGATGACGGTCTTTTCCCTGGGGCTGCTCGGTGTGGTGTTGCTCGTGCGTTCGGCCGTGACATACGACGATCTGCCGGCCGGGTCCGGGGCGGCGTTCGTCTTTGCGGGACTCGGTATCACGTTCCTCCCGCTTGCGATCGGCTACGGGGGGCAACTGGGTGAGGAGTCGATCTATCTACTCGCCTTCGTCCAGATCGCGGCCGTCGTCGCCATTTTCGCCTGGATCGCCTTCGGCACCGACGCCTTCGAGCGCGGTGCTGCGGCCGGCCATCTCGCCCGCGAGACGGCCCTCGATGCGATGTCGGTTCCCGTGGTTGTCGTCGATCGATCCCGACGACTGCTTGACGTCAACCGGGCCACAGAGCGCACCTTCGGCGTCGAGCCGACCCGACTCCGGAAACGATCTCTTGCCGCCGTCGCGGACATCCCCGACTCTCTTCCCGAGGAGCGGCCACTCACCCTCCAGACGACGGCCGGACGACGCGAGTTCGTCGTCGACCGGACCGAGATCACCGATACGGACGGTAACGTACTCGGCCAAGCCTACCGGTTTGCGGACGTCACGGACCGCCAAACCCGCAAACAGCGGATTCAGGTTCTCAATCGAGTCATCCGTCACAACCTTCGCAACGACCTCGACGCGATTCGCGGGTTCGCCGAACCGATCCGTGAGGAGGGCCTGCCAACAGCGGAGGCGAGCCAGTATTTCGATCGGATCGAGACGCTCGCGACCGGGCTGGTAGACCTTGCCGATACAGTCGACCGATCCGAACGCGTGTTGACGGAGGCACGACTGAAACGGGAGCGGTGTGACCTCGTTGCGATCGCCCGGACGGTTGGGACGGGGCCGATGGACGCCGATATAACGCTCGAAGTCCCCGACAGCGTCTCGATTCGCTCTGACCCGGACGCGATCGAGTTGGTACTCGAAGAGCTACTCGACAACGCCGTGACACACACCGACCGTGCGACGCCGTCGGTGACGATCCACGTCCGCTCGACGGCCGATGGTGGACGGATCGCGGTGGCAGACGATGGGCCGGGGATCCCACCCGAGGAGCGGGCCGTGCTCCTCGAAGGCAAAGAGACCCCGGTCAGACACGGGAGCGGCGTTGGCCTGTGGCTGGTCGCCTGGACCGTGACACGGCTTGGCGGTAGCCTCTCTTTCGAGACACGGGAGCCACGCGGGAGTGTCGTGCTCGTCGACCTCCCCGATTTCGATACCGTAGCCCGCCCCGGCCCGACCGAGGGCGACTAGTGTCGACCGCCGGCCACGGCCCGTGAGGACATGGTTTATGCCGCTGGTTGCCCAACGATTCGGCCAAGACGGCCGCTCTCCCGGTCGGTGATCGCTACCCATGACATCCCTCCATCGCCGTCGATTCCTGCGCCTCGGTGGGGCAGCGACAGCTGTCGCACTCGGCGGTTGCCTCGGCATGACGAACGGCTCTCCCTCGTATGCGGAGTGGCTCCCGGCGCCGGACGGCGGCGTCAACGTCGCCTATCTGGATTTCAGCATCGCGAGTGAGACGGCGGGCGGCGACGAACTGCTGCCCCTGATTCTCCCGGCAGACACGGCTGGAGGCGCCGATCGCGTCTTGACCGACGTCTCGGGCTTCGATAGCGTCGATGATCCGTTGCTCTCTTGGCCACTCGCCGTGGGCGGGCGGCTGGTCGCCGGGGCTGCCCTGGCGATTGCCGTGTCCGGATTCGGGCCTCTCATCGACCCCGAACAGCCAGATCGCGGGATCGGTGAGCTGTTCATGGCGGGCAACGTCGCGATCGGATTGGGCGAGTTCGATCGCTCCGAGGCCGCGGAGACGCTTCGCTCCGGGTCTGCTGGCCCGGTCGGTGACGTCCCGTTCGAGGAAACGGGGTCTATCGGCTCGTTCACGCTGTATGCACCCCCTGGTGAGGAATTGGACGGTGTGACGGCGATCAACGACACCGCTGTCGTCGTCGCAGACACCCGCGAGGAGATCCGCCGTGTCGTCGAGACCGCGAACGGCGATCGTGCAAGCGCGATCGAGCACTCCGAGACTCTGACGTGGCTCCTGGAGACGGCCGGGACCGGCCACGTCGCTGGCGGGTGGCTCGGCCCGGTCGATCTCGACGACGCGTATTTCGGCGAGCCGGCCGACCGTCCCGTGACTGACCTCATCCGCCCGACGGACGATGTACTCGCCTCGGTGACGTTCGAACCCGACACCGGCCACATTCGGGCCGATTTCGCCGTCCAGCGCTCTCTCGACGACGAGGTGGCCAGCCAGTTCGACGCACGGTTTGGCTCCGCAAGCGAAACCCACTCCGTGTCGATCGACGGCGATCGGGTGACTGCCAGTGGGACCTACAGTGAGGGCGTCCTCGATTTCGAAGTCATCCAGCCAGATCGAACGACGACCGCGACCCCGGACACGAGCGCCCCTGTCGATCCGCCCGAGGCAGTCGCGACAGCCGTTCCGGACGAGGCCTTCGCGTTCACCTACGAGGCCGACCAAGAGCGCGTTCGGGTCGGTATCACCAAGCCCCTCGACGTCGACGAGGTGGCCTTCGAGGCGGTCGAATCGGGCTATGAAGCCTCGACGACGACTCCGCGGGCGGACATGTACCTGTATCTCTACGTCGATCCAGACGGCGACACCGTCGTCGTGACCGCTACCGTCGACGGCACGTCGGGCGTCGTGGCCCGCCGAGCGGTTCCGTGAGTCCCTGGACAGCCACGCGCTCTCCCGGGCGTCCCGACGGGCGCGTCGAGGTGGGACCCCCTCACCCAGTCGTATCGATCAGGACCGCACGACGATCGTCTTGCCGACGCGATCACCGAGACGCTTGTCCGTCTCCGAGACCGCGATCGTGACGATCCCGACCAGATACAAGAATGGCAACCAGTCGATAAGCCGGAGCACGTTCCGGGCGAGCGAGCCACGCAACGACGGTAACGACCCGTCCGGTCGCGTGACGCTGATGGCGACGAGATACTTCCCGAGCGTCTTGCCCCACCGCCACTCCAAGAGCGTGTGATACAGGATCGAGAGCCCAAGCCAGAGGGCAGTGCCTCCCAGCGCCGGACCGCCTTCGAGGTGGGTTTCGATCCCTTCGCTCGTGGTCTGTAGCTCCCCGGTCAGGAGGCCGACCGCCGAAACAGCACCCATGAACAGCGCGATCCAGACGATCGAGTCGATCGCCATCGCGACGCCACGGATACCGACGCCACACCGTCGTTCGGGACGCTTGGTCATCGTTACTCAGGTGTAGACGGTCTCTCCGTATAGTTCGGATTCGCGTGTTTCTACCGGTGAAACGCCTGCCGATGTGTTATTGTGCTCGGACCATACTGACCGCTATGGCATCGACTGACCGATCAGCACGCACTGGCCCCGAACCGACGCCCGCCTTCGACCGACCGCTCGACTGGGCGATCGGTGCCGTCCTGGGCGTCTTTGGCCTTCTGGTTGCCCTCGGCGGGGCGGCCCTCCGGGCGGCGATCGAGCGCCCGGATATCGCGACACTCCTCCGAGACAGCGAGTTTCGCTCCGACGTCCTCACCGAGGCCGAGGCGATCGATACCCTGGTTGCACTCGGTGAGTGGGGTGGGCTCGGCCTCGTCGTTGCTGGCGTCTCGATTGCCCTCCTCGGGATCGCCGTCGTCGTGGCCCACGGGCGTGCCCGACGCGACGGCCGGCCGACGCCCCGGTGGATCCTCGGTGTGGTCGGTGCGATCGTCAACACCGTGCTCAGCTTCGTCCCGCTCTCGCCGATCCTCGGCGGCGCGGCCGCGAGTTACCTCTCGACCGATCGCGACAGTGGTGTTGCGACCGGTATCTTCGCCGGCCTCTTTACGATCGTCCCGGCGCTTCTCGTGGTCGTGTTCGTCGGCGTCGGACTGTTTACCGGACTTCCGGGGCCGAGTGCGGCGGCTGCCGTTGCAGTGGTGGTGGTCGCTGGCCTGTTTGGGATCGCTTACGTCGTCGGGCTGAGTGCACTCGGTGGCTACATCGGCCGCCGGAGCAACGCCTGAGGGGCAATCGGCCACGGTGTATGGTAGCCAGCTTTCCCGGCCCGTCGAGGGTGGGGACTGCCATTTTGGTCGTCTGTCATCGCCGCCAGGCGTACCCTTAACAGGCCGCCAGACGGTGACTCAATACGATGGATACTGGGTTCGCGCACGCACCGATCGGGATTCTCGAAGTACGCCCGGACGGAGTCGTTCGTGACGGCAACGACGCCGCCGAGACGCTTCTCTCTGTGGACATGGGCACTGTCGCCGGCGAGTCGATCGCGACTGTCTTCCCGGACTCCGTCGAGGGCCGCGTCCCGCAGGCCTTCGAGACCCCGGACGGGGAACTGTCCGTCGAAGAATACTACCCGGAGCTGGACCGATGGCTCGCAGTCGATATCGTCCCGGCAGAGGAGGCCGTCTACGTTTATCTTCGAGACGAGACCGACAACCGACGTCGCGAGCAGCAACGAGACGCCCTCCAGTCGGACCTCCATCGGCTGACGATCGGTACCGAACTCATCGCGGACGTCCTCGGTGACCTCGTGGCGGCCTCGACGCGGGAGGACATCGCCGAGACCATCTGTACCCAGTTGGGCGGAACCGACATCTACGAATTTGCCTGGGTTGGTGAGCGCGCTGTCGGGGCCGAGACGATCGTGTTGCAGGCCGCCGCCGGGACGACCGGGCGCACGCTCGATCGGATTGAGGCGGCCCTCGACGACGACGCGGACCTGCCCGAATTGCGCGCGATCGAACGGGGTGAACCGACGGTCGTCGCGTCGCTTGGCGAAGACGAGTCCGTGCCCGAGCCGATCCGTCGGGCGGCCTTTGCCGACGGGCTTGGGTCGTTGCTCGCCGTCCCGCTCACCTACGGGTCGAGTGTCTACGGCGTCGTCGGCGTCTACGCGACCGAACGTGACGCCTTCACGGCCCGCGAGCGTGAGACCTTCGGGACCGTCGGGGAGATGGCCGGCTTTGCTATCAACGCGACCCGCAACCGATCGTTGCTCGCGGCCGATCGGGTCGTCGAACTCACGCTCAGACTGTCCGATCCCGCAACCCCGTTCGTCGCTGCGACCGCCGATACCGACGCCCGGATCGACGTCACGGGCGTCATCCAGCAGGGCGAACAACTCCTCTGTTATGTCGACGCTGCGACCGCTTGCCGGTCGGTCGAGGCGATGGCGACGACGCTCTCGGCCCACGAGGCCGTGACCGAGACGCGGGTCGTCGCCGAACACGACGGCGGCGGTTCGATCGAATTGATACAGCGCATCGAGACGCCACTGGGCCAACTCGTCAGTCAGGGCGGGACGGTCCAATCGGCCACGTTCGGCGCTGCCGACGATCGCATCGTCGTCGAACTCCCCCCGGACGAAGACGTTCGCCGGATCGCCGACGCGATCACGCGCCGCTACGACGCTGCGGTACTCGCAAAGCGCGAGCGCCGACGGGACGAACAGACGACGGGGGCGGTCCGAGACACCGTGACTGCCCGATTGACCGATCGCCAGGCCGAGGCCCTTCGGACTGCGTTCTTCGCGGATTACTTCGAGTCTCCACGAGGGAGTACCGCCGAAGATGTCGCGACAGCCCTGGGGATCACCGGCCCGACGCTGCTTCACCATCTCCGGGCTGGACAGCGGAAACTTCTGGCAGCGGTGTTCGACGCAACCGACGAACAGACCGATTCGGGACGATCGAACGGCGACCGTTGATGTGTCTCTGCTCGTTTGCTCTCTTTGGACCCAGCGGACAGTGCCGATCAGGCGTGTTCTTCGAACGGCTGGACGACGACGAAGCCACCGGCGTCCGTGAATTCCATCTGGAAGCGTTCACCCGATTCCTGGCCGATCATGTCCGAGAGATTGGTGTTGACTTCGACCGCCGGCGTGGTTGCGCTCCAGGCGACTGTCGCCCCCGGGTCCGTCGTGACGGGTGGGTCCAGTACGACCGGCTCGCCGTGGGTCGTCAGCGCGACGTGGCCGGGACCTTCGAGGGTAACGTTGGTGAACCCGCCGGCAAACGAGCCTGCGAGGCTGTCCATCGTGGTGATCTCGTAGGACAGTCCCGACTCGAAGGCGAGTACGTCCTCGCCGTTGATCGTGATCGACTCGCTGTCGTCCAGTGTGAGGATCTGAACTTTCTTCTCACGATCGGCGAGCATGAGCGTCCCGGTACCCTCGACGCGCATGATCGGTGTCCCCTCGCCGGTGGCGGCTTCCTTCAGAAAGCCAGTGATGCCGCCTTCAGGGGTTGCCTGGCCCGTAAACGCGAGGTCTCCCGTGTAGGCGACCATCGAACCGGCTTTGGCCAGTACCGACCCGTCGACGGCGACGTCGAGTGTGTATGTGTTTTCGAGGCTGAACGTCTCGGCGGCGTCTGTTGGCGCGTGTTGCGCGGTGAAATCTTCTACGTTCATGGGTTTCGGGAGTCGTGCAACTTTCCTCCGGGTTCCCATCGAAGGGATACGGCCATGAACGGTAGCACAGGGTTTCTGTCTGCGAAATCCGTTCGACCTGTCGCTCACGGGCGTTCGAGACCGGCAATCTCGAAGCGAGCGCCGCCGGTCGCGGCGTCGGTGACGGCGATCGACCACCCGTGGAGGTCGACGATGCGGCTGACGATCGACAGCCCCAACCCGGTCCCGTGGTCGTCGGTACTGAACCCGGGATCGAAGACGCGTTGGCGTCGCTCCGGTGGGATGCCCCGGCCGTCGTCGGTGACGTAGAATCCCGCCGCGTCGGCGAGTGGGCCGACCGTTACCGTCACGTCTGTCCCCCCGTGCTCGACCGAATTTCTGAAGAGATTTTCGAAGAGCCGCCGGAGGCGATCGGCGTCGGCGACGATCGTCGGCAACGACCTGTCGAGGACGACTGTCGCGTCGTCGGTCTCGACGGTTTCCCACGCTGCGTTCGCGGCGGCGGCGAGCTCGACTCGATCGTCGGGCTGGACGACTGCGGTGCCCCTGGCCAGCGTCAGTACGTCTTCGACGATCCGTTCCATCCGCTCGTGGGCCGTCGCGACGTGTTCGAAGTGTTCGGTCTCGCCGGTTTCCCGGGCTGCGTGCAAGCGGGCTTTCGCGACGTCGAGGGGGTTGCGGAGGTCGTGACTGATCGCGCTGGCCACGTGGTCGAGCCCAATTTCGCCGGCCTCCTGGGCCGCCGTCGGGAGGGGTGTAAAGAGGAGGACGCCGCCGTCTGCCTCTGCGGTCACGACGCGAAGGAGAAACCGGTCACGCGAGGGTGTTCCCGAGGTGGATGGCTGTGTTTCAGTTTCGACGACGAGCCGATCGTCGGTCCTCCCGATGGCACCCGGATCGGCTTGGCCCTGTACGATCGAGACGTCACCCGTCTCGAACAGCGCTCGTACCGGTTCGCCCGCCGATACGGGTCCGAATGTATGCTCGAAGGCGTCGTTCACCGATTCGACGACTGGGGTGCCATCGGCATCGGCGTACTGACAGAGCGGATCGGGCCACTGCTCGGCGGCGAACGGTCCCGTCGTCTGTGTCTCGGTCATCACTCGTGTGTCCCTGTCTGTGACTTCTGTGGTGTGCCGATCGGGCACAGTCGTGCGGCTCTCATCTTTCGGGAGCGATGATCGTCGTTCGCCCCGTCCGGCTAAAGTCCTGAAGGCTAGGCATATAGACAGCACCGGCCTGGCCCGGTCCAGTTCCCGACTCAGTGTGCCTAGCCAGCGAATTCAGGCGGCCGTCGGATGTGTCTCCCCCTATGACCGGACGACACTCACGCGGCCGTAGCGGGGCTGGAGCAGCGACCGACGCGCCCGGCCACCAGCACTGCGAGCAATCTTCCCCGGACAGCGCCTCGAGTGGGGCGCTTCTCTCGTTGCTCGGGGATACCTACGCCCGCCAGATTCTGGCGTTGCTCGTCGAACAGCCACGGACGGGCCAGGAACTCGGCGCGGCCACGGAGATGTCCCGACCGACGATCTATCGACGGCTCGAACGATTGGTCGAACACGGCCTCGTCCGGACGGAGATGCAGTTCGATCCGGATGGCCACCACCGGAAGCAATTTCACGCTACCGTCGACGGCTTCGAGTTCTCGCTCGGCGAGGACGGGATCGACTCTCAGGCTCGGCGTCCGGATGCCGACCTCCCCGACGACCATCAGTGAACGCGAGGGCGTTGGCGGCCGCCACCCACGGGCTGGACGAGCACGCCTTTCTCGTTTAGAAACAGCGCACCCATTCGTAAGGTCGCCGTCGCCGTCCCTCGATACATGCCGACCAGACGAACGCTCCTCTCACAGGTTGCCGCCATCACGCTCGGCTCCTCACTGCTGGGTGTCGAAGCGACTGCAGCGAGTCCGCCCGCCGAAGACGACACGTCTCCGTCCCCTCGACAGGACGTCACGACTGTCTCTGTTTCGGGCGATCCGACCGTCTTCGGCCACCTCGGCTTCCCGGCGGCGGCCAGTGGGTCCCTCGGAGCGATCGGCCCCTACGCCACAATCCTCTCCTCGAGTGACGTCTCTTGGGTCTCCGGGACCGTCCAGACCCGGGACGGGGCACTCGACGCCGGATCGGGCACGGCTGTGGGTGCGTTCGATCCGAACACGATCGCCACCGACCTTAAGCGCCACACCGCCTTCAGCCGGCTCGACCGGTCGTCTGGATCCACTTCCGGTGTGAGCCCAGACGTGTCCCGTGTCGGTGACTCGTCCGCCCCATCCCAGCCAGACCGTCGGTGCAGCACGACGGACGCGCGCAGTGAGACCCTCGTCCAGAGCGCTCCCGCTTCGGTCGCGCGCATCGCGCCGACCCGGATCGACGTGGCCGTCGACACCAGCCGTCCCGATGTGAGCGCGCGACTTGCGAGGCGGCGACGCCGCTTGGCAACCGCCGACGACTGTGCCTCCCGGACTGTCGACCCTATCTCTGTCCACCAGCGTGACCTGCTCGCCCACGTCGATCTCGGCACCTCGATGCGAGGCCGCCTCCTCGATATCGTCCCCGCCAGTGCCCGGCAACTCAACCGGTTCGTCCGGTCGATTCGGGAAGCGAGCGTCGCGATCGACGCAGGGCCGGAGACGACTGCTCTCCAGTATGGGGCTTTGCTTTCCGAGGGCGACCGGGCCAGCGAGGCATTCCGGGGGCTGCTGGCGGCGCTCTCGGCCGACGAGCGGACACAACTCCTCGACCGTACCGTCACCGCCCGTACCGTCAGTGCCCACGTCTCGATGCCGACAGATGCGGTCTGGAACCGCCACGGCGGCCTTCTCGATGAGTGATTTGCCGTGTTGCACCTCGCTTGTGGCCCGTCCGCAATATCGAACGGCATATCCGCCGGCCGACAGTACACACCCCGCGTATGAGTGAACCCAATTTCGTGCAACTCACGACGCTGTGGTTCGTGATCCTGGTTTTCATCCAGACGAACCCGGGGAATGCCGACGGGGCCCTGATCACCGCAGTCGGCATCCTCGCGATTCTGCTCATGTACTTCCTCCCGGTCCTGATTCTCTCAGCACTTCTCGCGCGGTTCATCGAATCCGAATAGGCTGTCAGCACTCCCTCGTCCCCTTTCGACGGCCCGAGACTGGAGCGATTCGACACAGTTTGCCCCGGTGAGACTGCTGGCGCGTACGTGTGTTGCTCCCCCACGTCGTGTCGGATCCGAGCGTGCTGGCGTCGGCGTCTGTGCGTTCGCCGTCGCTTGGCACGGGGACCGGCTTGGGATGAGGGTCGGGCTCTTTGTCGGCACGATGTCCCATCGTTGCCATCGATCGGAACGCCCTGTGGCTGTTGCTGTGGCTCGCTGGACCGTTCCGCGAAAATATCGGTCGTATCCGCTGTTCAACCAGCCGTCACAGTACTAACTGGATCTGTGTTGTGAGCCATCCGCTTCGACTCGAGAGGAGGGTCGGCCAGAGCGTTCCTCTCTGTCCGACCGGTCACGACGGCCGTCTCACGGGTCCCTCGGCGACTGCACTCCCCCGTTTCCCGGGACTGCCCGATCGCTCGATTCGCCCAGTTGCTCGCGTGCACTCTCGTTGACTGTCCCGGTGACCAGGTAGTCCGCGACGTTGCCGATCAGTACGTTGTTGTCCGCGCGGTAGGCGTTCTCCGGTTGCAGGAAGCTCGTATCGCCCACGATCGCGACGTTCTCGGACACGGCCGCGACCCCGTAGGTAGCGGTTCGCTGTGTCGTCGAGCGTTCGGCGTTCGGTTCGACGACCAGTGCGGGTGTCCTCTCGGCGTGGCCGATCGAGGCCGCGCCACGGAAGACGACCTGCTCGACGCCATCAGTTAGGCCAGATGCGCCCGTCGGCTCGGCGAAGATGCTGAGGTAGTTCTGATCGTTCTCGGCGACGTTGTACAGGTAGCCCGTCTCCTGGTAGATGCCGATGGCAGCACCGATGTCGGTGACGCCGCGTGCCTCGCCGGGGTCGGCCCCGACGAAGACCCGCCCGCCCGCGTCGGCGAAGTCGGTCACCGTCTCCCGGTCTGCCGCCGAGAGCGCGCTCGGGGCAGTCGTGAGGAAGGCGTCGGCGTCTGCCAGTTCGTCGGCGAGCGTCGGCGACTCACCGAACGAGTTGGTGCTCGTCGACCCAGTGTACAACGTCACGTCGTGCCCGTTGTCCACGAGCGTCGACAGCAGCGTCGTGACAGCTCGTTCACGGCCGGCAGCCGAGCCAGTCGTGATCGCTTTCTCTGCTCCCTGGAGTGGGATCCCGTCCAGCACCGACCCGCCACTGCCCTGGGCCGTCCCGACGTGGACGACCACAGTGTTCGTCGCCTCGGTGCTTGCCATCTCGATCGCCCCAGCCTCGCTGGCGCTGTCTGGCTGGACGTTGTCTAGTTGCCACTGACTCGTCTCGAGTCCGGGCTGGTCGGGCGTCTCTTCGGTGAGGACGACCCCACCGACGGTGGCGGTCCCGACGGTCACCACCAACACTGCGAGGAACACCCCGAGTGCGGTCACGTATCGGTTCATTCGGCGTCACCTCCAGTGTCTGAGGCCCGCTCGCCGGCCGGTCGACGCCGCTCGTCGGCTGTGGCGGTCGTGCCGGAATGGGAGACGATCTCGACGTCGTCCTCGACAGCGCGATCGAGGAACTGTGGGGCAACGGCCAAAACGAGCTGTCGGTCGAGTCCATCGTCCGTCCGGACGGTCACGACGGCGTCGCTGTCGGCGTCACCGATCGGCAAGCTACCGAGGAGGCTTCCCTGTTGTTCCATCTCGTGGGTCTCGACCGCGTAGGTATCCAGGCCGGCCCGGTCGGCAACGTCGGCGATCGCGTCGTCGACGAAGCCCAGCTTGTCGGCGAAGCCGTTATCGACGGCCTCTGTACCCAGATAAATCTTCGCTCTGGAAATTTCCGTCCGGTTCAGCTCGATCTCGTCGCCGCGCTGGGTCAACACACTTTCGACGAACAGCTCGGCGAGGACTTCCCGATCCTCTCTGGCCTCGTCGGGGTGGAGGCCACCCTTGTTCGGCCCGGTGTCACCGGCCGACGGCGACAGGGGCTGTGGGGCGGCTCCAGTCACGCCGACGCTCCCGATCGCCTGGGCCGACGGGGCGACGTAGATCTCGTCGGCCGGGACCATCGAGAGATACGCGCCCGAGGCCCCAAGCGTATCGACCGTTGCGATCACGGGCATCCGCTCGCTCGTCCGCTCGACTGCCGCGTAGATCCGTTCGCTCTGGCCCGGGAGCCCACCCCCGCTCTCGACGTCGAGGACGACTCCCTTGATCGAATCGTTGTGCCGGGCGTCCCGGAGCTGTGCCTCGACGAACTGGGCCGTGGGCTCGTCGATCGTCCCGGAGAGTTCGACGACGGCCACGGTTCCATCCGGCCCGGTCACTGCACTGTACACCTGTGGTGTGAGTATCACACCGGCTCCGATCGCGAGGATCGCGACCAGAACGAGTCGGTTTCGTCTCGAACTGTCTGGACCAACGACCATACAGCCCCGATTCTACCGGGACAGCAAAGGTGGGCACGCGCTGTTTCTAACTCTGAGACACTGACTCGTACTTTAGGTGTCTCTCAGGCGTCGGTTGGGCTATGCGTTCGACCGCAACACGCATCGCCGGTGTTGTACTGCTCGTGATCGCCTTCGTCGCCGCGCTCAAACTCCGTCGCGGCCCCGATAGATCAGCGTGAGCCCGACCGCGGTCGCTGGCCAGTCCGCGTCGGTTCCTTGTCCTCACCCATTCTGCCGCTGGTCGCGATCGCGTTTTTCACCCGCAGTCGATCGATTCGCCGACAGCGCGGGCTGTCTCCACTGAGATATCGCCAAAGACACTGTACCGATACCCGCCACAGGACCACCGGAGCGACGTCCCACTATCGAAGGTCTGTCTGATGGCCTGCTGGCCGTTGATCTCGAGGCGCTCGCCCTCTGTGAGCGTCTCGATGTCTCCTCTCGGGTCTGCCTTCGTCACTCGGAGCGTCGCCGTCTCGTTTGTGTACTGGAGTGACGTCCTGACGGTCCCGTTGTCGTTGAACCGCCGTCCGGAATCGAACGCCAGGGAGTCGGGCACCGACGGCTCCGGAATCGTCATCTCGCTGGCCGCGGCTAGATCGGCTCTGGAATCGAACGACTGGCTGGTGACGGTCCGTTCGACGATCGTCGCGTTCGCGGGCGGTTCGAACGTGAACGTCCCGGCCGGGATTTCGGGGTTGAACGTGACGTTTCGGAGGGTCGTCGTCACGGTCTGTGGCCCGTTCTCGCCCGAAATCGTCGCCTGCCACTGGATCGGATGGTACCACTCTTGGTCGAGCCACATCGTCATGTTGCTCGCCTGTGTGTCCCCGCCCGGTACGATTTCTACCACGAACGTCTCCCGACCGTCGACGGCCTCCGTCCCCGCGTAGCTCAGCGAGGCGTCTGTGAACTGTTCGAGCACTCCCGCGTACGGTTGGCCGCTGCTACCAGTAGACGGGAGAATAAGCGGATTCAACACGCCGTCCGCGTTGGCGTCGTCGCCGTTCGCGCTCAACCGCCCGAACATCGACTGCAGCACTTTCGCATATTCGGTGGTATTGCGCCCGCCGCTGTCTGCACCGTGATGGGTCAGACGAACGGTATTCGCTGCCCGATCGTATCGCCAGGTCACCGACTCGTTTGCCACGACCAGCGTTTCGGACCCGCTTGCTTGGGTCCTCGCCCGTCGCCGCTCCGTTCCGAACTCGAACACTGTTCGGTGTTTGGATATCGCTGTGCCGTCGAGCGAGGATACGATCGTCGCTTCGACTGTATCGAGTTCATCGACAGTCTGTTCGACCGCTTCCTCCGTCGGTAAGGTTGTCTGTTGGCTCCCCAGTGAGACACAGCCGGCAAGCAATCCGCTCACTGCAAGCGTCACTACCAGGAGCAGATACATGCGAGAGATGGAGGGCGTGTGCATATCTGGCTCCTTCTGGATCGATCCAGTTCAATTGTGTGGCTCCTGGCGAGGGTTTCCAGGCCGGTGGCCTCGGTGTCCGGGGCCAGACGGGCCGTTTCGGTCCGGAAGCTGAATCGCCATGGCTTTGTCCCGCCTGCCAAACATCGAGGTATGACTGCAGTCCTCTGTGACATGGACGGCGTGATCGTCAGCTCCGAGGCCCACTGGAAGCGCCACGAGAGCCAAGACATCTATCCCGAAGTCGTGCCCGAGGAGGATGTCCCGCCCGAGGAGACGACGGGGATGTACTATCGGGAGATCTACGACTACCTCGACGATAATTACGGCGCGGCCATCTCCCGCGAGCAATTCCTCGAACTGTTCGAGGCTGCCGGCCGGCAGATCTACGGTGAGGAAGCCGAGATCGTCGCGGGCGTCCCCGAACTCCTTCGGGACGTTCGCGCGGAGGGGGACAGTGTCTCGCTGGTGACCTCCTCGCCCCACCACTGGATCGACGTCGTCTTGGACCGCTTCGGGCTGGAAGATGACTTCGACGCGATCGTCAGTGCGGCCGATGTCGAGGCAGGCAAGCCCGCCCCCGACGTCTATCAGCGGGCCGCCCGGCTGGCCGGCGAGGATCCGAGTGACTGTATCGCGATCGAGGACTCGACGAACGGGGCGTCGGCGGCGAAGGCCGCCGGTGCGTTCACGATCGGATTTACCGGTGTCCACGACGGCATCGACCGCTCGATCCCGGATGTCGTCGCCGAAGACGTCGACGAACTGCGCGAGCTGCTGCTCGAACGGGTCTAATCCTGTTTTCCCCGGCGCGTCACTGCTGGCACGTCGTGAGCGGCAATTGCCTCATCGGCTTGCGTTGGCCGGGAAGAGCCACCTAGCGAGGCCGTTGCTGCCGGGACGGTCGCCCACTGACGTGTCTCGTCGCCGAGCGATGGCTCTGCCTGCAACGCCTCGCCAGCGACGATAGCTACCCGACTCCTACGAGAAGATCTGGTAGAGCAAGAGTACCGACAGCAGCCCAATGACTGTCGTCTCGAAGGTCACCAAACTGAGTCCGTGGCCTGCGTACAACCCCACGAACAAGACTAGTCCGATGACGTCCCGTGGCGGCACTCCGTCCCCCTCGGAACGTGCTGTCTCTGCCTCCATGGTGTGTCTCGGAGCTATGACATACGACTATCAAAAAGCCCGCTGTTTGGGATGACGGCGACAAACCACGCCTCTTGGTACCGATAGCAGGGCTCTTCGAGCGGTGACGATATCACACGACGGCGACCGATCTGGTCGCCACCACGGGCTGGAGGGGCAACTCCGGGAACGTCACTTCGATCGCGAACTCCAACTCCTCGGCGTCGCCACCGAAGACACCCACCGGAAGCGTCTCTTCGCCGAGGTAGCTGTCGGTACTCGACATCTCGACATCGTTGACGGTGACGCGGACGCCGGCCCGTGTGCCGCCGGCACTGTTGTGGACGGTCACTTCACACATCTCGTTGTCGCCGTGGGCGATCGTCTCGGGGAACTCGCCCCACTCGACGTCGATGGCCGGCAACTCGGCCGCGCTATCGCGAACGCGTTCTGCCACCCCTTCGCTCAGGCCCGCATCGACGAGTCCGTCGACGCCCGCGTCGATCAGGTCGCCTGGCGTCGCAAAGCCCTCGGCGGCGAGTTTGCTCGCGCGTCCCGAGCCGACGCCGTCGACGGCCGTCAGTCCGACAGCGCTGGCGCTGATCCCGTGCTCGACGCGGGCCTCGACTCGACGGGCGAGATTGGCTCCACGTGACCCGTCGAATTCGTCGAGAAAGGCCTGCAGGGCCGCAAGCAAGCGCATCGCGTTCTGGCGGATGACCCAGGCGTCACTCTGCAGTTCCGCGGGCGTCGTCCCGCGCATGCTCGCCTCCAGGATCGCCAGGACCTTCCGCTGGCCGGCATCGAGATCCACGTCGAGGATGGTGGCAGGCTCGTTGGCCTCACCCAGGACCGCACGGACGGCATCGCGTTCGTCCGTCCGAGCGTTGACGCTGTCGAACTCGCCGGCCCCAGCGACCGCCGTCAGCACGTCTCGCTCGGTGAGGTCCACGTCGCTGGCCGCCTCGGCCAGATCGGCGAAGTGCCGGGCGGTATCCAGCCGGAGGTAGAACCGGGAGGCGAGCCGACCCAGCGGTGTCGCCGAGACACGGAGGTCCTCGTCCATCTCGACGAACCCGCGATCGACCAGCCCGCGGAGGGCACTGGAGGCTTGCTCCCGGAGCGATCCGGCCGCCTCGTAGCGGTCCGGGGCGGCCTGTGCCCGGACGTAGTAGAAGGTGGTCTCAAGCCAGTCCAGGACGTCATCCAGATCCCGCAACGTCCCCATCGCAATCTCGGCGTTGAGGTGGGCATCCAGGCTCTCGGCCAGCCGGGACTCGATCTCTTTGCCGTCACGGAGCAAGCGCCGGTACTTGTCGGCGTCACTCCGATCGGCGATGACCCACGCATAGCCCTGGTCGTCGTAGCCTGGCCGGCCCGCCCGCCCCAGCATCTGGAGAACGTCCAGCGGACTCATGTCCACCTCCCCTTCCAGGGGATCGTGGAGTTTTGTATCCCGAATGACGACACAGCGGGCGGGGAGATTGACACCCCAGGCGAGCGTCGAGGTCGAAAAGAGGATCGCCAGTTTCCCCTCCCGGAACCAGGCCTCGACGCGGTTCTTGTCTTCCCGGGAGAGGCCGGCATGGTGGAAGCCGACCCCGTCCAGCACCGACTGCCGCAGCGTGTTGTTGTTCAAATCCGACGCCTCGTTGTGGAAGTCGTAATCGCCGCGAGCGCCGACGGGAATGTCTCGCTCGGCGAGTTCGTCACGGGTCTTCTTTGCGGCCTGGACGGTGTCCTGGCGGGAGGAGACGAACACGAGCGCCTGGCCGTCCTCCCGCAGATGGGGTTCAGCCAGATCCAGTGCTCGATACAGTCGGCGGTACTTATCGGCGAAGGCGTTCTCGCCGTGGCTGTAGGTCTTGACGTCGGCGTTGAGCGGGACGGGACGGTACTTCTCGCCGAAGGCGAAGGTGGCATCGGGCGGGGCATCGAGCCACTCGGCGACGTCTTCGATGTTGGTCATCGTCGCCGAGAGGGCGACGATCCGGGGGTCACAGAGCCGTCGGAGCCGCGAAATGGTGACTTCGAGGACGCTCCCGCGCCGATCGGCGTCAAGCAAATGCACTTCGTCGATGACCACACAGTCGACGTCGGTGACGAACCCGTACCGGCGAGAGTCGTGCTTGCGGGTCGCCGAGTCGGCCTTCTCGGGGGTCATGACGAGTACGTCGGCCCGCTCGGCCCGGCGGGAGTTCAGATCGCGCTCGCCCGTGACGACGTAGACGGAATAGCCCAGCTCCTCGAAGCGCTCCCACTCGCTCTCTTTCTCGTTGGTGAGCGCTCTGAGAGGGGCCAAAAAGAGGGCCGTCCCGCCCCGATCGAGGACCTTCGAGATGGCGACCTCGGCGACGGCGGTCTTGCCGCTTGCGGTCGGTGCGCTGACGACGACGTTCTCTTCGGTCTCCAGTAAGGCCGGCAGCGTCTCGGCCTGCATTGGGTTGAAGCGCTCGAAGGGAAACGCCGGCGCGAACTCGGGCAGGACATCGGCGACGGGTATCTCGCTGGTCTCGACTGGCTCTGCCACGCGTACATCAACGACAGGGCTGGGGCGGCCATAGGCGTTTCTGTCGCGGGCGGCGAACTATTTTCACTTCGCCGTCACAACGTCTGATTTGAGCATGTACGACGAGATCCTCCTCCCGGTCGACGACACTACCGGCCCGGCGGAAGTGCTGCATCACGCCGGCGAAATGGCCCACTATCTCGACAGCGAGATCCGACTGTTACATGTCGCCGATACCGAACAACACAGCGTCACCCTCACCGAGGAAGGTGTCGTCGACGGCCTCGTCCGGCAGGGTGAACAGATCGTCGCCGACGCGGGCGAGACGCTGGAGACGCTGAACGTCGCGTATTCGACCGACGTCGTCCAGGGGAGTCCGGCCGAGACGATCGTCGCGTACGCCGCCGAATACGACTACGACCTGATCGTGATGCCGACCCACGCTCGCCAGGGACTCGCCCGGTACCTGCTTGGCAGCGTCACTGAGAAAGTGGTCCGACTCTCGGACGTGCCCGTCCTCACGGCTCGAATGCAGGAAGACGACGAATTCACGGTCCCCTACGAGGACATTTTGCTTCCGACCGACGGCAGTGCGGGCGCCAGACAGGCCGCCAACCATGGCATCGCCCTCGCGGCGACCGAGGATGCGACCGTCCATGCGCTCTCGGTGGTCGAGACGGCCGCACTCGGGCCGGACGTCCGTTCAGACGTGACAATGGGTACGTTCGACCAGGGCGCACGCGAGGCAGTCGACGAGATCGCCGGCATGGCCGACGAGCAGGGCGTCGACGTAGCGACCCACGTCCAGAATGGTTCGGCCGACGAGGAAATCCTGGCGGCGATCGAGGCCCAGGACTGTGATGCCGTCGTGATGGGGACGACCGGCCGTCGGGGCGTCGACCGGATCTTGCTGGGTAGCGTCGCCGAGAAAACAGTCCGCACGGCACCAGTACCAGTCGTGACCGTCCGGCACGCAGACCAGGGTGACGACGGGCAGTAGTCGACCGCGGGATGGCAGCCGACGCGTTCAAGACCGCGGCCGGCCAGGTGCGGACAATGGCAAACTCGAATGCGAAAGGTGACCGCCGCGAGCGCGAACTCGTCAACGAACTCGACGAGGCGGGCTTTGCGGTGATGCGAGCGCCCGCCAGTGGGTCGGCCACCGAACGGGAGCTGCCCGACGTACTCGCCGGTGACGGGGAGGACTTCTACGCCATCGAGGCCAAATCCAGTGCTGGCGACCCCATCTATCTCGACGGCGAGGAGGTCGAAAATCTCGTCTACTTCGCGCAGAACTTCGGCGCGAAACCACGCATCGGTGTCCGTTTCGACCGCGAAGACTGGTATTTCTTCCACCCGGCCGATCTCTACACCACCGACGCCGGAAGCTATCGGGTCAAAAAGGAGACCGCACTCGCGGATGGGACCGACTTCACAGAGCTGACCGGCGAGAGCGAACGGACGAACCTGACGGAATTCGACGGCGACGAGGCCTGACCGCTCTCCCGAGGACGATTCAGTACCTCTCGTCGATATCGCCACTCATTGCTAGTTCGCTCGTCGTCGTGTGAGCGTTGGTCTCGGACGGTCCCGCTCCGGTGACGAGCTCCTCGCGAGCGTGGGAACGCGCGTCCTCGGCGACGACGGTATCTGTCCAGCTGGCACTGTCGACGCCGTACTGGCCCGCACGGCGTGTGCGATCGGCCATCAGTTCGAGCATGGCCCGTGCCGCGTGGTCGTCCAGCGGCCGCAGGTCAACTGCGAGTGGAACGCGTGTGGCTCCCGTGGGTGGTGGCTATCGGTCATCTACGGTCGGACACGGCTCGTTTCTGGTATACGTCCACACGAAACGAGGGGGTCCAGGGGCCGTCATCGTACGGCGAGCGGTGGCTGTCAACAGTGCTTCGAAGCGCTTTTCGGGCGTCCCGCGGAACGCTCAGCACAGAATGGACCGAAAAACGCAATTACAGATCGGAGTCTCTATCGGCGTCGTGTTGGCGTTCATCGGTGTGCTGGCGGTCCTGAGTACGTCCCTCTCGACGAACGCTGGGATGACCGAAAACGGTGGGTACGCGTTGGTCGCCGCACTGCTCGGGTTCGTCTTCGTCCTTTCGGGCGCTGGCTTGTGGATTTCCAGCCGCTTCGACGATAGCGACGCGAACTAACTCCGTCAAACCGTTCTGTCGGTGGCCGATCACTCGTCGCTATCGTGGCTCGCGGGTCACTTCGCTGCTCGCTCGCTTATTCCGAAGCCGCCTCGTTCCTTCGACTCACTCGGCGGCCTCGCGCTCTCGCCAATCGACCACTTCATCTTCGTCGGTATCCTCTAACTTGGCCTCGTAGTAGGACAGCGGATGGGAGATCTCCTCACAGAGATCGTCCATGTTCACGCAGTCACCGTAAGACTGCATGGTCGCACAGGCGGGCGGGGAGTATTCGGTCGGTGACGTTTCGCCCCGGATGTGGTCGGTCTGATAGCGCGTCATCTCCTCGCCGAAGCCAGGATTCATCTCGTAGAGGTCGACGATATCGTCGGTCGTCATTCCGATCGAAGTCAGAAACGAGGTGATCGCGAACCGCGAGTGATGGGCGAGGTGTTCGCCCTTTTGTATCTGATCGAGCAAGGCGGTCATACAGGGGGAAACAGTTCGGGCACGACGGTATCGATCTCCCGGGTCAAATCGAGTTCGTCGAGTCGCTCGCTGATGGTCTCGACGTCCTCGGTGAGCCCCTCGGCGATCGGCTCGGGGACGTTCAGGGGCAACCCCTCTAGTACTCGTTCTTCGACGGCCGCCCGAAGCAATTCGAGCAATTCCTCGCGGTCGATCGGCACCCGACCGTCGGCAAGCGACCGGTTGACGAGCCGCCAGTCGTCGCTGTACTCCCCGGCCGCCAGTTCCAGGTAGGTCCCGACGGCCACCGAAAACCGATCGGCATCGTCCAGACCGGTGGTCCCGACCGGCTCGACAGCCCCGCGCAGATCGAACTCGGCAAGCAACGTTCCGAGGGTTAGCTGCTGTCCGTCCGTCGAACGGAACGACGTTGCCGTCAAGTCCTCCTGAAAGCGCTCGTGGGCTGTTGCGGCCTCGGCACGGGCATACCGGTGGGTCAGGGCCGGCTGGTCGACCAGCGAGACGAGGACTCGGGCCACCGGATAGGAGAGCAGTTCCACGCGGGGTCGGCGATGGGTCTGACCGACTGTCCCCTCGAACAGCCCCGAGAGGATTCGCTCGCGACCGCGATCGACGGCCGGTCCGCCTTCGCGGGCAACAGTCACGAGATCGACGTCGGCCGCTTCGACGGCCTCCCTGGCCGAGCCCAGAAACGGATACCGCGCGTGGCGTGGCTCCATCGACGGCAGGGTTGCCACTGCGGGCGAATAAACCCTCGGGAGCGCTCCCGACGACGCGATCGGTCGAACCGGCGAGGAGAGGGGGCCTCAGTCGTCGTATTTCGACTCGATCTCCCGGATTACCTGCGACTCCTCGCCGCCGTCGCTGATCGCACGAGCGTACCGCTGGTAGTCCTCGCGGCTCACCTCGACGGTTCTGGTCTTCCCCTGGCGAGTGACGCGCAGGCGAACCGTCCCGTGGGGGTTGTTCCGGACGTGCGCGCCGGCCATCGCCGCAAAGACGAACCACAGCGCCAAACAGCCCCCGAGAAAGTAGACGACGGCCGTCGGGAACGCCAGACTCTGTGGGCTTGCCGTCCAGCGACTGGGATAGGCGTAGGCAAACAATGCGACGCCGCCCACGGCGATGGCTGCCCCGACGACGACCCCGATGCGCTGGCGACGCGAGGTCGGCAGGACGGCGACGACACCCAGGAATGCAGCGGGCACGCCCAGGCCGGCGACGATCCCGGCGACGCGATAGGTTTCCATTTCACCGAGACCGAACACGGCCGAAAGCGGTGTCGTTACGAGCCCGATCGCAGCCACGATCGCGATTGCCCCGGCAGCGAAGACGGCAATCCCCGCCCAGACCTGTCTGGGGTCGCGGTCGCCCCACCGGGAATCGCCGTAGGCGTCGCCGAGACTCGGCATACGCGGGTGTTCGGGCTTCGCACACAAAACGATGCGTCAGACGCGCGTCCGACGCCTGGGGACCAATCCACGGGTCGTGTGAGCGCGGGCCGGCCGAGCGGTCCTGTCGAACGGACAGACCGCCACTCGATCAGTCGCTCTGGACGCGTGGGGCGAGCATGTACGTGACCGACCCCTGTCCCTCGGCGATGTCGAAGTGCATCTTGACGGGGAATTCCTCGCCAAGTTCCATGCGCACCTCGGCGTCGCTCGGGATCGCCTTGTTCATGTCCTTCAGATAGTCCAACGAGAACAGCGATCGGGCCGGGCCGGCGGTGAGATCGATCAGCTCCTCGCGACCGAGTTCGAAGTGGACGTCGTCGGTGTCGCCCTCCGCGTCGACGTAGAACATGTCTTCGGCCTCGTCGACCCCCAGGGCGATGTGATCTGATACCATATCAGATGCCTTGACGGCCCGGTTGACGTCCCGGCCTTCGAGGACGATATCGGCAGACAGATCCAGATCGGGGAGATCGGGTTCCTGGCGGATCGAGTCGGGGTCGATCAGCGCCAGGGTGTACTCCAATCCGTCGATGGCGATTTCGAGTTTGCGGGTCTCCTCGTCGAGTTCGAGGTGCACCAATTGGCCTGCCTCGGCCATCCCGGCGATGTCTTCGAGTCGCGAGAGGTTCACGCCGATGACGCCGCCGTCGGTCTCGTAGGACTCGAAGGCTGCCGCCGACAGCGAGAGATCGACCATCCCTACGTTGGCCGGGTCGACGGCCCTGATTTCTAGCCCATCTTCCTCCAGCCGGAGCTTGCATTCCTCGACCAGCACGCTGACCGAATCCAGCGCCGTCCGCAACGTATCCGCGCTCACGATGGCGTTGAACATCTTGAAATCGAATACGATCGCATCATTTAAAAAGACTTCATGTTCCGGCGGCGAACGGCGGTGGTTTCGCTGTCGTTTCCAGTCCCCTGAGCGTCTCCCGGAATCCCGTCGTCCTGGGAGGCTGGGCCTGCTTCGTGGCCACCAGCATCTATCCGACGTGTATTTCCCCCTCGGTGGCGTCTAGCCGTCTATGAACGCGCATTCGCCAGCGACCGACGGCGACCTCACGGTGAGAAATCCATGAGCGGCAAAGACGAGTATTACAACCGCGCCAAACAAGAGGGCTATCGCGCCCGCTCGGCCTACAAACTCCAGCAACTCGACGAGACCGCCGATTTGCTCGGTGAGGACCGTACGGTCGTCGACCTCGGGGCTGCGCCCGGCGGCTGGCTGCAGGTGGCTGCCGAACGCGTCGGGGAAGGCGGCCGCGTCGTCGGCGTCGACCGCCAGCGTATCGATTCACTCGAGGAGCCTGCGGCCCTCGTCGAGACGATTCGTGGCGATATCACCGACGAGGCGACCATCGAGGCGATCACCGATTCGGTCGGGGAAGCCAACCTCGTCCTCTCGGACATGGCGCCGAACGTCACCGGCGAGTACGACCTCGACCACGCCCGGTCGGTACACTTGGCCCGACAGGCCCTGGAGGTGGGCCTCGAACTCCTCGCTGCCGGCGGTGATCTCGCGGTGAAGGTCTTCGACGGCCGCGATCTTGACGACCTGAAAGCCGACATCGAGGCGGAGTTCGAGTACGTCCGTGAGGTGCGCCCGGACGCCTCGCGTGATTCCTCCTCGGAACTCTACCTGGTCGGCAAGAGTCGCTTGACGGCACCCGTCAGGGAGGGCGACACGGTCGAAGTCGAGATCGTCGACGAAGGTGAGGAGGGAGACGGTATCGCCAAGGTCGAGGACTTCACGCTGTTCGTCTCGGGGGCCAGGGAGGGCGAGACGGTGACGGTCCGGGTCGACGACGTGAAACCGCGCTACGCGTTCGCACAGCCAGTAGAGTAAGCGGGTGTCAGGCGATCACTCGCCTGGGAACGTATCGACCGATTAGTCTCCGACTGCGGGCGACGGCGAGCGGCCGCGACGCCGGACGAACCCGACGACGGCGTAGACGAATGGCGTGTCGAACAGTGCGACGCCGAGTTTGATCAGGTACTGGCCGACGATCAATCCCAGGGCGTCGCCAAGGGGCATCCCTTGAAAGACGATGAACGCGACGGTGATGAAGATCACCGTGTCGATCGCCTGGCTAGTCAGCGTCGAGCCGAGGTTGCGCACCCACAACAGGCGGCCATCCGTGCGGTCGCGAAGCCAATGGAAGGTGACGACATCCAGATTTTGGCTGACGAGATAGGCGAGCATACTCCCGACCACGATACCCGTACTGGAGCCCAGCACGTCCGAAAACGCCGACTGGCCGACCGGCGAGTTCGCGAAGATGGGTGCTTCGATGGCCAGCCAGACCAGCCCAAGCAGGACGAAGTTCATCGCGAAGGCGACGTTGACCAGCCGCGTCGCGTCTTCTCGGCCGTACAGCTCGGCGTAACAATCGGAAGCAAAGAACGTCACTGCGTAGGCGAAGGCTGCGGCGGGAACGAGTATCATCGACTCGACGAAGGGCAACGAGACCGGCAATTCGATCCCGATGACTTTGCTCGCGGTGACCTGGGAGGTCACTAACGCGGTGACGAACACCGCAATCAGGCCGAGTTGTGGCAGCGGGATCGAGACACTCTCCTGGTTAGTGTTCATCCTCTGCCCTCCCGTGTCGCTGGTCGATTTCGTCTAAGAGATCCAGCGTCTTCCGGACCGACGCCCGGATCGCCTCGCTACGGTTGACGAACTTTCCGTCTTCGCCGACGTGATCGTCGAGGTCGGTGAGTAACTCCGCGGGCACCTCGACGCTTATCTTGGGCATATTCAGCGATTCGTTCGGGAATACTTGAGCATCGCGATCCGCAGCGGCCGGTGCTTTCACTCGCGTTACGTTTTTCTCACCCGAAAGCTGTGCCAAGATAGCCGCCTTCCTGCGTGGTCTGAGACCAGCGAGGCACAGACCGAGACATCCCCGAGTCGCCTGTCCCATCGTGATCCCTTTCGGGCAGTCCCGTCGGCTCTGCCCTGACCGTGCGATTGATAGTGGGCACGGCAGTAGCCACCGACGACACACTCGGGGTGATCAAATGGTCGAGACGCTACTGGTCGTCGGTGTTCTGATCGCGTGTTTCGTCGCGTACAACGTCGGCGGTGCCACGACGGGGCCGGCCTTCGGGCCGGCCGTGGGTGCAGGCGCGATCGGGAAGGTCGCTGCGGCGGGGCTCATGTCGGTGTTTTTCTTCCTGGGGGCGTTCACGATCGGCCGCCGCGTCGTCGACACTTTGGGCCGGGACCTCTTGACCGATCCCGGTGTCTTCTCGCTGCCGGTCAGCATCGTCGTCCTGTTTTTCATCGGCGGAGCGCTCTTGCTCGGCAACGTCTCAGGCGTTCCCGCTTCGACGTCGATGACGGCTGTCGGGGCGATCGCCGGCCTCGGCATCGCGACCGGGAACCTCGATTGGGGAGTCGTCGGCGGCATCGTCTCCTGGTGGCTGGCCTCGCCGATCCTCGGGTTCTGGGTTTCGGCGGTGATCGGCCGGTACTTCTACCCCCGACTCCGACGGTTGATCGCGATCGACCAGTCGGCTGGCCCGCTCGTGGTACTCGACCGGGAGGGGTTCGTCCCGCGTCCCGTCCCCGGACCGGAGACGAGCCGTCGGGAGTTGATCGGAACGGTCGTCCTGGTCGCGATCGGCTGTCTGATGGCCTTCAGTTCCGGGACGAGTAACATCGCCAACGCCATCGCGCCGCTCGTGGGCTCGGGCGAATTGGATATGAACGTCGCTATCGTCGTCGGGTCGGTCGCCGTCGCTGTCGGGACCTTTACTATTGCCCGCCGGACGATGGAGACACTCGGCAACGACATCACGGACCTGCCACTGACCGCGGCGATCGTCGTCGCAATCGTGGCATCCTCGATCGTCATCGGGCTGTCGGCGGCCACGATTCCCGCGAGTTTCGTCGTGATCGCCACGACCTGCATCGTCGGTCTGGGATGGGGGCGTGCAACCCGCGCCGTTGCCTTCGAGGAGGCGGTTACTGGTCAGGAGTCGCCCCGAATGTCGGTCGGTGCCCTGGCGGCAGACGACGACGAGGCGACCGTCGGCGACCCGGATATCGAGGCCCCCGAGCAACCGGAACCGGAACCGATCGAAGCGGGTGAACCCGAGAGGATCCCGAACGCGGCTGACCTCTTCGATCCCGCCACGACCGGTCGCGTCCTCTTCATGCAGAACGTGGTGCCGGTGCTCGCCACGGTCGCCTCTGCGGTCACCTTCGAGATCGCGTTTGCGCTGTGACCGAACGCTGTCGAGAGTCCGTTGCCCGATCGAGGCTCAGACGGATGGCCGCCGATTCCTCGGGGTGTTAGCCAACGACCTCTGGCTGCCGGCCACTGCCACGGCGTCCGCCAAGCGTGACGACCCACAGGAGTCCCAGCCCGAACAGGTACGCCAGCGCGGCAGGCAGAGCGAGCAGTAGCATCGAGAACATGCCACTCGGGGTCAGCAGTGCTGCGACCACGAAGATGGCGATCACGACCCCACGCCAGTACTCGCGCATCGTCTGATAGGAGACGATGCCGCCCCGATCGAACAGCACCATCGACATCGGGATTTCGGCGAGCAGCCCGATCCCGACCGTCGTGAACACGACCAGCCAGCCGAAGCTGTTGATCCGGTAGGCGACGACCATGTGTGCCTCCAGGGCGTCGGCAGCCAGCCAGGAGATGACAGACGGGGCCAAAAACGTGTAGCCGATATAGCTCCCGAGCGTGAGGCCGGCGACGATCGAACCGCCCCAGACGAGCAACACACGGCGGTCGCCGGTCGCATAGCCTCGCTCTTTTAGCGCTGGCCAGATGTAATAGAGGATCAGCGGGAGGACGACGACCAGCGCCAGCAGCGTCGAGAACTTGATCTCGAAGATGAGGTGCTCGACGGGGTGGAGGTTGACGATATCGACGTCTGCAGCCATCTCCGCCGGGAGTCGCGAGACGAAGTCTCCACGGATGTCGTCGATCCCACCGGTGTACAGATACATGAACGCCGCCGCCAGAACGGTACCGAACACCGCGACTACCCGGAAGGCCTTGGACGTGAGCGAGTCGAAGATGAAGGCGAGGTCGTAGTAGTACCCGCCGATGTCTTCCTCGGTGGTCTCCTCCTCGGTGAAGGCATCGACGACGTTGGTCGTCGTCTCGGAGACGACACCGCCCTCCTTGGCTGCCTCGCTGTCTTGGCTTTCCGTGCCGTCCTGGTCGGCCCGTTCGGCCGCCTCGTCGAAGCGTTCGATGATGAGTTCAGCCTTCTCGGGGTCGTCGTCGTCCATCGCGCGCTGGGCGTGAGCGAGT
This sequence comes from Halorhabdus sp. CBA1104, assembly GCF_009690625.1. Taxonomy (NCBI): domain Archaea; kingdom Methanobacteriati; phylum Methanobacteriota; class Halobacteria; order Halobacteriales; family Haloarculaceae; genus Halorhabdus; species Halorhabdus sp. CBA1104. Next base: position 2,151,628 of record NZ_CP033878.1, on the reverse strand, counting down.
GCCTCTTCTTCGGCGAGCGATTCGAACGCTTCCGGGGGTGCTGCCTCGACGCCGGCCGCGTCGAGGTTGTCCAGGTCGATCGCGCTGGGATCACCGAGTGTCTGGGCCGCGAGGCCGGCTTGTTCGTCCAGCCGTGCCGAGACGGTCCGGTAGGCGACCCAACCGACGACCAGCAACGCGACGATACTCGCGACCAGCGCCGACGCGAGAGCGTTCGAGACGCCCAGCGCCTCACCGAGTGTTGGCACGCCTCCGATGTCGTATGGCACGGCGTCTAAGCCACGGTTGATGGCCGCGATTCCGCCGCGGGCGAAAAACGCCCAGACGGCACCGAAGGCAACCACGGCACTGCCGGCGAGGACGTTCCAGCGCTCGCGTAACGCGGCCATCACGTCGATGCGATCACTGGAGCGTTTGGCCACGACGACAAGCCGTGTGATCCGGAGACTGACGGCATAGAGGCCGACCAGCGGCGTTGCCCACATGAGCTGGGTCAACGGATCCGGCGGCGTGAACACGGCACCGCCGGCGTACAGGCCCAGGACGGCGTATTTCCACTTGTCGCGGAACGTCTCGTAGGGAACGATCTCGCTGTAGGCGAGCGTACTCATCATCAGCGGGAGTTCGGCCGCGAGACCAAAGGAGAGTGCAAGCAAGGCGACGAACTGAGCCCACTTGACGATGTGATAGGTCGGGGTAAACCCGGCGTTGATCGCGTTCGTCGCCAGGAACGAGAACATGATCGGGAAGAAGACGGTGTAGGCATAGAAGATCCCGCCGACGAACAGGACGACCAACGCCGTCGCCAGCAAGACGAGCTTCCAGCGGGCGACCGGTGCCTGTGGCCACCAGCCCCGACGGCGAAGCGCGTCACGGGAGAAGTAAAGCAACAGCGGGACTGCGAGCAGTCCACCGACGATGAGGCCGATTTTCACCTGCAGGAGGATCACGTCGAAGGGCGTGACGGCGACGACGCGTGTCGCCTCGCGAATCTCCGGGGGCATCTGGGCGAAGAGATCGACCTTCAACCGTTCCCAAGCGTAGGTGCGTAGGAACCAGATCGAGCCCACGAGACCGAGGACGAACGCGATGAAGATCTTCTGTAAGTCCTTTTGGGCCGATCGCATCACTGCACCGACCGTCTCCCGGCCGCTGGCGAGGGTGCGACGGGTGTCGTCGTCGAGCGCGCCGGACATAGCCGTTCGGTTGTGGTAACGAACTCTGTGTTATCAATTTGTTCATCGGCTCTCCCGGAAGCGAAAAGAAGGCTTACAATAGCCGGGGGCTAACCCGGCGAAACGATGACCGACGGCGACGTCCCCGATGGCGACGACGATGACGCCACCGCGGACGAACCCGCCCCCGAGCGATCGAACGGCCCAGACGACCAGAGCGATCACTCGGCGGCTTCTACCGAGACCAACGGGGACGATCGCCGCGAGAAGGCCGCGACGGCCGACGCGGACGACGACAGCCCCGATCCTTCGACGGCTGCTGCGGGCGACAAAGCGGCCGGTGTGGGTGGCCAAGAGGGTGACGACCGAGCCGAGGCGGACCCAAGCACCGAAGACGATGACGGACCCGCTACCGAGAGCGGCCACGAGTCCGGCGATGGGAACGGTGACGCGTCCGATGACGACGGTATCGAGCCCAGCGAAGAACTGGCCAGAGAACTCATCGACGAGGACAGCGTCACCGACATGGAGACGATGGAGCCGGATCCTGTCGATGGAAAGATCACCAGCGAAGACGAGTTCAGCACCGTCGAATGGGAGCCCGAAGACGACGAAGATCCCGATCCGGCAGCCCACGGCGACGCTGGGGTCCCGACCGAGGGTGGCGATGGCGACGATAGCGCCGACGAGTCCGAAGGAGTCCCCGACGGGCCCCAAGAGCAACGTGGCGACCGAGCGGCGGGACAGCCACCGTCTCCTCGACAGGACCACGCCGAGCGTGTCGACGACGATGGCCACCCAGCAGCGGGCGACACCCCAGAAGGCGACGCCTATCGAGGCGGCGAACCCGCAGGCGATGTCGCGCCCGATCACGCTCCCGACGACGAGGAGATGCCCCTGGCGGTACACGTCGAAGAGATGGTCAAGCGGTTGGGCTTCGTGATCGTGTTGATGGCCGGCGTCAGCGCCGTCGTGTTTCCGTTTGGTGAACAGATCATCAACACGATCTGGTACGCGTTCCTGCCGGGATCGTTCGAATTGTGTCCGACGACGAGTGCCGTTCCTCGGCAGCCGGCGACTATCGTCACGGGCGTGATGGGAGACGTTGGTGCCGGGCCGGGCGTGGCGATGGCCGATGCTGCGACGATCAAGCCGGCTTGTCCGCGGGTCTATACACCGCTGGCGACGATTTTTGCCCGACTCAAAGTCTCGACACTGGCTGGCTTCGTCATCGCGCTGCCTGCTTTCGTCTACCAGACGTACCTGTTCATGCGCCCCGGTCTGTTCCCGCGTGAACGGCGCTACTATCTCGCGGCCGTTCCGACGAGTCTCGTCCTGGCGGCGGTCGGTGTCGCCTTCGCGTATCTGCTCGTCCTCCCGGCGATTTTCACGTACTTCCTGTACTACTCCGAGGGGGCCGCGGACATCGCCTTCGGGCTGACCCAGACGTTCGACCTGATGGTCCTGATGATGGGCTTTTTCGCCGCGATCTTCCAGATTCCACTCTTTATCATGCTGGCGATCATGATGGGTGTCACCTCCCGGCAGTGGTTGGCCGACCGGCGCCTGCTGTTCTGGGCGGCCTTCGCCGGGATCGCGTTCATCTTCAACCCGGACCCAACCGGGATGGCGCCGTTCATCGTCGCCGCGACCATGATCGTGCTGTTCGAGGGGACGCTCCTCCTCCTGTCTTGGACGGGCAGTGAGGGACTGTTGCCCGCTCCGGACGCGGTGGCTGCGCGCCGACCTTACGCCTGGGTTGTGGCCGGGCTGACGGGCTATCTCGCCAGTAGCGCCCCGTTACCGGAGGGGTACTACGATGCGCTCCCGGCCCTGGTCCGTGGGTTCATCGAGAGCAACGACCTGCTGGGCGTGACGCCGCTGGTCGTCGGTGGGGCGATCATCGCCGGCTACGAAATTGCGATGGTCCTGCTCCGACGGTACCTGCCGATCGGCAAGTGGCGTCGGAAACTGTTCACCGGCCGAGTGTCGCTCTTCCGGCTTCGGTCGCCGGTGTGGCTGCTCTCGCTGGTGGTGGGCTATCTCACGAGCCCGAATCCGTTCCTGCTGGATCGGGCCGCCGAGGTGGCGCTTGCCCCGATCGAGGCCACCGGGCTGACCGTCGGGCTGATCGTCGCCTTCGAAGCACTGCTAGTGCTGTGGCGATACCTGCGGCCCGAGAAAGGCGAGCGACTCCCGCTCGAGCAATAAGTTATTGATCAACGATTGGATGAGGGTGTTTGAGCTGTCCGTTACAAGCAGTGAACACAGAGTGCGACAATGGAGGCCATGTATAGAAAGACTGTCGAGAGCTACTCCGTGTTCACGTCGTCAAGGAGCATTCGCTTAAAGGCAAGCAGAATTCGTTTCATCCCGTTGTCGCTGAGTCGGGTATACTGCCCGTCGATGTCCGCTGGTGCAACGTTGAACGTTCCCCAAGGCGTGATCACTGAGTCGTTCTTGAGGGATGGTTTACCCTCTTGCGTCCGGTCTTTCGGCAATGGGACGGTCCAATCGTGTTGTGCATACTGGCCACTCGAGTCTTTCGTGATTGTGACAAGTGAGTAGATGCGTCCGATGTTGGGGTGGTTTGGTGTTTTCATACCGTCGATAACGACTGCTGACCGGGTTCCAGACGCCCTGTATGGGTCATAGGAGAGATTAACCACATCGCGCTGTTGCAGCGCAAACATACAATACAGAGGTCCGCTCTAGAATAAAAACGCGAGCACTTGCTGGGTCCGCAAGCGAAACGCCATCGTTAGGCGTCGGGTAGTTCGTCGTCTATCTCCGATATTTCGTCATCAACAGCAGCATTAGAGAGCGAGTCCGAGTTACTGTCGGCCGATCCATCGTCGAGGTCCACTTCGTCAGCGGCAGCAGTCTTCTGGGCCATGTCTTGCTGGTGGGCGCTCCCGAGGGCGCGACGCGCGGCGGCGGCAGTCGCGTCGTCCTGTGGCAGGTAGTAGTGGCCGTTCTCGCTGTCCGCCGCGCCCATTTCGGCGAGACGTTTACACACGGTTGGGGCGTTGTCGGCCGGGATATCCGCGCGAGTGGCGATCTCCATCGGTGTGAAGGCCATCTCGGGGTTGCTCACGAGCACGGCAAGTGCGGCCGCCTTCTGGGTCCCCGGGGTGATCGAGAGTCCCGCTTCGGCCTGCGCTTTGAGATCGGCGATCTGCATCGGCATTGATATTCTATGTTAGTTCTTGTTATCGAGCGTTATTAACTGTTGGTACTACTGTCGTACACCGAGTCGTCTTGGTCGAGCGGAGAAATCACGCCACGCCTAAGTCGAGGGCGTACGCCATACCGTAACGCGCGAACGACTCCCGATCGAGCAATAAGCTACTGATCGCCGGCCGTCGGATACTCGGCCGAAAAGACGTTCGCTTCCTGCTGGTCGTCAGCCGTTTCGTCCGCTTCGGCGGGACTAACACTGCCCGTCCGATACCCCTCAAGATCCAGCGTGACGTGCTCGAAACCCAAATCGCCGATATGCTCGCGGGCCGCGGCGACGAACTCGGGATCGAGTGCGGCTTCGAGTTCCTCGGCACCGACTTCGATACGGGCGATCCCATCGTGATCGCGCACCCGAAATTGCTCGAAGCCCCACGTCCGGAGGACGCGCTCGGCTTTCTCGATGCGCGTCAGTTTCTCCTCGGTGACTTCCAGACCAGTCGGAATACGGGAGGACAGACAGGCCATCGAGGGTTTCTCGGCGACTGAAAGGTCGTAGTGGCGGGCGATCTCCCTGACTTCTGCCTTGGTGATGTCGTGTTCGAGCAGCGGCGAGTAGGCATCCAGTTCGTCGACAGCCTGCAAGCCGGGGCGATGGCCCTCGCCGGGATCAGAGGCGTTGGTGCCGTCACAGACGGTTTCGATGCCGAGGTCCGCCGCGTGGTCGAACATCGCCGAGAGACGCATCGATCGGCAGTGATAGCACCGATCGCCGTCGTTTGCGGCGAACGCCTCGCTGTCGAGTTCCGAGAACTCAACGACGTCGTGCCGAATGCCGACCTCCTCGGCGACACGTTTGGCCTCACCGAGTTCGGCCTCGGGTAACGTCTCACTTCTGGCCGTACAGGCGAGGGCGTCTTCGCCCAATGCCTCGGCGGCGATCGCGGCGACGACACTGGAGTCGACCCCGCCGGAGAACGCGACCAAGACCCCATCGCGCTCGGCCAGATCGGCACGGGCCGCCGCGAGTTTTTCCGTGACGGACCGCTGGCTGGATTCCATTTGACCGCGGTACGGTTCCGACGCCGAAAAGCCCGTTGTCCGATCCAAGCGGTCCCGACCAGCGTCCGGCCTCGACGCGCGCCGGGCGACTCAGCGTTTCGCCCCGACGGTCTCGCTCACTGTCGGAAGCACTGTCGAGACGGCCGTTGCGTAGCTGTACCAGCCAACGTATCGATCGATTTGGTCGAACACACTGTCTTCCTGTGCGATCCAACCATCATCGTCTGCAATCCGATCGGCGATCCGTTCGTCTGCAAGCGCGACTGCGGCTGCCATATCGGCGAGCACGGGACGGGAAAGCAACGGATACGACAGTTGGTCGCTCGCAGTTTCGAGGGTATCGATTGCCGAGCGATACACCCGGCGAGTCCGGACAGCGTGAGCGCTACACTCTGGAGGGCAGACCGCCGCGACAGGGGTATGCGTGAAGAGATCACATCCTTCAAAACAAACATTTTGGTATTGTACCCACCCAGCCGGAGCGACCGAATGAACGAGCGAGGAACCGACCGACTCAGCGTTGCTGGTTACCGAACGATTACCCCTGGCGACGCTCGAATGTCGGCATGGATCTCTCGATTGTCGACCTCTCGGCGGTCCCCGACGGCGGGACCGCAACCGACGCCTACGCAAATACCGTCACTGCCGCACAGCAGGCCGAGGAGCTGGGCTACTCGCGGTTCTGGGTCGCCGAACACCACGCGATGGGTGACACCCTCGCGGGCACGACCCCGGAAGTGCTACTCGGCCATCTCGCGGCCGCAACCGACTCGATCCGGCTCGGATCGGGGGCCGTCCTGCTCAACCACTACAGTCCCTACAAGGTCGCTGAGAGTTTCGGCACACTCGACGGGCTCGCGCCGGGCCGGATCGACGCCGGCCTCGGCCGAGCCAACGGGTCGCCGGCCGCCGACCGCGCTTTGGGCACCGACCGCCGTGTCGACGATCCCGACGAGGACCACAAAGAGAACATCGAGGCCGTGATCGCCCATCTCTACGACGAGTATCCCGACGACCACCCCTACAGTGACCTGGAAATCCCGCGCTCGGGCGCGGCCCCGCCCGTCCCGTGGGTACTCGGGTCGAGTCCGTCGAGTGCGGCGATCGCTGGTGAACTCGGCCTCCGGTACTGTTTTGCGGCGTTCATCCGCCCGGGGTTCGCGACACAGGCGTTCGACGCCTACCGCGAGCACTTCGAGGCCTCGGACAGCGGTACGGGACTCGACGAACCTACGGGAATGGTCGCGGTCAATGCCATCGCCGCCGAGACCGACGCGGCGGCAGCCCGCAAGCGCGCGGTCGCCGAGGCATCGTTCCAGCGCATGGCTCGCGGGGTCGTCGGCTCGACGCCCTCCGTGGAGACGGCGATCGACGAACTCGGGGGCGTTCCCGAGCCGACGCCGGCGACACTCGATCCGGGCGAGTGGCCGCGGGCCATCTCGGGCAGTCCGGACACCCTCGCTGGATTGCTCGACCAGCTCGCCGACCGGGTGGGTGTCGAGGAAGTCATGCTCCAGCAGGTCGTCGCCGACCACGACGATGCGCTCCGGTCACACGAACTGCTGGCCGAAGGTGTCGGCATCGAGCCAACGTGATCCCAGCCGATCGCCTGCCGGGCCGGCCAGGGGCTGATTCGCCGAGATAGCAATGCCGCCGCCGAAGACACGCTTAAAGGTATTGTTGCCCAATAACCGGTAATGGATTCGGATGCCCTCGCCCAGCAGGCTTTCGAGGAGGCGGCGACGATCATGGTCATCCTCGGAGCCGACGGGACGATCCGGCGCATCAACGATCGGGGCTGCCGGATACTGGGGTACGATCGATCCACGCTCGACGGGGCCGACTGGTTCGAGACGGTCGTCCCCGCGGACAGCGACATTGGCTTGGCGGACGTGCTGCGGGCGCTTCGAGACGAAGACGGGTTCGACGTCCACGAGAACACGATCCGGACCGACGACGGGGAGATCCGCTGTATCAAGTGGCACGTCACGGGCGTCCGGGACGACACCGGGGCGATCACGTCACTGCTCGTCTCGGGATCGGACGTGACCGAGCGCGTCGAGACAGAACGCCGCCTCCGCCGGTACGAACAGGCCGTCGAAAGCTCGACGAACTTGCTTGCGGCTGTCGACTGTGGATACACCTACATCCTGACCAACAGCCGGTATCGAACGTTCCATGGGATCGAAGGCTCGGGGGAGGGAGTGACAGTGCCGGACGTGCTGGGGACGGATGGATTCGAGGACGTCAAAACGCATATCGACAGTGCCCTCAGTGGCGAGTCCGTCGAGTACGAGATAGCACGTACCGGCCCGGACGGTGACGAACACGTCTTTGCCGTCCGGTATTTTCCGCTGGAAGCGGCCGACGGCTCCGTTCAGGGTGCCATGGCGTCGCTGCGAGACGTCACCCAACGTCGCGAGCGCGAGCGGAGGCGCAAAGAGACATTGGATACGTTCGAAGCACTGTTTCATGGCATCAACGACGCCATATTCGTCCACGATCTGGACGGCCGCTTTCTCGCCGTAAACAACACGGCTCACACGCGCCTCGGGTACGAAGAGAGCGAATTGCTCGGGATGACGCCGTGGGACATCGAAGCCAACGACGCGGGGGCGAAAATCGACGACCGGATCGAGACGATCCAGGAGGCTGGTACCTTGACCTTCGAGACGGCCCACCTCACGACCACTGGCACGGAAATTCCGGTCGAAATCACGTCTAGCCTCGTGACGTACTTCGGTGAGGACGCAATCTTGAGCGTCGCCAGAGACATTTCCGAGCGGAAAGAACGGGAACGAAAGCTCCGTCGGGAAATCGACCGCCTAGAGGAGTTTGCGGGCGTCATCTCTCACGACCTGCGCAATCCGCTGAACGTCGCCCAGGGACGGATCACACTGCTCGATGAGGAGTGTTCGACCGAACACACGCACATCGAGCCCATCGAGACCGCTCTCGACCGGATGGAGGCGATCATCGAGGATACGCTCACGCTCGCCCGCCAGGGCCAAACCGTCGGAGAGACCGAACTGGTCGCCATCGCGAACGTGGTCGAGCAGTGCTGGGACGGGGTGTTGACGGAGGCGGCGACCCTCGAACGCGACGCCGACTTTACCGTCCGGGCCGACCGCGACCGGCTCCAACACGTCTTCGAGAACCTCTTGCGGAATGCCATCGAACACGGCCAGACACGCTCGGACTCTCGGGCCGACCGGGACGGCCACCCCGACGACGCCCTCACCGTCCGGATCGGCCGGCTCGAGGACACCGGTTTCTACGTCGAGGACGACGGGCCTGGCATTCCGGTTGCTGACAGAGAGCGTGTCTTCGAGCCAGGAGTCACGACACAGGAACACGGGACTGGCTTCGGGCTCTCGATCGTGCGCCAGATCGCGGATGCACACGGCTGGACGGTGAGCGTGACCGACAGTTCGTCCGGCGGCGCGCGGTTCGTCTTCGAAGGCGTCGAGATTGTCGAGTGAGCGGGCGGCCGGGAAGTTTTTCTCGTGGGGCTGCAAGACACCGATAGATGGAACTGACGGCGATCCCGGGCGTCGGCGAGAAGACCGCCGACCGGCTGGCCGAACTGGACGACCCGGCGGCGGCGATCGAAGCCGGCGACGTCGCACGGGTCGCCCGTGCACCGGGGATCGGTGAGGGGCGGGCCGCCCGAATCGTCCGGGCGGCGATCCAGCAACGCCACGACGACACGGCGACGTTCCTCGCGACGCCCCGCGCCCAGGACGTCTATCAGGACGCCCTCGCACTGCTGGAAGACCGGACCGTCACCGACTACGCGGCCGCACGACTCCGGACTCTCTATCCCAGCGCCAGCCAGAGCCGCATTACCGACGTCCGTCACCTGGCCGAGCGGGCCATGGAACGGGATCCTGACGAGGCGACGCTGTCGGCACTGAGCGGCGTCGAGCCGCTCGACGAACCGGGCGACGTCCGGGTTCGGGACCGCTGTCTGGCGACGACGGACGGCGAGACCTACGCGACGGCGCGGGAGGCAATCCCCGAGGTCAGCGTCGAAGTCGTCGAGGATACCCGGGACCTGGCGGAACTCGCCCGCGGGTACGCGACGGTGATCGCCCTCGATGAGGCCTTTGCCGGTGTCGACGTCGATGGTGACGTGCGAGTCGAACCCAACGCCGTCGAGGACCCGGCCGCAGTCGTCCCCGAACGGCCCCTTTCGTTCTTTGCGCACAATCGTGACCGCCTGCTCGCTGCGATCGCGGTCCACCGGCACGCCGACCTGGAACCCCCCTGTGATCTGGATGCCCTCGAAGCAGCCCTCGATCGACTCGACGAGGATGGCACCCCGACCGGTGACGAGGAACTACAGCGACTCACCCGGGCCGTCGACGATCTCGACCCGGCGATGAGCGAAGCCGAGTCCGTCGCGAACGACCGTCTCCGGGCGGCAATCGAGCAACAGGACGTCACGATCGAAGGCGCGGATCTGCTGTCGCTGGTCGAACGCGGTGCCGGCGTCGACGAAGTGCTCTCTCGGGAACTGGCCGCCGAGTACGCCGATGCCGTCGCGGCGGCTCGCGAGCACGTCGTCGACACCTTGGATCTCCGGGAGACTGCCGATATCGCCCGGCGGGCGTTCTCGGACGAACCCACGTTTCCCGTCGAGCGTGAGGACAGTATCGTTTCACGGGCTCGTGAGGAACTGACGACTGCCCGCGATCGGCGCGCCGAGGCGCTGAAAGCAGACCTGGCCGACGACCTGGCGGCGATGCGCGAGCAGAGCGAGACCCTGGTCGAGGCCGCCCTCGAACTGGACGTCGAACTCGCGATCGCCCGCTTTGCCGCGGATTTCGACGCGACGTTGCCCGAACTGGGTGGCGAGGGGGTTGCGATCGAGGGCGGCCGGTCGCCGTTGCTGGACGTTCCCCACGAGGAAGTCGAACCTGTCGATTACGAGGTTTCCGGCGTTCGCCTCCTCTCGGGGGTCAACAGTGGTGGGAAGACCTCGACGCTGGACCTGCTCGCACTGGTGGTCATCCTCGCTCACATGGGGCTGCCAGTGCCGGCCGAGCGGGCTCGTCTCGGCCGGATCGATGCGCTGCACTACCACGCAAAGACTCAGGGACCTTAGACGCCGGGGCCTTCGAGAGTACGCTTCGCTCGTTTGGCGAGCTGGTCGTCGAGGCCGCAAGCGAAGCCGAGACGCTCGTGTTGGTCGACGAGTTAGAGAGCATCACCGAGCCGGGGGCCAGCGCGAAGATCATGGCCGGCATCCTCGAAGCACTGGGCGAGCGCGACCAGACTGCCGTGTTCGTCTCCCATCTCGCTCGGGAAATCCGTGAGACTGCCGACTGCGAACTCGGCGTCGACGGTATCCAGGCCCTCGGGCTCGAAGACGGCGAGCTACAGGTCGATCGGACCCCACGAAAAGACACATTGGCGCGCTCGACGCCCGAACTGATCGTCGAGAAACTGGCTGCCGACGACACCGACGGCTTCTACACGACGCTGCTCGGAAAGTTCGAGTAGTCCGGCGCTGGTGTCCGGTCAACGCGCCAGTGCCCGCGTCGCCGTGGCCTTGAACGTCGCAACGACGGAACTACCGACCGTCAGGTCGAGTGTCTCGACGCTCGCGAGTGTGACGAGTACGTCGACCAGTCGGTCGTCGGCGACCGCGACGGTGACGTGGGCGATCGCTGCGCCACGTTCGATGTCGGTGACGGTCCCACGAAAGCGATTGCGCGCGCTCGTGTCGGCGGCTGGCGGGGCTGTCTCAGGGTGGTGGAGCGTGATCGCATCGGCCCGGAACAGGACTTCGACGTCCGTGGCAGCCTCGAACAGCAGGGCACGGATCGTGCCCGCCTTCGTCTCGATCGTCGCGAGTTCGCCCTCCCGATCGCGAACGGTTCCCTCGAGGACGACTTCCTCGGTCCGGGCAGTCCCTTCCAGAGTAGCCTGCAGGCGGGCGAATCGCGCCAGCAGCTCCTCGGCGTTGTCGGTGAGTTCACTGCCACCGCCGTCGGCCCCACCCCGGCGGCGTTCGACTAACGGGCCAACGGCCGCTTCGAGCTCGGTCACACGATCGTGGGCGCGTGAATACGACCGCCCGAGTGCGTCGGCCGCGGCCGAAAGCGAGCGGTGGGCGTCGATCGCCCGCAATAGGGCTGCGTCCGCAGCATCGAACGTGCAGCCGTCGATCACGAGATGGGCCGAAAAGCCCGCATTCATGTGCTCATCGTTCGACCGGCCCGTTCATAGACGTTACCACCACGACCGTGTTCGACACAACCGTTATGTCTGCTGGGACATATCGAACGCACGTCTTCGATGGTCCATCGACCGACGGCTCCCGACAGCACCGTCCGACAGCGGGTGCCGGGCCACCGTACCCGTCGACGATTCCTCGCCGGAGCTGCGAGTCTCGGTGTGGGTGCTCTGGGTGGGTGCCTGGGCGGTGTTGAGACAACGGTGTCGGTCCTCTCGGCCGGCAGCCTCGCAGCGGCATTCGAGGAGCAGGTCGGCCCGGCTTTTGCCGACGCGACCAGTTTCGCGTTCCAGGGGACCTACTACGGCTCGCGGGCAGTCATGCGACTGCTCGTGGACGAACAGCGACAGCCGGACGTGGTGGTCAGCGCCGATGCCACCCTCCTCCGTGATCGCCTCCAGCCCGCCATCACTGAGTGGGATGTCGTCTTCGCGACGAACGCCCTGGCCATCGTGTACAACCCGGCGACTGACGTGGGGCGTCGGCTCGGGGCTGGCGACCCCTGGCACGAAGTGCTGGCCTCCCCTGGGGCCGACATCGCCAGGACTGATCCGGCCCTGGACCCGCTTGGCTACCGGGCAATCCAGCTGTTCGAGCTCGCCGAATCGTACTACGACCACCCGGGGCTGGCCGCGACGCTCCGAGACAACACGACCATCGAGCCCGAAGAACCGCAACTGCTGGCGGCCGTCGAGAGTGGCCAACGTGCGGCGGCCATCGCCTACCGGAACATGGCTCACGACTGGGGGCTGCCAGCCGTCGATCTGCCGCCGAAACTCGATTTTTCGGCCCCTCGACTGGCCGATCACTACGCGACGGCGACCTACACGGGTGCGGACGGCACGTCACTCCCTGGACGGCCGATCAGGTACAACGCGAGTGTCCCGGACAGTGCGACGAACCCAGACGCAGGCCGACGGTTCGTCCGCTATCTCACCGAGCACCCGGACCTGCTCGAACAGACGGGACTGGTCGTCCCCGACAGCGTTCCGAGTGCCCACGGTGCCGTTCCGGAGGCGGTCCGCCCGTCGACCCCACGGTCTGGCGAGCCCGGAGCGAGCGACCACGAGGGGGACCACGATGAGTGAGGACACCCGTGCCGAGGAGACGCTCACCGATCGACCAGTGCCGACACTCGGAGCGACCAGCCAGTGGACGGTCCTCGCGCTGTTGGGTGCCGTGCTGGCGCTATACCTGGTCGGTCCGTTCCTCGCGTTCTTACTCGAGAACGGACTCCCGGCCCCGTCGGCGTTCGCCGAGCCGGCAGTGGGGGCGGCGATCACGGCCTCGGTGGTGACGGCACCGGTAGCGACGCTGCTGGCGACGGTCTTTGGCGTCCCACTGGCGTACGTCCTCGCGCGGTACAGCTTCCGGGGGAAGCGACTGCTCGATGCGCTGGTCGTGTTGCCCCTCGCGATGCCGCCGGTCGTCGGTGGCGTCGTCCTGTTGAGTGCGTTCGGACGCCTCTCTGCGGTCGGCGGTCTGGCAGCCGCGATCGGGGTGCCCCTGACCGAGGGGTATCTCGGTGTGATCCTCGCACAGACGTTCGTCGCCGCCCCGTTTCTCGTCGTGACTGCTCGCTCGGGCTTTGCCGCGGTCGATCGCGATCTCGAACGGGCTGCCCGGAACCTCGGGAACGGGCCACTGGCGACGTTCTTTCGAGTCTCGCTTCCGCTGGCCAGGGGCAGCATCGTCGCCGGGATCGTCTTGACGTTTGCCCGCGCACTGGGGGAGTTCGGTGCGACGATGTTGCTTGGCCATCCGCCCGAGACAATGCCGACGCGCATCTGGGTCGAGTTCGTCAGTGGCGGGACCGAGGCGACGGTGCCACTGGTCGTGGCACTGCTTGCTGCCGGCTTGACGGTCGTGTTCGTCTTGCAACTGCTTGGGGAATCCCTGGAGGTTTCGCCGTGACGCTCGAACTGGCCGGCCTCGAAACCGCTTACGAGGGGTTCGCGCTCGGCCCCCTCTCGCTCACTGTCCCCGACGGCGTCACGGCCGTCCTTGGCCCCTCTGGGGCGGGCAAGTCGACCGTGCTCGAACTGATCGCCGGCTTCGAGAGCCCCGCTATGGGGACGATCACCCTGAACGGAGCGCGGATCGACCAGGTTCCGCCCGAGAATCGGGACGTGGGCATGGTGTTTCAGGATGCAGCGTTGTTCCCACACCTCTCCGTCGAAGCAAACCTTCGATTCGGCGCGCCAGCCGGAGCCGATATCGACGAGACAGTCAGCACACTCGCCGTCGGTGACTTGCTGTCCCGCGATCCGACGACGCTCTCGGGCGGGGAGCGCCAGCGCGTCGCCCTGGCCCGGACGCTGGTGACCGATCCCGACGCCCTGTTGCTCGATGAGCCCCTCTCCAGTCTCGATGCACCGATTCGACGCCGCCTTCGACTCGACTTGCGTGACGTACTGGCTGGCCTGGATATCCCGGTCGTCTACGTGACTCACGATCAAGACGAAGCCGCTATCGTCGGCGATCGGCTGGCTGTCATCATCGACGGCGAGATTCGCCAGGAGGGGGCCATCGAGGCTGTCTTCGACGCCCCGGCGACGCCTGCGGTGGCTCGCTTTCTCGGTGTGGCGAACCTCATCGAAGGGACGGTCATCGAGCGGACGGACGGGCGGACGACGGTCGATATCGGCCCCACGACACTCTCCGTCCCGATCGCAGACGATGGCGAGCCACTTCACGTGACTGTTGGGGTTCGTCCAGATGCGATCACCGTCCAGCAGCAGACGGCCCAGCCGAATGCCCTCTCCGTTCGTGTCGAGCGCGTTTTCTCTCAGCACGCGGCTGCCATCGTGGTCGCCACGAGCGACGACGTTGGCCCGCTCCGAGCGACGGTCGACGAATCCACGGCAGCAGCTCTCACTCCCGGACAGCGCTGTTCGTTCGTACTCGCCCCCGAGCAGATCCACCTGTTTCCCGCCGAGCACGCCTGATTGCGTGGCCGTCGGAGTCGACCGACCGAACTCCAACGGAGACGATAGTTACTGGAATCGATCGTCGGCACGCGCTGTGTGTACGTCTGCCTGCGAGGCGTCCATCCACCCTGTCTCGGTGTCGTCGGGCACGTCAAACGCCGGCACGAACGGTTTGACGTCGAGTAGCGGCGTGCCGTCCACGACGTCGATTCCCTGGACGTGTATCGTTTCCTCGTCGACCGACTCGATCGTGACGACAGAGAGGCCGATCCCGTTCGGTCGCTGCGGGGCTCGCGTCGCAAAGAGCCCGCGTTCGACGTCATCGAGGAACGGTTCGACCCGGAGTGATGCGTCCCCGTGCGATTCGTGGAAGTGATAGACGAGGATGCAGTGAGAGAACCCAGCCAGATCAGCCAGACCCGGAGCGTACGCCGGCTGCAGTTCGACTGCCCCCTCCGTGTCGGCCCCGGCGGGTTGAATCGGCATCCCTTCGGGACTATCAAAGGGGGTGTGGATCGTTCCAATCGGTTCGATGGTGATGGGACTGTCCGTCATGGGCGAGAGATCACTACCCTGGCCGATCAATGGGTCGGTCTCCGTTTCGAGTCGAGCTACAGGTCCATCCCGCCGTTGACGTCGATCACCTCGCCGGTGATGAACGACGAGCGCGCACTGGCGAGGAAGGCGACCACGTCGGCGATTTCCGCGACGTCGCCGATGCGGCCAAGCGGCGTGTCTTCCTCCACTTGTTCGACGATCGCCTCGGGGAGGTCAGACACCATGCTGGTGTCGATAAAGCCCGGCGCGACACAGTTGGCCGTCGAGCCCTCCCTGGCGAGTTCGAGAGCGAGCGTCCGCGTGAACCCGAATATCCCGGCTTTCGCCGTCGCGTAGTTGGCCTGCCCGAGGTTGCCGCCCTTGGCGACGATACTGGAGATGTTGATGAGGCGGCCGTCCGGGGCCTCGACGATATCGTCGTAGAACGTCTGGGTGCAGTGGAAGGCTCCGTCGAGGTGGACGTCCAGGACGGCCTCCCACTGCTCGTGGGTCATCTCCTCGAAGAAGACGTCCTGGTTGATCCCGGCGTTGTTGACGAGCACGTCGATCGATCCGAACGCCTCCCGGACGTCCGCGGCCATGCGTCCGACTGCTTCGGGGTCGGTGACGTCGGCCTGGACGGCGACCGCCTCGCCACCGGCCGCCTCGATGGCTTCGACGACCTCGGCGGCGGCCGCCTCCGAACTGTGGTAGTTGACGGCGACCGAACAGCCGTCTTCGCCGAAGCGTTCGGCGATTCCGCGTCCGATCCCACGAGACCCACCCGTCACGACACACGTTTTCGCGTCCATACGCGGCGGTCGTCCGTCGGAGTGATAGGGGTTGGTTGTGGCGCAATATTGGCCACGCGAGGCCGACGAGTGACTGTCGGGAACGAGACGGCCTCGGATCGAGTGGGTGTTCTTCCTCGGTGGTGTCGCCGCGTTGACCGGAGTCGGCTCGTTCCTCGCGGCGTTGACCTATCAATATGGCCGCGGTGCGTTTGCCCCCTGGTGAATGGAATCGTCCCGTGCTGACAGCCCGGATAGCCTGGTGTTGCGGACTGTGCCGTCCGGACGCGAATCGCACCCTTTGAAAAGGAGCGTCGCAAACCCGAAGCCATGATAGTCGCCTTCGACTTCGATGGCACCCTCTCCGGGGACGAGATGACGACGTTCCTGGCCGAGCGCTGTGGCGTCGTCGAGCAGATGGATTCGATTACCGAGCGCGCAATGGCCGGCGAGATCGAGTACGCCCAGAGCCTTCGCGAACGGTGTGGGCTCTTGGAGGGCTTGGACGACAGCGAGGCCGTCGAGGCCTTCCAAGAGGTCCACTTGCGACCCGGCGCAGCCGACGTGATCGAGGCGCTGAACGACGCCGGCGTCACCACCGCGATCCTGACTGGCGGCTTCGAGCGCGGGGTCGCGGCGGCACTCGAAACGGCCGCCGTTTCCGTCGACCGGATCGTCGCCAACCGATTGCCCGTCGAAGACGACCAGCTCACGGGGGAGGTCGAGGGACCCCTGATCGAAGGTACCAAGGACGACGCCTTGGCAGCACTGGCCAGCGAGTGCGGTGTCGATATGGACGAGACAGTCGCCGTCGGTGACGGCGCCAACGACCTGCCGATGCTGGAAGTCGCGGGGCTTGCCGTCGGTTTCGAGCCGAAATCGGCCGTCGAGCCGGCCTGTGATGTGGTCGTCGAGTCGATGCCCGAACTGCAGGCGCTTCTCGAAGACGACGGCGTACTCTGATAGCGGTCGACAGCGCCTAAGGGGATGGGACGCAAACGACTCGATAGATGAGCGAGTCCCCGGCGGGAACCGAAGACGACCCATCGGGTGCCGACGGGCCGGCCGTCGCCGTCCACGAGGACGTGACTTACGCCAGCCGGGACAGCGGCGATCTTCGGCTGGACCTGTTCGTGCCCGAGACTGCGGGACGGCCGCCGTTGGTCGTCTACGTCCACGGCGGCGGCTGGGTGTTCGAGACCCGAAAGAACGCACCGGCTCTACAGCGGTATGCGGCCGAGTGGGGGGTCGCGATCGCCAGCGTCAGTTACCGACTGGCCGAAATCCCGGATGGCGTGGCGATTCCGTTCGATATCGATCCCGAGAACCCGACGCCGCGGGGCGTCTTCCCCGACCAGATCCTCGACGTCAAAGCCGCGATCAGGTGGCTCCAGGCCCGGGCTGAGGCGTACGGCTTCGATCCCGACCGTATCGCGACGTGGGGGGCCTCGGCTGGCGGGCACCTCGCGTTGCTTGCGGGCTTCGTCGACGATGTCTCGGACGTCGCTGGCAACGTGTATGCGCCCGAGCGCGTCGAAAAGACAGTTGCGCCCGAGCAATCCGGGGCCGTCCAGGCTGTCGTCGACTGGTACGGTGTCACCGATCTGACTGCCGTGCCCGTCGCGCCTGCTGGCGTCGCGTCGTTGCTGGTCGGTGGCTCGATTTCACAGCACCGTGATCGTGCGCGCCGAGCCAGCCCGCTCACCTACGTGGATGCGGATAGCCCGCCTGTCCTCGTCATGCACGGACGGGCCGACGATGTCGTGTCGATCGAGCAGACTCGCTCGCTGGTTTCGGCCCTCCGAGGCGTCGACCTCTCGGTCACGAGCTACGAACTCCACGGGATGGGCCACGTCTTCGGGGCGGACTCCGAACGAACGGCGATGGCACAACTCACGGGCGAGGAGCGGCCAACCCAGACCGTGACGGCCAGCGCCAGCAGCGATCCGGGGGCCAGCGACGACCGACTCCTCCCGGCCCATCCGTTTGCCGGTCCGGACGCGATCGAGACGTTCCTCGATCGGACGCTTTAGACGGCCTGGGACCTCTGGCGGCTCGCGACCGTCCGAGTCCAGTCGGTCCGTCAGCGTCCCAGCTCGGGCAAAGAATCTTCATGGGTCCCTGTGAACAGCGAGTATGTCGAGTGCAACTCCCAGTGACTGGCATCTCCGCCGGTTCAACGCGGTGATGGCTGTCGTTCACTTCCTCCAGGGTGCGTTGATGGTTTACCTGAGCTCCTCCCGGGAGTGGACGATCAATGCGACATACCTCGCATTCGATACCGAGGCTGAAGTACTGACACCCGTTTTGACCGCGATCGGGGCGATCGAACTCGCCTCCCTGGCTGCTGGCTTCTTGTTCGTCTCCGCGATCGCTCACGCACTGATTGCGACGGTGCTGTACGACCGGTACGTCACGTATCTCGATCAGGGCATGAACCCGTATCGCTGGTACGAGTACGCTGTCAGCGCCTCGCTGATGATCGTCCTGATCGCGATGCTCGCCGGCGTCTGGGATCTGGGTACCCTGATCGCGCTGTTCGGTCTCGTCGCCGTGATGAACCTCTGTGGACTCGTGATGGAACGGCACAATCGCTTGACCGAGGAGACCGACTGGAGTGCCTTCCTCGTCGGCTCGCTTGCCGGCCTCGTCCCCTGGATCGCGATCGCTGTCACGATCGCGGGCACCTACACCTTCGGCGAGGGGAGCCCCCCGGACTTCGTGATCGCGATCTACGTCTCACTTTTCGTCCTGTTCAACCTCTTTGCGATCAACATGCTCCTCCAGTACAAGGGCGTCTGGAAGTGGAAAGACTACCTCTATGGCGAAGTCGCGTACATCGTCTTGAGTCTGGTCGCGAAGTCGCTGCTGGCCTGGCAGGTCTACTTCGGGGCGCTGAACTCCCCGGTGTAGCTCTCCTTTAGGTCAACCTAAAGCCTCAAGTGTGCGTGGACGAACGGGCGAGTAATGAGTGACGACGGGACCGGCGAGGACGTCTACACGTTCGCAGACGTCAGTGTCGTGATGGGGACGTACAACGAGCGTGAGGCGATCACCACTGTTCTCACAGACATCGATCGAGTGACCGACGGGCAGGCCGAAGTCGTTTGTGTCGACAGTTCGAGCGATGGGACCGCCGAGGTCGCCCGCGAACATGGGGCGACAGTGATCGAGCAAGAGCCACAGGGCTACGGTGTGGCCGTCCACGAGGCGATCACGACGCCCGACAGACCGGTGATCGTCACGACTGACTGTGACGACACCTACCCGATGGAGCGATTGCCGGACTTTCTGGACGCCATCAACGATGGCTACGATGTCGTCAGCGGTGATCGGCTCTCGAAGGGTGTACAGACGATGCCGCGATTCAATCGCCTCGGAAACCACGCCTTCGCGTGGTTGGCCAGCGCATTGATCGGTCAGCGCGTCCACGACACGACCACGGGGATGCGAGCCTATCGCCGTGAGGTGATCGAAGCCATCGAGTGGACCGAGAACACCGGACTGTCGGCGGAACTGATAGTCCGGCCGCTGTGTCGGGGCTACCGCGTGACGGAAATCCCGATCGCGTATCGCGAGCGGCTAGGAGAGACGACGCTGAACCCATTTACCGGTGGGGCGGCCATCGCGAAGTCGATCTGCAAAGTATCGCTTCTCGAGCGATTTGGCCGCCAGTCGGCGAGCGATCGCCCAGGGATCGATCGGGCAACGGAGTGACGACACTCGTGGAGTCAGACCGGAACTAGCCCCGACCTCCGCCCGAGAGCGTATATTCAGCGAGCGGTAACGATCGCCAATGCGCGAACTCGTCTTCGCCCTGGAATACGATCCAGGGTGCAACGCCGTCGCGGATACGCTTGCGGAGTTCCCCGACGCACACATCCGCTCGCTGTCGCTACACGCCACCGACGAGCGTCTCTGGCGGGTCGACCACGCAAGCGGCTCGCCCGACGCCCTCGATGCCATCGAAGATACCTTCAAATCGACGGACTACTACGCCGACTGCTTGGCGACTGACGACTGCGGGGCGAGCCAGACGATGGACGTCCTCGACCGGTCGGCCGAGACGCTCGTGCTCTATTCGTATTGGGAGCGGACGCCCGTCTGCGTGTCCGTCCCGCATCTAGCATTGGATCACCTCGGCGACGGATTGCTCTTTGACACCCGCCACGAGGGCCGCCACTACACCTGGCGGCTCATCCACTCGGGGACCGGCGACGTGGCGGCTTTTTTCGACGCATTGGAGGCCGCTGTCGGTGACTGTGCCGAGATGGAGATGCTCCGGACGGGCGCGACGGCCGAGCCCGGGAGGGGAGTGGACGACGAATCAACGGGCCTCTCGGGCGAACAGGAGGCCGCGCTTCGGGCCGCTGTCGAACACGGCTACTACGAGACGCCGCGAGAACTCGACGTCAGCGAACTCGCCGACCACCTAGACGTCCCACGGTCGACGCTGACGTATCGATTGCGACGCGCCGAAGACTCTCTGGCGAAGGCATACGTTGCCGACGAGACGCGTCCCGATGCTTCACACACCGGGCGACCGTGAGCCCCAGATGTCCGCAGTCCCCATTGACCGGCCGGGTTGACTATGCCGCCGAAAGAACGGCGAAGGCGGTGTCCCGAGTACCCGCTCTTAGCTGTCACTGCCCGGCCGAGGACGGGCCGAACGCGCCTCTCTCATCGAACTCGCAGCACTGCGCCAACCAGTGCCTGGGGGCGTACTTCGAGTGGCCCCAGCGACAGGGCTCGCCCTAGCCGACCGGGCGTTGCCTCCGCTCCGGCGAGGGCGACCACCGCACTTCCGACCCGTATCTCGGCGGTCAGAGCGGCCGCCGAAAGCACTCGCGAGAGCCGTGGAAGGCGCTCCCGTTGGCCCCGCAGCAGACGAACGCCAGCCTCGACTGAGGGCACCTGTACGCGGATGCGATCTTCGACCGTGCTGATCGCGAGGTCGACATCGTCGATGCACACTGAGAGATTAGCTGTGACGCTGAGGGCTGGCCTGCTGCGAGCGAGACTCTCGATGGGTCCGACCACGTCGTCGCTCGCTGCCACGTTCAGTCCCTCTCGTCGGTCGTGATCCGAACTGTTCCATCGACGTGCCAGTGAGCGTGATCGGCGTCTTCCCCGACCTTGCTCGGAACGGCCACGTCCATGTCCTCGAACTCGTAGACGATCTCTGCCCCTCGGCCGGTCAACCTATCGTACAACCCGACTGCCAGTTCCGGCCAATTGGTTGTCTCGCCGATGTGGGCGTCGGATTCTTCGCCAGATTCACTCATGGTTTTTCGTTATGGTCCTGTCAACTTATACCTATGCCATATTTCAACAGCAACGACGACTCACGCGCCGGGACGCTCCCGACGGAGACACCGAGACAGGACCACCGACCACTTGCCCGTTCGCGTCGGTCTGTCGCTACTTGCTCCGCTCACTCGCGTTGTTTTCCCGCGCCGTCGCTCTGTGCGACCGGGTAGCCCCGACTCGCCCGGGCGGATTACGCGGATTCGAATATTTCGACGAGCTGGTCGACGTCTGGAATGTCGCCCTCGGTCTGGACGTCACCGTCGACGGCGACGGCGGGCGTGTGCATCACGCCGCGGTCGATGATCTCCATCTGTGCTTGGACTTTCTCGACGGTCGCATCGAACTCGTCGTCGAGTGCTTCGAGTGCTTGCTTGACGTGCTGTTCTGTTTTTTGGCACCTGGCACAGCCAGGGCCGATGACTTCGATTTTCATGGATTGTGTGGTGTTTTGTCGTGGTCGTTCGAGATCGATACGTCAGACGAGCACCAGGCCCCAGAGCAGGCCCGCGATGGTGGCTGCGACGGCGACGAGGCTGACGTACAGCGCGGTTCGCTTTGCGCCCATGGTCTTCCAGATGACGAGCATGTTCGGCAGCGACAGCGACGGCCCGGCAAGTAACAACGCCAGCGCCGGCCCCTCAGCCATCAGGCCGTTGGTGTAGCCGAACAACGAGCCGATGATCGGCACTTCCAGTAGCGTCGGCATGTAGAGGATCGCGCCGATAACCGATCCGAGGCCGGTCGAGAGCACGGTCGTCTCGCCGAAGATGTTCTGCGTGAGCAGGCCAGGTGCGACTTTGTGCGCGACGAACGTCTCCCCGCCCCGCGTGATCATCTCTAGAGGCCCCATATTCTGGGCGATGGCTGCGATCGCGCCGATGAGGCCAATGACGAACGTCCCGGCGATCAACAGCGGGAAGATCGTCCGCGTGAAGAACCACGTCTCCTGGAGCCACTCGTCGATCGTCCCGCGATCGAATTTGGCCCACAGCAGGTAGCCAAGCAGGGCGAACAGCGGCGCGAGTAGCGGCGCTTTGACCGCCCAGGTCAGCAGGCCAGTGGCGGCGATCAGCAGGATTGCAACCTGCGTGCCGAAGAAGCCGCCCGTCACCCACAGGGGGCGCTGGCGTTCGGTGACGACCTCTCCGCCGTCAGTCATGGCGGGTTGTGCCTCGGTGCTCTCGGCCTCACTACTCCCGAAGACGAACGCCATCGTCAGGCCGATCGCCCCAGCCATCGTGACCGCGAAAAACGCTCGTGCGCCCCCCAACGGGAGGCTGAGCGCACT
Source organism: Halorhabdus sp. CBA1104 (assembly GCF_009690625.1). Classification (NCBI taxonomy): domain Archaea; kingdom Methanobacteriati; phylum Methanobacteriota; class Halobacteria; order Halobacteriales; family Haloarculaceae; genus Halorhabdus; species Halorhabdus sp. CBA1104. The sequence goes on along the minus strand of NZ_CP033878.1, from coordinate 2,129,111 downwards.
CGCGGTGAACACCACGGCCAGGACGTTGATCGCCGGCCCGGAGAACAGGAAGGCCGTCGCGGGGCCGATCCCCGCGCCCTTCTTGTACAGGCCCGCGAACATCGGCAAGATCGTACAGCTACACACCGCCAGCGCGATGCCCGACACCGAGGCGATCGAGTAGGCCTGGAGTTTCGGGGCCTCGGCACTCAGGTACTTTTTGACGAAGTGATCCGACAATACGGCCGAGATCCCGCCGGCGATGAAAAAGGCGGGTACCAGGCAGGTGATGACGTGCAACGTCAAATACGATAGCGTCTCGTCGATCCCTGCCCGGAGTATCTGGACGAGGAGTTCGACTGGTGTCACTGGCTCACCACCATTTCAAATTAGATTTGAACAGCGTCGCACAAATACGCACCGGTTTCAAATAGTATTGAAATGCGGTCGGTCAGCCAGCCGACGGCGACTGCTCTGTTCGGTGCGGTCGACGCCGACGTCGGCCATCGTCTCGATCACTGTATCGTGGACCGCCTCCGCGGGATCGGTGTCGCCGGTGAGAACCGCCAGTCGGCCGTCGAGTCCGCGTTCGGCGACGGCTGTGGACATCTGGGAGCGGCCGGCGTCCTGAGCACACCTGCATACGAAACGAGTCTTTGAGCCGATGGGTCAGGCAGGGCCTACTCGTCTTCGGTGAGTGGGTCCGTGCCGCTCTCTGGGGCACTCGGTGGTTTCGTACTGTCGAGTTGCCCGGTGGTGTGGCCACGCCAGTCGACATTGCGCTGGAGCCACAGCGCGACAGACACCAGCGAGAGCAACACGGGCACCTCGATCAGCGGGCCGATAACGGTCGTGAAAGCCACCTCAGAGCCGACACCGAAGACCGCGACTGCGACGGCGATCGCGAGTTCGAAGTTGTTCGAGGCCGCTGTAAATCCGATCGCCGTGGTCGTCGAGTAGTCCGCGCCGATCCGGTGGCCCATCGCGAAACTGACGACGAACATCACGACGAAGTAGATCGTCAACGGAACGGCGATCAACAATACGTCGGTCGGCTGAGCGACGATCCGCTCGCCTTGCATCGCGAACATCACGATCACAGTAAACAGCAGTGCGATCAACGTCAGTGGATCGACCGTCGGGACGAACTTCTGATCGTACCACTCGACGCCCTTGCTTCGAGTGCCGACGTACCGCGAGACAATCCCAGCGGCGAAGGGGACCCCGAGGAAGATCGCGATCGCTTTGAACACCTCGCCGGCAGTGACCTCGAACGCGGCGATCCCGGCGGTCAGTGTCTCCAACCCGAGTACCTCGGGCAGGAACAGCGCGAAGACGGTGACGTAGATCCCGTAGGTCAGGATCTGAAAGACGCTGTTGAACGCGACCAACCCGGCGGCGTACTCACTGGATCCGTCGGCAAGGTCGTTCCAGACCAGCACCATCGCAATGCAGCGGGCCATTCCAATGAACACCAACCCGAGGAAGAATTCGGGGCGCGCGGGCAGGCCCGGGACGACCCCACCGAAGAAGACGAGCGCCAGTCCGAACATCAACGTCGGACCGATCACCCAGTTTTGGATCAGACTCAGGCTCAATACGCGCCACTGGGCGAACACCCGTGGCAACTGGCCGTAGTTGACCTTCGCCAGTGGCGGGTACATCATCAGGATCAGGCCGATCTCGACGAGATGGAAGTCGTCGATCGGTTGGGTGACACTCGGTGCGATGTATCCGAGGCCGACGCCGATCGCCATCGCGCCGAAGATCCAGACGGTCAGGTACTTATCGAGGAAATCCATCGACCGCGGATCCCCACAGTCCGGACAGTCACACTCCGGCCCGTGCTCGTGATCGACGGCACTCATTGATCTTGCTCCGTGCTGGCTCCCACGCTCCCTTCGAGGACCGTCACGATCGCGACCGCGCGGTTGGTGGCCCGGTATTTCTTCCAGCGACCGTCTTTCCGGCCTTCGACCAGTCCGGCCTCGACGAGCTCTGTGAGAGCGTGACTCAGCCCGCTCTCGCTGACGTCGACCAGCGGCTGGAGCTCACACACGCACAATTCATCCGCCGCAGCGACCAGCACCCGAACGAGCGTGTATCGGGTATCACTCGCCAGCGCCGACAGTATGTCGAGTTCGGCTGCCAGCTAGTCACCGATCGCTCGCTCTACGGTTCCCAATTCTTCGAGGCGCGCCTGGACGTCTTCGTCTCGGCACTCCCCAGCTCCTCTTCCATATATCGCCGAAGTCGATCTGTCGCGTAACTCATCGCCAAATGGTTGGATAAAAATCCAATTAAAGTTGTCGGGTAGGTATAAATTTCATCTTAGATTACTGATCTTTAGTTTCCCGTCGTGGCGCTGTACCCAAGTATGGGAGTCTCGTGTGTGGCTCCTCTCTGCGTCGAGCGTGACAAAATGCCGTTTTGCGGCCACAGCCATTTACTTGAAAATCTATTCAACAAAAAGTGCTCCCACCGCGGTCACCTGCTGCTCGCCTCGGCCTCAGCAACGCGCTGTTTGGCTACCTACTGCCCAACCGATCCTCGGGCAAGCGGCCACAACTCGTGGTCTCGCGTGTCTTGTCTGTCTTCTTTGTCTCATTCTCGTCCATCCCTCCCCGTTTCGACGAGCCAGCGGCACATTGGAATATTCCAACGAAGGCTTATCGAGCTGTCTCCCTTACGAGGCGGTAATGAGCGATGACGAGACTGCGGGGCGATCGATCGATCGCGAGGCCACCGGGCCGGCGGCTGATCGCGAGCCAGCCGATACGGTCACGGCCCGGCTTGCCGTCCCGGAGATGGACTGTCCGTCGTGTGCGAGCAAAGTCGACGGGAGCCTCGAACGCGTCGCGGGGGTCACCGACGTGTCCCTCTCGCCTACGAAGGGCACCGCGGCAGTGACGTTCGATCCCACACAGACGACCGAAGCCGACGTGATCGCGGCGATCGAGGGCGCAGGGTACGAGGTCATCGACGACGATAGCGGGGCCGACGGAGCCGCCACCGGCGGCCCTGACGTTGCCCCACCGACGGCAGTCTGGACGAGTCCGCGGGCGATCAAGACCTGGGTCGGGGCCGTCTTCCTGACGCTCGGACTGGCCATCGAGTTCGTCTTCACGGGCGCCAACGTCGACATCGCTGCCGTCCTGGCGTCTCCGATTACCGTCGCTGACGGCCTCTTTCTCGTTGCCATAGTCGTCAGCGGTGTGCCCGTCGTCCGCAGTGGGATCTATTCGGCGCGCAACCGGAGTCTTGACATCGACCTCCTGATGGGTGTGGCCATCATCGCGGCGACGGGGATCGGCTACGTCGCCGAGGCGGCGACGCTTGCGGTCCTGTTTTCCATCGCCGAACTGCTCGAAGACTATGCGATGGACCGGGCACGAGACTCTCTGCGTGAGTTGCTGGAACTTTCGCCCGACGAGGCGACGGTTCGCAGGGACGGTGAAGAACTGACTGTCCCGGCCGAGGCTGTCGAGGTCGGTGAAACCGTCCTCGTCCGTCCCGGCGAGAAGATCCCGCTGGACGGCGAAGTCATCGAAGGCGAGAGCGCGGTCGACGAGTCGCCGATCACCGGCGAGAGCATGCCCGTCGAAAAGAGCGAGGGCGATGCGGTGTTCGCAGGTTCGATCACCGCAGAGGGGTATCTCGAAGTCGAAGTCACCTCGACGGCGGGAGACTCGACGCTCGCCCGGATCATCGAACTGGTCCAGAGTGCCGAGGAAAACCGCACCGACAAAGAGCAGTTCGTCGACCGCTTTGCGGGCTACTATACGCCCGCCGTCGTCGTGGTGGCGATCCTGACTGCGGCCATCTCCCCGCTGCTGATCGCCGACAGCGCGACGTTTGCGGTCGCGGGGTACGAACTCGTCTTGCCCGGGGGTTGGCGACCCTGGTTCGTCCGCGGGTTGACGCTGCTGGTGATCGCGTGCCCGTGTGCCTTTGTCATCTCGACGCCCGTCTCGGTCGTCTCGGGGATCACGAGCGCCGCCAAGAACGGCGTTCTCATCAAGGGCGGCAACCACCTCGAAGCGATGGGTGCGGTCGATGCCGTCGCCCTGGACAAGACCGGGACCCTCACCCGCGGTGAACTCACCGTGACCGACGTCATCCCGTTGGGCGAACGCGACGAGCGCGATGTCCTTCGGCGGGCGGCCGCCCTGGAACGCCGGAGTGAACACCCGATCGCCGCCGCGATCCGCGACCGTGCGGGCCGTACAGGACTCGACGATGTGCCCGACCCTGCCGCCTTCGAGAGTTTGACGGGGAAAGGCGTCCGTGCCGAGATCGAGGGCGAAAGCGCTTACGCGGGGACGCCGGCCCTGTTCACGCAACTGGGCCACGACCTCGCGGCGGTCGGCGGTGGCGACAGTGACGACTCGCCACACCCCGACGGCGGGACCCTCCACGCGCGACCGGCGGTAGCGTCCATCAAAGAGCACGTCGAGACGCTCGAAACCGAGGGGAAGACGATCGTCCTCGTCGGCACCGAACGCGAGGTATGGGGGATCCTCGCGATCGCCGACGAGGTGCGACCCGGTGCCAGTCGGGCGGTCGAGCGCCTCCACGAACTCGGTGTCGAGACGGTCGTCATGTTGACCGGGGACAACGAGGGCACTGCCCGGGCGATCGCCGAGGCAGTCGGCGTCGACGAGTATCGTGCGGAACTGCTCCCCGAGCAGAAGGTCGCTGCCGTCGAGGAGTTACAGGAGACGTACGGCGGCGTAGCGATGGTCGGGGACGGTATCAACGACGCGCCGGCGCTGGCGACCGCGGACGTCAGCGTGGCGATGGGGGCCGCCGGCACGGACACTGCCTTAGAGACGGCCGATATCGCCTTGTTGGGTGACGATATCGGGAAGTTACCCTACCTCTATTCGCTGTCGCACGCGGCAAACGGCGTAATCAGACAGAACATCTGGACCAGTCTCGGCGTGAAGGCCCTGCTCGCGGTCGGCGTGCCGCTGGGCTACGTCAGCGTCGCGATCGCGGTCGTCGTCGGCGACATGGGGATGAGTCTGGGCGTCACCGGCAACGCGATGCGTCTGGCTCGACTCTCTCCCGATCACGGTACCGGTGTCGAACGCAACCAGGCGACGGCGGCACCCGGCACCGACGAGACGCCGGATCCGACCGTCGAGTGACGCTTATCCGAATCGTTCGTTGAACGCTCGAATCCCCTCGTCGGTGCCCGCGATGACGAGTTCGTCGCCGTCCTCGATCCGTACGTCCGGCCCCACGTCCGTCAGAATCTCATTCTCGCGTCCGACGCCGACCACGGTACAGCCCGTCTTCGAGCGGACGCGGGCCTCGCCCAGCCGAGTCCCGACGAGTCCGGGGGCGGCCGTCCGGACGACTTGGATCTGGGCTTCCACCGAGAGGACGGCCTCGTCGTCGAGGATCGCCGAAGCGATCATCCGGCCGCTGACGGTCGCAAGCGCCAACACGTAGTCGGCACCGGCGCGGTACATCTGCTTGACGTTGCGTGGTTCTTCGACGCGAGCGATAACCTCCGTCGTCGGGCTCAGATCTCGAACGACGAGTGTGGCAAACTGGGTCGTCGTGTCGTCGGGCAGGGCGAGGATGACCGACCGGGCGTCGTCGATGCCTGCCGCCCGGAGGGTCTCTGGATCGACCGCGTCACCGACCACGTCGACGCCATCCATCGCTTCCTGGTCGACGACCGTGAACGGCAAGCCCGCGGCATCGAGTGCGCCGACGATCGTCTGGCCGACTTCGCCGTACCCAACCACGATCGTTTCCCCGTCTCCGAACCGGCGAACGTCTGCGAGTGTGTGCTCCCGTAGCCGCTCGATATCGCGTTCGTGGCCCGCAACGAGCAGTACTGTGCCGTTGGTCAGTGTCGCCCCGGGATCCGGTGGAGCTTGGAACTCCCCGTCGAACCACGCGCCGATCACGTTGCCTCCGGCGTCTTCACGGATCCCGCTGTCGGCAAGCGTCGAGCCGACCAGCGGGCTGCCACGCTGGAGGGGCAACTCGACGAGCTCGAAATCCTCGCCGATCTCGACGGCATCCCCCAGATCGGCGTCGAGACTGGTCGTCACCTTCGCGGCCAGGCTCTGTCCGAGCAACGGCCGCGGCGAGAGTACCTCGTCGGCCCCGGCAAGGCGGTGATACGGTCGGCTCCCGGGCTCTTCGAGGACGCTGATGACCGGCACGTCGGCGTCGACTTCACCTGCCGCGAGGACGATGCTCGCATCTACCGCATCGGAGACGTCCGCGACGAGCGCTCGCGCCCCCGCCAGATTCGCTGCTTCGAGGCCGGCTGCCGTCTCCGGGTCCGCGTTGACGACCCGATACCCCGCATCCGAGAGTGCGGTAGCCTGCTGACGGTCCGGTTCCAGAATGAGGTAGGGGACGTCCCACGAGCTCAGTTCGTCGATCAGCGCCTCAGCGCGGGACGTGTACGTACAAATGATGACGTGATCGGTGACCCCATCCGGGGCACGTTCGGGAACGGTCGTCTCCAGTAGTTCTTCGAGCAGCGGGATCGCAAGCACCGGCAGGGCCGTGACAATGAGAACGACGCCTGCAAGGTCCATGAAAATGACATAGACGGTCATCACCGCGCTGTTCCACGGGGAGTCGGCCCCGTACCCGGTCGTGGTGAACGTCTCGACGACGAACTGTACGGACTCCAGAAACGTCCGGGGTCGCCCGTCGTACACGGCCATCCCCTGCTGATAGAGCACGGCAAAGACGAGGATAACCACCGCCAGGATGGCTGCGTACCCGACGGTCCGGCGCTGCCAGGTCTTCATGCTGTGGGAAATCCATTGCAGGCCCAAGAAACCACCGTGCGATATCTGGGCAGTGACCTGGATGGCCGCCGAGCTTGTCGAGACACCCCTCACGACGCCGCTTCACTCAGTCATCTGCTCGTCGGCGTGCCACGCACTCGGCGTCGGCAGTCGGATGGTGACGACGCTGCCGCGGGGCTCGTTCTCCTCGAAGGTCACCGTCCCGTCCGAATACTGGACGATCAGGTGTACCAACCACAGACCGATGCCACGGCCGTGATACAGCGGCTCGATGTCCCGATCCCCGGTCAGGACGTCTCGCTCCATCTCGGGCATCCCTGGCCCGTCGTCCTCGACGCTGATCTCGACGACGCCGTCGGTCGTCGCCAGGGAGACCTGCACCGATGGGGTCGCCCGATCGGAGTGGGTGACCGCGTTTTCGAGCAGTTCTTCGATCGCCCGATCGATGTACGTGACGGCAACGACCGGCTGTGAGGCGGGTCGCTCGACCGTCAGGTCGGCGTGTGGATATTCTTCTCGAACGTCCGTGACGGCACTCTCGACGATCGTGACGCCATCGTGCTCGACTGTCGGTCGTGATTCGGACAAGAACGTGGTAATCTCGCGCTCCTTTCTGGTGGTGGCCTGGAGTCGCTCACCCGTCCGGATGATGCGTTGGGCACTCCACCGCGGGTCCTCGACCTCTTTGTCGGCGATCGACTCCGCGTTACCCAGGATGACCGTCAGCGCATTGTTGAGGTTGTGCCGGAGCACGCGATCGATCGTCCGGATCTGGGTCATCCGTGCCTGCCGATTGGAGACGTCCCTGACGAGACCGATGTAGCCCGTTATCTCTCCGTCTACAGTCCGGCGATAGAAGATGTTCGTCTCGCCTGGAAACACCTGGCCAGACTGTTTCTCGTAGCGGACCGTCTCGACGAACGTGGGATCGGCAGCCTGCCTGTCGAGCGTCTCGCCGATCGCCTCGAATTCCGCCTCACTCTCGTAGAGCAACGCGGTCGACTCCCCTTCGATCTCCTCGAGTGTGTACCCGAACAGCTCGGTAAACGCCGGGTTACAGTCGACAATGTGGCGGTCGGTATCGGCGACCAGGATGGCGTCTCGGATGCTGTCGAACAGTGACTCATAGCGTTGCTCGCTTTGCTTGAGTTCCGCGACGATCGCTTTGCGTTCGGTGACGTCGCGGGCGATCGCGATTCGGTAGGCGCGGCCGTCGATATCGACCGTCGCGGCCGATATCTCGACGGGGAACGTGGTCCCGTCGGCCCGCACGTGTGTGGTCTCGTAGTACTCTAAGTCCCCTCCGGCCGAGTCGATCAATGCCGCGAACGCTTGCGGGTCTTCGAATTCCGGGTTGATCTCGGCGACCGAGCGGCCCAGTAGCGCCGAGCGATCGTACCCGAGTGTCTCACAGGCTCGATCGTTGACGTCTGTAATCCGTCCCGTCTCCGGGTCGATGACGTAGACGCTATCGGTTGCTTCATCGACCAGGCGTCGAAACAGCGTCGCCTCCCGTTCACGTTCTTGCATCCGACTGGCTTGTACTGCCGTGACGAGCCCGAAGGCCACGAAGACAGCCAGGATGAGCACTCGAATGTACAACTCGTGGGCAGGAACATCGGTCACGAGCACTGCGAGAAACGACATCTCGCTGTAGAACAGGAGTGCATCGAGCACCGCATCGAGCACCCACACGCCGATGCCGAGCCCGGCGGCCAGGGCCAGCATCCGCCGTGGCGTTCCCATGTTCACTATTGACACCCGGCCCGTCATTAATTCCTCGGGCACGGGCAATCGACGGCCAGCTCGGTTACCGTGCCTCAGCAACGATCGCGCCCAACTCGCGGGTCGGGACTGCCGGCTCGGCCCCGTCCGTGATCTCGGTGATGACAGCGACGCCCTCGGCACCTGCCTCGATCACTTCGGCGGCGTTTTCGCTGGTGACACCGCCGATCCCGACGACTGGGATGTCCACGGCCGCGACGATATCGGCCAGTCGGTCGGTCCCGATGGCGTACTCCTCGTCGTCGATGTCGTCTTTCGAACCAGTGGCGTAGATCGCCCCGACGCCGAGGTAGTCAGCGCCGGCGGCTTGGGCGTCTTTGGCGTCTTCGACGAACGAGACCGAGCGGCCAATGGTCGCCTCCTCGCCGAGTAACTCACGGGCCACGGGGACCGGCAGATCCGCGTCGCCGAGGTGGACGCCGTCGGCATCGAGAGCCAGCGCCAGGTCGACGCGATCGTTGACGAGCAACGGCACGCCGGCTTCGCGTGTCAGTGCCCGCACTTCACGCCCGATTTCGTATCGCTTGCGGGCACTGACGTCTTTCTCCCGGAGTTGCACCACGTCGACGCCGCCCTCGATCGCCGCCGCCACGACCGCGGGCGTCGACTGCTCGCCCGAGAGCGATTCCTGCGTGACGAGATAGACGTCCCAGTCAGTCATGGCCGAAGGTGTGACCGGCTCGGTGGTGTGTATTGCGGTTCACTCCCCAGACCGAGCCTGCCCGTGGGCACGTTCGATCACATCGACCAACGCCGCCACGTCGGGCGCGTACACGAGATGTGTCCCACAGTCACAGTCCGACGCCCCGATCCCGTCGACCGGCGTCGCCTCGGCTGTGAGCGTGCTGGCGACGGCACATTCGACGTCTTGCCCGGCCGTCGTCACGACAGCTTCAACGTGACTCTCTGGGTGGCAAAGCAGGTAATCGACGTGCCAGTGGCGCGTCTCGCGCTCGCCGGCGGCGAGTTCGCGATGGCGGTCGATCCGACTGAATCCGCCCGTACCGAACGCGCTCCCGGTGTAGGCATACCCGCCCGCCGGGAGGTCGCGCTCGCCCGCCGCGCCAAACGTGATCGTCGTCGCCGTCGCAAGGTCGAGGACCAGCGTATACGTTCCCTGATCGGCAGTCACGGTCCACCCTTCGCTGTCAGTCCCGAAACGTACACCGATTCCACCCCGATCGGCTGGCGGGGCGGGCATCCGCACAGTGAAAAAGATAGGGCGACCTAAACCATCACGTTTGTCCACATCTGTTTTCAGAAGTCGGGAACACCCCCCTTTTCTTTTTGGTTGGCCTAGCTTATGCCGACTTAGGTGAGACTAAATGGCTGAGGTACTCGGCGACGTGGACTCGGGTGAGTTCGTCCGGCTGGCCGATGTCCCGGATGGAGACACTCGGGCGCGGCTGTTGCGGTTGGGGTTTTTAGACGGGACCGTGGAGTGTCGCCACCACATCCGCAAGGGGCCGGTTATCGTCCGGCGAAACGGGACGGAACTTGCGCTCGGTGCGGATCTCGCCGACTCGATCGAAATCGAGCGGCCACGCCCGGAGGCCAGTGATTGATCATGGAGGGGTGTCACGACGCCGGCTGTGACCCGAGCGAGATCGATGCCGAGGACACGCTGGCGCTGGTTGGCTGTCCGAACGTCGGCAAGAGCGTCGTCTTTGGCGAACTCGCCGAGCAGTACGTCGACGTCTCGAACTACCCGGGGACGACCGTCGACACGACGCTGGCTGAATTCGGCGACTACACGCTGACCGACACGCCGGGTGTCTACGGCATCTCCTCGTTTTCCGAGGAAGAGCGCGTCACCCGCGACATCGTTTTAGAGACCGATGCCGTCATCAACGTCGTCGACGCGACGCACCTCGACCGTGATCTGTTCTTGACGCTGCAGTTGCTCGATATGGGCATCCCCACCGTCGTTGCGCTGAACATGATGGACGAGGCCGAGGCCGACGGGATCGATATCGACGTCGAGGCCCTCGAAGCGGCCCTGGGCGTCCCCGTCGTCACGACGGTCGCCATCGACGGCGAGGGGTTCGACGAACTCCGCAAGCGGGTCCCGGAAGCGACCGCGCCCGAACAGACGGCCATCGACGAGTTCTACGACGAACTCCCCGAACAACTAGAGGCCGATCGGCCGGAGAAGACCTTGCTGGTCGAGGGTGACGAGGAACTCCCCACGGCGTTTGACGTCGGCGGCGTCATGGCCGACGGTGGCTCGCCAGCACTGGTCGAGTCGGGCCTGCGTGAAGAGATCTACAGCCAGCGCCGCTCGCGCGTCCAGTCGATCGCTGACTCGGTCCAGACGGTAACCCGCACCGACGACTCGATCGCCGAGCGGGTCAGCGATCTCATGATCAACCCCCTGACCGGGACGCCGATCGCGCTTGCCCTCCTCGGGTTGATCTATTACTTTATCGGTGATCTCGTCGCTCAGCGCCTGGTCGATACCCTCGAAGGGGAACTGCTTGGTCCCCACTACATCCCGGCCGTCGAATCGTTCGTCGCCGGGCTGTTGCCCGACGTGGCCTGGCTCGAACCTCTCGAATTCCTGTTGATCAACGACAATCTCGGCCTGCTGACGGTCACTGTCCAATACGTTATCGGCACCCTCTTGCCACTCGTCGTCGCCTTCTACCTGGCGATCAGTGTTCTCGAAGACTCCGGCGTTCTCCCCCGACTCGCCGTGTTGACCGACCGTGGCCTCAACCGGATCGGTCTGAACGGACGGGCCGTCGTCCCGATGATCGTCGGTGTCGGCTGTGTCACCATGGCCGTGATCACCACCCGGATGGTCGGCTCGAAACGCGAGCGGACGATCTCGACGGCGCTTCTCGGGCTGGCCGTCCCGTGTTCGGCCCAACTGGGCGTCATCATGGGGCTGATGGCCGGGCTCGGGTTGATCTACTGGTTTGGCTACCTCGGTATCTTGTTGGTCGTGCTGGGGGTCGTCGGCGTCTTCCTCGACCGGACCCTGCCGGGCCAAAGCGAGTCCCTGGTGACCGAACTGCCGCGAATGCGCGCGCCACGACCGGGAAACATCCTCCGGAAAACGTACAACCGCGCGAAGATGTTCCTCCGTGAGGCCATCCCCTTGTTCGCTGGGACGGCGGTGGTCGTCTCGGTACTGGATTACGTCGGCGGGCTGGCGGCGATCAAGGATGGACTTCGGCCGCTGACCGCGCTTGTCGGAATGCCCGCGGACTTCGGGCAGATCCTCGTCCTCGGGTTGATCCGCCGGGACTTCGCTGCCGCGGGCATGACCGATATGGCTCTTTCGAGCGCGCAGGTCTTTATCGGCCTCGTCGTGATTACGCTGTTCGTACCCTGTATCCTCTCGATGGTGATGATCCTCAAAGAACGAGACGCAAAGAGCGCCGCGTTGATGTGGCTCGGCTCCTGGGTCACGGCGTTCACCGTCGGGGGCGTGCTCGCGGCCGCCTTCGGGGTGTTCGGGTGATGCAGTGTCCGACTTGCGAGTACGAGTTCGATCCCGCCGCCGTCGGGATGCAGTGTCCCCGCTGTGGCGCATCGGTCAGTTGCTCGACGGCCACCTGTGCGGAGTGTGACGCCTGTTCGGGACTGCTCGAACAGCTCCGCCAGAAAGGCAAAGATCGCCTGCAAGCGGACGGTGGCGAACAAACTGATTCGGTCGCCTCCGACAACGACTGACCCGACCGACCGTTTTTCATCGCTCGGCTCCACACTCGCGTATGGACAGAGCCACGAGTCCGACCACGACGTTGATCGGCGTGCTCGTCGTTGTCTTCCTCCTGCAAGTTGTCGTGGGACTGTTCGGTGGCTCTCCCGATGCGTTCGCCCTCGCCTGGCCGCTGACCGAGCGCCCCTGGACCCTCCTGACGAGCGTCCTCGCCCACGGCGGTCCACTGCACCTCGCGACGAACGCCATCGGACTGTTCGTGATCGGGCTCGTCCTCGAACGCCGGACGGAGCCCTGGCGGTTTTACGTGTTCTTCTTCGTCGTCGGAGCGATCGCCGGCGGTACAGAGGTCGCTGTTGGCCACGTTCTCGGCAACGAGATCCCGGTGTTGGGGGCCAGCGGTGCGATCTTCGGGCTGTTCGGGTACGTACTTGCTGGCAACCGGCTCACTGATGCCATCGCCAGCCGGGTGGCCGTCAGCCCCCGCGTGGCGATCGTCGTCGTGCTCGGCGTCGCCCTCGCGATCACGTGGCTGACGCGGGGCCGTCGGGTGGCACTGATCGCCCACTTCACGGGCCTCGTGTTGGGACTGCTCGCCGGCCGGGCACACGTCCTCCGGCGTCCTGGGTCGACGACCGCGCGTGACGGTGACCGTCGTCGCGTCTAATCAGAGTCCACAACCGTCGGGCACCGTTCGCTCGTGAAGTCTGGTGACGACCCGATCGGCGACGGTCTGGAGATGATCGACATCCTCGCGGTTGTAGCCGACGAGTGTCTCCAAGGCGCCCTCGTCACCACGCTGGTAGTCGTTCCACAGCCGAACGGCGTCCTTTCCCGAGAGGTCCGGCCGGTCGCGCTGGATACCGACGTCTTTCTCGATCTGTTTCAGTCCGCCCGTCAGGTCGAGTCGCCGACAGGGATACATGAGATCGAGATGTGGTCGATCGAGCACACCGTCGAGGTCGAACGACTGCTCTAAGAATGGCACGTCGAAGCGCTTGCCGTTGAACGAAACCAGCAGGTCGGCGTCCGTGAAGGTTTTCCGGAGGCGCTGGGCCGTGAGGTCCCGATCGCGGACGAACGTGGTCGTCTCGCCGCCCTGGCGGACGCTGACGGTCGTTACCGCGTCGTGGCGTTGATCCAGCCCCGTCGTCTCGATGTCGAAAAAGGCCGCCGACTCTTCGAAGGTCTCGTAGAGTCGCCACTGGGCCTGGCTGGGGAACTGCCGGCCGAAGTAGTGGCTGTCACGCTCGGCCAGGCGCTTGCGGGCGTCCTCGATGAACGCCTCGATGCGGTCGGCGGTGGTTGCGCCGACGGCGTCCGGTTCGAACTCGTCCCAATGGGTGATCCCCTGTTCCCACAGCGATCGCTCGGTCTGCTCGCCGACGCCCTCGACCGGGATGAAACTTGCTTCGACGCGCACGATGACTGGTCTCGGTCGTGGATCGCCCTAAAGGTCGCGGTGACGGGCGAAACCTTGTCTCTTAAGGGCTTCACTTTCACCTTGATACAATGAACCTTATTACAGAGCCGTCTGATTTCGAGGGCGCAATGCTGACAACTAACCGACGCGAGGTAGGGTGACTCTGGATGCGTGTTCTGGCCCGCTTGCGGGCACGAGCCGACGCGGCTTATGACAACGCGTATCATCACAAACTCCGCGGGCGACTCTGGGGAGCGCTCGATGGGACGGAGTACGAAGACAGTCACGACGAGAACCGCCCGAAGGCGTTTACGTACTCGAACCCGTTTCCGCCGGGCGACATGGAGGAAGGTGACGAACGGACGCTACTCGTCGCCTCGCCGGAGGAAGAGCTACTCGCCCACGTCGCCGCCGATCTGAAGGACGACCCCGAGTTGAATATCGGCGAGATGCCATTCACCGTCGAGGAGCTTACGCCACTCTCGCCCGATGTCGGCGAGCCCGGAACGAACGGGACCATTTCGACTGGAACCGGCGTGTTGGTTCGGATTCCGCCCTGGCGTTTCGCGGAGTACGGGATCGACACCGAGCACGACGAGGCTGAGTTCTGGCGGCCCGAGCATTCGATGGAGCCGTTCCGCAACCAGATCGAGGCGAATCTGGACAAGAAACACGATCTGTTCTGTCCGGACTATCTGCCCGGACCGAGCGAAGTCGACGGCGAGTTGTTCGACGGCTACGAACTCATCAAGACGTTCGCCATTCCGGTGACGCCGACGACTGGCGAGACCGAGACGTGGGTGTTGAGCAAGTGGCGCTTCGAGTATACTGTTCGGGACGACGACCATCGACGGCACTTGAACCTGCTGTTGGATGTCGGGATCGGCGAACGGAATTCGCTCGGGTTCGGGTTCGTGAACATCGTCGACAAGACAGAAACAGGCGAGACGGAACTGGAGGGCGAGAATGCTTTCGCCTGATGAATTTCGCGAGGAGTACCCACCGGAGCGACTGGACGACGAGCTTCCGGACACGCCGATCACGTCGCTCCGGACGATACAGTACCTCTACGGAAAACTTTACACGCTCGCGACGGCGGGCGGTGGGACATACGGCCCCTATCTCACGCCGGACGAAGCGGGCGATCTCATCGACACCGACGACAGCCTGATCGTCGTCCGCGTGGATCTAAGCGGTGAGCAACCAGTCCTCGCCACGGACGGTAGCGGTCCCATCGAGGTCACCCGCTACAGTGCCGACCTGGTCGAACGCGTGGGCCACTGCAAGTATCCGGCTGCAGCGGGCATCGATCACAGTATCACCCACCAGGCGGGCCGGAACAGCGACCCCGAGAAACTCGCCCGCTACGCGAAAGAGCGCCTCACGAAATGGGCGACCGATCCGGTCGTCCAGGAGGCTTCAGGCGACCACGAGGACGGCTGGATCGTCGAGGCGCTAGCGACACTCGGCGAAGACGATGACGCACTCGACCGTATCGAGGACGAACTCACCACCAAACTCGGCGGCGAGTCGACGACTGCACTGCTCACTGTACGGGTCAAAACCGAGCCCGACGGTGAATACCAGTGGCCCGGTGATCTCGACGTGTTCAAGGAGGCGATGCGCCAGCGCAAGCTCTCGAAACTCGTCACGAAGAACAAGGCCGACGATTCCTCGGGCGAGGCGACCGATCTCGTCACCGGACAGCGAACACGGACTGTCGGCACGTCCGAAGACCCGCAGAACTACTTCCTGGGCAAGCAACTGGAGAAGTTCCCTGGCCTCGATATCGAGGAAGCCTGGCGAACCCATTCCATCTCCGAAGACGCGGCAGTGACGGTGATGAACGCCGAGACGTTCGTCGAGGCCTGTAAATACCCAACCTTCGGAGCGAAGGTGTACTACCTGCCGTACTTCTTCGGTCGGGCATCGACCGAGGAGATCTACGAGTTGTACAATCTGCTGTACCAGGCCACAACAGAGGATGACGACCTGACGCCAGTCGAGAAGGCCTGCGAGGACTTCCAGGACCAAGACGACACGGCGCTCCGATTCTACGTCTCGGCAGTCATGCCACACCAGATGTCTCGCTACGACGTCTTCGGTGAGACACTGAACGGGCGGCTACTCTATCCCCGGGATCTCGCCAGACATCACAATCGGATCGTCAGCGACACCTCGGCGTTCAACACCGACACGGACTGGAGTGCGCCGCTTCCGACCAACGAGAACTGGGGACTGCTGACAGCAGACGACGAAGCACTCCACTCCGTCTCGTCGGGGTGGTACTTCTACCAGACGTTTGCCGAGCGTGACGACGAGGAAGCCGACGCCGACGACCCACGGATCGAGGCGCTCGTCAGCGTTCTCGGCGGGGATGCCATCGCCGTCGAGACGCTCCTCTCGGAGTACGTCGACCGGATCATCGCTGACGAAGACGACGATGACCTTGAGGGATTTCCGTCGTTCCGAGTCGCCTCACAGTTCGCCCAACTGTGCGCTCTGGCGACCGAGACACTCGATCTCCTGACGACCGACGACCCAGGGAAGCGACCGATCACGATCGAACCAGACTACGAGGTAGACATAATGGAATCACTCGAAGACATTCAAATCATCCCAGACGGCGGCCATCCCGCCGCACCGAAACTCGAATCGTTCATCGAAGACACGCCTGCGATCGCGCGAACGTCAAATGCTGACGAAGTGCTCGATGAGGCGGACGCAGAGCACCGCCAATCGGTCAGAAACCAGCGTCGAGGCGCGTTCATGCTCGGTGCTCTCGTCGGGGAGGTCGGGAGCTATCAGGAGTACAGCGAAGATCGGTCGACGACGCTCGTCGATCAGTTCCCGGTGAAGTCGATCACGCAATCCCGGGTGAAGAAAGTCACACGCGAAGCGATCGGCAAGACGCTCACCTACACCCGTCAGGAGAAGAAAAGCGGCGGCAGTTTCCCGGGCACGAAATTCGAACACGTGGTCGAAGAACTGCGGAAGACGATCGTCAAGCCCGACCCAGACGACTGGGACATCGATACCGAGGACCTCCGGTTCTACTACGCCCTTGGCGTGACGTACGGATTGAACGACCATCCCGAATGGGACAATCAAGCTGACGACACCGAAGAGGACATCTAACATGAGCGAATCCACACAGACCGTCGAGAACCGTTCCGAGATCGTGTTTCTGTACGATGCCGTCGACGCAAACCCAAACGGCAATCCACTGAGCGGATCGAACAGGCCGCGTATCGATCCCCAGACCCAACAGGCTATCGTCACGGACGTTCGGCTGAAGCGGTATCTTCGCGACCAGTTGGACGACGACGGTCACGGCGTCTACATCCGGAACGTGCAAGACGAGGGCGAGCAGTACACGCGCGCAGAACTCCTCGAAGACCGGCTGAAGGCCGTCGATCCCGACGATTACGACCTCGATGACGACGAGGAAGCGGCGCAGTTCCGAGACGATGTCTTCGGAGAGTACCTCGAAGAGAGTGCAGACGTGCGGTACTTCGGAGCGACGATGTCCGTCGATACGGACAACGCCTACGCGAAACACCTCCCGGACCACTTCACTGGTCCAGTCCAGTTTTCGCCAGGCAAGTCGATCCACGCTGTCAACGAAAACGAGGAATACGACAGTCTCACGAGCGTTATCGCCACTCAGGAAGGGAAAGAACAGGGTGGATTCGACCTCGACGACCACCGCATCCAGTACGGGCTCATCCGATTCCACGGACTCGTCGACGAACACGGGGCCGCCGATACAAATCTCACGCGAGCGGACGTAGAGCGTCTCGATACGCTCTGCTGGCGGGCGATCAAGAACCAGACCATCAGTCGGAGCAAAGTCGGCCAGGAGCCACGTCTCTACTGTCGGGTCGAATACGGGGAGGAGAGCTATCATCTCGGCGGCCTGGACAAGGATCTCACCCTCGACGACGAGGCCTCGAAGGACCACGACGAACTCCGAAACATCCGCGATCTCACGCTGGACATCGATGATTTCGTGGATCGGATCTCGAATGCCAGCAACCAGATCGAACGCATTCGAGTCGTGGCGAGCGATGTCCTGAAGGTTTCTCACGGGACCGACAGCGGTGGGCCGGACCTCCTGTACGACGCGCTTCGAACGGCAGTCGGAGCGGACCGAGTCGATGTCGTCGATATCTACGACGAGTACCCTGAAACGCTGCCACAGAACACTGGCGAGTGACCATGGATCAGGAATCGCCGAATCGGAGGGCCGGGATTCCCGGTGAGAGCGACGGCGATTTGGATCGCTGTCTGTCCTTCGAGATTCGGGGTCCGTGGGGACACTTCCGACGCGTCGAGGGGAATATCGTCAAACAGACCTACCGAATCATACCGCGAACGACGGTCGCCGGGTTGATCGCGGCGATGCTGGGCATCGAACGGGACGGGTATTACGACCTGTTCGGACCGGACGTATCCGCGATTGCCATCGAACCCGTCGAGGAACTGCGGACGGTCAACATGCCGATGAACACCCTCTCGACGGCAGCCAGTGACCTCACCTCACTCAATCCACGTGGGAAGATCAGTATCAAACTCCCCAATCCCACGAAACTCCGACAGCAACACAACTACGAGGTACTCGTCGACCCTGCCTACAGGATCGACGTTGCGCTCGCTGACAACGAGTGGTACGAACAGTTTCGGGAAACGCTGGCCGCCGGGAAGTCCCACTACGTCCCGAGTCTCGGTCTCTCCGAGTATCTCGCCGAGATCGACTACCTCGGGGAGTTCGATATCGAATCTGGCCCGTCCTCCGGGACCATCGGCGTCGACTCGGCTGTGCCCGACGCGATGGACGACGTCGTCCTCGATTCCGAAACGCGTTGCCAGATCGAGGAATCGCCGGCGTTCATGACGTCCGACGGGGGCGGACGGACGACCACTGAGTACACTACGTACACTTACAATCCCGACGCAGAACCCTTGCAGGTCAGGGACGTACAAACCTCGCGAGTGGACGACCGGACCGTGGTGTTCGTCTGAATGGCAGAACCGTATTCCCATCCGCCCGAGGACGGGCGTGAAGGGGTCGCACTCGAAGCCCATCTTTCCGACGTCGCCGACCGCGTGGTACACGTCGTCCCTGACGATGCGACCACCCCGACCGACGAATCACTGCGATCTGTCGTCGAAACGCTGGCCTGGGTTCACGACTTCGGGAAAGCGACGACCTACTTCCAAGAGTATCTCCTCAAAGACCACGACGCTGACCCGCCGATGCTTCGGCATCACGCCCCGATCGGGTCGTTCGCGGCATACCATGCCCTCGACACGCAGGGGTTCGACACCGAAACGTGTCTGGCGGGCTTCGTCGCCGTGGCAAAACACCACGGCAACCTCCCGAACGTTGCGGAGTACGTCGTCGATCGAACACACCGACGAGACGGCGCTTCGAGACAGAACAGCGTGGAAAAGCGTCAAACGGTGGTACTCAAACAGATCAAGGACATCTACGACAATGTCCCGGATCTCGCAAAGAAGGTGTTCGAGAGCGCGACTGGTAGTGCCGAGGGCTGGGAATCGTTCGTACGAAAATATCAGTCGGGGTCGCTACTGAGTGAGATCGAAGAAACGGTGGGAACGGAGACGGCCGGTCGCGGCGTCGACCCGGATACACTCTCCTCGTCGTGCTACGGGCTCGTCTTGCAGTGCTGGAGTGCACTCGTACTCGCAGACAAAACCAGTGCCGCCGGTGCAGCGAACGAATCGGAGACGTACGCACCCAGACAACCGGGATTCGAGACGCTGTCCGAGTATATCGAGGATCTGGAGGCTGGCGTTACAGCCGACACGGACGGGACGAAAACCGAGCGCCTGAACTTCCATCGATCGGAAGCCCGGAAAGATGTACTCGACAACGTGGCGTCGTTCGCCGAGAGTGGTGGGGGCATTGGGACACTCACGCTCCCGACAGGAATGGGCAAGACGCTGACCGGATTGTCGGCCGCATTCGCACTCAGGGACGCCCTTGATGGCGATCGCGTGGTGTATGCGCTTCCGTTTACGAGCATCATCGATCAGGTCGTCGACGAGATCGAAGAGATCTATGAGACCGACACGGCAGGACGACTCTTCACTGCCCATCACCATCTCGCCGAGACGACGATTCGCGATATCGACGATCAGTCCGCCGACGATGCCGATCGGAACGACGACATCGCAGGGATGCTCGGTGAAAGCTGGCGGGCGGGCCTAACTGTCACGACGTTCGTCCAGTTGTTCGAGAGTCTGGCCGGACCGCAAAACAGGCAGTCGATGAAACTCCCGGCACTCCGGGACGCCGTCGTCGTCCTCGACGAGCCACAGAGCCTCCCGCTGGACTGGTGGAAACTCGTTCCACGGCTCGTGGATGTCCTCACCGAGCAGTACGACGCGACGGTGATTGCGATGACCGCCACACAGCCACGACTGTTCGAGGACGAATTCGAACTCGTGGACGACCCGGACCGATATTTCGAAGTCGTTCGTCGCGTCTCCTACGCTCTCGACGAATCGACCGAGCGGTATATCGAGTCTCAGAGCGAGCCGAAACCCTACGCAGCAGCTGCCAACGAACTCCGTGAAGTCGTCGAATCGGGACAAACTACGCTCGCCGTTTGCAACACCATCGACAGTGCGCGAGAACTCACAGAGCAGGTCGGCGACGATGGCTTTGTCGATGTTGGTCGCCTTTACGACGACGAACTACAGAACCAGGGGACAGTTGAGGATGTTGATCCTGTAGAGATCGCGAAAAACGTTGCAGCGACCGACGACAATGCACTCCTTCACCTGTCGACTCGACTTCGACCAGCAGATCGCCTCACGTTGATCGAGACGGCGAAAGCGCTCACCGAACGGGGCCATCCAACGCTTACGATCTCGACGCAACTCGTCGAGGCCGGCGTCGACATCAGCTTCGATCGCGTGTTTCGCGACCTCGCTCCGATCGACAGTATCGTTCAGGCAGCCGGCCGGTGTAACCGTTCGTTCGAGCGCGAACAGGGAGTCGTCACTGTCTGGTGGCTCGACGTGCCCGACGAGCAGTCGAAGACGCCGGCCGAAGCCGTCTACAATCGCGGGACGACGCTGCTTCCCACCGTCGCAGATACGCTCCGTCAGATCCGGGACGAATCCGGGTCGCTTTCCGAGACTGACGTGGCTCGAAGAGGCGTCGAGCGGTATTTCGAACGGTTACGAGAGGACAAGGATGTCGGGAAGCAAACGTACGCCGACTGGGTTGACGACGCGAAAGCGAAAGAACTCGGGACCGTTTCGCTCATCGACGAACAGCTTTCGGCAGAGATCGTCGTCAGTCGCACGCCTGCTGAACGGGAGCGGGCGGAAGCGATACGGAACGCCCAACACAATTTCGAATTCGAGGAACTGCGCCAGTTGCTCGACGAGACGAAACCGCTGCGTATCTCGGTTCCGTATCACTCCGAAGATAGCGAGACCGCCGACGCGATCACGGATCTTCCCCCACTCGTCGAGGACGAAGGCATATACGAACTCGACGTACAGCAAAATCCGTCGCACTTCGATCGAACGACGGGCTTCGTGGTTCCCGAGGCGAGCGTCGATCACCAGTTCCTATGAGTGGACACGCTGACGAGCGGACCGGCGAAACCGACCCTGTCAATCTCCTTCTTGAATCGGCCCGCGACGAGGCCGTCGAGTCGCCGTTTCACGTCACCGGCGTGATGATGCAGTATTATGAAGTCTGTAAGCGTGAACTCTGGTTCGAAAGTAGGGATGTCGAGATCGACCGAGAGAACCCGAACGTTGTCCGTGGCACGCACGTCGACGAGACGGCCTACGACGAGAAACGACGGAACCTGAGTATCGACGGCCGGATCGCGCCCGATTTACTCGACGACGGTCGCGTCGTCGAGGTGAAACCGTCCTCAACGTTGGTCGAACCCGCCCGCCTCCAGTTGCTGTACTATCTCTGGTATCTCGATCGGGTCGTCGGTGTCGAAAAGGAGGGGGTGCTGGCTCATCCAACCGAACGGAAGCGTGAATCAGTCGAGTTGACAGACGAAAATGAACAGCAAGTCGAAGACGCGATTCGTGGAATCTACGACGTTGTTCGGAGCGACACGCCACCGCCTGCAAAAGAAAAGCCGTTCTGTGAGTCGTGTGCGTACCACGACTTCTGCTGGAGCTGTTGACCCATGAACGACAACTATCACATTTTCTCGGACGGACGGGTCGAGCGGCATAACGACACCGTACGGCTCGTCACCGATGACGACGAGAAGAAGTACCTTCCAATCGAGAACGCCGAAGCGCTGTTTCTCCACGGGCAGATCGACTTCAACACGCGAGTGATCTCGTTTCTCGACGATCACGGCGTGGCGATGCACGTCTTCGGCTGGAACGACTACTACTCGGGGTCGATCATGCCCGAGCGCGGTCAAACGTCAGGTCAAACCGTCGTCGAGCAGGTTCGGGCCTACGACGACGAAGCCCACCGGGGTAAAATCGCTCGCGAGATCGTCGACGGGAGCATTCACAACATGCGGGCGAACGTCACCTATTACGACAACCGGGACTACGACCTCGATTCGACGCTCGATGCACTCGACCGTCGTCGTGAAGAGATACAGTCCGCCGAGTCCGTCGAGGAGGCCATGGGTGTCGAAGCAAGTGCTCGACGGGCCTACTACGGGATCTTCGATCAGATCCTGCCGGAAGGCTTCGTCTTCGGGGGTCGAAAGTACAACCCGCCGAACAACAAGGTGAACAGTCTGATCTCCTTTGGGAACAGCCTGGTCTACGCGAACATCGTCTCGGCGATCCGGGCCACGGCACTCGATCCGACGATCAGTTATCTCCACGAACCCGGCGAGCGACGGTACTCACTGGCGCTCGATCTCGCGGACCTGTTCAAGCCGGTACTGACCGATCGCGTGGTGTTTCGCCTCGTGAATCGGGGACAACTGTCCGATGACGACTTCGATTCGGAGATGAACGCGTGTCTACTCACCGAGACCGGGCGAGAGACGTTCTCCAAGGAGTTCGAACAGACACTCGATCGGACGATCGAACACCCTCGCCTTAACCGAAAGGTGAGCTACCAGTATCTCCTTCGAGTCGAGGCATACAAACTCAAGAAACACCTGCTGACCGGCGAACCCTACGAATCCTTCGAGCGGTGGTGGTAACGTGGTGTACGTCGTCGCCGTCTACGATGTCGAGGCGGATCGAACGCGCCTCTTCTTGAATTTCCTGCGCCGGTATCTGACTCACGTCCAGAATTCGGTGTTCGAGGGAGAGATCACGGAAGGCGATCTCGAAGAGATCAAGCGAGAACTCGATTCGATGTTGGAGGCCGGTGAATCCGTAATCGTCTACCGGATGAGCTCCGAACAGTACGTCTCGCGGACGGTCTATGGCGAAGACCCGACGGACGACAGTCACTTTCTATAGTGTCGTCATCGACCCCCCGGGTTTGAGGGGCCATTGCGGGTCGACGAAAATACTAACTCCCAGGCGCAGGTATGACGCTCTATATGGTCGATTTCGGCCATGGTTTCAGACGGACCCTTGTGGGGTTGAAGCTCCTGGGACGTCCTCTCGTTCATCGCTCGCAACGATGTTTCAGACGGACCCTTGTGGGGTTGAAGCACACCGAGGACGGCAGCGACAAAGTGGTGGCCCGGGTTTCAGACGGACCCTTGTGGGGTTGAAGCCGGCGGTTGGTCGTCGCCCAGCCACCCAGGCTCATTGTTTCAGACGGACCCTTGTGGGGTTGAAGCAACGCAACAGTACCACATATCTAATTATTCTGAAGGTTTCAGACGGACCCTTGTGGGGTTGAAGCCGTGGGCAGACCGCTACAAACTGGAGTCCAAGACTGGTTTCAGACGGACCCTTGTGGGGTTGAAGCGACTTGTGCCGTGCCGATAGATTCTCTGGTTTCGGTTTCAGACGGACCCTTGTGGGGTTGAAGCAGGATAGTTTTCAGCGGTCTCATGACGACCTGTTCGGTCGTTTCAGACGGACCCTTGTGGGGTTGAAGCGACCCAGACATCCACGAGTTCGTCGGCGACATCTTAGTTTCAGACGGACCCTTGTGGGGTTGAAGCGACTTCACGCAAGTTGTTCTATTGACACCTGACCCGGGTTTCAGACGGACCCTTGTGGGGTTGAAGCATAGTATGGATATGGACGGCGAAACCATGTTCATGGTTTCAGACGGACCCTTGTGGGGTTGAAGCGCCGGGCCGAGTGTCACACTCCCGCTTTTGTCGCTGTTTCAGACGGACCCTTGTGGGGTTGAAGCCTCGTCGAGGTCGTCGAGATCGAATAGCATGGTCCCGTGTTTCAGACGGACCCTTGTGGGGTTGAAGCACGACCGACCGATCCCATCGTTTGCACCGGAGCCACGTTTCAGACGGACCCTTGTGGGGTTGAAGCGTCGGGAGTACTCGATCATATGATTGCAGTTGACGAGTTTCAGACGGACCCTTGTGGGGTTGAAGCTCACCGTTTCAGTCACTTCATCCGACATTCGGTATGGGTTTCAGACGGACCCTTGTGGGATTGCACCTTCACACGTCGTGTTTGTGCGGGCCACTGAGCGGTCGAGGGTGCTGAAACGAACTCGTGTCTTCGTCCAGGCCTACTGTTCCTGGTGCTGCCCCGAGCCACGTTCAAATACTAATATTCCTTAAAAGTGAGTCGTCTAGTTCTCTTTGGCGGCTTCGATCTCTTGGGTTGCTTCGAGGACGAGATCGTGTGCACCACCGTTCGAAGCGACCAGGCCCGTGCTGTCCGGTCCCCAGGCGTCGCCGTTCAGGTCTGTCACCGTCCCGCCGGCCCATTCGACCATCGCTGCACCGGCGATCGTGTCCCACGGGTTCGTTTCGAGATTCGTGATCGCGGCTTCGATCTCGCCGGCAGCGACGAGTGCGAGTGCCAGTTGTGTCGAGCCGACCCGCCGGAGATCACTGAAGCGCTCGACGACGGCACGCGCCGCGACGGCGAACTGCTCACGGCTGTCGAAGCCCCAGAAGTACGTCGGTGCGACCATGAACCCGCTCGGGTCGGTGCGGTCGCTCACACTGACGGGTTCGCCGTTCCGGCGAACGCCTTCTGGAGTGCCGACGTAGGCGTCGTCCAGCGCTGGGGCGACCGAGGCGGCTGCGACCGGCTCGCCCTCTTCGACTGCAGCGACACTGGCACACCAGAGACGGTTGCCCCGGGTGAAGTTGTACGAGCCATCCAGTGGATCGACGACGAACGACAGTCCCGAGTCAGGCACTTCCTTCGCTGCGTCACCTTCTTCTCCGACGATCGTCGCATCGGGCTGTAGTCGTTCGAGCGTGTCCATGATCGCCGCCTGCGCCCCGCGGTCTGCTTTCGTCACGACGTTTGCCTTCGTGTCGTCTTTGTATTCGACCTCAATATCTCGGCGGAAGAGATTGGCTGCGACGGCGCTGCCGGTTACTGCTGCCTGTTCGACGACTGGCGCGTAGTCGGTATCGGTTGGCATGGGTGTCGGTTGGGTTTCGGTCGCTGTGTTGGTCTCCCGTTGCTCCGTCTGGAGGGATTCGGTTGTCTCCTGGCCCGAGGAACAACCAGCGAGCCCGATGCCCGCCCCGCTCGCTACGATCCCTTTAATATACGATCTCCGGTTAAGTGAGCGGACCATCGGCCGATTTTACCTATTCAGGCCAAATAAATGTTTTCTTTATATATTGAAACGTACTAAAAACACAGTGGCCGTGGTGGCCTGGGACCGGTAGCGGAACACGGCGTGGTGTGGTGGCCGGCGCGCTACTGGTCGACCCACCACGTTCAAGGGAGCCGACAAACAAGCCGCGGGCATGTCAGCCTCGGCGCTCGCCGCTGCGGTCTGTGAGGCGCTATCGGTCGATCACGAGGCGTTCCTGGCCAGAGCCGACCAGGAGGCCCACGACCTCAAAGCGGAGGTCAGGGCAGGGACGTTCGACAACAACCAGGCGATCGTCGGCTTGGAGTTCGAACTGTACGCGGCCGACGAACAGACCGACGCCCTCCGGCGGGTCCCGCGGCAGTTGCTCGAACGCATCGGCTTCGAGAAGGAACTCGGCCTGCACAACGCCGAGATGCAGACCAGTCCTCAGCCGTTGAACGACTACGGGCTCGACGCCCAACAGCGGGAGTTACAGGCCAACCTCGCGCCGGCCCTCGAACGGGCCAACACCGAGGACATCCGCCTGGTCAGTGACGGCCTGTGGACGGTGCCGCCAAACGGCGAGACAGCCACCGCGTATCTCTGTGACTCCGTTGCAGAGGACGGCATCCGCATCGGGACGAACATGTCTGACAGCGTCCGGTATCACGCAATCGCCAACACCGACTACCCGTGTGCGTTCGAACTCGATGCCCCACACGTCTCGGTGCAGGCAGACACCGTGATGCCCGAGAGTCTGATCACGTCGATCCAGCCCCATTACCAGATCCCTCACGCCCCCGACCTCCCGACGTATTTCCAGTACGCCCTGCGGATCGCTGGCCCGCTGCTCGCCCTGGGTGTGAATTCCCCGTTCTTTCCACCGGAGTGTTACGACGGAGACGCCCGCGATCGCGAGATTGTCGCCGACGCCCACATGGAACACCGGATCGGTGTCTTCGAGTCCGTCCTCAACCCGCCCGACGGCAGTGACGTCCAGCCGAAAGTCACCTTCCCCCGGGACCTCGAATCCGTCGAGGAAGCTATCGATCGCATCGTCGCCGATCCGTTGATCGTCCCGATGGACGTCGAGACCGGCCAACGCTTCGACGATCGCTTTGCTCACGTCCGACACAAACACGGCAGTTACTGGCGCTGGATCCGGCCGGTCTTCGACGGGGCAACGCGGTCGGACGCCAACGCCCGCATCGAATTTCGCCCCCTGCCCGGCCAGCCGACGATCAGGGACGCGGTGGCCTTCGAAGCGGTCTTCGGCGGCCTGTTGGAGAGCCTGCCACGCCGGGATCACCCCGTACGGGATCTCGACTGGGAGACGGCACGGGAGAACTTCTATGCGGCGGCCCGTGATGGGCTCGAAGCGGAGTTGACTTGGCTCACGGACGACGGCGAGACGACGGCCATCGAGGAACTGTACGCCGACCTCTTCGAATACGCCCGGGACGGACTCGAACTCCGGGGTCTCTCGACCGAGCAGGCCCAACGATACATCGAGCCACTCCGCGAACGCCTCGACCGGCGGTTGACACCTGCCCGGTACAAACACGACATCGTCAGCCAGCAGGTGCGGGCGGGGGTGCCGCTGGGTGAGGCGATCTGGGGCATGCAGTCTCAGTATATCGACCGGCAGCGCGAAACGCTACTCGACGGAACTTTTGCCGACTGGCTGGCCTGAGAGCTGTTATCGACGTCTGACGAACGCTAGCCAGCGCTGCCAGACGCGTTCTCGAAGGTCTTCGGTGCACCGCCAGACGGCGTATGCGGGGATGACATAGTAGGCGGCGAAAGCGATGATAAATGGAACGGTGAGCCACACTGTCCCATTCAGTGCCGGATACAGCTCTCGCCACGTCAGGATGGAGACGAACCACAGCGTCGTTGCCTGGAACAGGAACTCGATTCGGTCCATGTGAAAACCTGTAACTACGCAATCAAATGTATTCCGCTGGGTCGCTAAATTCTCCCTTCTCGCATAGAACCTTCGACTCTAATCCTGATAATTCGACTTCAATTGCTCCTTTATCGACTGTTATACTCTCGATTGTTCCCGACGGATCAAGGGCCTCTGTGTGCTTGTAATGTCCAAAGATAGGTGTGATATTATCAACTTTTGTTGGTTTGGTGTGCCCATTGCAGTGGTACTGTCGAAATCAGTGGAACTGATCGAAGGGGAAACGCACTTGCCGTCGCCTTACGGCACTAGGGTATGGACACGGCACGGTTCGGCGTCGATCCCCGACGGATCGCCGTCAGCGGCGGACTGGGCGTGACAACGGCACTGTTCGGGGCGTTTCTCGTCGGGACCTGGCAAGCGCTTGCGGGCGATGCCACACCCGTCACTGAGATCGTCTTCACCCTCGCGGTCTTTTTCGTTGCGGCCCTGTTCTTCCTCTCGACGGTCGATCGATCGGCACGACACCAACGGCAAGGCCCGATCGCGGTCGGTGGCGCGCTCTTGGGTATCGGTGTCGCCCTCTTCGTCCCGCCCGTCTGGAGTGACCTCTCGGTCGTTCAGCTCCTTACGTATCCGTTCGTGCTGCTGTGGGTCTTCGCGCTCGTGGCGACCGGCGAGTGACGCCGCCGTCTCGTCACTCCTGTCTTCCCTGTTCGACGTATTCGACGGCCGCTCGCGGCGACGTGACCGCCTCGACGCCAGCAACGTCGTGGGTCTGTAGACCCGCAACCGGCTTGCCAGCGTCCAGTGCCAGTGCGATCTCCGAGAGCGTGCCCGTTCCCCCGTCGATCGCGATGGCGGCGTCCCCGTTCATGACGACCAGTGCGTTGCGGGCATTGCCCAGTCCCGTGGCGATCGCCGTCTCGACGTACTCGTTGGCCGCGGATCGATCGTCCCCCGGAAGGATGCCGATCGTATGGCCGCCGGCCTCGCTGGCCCCGCGACAGGTTGCCTTCATCACGCCACCGCGCCCACCACAGACGATCTCGTGGTCGCGCTCGGCCAACAGTCGGCCGACAGCACGAGCCTGTTCGGCCAGTTCCGGGCCGACTGTGCTCCCGCCGATGACGCTGACGCGCATAGTGGGAGCTCACTGCCCAGTTCCGTAGCCCTATCGGTCGCTCCGGTTGCCGAATATGTTCACCAGCAGCCCCAAGCGTGGGCCGGCCGAACGACGGGTATGAGCGACAATCAACTCGCGGACTTGGCCGGATCGGCACTCGAAGTTGCGGACTTGCTGGACTATCAGGACGGGGCGATCGTCAGCCGAACCTTAGTCGACCGGGAGGCCGCGACGCTGACGGTCTTTGCCTGTGACGAGGGCCAGACGATCAGCGAGCATACGGCTCCCCACGAGGCACTCCTGCAGGTGCTTGATGGCACGGCACGCGTCACCATCGACGGGACCGACCACGAACTGACGGCGGGCGAATCGATCGTCTTTCCCGCGGATACACCTCACGCGGTCGCGGCGGACGAGCGGTTCAAGATGCTGTTGACGATGGTTCGATAGATCGCCTCCTCGGCGTCCGGGAGGTCACTACTCGGGGGACCGAAAGACCCGGATCGTGTCCCGGTTCGTCCGCTCGCAGACGATCTGGGCCAGCCCCAGATCCGTGAAAACAGCCTTCCAGTCGCGATGATAGAGCGGGAAGTCATCCTCGACGTAGCTGACGTCCTCGGTGTCCGGTCCCCGATTGGGTCGATTGCCCTCGTTCTCGGCCGTGATCAGCAGATCGTCGGTGATTCGGACTAGCTCCTCGAACACCCAGGTGTCGTCGGGGTGGACGTGCTGGAGGGTCTCGACCGAGTAGACGACGTCGTAGGCGTCATCGGGAAACTCCGGCAGGTGATCCTCCATCGCGCCGCTGAGGAAGGTCCCGGTATCGGCGAGTCGCGGGTACTCCTTGGCCATCACCTCGAAGGATTCTTCGTTGATGTCGATCCCGGCGAGGTCCCGGTACCCCGCCTCGCGGAGTGCGTCAAGGTGACGGCCCGAGCCACAGCCGACTTCGAGAACACCCGCATCCTCGGGCGCGTAGTACTCCAGGACCTCCACGATGGTCTCGCTGACCTCGTTGTGGCCGATCTCGGCGTAGTATTCCGGGGAGTAGTCCTCAGAGCGCTCGGCCCAGTCCCGGCGGTTTTCGTCTGGGTCCATGCGAGTTACTGGGGGTAGTGGGATAAGAGCAAAAAGGCCGACGGATCGGTTGTCGCGATGATGGCCGTCTCTCAGGACGTTAGCATTCGCGGGGGTCATAATGATACTTTCAAGTATCATACTTCAGAGTATCATACTTCGAAGTATGATTATTCACGAGATCGACGTGGTCGGCTTGACGACGGGCGAGACGCTGATCGTCGGCGAGTGCAAGCTCACGTAGGCTCCGCTCGGTACGACGCGTTCTCGACGCTCCAGGATCACGTCGAGGAACTCCGATGGACGCCCGAAGACGGGAGCGATCGGGTCGAGACGTACGCGCTCTTTTCCCGGAGTGGGTTCACCTCGACAGTCGAAGCAGCGGCTGACGAACGCGACGATCTGAAACTGTTCAGTAGTGAGGATGTCGTCGAAGCGCTCACGTGAGCGAGTTTTGGAGTTCGCGGAGTGGGGGGCTGCACAATTGGCCCGGGCCATTCCTTGACTGAGCGAAACAACGGTCAGAATATTGAAATTGTTACTGGTTGCCGTGCAAGATGGAGGGCGCGAATACAACAATCCCAGCAACTCGGTAGCTCTCTCGGCAGGTTCTGAATACAGGACGCATATACTATACAAATCAAATCTCCAAGTAGCCTAATCAATCAATCCAACAACATACAGTATCAGACCAAGAATTGAGGCCGCCCCTGCGAATATGAGCGTATCAATCGTACTGATTGCAATATTCATTTGTAAAGTTGTCATTGGCTTAAGCGAAGAGAATATTAAGATCCCCACCAATCCCAAAATTCCAGCAATGACGGATCCAATTACAAATTTTATAGGGCCAGTCATTTCTTAGTGGTGTTTAGTTCTATGATTACATATTCTTATCGTCAAATGATTTGGTGAATTCAGATTTCCGATTGTCCAAGTGACAAGTAATAGTATAGTAAATATATGGGTAGAGTTATTTTTAAACTATGCCAACTAATATAACCGAAATACATCACTTTGATCTCCACGGATCAGATTCCGAGAAGTTGTTTCACCAATGTAGGCAAGAGCTGGAGCAAAATATAAAGTGAATTCGCTATCTTGTTTCACGTAGTATGAGTAAGGCGTTAAATGGTATCGCCCAAATCAATTATAGTGAATATCACAAATATTTCACATCTACGGGGACTTCGTTGCTCATCCTCTCCTATTTGGGCGTTTTTGGGTATTTAACGGCCACGTTCTCTTTTGCAGGCGAGTCCAATCTATATCATGTTTTGTTTTTAATATCACCTTCCGTTATCGGCATTGTGATGGGTATCTATGGTCTCTTAGTTTGGAAGGACGAACACGACCGAAAAGACGAGTTCCGGGAAGAGGAGTTACGAGAAAAGAGGGCGACGAGATCGATGGCAGAATCACAAGCAAAGTTACTGGAGGATAGAGCAGAGAAAGCGATGAGCGATAACCTTTCGATTGGTGGGTCTGACATTCATATGGAGGATTGGTTATGACTTTCGAAATAGAAGAGGTCAACTCATTTTCACGGAAACTCGTAGATAACTACGAGGATTCCACAGAATTAGAGGAAATCTCAGACCTCGAGGAATATGATGATCGGAAACACTCTCATCGGGAGTTCGTACAACTCGGGAAGCGAATTAACTTACCTAAGCGATTCTTTCGAGATGAGAGTGTTGTTCTCAAACCTCTGATTCCGCAATTTGTAGATTCAATAACCACTGGCGAAGTGATTAGTATATTATCATCAATTAGAACCGCCGCTGAACAGGGAGAGATCGACTCGTTTGAGGTTTCTGATTTTTCATATGATTCGATAATTGTAAATTCGTTCGATCATGTCTATGAGCCCGATGTTATATATATTCCAAATAGCAGGGATTTTCGGATGAAACTCCACGAATGGCGTAATGAAGGTCGTATAAAATACAAAGAGAATAGATTATACATCGCAGGAGCGTCAGATATTGAAGTAAGGTGGATGCCATCAAAGTGGGGTATAGACGATATGCTGCTCTTCAACCGAGATAATATAAATGTCGCACAAAAAAGATACTCTGACGCAGATCATCCAGAATATATTGATTCTGTAGAAGGATTTAATGGGGCAAAATCTGATGATCGTCTAATGATCTATTTGGGAGAGGAATTTGATGAAGATGAGGGAGAAGATGAGTTCGAATTGTTAATCCGTTCTGTTATCTCTGAACCACGACTTACCGGAAATATGCCTCACGGGGCAACCGTAATCGAACTCCCTAATGAGCTACTTCCTGAGAATTATAATTCCCAAGAGTAATAAATTATTTAATATTCCCAGATATGATCCACGGCCGAAGACTGTGTTTCCGAATCTAAGTGCATGTACTTTAATGCCGTCGTCACATTCTGGTAGCGAAGTGGTTCTTTGGTGTGGTCCGGCCCGACGTGATTTGCTTCATGAGTCGTCATTCCGTGCTAGGGAGAGTACCACGTTACGTCCACACTTATATATCTACTAATAACTATAATTGAAGATATCTTCGGGAACCATGCTTAAATAGAGACTCTGTATGTGTCACGGCCATGCCTACCAACTCTGAAATAGATACTGCTGTGTCACTATCTTCGGCAAGAGCTTGCGGAGACCATCGATCAACAGAGACACTCGTGTTGGACTCGACTCGCATTGACGAGCTCGTTATGAAGCTCGGTGGCGAGATCGTGCATCGCCGTTGCTTGTGCTTCGGTGGCAATTCCGAGCCGATAGTAGGTCTTTGTCCGGTTCTGGGTCCACAGTTCGGCGAGGCGCTCCCCAAACGCTTCGTCGTAGAGTCCGACCTCGGCACCCCGCTGGTACAGTCGCCGGTGACTGCTGATGACCTCGGAAGTTTCCATTGCACCATCGTGAATCAGACGGAACTGAATCGTCCGTTCTATTGCGACGAACGACGACTCGATGACGACCGTGTAGTAGCCATCGTTGCGCAGGCGAGACGCAGCCGACAGCAACCGACACGCCCGTCTGAGTTGGACTAACTCGGCGTCTTCGACATCGAGGCCCGCTTCGATGTTCTCCGGTGCTTGTTCGAAGCTTTGCTCGGCTGCATCCAGCGCGTCCACGACATCACTGTTCTTCATTCGCAAACACCCCTGTACGAATGTCGGATAGTTCGTCCGATCCGACGATAGTGATACCGTCATCAAACTGCTGCCGAAGCCGGTCACCGATCCGGTTTGCGCTGTCTCTCGATTCGACCAGTATCTCGAACTCATAGCGGTCGCCATCGAACTTCGTCTCTTCGAGGTCGCTCACGATCGCCTGGACGGTCCGTCGTGCCTGCGTCCGGTCATCATCAACGAAGACGAGGAGATCAATGTCACTCGATCGATCGGCCTCACCGCGAGCAACGCTCCCGAAGAGAACGATTCCAACTAACTCCTCGACTGCTTCCGTTACGTGATCGACGAATGCGCGAACAGGTTTGTGAAACTCGGGTTGCGGAATCGATAGTACCGGATCTGATTTCCTCAGCCGGTCTCGGTCGATACTGACGTACTGTTTTCGCCCATCTCGGCGAGTCTGGATTGGGCCAAGTTCTCCGAGCAGGGCGATCGCCTTCGAGACAGATGCTTGATTCCCATCAATCATCTGTGCGAGTTGGCTTACGGTGAATTCCTCGTATGGTTCCTCGATCAGGAGCGCGAGAACATCTTGCATCGCCTGGTATCGAAAGACACGCTCCTCGGGAAATGGATACTCCAGCGCAATCGTGGTCTTCTCTTTCTCATTGGCCATACTATTCCTATTAAGAATGTGTCGGCATAAAACCCGTACTTGTCCTGACCGAGAATTTCGGCCGTATTGAAATCCACAAGATCCAGCTCGATCCAAAATTTCGACAAATACTGCTGTTTCGCTGTCTTCGGTAAGGGCCTCGCTCCTCAGACTGACACAGCGCTACAGCGCTTCCCGGTACGCCTCAAGCGCCTCCTCGATGTCGTCCTCAGTATGAGCGGCAGAGACGAACTGTGATTCAAACTGATTCGGGGTCAGGAACACGCCCTCCTCCTTCATCGCGGGCCAGAACAACCGTTCCCAGCGCTCGTCCTCGGCGCGATCAACGTCCGCGCCGTCTTTCGGACAGGTCCCGTAGCTCGGACAGGATTCGCGCTGGCGACAGCCCGACCCGCAGTGATTCTCGCCATTCTCGCCGTCCCGGGTGAAGATCACCTTGAACATCGAGTCCGACCCGACGACGGTGTACTCCGGCGCGCGATCGGCGACGATCTCGGTCAGCCCCTCGCGCATCTGCTGGCCGAGGTCGTTGACGTGCTCCCAGACGTCGTTCTCGGCGGCGTACCGGAGCGTCTCCAGGCCAGCGGCCATCGTGACTGGGTGGCCCGAGAACGTCCCGGACTGGAAGACATCGCCCGCGGGGGTGAACTGTTCGATGATCTCCGCCTTCCCGCCGATCGCGCCGACGGGGAACCCGCCGCCGACGATCTTCCCGAACGTGGTCACGTCGGGTTCGATCCCGAACTTGCCCTGGGCACATTGGGGCCCACCCACGCGGAAGCCCGTGATCACTTCGTCGAAGATAAGCAGGGAGCCGTAGTCATCACAGAGGTCCCGGAGTGTGTCGTGGTATCCCTCGACGGGATGAACGATGCCGTGATTTCCCAGGATCGGTTCGGTCAGGACGGCTGCGATCTCGTCGCCGTGGTTCTCGAAGACGGCCTCGACGTATTCCTCGTCGTTGAACGGGACCGTGATCGTGTGTTCGGCGAAGCTCTCGGGAATCCCGGGACTCGACGGTTGGGTGTGACAGCCCTCGCCCTCGACGAGGGTCGACTCCTGAGCCCCGTGGTAGGAGCCTTGCATGATGACGATCTTGTCCCGGCCAGTGTACCCGCGGGCCAGCCGGACCGCCGAGACAGTGGCCTCGGTCCCGCTGTTGACGAACCGGACCATTTCGACGCTGGGAACGTGGCGAGCGACGAATTCGGCGAGTTCGACCTCGACCTCGGTGGGCGCGCCGTACATCGGCCCTTCGGCGGCCCGCTGCTGGATGGCCGACTGGACTGGTTCTGGCAGGTCGTGGCCCAGCAGGAGCGGGCCATATCCCATCACGAAGTCGAGATAGCGATTGCCGTCGGCGTCGATGACGTGGCCGCCGTCGCCGCGCTCGACGAAGAACGGATAGGGCTGGATCGCCCGGACCGAGGAGTTGACCCCGCCCGGGGCGACCGACAGCGCGCGATCGTACAGGTCCCGTGAGCGATCGTGGTTCATGGGCGGCGGTTCGGCCGGCAGTCGAAAGTACTTGACGACGAACGCGCACCGATCGTTCGCGGGGTGCCCGTGGCTTTACTGTGCCTGCCGTCGCCGTTCACGTATGCACGATCTCACCCACCCGATCGAGACCGGAATGCAGACCTATCCCGGCGATCCACCCGTCAGCGTCGAGCCGGTCGCCACCCACGAGGAAGATGGCTACCGCGAGTCCGGTCTCTCTTTGGGCTCACACACTGGCACGCACGTCGACGCCCCGGCCCACATCGTCCCCGGCGGTCGCACGCTCGACGAATTCGACCCCCAATCGTTCGTCCGGACCGCCCGCCGGGTCGACTGCCGGGATGTCGAGGCCCGCGGGGCGATCCCGGCCGATCGCGTGCCGAAAGTCGAATCGGCAGTCGACTGTCTCGTCTTCTGGACCGGCTGGGACGACCACTGGAACACCGACCGCTACCTCGATCACCCGTCTCTCTCGCCAGCGGCCGCCGAACGCTGTGCCGACCAGGACCTGGCGGTCGCACTCGATACGCTCAATCCCGATCCGACACCCAGCGACGGGGCCAGCGATGCCGAGCCCGAGGGTTTCCCGGCCCATCACGCACTGCTGGGATCGGGGCTGTTGCTCTTCGAGAATTTGCGGAACCTCGGGGCCGTCGACACGCGGTTCGAACTCCGGGCGCTTCCGCTCAAAATCGACGGCGATGGCGCGCCCGTTCGGGCTGTCGGAGTCGATCGCTCCTGATCGGGAGAAATCAGCGGCATCTCACGTCCGTGGGTCACGATCGGCATGCTCGTGTGCGGTTCCGATGAGCCACCCACCGAAGACGATCGTCCAGCACTGAATCGGGAGACTCACCACCCGTTCGAGCCCGCCGCGTCCGAGTGGCGTCTCCCCACCGAGTACCAGAAAGGCCAGCAGTGCCACCAGCGCGCTCGCACCGAACAGGACCGATAGCCAGCGAATCGCGCCTCGTGTCTCCCAGGCCGCAAAGAGGGCCGTCAGACCGCCACCGGCGAAGGCAACCAGTGCGGCGATGGCGTGTGGACCACCGACGTCCAACGGAAACACGGCGACCCCGACGACACCGGTCCCCGTTATCACGAGTGCACTCGCCAGCCGTCGGCCGAGTTCCGATCGAGCCACGGTACCGGCCAAAACCACAAGCACGCCGGAAAGTGCCATCGCCAGCGTAAACACCGCCGCGGCAGGCTGGAACCGTTCCCCCGACGGCCCGGTCGCCCCGAGTTCGCTGATCGTCTGGGTGTGGATCGAGTAGTCGGGATACAGCGCTCCAGCAACCACGATGCCGACCGTGATGAGCGTCCCCGCGACAGCCAGCGCTTCACCAGCCAGTCGACGACGGCCAGCGCCGTCTAATCCGGAAAGCAATGCCACGGCCCAACGATGTCGGCCCATATTTGACGTGTATGATCAACTGCCAAAATATCGTCGACCGTTCGACGGCCACGGCCAAGCGCCCACCCGGATCGACTGGGTGATTCAATCGGCCGAGTCGCCCAATCGAATCGGCTCGCCCGCCCGAACGGTGTCCAGCACCACGTCGACGGTGACCGACCGGACCGTGGGATCGGTCAGCAGTTCGGCCACCTTCCCGTGCATGTCGTCGGTATCGCGGACGGTCCCGACCAGGATGCAGTCGTCCTCGCCGGTCACTTCGTATGCCGAACGAACCCAGGGATAGTCCCCGAGCGTCTCGCCGACGGTTTCGGTCGACTCGCCGACCCGTAGTCGGACGACGGCGGTCACGTCGTACCCGAGTTCGTCGTAATCGACCTGGGCAGTGTAGCCTTCGATGACGCCGGCGTCTTCGAGGGCTTCGATCCGACGATCGGCCGTCTCGACGGCGACACCCGCCTCGCTGGCGAGTGCCTGGATCGACGCCCGACCGTCCGCCATGAGGGCATCGACGAGCGCGCGATCGGTGTCGTCTATGTCCATGTCGTCCCCGTGTTCTCAGACTGCTTCGGGGCCGCTCTCGCCGGTGCGGACCTGCACGGCGTCCTCGACGGGGAGGACGAATATCTTCCCGTCGCCTTTCTCGCCGGTGTGGGCCGCCTCCCGGATCGCCTCAACCACGTCCTCGGCAGGGACTTCGGAGACGACACACTCGATTTTGACCTTCTGGAGCAGGTCGACCACGTACTCTTCGCCGCGCCACTGGCCCTTCTTTGCGGCCTGGGAGCCCCGGCCAGACACCTGGGTTACCGTCAGCGAGGGGGCTCCGATCTCCGCTAAGGCCTGTTTGACGGCCCCCAGGCGATCGGGCCGTATCATCGCCATAATCAGCTTGATGTCGTCGTCACTCATTCGTGTTCACCTCCGTTGGGCGAGCGACCGCCGTCGGTCCGGACTTTGCCCCCGTCGGGACTGACAGTCGGGCCGCTCCCGATCGAACCGGGTTCGCCGCCGACGAACTCTGGGTAGACCGTGACGCCGTGTTCGCCCTCGTCGAGGCCGACGGTCTCCTCTTCGTCGGTGACTCGAAGGCCGAACAGCAGGTCGGCGAGGCCGAAGGCGATCACGCTGCCGATCACGGCCCAGAGGCCGATCACGACCACGCCAACGATCTGCATCACGAGCTGCGTGCCCGAGAACCCGGCCGTCGCAAAGACCGGGATCAGCGCCGTGCCGAGGCCGCCGGCCATGCCGTGGACGGCGAAGACGCCACACACGTCGTCGATCTTGAGCGTGTCGACGGTGAACCGGAACGTCGGCAGCACGAGTGCCCCGGCCAGCAGGCCGAGGATGAGGCCGCCCCACCACTCGACGTGGGGGACCGCGCCGGTGACGGCGACGAGTCCGGCCAGCAGCCCGTTTGCGGTCCACAGCGGATCCGGCTTGCCCTGCCAGTACGACGAGACTGCCATCGCAGCGATTCCACCGCCGCCCATGCCGAGCGTGGTGTTCAGCGCGACGCGGCCGAGTTTGGCACTCAGCAGTTCGCCGCTGGCGTTGAAGATCGACGACGTCCCGACGTTGAACCCGTACCAGCCAAAGGCCAGGATCAGCGTCCCGAGAACGGCAAGCAGCATCGAGTGGCCGGGGATCGGCTGGCTGTTGCCGTGCTCATCGTAGCGGCCCTTGCGGGGACCGACCATGTACGCGCCCACGAGCCCGGCGATCCCGCCGAGCATGTGAACGACCGTTGCACCGGCGAAGTCCTGGTAGCCGGCGCCGATCGCTTCACCGAGGAACCCGCCCGAGGCCAGCAAGCCATCCCACCACGCGAACGCCTCGCTGACGGGGTAGATGAACGCGGTCATCACGAAGGCGACGACGACGTAGGCCCTGAAGTCCATCCGCTCGGCGACCGCGCCGGAGACGATCGTCGCCGCCGTCATCGCGAAGACGGCACCGACCAGCCAGGTGACCCAGCCGCCGGGGCTGCCCCAGTAGGCGAAGGCGGCACCGACGTCGATGCCGCCGCCGCTGGTCGCCGGGCCGACGATCCCGGCGATCCCGTACCCCAACAGGAAGTACGCGATCACGCCCAGCGTCCAGTCGGTCATGTTCTTCATCAGGACGTTCCCGACGTTTTTGGCCCGCACCTGTCCGGCCTCAAGCAGCGCGAACCCGGGCTGCATGAAGAAGATGAGAAACGCCACCGTCAACGCCCACACCATGTTGATGCCGCTGGCTATCTCACCACCGACTGCCATCTACGACACCTCCATTTCAGCGTTCGACGCCATTTCTGCTATTCCGTCTGCTTTTCTGCCGTATTCAGCAACGTTCGTGGTTGCCATCTCGGTTCGGCCCCAGGAACAGATGGTATATAATTCCTTGGGTGAACGCGTTTTTATTTCGGAGGCATAATAGGACAAGTGTCCAAACTGCAATAGAATATTATCTGTATAAGGTTGTTGTTCGTCAAGTGGTCCCATCGAGTACTCCGGCGAACTGGACGATCGTCGAGTGGGGGAGCCATCGCTGTCGCGTTCAAGCGGGTCGAAACGGCGCGCGCGCCGGATCCAATCGAAAATGTGGGGGCCGAGCGTCGGGGTCGGCGATCAGAGCGCGTCGACGCCGCGGTCGCCGGTCCGGACTTGAATCGCGTTGCTGACCGGGAACACGAAGATCTTGCCGTCGCCTTTCTCGCCCGTGTGGGCACCCTCTTCGATCGCTTCGACGACGGTCTCGGTCTGGTCGCTCTCGACGACACACTCGACTTTGATCTTCTGATGGAGGTCGACGACGTACTCTTCGCCGCGCCACTGGCTCGTCTTGGCTGGCTGGGAACCGCGACCGGAAACCTGGGTGACCGTCAGCGACGGCGCGCCGGCTGCCGCCAGCGCGGCTTTGACCTCGCTCAACTTCTCCGGCCGGACGATCGCCATCACCAGTTCGAGGTCGGCGTCGGCATTCTCAGCTGCCATATCCCAAATCCCGGGCGGGCGCGTATAAATCTCCCTCCGAACGACGAACCGACCGGATCTCCCGGTGCGAGGATGACTGCCAGCGGAGGACGTCGGTGTCAGGCATCCTCGCACGCGAATCCACGCTATCCGAGCTCACGAGATCTCGACTGTGGTCAGGTTGTCGTCAAACCGCTGGATCGTACTCATGTCATCGTCGAACAGTTGGACGGACGCCAGTACGGCGTCGTCCGTCCCGTTCGCGTCGCTGACGGTCTCGGCCCTGACGATCACACACTTCCCATCTCTGAGTAATCTTGGGACGTCCTCGGAGAGCCTCACTTGTGCGCTTCCGGTACCGTCATCGACGGTGACGGTCGCGTTTCCGACGGCCGTCACGGTCCCCTTGATCTGGACGGATTCCTCGCCGGCTGACAGCGTCCCGATATCGTGCTCGCCTGGCCCACACGTCGGTTCCACGAACGGATAGGCCGCGCAGCCGGCAACCGCCGAAAACAGCACGACCGTTCCGAGAGCGACCACAGCACGTCTGGACCCGATACCGCACTCGAATTGCCCAGCAGCCATGTCAATCACGCTCCGACCCCCAGTTTCCCTCGGGGATAGTATAGCGGTCTTCAGTCGGTGACGGATCCGGACCGATCCCACCGCGCTCGCGAACGACGCTTCCGAGGCGTGCCCCGACGTAGGCGGGGACGAGGATAGGTACCGTCGCCACGCGGAAACCGACGGTCGCGACCCACCACAGCCAATACCCACCGGCGACCATCGCTCCCGCGACGAGTCCCATGATGAGCGCCTGACTGTAGCGTCCAGTGACGACGTGATAGCCCGCCGGGACCAGGACCCCAAGGAGCGCGATCGCGAGTGCGATCGCGACGATTGCACCGACGAGCCCTTTCGCAAATGCCCACTCGTACCCCGCGATCTCATCGTGGCCACCGTACGCGTTCGCCTCGTTCGGCCGCACGATCGGGAACGCGATCGCACCCACGAATGCGAACGCGAACGTCAGCGCACCTGCGTAGCCGAAAAACGCGAGCGGTACCGGTTGTCTGAACGACGCGACGACCGGAAGCTCGTACCGGAACAACTCGAGGATGTGTCCCGGACCGAAAAACGCCCAGCCGGCGAGGACGATGCCCAGGACGGCCCCGACCAGCATGCCGAACCGTTCGGCCGGGCCGCTCCCGTCGTCTCCCTCCCCGTCGAAACGGGTCGTCCCCGAATGGGAATTCGATCCGGAGTCCACTTGCGTCCCCAGGTCATCGTGGTTCGGACCGGGGGCCCGAGCAGTTCGGGTGGGAACGCTGATCGAGTACGCACGCCCCAGTAGCCGTCCACCCATACGTCGTAGCTCCAAACGTGTCTACATTAAAACATCGATTATCGTGAACGAACGTCACGCTCGGTCGACGGCCGATCGAGAATCGGTCCCTGGCATCACAGCCGCTCGGCCAGGTCCTCCGCGAAATACGTGAGAATGAGATCAGCACCCGCACGCTTGATCGACAGCAGCGACTCATAGGCCGTTGCCTCCAGATCGAGCCAGCCCTGCTCGCTCGCGGCGTGTACCATTGCGTACTCGCCGCTGACGTTGTAGGCCGCCACGGGATGGTCGAAGCGCTCCCGGACGTCTCTGACGATATCGAGGTACGGCAGTGCGGGTTTGACCATCAACACGTCGGCACCCTCCTCGACGTCCAGTTCGACCTCGCGCATGGCCTCGCGGGCGTTGGCGGGATCCATCTGGTAGTGGCGGCGGTCGCCGAAGGCGGGTGCGCCGTCGGCGGCATCCCTGAATGGGCCGTAGAAGGCCGACTCGTACTTGGCGGCGTAGCTCATGATCGGGACCTCGGTGTGGCCGGCCTCGTCCAGTTCCTCGCGGATCGCCCCGACCATGCCGTCCATCATCGCGGATGGGGCAACCATGTCCGCGCCCGCTTTGGCGTGTGAGACGGCTGTCCGGGCCAGCACGTCGAGGCTCGCGTCATTGTCGACCGTCAGCGTCGGCTCCCCGCGAGCGTCTGCTTCGAGGATCCCACAGTGGCCGTGGTCGGTGTACTCACAGAGACAGACGTCGGTGATGACGTAAGCATCCGTCTCCCGGGAAATCTTTCGGACTGCCTTCTGGACCACGCCGTCCTCGACCCAGGCACGGGATCCCTCGTCGTCTTTCGATTCGGGCACGCCAAAGACGATGACGGCCTCGACGCCCGTCTCGCGGATTTCTGCGACGCGCTCGGCGGCCGCACTGACGGGCACGCGCTCGTGGCCGGGCATCGTCTCGATGGGGCGGCGTTCGTCGGTCGTCGCGTCCACGAAGATGGGGGCGATCAGATCCGACGCCTCCAGGTCGGTCTCGCTGAGGAGGGGTCTGATCCCGTCGGTTCGGAGGCGGCGTGGCCGAGCAGACTGATTCATGGGCTATCGTAGCCGTCTCGGGGCCAAAGCCGTGACGCTTAGCCGGCGAGTTGTCGTCTATCACGTTCGCTCTCACCGTCCGCCTTCGATTGGCCGATGCGATACACGTGGTTTGCTTTCCCAGTAGCAGTTCCTCTCAACAGAATTATGCGTCGGCATTAACTCGGCACGTGCCAAATCAGCAACTATGAGCCTCGTTTGTGAGTTCGAACTACTCTCGTCGACCCTCCCCCTCACAGCGGTCGCCAGCGACCTCGAAACCGTGCTTCACGTCGACGACGTGATCTCTGGGACGAAGGCGGTCCCCGCGTTGGTGTTCTCGGTGACGGGTGTCGACCCCGACCGCCTCGAGGAGCGCCTGGATGAGCGGGCACTAATCCGTGAGTACGTCGCCCTCGAGTCAGCGTACGTCGAATCCAGATACCGGGTCAGGCTCGACGAGGATCCGACTGGCGTCTACACCCAACTCGTCGACCTCAGGACCCATCCGATCGGGGCGGTGGTAACCGGACGCGGGTGGAAAGTCAGTGCCCGTTTCGCGGACCGAAGCGACCTCGATGCGTTCCGCAACGCCTGTGGCGGAAGCGATGTCGAGTTTCGTCCGTTACGTCTCTTCGAGACCGAGGCCGATCCGGCCGACGACTACGGCCTGACCAGGCCCCAACACGAGGCGCTTCTCGTTGCCGCTCGGATGGGCTACTTCGACGTGCCGCGAAACGCGACGCTCTCGGATCTCGCCGACGAACTCGATTCGACGACATCGGCCCTTTCAGAGCGGCTACGGCGGGGACAACGCCAGTTGGTCGAACGGACGATCGCCGGGTCTGCCTGAGAATCGACGAGAGATCCGATGGATAAGCAGCAGGATATATCCTGCAAACTGTTAGCACCGGGGCGGTCGTAGTACCATGTGTGTAGAGCCGACGGACGATGCGAGTTGTGATCCGTCGCCATCGAACACGAGGGACCAGCTATGATCGCACTACTGAGGATCGACCCGAGCATCGCACGCAGAACCGCGAGTGACGTGCTGGAGGGAGACCGATGACCGTCCGGAAACGTCCCCGCAAGCCCCGGGCCAGCGAGCGTGTGGCCCACTTCGCGGGCGGCGGTATCGCTGGACTCGCCGGGGCCGCCTTCCTGATCCGGGACGGCAACGTCCCTGGCGAGAACATTCACGTCTACGAGACACTCGACGTGATGGGCGGCGCGATGGACGGTGCTGGCGATCCCGAGGAGGGGTACGTCATCCGGGGCGGGCGGATGTTCAACTTCCCCGCCTACGAGTGCACTTGGGACCTCTTCCGGACGATTCCCTCCCTGGAAGACCCCGATCGCTCCGTCAAAGAGGAGATGAACGAGTTCAACCGGATCCACGAGTCCTACGCCGAGACGCGGCTGATGTCGGGCAGTCGCCGGATCGACGCCTCCCGGTACGAACTTGACACGCGGGATCGACTCGCGTTGGCCCGCCTGCTTGCGACGCCCGAGGAGCGCTTGGGCGACACCCGGATCGAGGAGTGGTTCCGCGAGGAGTTCTTCGAGACGAACTTCTGGTACGTCTGGGCGACTATCTTCGCCTTCCAGCCCTGGCACAGCGTCGCCGAGGTGCGCCGGTACATGTACCGCTTCTTCCACGAGTTCCCCCGCCTGCACACCATGGAGGGCATCGACCGGACGAAGTACAACCAGTACGACTCGATGATCCTCCCGCTCCGGCGGTGGCTCGACGACCACGACGTGAACTTCCACTACGACACCGAGGTGACCGACATGGACATCGTCACCTCGCGTGAGGGCCGGACGGTAGAGCGCATCCACGTGGAGACCGACGACGGCCACGAAACCGTCGGCGTCGATCCGACGGACATGGTGTTCGTCACGAACGGCTCGATGACCGACGGGTCCGACCTCGGGGCGATGGACGAGGCCCCCGAAACCAACCAGACCGGGGCGTCCTGGGAGCTCTGGCGAAATCTCGCCGAGGACAATCCACAGTTCGGGAATCCCGAGGTGTTCGCCGGCAACGTTCAGGAGACCAAGTGGGAGTCGTTTACGGTCACGTTGCACAACACCGACCTGTTTGATCATATCGTGGAGTTCACACAGGAAGAGCCCGGCAACGGGCTGGTGACCTACGTCGACTCGAACTGGCTCCTGTCGACCGTCGTCGCCGCCCAACCGCACTTCGCGAACCAGCCCGACGACGTGACGGTCTTCTGGGGCTACGCGTTGTTCCCCGACCGGAAGGGCAACTACGTCGAGAAGAAGATGTCCGAGTGTACCGGCCGGGAGATCCTCGAAGAACTATGCTACCACCTCGACTGCGAGGACCGACTCCCG
This sequence comes from Halorhabdus sp. CBA1104, assembly GCF_009690625.1. Classification (NCBI taxonomy): domain Archaea; kingdom Methanobacteriati; phylum Methanobacteriota; class Halobacteria; order Halobacteriales; family Haloarculaceae; genus Halorhabdus; species Halorhabdus sp. CBA1104. The sequence goes on along the minus strand of NZ_CP033878.1, from coordinate 2,085,201 downwards.
GAGATCCTCGAGGACGTCAACTGTATCCCCTGTATGATGCCGTTCATCACGGCACACTTCCAGCCCCGGACCCCTGGCGACCGGCCGAAGGTCGTCCCCGACGGCTCGAACAACCTCGCCTTTCTCGGACAATACGCTGAGATGGACCGTGACGTGGTGTTCACCGTCGAGTACTCGGTTCGTTCGGCGATGACTGCCGTCTACGAGTTCCTCGACCTGGACGAAGACGAAATCCCGCCGATCAGCAAACACTACCGCGACCCCACGGTGCTGGCAGACGGACTCAAAGCCGCCTATCGGTGAACCGCCTCGGGGACAGCGACTGCCGTTCGGCAGGCCAGACAAGAGTGGGGTGAGCTCGGTCAACAGCCGAATATTTCGGGATTGAACAGCAAGAGGCTCTCTCCTGTCGCACCCATAGCTTCTCCAGGTGGGACCTTCCGGGTGCTCGTCTCTAGAAGGACCCCTCGAAATCCTCGTGAGTGAACGGCAGAGCGTCTTCACCAGTGCCTGGAACGTCGACTCCGTGATGGCAGCGTTATTTCTGTCCCGGCAGCGAAATGTGGATCATGGAGTTCCGTGACGATGTCCTCGTTATCGATAAGCCACCGAACGATCTCGACCGGCTTGTTCTCGAGGTGACTGACGTTCTCGAGGACTGTGGAGTGGAGTACGCTGTTGTCAGCGGCTACGTCACAGTGTTGCTGGGTCGTTCGAGGGCGACAGAAGACATCGACGTGATCGTGTCACCGTTTGACGAGCCGACCGCCGGAGAACTGGCGGATCGACTCCTCGATGCGGGCTTTTGGGGACCGAACACGCCGCTGGCGGCGATGTACAGCACGCTCGCCGACGAGTTGCCGGTACGGATCGCTCGAGACGGCGACCTCGTGCCGAACGTCGAACTGAAATTCGCCACGGACCAGTACGACCGAACGTCGATCGCTGAAACTGTCACGGTCGAGTTCGAGGACGATACGCTGACGATCGGTGCGCTCGAACTACAGATTGCCTACAAACTCCGGCTCGGCACGGAGAAAGACTTCGAGGACGCGTTGCATCTCTACGAGACGACCAAGGGCAGCCTTAACATCCGCCGTCTCGAAGAACACGTCGAAGACTTAGACGTCGAAAACGCATATGACCGACTCAGAGACGCTTAAAGACAAACACGAGCGCAATCGTGAGCGTCGCTACGAACAGATCAAGCGCTGGGCTGCGTACGTTCGAACCCATCCCGACGAAGACTGGGGCAGACAGGTCAACACGCTCGTCGACGCTCAGCTAGAATCCGCACGTCACGCTTCGACAGCACGAGTCGACCGAGAGGATGCGAACGGTCGAGAGTGACCGATCGCGAAGCAGGCGAGCAAGTGGGCGTATACTCGCGACGTGTCACCACTGCCCGTCGAATTCCTCGTGAGTGAACGGCAGGGCATCCTCGCCGGCGTAGCTGGCGACCAGGTGACCGTCGCCTTCGAGGTAGTACTTGTAGGTTGTCAGCCCTTCCAGGCCGACAGGGCCGCGAGCGTGGATTTTGCCCGTCGAGATACCGACTTCGGCGCCGAGGCCGTAGCGATACCCGTCGGCAAAGCGCGTCGAGGCGTTGTGGAAGACGCTGGCGGCGTCGATTGCGGTCATGAATTTTCGAGCCGCTTTCTGGTCCTCGGTCAGAATCGACTCGGTGTGTTTCGAGCCGTTCGCGTTGATGTGATCGATCGCCGCCGTCAGGGAGTCGACGACCTTGATCGCGAGGATCAGGTCGCCGTACTCGGTTCGCCAGTCCTCGTCGGTGGCTTCCTCAACATCGAAGCCGGCAAGGATCTCCCGCGTGCGCTTGTCGCCCCGCAGTTCGACACCGGCCTCGGCGTAGCGATCAGCGACCGCGGGCAGGAACTCCCTGGCGACGTCCTCGTGGACCAGCAGCGTCTCGACGGCGTTACAGACGGCAGGATACTGGACCTTCGCGTCGTAGGCGACCTCGACGGCCTCCGCTAAGTCGGCCTCGTTGTCGACGAAGACGTGACAGACGCCCTCGGTGTGGCCCAGGACGGGAATCTGCGTGTTGTCCTGGACGTAACTGACGAAATCCGAGGAACCCCGGGGCATCAGCAGGTCGATATGGTCGTCCATTTCGAGAACGGTATCGACAGCCTCGCGGGCCTCGATCAACTGAACCCAGCCGTCCGGGATGGCCTCGACTTCCTGGGCGGCTTCGCGGATGATCTCGAACAGTTCGCGGTTGGAGTGGCTGGCCTCGCTGCCGCCCTTGAGGATGACTGCGTTGCCCGACTTCAGTGCGAGGGCGGCGATCTGGACCAGTGCGTCCGGTCGAGACTCGAAGACGGTGCCGATGACCCCGATCGGGACTGCCACCTTGTAGAGGTCCAGATCGTCGTCGAGATGGCGCGCTTCGAGGGTCTCGCCCAGCGGGTCGTCCATCGCGGCGACGCTGTCGACCATCTCGACGATGGAGTCGACCTTGGCGTCGTCGACTTTCAGTCGATCGACCAACGCCTGGGTGTACTCGCCGGCTTCGAGCAGTTCCTCGGCGGTCGTGACGTCTTCGTCGTTGACCGCGATGACCGCTTCGCGGTGCTCGTCGATGGCGTCGGCGATCGCCGCCAGGGCGGCGTTGCGGTCGGCGTCGTCGACGTTTGCGAGTTCGAGTGCCGCTTTTTCGGCGGCCTCGACCTTGCGTTCGGTGTCTCCGTCAGTCATCGTAGGCCCCGTTGACAGGCAGGAATATTGTGCCCACCGGTTCACCTTCGGCGATCCGTTCGAGGACGTTTGGCTCGGCCGATCCCGCGATCACGGCCGGGCTGCCGTGTTCGTTGACCGACCGCGCGCCCTCGACTTTGGTCGTGATCCCGCCAAAGCCATCACTGGAACTCTGCTGGACGATCTGCTGGATCGCGCCGTAATTTGTCCCCACGGCCTCGATCTTCTGTGCTTCCGGATCGTCTTTCGGGTTGCCCGTGTAGACTCCATCGACGTCCGTCAGCGTCACCAGCAGGTCCGCGTCGATGCCGACCGCGATCGACGACGAAAGCATGTCGTTGTCGCCGATCTGGATTTCCTCGATAGCGATGGCGTCGTTCTCGTTGACGATCGGGACGACACCCCAATCAAGGAGGGTCTCGATCGTGTTGTGGAAGTTGGTGAACCGCTCGGGATCGTCGAGATCGGCCTGCGTGACCAGGATCTGGGCAACCTTGCGGTCGTAGCGCTCGAAACTCTCCGTGTACCGGCGCATCAGGTGGCTCTGGCCGACCGTCGAGAGTGCCTGGGAGGCCTCGACGGTATCGGTCTCGGATTCGACTCGCCCCTGGCCGGCCCCGATCGCTCCCGAGGAGACGAGGATGGCCTCTTTGTCGTGTTCGAGGAGGTCCACCACGTCGTCGACCAGTTTGTCGAGTTTGGCGTCGTCGAGGTTCGAGTTGTCGTCCGTCAGGGAGTTGGTTCCGGCCTTGACGACCACGCGTTTTGCACCCGCGGCCTGCTCGCGGGCACGTTCGATCGTCTCTGCTGCAAGGGGTTCCGTTTCAGTCATCGTCGACCTCGCTGGTGATCTCCGCCGACCAGCGCTCGGCGGTTGCGCAATCGTCAGTGCCGTCCCGTGTGTAGGATGTCTGCCCACTTTGGTGATCGATCAGAGTGGCGTGTCTCATTGTAGTGTGCCAAATGGGCGACGGACAAACCTACTACGATCCGTAACGAGTTCGGTCGGTACACTACAACCATCTCCAACGTGGATTTCGTATATCGCTCACGCGCAGATTCATATGGAGAATAATACAATCAGAGAATAGATACCGAGTATGGATTATAGAGTATCAAATAGTGTCGTCACTGTACTCTCCGTGGGCGTTATGGGATGGAGCCTCCTGTGGCTTGGCCAACTACTATTCGGGGTTGTGGTCGTCGCCGGTTTGACAACGACATATACCAGGTGGCGACAACAAAAACCCGCGGAGGCAGGTTTACTCGTGGCCCTCTGGAGTTTGATTGCGGTCGCTGCTTGGACAAGCAATCTACGCCTCATCGTCGGATCGGTCACAATAGCGGCAATTGTTTACGCAGCGTGGTCACTATGACGAATATCGGTATTTGAGGCTGTCCATGCCCCTCTGCGAACGCGTCCGAGAATGTGGCCCACCGAGACCCATCCACCCAGAACTGGTTTCAGTTCATCTTCTACACCCAAGCGAAGCGTCATTCCAACGCAGTCTCTCTCCACGACGGGGGTCAAGTTCCGCTGGTGAGTAGCGATTCGAGTGAACCTGTGGCCCCCATCAACTCACTCATCGCCGACCTCGCTGGTGATCTCCGCCGATCGCTCTTTGGTGGCGGCCACCGTCTCGCCGAGGACGGCTTCGACGTCGCTGTCCCACAGCACCTCCATGCCCTCGATCGTCGTGCCGCCTTCCGTCGCGACGGCGTCGATCAACTCGTCGACGCCCGTCTCGCTCTGGAGGACGGTCTCGGCGGCCCCTTTGAACGTCTGTGCCGCGAGGGCGTGGGCGGCGTCAGGATCGAGCCCACCGTCGATGCCCGCCTCGGCCATCGCACCGATCAGGTAGAAGACGAAGGCCGGCCCGCTGCCGTTGATCGCCGTCGCGAGATCCATGTGGGCCTCGTCGATGGGCACCCACGTCCCCAGGTCATCGAGCAACGTGGCGACGTTCGCTCCCGGCTCGGGCGAGACTGCTGCGGCCATCTCGCCGTACTCGGCCGCCACATTGGGCATCATCCGGACGACTGTGGCCTCCGTTCGTGCGTCGAGGAACGCCGTCGAAATCCCTGCTGCCACCGAGACGACGGTCTGGTCGGTACCGAGAGACAGGTCCCCCAGGAGAGCCCCAACGATATCCGGCTCGATGGCGAGGACGACGACCGGAGCCTCGGCCGCCTCCGTGAGGTCGGTCGTCGTCTCCTCGGCGACTCCGGCTAGCTCTTCAAGCGCCGATTCCTCGACGTCGCAGGCCGTCACCCGGTGCTCGCTGTCGGCGAGCCCACGGACGATCGCCCCGCCCATGTGGCCACAGCCGATGACGCTCACGTGAACCATTTCTTGTCTTCTCTGGGGCACTGAGCGATATACCGATGGCGATTCCCTCTGAACAGCGACCGGCCGCCAAGCACTGACTGTGACATCCGTCGGCAGTCCCGACGAGCCGGTGTCGGTTGCGTGTCTCCGGCGTCGTGGTGCAACCGCCTAGGCAGTGTCCGCGTCGCTTTCCTCGGCAATTGCCCACCGCTTGACGTTTTGACCGGAGCGACCGAAGACGGCGTCTCGAAGCCCCTGCTCGTCGAGTTGCTCGTCTAAAACCCGATCGAGTCGGTTGACGCTGGTCATGTCCAGCCCGTAGCTGTCGATCAACTGCCGGTATCGCTCGTCGTCGGTGATCGACTGGAAGTGATCGTACAGCGAGGCCATCTCGTCGGGCGTCAGTGCGGCGAGTCGCTCGGGGTCGTCCAGGCCGAGTGCCCCCTGGCGCTCGCTGTCGACGACGTGCTGGATGACCACTAGAGCGACCTTGGGGATCGCTCGCTGGCTGCCAAACGCCGTGAGGTCGATCTCGGTCACGATGCCAAGCACGCGATCGCGTTCCCAGGGCGTCAGATCCAGGGCGTTACACAGCGCGTGGGTGATCCGGGCCTTATCGAGGCGGTGCATCCGTTCGGCGTGGCCGGCCATGGCGGGATGTTGCTCGTTGTGGAGTCGCCGCAGTGAGTCATCGAGGTCGTCACCGGGGCGATCCGGGCGACCGATCGTGGTCGCACTGGGCGTCACCATGTCCCATTGCCGGATCAGTTCGTCCCGTCGGGCTTCCGCTCGCGACAGTGCCCCGTCGCCCGGCTCGGCGGAGACGTCTCGTTGCTTTCGCCACTCGCGACGCTCACGCTCGGCCGGTTCGGCGACCTGCCCACTGCTATCGACGCCCTCGCCGTTCATCGTCACCTAGTCGTCGCTACGAACAGTTGAATCCACGGGCTTTGGGCCCACCACTCACGAGTATTGCTCCCGGAGAAACCCCGTCTATATCTTCACCTTGTAACCAGAACCACTTAAAGAGATGCGGGCAACAACTCGGGTGAAGCTCGGTCGGGAGAGCGGATTGTCCAGGTATTCAGTCGTATTTGGGCTCTCGTCGCTCGGCTCGTTGTAGTGCCGTCTGGACGACATCCCGGACGTCACCGTGGAAGACACCGCCGTGACCGCTATACATGTGTTCGACTCCCGCTGGTAGCCGATCGAGGATCTCGCGAATGCTCTCGATAAGTCGCTCACGGGACTGGCCCGGCTTGTCCGTCCGCCCGAAACTGCCGTTCTCGAAGGCACCGTCGTCGTGGACCACGACGTCACCCGAGAACAGCGCCGACTCACTGACCAGCGAGACGTGATCGTCGGCGTGCCCGGGCGTGGCGATGACCTCGAACGACTCGTCGCCGATCTGGAGCGTGTCGCCGTCTGCGAGCGCGTCCGTCCGGCGTGGATGCCCAGCCTCGGCGTACAGATCCGCGTCGAAGGCATCGAGGACCGCATCGAGTTCGGCAACGTGATCGCCGTGCTGGTGAGTGAGCACGACGGCGTCCACTGTGTCGGTATCGTTCCGGATCACGTCGACGACACCAGCCATCGCACCGGCATCGACGAGCGTCGGACGCTCGCCGGTCGCCAGGTAGGCGTTGGCGGTGAACGTCTCCGCGTCGGCTGTGACATTGTACACGTCCATAGACGAGCGTGGGGCCAGCGCGCTGTTGAGTCTGACGGTGGTCTACGATGCGCTCTGTCGTGTCGCGTTAGCATGGAACGTGGAGTGTGCGTGTGATTTTTCACCACGAACGTCATAGCATCACACGATATGGGGTTCGGGAGTTACGACGAATCCGAACAGGAGAACCAGGACCTCGATGCCGATTTCGACGATGATGAAGGGGTTAACGCCGCGGAAAACACACACAACGGTGACGTCGAATTCGAGTTTACCGCCTCGAACGACGAACTGCTCGATAAGTTATCCGACATCAAGGAGAACACGTAACGTGAGCAGCGTCGCCGTCTCCGGGACCGCCTTCGAGAGGCACCTTGTCGACTACTCGGGACAGTTCCTGTCGTGAAATCCGGCGTCCGTGTCCTCGGGATCGCCGAATCCTTCGTCGACGAGCAGTCGACGCTCTGTGGCGCAGTGGTCCGTGCGAGTCGTGTCGCCGACGGTTTCGTCTTCGGGCGGTGTACCGTCGGCGGGCGTGACGCGACCGCGGCCGTCCTCGGGATGGTCGATCGCTTAGACCGAGCGGACGTCCGCTCGCTTTTGCTCGCGGGGATCGCGCCCGCGTGGTTCAACTTCTTCGACCTGCCGCGGCTCCACGAGGAGACGGGGCTGCCTGTCGTTGCCGTCACCTTCGAGGACAGTTCGGGCCTCGAAGCGACGCTCCGTGAGGAATTCGACGGCGAAGCACTCGCCTGGCGGCTGGCCACCTACCGGGCACAACCGACACGAGAGTCCGTCAGTGTCAACGGCGAGACGGTCTTCGTCCGGCAGGTCGGCTGTGATCACGCGGAGGCCCGAGAACTCCTCGCCGCGTTTACGCCCGACGGCGGGCGACCCGAACCACTCCGAGTGGCTCGACTGGCCGCCAGAGCTGCCGACGAACGGTTCGAAGACGACAGCGGGAGTCGATCGAGAGACTAGAGCACACGGCTCGGGAGCGATAGCGACGCTTTTGCCGCCCCGCGCCCCAGACCCGGCTATGGAACACATGGACGGCCTCTCCGTGAGGGGGTGTCGACGCTGCGAGGCGCTCGTCGAGTCGCGCTCGCGGATCGTCGACGGCGTTGGCCCCGCCGACGCCGACTTGCTGTTGGTCGGTGAGGCCCCGGGCGAGCAGGAAGATCAGGGGGGCGAACCCTTTGTCGGCCGGAGCGGGGGCGTACTGGACGAGGGATTGCGGGACGCGGGACTCGCCCGCGCGGACGTACGCATCACTAACTGTCTGCGGTGTCGGCCACCGGAGAATCGCGATCCGACGACCGAAGAACTGGAGCATTGTCGACAGTACCTCGAACGCGAGATCGAGATCGTCGACCCCGAAGTGATCGTCACGCTGGGAAAAGTACCCGGCGAGCACCTGCTCGGGCGAGACGTTGCCGTCACCAACGAAGCCGGCTCGATAGAAGACGTCGAGATCAGAGGGACGACCCGGCGTGTGCTGGTGTGTGTTCATCCTGCCGCGACGCTGTACGATCGGAGTCAGCGCGAAACCTTCGACGCGACCATCCAGCAAGCGAGCGACCTGGCCGGCGACGGCGGGCAAGCGGAACTGGGCGACTTTTGACTCCATCCCGAGCAACGACGCCTCGGCTGGACTCGACGGAGGTTCGCGCGTGTAACTGCCACCACCTGTCACCCAAGGTGACGCCAGGCGTGGTCGAATCGCAGCGTCATCGCGGCTCCATGGTCCACGTCGTGGGACGGCGAGCGCCTCTGATACCGCTGGATTCCGTTCGTCCACAACCCGGTACAGGCCACCTGACGGCAGCCCAATCGGCCCTGGATGACGATCGCGGTTTCCTTTAAGTGGTTCTGGTTACAAGGTGAAGATGTAGACGGGGTTTCTCCGGGACACTTCGCTGAAAGCGGCTGTGCCGTCAGTCAGCAGCCGTGGCGACGGCCAGAACGATACGGTTTTGGGACGCCACCGAGAATCCGCGTCCATGTTACCACGCCAGTACATTCGCGAGCACCCTGAAGACGTCCGGAAGATGCTCGCGGCCCGCGGCGTCACTGACGTCGATCTCGATGCCATCCTGGAGATCGACGAGGAGTGGCGCGAGTTGAAGGCCCGCGGCGACGACCTCAGACACGAGCGCAACGAAGTCTCTTCGAAGATCGGCCAGCTCAAACAGGACGGCGACGACGAGGCTGCCCAGGACGCTATCGAGCGCTCCCAGGAACTCAAGACCGAACTTCAAGACGTCGAGGAACGCGCCGACGAACTCGAGCGCGAGCTGGAACAGCGCCTCCTCGAAATTCCGAATATCCCACAGGACGACGTTCCCGAGGGTGACGACGAGAGCGATAACGTCGAAGTCCGCCGCTGGGGCTTCGATGAGCGCCGAGATCTCCCCGAGAACGTGGCCCCACACTACGACCTTGGCGAGGAACTTGACATCTTAGACTTCGAACGCGGCGCGAAAGTCTCGGGCGGCGGCTTCTACTTCTTGAAGGGCGAGGCTGCCCGGCTGGAACACGCCCTCATCCAGTTCATGCGTGATATCCACCGCGAGCAGGGGTACGAAGAGGTGTTTCCGCCGATCCCTGTTTCGAGTGAGTCGATGACAGGGACGGGTCAACTCCCCAAATTCGCCGACGACGCCTACAAACTCGAAGACGAGGACCTCTGGTTGTGTCCGACCGCCGAGGTGCCGGTGACGAACATGTATCGCGACGAGATCCTCCTCTCTGAGGATCTGCCGTTGAAACACCAGGCTTACACCCCGAACTTCCGCCAGGAAGCCGGCGAGCACGGCACCGAGACCCGTGGGATCGTTCGTGTCCACCAGTTCAACAAGGTGGAGTTGGTCAACTTCGTCGAACCCGACGACAGCGACGCACGTCTCGACGGATTGCTCGATGAAGCCGAAGCAGTCCTCCAGCGGTTGGGCCTCCCCTATCGCGTACTCGATCTCTGTACTGGTGATTTGACATTTGCGTCGGCCAAAACCTACGATATCGAGGTCTGGGCCCCCGGCGACGACATGGCGGAGGGTCCGGCGGAGGGCGGTCGCTGGCTCGAGGTCTCTTCGGCGTCGAACTTCGAGGACTTCCAGGCCCGCCGGGCCGGGCTACGCTACCGGCCAGAACGGCACGAATCGGCCGAGTATCTCCACACGCTGAACGCCTCCGGGGTCGCGCTGCCCCGCGTCTTGGTGGCGATTCTGGAGTACTATCAGAACGACGACGGCACCGTGACCGTCCCCGAGGCGTTACGCCCGTACATGGACGGCCAAGCACGCATCGAAGGCTCGGAGAAAGTCGGCGAAAGTGCCCTCGGTGCCGGCGACCGGGACTGAACGACTGACTCGATTCCGTCGCCCTCAAAGTTTCTATCTGGCACTTCGAAGCAGGTAGCTGTACTCTTTGGTCAAAACCTACGTATCGAACGGACAGAATCGCGTTGCTTTGCGTCGAGAGCGATTCGGGGGAGACGCCGGCTGGGCTGGGGGCCGATGGCCCGCTCGGCTGTCCGGAGAGTCTCAGTTCCTCGGCTCTCCTACATCATGCCGCCCATACCGCCGCCCATGCCGCCCATGCCGCCGGGGGCGCCGCCCGGACCGCCTTCGCCTTCCGTCTGCTCGGCCTGGATGATGTCGTCGATCTTCAGGACCAGGTTGGCGGCTTCTGCCGCACTGGAGAGGGCCTGGGTCTTGGCGTGGGCCGGTTCGACGACGCCGTCGTCGTACGTGTCGACGACGTCACCGCTGAAGACGTTCAGACCGGCGCGCTTGTCGCCGCTCTCGTGGGCCGAGCGGAGTTCGACCAGCGTGTCGATCGAATCGAGGCCGGCGTTCTCGGCCAGGACGCGCGGGACGAGTTCCAGCGCATCGGCGAAGGCTTCGACGGCGAGCTGTTCGCGGCCACTGACGCTGTCGGCGTAATCGCGGATCCGGCCCGCGAGTTCGACTTCTGTCGCGCCGCCACCGGCAAGCACTCGCCCGTCGCTGACTGTCGAGGCAACGACGTCCAGGGCGTCGTTGATCCCGCGTTCGAGTTCGTCGCTGACGTGCTCGGTCGAGCCACGGATCAACAGCGTCACGCCGTGGCCGTCGCTTTCGACGACGAACCAGCCATCGTCTTCCTCCCGGGTGATGTCGCCGGTGCCGAGGTCGGCCTCGGTCAGCGATTCCAGGTCCGAGACGATCCGTGCGCCAAGCACTTCGGTCAGGAATTCGATGTCGGATTTCTTGGTGCGTTCGACGGCCAAAATGTCTCGCTTGGCCAGGAGATGCTCGACCATGTCGTCGATGCCCTTCTGGCAGAAGACGACGTCAGCGCCGGCCGCATCGATCGTCTCGACCATCTCCCGGAGCTGGGCCTCTTCTTGCTCGATGAACTGCTGGAGCTGCTCGGGATCGTCGACGCTGAGCTGGGCGTCGGCTTCGGTCTCGTCGAGTTCGAGTGCCGTATCCAGCAAGAGAGCGTTCGCGTCCGTGAGGTCTGTCGGCATGTCCTCGTGGACGGGATCCTCGTCGACGACCGCGCCCTCGACGAGCGTGGAGTCGCTTGCGGGACGGCCCGGCTTGGACTCGATGTCGACGAACTCCAGGTCGACGATCGTCGAGCCGTCCTCGGCGTCGACGGTGACAGCCTGGATCGCGTTGACGACCAGATCCGAGAGGAGGTCGAGGTTGAGTTCGGCCCCCTTGCCCGTCATACTCGTCTCGGCGACGGACTTGAGAATCGCCTCGTCGTCAGGGTCGACAGCCTCGGCGATGTCGTCGATCTCCTCGCGGGCCTGCTTGACGGCCATGTCGAACCCACGAATGATCGCCGTCGGATGAATGTCCTGTTCGAGCAGGTCCTCGGCGTTTTTCAGGAGCTCGCCGGCCGTCGCGACTGCCGTCGTCGTGCCGTCGCCGGCCTCGTCCTCCTGGGCCTCGGCGACCTCGACGACCATCTCTGCCGTCGGGTTGTCGATGTCCATCTCCTGGAGGATGGTGACGCCGTCGTTGGTGACGGTGACGTCCCCGATCTGGGAGACGAGCATCTTGTCCATTCCTTTCGGTCCGAGTGTCGACCGGACCGACTGTGCGACCGCCCGAGCCGCCGAAATATTGTGACTCTGGGCGTCGTCGTCTTTCATCCGCTGGGCCTCGTCGTCGAGAATGACCATCGGTTGGCCCTGCATTTGCTGGCTCATGTGTCGATCGAAAGTTTGTCTGTGGTTCTATATAAATGTACGGGTTTCTGTCTCCGCCCGCGAGGGCGCTCACGGCTCACAGTTTGCCCGATAATCGCCGTACAGCGGGCAGAAATCGACTATCGTGCCATGGAATGGCATACGACTGGCCTGGGGCCATGCATCGTCTCCGATGCGGTATTTATATACAGTATGACGCTTGCTCACTCGCCGCTCGTCCGGGAGAGATCGAGCTGGATCGTGGGGTACCAACCCGCCAACGCCGGCAGGTAGACTCCCAGGAATCGATCGACCAGGATCGTCGGCGCACCGACCGCCGGTGGGACGCCCAGCGCGGCCAGGACGAGCGTTCCCGAGGCTTCGGCGACGCCGACACCGCCGGGCGTGACCGGCACGAACGTGACGGCGTAGGCGGTCACCAACGCCAGTGGGAGGAGGATCGCGGGGGTAAACGGCTCGCCGACGGCGTCTAAGAGCAACCAACTCCGTGCGGCGGGGACGGCCATGAGCGCGACGATCCACCCGGCAGCGTACGCGATTGGCGTCCGGGGAGAGCCAAGCAGCGTGGAAAACGTCTCGGCGGCATCGGCGCCCAGGTCCGGCAGCGCTCCCAGAAACCGCTCGATTGCCTCGCCCGCGAGCGGAATGCGATCAGTCGGGAGCCGTCGTTCGAGCCCGCTGGCGAGTGTGCCTACCCCGTCGAGGCGTGTCCCAGCGACGATCACCGTCACTCCGACAACGAGGTAGACCGCCGCCGAGACCGCCAGCGCGGCCAACAGCCACGGCGCCATCGACAACCCGAACACGAGTAGACCGACGGTAGCGACCAGCCCGTACAGCGTCGCGTACAGCGCGGTGTGGAGTGCGGCGACAGCAACGAGTGTCCCCCACGATCGGCCGGTGTACTGTCTGAGGACGACGGGAGCGAGCGACCGCCCGACGGCCTGGGTCGGGCTGAGGTGATTGACGAACGCGACCGACAGGGTCGTGCCCGCAGCCACGCGAAACGGCGTCCGGGCGAGTCGATTGAGCAGGACGTGCCAGGTCCAAAAGCGGGCCAACAGTCCCACGATAGAGAGGCCGAGGATCGCCACGACGACCAGCGGATCGATCTGCCCGAGAGTGCCGGCGACTTTCCCCCAGTCGGTCTGGCTCACCAGCCACGCCAACACCGCCAGCCCGATCGCGTAGCGGGCAGCGGTCACCAGGCGCTGTCGGCTCTCACTCATCGTCTCGCGCCTCGCTTGGGCGCTGACTAGCCAGCGTCAGCATACCCCAGATCCTTGAGTTGTTGCTCGACGTCCGCCGAGACGTCACTCGAACTGACGGCCGCCGTCTCCTCGCCGCGCTGGAACGATACCTCGGCGTCGCGAGCGATCAGTTTCCGCTCGAAGTCCTGCCAGCAGACCGTCGCCTGCTCGTGCCACGGCGCAACCGTTAGTGTCTGCTCGGTCCGTCCACTCGTGAGATCTGTCCCCTGCCAGGCGTTAGGGGTCTCCAGGCCGACGCCCGCGACCAGCGTCGGCGCGATATCGAGCAGACTCAGCCGCTCGCCAAGCGTCTCGATGCCGTCGAGGACCACCGGCACCTGTATCAACGAGTCGGCTACCCGGCGGCGATAGCCCTGGTGGTAGTAGTAGCCCTCTTCGCCGAGTTCTTCGCCGTGATCGGCCGCGAACGCGAAGATGGGATCGCTGTCGAGTGCGTCGAGCAACTGTTCGATCCGCTCGTCGGCCCGCCCGAGAGCGTCCCGATAGGCCGAGACGATCCGTTCGTGGCCCGCGTCGCTCACTTCGTTCGAGCCAAACCAGTGGCGCCCGCCCGCGGCCTCGGCCGTTCGATCGAGGGCGTTCGGGATCGCGTCGTCGCCCGAGCCGTACGGGCGGTGGGTGCCCATGAGGTGGACCCACAGAAACCGCGGCCCATCGGCGTCGTTGAACTGCTCGATCGCGGTTTCGAGGACTTCCTCGTCGTCGGGCAGGTCGTCCATATTGGCGGCCATCGGGTAGACGCGCCGGTAGACCTGCCGGACGAGATCGAACGAGCCCAGGTACTCCCGGAACCGGCTGCGTCGGTTCTTCGCGGGGTTGCCTGCCCCGGACATGAAGTTGTCGTAGTACTCGAAGCCGGCGTCGAAATCGAAGGTTGGATCGGCCTGGGCGGATGGCACGAGACCGATGGTGGTGTAGCCCGCCTCGCCGAGCACCTCCGCAAGCGTCGGCCCGATGACTTTCGACTCGACGGCAGCGCGCACCCGGGAAGATTGCAGTGCCGCCAGGCTCGGGCGCGTGTAGTGGCCGGCGGTCACCCCGGTGAGGACGTCGTGGCCGTCGAGAAACGACATCGCGTCGACGAAGTCGCGTCGCACGGAGTCGGCCGTCACGAGAACGATGTCGTCGGTCATGTCGATCTTGGGTCAACCTCCCCCCGGGCGAATACAATAGCTTCGGTCTGGCGATGGGCTTGGTCGGGTACCCTAGTTGTCCGGCGCCGCGCCCGGTTCGAAGGTGTCGGTCTCGCTCTCAAGTACCGAACGGGCAGTCACGAACTCGAAGTCGGCCTCCAAGATGCGTTCGAGCGCTCGCCACATCCACGCGCCGGTCCGGACGTACACCCGACGGGGCACCCCTTCGACGCGTGGCAGGTCGGCGAACTCCCAGGGGTGGACGTACAGCACCGGCGCAATCCCGCGCCGTGCCAGCCATCGCATGCCGGCGATCGTATAGCGGACGCCGAAAAAGCGCAGCCACGACCCCGTCAGTGGCAGTCGAAGTCCGGGCATCACGGCGACCGGGAGTTCACCGATCGACGCGTTCGCGCCCGACTGGATTGTGTCGGCGGTCGTCGGCCGCTGGATCGACCACTCGCCGCCGTACCAGCCCGGAATCGACCGGCACGGGACAGTACTGGAGTCGTACTGGTAGCCCGTCTCGGCGAGCATCTCGAAGTGATCGGCCCCAATATCGAAGGATGGGGCACGGAAGCCAGTCACCGACTGGCCCGTGATGGTTTCGAGCGATTCCCGGGAGTCCCGCAGTTCCGCTTGGCGTGTGTCGGCAGCCAGATCCGTGAGGTGACGGTGAGTCACCGTGTGGGACCCGATCTCGTGGCCGTTCGCGGCGACCTCCTCGATCCGATCGGGGTGATCGCGTGCCAACTCGCCGACGACGAACCAGGTCCCTCGGGCGTCGTACTCGGCCATCGTCTCGACGAGTCGGTCGATCTGTTCGGGGCCGACATCCGGATCGGCGACGGTGCCACCGGCCGTCCGGTAGGCGGGCGTGTGGGCGAAGCTCTCGGCGTCGATCGTGAGGACGGCCCGCGGTGGTGACGCCATGGGTCGGCCCGGGAGTTCTCGCCCGGCCCACCTACGCCTGTCGGTGTCGGGGCCCGATGCACAAGGCCTAATATCCGCATCGCCGATCGTCTATCCAATGGGAGTATTGCCCCTCAAGCCGTTCGATTTGGGAGCGACGGTCCTCCAGACGCCCGCGCTGGGAGGGCCAGAACTGACGGCTGTGTTGGGTGTGTTGGCCGTTATCGTCTTCCTGTGGGGCCTGGAGCGCTACCGGACGACCTTCTCGAAGGCGGAGCTACTGGTCTCGCTGGCTCTCTCCGGTGGGATCGCGCTCATGGCCGTCGCGCCGACGCTGTTCAATCGGATTGGGACCCTGCTCAACATCGAACAGCGCCCGCTGGTCATCGCGTTGTTGTCGAACGTGACGCTGACGGTGCTTGTCCTCTGGCTGTTCGCCCGGACACGCTCGAATCAGCTCACGATCGGTGACCTCACCCGCTCGCTGACGGTCGAACGCGCCCCGACGGTCGAGACGCCGGAGGGCCAGGTCGCGTTCGTCGTCATTCCGGCCTACAACGAGGGTGGGGCAGTCGCCGATGTGGTCGCCTCGCTGCCCGAGCGTGCCGGTGGCTACGCCATCCAGCCGGTCGTCGTCTCGGATGGCTCGACGGACGACACCGCGAGCGTGGTCGCCGACACGCGCGCGATCGTCGCCGAACATCCGATCAACCAGGGCCAGGGTGGCGCCCTCCAGACTGGCTTCGCGATCGCCCAGCGCAACGGTGCCGACGCGGTCGTGACGATGGATGCTGATGGCCAACACCCCGTCGAGTACCTCGGAGAGTTGTTGGAGTTGATCGCGACCGACCAGGCCGACTTCGTGGTCGGGTCGCGGTACGTCGGCACCGACCGTTCGGACAACGGGCCGGCCAGACAGGCTGGCATCCGGGTGTTCACCGCACTGATCAATCTGGTCGCGAAACTCGACGTCACCGACTGTACCAACGGGTACCGGGCGATACGTGGGTCTACTCTCTCCGCGTTGACCCTGACCGAAGAGCGATTCAGCGCCCCCGAACTCCTCATCGAGGCCCGGAAGAACGCGCTCCGGATCGAGGAGGTGCCGGTGACGATCCGGCAGCGAGACGACGGCGAGAGCAAGAAACCGACGCTTGGCTACGCGTTCGGCCTGACGCGGACGATTTTCGTTACTTGGCTGCGGTAGGCGTTCTGTCTGGCCCACGCTGGCCCGCTGCTCGGTCGCTCTCGGCAGGTTTATTCGGGCGAGCGCCGGATGATCCCCCGATGGGCGCCCTCCGTGAGTGGGTCGGTCGTGCACGCAGACAGGTCAAAACCGACCTGGCGGTAGACCGGAAACTCCGGTATATCCTGCTGTTGTCGGCGGTCCTGTCGCTGTTTTGGATCTGGCACCGCGTGCCCAACTTCGCGACCCGAGACGAGCGCTGGCGCGTCGTGGATCCGCTCGAAGTGCTGGGCTTTTATCTCGACGATCCAAGCATCCAGGGGATCCGGGACGGCCTGTCTCACTGGCGGGCCTACGGTCCGACGATGTACCTCTACGGACTGACGGCCTTGCCCGTCATCGCCGCGACGGCGTTTACGGGAGACTTCGAGACTTTCGCCAATATCCGGGCGACGGCGACGAAGGATCTCTTTGCCAACTGGCACGCGCTCCCAGGGTGGGTCTGGACGGGGAGTATCATCGCCGCGCGACTCGTGACGGTGCTCTTGGCCGTCGGTTGTGTCTATCTCGTCTATCGGATCGGAACCCAGTTACGGGACCGGGCAACCGGTCGACTGGCCGCGCTGTTGTTGGCACTGACCTGGGCGCTGGTCTCGCTGGCCCACGAAGCCGGCGAGGACATCCCCATGCTGTTTTGTTTACTCTTGGTCCTCTATCTCTCGCTCCGGTTTCTGGAAACTGGCGACGGGAACCTCGTGGTCGCTGGGGCCGGGCTGACTGGACTGGCGATGGCGTTCAAGCTCACCGCCGGGATCGGCGTGATCTTCTTTGGGGTCGCGTACCTGCTTCGGGCCCGACGGTCGGCTGATTTCTGGGGGTCGGTGTACCGACCGACGGTGATCAAGCGCTCGGTGCTACTCGGCTTGGTGGTGTTTTTCCTCTCGTTCCCGAGTGTCTTCGCCGAGGGGCCGATGGTCGTGCTCGAACGGATCGGTCGCGGTGTGTCCGCGAAGTCCTCGCCCCACGGCTGGCTGTACGATCACCCCTCGTGGTGGTGGCTCACCAGAAGCTACCTCAACGGCCTCGGCTGGCCGCTGTTCGTCGGTGTCCTCGGCGGCGTCGCCGTCTCTCTCGGGCGACTCCGTGACCGAACGCGAGAGACAGATGGCCTGCTCGTCGTCCTCTCGGGACTGTTCGTCGCACTCGCGGTGTTCTCGATGTGGTCGTACCTCCGGACCCACCACCTCTTGCCGACGATTCCGCTGCTCGTCGTCCTGCTTTCGATCGCGCTCAGACGACTGGCCGAGCGCCGCCAGCGCCTCGCCCGCGTGCTGGCCGTTGCCCTGGTGGTGTCGACGGCCGTCTATACCGGGATCGGCACGGTCGGCTACGCTACACAGCCCCGTGACCAGGCTGTCTCGTACGTTTCGAACAATGCCGGCCCGAACGCCACGGTCGAAACCTACCCGTGGGATCCACAGGAAGCAGCCGTCCCGCACGGGGTCGAGACCTATCGCTGGTCGAACCGCACTGATCCAGGCCAGTCGATCGGCGAGTGGATGCGTGATCTGCCAGCGCGGTGTCCGGAGTTCATTGTTCTCAACCACCAGCAGGCGCTGCTGTATCTTGCCCCTTCGAACCACAGCGCTCTCGCGGCACGTTACGAGGATCCGATCGTCGAAGCGTACCTCCGGGACCTCCTCGCTACCGACACCTACCCTTACGAGATCGGCGGCCGGTTCGGCCCAGCACCGATCTTCCGGTCGACTGGCGCGCCTCGCGATTCGACGTGGGATCTCCTCCAGGCTGGCGTCAACCCGCGTTCGATCCAATACGGTGATCCGCAGGACTTCGGTGTCGACCAGTACGCGATCGTCTTCGAACGGACCGGGGCCTGTTCGGTCGGGAACGCGACCGGCTCCTAACCGTCCCGGTTCAATCGCCCGACTGCCTCTTGGATCTGGTCTCCGTTGGCTGTCTGTACTTCGTTCCCGGCAGCGACCTTGGCGACTGCTTGGGCGATCGTCCCGCCTTGCTCGAGGATCGCTGCCAGATTCGCCACCGTGGTCTCGCCTCGATCGACACCCTTTATGGGGTGGCTGACGGCCAGAGAGGTATGTTCCCGGAGTTCGAGATCATCCCCGCGGTCGACATGCAGGACGGCGAGGTCGTCCAGCTGGTCGGTGGTGAACGTGGGACCGGAAAGACCTACGGCGAGCCAGTGGCGGCGGCAAAGCGATGGGTCGAGGCCGGCGCGGACACGCTCCACGTAGTCGATCTGGACGGTGCCTTCGAGGGCGAACGCCACAACGCCCCGGCGATCGAAGCCATCATCGACGCTGTGGATGTCGATATCCAGCTCGGCGGTGGCATCCGTACGGCAGAGGACGCCCGCGCCCTGCTCGATACCGGCGTCGATCGGGTCATCCTGGGGACGGCTGCCGTCGAGAATCCCGAGATCGTCGCCGGAATCAGCGAGACCCATCCGGGCAGCGTCCTCGTCAGTTTAGACGCCAGCGACGGCGAGGTCGTCGTCTCGGGCTGGACGGAGGGCACGGGACTCGATCCCGCCGAAGCCGCCCAACGGTACGCGGATCTCGGGGCCGGGGGAATTTTGTTCACCGACGTCGACGTCGAGGGGAAACTGGATGGGGTCCGCACCGGCCCGGTCGAGCGCGTTGTCGAGGCCGTCGATCTCCCCGTCATTGCAAGCGGCGGCGTCGCTTCGATCGCGGACGTTCGCGCCCTGGAAGGGGCCGGCGCGGCCGCAGTCGTCGTCGGTAGCGCACTCTACGAGGGCTCGTTCACACTCGGCGAGGCGATCGAGACGCTCCGGTGAGCACCTGTCGCTCGACGCCCGGTCGACATCGGTGGACTCAACTCGCCTCTGGGCCTACGCCGAGAGCGTGACCGACAACGGGCAGGCTCTGACCCGGCGGTTCTGGACGGGAGCGATCCTGCTGGCGGTCGTCCTGTCGGGGCTCGGCCTCCAGATGCGGGGTGCCGTCGTTCCGGAACTCGAAATCGAGTTCGTCGTGGGCAAGGACCTGCTCGGCTTCGTCGGACCCGCTGGCACCCTCGGCTATGTCCTTTCGATCGCGGTCGTCGGCGCAATCGCCGGACGGCTCCATCTCGTTCGCTGGTACACAGTCGGCCTCGCGGTGACGACTCTCTCGATTGCCGGGCTGGGACTTGCCCCGACGCTGTTGACCTTCCTCGCGGTCCTCGTCGTTCGCGGCCTGGGTGACGGCATCATTCGCGGGCTCGACCGTCCGATACTCAGTCACCTCTATCCCGACGACAGGGGTCGAGCCTTCGGGATCTACGACCTGGCGTGGGCAGTCGGCTCGGCCGCCGGCCCGCTGGTGATGACTGGCGCCATCGCGCTTGGCGACTGGCGGCTGGCCTACTTCGGACTGGCGGCAGCGCTCGTCCCGCTAGTCGCGTTCGTCTGGCGTCTCGATCTCCCCTTCGAGGCGGGGCGAGAGGCGATCCTCGACCGCGAAGCGCTGGGCGAACTGTTCCGGACCAGTGAGATCGTCGCGATGGCGCTGGCGATGTTCTTTCACACCGGTCTGGAGGGCGGCCTGTTCCTCTGGTTGCCCACCTTCGGCATCGAGGCCGCTGGACTCTCCCAGTCGAATGCAAACCTGTTGTTGTCGACCTTTACCATCGCCTATGTTCCCGGTCGACTCATCGCGACGGCCATCGTCGAGCGCTACGACTACAGCCTGTTGCTGGTCGGGATCGAACTGTTACTGGTTCCGACCTTCTTCGCCTCGTTTTTCGTCGTGGGCGGGGTCGCCACGTTCCCGATGGTGTTCGCCTTGGGGATGCTTGTCTCTGGGGTCTATCCCTTGCTGGTCGCGTTCGGGACCGACGCCGCCCCAGAGTACAGCGCCCCGATCAACGCCATCGCCGCGGTCTCCTCGTCGATCAGTTTCGCGCTCGTTCCGATGGCGATGGGGTTCGTTGCGGAAGCCCAGGGTATCCGGCCGGCGATGTGGATTCCGCTTGCCCTGACAGTCGGCGTGTTGCCGACGATTCTGGCCGCCCGGCGGTCGATCTCGATTCGGGACGGGGTCGGAACGTAACCCCTTCCAGTCTCGCTTTCATCGTCGTTTCGGTTCCCACACAGGTCGGGTTGTTCACCGACGGTCCGAGTCCTCGACTGTCCTGTTCAACGCACGGTTCCCGCCTTTCGAGTCCAACGCTTTCGCCCCTCTCACAGCACGAGTTGCTGGAAGACGACGAACCCACCGAGGCCGACGAACGCGAGACCGATGACTGTCGAGAGGCGTTCCTCGGAGACTAGATTCGCGTACCGCGCGGCGAGGAAGGCCCCGGCGATCCCACCGATCCCGCTGACACCCACGGCAACGAACGGGACGGACGACTCGACGACGAAGTGGCTTACGCCACCGAACAGCGCGGTAAAGATCATGATGAGGACGGACGTCCCGACGGCGGTGTGGACCGGATATTCGAGGACGAACGTGAGGGCGATGAGGATCATCACGCCCCCGCCAGCGCCGAAGACGCCGGTCATCGTTCCGATGAACGCGCCAGCGAGCACCGAGACGCCTGTCTTGTGGGCCCGGACAGTCGAGAGGTCGGCCCGCTCTCTGAAGGCCGCTATCCGCTCGTCGAGTGACTTCCGCATGAACGAGACGCCCATGAGCAAAATGACGATCCCGGATAGCCCGCCGAGCGTCGTCGAATCGACGCCCCCTGACGCCCAGCTCCCGACGATCGCCGCGAGAACCGCCGCTATCGCGATCCCCAGGCCGCTCCGGAGTCGGACGTTCCCGTTCCGCCAGTAGGTCGCTGCGGACACAGTAGAGGCAAAGACGTCCGTCGCGAGACTGATGCCGATCGCCGTGTAGGGGTCGTATCCCAGGACTGTGACGAGTACCGGCGTGACGACCACTACCGCGGACGCGCCGATCAGCCCGGTGACGACGCCGGCACCGATACCAGCGAGCAAGACGACAAGCAATTCCATGCAGCCGGTGATAGCGCTCGCCGGTATTTCTGATCGCGGGTTCGAACTCGCCCGTGTGAGTGATCTTGCATCCCGGTCGCTGACGGCATCTTGAGAGTGGTGGCCGCAAGCGGGACCTCCAGTGAGGTAGACACTTAACCCATGGCGACGTGTTCCAGGATATGACCGATCGAACCGCCGTAGTCTCCCGCGAGACGGGCGAGACGTCGATCGAGGTGACCCTCGATCTCGACGGCAGCGGCGAGGCGACCGTCGCGACGGGGATCGGGTTCCTCGATCACATGCTCGACTCGTTTGCCACCCACGGCCTGTTCGACCTGGCCATCGAGTGTGACGGCGACCTCGCTGTCGACGACCACCACACGACCGAGGACGTCGCGATCACGCTCGGAGAAGCGATCGACGCGGCGCTGGGTGACCGAACGGGCATCGTCCGCTTTGCCGACCGACGCGTTCCCCTCGATGAGGCCGTCGCCGAGATCGTCTTGGACGTGTCCGGTCGCCCGTTCTTTGCCTTCGACGGGGAGTTCTCTCAGGGCGAGGTCGGGGATCTCACGAGTGTCATGGCCGAACACTTCCTGCGCTCGCTGGCGACCAACGCCGGTTTAACGCTACACGCGAGTGTCAACGGCCAGAACGCCCACCACGAGATCGAAGCGCTGTTTAAGGGTCTGGCCAGGGCGCTCGATGATGCAACCCGAATCGACGACCGCCGGACCGACACGCCTTCGACGAAGGGCGAGCTGTGACCATGGCCGAGTCGGCCTCTTTCGAGGCGATCATGGAGAAGTTCGCAGACAGCCCCAGCCAGCAGCGGGTCATCCGGCTCTTGCTTGCACGCGGGTTCTCGGTCAACGACGAAGGGCGGGTCGTCTCGGGCGGCATCGAGATCCCCAATACGGGCATCGCCCGCGAGATCGATGTCGATCGTCGGGTGGTCGACGCCACGACCGACGCGATTCTGGCGGATCCACAACTCCGTCGGATCTTTCAGAATATCTCCTCGATTCCGAGTCTCCTCGATTTGGCTCCCGTCCTCGACTTGGCGGCGATGACCGTCACCGTTCGCGAGGCCGACGAGTCGGGGATCGTCGCCCGGGTCACGAACATGCTCGCCGAGCGGGAGATTCCGATCCGGCAGGTCATGACCGAGGATCCGGAGTTCACCGACCAGCCGCGGCTGTACGTCATCACCGACGAGCAACTCCCCGGCGAGTTCATCAACGAGATTCGCGCGTTACCCTTCGTCATCAAAATCGAGTTGCAGTGACCGCTCGGGCCCCTGATGGCGGGGATTGATGTCCGGGTCGGCCCACGCTATCGATATGGGTCTGTGGATCGAACTGCGACGGGGCCTCGCCCGAGCCCGTCCGTACCTCCTCGCCCATCACCGCCCCGAGCGGCGCTATCGCTGCTATCGAGTGTCTCTCTTTGGCTCCCGGATCGCCCTTTGTGCGCGGTGTTCGGGCCTTTACCCGGGTGTCGCGGTCGGACTCATCGCGTTCTTTCTCGCTGGCCCGCCGTTTGTCGGCCTGGTACTGATCGCGTTACTTCCGGCACCGGCGCTCTGTGATTGGGTCGTGACGTCGGTGCGTGATCGTCGCGGATCCAACGTGATCCGGACGGCGACCGGTGCGTTGTTGGGCTACGCGTACGGCCTCGGACTGGCCACGCTGTTTCTCGATGGCGACCTTCGTGTCCTCGGTATCGGGGTTGGCTACGCCGCGATCGCGGCGGTCCTTCTGGGCGTCGAGCGCGCCCGCTGGTCGGCGTAGTTATTTGTTTGTCGTGGCCGAATACTACCCATCGAGATGAAACATTGCATCAACTGTGGCGTCGAGATCGCCGAGCAAGCCGACGTCTGTACGGAGTGTGGCGTCGACCAGTCGACCGAACTCGACGGTTCGTACGGCGATCGCGAACCGGACGAGCGGTACTGTCTCGCCTGTGGCGAACTGATTTACAAACAAGCCGCCATCTGTCCGGCCTGTGGCGTCGACCAACCGTCGACTGGCTCCGGCGACACCGACCAGGTTGCCGCGGGCATCCTCGCGATCCTGCTTGGCGGCCTCGGCGTCCACAAGTTCTACCAGGGGAACACACGCAATGGCGTGCTCTACCTCTGTTTCTTCTGGACTGCGATCCCTTCCTTGCTGGGATTGATCGAGGGGATTCTCATGCTCGTCGCAGACGAAGCCGAATACGACGAGCAGTTCTCGGATGGCTCAATTCTCGGGAAGTAAGCGACAGTCGCTTCGACGGCCGCCTGTCAGACTGAATCGAGAAACGCCTGGAGTTCGCTCGTCGCCCGTTCGCGCTCGTCCCGGAAGACCGTGTGGCCGGCACCGTCGACGTGAACGAGTTGGCCGTCAGGGAGCTGTGAGGCGATCGATCGATGCTGGTTCCGTGCCGCTTTGTCGGCGTCGGCCTTGATGAGCAGCGTCGGTGCCGTGATGTCGGGGTAGGTTTCGCGTGGATCCAGCCACCCGTCCTCGAAGACGGCCACGATCGCCGGATCGACGCGTCGACGGGCGGCCGCAAGTCGCTTTGCCAACCGCTTTTCCCCGGCCTCGACGTGTGCCTGGAGTTCCGGATCGGCTTCGATGAGCTCCTCGGTCGTGTGGTCGTGCCACTCGGCGATCTGTTCGCGGACCGCCGCGACGATCTCGTCGTGGTCCCGTTCGGGATCGTCGTCTCTTCCGCTGTCGAGCAGTCCGGCAGGATCGATCAGCGCGAGGGCACGAACGCGGTCGGGGTGGGTCCCAGCGGTCGCCGCGACGGTATCCCCGCCCATGGAGTGACCGACAAGTGTTGCTGTCTCGATCTCCAAGGCGTCCAGCAGGCCCACGAGGTCGGCGACACGATCGGCCATCGCGTATCCCGACTGTGGAGCCGAGGAACGACCGTGCCCGCGGCCGTCGTAGGCGATCACGTCGTACTCCCCGGAGAGTGCCGCTATCAACGGCTCTCGACATAGCGCGTCGTCGAAGGCCCCGTGGGCGATCACGAGCGGCGGGCCGTCGGTCCCTGTTCTGACGTAGTGCAGCTCGATGCCGTTTGCCTGCACCGTCGCGCTCGTCCAATCCGCCGCCAGTCCGGGCGTCTCGTCGCTCATCGATCGGGTATTCACCGGACGCGATCAAAAGGCTCCGGTCGATTCCCGTTCGACGCTCGCTCGGGATCGATAGAGGTACGTGGGTGCCGACAGATCCCTGTCGTATGCAGGTAGACATCGGCAACGCACTTGCGGAAGTCGCTTCGCCGGGTATTCCCCGTGACGCACTCGACCGACTCGACGACCGGGTTGGGACGGCCCACGAACGCATCGAGGACGGGCGAGCCAACAACGAACACGGGTACGAAGCGCTCAACCAGCCCGACAACGTCGACGTCGCGGCCATTCAGGAGGCCGTCGAACCGTTCGAGGACTGTGAGACGCTCATCAACGTCGGCATCGGCGGCAGTGCGCTGGGTGCGGCGACGATTTCGGCTGCCCTCGATAGCGACGTCGAGGCCTACTACCTCGACAACGTCGACCCGAAGTGGGTGGCCGATCACGTCGACGAGATCGACCTCTCGAAGACGGCGTTGAACGTCGTCTCGAAATCCGGGACGACTGCCGAGACGCTCTCGAACTTCCTGGTCGTCCGGGACGCCATGGACGAGGCTGGCGTCGACTGGACCGAACGGACGTGGGTCACGACCGGTCCCGAGGGCAACCTTCGGGACCTCGCCGAGAAACACGATCTGCCCTCGCTCCGGGTCCCTGACGGCGTGCCCGGCCGCTTCTCGGTCCTCTCGACGGTCGGGCTGGCGGCGGCGGCCCTCCAGGGCCACGATATCGAGGCCATTCTCGACGGCGCGCGGGCTGCCGACGAGGACCTCGGCCCGTCGCTCTTTGACTCGCCGGCCTACGCCTACGGCGCGGTCGCCTACGCCCTCGACCAGCGCGGTGCGGGCATCAACGCACTCTTGCCGTATGCCGAATCCTTAGAGACGCTCGCCGAGTGGTACTCCCAGCTGTGGGCAGAAAGCGTCGGCAAAGACGGGCTCGGCCAGACACCCGTCCGGGCGATGGGCGCGACCGACCAGCACTCCCAACTGCAACTGTACCGGGCTGGCCCCCATAACAAGATGGTGACGTTCATCCGCCCGACCGAGCGTGAGGACACGGCGATTCCCGAGACCGATCTGGAGGGTCTCTCGTATCTGGGCGGCTCGACGCTGGGTGAGTTGATCGACGCCGAATTCGAGGCCACCGAGGCCAGCCTCGCCAACGCCGGACTCCCGAACGTCCGCGTCGAGATCGACCGTGTCGACGAGCACGGGATCGGCGAACTCCTCTACAGCATGGAGGCCGCGACGGTCATGGCCGGCGAGTTGTACAACGTCGACGCGTTCGTCCAGCCGGCCGTCGAGTGGGGCAAGAAAGCGACCCGCGGGTTGCTGGGCGGTGGCGACTTCGAGGAAGCCGACGAAGTGGCCGAAAAGACCGAGCTCACGATCGAGTAGGCCTCCTCTCAGGATATCTCGCCCGGATCGAGACGGTCGACGATCCCGTCGAAATCGTCGTCGAACGCCAGTACGTGGTCGATGTCACGATCCTCGACGAGTGCAATCGTCGTCGCATCGGTGAAACTCAGATCGTGGTCGTCGTAGCGCTCGAACGTGTCGACGGCGCGTTCGAAGTCCGCTTGGTCGGTTACGAGGCAGTCGATGGCCGATGGAAACGCTCCACGCCCGAGAATTCTGTCCGCGACTTGTTGTGCTTCGTCGTAAGAGTCGGTCCGAGCCCGGACGAGCGTTACTGTCTCATCGAACACGTAATCGCTTGTGAAAATCAGGCCACACTCCGAGCTGAGAACAGTCTCGAACGCGGCTTTTGCTACCTCGTGACGGGTTGCCCGTTCGTTCTGGAGCGCGTAGAACAGCCCGGTATCGAGAAACACGCTCATTCGTCCAGTGGCTCCTCCTCGTAGAGGATTCGGTCGACCTCTGCCTCACTCGTTTCCACTCCCCAGTCGCTCGTCCCCGAGAGGAACTGTTCGATCTCCGCCTCCGAGAGTCCCTCGAAGTCGTCCCGGAAGGAGTCGATCAGCGCCCCCTTCGAGTCGAACCCGTGTCTGACGAGCCGATCGAGCAACTCCTGTTGGGTCACCTTCCGCCCCGTTTCGAGCTTGATCTCGGCCTGTAGCTGCTCGAGCTTGTCCTTCGTGTTCGTCGCGATCTTCACAGACGTCGTCATGATTACCCGTAGTAGTTACTACTCTGTATACTTTTCCACCCTTTACTCTCCACGGTCTTCCCGATAACTCAAACGCCTGTTGTAGTCATCTCAAGCCCCTTTACACGAGATTTCCAAATGACAGCTATGCACCGACGCGAGCTTCTGACACTCGGCGGACTCGCTCTCGCCGGTCTCGCCGGCTGTCTCGACAACTCCGGGACCAGCGGTGACGACCAGACCGAAACAGAGCCATCGACACCAACAGACACGAACACATCGACCGTAATTGGGACGACCACGCCGACCGAGACGAACACGGAGACACCGACGGAGACCACCACGATTGGAGAGAGTTCTCAGTTGTCAGTCTCTATCGAGCGTCTCCAGCCGGCCGTCGTGGAGATGGGGACGCCAGATAGCCTCACAGTGACCGGCGGCGAAGAAACACAGTACCTCTATCTCTGGATCGAGGTGGCGGCAGGGAAAGCGCCGGCACGGGACGATCTGACATTTCGCCTCGGGGGCGAGCGCCACGCGCTCCGGCCGTCCGAGCACACGCTTGGGCTCTGGCGGGCGTACAACCACAGCGAGAAGTGCTACGATGCCGAACGCGGCTCTGGCTGGGTTCTCTTCGAACTCCCCGACCTCGACGATGCAAGCGATCCAACGCTGGTCTGGCCCGGCGGCGAGTGGCAACCAGGGGCTGACATCCGCCAACGCCTTTCCTCACAGGCCCCATCGCTATCCGTCGAGTGGTCGGCCCCCGACACCGTTACTGTGGGCGACCAGCCGCCCATCGAGTTCACCGTGACAAACGAGAGCGACCGACCGGGGCGGTTCGTGGCGGCACTCAACCGAACTGGCGGCGGGATCGTGTCCATGCCCGTGGCAGGGATCAGCAAGTCGATCCCGGCTGGTGAGACCGTCTCCTGGTCTCTGACCGACACCTACGATATTCGGGCACCCGGCGGAGATGAACAAATCGGCGATGGCGAACCCGATATGACCTACAACCTCGCTTTGATCGGCGATCGGCTGGAGCAGGATATCCGCATCGTCGCCGGGTGATCGGCCGGTGTGGACTGATCTCGTGTGGGGTACGTCGGTCCGACAGCAATCGCCGAGCAGTCGACAACGACAAGCCCTTTATTCGGACTGACGAAAGGATAGACAGACTCAATGGTAGAGCCGATCATCGACGCCCTGGCGGCGCTACACGGCTATGCGGGTTCGATCGCCTGGCTCGTGCTCGGGGTGTTCCTCGCCGGGACTCTCCTCGAACGGTACGACGAGGAGTTGGGCGCTCGCGTCTACGCTGCCGGGTGGGTGGTCCTCTCCGGGTACTGGCTCGCGTACGTCCACTACTTCGTATTCGCTCAGAAGTCGATCACCGAGAGCGCCGGCGTCATCATCGGTATCCCGCTCTCGCTGTACGTCGCCTACTTGATCGTCGACGGGCGCCATCGTCTGCTGGTTGTCTCACGAGCCGTGACCTTTGCCTGGGTGTTCTTCCTCCCGTTGTCGGCACTGGCGTTCGTCCGCCGGCCACTGATCGAGCTGACGACTGCTCACACCGATTTCGTCCTGTCGCTGCTGGGGAACAACTATCAACTCGGAGACTGGTATCCGGCACTCCCGGCTGGTCTCGAACTCCCCGGCGGGTCGACGCTGGGCACCGAGAGCACGCTCCCGGACAAGAACTTCCCGTATCGGAACACGTTCCTCTATGCGCCCGACGGGCATGCAGTCACGTACACGATCCGGATGGCCTGTACTGGCATCGGTAGTATGTCCATTTTCGTCGGTCTGATCGGTGCGGTCCGGGGCACACTTCGGAAAAAAGCCACGGCACTTGCGGCTTCGATCGGCGTCATCTACGTCCTCAACATCGTTCGGAACGTCTTTATCGCCTACACGATGGGCAACCAGCGGCTCCACATCTTCCCCGACGTGATCCTGTCGCTGTTCTCCGCGACCGATCCGTATCTGGTGTCGTACTTCATCGGTGATCGCATCATCGCCCAGTTTGGCTCCGTGATCGCGCTCCTCGCCATCACGTGGCTCGTCGTCCGCTGGGTACCGGACGTCCTCCGCGTCGTCGAGGAGGGAATGTACCTCCTCACCCGCCGCGAGTACGACCTCAAAGGGGCACTGGGCGTCGAAACGACTGAATAGCCGATTCACTCGGCGAGGGAGTCTTCGAGCAGTGACTCGGGAGCGTCGGCGATCGTCGCCAGTGCATCCCGCTCGATGTAGTGGAGTGAACTCGGGAGCAAAAGCAAGTGAAGCGGCTCGCCAAAGTCCATCTCAGCGAGTGCGTCGAGGCGGTCGGCCCGGACGACGGGATCGGGACTCCCGGCCCGAGCGACGACGACCCCGAGGGCATCTGGACGCCAGTGTTCGGCGAGCAGTTCGCCAGCGGTGTCACCGGCCATGTAGGCCTCTCGGTCGTCGTCGACGTCGATGTCCAGAAAGACCAGCGTGTGCAGATCACGCTCGGCGTTTGCTTCGATCGTCTCGATAACGCTCGCTGGCACCCCGTCGCCGCCGTGTGAGCGCTCGAAGGGGAGGGTCGTTGCCTTGCCAAACCGGTAGTTTTGCAAGCCAGTCAGCGAACTGGCGGCCGCCTGGGCAGTCGTCCCGTGGATGAGGCGGGTCTCGATGCCTCGCTGTTCGGCCCGCAGGCGGAGGTCGACGTGCGTCGTCGAGATCATCGTATCCCCGGCCGTCAGGAAGACCGCGTCGCCTGCTGCTGCAGCGTCGAGAATCGGGTCCGGCGCTTGCTCGACGCCCGCTCGGTCGCGAACCTCGATGTCGACATCGTGGAACACTTCGAGGTCAGCGACGGTCGCGTCGACGAGGCGACTGGTGTAAAACTCCGCAAAGATACGGTCAGCGTTGGCGATGGCGTCCCGGCCGGCGAGCGTGATCGAGCGCTCGTCGTAGAGCCCGAGCCCGACGAACGTGAGCATACTGTTTCTCGGCGTGCTGGCGGGAAAAGCGCCCGGATCCGCTATCGATAGTATCGACCGGCGAAGCCCCTTCCCGTGGCCGCGTGAGAACGCCGGTCTCAGCCGATCCAGTAGTTGTCGGGATCGTTGCCGCCGATAACGGTGCCACAGCCGCTACAGCGCCAGGCGTTCGCCCCGACTTTCTCGTAGCCGGATTCGAGGTCGGGGCCGTGCCACGTGCCCCAACTGAGGCTACAATCCGGACACTGCTTTGGCAGGCCACTCATTGTCGGATCGTTATCCTCGCGAACATCGTTGATCATCCGTTTCATTTCCTCTCGGCGATCCCGTATATTGTCGAGATCGCCGGGTTGGAGATACTGGTTGAAGTACGTGAGGTGTGATTCCATCAGATCTCGCGACGCCGTGAGTTTCCGGAGTCGTTCGTCATCGTGTTCCTCTTCCAGCTTGGCGAGTCGGTTTTGCCTGGCGATACACAGCGAGTAGTACCGTTGTAGTGCCGTTTCGTAGTATGCCCGAATGTAGAGCCGCTTGAGCCGATTTTGAAACGTCTTGCGGTCGGCCGACTTGTAGAAAATTTCGTCGTGTGGGATCGGCTTCTCCCTGATTCGGTCCCGGTCGCCCGTCAGGAGTCCAATTCTCGCGTATTTCGTTTCCTGGACCGTGCTGAGACTCGCTGTCAGTAACTCGGTTTCGGGGAGCCCCATCGAGAGCAACACCACTGCAACGTTTCCGGCCAGTCCCTCTGTGAGCGTGTCCGCGTCTTCGTAGGTTCGCACGGAAATTGCCTCCGGAATTGCCTCCTGAATCGACCGCTTCCGGGCTCGATCCCGGGCGAACAAGAAGATCTCGGCCCGGAGTTCCGGTGCCCTCCCTTCGATCTCGTCTCCAGCGGTCGCTTCGAATAGTTCGTCTTGCTGATTGGACTGTTTCATCCGCCGTTGCTGTGTGTATTGTTGCCATTCCTAATAAATCATTGTTCGTTTGTCGATTCTGGGCACGCATCGGCTCCGACAGTCTCCTGTGGGCACTTTCGACACGCTCGGCTGTGATAGCGGTCTGGCCCACTGTTTCGGGTGGTTCGCAGCCAGTTACAGCGGAGTCGTCTTCGCGCCGTCCCACCGGTCTGTCGGTGAAACGTTAGGCTTACCGCGAGCAGGGACTGACTCGACGTATGACCGTCCCGTGCGTTCGCGTCCCGCGTGCAGACGGCGAGGAAACCAGAGCGGCCCTTGCCGACCGGGACGTCATCGCCGAAGACTACCAGATCACCGTCGAGGACGGATCGCTTTTCATTCCTGTGACAAACCCTGACACAGTTCCGTCGGCATACACCGTCGTCGAGCGAGCGGTGCCCGTACGGAACACGCAGACGATGCCCGAAGATATTCTGGGGTTCGAGCCCAGCTACGAGCGGTTGGGTGAGGTCGTCATCCTCGACGAAGATGATCCCGACCGCGCCCGGGAAATCGCCGAGGCGATCATGGCCTCGGATCTGCCGGCCGAGACGGTGCTCAACCGTGCCTCGAAAGTCAAAGGCGAACAGCGCGTCCGCGAGTGGGACGTCCTGGCCGGCGATGGCACCGAAGCCCTCCACCGGGAGTACGGCTGTGAATTCGCGGTCGACCTCGCGAAGGTGTATTTCTCGCCGCGTCTGGCCACCGAGCGCCACCGCGTCACCGAGCAGGTCACGGCCGGCGAGCAGGCTCTGGACATGTTCGCCGGCGTCGGTCCCTTCGTGATTCCCTTCGCCGACCGCGGTGTGACCTGTGTTGGCGTCGACGTCAATCCCGATGCGATCGAGTACCTGCAGGCAAACGCCCGGCACAACGGTGTCGAGGAACGCGTCACAGCAATCGAGGGCGACGTTCGGGAGATCGTCCCCGAGTACGCAAACTGGGCCGACCGGATCGTCATGAATCTGCCCCACAGTGCCGGGGAGTTTCTCGACACGGCGACCGAACTGGCCGGTGACGAGGCCGTGATCCACTACTACGACATTCAACACGAGGACGACCCCTTTGGCCCGGGCGAGCGCGCGATCCGCGAGGCGGCCGGCGATGAGTACGACGTCGACGTCCAGACTCGACGAACCGTCCGGTCGTACGCCCCCCACGAGTTGAACGTGGTTCTGGACGTGGCACTGACTCGCTAAGGGATTCGGATTCGCAATCCTTATTGTGGTAATCAGACCTACGTTGTGGTACGCGCCGGTGTCTCGCCGAACGCAGCGAGGCAAGGCTCGGGGCGCGAGGAACGGAGTGACGAGCGCGCCGGTGTAGCTCAGACTGGCTAGAGCGAATCCTTCGTAAGGATTAGGCCGGGGGTTCAAATCCCCCACCGGCTCTTCTACGGGCGAACAAACGTGAGCCCGGTGTGAGACGGCGTGGATTTGAACCAGAGAGTAGAGCGCAACGACCGTGGTTCACAATCTCCCCCACCGGCTTTCTGCTGTGAACGAACCTGCCCAGCGAAAGTCATAGCGATTTGAGCGAGACGAGACGCGTAGCCAAGCGCGTCGTCTCGGCGGCGTTCACACGTCTCCATCGGCTTCGGTGGCGTCTCTGCAACGCCGTTGTGTACACCGTCCTGTCGGGATCCGTGCTCGCTTAGGTTGCGGACAACGTTTGTTCGATTACGACCGCGTTTGTCGGCGTATGGACGACGCGGACAGTGATCGTCTCACCGCTGTTGAGTTGGCATGGTGTCCCGGCGATCCGGAATGTTGCAGTCTCGCCTGCTGTCCACTGTCCGCCTGCTTCACCAATCGGCCCACCCACTGCATTAGCAGAGTTATCGAAAATATCCTCACCACGCACGTACTCGCTCTCCGGTTGCGGATCGCCACCATCCGCAGGTAAGTTCACCAACCGTCCGGACTTCCCACAGGCTGCCTGTGCATCGACGGCAATTTCGAGATCGGAAGCCGACAGTGTGTCTCCGGCAACATGCGTAATATTCACTTTGCCACCGTCGTATCCGTCTTGGATTAGAAGTTCCCCGCTCGACTGGCCGACGATCGGGCCGGGTTGGGTCCCGTCCTCGGCAACCCCGAGTGCAAACGTGGCGGCCGTCGCGGCGAGTACCACCACGATCGCGACCAGCAAAATATTCCCGACGACCGGTGTCGCCGCCCGCGATGATTCGGAGAACACGTTATGTCTTGTAGTCGTCCAGTGCCACTAATTCGTTTCCCCTCTGTCAGCACTTGTAGCCGTGGGCGAAACAGATCGGTTCCAGTGGCGAGGGCCGGCGATTGGCTGGGTCTTTCCTCGCCCGTCGTTTGCTCACGCCTCGCGTACCT
The DNA here is from genome assembly GCF_009690625.1 of Halorhabdus sp. CBA1104. NCBI lineage: Archaea > Methanobacteriati > Methanobacteriota > Halobacteria > Halobacteriales > Haloarculaceae > Halorhabdus > Halorhabdus sp. CBA1104. Next base: position 2,052,263 of record NZ_CP033878.1, on the reverse strand, counting down.
TTATGATGCTTTCACTCGTTCGTTTCCGTATGGGAAAACGAATGCAGAAAGCCCTGAGTCGAGCGAAGTTCGCCGCGGCCGGTGGAGCGATCGGTGCCGCCGCCGGTGCCGTGATCAGCCGCAATGCCGCCAGCACGGGCGCGGGCGTGGGCGCACTCGTCGGTGCGACGATCGGCGAGAAACGCGTCGACTTGGGTGACATGGCCGAGAAAGTCACGGACCGTTCCGCCGAGTGAGGTGCTGGGTACTACCGCGGGCGAACACACACGGGGGCCGGGACAGCAATCGGCTGGTCTGTTGCCGCCAGGCGCCCGGTCGCGTCGTCGATGGCGAACGGGACGAGTGTATCCGTCTCAGCGTTTGCGACGAGCAGCTGCTCGCCGTCGCGATCGAGCGCGAAATCGCGGGGCCACTCGCCGCGGGTCGAAACGGTGTCGACGACATCCAGGCCGGTCGCAGTGACTTCGAACGTCGTGATGCTGTCGTGGCCCCGGTTGGACGCGTAGACGAACCAGCCCGAGGGATGGATGGCGACAGCACCGGGTGCGTTCTCGCCGTCGTAGTCGGGCGGGATCGTCTCGACAGTCTCGCGGACCGTCAGCGTGCCGTCGGTCGCCCGATCGAAGACCGAAAGCGTCGAATCGAGTTCGTTGACGCAGTAGATCCTTCCGTCGGGAGCGTACTCGAACTGGCGCGGCCCGGCACCGTCGTGCACAGAGACAGCCCCCTTCGTATCGAGTGTTCCCGTCTCGGCCTCAAGCACGTAGCGGACGATCTCGTCCGTCCCGAGATCGGCGACGTAGACGAAGCGACCGTCAGGGCCTGGTTTGATCGTGTGCGGATGGGGACCGGTCTGTCGCTCCGGATCGACACTCGAGCCTGCACGTTCCTGAACCGTCGGTTCACCCAGGCGACCGTCGTCGTCGATCGGCACCACCGAGAGTGCCCCGCCGGTGTAGTGGGCGACCAGTAGGTACTGGCCCGTCGGATCGACGCTGCAGTGGCAGGGATCGGCCGGACCGATCGCCCGGCGGTTGAGTCGGCGGAGGTCGCCGTTGGCCTCGATCGCAAACGCGGTTGCCCCACCGTCCTCGACTTCGTTGACGGCGTAGAGATAGTCACCGGACGGATGAACGGTCAGATACGACGGATCCGTCGCGTCGGCACCTAGCCGTGCCTCGCCACGCTGTCCACCGTCGGTATCGACGCGGTAGATCCCCTCGCTGTCGCCGTCGGTGCACGTGCCGACGTACGTGTGGGCGGTAGGCATTGCTGGCCTGTCGTCCGGCCGGCCCATGAGCGTGTCGGCGGTGAGGACCTGCCGGTCACCGGCCAGGGACCCGGCCATTCTCAACAACTAAATGGCCCCACACCCCACACCGGGACAATGAACGGCAACAGTTTCGGTCGACTCTTCGACGTCACCACGTTCGGGGAGAGCCACGGCGAGGCGATGGGGTGTACCGTTTCGGGTGTCCCCGCCGGTGTCGAGTTGAGCGAGGACGACATCCAGCAGGACCTCGACCGGCGCAAGCCCGGCCAGTCGATGATCACCACCTCGCGGGACGAACCCGACGCCGTCTCGATCAAGTCTGGCCTGCAGGACGGCTACACGACGGGCACGCCGATCGGGATGGTCATCCAGAACAAAGACTCCCGGTCGGGCAAGTACGAGCCGTTCGTCACGGCTCCCCGTCCGTCCCACGGCGATTTCACCTACTCGGCGAAGTTCGGCACGCGCAACTGGGGCGGGGGCGGGCGCTCTTCGGCCCGAGAGACCGTCAACTGGGTCGCCGCGGGGGCCATCGCCAAGCAGGTCTTAGACCAGAGCGAGTACGACGTCCAGATCAAGGCCCACGTCAACCAGATCGGTGACATAGAGGCCCCAGAGGTCTCCTTCGAGGAGATGCTCGAACACACCGAGGACAACGACATCAGGTGTGCCCATCCCGAGACGGCCGCGGCGATGCGCGATCTCGCCGAGCAGTACCAGCAGGAGGGCGACTCCATCGGCGGCTCGGTCTACTTCGAGGCCCGCGGTGTCCCGCGCGGGCTGGGTGCGCCCCGCTTTGACTCCATCCCGTCGCGGCTGGGCCAGCTCATCTACTCGATTCCGGCGGTCAACGACTTCGAGTACGGGGTCGGCCGCGACGCTCGCACGATGGCCGGCACTGAGTACAACGAGGACTGGGAGTTCGACGAGAACGGTGATCCCACGCCCGTCGGCAACGACCACGGCGGGATCCAGGGTGGGATCACGACCGGCGATCCCATCTACGGCGAGATTTCCTGGCATCCGCCGGTTTCGATCCCGAAAGCCCAGGAGACCGTCGACTGGGAGACGGGCCAACGTAAGGAGGTTCAGGTCGTCGGCCGCCACGATCCCGTTTTGCCACCCCGTGCGGTCCCCGTCGTCGAGTCCCTGCTGTACTGTACAGTGCTCGACTTCATGCTGCTGGGTGGCCGCCTCAATCCCGACCGACTCGACGACCGGCCCGGCGAGTACGACACCGACTATCACCCGAGCAGTCCGGTCAACGATCCAGACGACGCCCCCACGCAGGCCGAGACACTCGACGACGAGTAAGTCTGTGCACGGGCCAGGGCCACGTCGCAGCTGGCGGACGAGCGACGGGCGAAGCCGCTCTCTCAGGCCGTGAAAGCGGCGGACTGGCTGTTACCCTCGTGGTCTGTCAGTCCCCGGTTGATGCGTCCTCACCCACCAGCGAGGTGTCCATCGACCGCCACCCGCGGACGGCACACACCAGTGAGTCAAGGCCCACGATGGCGACGCCGACGATCCCGAGCAACTCGAGTGTTGGATACGTTGTGAACACGCCTGTGAACTGCTGGACGACGATGAACGCGAACAGGTACACCACGCGTCCGATGCGTCGACGTGACATACGTCGTGTTAGGGCCTCACGCATATGAGCGTACGGACTGTAGCCGAACGTCTCGCGGCGTTCGTGCCATTGCCTGCCGACGCGGCTTACTTATTTGATGGCGGACTGTGATTGCTCGTGTATGTCTCGTCTCGACGCCGGTGTGCTGGCGTTCGGGCGCGTTCGCGGCCTCGCCGACTCGTCGCTTCGGCACCGCGATCGGACCTCTCGCCGTGTCAGCGTCGGTGGTGCCCGGTGACCGATCCCACCGAAGAGACGGTGACAGATGGTGAAGAGACGATCCGGGAACGCCTGTTCTATGCGGACGTGGCGCGGGAGCCTGGCGATACCAACGTCCGCCACTGGGGTATCGAGGTCCACCCGGTCGTGTTCCCGCTCGCGTTGGCGTTCATCGTCGGATTCGTCGCGCTGACGGTCGGATTCGGTGACGGTGCCGCCACCGCGTACGAAACGGTCTTCGATGCCGTCACTGCAAACTTCGGCTGGTTTTACGTGCTGTCGGTCAACGTCTTCCTCATCGCGCTGGTTGCGTTCGGGCTGAGTGAGTACGGCACGATCAGGCTCGGCGGTCCCGATGCCGACCCCGCGTTTTCTACCGTTGCCTGGCTGGCAATGTTGTTCAGCGCCGGCATGGGGATCGGGCTCCTGTTTTTCGGTGTGGCCGAACCGATGTACCACTTCCTGTCGGGCGGTGGATCGTTTTTCGACGTGCCGGCTCGCTCACCGGCCGCGGCGCGGTCGGCGACGGCCCTGTCGATGTTCCACTGGGGGCTGCACCCGTGGGCGATTTACGGGATCGTTGGCCTCGGACTCGCCTTCTTCTCGTTCAACCGTGGCCTGCCGATCACCGTGCGATCGGTTTTTTACCCCCTGCTCGGTGAACGGATTTACGGCTGGCCCGGCCACATCGTCGACCTCGCAGCCGTTCTCGCGACGGTGTTCGGACTGGCGACCACGGTGGGGCTGGGCGCACTCCAGATCCATGCCGGCCTCGACTTCTTGGGCCGGAACTACCTCGCCACTGGCTTGCCAAGTGCGACCTGGGTGACGACTGCGATCGTCGCGGTCATCATCGGCCTCACCACGCTCTCGGTCGTGGCCGGGCTCGAAGGCGGGATCAAACGGCTGTCGACGGTGAACGTAGTGCTCATGGTCGGGCTGCTCGGGTTCACGCTCGTCGCTGGGCCGACGGTCTATCTACTCGATGGCTTCGCCAGCGGTCTCGGTGTGTACTTGGGGAACTTCTTGGCGTTGAGCTTCTACGCGGAAGCGTTCGCTGGGGCTGATGCCGGCTGGCAACACGACTGGACGATCTTCTACTGGGGCTTTTGGATCGCGTGGGCGCCGTTCGTCGGCATGTTCATCGCTCGGATCTCGAAGGGGCGGACGATCCGCCAGTTCGTGGGCGGCGTGTTACTCGTCCCGACGCTGTTTTCGCTGCTCTGGATGGCGGTGTTCAACGGCTCGGCGCTGTTCGTCGAACTCAACGTCCTCAGTGGTGGCATCCTCGGCCCGCTGCAAGAACACGGGCGAGCGGTCGCGTTGTTCGAACTGCTGTCGTCCTATCCGCTTACCTTCCTCACGAGCGTCGTCGTCACTGCGAATCTGCTCACGTTTATCGTCACCTCGACCGATTCGGGGGCGTTAGTGACGAGCTATCTGGCTGCTGGCGGCAAGCAAGACACTCTCGCCCGCCAGCGGGTACTGTGGCCACTCCTGATCGGTGCCACCGCGGTGGCACTGCTCGTCGGGAACGGCCTGAACGGCCTCCAGACGGCGGTGATTGCGGCTGGCCTGCCCTTCGGCGCGATCATGCTGCTGATGGTCTATACGATCTTCCTCGGTCTGCGTCGTGAACTCGATATCCACCGGTCGCCAGCGTATCGCGCGGCCGTCGAGGACGCTACAGACCAGGGGACTACCGCTGGCGACTCGTCGTCGAAGGCCCGCGGCCGGAGGGAGTGACGTTTCTGCCACGTTGCACGCCTGCTGTGTCACACGCTCAGGTCACTCTCGGGAGTTCTACGACGAACACCGCGCCCGCGGGATCGGTGTCCTCGATGTCGACCGCGCCGCCGTAGCTTTCGACCAGTGTCTCGACCAGATACAGTCCGATACCGGTCCCCGAACTTTCCAGTCCCGTCTCGCCCTTGCCGAAGATCGCGTCTTGCTGTGCGGGCGGGACCCCGGGGCCGTTGTCCGCGATGCGAACGACAACTGACGCTTCTTGGGCCGTCGCCGAAACGGTGACTTCCGGGACGTCTTTATCGTTGTGCTGGACGGCGTTTTTCAACAGGTTTCGGAAGACCGACGCGAGCATGCTGCTGGCCCGGACTGTTTCGGCCGGAATCTCGGTGTCGACGGTGAAGACGGCGTCGGGATAGGCCGAGCGAACCTCGTCGAGTTCGCGTTCGAGGACTCCTTCGAGGTCGACGTGCTCGATGTCGTCGTCCGCCGAGAGCATCACGTCGGCCATCTCTCGGGCCGTCTGCGTGAGTTCGATCGCGTGTTCGGCACTTTCCAGCACCGTTTCGATGTACTCTCCGGTCGATTCGTCGTCGGATTCTTCGGCGACGAGCTCGGCGTAGGCGGTGACCAGTTGCAGATCGTTCCGGATATCGTGGCGCAACACGCGATTGAGCACGTCGAGGTTGTCCCGTTGGGTTTGGAGGCGCTGTTCGTACTCTTTGCGTTCGGTTATGTCCCGGACCAGGGCGTGGAGGGCGGGCTCGTTCTCGTACTCGAAGCGACTGAGCTTCACCTCGGCGGGAAACGTCGTGCCGTCGGCCCGCTGGTGGGTCCACTCGAAGAACGCTTCGCCCGTCTCGAAGGCCCGCTCGATGTGTTCGAAGGCATCGTCCTTCGAAGGTGTGCCGTCGGGCTGTGTCTGTGGGGCCAGTTCCCAGGGTGCGCGGTCGACGAACGCCCCGACCGAATCGAGGCCGAACAACTCGAGGGTCCGTTCGTTGCAGTCGATGTAGCCGTCCCGGTCGAGAACCATGAGCGCGTCACGGGTGTCTTCGAACAGATTTCGGTACTTCCGCTCACGCGCTTCCAACTCGCGCTCGTGTTCTTTCCGTTCCGTGACGTCGACGAGATAGCCCAGCAAGTAGCCCTGCGCTGCCGGTTCGTCGACGATTTTCGTATGCTCCATCACCCATCGAACAGCCCCGTCCGCGGTCCTGATTCGATACGGGTCCGGACTGAGGCGGTTGCTCCCGTTTGAGCGTTGCTCGGCAACCTCTTTGGCGACCCGCTCGCGATCGCCGTCGTGGAGGAGGTCGCTGAAGCGGACGTTTCCCGTCTGGAGTTTCTCGGGCGCGTACCCAAACACCGCCTCGACGTTTTCCGAGACGTACTCGATCGGCCACCCCGCCGCGTCCGCCCACTTGAACACGACGGCCGGCCCATCCGTGAACATGTCCCGCTCTTCTTTTAGCGCCAGCTCGGCCCGCTTTTGATCGTCGATGTCCTGGTGGATGCCGACCGCCCGCAACGGCGTGCCGTCATCGGCACGCTCGACTACCGTCCCCATCGTCCGGACCCACTTCCAGTCGCCCGCCTTCGTCTGCAGGCGGTACTCACATTCGTAGTACGGCGTCCGTTCTGCAACGTGTGCTGTCAGTGCTTCGTTGTGTCGTTGCTTTCCGTCCGGATGGACGAGCGCTTCCCAGTCACGCAGGTGCGCCCCCATCTCGGCGGGCGTGTAGCCGAGCATCTCGGTCAACAACTCGTCGCGTTCTACCTCGTCGGTCACCATATCCCAGTCCCAGATCCCGAGGTTTGCCCCCTCTAGGGCCATCCGCATGCGTTCTTTCGTGGTGGCGAAATCGGTATCGCGGACCTCGCGCTGGTCGATCGGGCGGCTGGTCACGAGAAACTCACCGCCCACGCCGTCGGGCACACACACCACTCTCGATTCGACCCACCTCCAGGACCCATCTGCCCGCCGTGTGCGGACTTCGACGGTCTGTGGTTCGTCGGCACTGACCCGTCGTTCCTCGATCGTCTCACTGACGGACGCACGATCAGCGGGATGGATGTATTCGCTGACCAGCTCGCCCGTCAGGTCGTCTGGGCTGTATCCGAGAATCGCTTCTACCGCAGGGCTGACGTACACTATCGTCCCATCTGCGTCTACGATCGTTGCCGCGTCGGGTGACAACTCGACAAGCTGGCGGTACCAGTCTGGCCCCGCCTGGTCGCCGTTGGTCGCCGTGTCCCCGGGATCGGCCATCAGTATCTCTACTGTCGTCGGTATGGGACTTAAACTGGGTGCCCGATGGCGGGCCTCGTCGCCGCAACCAGTCGCGTTTTGAGCCAGCCCCACTAGTCAAGTCCTATGACTCCCCACGCGCCCGATCCACAGAACCCCTACGGCATGGACGCGGAGTGTCAGAACTGCCCGGCACTCGTCGAAACGCGTGAACAGGTCGTCCATGGGTACGGTGACGTCGAAGCCGACGTGGTCGTCCTCGGTTCGGAACCCACTGCCGGCCCCGATCGCACCGGGGTCCCTTTCACGGGCGACGAGCCCGGCCGGAGCGTCCAGCGGATCCTCGCCGAGTTGGGATTCAACGACGCTGCCCCGGACAGTACCGAACCCGAGCTCGAAAACATCTATCTCACCTACGTCACGCGCTGTCGCCACCCGGATCGCGACGCCACCGACGACGAGACGCGCAACTGCGAGGGGTATCGGACCGCCGAGTTGCGGATGATCAACCCCGAACTCATCGTCGCCGTCGGGCAGGCGGCTCTGGACGCCTTGGCGTTCGAGTACACGACCCGCAGCGCCGAGGAGTTAGACGTGACTACCGAACACGCGACGACGATCCGGGGCCGTGGCTTCGAGATTCTGCCGATGCGCTCGCCGAGCGAGGCCAGTGAGGCCCAACTGGAAGCGTTCCGAGCACACTTCGCCGACGAACTCGGTCGGGATTATCGACAGACCAAAGGGCAACGTCGGAAGTGAGCGCTCAATCTAGCTCCCATTCCTCGGGTCGCGTGTTCAACTTGCCGACTTCCGCGCGGATGTCAGAGAGATGCCAGACGATGTCGGTCAGCGTAATCATGCCGACCAGTTCCAGCCCGTCCATCACGGGCACTTTCTTGATGTCGTTGTCGGCCATCTTCTCTGCGACCCCCTGGACGGTCGTCGCGGGATCCGTCGTTACGACCGGATGGTGGGCGAGCTTGTCGACAGGGATCTCCTCGAAGGGGCGCTCGGTGACGTAGCCCGCCCGGAGTGTGTCGGATTCGGTGACGATTCCCACCGGGTTCCCCTCGTCGCTGAGGACGACCACCGAGCCGACTGCGTGTTCGAGTAGCTGCCCGACTGCATCTCGCACGCTCGCATCGACCGGGACCGTGATGACCTCGGTCGACATCAGGTCCTCGACGAGCATTTGCCTGGGATAACTACGTGGCCGAGACGTATAATGGCACCTGGTGGCACGATGACGACTCACTGCGCACACTCATTCGAGCGGCGGGTTCAAGGATCCACTACGCGAAGGTGACGACATGGCTACTGTCGCACTCCGCACACAGCGACCAGTCGAGGGCAACGCACTGGCTGAACTGGCGGCCGGGACGCCGTTGACCGACACTGAGGCGGCGACGCTGTATCGCCACGCCTGCAAGGATGTTGCCGAAATCGCCGAGTCCAGTGGGGCATCGCTGCTCGTCACCTATCCGGAGGGGAGCGAGGCACAAGTCATCGAGATGGTCGAGCCGGCGCTCGATGACCCCTCGGAAGCACGATTCGAGCCACAGGTCGGGTCGACGCCAGCGGCGCGCATGGGGAACACGGTCACGCACTTACTCGAGAAAGAAGCCGAATCGTCGGTGGCGGTGCTCGATCCGACGGCCGTGCTTGCCACCCGGAGCACGATCGATCAAGCGGCGATGAAACTCCGGTCCAGCGCAGTCGTCGTCGGGCCGGCCGCCGCAGGTGGGATCTACTACGCGGGGTTCACCGACACGCTGGACTTCGAAGACATCGATCGCCAGCCGATGGTCGAAACCCTCGTCGATCGGGCCGCCGAGGCGGGGCTCTCGACGGACGTCCTCGCGCCGTCGCCCACACTGTCGACCGTGCCGGACTTGCAATCGACGCTGCCGATCCTGCGTGGGCGTCGCCAGGCCGGTCTGCCAGTCCCCGAGCGGACGAGTCAGTATCTCGCCGACCTGGATCTACACGTCACTGAATCGGCCGAAAACGGCGTCGAGATAGAGAAATCGTAGGGGACTGGCGACGTTCGCGGTCGCTACTGGAAAGTCCGGGACGTTTCGGTCTCTTCGAGTTCGTTTTCGCGCTTGTCGAAGCGCTGTTCGATCTCCTGGTAGCGCTCGCGGGTGTCGCTGTCGACGCTCGGACCCACCTCGTCCATCGCAGTCTCGAAGTGTTCGGCGTTGATCAGGACGTTCCCCATGCTGTCGTCGACGTCCTCGGGATCGACGCTCCGGATGAACTCCCGGGTGGCTGCCATGGCGGCTTCGCGGGCGACGGCTTCGATGTCGGCCCCGACGTACCCGTCGGTCCGGCGAGCCAACTCGTCTAAGTCGACGTTCTCGGCCAGTGGTTTGTCGCGGGTGTGGACCTCGAAGACTTTCCGGCGGGCCTCCTCGTCGGGAACGGGGACGTGGATGTGTCGGTCGAGTCGCCCCGGCCGCAAGAGTGCAGCGTCGATGAGGTCCGGTCGGTTGGTCGTCGCGATGACCACGACATCCTCCAGGTCCTCCAGGCCGTCCAGTTCCGTCAGCAACTGAGAGACGACGCGCTCGCCGACGCCGGAGTCGCCCATGTTGGCCCCGCGTTCGCCGGCGATGGAGTCGATCTCGTCGAAGAAGATGACGGTCGGGGCATTCTCACGAGCCTTGCTGAAGACCTCGCGGACGCCCTTCTCGCTCTCTCCGACGTACTTGTTGAGTAGTTCCGGTCCTTTCACGGAGATGAAATTCGAGTCCGCCTCGTTGGCGACGGCTTTCGCAAGCAGCGTCTTGCCGGTCCCTGGCGGGCCGTACAGCAACACGCCCTTCGCGGACTGCATGTCCATCTGTTCGAAGACCTGCGGGTACTCCAGGGGCCACTGGATGGTCTCTCTGAGGCGTTCGTTCGTGTCTTCGAGGCCACCCACGTCCTCCCAGGAGACGTCCGGCACTTCCACGAACACTTCCCGGAGTGCAGAGGGCTCGATACCCTTGTGGGCGGCCTTGATGTCCGTCTCGGTCACCTCCAGGGATTCGAGGATCTCGGCGTCGATCTCGTCGGCTTCTAAGTCGATCTCGGGGCGAATGCGCCGGAGGGCGTTCATCGCCCCCTCCTTTGCCAGTTGTTCGAGATCGGCCCCGACGAACCCGTGGGTCCGTTCGGCGTACTCGTCGATGTCGATCTCCTCGTTTAGGGGCATCCCGCGGGTGTGGACCTGCAGGATCTCCTTGCGGCCTTTCTTGTCCGGGACGCCGATCTCGATCTCCCGGTCGAAGCGCCCACCACGCCGGAGGGCGGGGTCGAGCGCATCGAGGCGGTTGGTCGCACCGATGACGATGACGTCCCCACGCTCTTCGAGCCCATCCATCAAGGAGAGAAGTTGGGCGACGACCCGACGTTCGACGTCACCGCTCGTGTCGTCGCGCTTGGGCGCGATGGAGTCGATCTCGTCGATGAAGACGATCGCGGGGGCGTTCTCCTCGGCCTCGTCGAACATTTCCCGCAACTGCTCTTCGCTCTCGCCGTAGTATTTGGACATGATCTCCGGCCCCGAGATCGTCGTGAAGAACGCGTCGATCTCGTTGGCGACGGCCTTGGCCATCAGCGTCTTGCCGGTTCCCGGTGGGCCGTGCAGGAGGACGCCTTTGGGCGGTTCGATACCGAGCTGATTGAACAGCTCGGGGTGGCGCATCGGCAACTCGATCATCTCACGGACTTGCTCTAGCTCGTCGTCGAGTCCACCGATGTCCTCGTAGGTCACGTCCGGGGTCTGGCGCGCCTCCTCGGGTGCCTCCCCGGTGATCTGTTCGGCCGGTTGCTGGCTGACCTCGATCTCGGTCTGGTCGGTGACGACGACCGTCCCTTCGGGGTCAGTGTCGGCGATCTTCAGCGGAATCTTCTGGCCGCCGACCGACGAGACCGGCCCCAGTCCCAGCGAGAACGGGACGGTCTGGCCGGTCGTGACGGCCTGCCCGGAGAGCTTGTTGCGGACGTGCGGGCCGATGTTGCCCCGGACGCGGAGGTTCTGGGGGAGAGCGACGGAGATCGATCGGGCGGGATTGACGTCAGCCTTCTCGACGTCGATACGGTCGTCGATCCCGACGTCGGCCTCCTGGCGAAGTTGCCCGTCGATCCGAACGATTCCCTCGCCCGTGTCCTCGGGATAGCCCGGCCAGACGCGAGCGACCGCTCGCCCGCCTTGACCATCGAGTACGACGTAGTCCCCGTTCTCCAGGCCGATTTCGTCCATCGCCGCGCGATCGACGGCGGCCAGGCCACGGCCGGCGTCTTTCTGTTTCAGTGGTTTGACAGTGAGCTTCATTGGTCCACCTCGATAGTGAGGACGCCGTTTTTCATAAACGCTGTTGCGCCCTGATTTTCGGGTAGCGAGAGGTCGTACTGCCCGTCGTCGGTGACGACGATCGCGGTGTTGCCCACCACGTCGATCTCGGCCCCGTCACCGAGATCAGCCACGAACGTCGTCGCGTCGTCGTAATCGAACCGGCGGATCTCCGCGTCGCCGACCGTCTGCTGTTCGAGTGTCATGCTAACCTTGAGTTAGCTCTAGGAGTATATAAATCTTTCTCCAATGTGACCCTTCAGTCCGGGGGTAACAGACTAACGGTTGAATTGCGGTTCACACCGAACTCAGTCGAGATCGAGGGTGGATTCGTCGTGGGTGTGTTCCCTCGCGGGGAACGAGTCGTCTTCGACCGCCTCGACGTACGACTCGATCGCGTCGGCGTACGCTGAACGGACGTCGCCAAAGGCCTCGGCGAACGGCGGCGTCGATTCGCTCAGGCCAACGGCGTCGTCGACGACCAGCACTTGGCCGTCACACTCCGGACCAGCGCCGATGCCGATTGTCGGGATCGAGAGGTCCTCGGTGACGGTACGTGCGAGGTTCGCGGGGACGTGTTCGAGGACCAGTGTGAACGCGCCGGCGTCCTCGTGGGCGCGGGCGAGTTCGCGGATCTCGTCGGCCGCTTGCTGGGTCGTCCCCTGGCGGGTATAGCCCAGGCGATTGACGTGCTGGGGTGTCAGTCCGAGGTGGGCCATGACGGGGATGCCCAGGTCGGTGAGGCGCTCGGTCAACTCGACGGTGTGGGGACCGCTCTCGATTTTGACAGCGTTCGCGCCGGCTTCCTTGAGCATGCGCCCACAGTGCTCGATCGACTCGCTCTCGTCGACGCCGACGCTGAGAAAGGGCATGTCGGCGACGACCAGCGCGTCGTCGGTCCCGCGGACGACCGCGGCCGTGTGGCTGTGCATTTCTTCGACGGTCACTGGGAGCGTAGTGTCGTGCCCGAGGACGACGTTGCCCAGGCTGTCCCCGACCAGGAGCACGTCCACGCCCGCTTGCTCGGCCAGCTCGGCGGTCGTGGCGTCGTAGGCCGTCAGCATCGTAATCGGTTGCTCGCCAGCCTTCTCCCTGACGTCCCTGACCGTAGGCATAGCCGAAGATCCTCGTGGCTCGGTCTTACGCCTTCGGGTCCGGAACGACCGATAGACGCAAGACCCAGGCGTCCCCAGCAGTTCGTGTGCCAGACCGTCTTGGCAGTACTGACCCGGAGGGCGTCGACTACGGGTGGGTTATGCAGGTCACGTTCGCGCTGACGATCGTCGCCGGGGCTCCGATCGTCGCGGTTGCCTCCCTCGGTGTGGCGCTTCCGACCTGGAGTGAAAAAGCGATCTTCGCTGTCCGGGTCGGAGCTGTCGTCTGGTTCCTCACGGCGAGTGCAGTCTATCTGTACGCACGCTCGCGGCGATAAGCCTCTCCGAGGCTTCTTTGGGCTATGCCGACAGCCGTTGTTCGACGTACTGAAACGGCATGCCGGCGCGCTCGGCCGTCGTCTCGTCCGTCCGGGAATCGCCGACGAACACCGTCTCGGCTGGATCGACGCCGAGCCGATGCACGACGGTACGTAGCGGTTCGGGATGGGGTTTCTGTGTCGCGACACTATCTCGGCCGACCACGGCGTCGACGGCCATTGCCAGGTCGTGGCGCTCGAGGGCCATCCGGACGGCCGACTCGGCGTTCAACGAGCACACCCCGACCGGGACCCCAAGCGGCAGTTCCTCCGCCAGTGCCAGCCGATCTGACGTCCGCGCTCCCACGCGTTCGTGGGCCGAAATGACTTCTTCGGCGACGTCGCCGACCCCGGCAGCATCGGCTCGTTTCAGCAGCGTCCACAGATCGACGTCAGCCGTCGCCACACCCCGAGATTCGAGACGGTCGGCGACCTCGTGTGTGACGACAGCCCAGTCGACGTCGAGGCCGACCAGGGTTCCATCGAGGTCGTAGACGACCGCCTGATACGACTCGCCCATACCGGACGTTTTCGGGTCCACACCAAAGGCGCTTCGACGTCACCTGCTGCTTTCCTGGGTGGGCTGGGCGCACGGGATGGCTGTTCCGATCACCGTCCGTATCGCCGCTGTCGCTGCTGGTAGTCACGGATCGCCCGGAGATACTCCCGCTTGCGGACGTCCCGCCAGTTGACGTCGGTGAAGTACAGTTCGGAGTACACCGATTGCCAGATCATGAAATCCGAGAGTCGCTCGGCACCCGTCTTGATGACGAGATCGGGTTCGGTCGGAAACACGAGTCGGCGTTCGATCTCGTCTTCGTCGATGGCAGCGGGGTCGAGATCGCCGGCCTCGACTTCCCTGGCGAGCCGCCTGACGGCGGTGGCGAACTCGTGTTTACCTCCCAGACCGATCGAGATCGCGATCGGGGCCTGGGCGCGCTGGTCGTCTTCGGGGCCACGGACGGCGACCGCTCGCGGGGCATCGATCGCTTCGAGTTCTCGCTGTAGGGTCGGTACAGCGCCCTCGTCGAGGACACTCACGTAGACCATCAGCTGCTCGGCACCGTACTCGATGGCCCACTCGAAGACGGATTCGAGTGTCTCGTATGCCCCTTGTTCGAGCAAGTCCCGTTCTGCCAGGACGATCGCGACGCGCTCGGGCAGGGCAGCGTCACTGTAGCGGACGCGAGCGGCGAGGTAGCGGTCGTACAATCCCACGGCCCGGCTTTTGGCCGGGTCGACAAGAAGGTCACGGGATTGCCGACTGACTGGCGCCCGCAAACGAGACACTGGACGAACACGTCCGCTCGCGGTCGGGCGCGGGTCGGAACTGGTAAGTATCTCTCGGGGAAACCGCCGACAGTGACGACCGCAGTCCGACGCGCGGGAGCGTTCGCCGTCGTCGGGGCGGGGGCGCTCCTCATCCCACTCGCCGCTCGACAGCTGCCGCCGGCGGCCGCGACGGTTCTCGGGACGGTCCCGTTTCTGGCGCTGGCAGCCGCCGCCTTGCAGTTTATCGACGCGGGATTCGTCTTCGAGCTGTTCGCTCGCCCGGGCGACCGACGAGACGGGCGATTGTACGGCCTGGCCGGATTTTCGCTTTCGATCGCCGCACTCGGGCTGCTCGCTTTGCAGTTCGACATGCCGGTCGCCGTCCCGGTGATGGCCGCGTTCGTCCTCGGGGTCGGCAATCTCGGTGGCCACGTCGCTAGCGACTTGGGGGCCGACCCCGTGGGATCGACGGCCGGGTTCGTTGCCACCGGCTCGGTCGCCGGCGTCCTCGGCCAGCTCGCGAGCAATGGGATCGTCGGAACCACAGCGGCGATGCCCGTGACCGTGTTCCTGGCCGTCAGCGGTGCCTTACTCGGTGCGCTCCTCCGGTCTGTCTTGTTCGAACGCGACGATCCACTCGTGCTCATTTCGATCGGACTGCTGCTGTGGCTGTTCGCCGATCTGCCACTCTCGGTGACGCCGACCGGCATCGCGCTCGCGCTCGCGATCACGGTCGCATTGGGGTACGTCTCTTATGCCCTGGACACCGCCTCGCTGCCGGGGATGTTGACCGGCGTCTTCCTCAGCCTGCTGACGATCGTCGTCGGCGACTACGGCTGGTTCGCCATGCTGATCACTTTCTTTGGCGGTGGCGGGTTGGCCAGCAAGTTCAGATACGCCGAGAAAGTAAAGCGCGGGGTCGCCCAGGAGAACGAGGGGGCACGCGGCAGCGGGAACGTGTTGGCGAACTCGCTGGTCGCTCTCGGGGCCGTCCTGGCGGCCGCCGCAAGCCCCCGACTCACGACGCTCTCCCCGGAGGTGTTTTTGTTCGTGTTTGCCGGTTCGGTTGCGGCGGCCATGAGTGATACACTCTCGAGTGAGTTTGGCGGGCTCTACGACGCGCCGCGACTGATCACGACGCTGGAACGCGTCGAACCGGGCACTGACGGTGGTGTCACCTGGCAGGGGGAACTCGCCGGGTTGTCGGGCGCGGCGCTCATTGCGGCTATCGCGCTGGTCGCCTTCGAGACCATCGCCGCGTTGGGCGCGACAGTCATCGTCTGTAGCGGATTCGTGGGCATGACCGTCGACAGTCTCCTCGGGGCGACACTGGAAGGCCAGTGGCTGGGCAACCAGGGTGTCAATTTCCTGGCTACGCTGTCGGCCGGTGTGGTCGGCGGGGTGCTCGCCGTCGGCGTGGGGCTGGTGTGACCGACGCCACACCGGCCGTCCGGATCAGGTCTGCCAGGGAGAGTGACCTGCCGGTGCTCCGGTCGATTCAGCACCGAACACTGGCCGAACCAGCCCCGGACGTTCTGACTGCGATCGTCGGAGGGGCTGGGCTGGCCCTGGTTGCCGTCCGTGCCCAGCCAGTCGGCTACGTGCTGGCGTTGACGCCGGGCAAACTCGCGTACGTGCCGGAACTCGCCGTTGTGCCCGCCCACCAGCGGAACGGGATCGGGACCCAACTCCTCGAACGTGTCGTCCAGCGAGCGGGAGCCGATGGAGCGAGGCAACTACGTGTGACTGTTCATGCCGACGACGAGTCGGCCAGACGGTTTTATCGCGACCGCGGGTTCGACATCGAGAAGCGTCTGCCCGAGCAGTTCGATGCCGGGTCCGGTGTCGGTCTGCTCTTGGTCCGGGACTGCGGGTGATCGAGGGGTGGACGTCAGGCCACTTCCACGGTCGAGACGCGCACGCTCGTCGGTTGTTTGACGAACTCGTCGCGGTCGGCGGCGACGATCCGGCCCACACCGCGCTGGGCGGCCACGTCGAGCAACCGCTGGGTGACCGCGCCATCGAGGACGACCGTCGCGGGGACCGGATCGGCGCCACGGACCGCTTCGAACGCTTCCTCGGCCGGGGCCTCGGCCAACGTTGCCAGTGAGTCATCGAGAAGGCGGACGGCTGCGGTGCCGTCACCGATCACGGCCTGGACGTGATCGTCCAGGGTCTCGTCTGCAGCCGGCTCGGTCTCTGTCTCTCCCTCGCCCTCACCGTCACGTTCGCGTGTCGCGGGCTGCTCGCTGGTCGCCTCGTCCGTTCTCGCTTCTTGGGTGGTGTCGGTGGGTGGGGTCTGCTCGTCCTCGCGGCCCCCGCGTTCACTCTGTGCTTGTAGGCTGTCTTCTGTGGCTCCGCCGTCGGCTCCTTTCGCGGAAGCGTCCCCGCTGTCGGCCCGCCCGATCGTCTCCTCGGTGACTGCTTTGGCGGGGACCTTCTCCTGTAGTGCCCCGGTCACTTCCGACCGCGAGAGGTCCTCGACGGACCGGCCCGCTGGGGCAAAAGCGACGTAATCGACGCTGCCGACTTGCGCGAGTTCTTTCAGGATGAGGTCGCCCCCGCGATCGCCGTCCAGAAAGGCGGTCACGGTTCGCCGCTGGGTCAACTCGGCGATGGAATCGGGAACGTCAGTTCCTTCGACAGCAACCGCGTTCTTGATTCCGTATTCGAGCAGCGTCGTTACGTCGGCACGACCTTCGACGACGACGATCGCATCACTGTTTGCGACGCGTGGGCCGGCCGGCAGCCCCTCGTAGTCGGTGATCCGGTCGACCCGGACCCGACGGCGGACCTCCTCGACGAGTTCCTCGCTGGTGACGGCCTCTTCGTCGAAGGCCGCGAGCAGTTCCTCGGCTCGATCGACGATCGCCCTGCGTTTTGCCGTCCTGACGTCCTCTAACTCGGTGACTTCGACGTCAGCCCGGCACGGACCAACGCGGTCGATCGACTCCAGGGAAGCCGCGAGAATGGCCGTCTCGACGCGATCGAGGCCGCTGGCGATAGTGACGTTTCCGCGCGATTGCCCGTCCTGTGCCTGGACTTCGACGTCGATCCGGCCGACTTTCGAAGACTCCTGAAGCGTCCGGAGATCGAGGTCGTCGCCGAGGAGCCCTTCGGTCTGG
Organism: Halorhabdus sp. CBA1104; assembly: GCF_009690625.1. Classification (NCBI taxonomy): domain Archaea; kingdom Methanobacteriati; phylum Methanobacteriota; class Halobacteria; order Halobacteriales; family Haloarculaceae; genus Halorhabdus; species Halorhabdus sp. CBA1104. Next base: position 2,034,934 of record NZ_CP033878.1, on the reverse strand, counting down.
CCGAAGATCGCGCCGACGACGTCACTCCGCTCGACCACCCCGTTGGCTTCGATCTGTGCGTGAATGAGGTATTTCGATGAATCTTGCATTGGTGATCTGCCCCGTGATGAGGCGTGATGATGGTGATGATGCCATGGCCGGTCGCATGGACGCCCACGAGTACGGTATCCGATAGCAAATACCTGTCGGGATGCAGACATCGGGTGTCCGTTGCCAGGGGCAGAGGCACTCTCGCCGGCTGCCGTTGCCCTCTTTGGGCCGTTCGCGTACTGAATGGCCTTCTTCCGTTTGACTCCAATTTGTTCAGATTTTCTTTTCGAACGGGCCGATTGGATATGGGTAGTAACTATTAAACCGAAACGTCGACACATCGAATATACAGATGGGAGACGCCCGCGAAACGTGGTTTTGGGGTGCCGTTGCCCTCCTGTTGAGTGGCCTGGCGATTCCGTGGTTTCTCTGGGGCAGCGACACCGTCGTCGCCGGCCTTCCGGTGTGGCTGTGGTGGCACGTCGGTTGGATGGGTCTGACAGCCGTTGTCTTCTATCTCTTCACCAGGCGCGCCTGGGGTGTCGGCATCGACGGGGGTGTCACGGATGGCTAACGTGGCCGTCCAGGTCGGCATCGTTGTCGGCTATCTGTTGGTCGCGTTGGCGGTCGGACTGGTCGCGTACCGCCTCACCGAGCGCTCGGCCGAGGACTACTACCTGGCCGGCCGGACGATCGGGACTGTCGTCCTCCTGTTTACGACCTTCGCGACGCTGTTGTCGGCGTTTACCTTTTTTGGCGGCCCCAACCTGGCGTTCGGTGCTGGCCCGGAGTGGATCCTCGTCATGGGCCTGATGGACGGCGTTATCTTCGGGATCCTGTGGTACGTGATGGGCTACAAGCAGTGGCTGATCGGCCGGGCACACGGCTATGTCACCGTCGGCGAGATGCTCGGCGACCGGTTCAACTCCCGCAACTTGCGCGGGCTGATCGCGGCGATCAGTCTGTTCTGGTTGTTGCAGTACGTGATGCTCCAGCAGGTCGGGGCCGGTCGCGCACTCGAATCGCTCACTGACGGTGCGATCCCCTACTGGGCGGGCGCGACACTGATCACCGTCTTCATGATCGGGTACGTCGTCCTGGCGGGGATGCGTGGTGTCGCCTGGACGGACACGCTCCAGGGGCTGTTCATGCTCGGGTTGGTCTGGATCGCTCTGGGCTGGGTCGTCCTCTCTGCTGGCGGGCCGAGCGAGCTGACGGCGGCGATGGGCGAGGCCAAGCCCGCGTTTCTCGCCTTGGGCGGGGGGCTGTACTCGCCACAATACATGCTTTCGATGGCCATTGCCATCGCCTTTGGCGTCGCCATGTTCCCCCAAATCAACCAGCGATTCTTCGTTGCCCGCAGCCAGCGCGTCCTCAAGCGAACCCTCGCGTTGTGGCCGGTGCTGGTCATCTTGCTGTTCGTCCCGGCGTTCATCCTCGGTGCCTGGGCGGCCGGACTCGGCATCGCCCCGAACGCCGAGGGCAATATCCTCCCGCCGCTGTTGAACGCCTACACGCCGACGTGGTTCGCGGCGCTGGTCGTCGCCGGCGCGATGGCCGCGATGATGTCTTCCAGTGACTCGATGCTGCTGTCCGGGTCGTCGTACCTGACGCGGGACCTCTATCGGCCCTTCGTCGACCCGGATGCCAGTGACCGTCGGGAGGACTTCGTGGCTCGGCTGGCTGTGGTTGCCTTCGCGCTGATCGCGCTCGTGATGAGTCTCGGGACGGACTTGACGCTGATCGAGATCGGCGCGACGGCTTTCAAGGGCTACGCACAGCTGACCTTGCCCGTACTGGTCGCGCTGTACTGGCGGGGAACCACGCGAGCGGGCATGCTCGCCGGGATCGGTCTCAGTCAGGCGTTCTACCTGCTGGCGACGTTCACCGACGTCGTACCGGCGACCTACTTGGGCTGGCAGGCCGGTCTCGTCGGGATGGGGCTTGGCCTCGTGTTGACGGTCGGTGTCTCACTGGTGACCACCGCCAGCCAGGACGCCGATCGGTCGCTGTTCGAGGGGCTGAACGCAGACTGAGTACGTTTAACAGGTGTACCTGAGAACTCATACCCATGCAAACACACATCGTTCCGGTCGGGTTCGACTACGACCGGCTCATCGCGCCGCTGGTCCGGGAGCAACGTACCGTCGACCGCGCCATCCTGCTGGAAGGAGCGATCGGCACCGAAGCCAACGCCGAATACTCTCGGCTGTTGACTAGCCAACTGGAGAAAGACTTCCAGAACCTGCTTGGCTCGAACACCGAGCGCATCCTCGTCGAGGACGTCTACGACTACGATGCCGCCTTCGAGCAGGGTTTCTCGCTGATCAGCGCGGAACTCGACCGCGATCCCGACGCCGAAGTTTGGCTCAACATCTCGGCGATGCCACGGACGGTCAGCTTCGCCTTCGCCACTGCGGCCCACTCGATCGCCGTCGAGCGGGAGGGCGATCGCGAGCGGATCCACACCTACTACACGGCCCCCGAGAAGTACCTCGAAACGGAACTCGCCGAAGAGTTGCGCGAGCAGATAGACCTCTTAGAGGATCTCTCGGCGGATGTCGACGCCGAACAGATCGACGACCGCCTGGCCAGCGCCACGGATCTCATCGAGGAGTTCGACGAGCGCGGGACGACCATCGGCGCAAAGGAGATCGACGGCAGCTACATGGTCGAAATCCCCGTCGCCTCCTTCTCGAACATCAAACCCTTCGAAGAACTCATCCTCTTTACGCTGGGCGAACACGGCGAGTTCGAATCCGTCTCGGAACTCGCTCAGGCCCTGGCCGAGGACCTAGAGGAGGAGTACACTGATAGTTTCCGCTCGAAAGTTCTCTACAACGTCGATCGCCTCGGGCCGGGCGGGAAAGGCTACATCGAGCAAGAGGAACACGGCAAGTCCTATCGGACGCGCCTCTCGCGGATCGGCGAACTCTGGGTTCGTGCCCATTCTGGCGAGCGACCGGACGCCGCTGTTTCCGGCACCGGCTCGTAGTCGCCGTCGGTGAGCGTTCTGTTCCCTCTCAGGCCTGTAGAACGGCGGCGAGATCGCCGCTGTCCTCGTGTTCCTGCAGGATGTCGCTGCCACCGACGAACTCCCCGTCGACGTACGTCTGGGGGACTGTCTCCCAGCCGCTGTGGTCCTCTAAGGCCCCCCGGTACGCGGGCAACGATTCGAGGACGTTTACCGTCACAAAGTCCTCGCGATGGGCACGTATCAACCCGACCGCCCGCTGAGAGAATCCACACTGGGGGCGCTGTGGTGTCCCTTTCATGAACAGGACTACTTCGCTGTCGGCGATAATTCGATCGACCTGATCGGCGACAGCTTCCGAGCCTGTGGGTGTCTCTGTTGACATCGTCAGTGCCACGCCTCGTGGCGGGCTACCTGTTGGGGACGGAGCAATATCCGCCCCTTCCTGTGACGTGCTATCAGGGGTCGGGGTCGTCGACGCTCGACTCGGCTTCCGCCGGCGTGTGGGTCGTCACCTTCAGGGCGTGGATCTCTGTCGTCATCACGTCTTCTAGGGCGTCGTAGACGAGTTCGTGCTGGTCGACGAGTGATTTCCCGGCGAAGGCGGGTGAGACGACCTCGGCGGCGAGGTGCTCGGTGTCGTTCGGTCGCGGGTGGGTGACGGTCGCCTCCGCATCGGGAATGGCCGCTTCGATTCGGGCCTCGACGTCGGCGGGGTCCATAGCTGTGCTGGCTGATCACCGGCCAAAGGGATTGTGCTCGTGACAATCTTCGTCCCGCGGTCTCTGTCCGAACCAACACGAAACCTTCAATCCGGCGGGCCGTCGAATCGGGTATATGCGACGGTACGTCCAGTCTGCCGGCCGCGCCACGCCGCCGACCGAGCCCGCTGTGGACGCCCATCTCGTAGTAGTAGGGGCGGCCTAGCCCCACCACTCTCCTCACCAACGTTTCAGTTGCAGATTGTGAGCACAGCCAGTCAGCGAATACGGAACACGGAAATCACCGACCACCAACGGACAAATAATGAGCACGGATCACTCAGACGACGCGAGCGACGAACCGACACCTGATGCCACACTCGATGGGGACTACGACCCCAGCGAGGCAGAGCCTGCGTGGCAGGACTACTGGGTCGAGACGGATACCTACGCCTACGAGGAACCCGACACGCCCGACGCCGATACGCAGTTCACCATCGACACGCCGCCGCCGACGGTTTCAGGCGATCTGCACATGGGTCACCTCTATCAGTTCACCTTACAGGACTTCGTGGCCCGGTTTCACCGGATGGCCGAGGACACGGCGTACTTCCCCTTTGGCTACGACGACAACGGCATCGCCTCCGAGCGCCTGACCGAGCGGGAACTGGGGATTCGCCACCAGGACTACCAGCGCCACCAGTTCCAGGAGAAGTGCCGAGAGGTCTGTGCCGACTACGAGGCCGCCTTCACCCACAACGTCCAGTCGCTTGCTATCTCGATCGACTGGGACAACACCTACAAGACGATCGAACCCCGCGTCCAGCGCCTCTCTCAACTGTCCTTTCTCGACCTGTACGAACAGGGCCGGGAGTACCAACAGCGCGCGCCGACGATCTGGTGTCCCGACTGCGAGACGGCCATCTCCCAGGTCGAACAGGAGGACACGGACAAGGCAACCACGTTCAACGACATCGCCTTCCCCTTGATCGAGGACGGGGCGGGCGATGCCGACGACGGTGAGACGCTGACGATTTCGACGACTCGCCCGGAACTCCTGCCGGCCTGTGTCTCGATTTTCGTCCATCCCGACGACGACGAAAATCAGCATCTCGTCGGCGGGACCGCCGAAGTCCCCCTCTTTGGTCAGGAAGTCCCGATCATCGAGGACGAGCGCGTCGACTTAGAGACCGGTAGCGGCGTCGTCATGTGTTGTACCTTCGGCGACCAGACCGACATCGAGTGGTACCAGGCCCACGACCTGCCCCTCCGGATCGCTATCGACGAGTCGGGGACGATGACCGACCGCGCCGGCGAGTACGAGGGTCTGAGTACCGAGGAGGCCCGCGAGGCCATCATCGAGGACCTCGACGACGCGGGACACCTCCTTGAGAGTCGCGACCACCAGCACACGGTCCAGGTCCACGAGCGCTGTGAGCACGAAGTCGAGTACCTCGTCACCGAGCAGTGGTACGTCGAGATGCTCGATCGGACCGACGAATACCTCGAAGCCGGCCGGGAGATGGACTGGTACCCCGAGAAGATGTTCTCCCGCTATCAACACTGGATCGAAGGGCTCGAGTGGGACTGGTGTATCTCCCGCCAGCGGGACTCGGGTATCCCGATCCCGGTGTGGTACTGTGATGAGTGTGGTGAGGCGATCCTCGCCGACCACGAAGACCTGCCGGTTGATCCACTCAGTGACGACCCCCCCGTCGACGCCTGTCCGGAGTGTGGTGGGGAGTCGATCACGCCCGAGGAGGACGTCTTTGACACCTGGGCGACCTCCTCGCTGACGCCGCTGATCAACTCCGGTTGGGACTACGATTCCGACGCCCAGGCGTTCACCTTCGACAACCCGGAACTGTACCCGATGAACCTCCGGCCCCAGGGCCACGACATCATCTCCTTTTGGCTGTTTCACACGATCGTGAAGTGCTACGAGCACACGGGCGAGGTCCCCTTCGAATCGGTGATGGTCAACGGCATGGTGCTCGATGAGAACCGCGAGGCCATGTCCAAATCGAAGGGCAACGTCGTCACGCCTGCGGAGGTTCTCGACGAGTTCCCGGTCGATGCCGCCCGCTACTGGGCCGCCGGGACCTCCATCGGCGACGACTTCCCCTTCAAGGAGAACGACCTCGAAGCCGGCGAGCGCTTACTCCAGAAACTCTGGAACGCCTCGAAGCTCGTCGACCAACTCGCCCCCGAGACGGATCCTGACGAGCCCGACGAGCTGGCGGCGATCGACCGCTGGCTGCTGGCGAGTCTGGACAACACCGTCGAGAACATCACCGAGAAACTCACCGACTACGAGTTCTCGAAGGCCCGTGACGAACTGCGAACCTTCTTCTGGTCGACGTTCTGTGACGACTACCTCGAAATCGCCAAACAGCGTGAGGACGACTCGGCGGCCTACGCACTCTCGGTCGCTCACCGCACGTTCCTGCAGTTGTTCGCCCCGTTCTTGCCCCACGTCACCGAGGAGATCTGGCAGGCCCGTTACGCCGACGACACGACGACGGCCTCGATCCACACCACCGACTGGCCCGAGCCACGGGGCTACGAGGCCGACATCGCGGCCGGCGAGCAGGCGATGGCAGTCATCGGGGTTCTCCGCCGGTACAAGACTGAGCAAGGACTCGCACTGAACGCTGATCTCGGCCGCGTCGAGGTCTTCGCGGACGTCAGTGGCTTCGCCGAGGCCATCAGCGGCGCGATGCACGTCGAGGAACTGATCGTCAGGGACGACGCCCCCGAGATCGGGACCGAAATCGTCGACATCGACCTCGATTACGCGACGGTCGGCCCGAAGTACGGCGACCAGGTTGGCGATATCGAGGCCGCGATCGGTCAGGGTGACTACGAGATCGACGGCGAGCAGTTACACGCTGGCGACATCACCCTCGAAGCCGACGCCTTCGAGGTTCGGGAGGCTCACACCTACGCCGGCGAGGGCGAGCTACTCGAGACCGAGGGCGACCTGGCGGTCGTCGTGCAGGATTGAACACTGGCCGATAACTCCCGACAGCCTTCGCCGCTTCCCGACGTGGGTTATCCGTCGAACCCGTAGGCCGACTCGATGGCACTCGAATTCGACGGCACGACGACCGGTATTGCCTTTCTGGTCCTCCTGGCCGTCTTGATCGGTGGTACCGTGATGAGCCCCATGCAAACGAGCACTGTCGCGATGGTCTCGGGCGGGCTGGCTGTCTTTGGCCTGGTGACGCTGTTGCTGGGCGTCAAACACGGCGAGTATCGCGCCGGGCACTGACCACGACTCGTTTCTGGGCGTTCACTCCCGTTGTTTGATACGGTGGGTCAAGAGCGCAAGCACCGTCGCGAGGACGGTCAATCCAACCGCCCCGATAGCGGCGAGGTGGTGGGCGGCGACAGTGTGGTCGAAGGCGCCATTGACGTAGGGTTCGGCCCGCAGCCAGGTGTGATGTGGCCCGTCCAGTACCGGCCAGAAGTAGTCGACGAGATCGTTCAGCCCGTACCAGCCGACGGCGAGGCCGATCGCGGGCAAGCTGAAGGTAGCGTAGCGGTGGATGACGAACGCTTCGAGAGCCATCGCCAGGTGACTGCCGATCAGGAAGACGTACAGCCAGGTAGCGATCCCCTCAGGGCCGTTGAGAAATAGCTGGACAAACGGGGTCCAGAATCCGAGCTTGATACAGCCAAAAAAGGCCAGCACGTGCAGCCAATCGACGTCGAGATCGAGTCGCCAGGCGATCAACGAGAGCCCGATCAACAGCGTCGCCACGGGGCTGTCGGGGATCAGCGGCCAAGCTGCAAGTGGCGCCGCGCCGAGTTGCCCTTCGATCAGCGGCGGGGTGACGTCCAGTGGTCGACCGGCGTAGTACCAGACCCCAAAGACAGTGCCAACGAGATTGACGATGGCGATCGGCCAGGCAAGTCCCAAACCAACGTCTTCGAGCCACGCGGGCAACGGCGCGACGTAGCGTGGGGCGTCACCCCGTTGTGGCAGGTCGGCGGACGTATATCGGGCGACGATCCCTCCCGGGCGCCGCCCTGGCCCGTGGCTGTCGGTCATACACAGGGCAACGGCGACCGGAGGCAAAACTCCCGTGATCGGCGAGTGTGTCGGTGATATCGAGCCCAGATCCCGTCAGGCTCGCCACTCGTGGCCACACGCCTCACAGGCGAAATAGCGCCAGTCGATGCCGCCCGGGACCTGATCGGTGCTGACTCGTTCGCGGTCGCCGCTGCCACATGCCGGACACGCCGAGAGGGATGACACACTCGTTGCCATGGCCGACGAATCGATGGCCTGACAAAAAGAACTTACAGAAGGGGCAATCTCGAAGGGGTTCTCTGTGGCTGCCCACCTGGGCTCGACGGCGACGGTCGCTGACGTGGCGTTCAGGAGCCGATCACTCCATCGAGAGCGTAATCTCTCCGTCGAAGTTCAGGATAACCTCCTGGGTGACGTCGCCGAACAACGCTTTGCCGGTCGGTGAGCGTCGCTGCCCGACGAGGAATACGTGTTCACAGTCGTTGTCTCTGGCTGTCGAGAGGATCGTCTCGGCACGCTCGTCGTCGTCGACGATAGCCAGGCGCACCTCGGCAGTCACGTCAGTTCCGTCGGTGGCTTCCTCGGCTGCCTTCCTGGCATCGCTTTTCAGCCCCTCCCGGAGTTCGTCGTCGGAGTAACTCCGTTGTTCGACCTCACCGATCGTCTCCATGGTCTCTGCCATCTGATCGTAGTCTGCCGGGGAAGCGGTACGCAACACCAGCAACTCCGCTCCACGACAGTCACTGAACGCCGTCGCCGTCTCCAGCAGCTCGATCTCTCGCTCGTTGCCGTCCATGACGACAACCAAGTGTCGTGCCATGCCCACACGTCCGGCCGAAACCGTAATCAACGTGGCGGTCAGCCAGGCACCGGAGTCAGATCCGCCCGTGCAATCCCGCCCGACGGGGGTACGAGCGAGACTGAAGCCGGCCGTCGGGAGTCGATCCGAAGAGGAGTGAAATCAGGCGAAAAATCATCTTTCGTAGATACGTCCAAGTCCCAACGCGATATCGCCGAGGACACGCTCACCTGTCCAGTATTCACTATTGTGTGGCCCGTTGGTGGTCTTTCGCCTGCTGCACGGCGCCTATCGCGTGACAGATGCGATCTGGCTGGGCCAGTACTTGGCCGACGCCGTCGGCGCGCTGTCCAGTGGCAAATCCTCGGCGATGCTGGTCGCTGTGAGCGGAGGGTCGACGCCACATGTCCTGGCCCGATCGCTGTCCACTCGCCCGAGGCGTCTTTGCTCTCCATGTCCACGATGACTCGCCGACAGGTGTCAATAGCCAACGGAGCCATTTTTCCGCGTTCCAAACCTTGAAGCGCATCTTGGGGTCACGGTGTACGTATGGGAAAGCCCTCCAGACGATCGGTGCTCGTGAGCCTCGGGACGGCAATCGCCGGACTCGCCGGCTGTTCGGACGCGACGACGTCACCGACCAACAGCGGACCCAGCGACACGACCGCACCGATGGGGACCACTACAGCGACGCCGACGCACAGTGGGACCGAGACGACAGCCCGGGCCGAAACGATCCCGAAGACCGGTCAGCCGGGCGGCGTCGAGACCTTCGACGAGGCACTTCCGCCGTTGCTGGCGGAATGGGGAATTCCGGGCGCGACGGTAGCGGTGATGGAGCGGGAACAACTCGTGTTCACGCGCGGATACGGAACCGTCGGCCCGGACAGCGACGAACCCGTCCGCCCGGCGGCCCCATTCCGCATCGGCAGCCTCTCGAAGCCGATCACCGCCGTCGCAACCCTTGATCTCGTCGAGAAGGGGACACTGTCGCTCGACGATCGGGCCTTCGAGATCCGTTCGGACCTGCTCCCGGCCGAGGGACCGGCCGATCCCCGTGTCGAGGAGATCACGGTCCGCCAACTTCTCGCCCATACGGCTGGCTGGGACCGCGGGACGATCGGGTTCGATCCGGTATTCGCGCCGACCAAGGTGGCCAAAGCCCAAGGGACAACGCCGCCAGCCAGCGCCGAAACGACGATCGAATTCGCGCTCGACCGGGACCTCGGCTACGATCCCGGCACCCAATTCCAGTACGCTAATTTGGGCTACTGCGTCCTTGGCCGTGTTATCGAGGGTGTCACCGGCGAGGACTACGAGCGTCACGTCCGGGAGACCATTCTGGAACCGCTCGGCGCGGGGGATGTCGCCATCGGTGCGACCCGAAAGACGAACCTCCGCGCAGAGGAGGTCAGCTATCTGAGTCACGCCACGGTCGAGTCCCCGTTCCCCGGTGAAGGGGAGGTTCCGCGTCCCTACGGCGCCGGAGTCCTGGGAGAAGCCCTGGACGCCGACGGCGGGTGGGTCGGATCGGCCCCGGACCTGTTGCGGTTCGTCCGTGGCATCGATGGGCTGGGTGGTGTCCCGGACGTACTCGACGTCGAAACCAGGGAGCAAATGTTCGCTCGCCCGGACGTGAGCCACTGGGACGGTGCCGATCAGTACTACGGCCTGGGCTGGTTCGTCGATCGCAGTGGGGACGGGACGCTGCTCTGGCATAACGGATCGCTGCCCGGCAGTTACGCCTTCCTCGCACACGACCGGACCAACTCACGAACCCTCCTCGCCCTGTTCAACGGACGGTCACCGGACCAGCTGTTCGAACAGTTCAACGTGGCCGCCCAGCGAACCCTCCTCCGAGCCACTCGCAACGTCGACACCTGGCCCACTCGTGACTACTTCGAGAACGACATCTGAGACAGGGGCGACCACGATTGGAGACGAATACGGTCGAAGGCACACACCGTCTAGCTGGTTGCGGAATCGCTTTTGACCTCGTTCGAACGCACTTTGTCAACCTCCCGGAGGATACCGACTGGCTGTTTGCGGAGAGGATTCCACGGCCAGTGACTGTTTGCGGGGGGGACCGACGACCGGCGAACACCCGGACGGCAACGATCCGAAGAGTATTAAACCACAGCGGGTGAACTATTTCTTCGTGGAGAAGTCTGAGTCCCAGAGCGATATCACCGAGGGGACGCTTATCCGCCCGATGCTCTCTATCGCCTGGCCGCTGGTGGTCTTTCAACTGCTGAACGTCGCCTACAACGTGACAGATACGATCTGGCTGGGCCACTACTCGACCGACGCCGTCGGTGCGCTGAGCATCGCCTGGCCCCTCATTTTTCTCTTTATTTCGATCGCTGGCGGGTTCAACTCCGCCGGCGCGATCCTCGTTGCCCAGTACACCGGTGCTGACAGCGATGGCTCGGCCGGCAAAGTGACGGGCAACCAGTTGACCTTCGTCATCAGTATGGCCGCGATTCTGGGCATCACGGGCTTTTTGTTGTCCGACCAGTTGCTCGCCTTGCTGCCGTCCGGGGCGGCGACGACCGAGCGGATCATCCCGATGGCCAACGACTACATGGAAGTGTTCTACCTCGGGTTGCCGTTCCTGTTTACCTTCTTCGTGTTCTCGACGGTGATGCGTGGGTACGGCGACACGAAGACGCCGATGTACGTCATGGCCGGCAGCGTCGCACTGAACCTCGTTATCGATCCCATCCTCATCTTCGGGTTCGCCGACAACCCACTGTTCTACCCGCCCGGTCTCGACGCGATCGGTGCGACGCTGGCCGACCTGACGGCCTTTGGCGGCCTCGGCATCGAGGGTGCAGCCATCGCGACGGTCTCCTCGCGCGGGCTGGCAGCCGTCGTCGGGATCGCGCTGCTGTTCTTTGGCGGGTACGGCCCGGCTGTCGAGATCCGCCACCTGTGGCCGGATCTGCGTGTCATCCGGGATATCGTCGACCTGGGCTTGCCGACGACGGCCGAGCAATCGGCCGCAGCGCTGGGACAGATCACGATGACGGCGATGGTTTCGATGTTCTCGCCCGCGGTCGTGGCCGCCTACGGCCTCACGAATCGCATCGGGACGATCGTGTTCCTGCCGTCGATGGGGCTGGGTCGGGCGACCAACACCATGGTCGGCCAGAACCTCGGGGCCGGCAAGCCCGAGCGGGCCGAACGGGCCACCTGGCTCGCCTCGAAAGTCGCTGTCGGCGTGCTGTTGGTCGCGGCCGTGGTGGCTTTCATCTTCCCCGAGCAGATCGTCGGCGTGTTCCTCGGGACCGGGACTGAAAAAGCGGCAGTTACGCTCGCGTTCGCGGCGACGTACCTGCAAGTCAGGGCCTTCGAGTTTGGCTTTATGGGCCTGTTTCAGGTCATTCTGGGGGCGTTCCGCGGTGCGGGCAACACCCGAATCGCGATGGTCCTCTCGATCGTCGCGCTGTGGCTCGGTCGTGTCCCGCTCGTGTACCTGCTCGCGGTCGATCCAGGGATGCTCGGCGAACTGGGTATCTGGATCGGCTTCGCGGCCGGTGACGTCATCGGTGGGATCGTCGCCGTGTTGTGGTTTACTCGTGGGACGTGGAAAGAGGCCGTCATCGAAGAGTCCAGTGGCGAGGAGTCCGCTAGCGAGGAGGCTCCCTCTGCTGGATAGACGGCAACGGCCGCGGCCACCGTTCCCTGTTCGGTCAGTGACACCCGCCGCGCCGAGAGCGTGACATATATCTCGGTTGGGTCGTAGCCTACTCCCATGGGAACGAGTAACCAGGTCGGACCGGGGGTACCCGAGCACACGGATCCGGCTACGGACGTCCGCGCGGATTATGACTATACGAGCGAGGAGGTACAGCGGCCGGGGCTCGTCGCGGATCTTCGCGAGCGGATCGACGGGGACGTCCGCTTCGATGAGTATTCACGGGAACTGTACGCGACCGACGCAAGCGCCTACGAGGTGTTGCCCATCGGCGTCGTCTTCCCGACATCGACGGCCGACGTGGCCAGTGTCGTCGAATACTGTGCCCAACGGGAGATTCCGGTCCTGCCACGGGGTGGGGGTACGAGTCTGGCCGGCCAGACTGTCAACGAGGCCGTGGTCCTGGATTTCACTCGCTACATGGACTCGGTGCTGGAGACGGACCCCGAGAACGCTCGGGCTCGGGTCCAAGCCGGGACGTACATCGGCGACATGAACAAGGAGTTCGCCGAACACGATCTCAAATTCGCGCCCGACCCGGCCTACGGCGACAAAAGCGCCGTCGCCGGCGCAATCGGCAACAACTCTACCGGCTCACACTCGCTGAAGTACGGCAAGACCGACGCCTACGTCGACTCGGTTGAAGTCGTCCTCGCGGATGGGACGGTCACGGAATTTGGCGAGGTCACGCTGGAGGAACTACAGGATCGAGCCGATCCGGACGGCGACCTCGAATCGCGGATCTACGCGGAGGTCGATCGGATTCTCGAGGAGGAGGCCGACACCGTCGACGAGCGGTTCCCGGACCTGAAACGCAACGTTTCGGGATACAACCTGGATCGGCTGATCGAGGAGGCCGCGGAGGGCACGGTCAACCTCGCGCGCCTGTTGGCCGGGAGCGAGGGTACCCTCGCCGTCATCACCGAGGCCGAGGTCTCCCTGGAGCCGGTCCCCGAAACGAAGTCCATCGCATTGCTGGCCTACGAGGATCTCGTCGCCGCGATGGAAGACGTCGCCGTCATCCTCGAACACGATCCATCGGCGCTTGAAGTGCTCGACGAGACACTGCTGGAGCTTGCGGGGCAAACCGAGGATTTCGGCCCGCTCGTCGCGGAGATGGTTCCCGAGGGGACGGGGGCGATGTTGCTCGTCGAATTCTACGCCGAGACCGACCAGGAGGGCCGCCAGAAAGTCGCCGATCTGATCGCCGACCGTGTGCCCGATGGCGAAAGCGAACTGCAACCCAGCGACGGGGCCACAGAGATCACCGACGATCCCCACTACGCCTTCGACGCTCAGGAGGCCCACGCCGACGACGAGCGCAAGCGCTTCTGGAAACTCCGCAAGAGCGGCAACCCAATCTTGCTGGGCCGGACGACCGACGCCAAACACATCAGCTTCATCGAGGACACGGCCGTCCCGCCGGAGAATCTCCCCGAATACGTCGCGGACTTCCAGGAGTTGCTCGAAGACGTCGGGACCTTTGCAGCCTTCTACGCCCACGCCGGCCCGGGCTGTCTGCACATCCGGCCCTTGGTCAACACCAAGACCACGGAGGGCATGGAGCAGTTCGAGGCTATCGCTGAAGGGGCGACCGATCTGGTCGTCGAGTACGGCGGTAGCGTCTCTGGCGAACACGGTGACGGGCGGGCTCGCTCGCAGTTCAACCGCAAACTGTACGGCGATGATCTCTGGGAGACCTTCGAGGAACTGAAGACCGCGTTCGATCCCGACTGGTTGCTCAATCCGGGCAACATCTGTGGCGACCACGACATGACCGAGCACCTCCGGTTCAGCCCCGACTACGACTTCGAGCTCGGGTTCGAGCCGACCCTCAACTGGGACAACGACAACGGGATGCAGGGTATGGTCGAACTCTGTCACGGCTGTGGTGGGTGTCGCGGTCCCCAGGATACGACCGGCGGCGTGATGTGTCCCACCTTCCGGGCAAGCGAGGAAGAGATCACCTCGACTCGGGGTCGAGCGAACATGCTCCGCCAGGCCATGAGTGGCGACCTGCCCGACGACGTGACCGACGAGGAGTTCGTCACGGAGGTGCTCGATCTGTGTATCGGCTGTAAAGGTTGTGCCAAAGACTGCCCCAGCGAGGTCGACATGGCCAAGCTCAAAGCCGAAGTCGTCCACCAGCACCACCAGGAACACGGCTCCAGCCTCCGGGACAAGCTGTTTGCCAACGTCGATCGACTGTTCCCACTCGGGAGTGCACTCGCGCCGGTTTCGAACTGGGCACAGTCGGTGCCCGGAGCGAGCTTCCTCCAGGAGAAACTTCTCGGGATCGCTCGCGAACGGAGTTTCCCGACGTTTTACCGGGAGACGTTCGTCGACTGGTTTGCCGACCGCGGACCGCAGGTCCCCATCGAGGAGGCCAAGCACAAGGTGTTGCTGTTTCCCGATACGTTCTCGAATTACAACCGGCCCCAGGCCGGCAAAGCTGCCGTGGAAGTGCTCGAAGCTGCCGGGGTCCACGTCGAGGTCCCCGCCGCGGTCGAAGACAGCGGCCGGGCAGCCCACTCGAAGGGCTTTCTCGATATGGCCCGCGAGCACGCCCGCGAGAACGTCGATACGCTCGCGCCCCGGGTCGCCGAGGGCTGGGACGTGGTGAGCGTCGAACCCTCCGTCGCGGTGATGTTCCAGCTCGATTATCTGGATCTCCTCTCGGGTTCGGACGTCGAAACGCTCGCCGAGAACGCCTACGGCGTCTTCGAGTATCTGGAGACGCACGGGCTGGTCGAGCAACTCGACGTCGAGCCGACCGGCGAGACGTTGACCTACCACGGACACTGCCAGCAGAAGGCCGTCAAGAAAGACCATCACACGTCGTCGGTGCTGTCGCGCGTCGGGTTTGCAGTCGATCATCTCGACAGCGGCTGTTGTGGGATGGCTGGTTCCTTCGGCTACGAGGCCGAACATTACTCGTTGAGCCAGGCCGTCGGGCAGATCTTGTTCGATCAGATCGAGTCGAGTCCGGGCGAGCGCGTCATCGCCCCTGGTGCGTCTTGCCGCCACCAGATCGGCGAAGGTGAGACTGCCAGTGACGATCCACCCCATCCCGTCGAGGTGTTGGCCACGGACCTCGTGGCGTAATTGGTCGCCGATTCACCCGACGTGGCGGGGACGAACCCAGTCACAGCGCTTATATGCTGGCGAGCGGACTAGTCGAACAGATGTCCCGACGGGTCGCTGCGGTCGGGTTCGTCCTGGTGGTCGCCGCCCTCGTCGGGGCCCCGATCGCAGCTGCAAACGGTCTGCCTCTTGCCTTCTCGTCCGGTGACCAGCTGGACGAGGCGGCTCCGTCTTCCCCCTCACCTGCCGTCGCGGCTCCCGATCGTGGGGCGACGCTGCTGGCGGTCGGGGCCGAGGACTTCGATCAGACCTTGTTCCGCATCGAGGTTTCACAGACGACTGCTGCACGTTGGACGTTCCAGTATGCGCGGGTATTCGGCGACAACGAGTCTGAACGGGACAACTTCGAGGCGTTTGCAGCGAATTTCCGGACCAACCAGACGGATCTGTATGCTGGGTTCGTCGATCAAGCAACAGCGCTCGCGGCGACTGGGGCGAACGTCACCGGGCGCTCGATGAACGCGACGAACTTCAGCCGTGATGCCTACGTCACACCACTGGGTAACCGTGGCGTCGTCGAAATGTCGTTCACGTGGACGAACTTCGGGACACGCCAGGGCGAGGACATCCTCGTGAGTGACGTCTTCCAGGGCGGCCTCCACATCCAGTCCGACCAGCGACTGCGGTTCGTCGCCGGGCCCGAGTTGGCGTTCGAACGCGCCACCCCATCACCGACCAACAGCTCCGGATTGACGATCCCACAGAGCGACTCCATCACTTGGGTTGGCGAGCAAACGTTCACCGACCAGCATCCGTCCGTCGTCTTCCAACCGTCCAGTGCCCTTCTCACGCCAACGACGACAACGCGCCAAGCTGGCGGGACCGAGCCAGGCGGAACCGGATCGACACCGACTGCGACACCAGCCCTGACGACCACCGGTCAATCGCCGACGACCGCCGCCGGGGCCACGGGTCCCGATTTCGGTCCCCTGGTGGTCCTGGCAGCACTCGGTCTCATCGCCCTCGGGATCGGGGTTGCAGCCTGGCTGAATGGCGTCTTCGACCCGGATGAAGCGGGCGCCAGCGGGACGACCACCGACGACACTGACCGACCGGCCGACACTGTGGCCGACTCCCCCACCCCCGCCGAACCGAGCGTCGACGAGGCCGAGTTGCTCAGCGACCGTGATCGGGTTGTGAATCTTCTGGAGGAGCATGGTGGGCGGATGCGACAGACCGCTATCGTCGACGCCACCGAGTGGTCGAAGTCCAAGGTGAGTATGCTCCTCTCGGAGATGGAAGACGACGACGAGATCACCAAACTGCGGGTCGGCCGAGAGAACATCATTAGTTTGCCGGGCAACGAGCCTGCGGCCGCTCGATCACCGTTCGACGATATCGATGACAGCGAGCAGTGAGCGTGGCCCTGTGAGAGAATAGCGTAATCGAGTGAAAGCGGAACCGTTAAACCCGTCTCTACGCAACGTCTGAGTGCGCTCTGGTGGTGTAGTCCGGCCAATCATCTTGCCCTCTCACGGCAAGGACCAGGGTTCAAATCCCTGCCGGAGCACTTCTGTCGCGAGCAAATCCGTGAGTGACGCATGCAGCATTTGAACCGGGGCCACAGTCCCGGAACTGCAACGAAGTGAGCTCCCCGGGACGTCTTCACTCGGCTCAATCCCTGCCGGAGTTCTCGTGAGCGAGCGTTCGCGAGCGAACGAGGGCACGGGAGACGGGCGGCACTCGTCTCACGGTGCACTTCTGTCGCGAGCAAATCCGTGAGTGACGCACATTCCCCGGGTTTTGACCGATCACCACTCACGTGCGACTCGAGAACCAAGTGAGTTCGAGCAATCAGCGCCGGGTGTCGGCTACGCTTCAGATCCCGAAAACGGCACCCAATCGACACGGAGAATGAGGACGATACCGGCCAGAATGATGAGCTGTAGGATACCTGTCACGATTGCGATGGCGTGGACGGCCGTGCCAGGTTCGATCACTGGGAACACCAGTGCGAGCATCGTCATCAGGATGAGATCCATCGTCAACAGGAACGACCACAGCGTGTTCATACTCATAGCTGGCAGCTACTCTATTACTTGTGCAGGGTGATATCAAGTGCCCGGTAATCCTCGAGGAACGCCCCTTCGCCACCCACTTTGATCTCATCTGCCCCGATCTGTAGTTTGAGGCCGTATTCGAGGGGGAAACTGTTCGTCGTGGGGGCGACGAGGCCCTGGATGACATCGATGACATCGCCTGTGATCTCTCGTTTCCGGGTCCCGTTGACCGGCACGGCAGTAGCCGTGGCCTTGATGGGTTGGTCTCTGGCGACGTGGAGGATCGCCTGAATGGCTGCCGGGCGGATATGATGGTAGGTGAGCGGCAGGTCCCGCGGCGGAGCCAGATATATCTCTTCGCCCATCTGCCAGAACCCACTCACGTACGAACCGAACAGGGCGGTCGTCAGGCGTCGCTCGACGACCGAGATACTGTCCGCTTCGGGCCGTGACCCGGCGATGAGGTCGTGATCACCGATCATGCCAGCCCGGTTGTCCCGCGCCAGGACGAACGGCGTCGGCTCTCCCCAATGTCGGACGACGGTCGCGGCGCCCTCGTACTGTTCGGTATTCTCTCTGAGGTCTTGTCGGTTCCCGGCTGTTTTCAGCAGGTAAATCGAGACGTCCCGATCGATCGCCCCAGAGAGTGACGGCCGCAGCTCGTCGAAGGTGGACTTCGGGGCGACGAGGAACAGCTCTTCTTCGGCGTCCCCGATCATTTCTCGAAGCTGTTTGAGGGCCGTCTGGCGGGATTTGATCACGTCGAAGGTGATCATCTCGTCGGGATTCTCGTCGTATCGCCGTGAGAGGAGATCACCAACCGCTTCGAGATCGCCGACGATCTCGTCGATCACTTCCTGTGGCGGTCGACTTTCGATGATCCGGGGTTCGGTGTAGTCGTGGACTTTCACGAAGCCGTGGTCTTCGAGCTCTTCGACGAGACTGTAGACGTATCGCCGCGAGATATCGGCGTTCTCGGCGATCTCACTCGCAGTCCCCTTCCCCAGATCAAGGATCTCCAGATACGTCTCGATCTCCTTATCCGAGAGGTCGAGCCGTTCGAGTTGCTCGATGATTTGTGATCGCTGTTTCGCTTGACTCATGACAGGCGAATGTGGGCGTTATACCGTTTCGTCGATGGAAGCCATTGTGTCTTCGTCGGTGAGCGGTTCACTGTCCCAGTATTCGTGATCTTCGTCGTCCCGGAAGCAACTTGCGGAATGGGTTCGTCCACCTTCGATGTCGCCACCGAGGGCCGGAGACTCGTGTTTACAGACTTCTCGGGCTTCAGGACACCGCGTGTGGAACCGACAGCCCGACGGCGGGTTCACCGGATCGGGGATGTCGATCGATCGAATCGGCGGCTCCGAAACCTCCTGGTCGGGTTCGACCGAGGCAGTTGCCCACTTCAGGACTTTCGTGTAGGGATGTTTCGGATCTGCGAGCACTTCGCCCGCAGGACCGATCTCGACGATCTCGCCCAGATACATGATGCCGAGTCGACCGTCGGATTTCTCGGCGAGATACCGGGCGTTCGAGAGGTTGTGAGAGATGAACAGGTAGGACGTATTGAACTGCTCTTGGAGCTCCAACATGAGGTTCATCATCTCGACGCGCAGCGAGACGTCGAGCGCCGAGACGGCCTCGTCGGCCAAGATCATGTCGGGGTTCATCAACAGTGCGCGGATCAGTGCGACCCGCTGTTGTTCGCCACCCGACAGTTGGTGTGGATAGCGATTGGCGTAATCAGCTGCCGGTTCGAGCCCACACCGCTCGAGCATTCCCAGGACGCGTGCCTGTCGGTCTTCGCTCTCTAAGTCCGGTTGCCACCGCTTTAGCGGTGCGGCGAGAGATGCCATTACGGTCCGGTTGGGGTTCAACGCGCCGCCCGGATCCTGGTGGATGATCTGGAGGGATTTGCGGATCTCCTTGTAGTCGATCTCGCCGATCCCGTCGTCTTTGGTGGCCCAGATGTCCTGACCCCGATAGGAGACAGTCCCGCCCGTTGGTCGCTGGGCGGCGATCCCGGTCTTGCCAAGCGTCGTCTTGCCACAGCCACTCTCCCCGACCAGCGCCACCACGTCGTTTTCTGGAATTTCCAGGGAGACGCCGTCGACGGCCCGGACGATGTCCGGCTCTTCGAAGAGATCGAGGATGTTCTGGTCTTTCTCGAAGTGGACTTCGACGTCATCGAGAGTGACGACTGTCTCGTCGTCGGCCGTCGGGCGCCGTTCCCGATCGACGGTACCCTCGTAGGCGTCGGCGTCGATCTCGAGTGGCATCTCCGCTCTGGCTCGCTCCCAATGATAACACGCCGCGAAGTGGTCTTCGTCCGTCGACGCTGCCCCGCCGTTGTCCGTCCCGATGTCGTGGAAGGGCGGGTGTTCTTCTAGACACTCCTCGGTCGCGAGCGAACACCGGTCGGCGTACGTACAACCTGCCGGGATATTCGAGGGATGTGGGGCCGATCCGTCGATTGGTTGCATCGTGTCCAGTGGCGCATCGAGGTTCGGAACGGCCTTCAACAGCGATCTGGTGTAGGGGTGGCCCGGCTCCGTGATGATCTCGTCTGATGGCCCCAACTCGACGATCTCGAAGGCGTACAGGACACCCAATCTGTCAGCCAGCCCCGCGACCAGCGGGAGGTCGTGGGTGATGAACACGATCGAGAGATTGTACTTCTCCTGGACGTCGTCGATCAGGCTCAAAATCGAGCGCTGCATCAACAGGTCCAGGGCGCCGGTCGGCTCGTCCATGACTAGCACTGACGGTTCGAGGACGATGCTCAGCGCGATCAGTGCTCGCTGGGACATGCCGCCACTGAGTTCGTGTGGATACGAATCCAGTACCCGATCCGGATCGAGATACAGGTCAGAGAGCAGTTCCCTAGCCCGCTCGATGCCTTCGTTTTGACCGACGTCGTGGGCTCTGAGCGTCTCCTCGAAGTGGCCCTTGATCGTCATCGTCGGGTTGAACGAACTGAGTGCCCCCTGGAAGACCATCGAAATCTCCTCCCAGCGAAGCGACTTCAGCTGTGCGGTCGGGATGTCGAGGACGTCGATCGCCTCACCTTCTGCTGGTTGATAGGTAATGTCTCCCGAGACCTTTCCGGGCTTCTCGACGGCGTCGAGCAGTGCCGAGGCGAACATCGACTTGCCACTGCCGCTTTCGCCGACGATACCGAGGATCTCTCCTCGGTGGATATCGACGTCGACGCCGTTGACGACGTTTGCCTTGCCTTCGCCCGTCTCGTAGGAGACGACCAAATCTCGGACGGTCATGATATCGTCTTGCTGACCGCCGATCGGTTCCGCCTGCGTCACCGTGTCGATAGAATCGTTCGTTGCCATTATGAAACCGCTCCTACGGAGGTTGTCGGTTCACTTTCTTCGTCCTCTTCGGGTCCGTCTTCCCCGGTTACTGTCTCGGCGTGGCGCGCACGCACGCGCGGGTTGAATAACCTGTCTGCCGACTGCGCGAGCAACGTCAGGCCGAGTGCGACGAGGACGACTGCGAACATCGGCACTGCGAGCCAGTGGAACGCCTCGAGTGACGTGACAGCACCGGCTTTCTGGTATGCCGAGTTCATCATCACTCCCCAGTTCGTGCTGCTGTAGGGCAACACGCCGAGGAAGTACAGTGCGACAGAGTTGAAGATCACCCAGCGGGCCTGCTGGACGAAGTTCATCGCGATGTACGGCATCAGATTCGGAATGATGTCGATCCCGAGGATGCGCGTCAGCGAGATATCCATGATCCGTGAGGCCTCGACGTACTCAGACTCCCTGAGCGTCAGCACCTGCGAGCGCAGCGAGCGGGCCAGTCCCGCCCACGCGTTGATCGACAGCAGAATGCCAATGAGGTACGGATTCCCGGCGATCGGCAGCGATGCCGCGAGGATAATAACCAGGGGCAGGCCGGGGATCGTCATGGCGATGTCAGAGATCGTCATCAGGACGCCATCGACAGTCCCGCCCTTGTATCCGGCCGTCGTCCCGATCACCGTCGCGACGACGACGGTGAACAGGGCCCCGGAGAGGATCATCTTCAGCATGCTCGGCGCGCCGTGGACGAGCTGTGCCAGTACACTCTCGCCGAGATAGGTCGTCCCAAGCGGATATTCCAGGGTTCCCCACGGCCACGGTGCTGCCAGGAGCGGGCCGAGTGGTTCCGGCCGCGCGACCAGGCTAGGCGCGATCAACGAGAGAAAGAGGAACAGCCCGATGATGAATAGTCCGATGCGTGCTCGCCAGTCTGTCCAGAGGATCCGGGCTGGGGCAAGCAGGAACTGGTCGACGCGATGGCGGATCCGATCGCGCCGTGACAGTGTCTTTTCGGCCGTTACTTCGAATGCATACTCCGAATCTGCGTTAGTACGACTCACGTTCAGCACCTCCGCTAGCTCGCGGGTCGATAAGACCGTACGTCAGATCGGCGATGAAGACGCCGATCACCACTGCGATCGTGATGAGGAGGAACGCACCCATCATCACAGGGAAGTCACGCCGCCCGATCGACTGGATCAGCTTCCGGCCCAGCCCCGGATACGCGAAGATCTCTTCGAGGATGACCGAGCCGCCAAACATGTAGCCAATCGAGATGAGCAACAGCGTGTACATCGGCAACAGCGCGTTCCGGCCGACGTATCGCAGCGCGATGCGGCCCTCCGAGAGTCCCCGGAGTCGCGCGACCCGGAGGTAATCTTCTCCGAGGATTCGGATACTGTTGCCCCGCATGTTCAGCGCCCAGCCCCCGAACCCGGTCAACACGAGTGAGCCGACCGGGAGTGTCGCGTGTTTGATCGAGCTAATGACGAATTCGAGGTTCAATCCAGGTGTGACCCCGGACGCGTAGTGGCCTCCGGTGGGCAACAGTTCCCACTGGTAGCCGACGAACGCGATCAACACCAGTCCAACGACGTAGAACGGGACTGACTGCAGGAGGATCCCAACGCCCGTCGTCGTGATGTCGAATTTGCTCCCTTCCCGGTAGGCCATGAACGCCCCGAGTCCGATCCCGATGACGAACATCAGGAACAACCCAGTCGTCATGATGAACAGCGTCCACGGCGCTCGCTCGGCAAGGACCATCGAGACTGGCTCGTTGAGCCAGACGGACTGGCCTAAGTCACCTTGGAGGAGCCCCCAGAGATAATTGCCGTACTGTACCCAGATTGGTTCGTCCGGAGAGATCGCCGTCAATGCCTCGATCCGTGCCTGCAACTCGGCTGGAGAGATGCTCGGATTTTGCTGCATGAGGTAGCCGCGCAGGGCTTGCATTGGGCCACCGGGTAACAATCGGATCAACCCGAACGTGAGCGTGATGACGGCCCAGACGGTAAAGACAGCGCGTCCGGTTCGTTTTAGTACATAATTCATGGTTATTCGTCGTGTATTGTGGACGAAACGGAAGTATTTGTGGTGGTTTCGTCACCGGCGTGCCGAGCGAGCAACCCTGTGGGGAAGTGGACGATCGGCGTGTGGTGGACAACCGCTCGCTCGCCAGCCGGTGTGTCGTTGTCTATTCGAGCTTGGCCGTCCAGTCTCCCCGTCGCGGGAGCCACTCGTTGGGCCAGTAGGTCTGGAGCTTGTCGCTATCCTTGGCCGGGACGTTCCAGTCGTCGGTCGTCATGAACGTCTGGGCCTGTTTCTCCATCATCGGGATCGCCGGCAGTGACTGGTTGATGATCCAGGCCAGCTCTTTGACGAGTTGCGCGGCCTGGTCACCGGTCGCAGACGACAGCTTTTGGAGCTTCGGAAGCGGGTTGACTTCTTCCGGTTCGGCGTTCGGCTGCCCGTACGGCGGGACCTCGACGGTCTCGGGCACGTTCCAGTAGGACGTCGCATCGTTGCTGTTGAGCATCCAGCTCTGGTGGAAGAACGGGTACCGTCGGCCGTAGTCCGTCCAGGACTGGGTGGCCATATCGAAGTCGCTGTTGACGTAGGATTTCCCCCAGTACGTCGAGGACGATTCCGTGATCAAATTGGCGTCGATCCCGAAGTCCTGTAGCAGTGAGACGATGGTCTGGTCGGCAGAGACCCAATCGGAGAACGCCGACGTCACTTTCAGATCCATCGAGATCTTGTTCCCGTCGCTGTCGCGCCACATGCCGCCGGATTTGGAGTAGCCAGCTTCGCGCATCAGCGTGGCTGCCTTCTCGGTGTCGTACTGGTACTTTTCGAACTTGTCGTAGTCGTCACCGAGCCACTCCTTGACGTCACCGGTCAGCTGACTGGTGATTCCACTCGGCACGTTGACGCCGGCCTTGGTGCCGGTGCCGCCGCCGGAGTTACGAGCGACGAGTTGACGCCTGATCGCGTAGGCGAACGCCTGGCGGACCTTTCGCTTTCCGAGATGTTTGTTCTCCCAGTTGGGAATGAGCCCCATCCCGTAGTGGCGCGGGATCGTCCCGACCACGACGTTGTCGGGCAGCTTCTTGAGCTGATTTTCGGGCATGAAGAGGGTATCGTACCCGTCCGTGACGCCGTTTTGGAGCATCTGCCAGCGCTTCTGGTTCGACGGTGAGTACCGGTACTCGAGTTCCGGGTAGTTGAACTGGTCTGCGTCCGGGTGATCCTCGTACTTCGTGAGGAGGGTCCGCTGAGAGTCGGCGTCTTCGAACTGGAACGGTCCGGCACCGACCGGATCGTCGTCGGGCGTGATCGTCCACTTGCTGGTCAGTTCGTTGGTGACTGCCGAGCGCTCGTCGTCCGTCGTGGCGTCGTGATAGCGCTCGACGAACCGCCCGAAGCCGTCGTAGGACGCCCCATCGAGAGTGTAGGGCGTGTAAATGTGCTTTGGCTGCAACAGGCCCATCGCGATGGACGTGTTGACATCGCTCAACCGGAGCTCGACCGTCTTGTCGTCGATCTTCTGGACGGATTCCTGAATGTCCTCAGCCAGGTAATTCTTCAGGGTCCCGCCGGTGTACATGTCCAGTTCGAGCTGGGCGAGGAGGTCGTCGGCGGTGACGGACTGGCCCGTCTGCCACGTGAGTCCGTCCCGGACGGTCAGGGAAATCGTGTTGCCGTCCCACTCCCAATCCGAGACAGCGTAGCCCTCGTACTCTCCCGACGCCAGGTTGAAGTACATGAACCGGTCGAACATGAACCGTCGGGGCTTCGGGAAGTTCTTCGTATTGTACGGGTTGTAGTTCGACGAATTCGGATTGGGCCACTGGGCGAACGAGAGGGTTGGATCTGCCGGATCGCCCTGCTCGCTGGTCTCGGTTTCCTCGCCAGTGTCTCCCCCTCCGGTGTCCGTCTCCGTCGGCGTCCCATTGCTGTCTGCCTGTGTCGTCGTGTCGCCGCCACCACACCCGGCCAACATGCCAACTGCCGCCGCACCGCCGGCACCCAGCAGCCGGCGTCGTGTCATCCAGTTCATCTCCGTCGCGTCGGTATTGCCGTCCGGCATACCCCCATAGTTTATAGCCGTGGTTGAAATAATTTGTGCTCCAGTTATTCACCCCGATTGGTGACACAATATTTATAACGGAAGACGAGAATGTACCAGTATGAACGCAGATTCTACCGCCAAAGCGGCTCCACAGTCGCTGCTTGGTGGCTTCAGGGACGACCACCCGGCAATCGTCGGTTTCGTCGTATTGGAGCTGGCTGTGGTACTCTTATCAGTCATGACGAGTGTTCTCGCCGGCGGGCAAGGTGGTGAACAAACGTTACTCAACGAGCTGGCTGGACTATTGTTCGCCGTCGCGATCATTTACGGCGTTGTCGGGACGATCGGGTTCGCTATCGTCCTCAGTGTGCGCTTTTTCACCACGTGAGGAACTGGACACGTTCACGCTTTGCCCGCGCGACGCGAGTTGCTTATAAAAACATAGGGTCGCAGAAATCTGAATAAAACTATCTCTTTTTCAGATTGAATATAAAATAGCGAAAAATCATCGTTGAGCTCTTCTAACGTCGGTATTTAGCAGTATCGGTCGTTCATTCGATATCTGTCGTTTTCGTTAGCACTCGAATATTCCATCAGATTTTTAAATGCGGGTAATCGAGATGCGAGAACGATGACCGCAACCGATACGACCACCGACTTCGATGGACGCATCGCCTACTATACGATGGAGATCGCCATCGACAATGCCCTCAACACCTACAGCGGCGGTCTGGGTGTCCTCGCCGGCGACACGATCCGCTCGATGGCCGATATGGAGGTTCCCGCTGTGTGTGTCACACAGCTCAACGAGAAAGGGTATTGCCGACAGACCCTCGAAGAAGACGGTTCACAGATCAGCGAACCGGACCCCTGGCCGGTAGAGAAACACTGTGACCGACTGGACGTCGAGACGACCGTCTCCGTGTTCGGCCGTGATGTGACCGTGACGGCCTGGCGGTACGACGTCGAGTCGACGAAGAGTGACGGCGTCGTCCCGATCATCTTTCTGGATACCAACGTCGACGACAACGACGACAAAGCCCGTCAGTTCACACAGCGCCTCTATGCGCCGGGATACGGTGAGGACGTCACTCTAGCCCAGGAACTCGTTCTCGGGATCGCCGGGACCCGGATCCTCGACGAGCTCGGCTACGACGTCGACACCTACCACATGAACGAGGGCCACGCGGCGTTTCTCACGACCGAACTGCTGCAGGGCCGCGGACTCTCCCCGGAGCAGGTTCGTGAGAAGAGCGCGTTCACGACCCACACGCCGGTCGAGGCCGGTCACGACGAGTTCGATTGGGTGATGGTCACGGACGCCCTCGGCCCGTCCTTCGACGTCGACGCGCTTCGGGCCTACAGTCACGATCAGGGCCTGAACATGTCGCTGCTGGCGTTGCACCTCTCGGGGTACGCAAACAGTGTCGCCAAGAAACACCAGGAGGTCTCGCAGAACATGTTCCCCGAGTTCGACATCGATGCGATCACCAACGGCGTTCACGTCCCCTACTGGATCGGGGACGCCTTCGGTGACCTCTACGACGACCACATTTCGGGGTGGCGCGAGAACCCCTACAAGTTCAAACACGCCACGGTGCTTCCCGACGAGGATCTCTGGGAGGCCCACCAGGCACAGAAGCGCGAGACAATCGAGTTCATCAACGAGCGTGAGGGCGCCGACCTCGATCCCGAGACGCTGACGATCGGCTTCGCCCGGCGGGCGGCCGCCTACAAGCGTGCCGACCTGCTGTTTTACGATACTGACCGTCTACGGGAGATCGCCGAGACCGTCGGTGACTTCCAGGTCATCTACGCCGGGACGGCGTTCCCGGGAGACGAGAACGGCGAGCAGAAGATCCGCGATGTCGTCGCCAACGCCAAAGACCTCGAGGGCGTCGTCGACGTCGAGTACGTCCAGAACTACGACATGGAACTGGGCGCAAAGCTGACCTCGGGTGTCGACGTCTGGCTCAACAACCCTCGCCGCCCACTCGAAGCCTGTGGGACCTCCGGGATGAAGGCTGCCTACAACGGTATCCCGCAGTTTGGAACCCTGGACGGCTGGTGGGTCGAGGGCCACATCGAGGGCGAAACAGGCTGGAAAATCGGCCCCGAACCTGCAGAGAGCACCCCTGACCAGACCTCCGACGAAGAAGAGACCCGTCAGGACGCGATGGCGCTGTACGATCAACTCGAGAACGAAGTCGTCCCGACGTACTACGACGACCGCGAGCAGTGGATCGACGTGATGCGCCAGACGATCGCGTTCAACGGTCCGTACTATCACACTCGCCGGATGGTCCGGGAGTACCTGATGGACGCCTATACGAACTGACCGGCGCTGAGAACACTTTCTTCGCGTCTCTTTTGTGTTCGTCGCGGGAATCGCTTCGATACGTCCACTCGCCCGCCTTCGACCAGCGGGGAGCACGCGTGATCAACCACTGTGGCGGCGCGGAGACACGATTGCCGTGCCAGCGTGGAGGCACGATTCGAACTCACTGGCGGTGCCTTCGTGGAGTCTCTGCCTGTTTTCTCTTGGCTGCTGTACGACATCCGGCACTGGCGGACTGCCCAGCCGTGTACACGTCTTTTCACGCACCCGGTCGAAACGCTCCCGTTTCCTTACTCTGCCGGGAGGATGACGGCGTCCTCGACGGTAACACCGGCCTCTGTGGCTACGTTCTCGTCGCTCAGTTCGTCGACTGGCTCGACAGCTGTCTCGGGGAGTCCGACTGCTCTCGGTTCGTGGCCGAAGTTCAACACGACGACGTAGCGGTCCGTCCCGCTCCCGCGAGCGTAGGCTATGACTCGTTCGGAGTCTGTTTCGACTTCGACGGGTTCGAACTCAGCCTCGCCTCCTAGGGCGTCGATCTCCTCGCGCGTGCTACTGAGTTGTCGGTAGAATTCGAGTAACTCCTCGTCCGGGTGGTCCCAGTCGGGCTCCCCGCGCCGCTTGCGCTCGCCGAACTCCTGGCCCGCATAGAGCATCGGCATGCCGGGCAGCGTGAACGTCGCTGTCGCGGCCGCCCGGACAGCGTGGGTCCCGACTGCCGACACGTACCGTTCCTCGTCGTGGTTCTCGATGTACGTCAGGAAGCCTGCGTGATCCGGGAAGCCGATCCGGTAGCGACTTTCCAGGGACTCATAGAGCTGTTTGGCCGGCTGATTGCCCCGTCCGATCTGCAACAGGTCGAAGTACAGCCCGGCGTCGAAGTGGACGTCGAAACAGAGGTTGTGGAAGTCTGCGACGTACGGAATCGTCTCGTCCATCAAGAGGAACTCCTCGTCGACGGTCTTGACTGTCTCGCGGATTTCCTGCCAGAATGGCATGGGGACAGCCCAGGCCATGTCACACCGAAAGCCGTCGACGATCCCGGCCCACTTCTGGACCGCATCCAGCAGGTGGCGACGGACTTCGAGGTTCGTATAGTCGAAGTTCGCGATCAACTCCCAGTCGAAGTACGTCTCGGGTTCACGGGCCTCGCGGTCCTTCCAGTCGTACCATTCGAGGTACTGTTCGTCACCGGCCAGGGCACGCTGGTAGAACTCGTGGTCCCGGGCCGAGTGATTGAGCACGAGATCGAAGAGGACGCGCATGTCCCGATCGTGGGCCTCGGCGACCAACGTCCGGAACGCGTCTTCCCCACCGAGGTCTTCTGCGATCGAGAAGAACGCCGTGATATTGTAGCCGTGATCGTTGCCGTCATGCTGGAGGACGGGCGTGAACCACAGCGTGTCGACGCCGAGATCTTGCATGTAATCGAGTTTCTCGGTGATCGCCTCGAACATCGACTGGCCGGGCTCGGGGTCGACGTATCCTCGGACGTAGATCTCCGAGAGCGTCATCTCCTTGCTCCAGGCCGGGGGCTCGTTGAGCCGGTCGACAGTCCCATCCGGGTGGAGGCAAACCGAATCGGGTACGCTGTACTGCTCGCCGACCGCGATGGCATGAACGCGGGCGTCGTCGTCGAGTGCCTCGATTGGGACGTGTAGTTCACGACCGTCGACTGTATACCCATCCAGTGTATCACGGTCGTCGACGTAGAATTCGACGTCGAGATCAGCGGCTGGCGCGCCGCGGTGTGGTTCGGTCTGTGGCTGGGCTCGCAAGACGACTGTGCTCCCGTCTTGTTCGCTTTCGAGTGTCAGTCGTGGTCGCGCTTTGCCGGGCTTTGGAGGGCCATGCCCGGAGCCAACGCCCGAATCGGATCGGCCTGTGGTCCCGCTTGTCTTTCCAGTCTCACTGCTACCGCTCGCGCCGCTGTGTCCGTTCGTGGGCGTCGCTGTCTCGTCGGCGATTGCCATCTCAGCCGGGAACGTTCGGATGGTGAGTTCGTGTTCCCCGTCCGGTGCTGAGAGGACGATAGTGTATCGCCCCGGGACATCCGGGGCGAACGTCTCGACGGCATCGTCGCCCACTACTGTGTGACTCCCATCTGGAGCCTCCTCGATACGCCAGGTGTACGTACCCGACGGGTCGGGCTTTCGCGGGGCGAGCTCGGTCGACTCTCCCACGGCGAGAAAGCGCGGTGGTCCAGGATGGTGCATGGACATACTCTACCTGTTTGGTACGGGTGTTGAAAATAACTGTGGGGATGACGTTCACCGACCACTCTGCCTCGGGACTTGACCCCGAGGCAGTTCACTGGCAAAGGGGGATCACGCTCTCGGACACCCTTTCGCATTATCGCCGGAGCAAACGCAATACCACGACTATTCGACCGTGGATTCGCGTTGGCACTCCACGATACAATCCATCGGCAACACCACAGCTGGCCCTTCCCCGGTGTTTAAAAATAAGCGACCCATACCAACGGGTAGCAGATATAAACCGCATGCAGCCTTTGGGTCTGTCGTATCCAGAACCACTCCCAGATGGTTGCTGCATCTCATCGACTACACGGCCTCACGGTCGAAATGCCCGGCGAGTGCGGTCATCATCGCCGTCCAGTGTGTGCGGACGAAGATGATGCCGGTCGTGTTGGGCGTGGCTTGTGGGAGTGCACCCGATGCGGTATCGTTGCACCTGGCGACGTGCACGGAGTCGATACCAGCAGACAGAAACCGCTCCCCGTGACTTCCCACTCGGTGATAGCTAACGGCCGTGTGGCACAGCTATCGCCACACTTGTTCGACTGCGCGGGCGGGACGTCCACCACGAGAGAACAGGCCGTCTCGTCGACCGGCAAATGTCCGACTTGCGGTACGGGACGCCGTCCCTCTCCGCTTATGGCGGAGAGAACATCACTCGATAAATACG
Source organism: Halorhabdus sp. CBA1104 (assembly GCF_009690625.1). Lineage (NCBI taxonomy): Archaea > Methanobacteriati > Methanobacteriota > Halobacteria > Halobacteriales > Haloarculaceae > Halorhabdus > Halorhabdus sp. CBA1104. Next base: position 2,004,883 of record NZ_CP033878.1, on the reverse strand, counting down.
ATGACAGAACACGACGATTCTGACAGCCACCATCCGGGTCCGCCACGGTTTCTCCAGTTGGGAGAGAGCATCGCCGACCCGATCTACGTCGACATGGAACATGGCTACGACAGAGACAACCTCGCGCCGACGATCACGGGCACGCCTGAACGCGATCCCGACCCGTATCGGAAAGAGACGTTCGTCTGGCGCCTCCGAGAGAAACCAGAGGGCAGCAAAGCGGGCCTCGAGTACGCGCCGACGCCCTTCGAGAACGACGCCGAGCAGTACGACGAGGGGACACACAATACCGCCGAATTCGAACCGGACAAATCGGGGACGTACGTCTTCGAACTCGATGCACCAGACGGTACCCACGAGCTGACCATCGAGGTGGTTCCGCCGCCAGTTACCGAAGACGGCACCGAGCTATTCGATATCGAAGACGAACTCCCAACCGACGCCCGAGAGGCGACCGGCGGGCCGCCACGGCTCGCACTCGACGGGGCCTACGATGCTGACGCCGGTGAGTTCGTGATCGAATCGAACCCGGAACTCGCGCCCGATAGCTACGCGGCCCCCGAGGATCTGGCTGTCTTGGTTCTCCCGCACGACGCCGCGTCTCTCGATCGTGACGAGATCGACGTCGAGGGGAACACTGCCCGCGTGCCCATCGAGGCACTGGATGAGCCGACGCGAGTGTTCGCCGCTCCCTACGATGGCGTCCGCCTGGGCACGACCGACGAAATCGTCCTCGACCCGGACGAGACGTCAGTATCCTACCCTAATCGTGCCCCCGAGTGGCTCGACGATGCCGTCGTTTACGAGATTTTCACGCGGTCGTTTGCCGGCCAAAAGGGCGAAACCGACTTCGAGTTCCTCACCGAGAAAGTAGAGTACCTCGACGAGTTGGGCATCGACCTCCTCTGGTTGACGCCGATCGTCCCTGCCTGGAGCGGGACGGCCGACACCCCGCCGGGCGGTCCCCACGGCTACGATACCAGCGATTACTTTACCGTCGCCGAAGACCTCGGCACGATCGAGGCGTTCGAGGCGTTCGTCGAGACCTGCCACGATCACGACATCAAAGTAGCGTTCGATCTCGTCGCCAATCACGTCGGCTGGGACCACGCGTACTGGCAAGACACGATCGCCGATCTCGGCGACGGGCCGGAAGATCCCAACGGGTTCCCCGAGGTCGACGCCTGGGATACCGACTCGCCGTACTTCGACTGGTTCGACCGCCAATCCCGGACCAACGGCATCGACGCCACCCCGGCCCAGACGAGCTTCTTCGACGTCCGCCTGCACCCGAACCTGAACTACGGCAATCTGGCGCTGCGAGAGCACATTCTTGCCGTCGTGGATTTCTGGTCGGATATCGTCGACGCGTTCCGGTGTGACATCGCGTGGGGCGTCCCTCACTCCTTCTGGACGGAAGCCCGGCGGTTGACCCGCGAGAAAGACGAGGCCTTCCTGTGGCTCGATGAATCGATCCCACGCATCCCGGAGATGGGCGAGTCCGAATTCGACCTGCACTTTGACTCGACGGAGTTCATGCGGACGGCCCACGCCGTCGCTCGCGGGGAACGACCGCCAAAAGACCTCATCGGTGCCATCGAGGTGCGGCAAAACGATGGCTTCCCGTCGTACTCACGCCTCATCAACGCCACCGAGAACCACGACGAGTCCAGACTCTACTACGAGGCGACAGCCAACGGCCACCGCACCGACCCCGCGGCGGCCCAGCGTGCGGCCCTCGCCGCCGCGTTCACGCTGCCGGGCGTCCCCTTCCTCTATTATGGCCAAGAGCGCCTGATCTCCGAATACGGGGAGCGCCGGGAGAGCCCTTATGCCGGTCGCGAGGACCAGACGGGCGACATCAAGGCCGACCCGTACAAGCGGGCGTTCATGAACTGGGCGGAATACGACGCCCCACACCTCGAGTTCGTCTCGGCCCTCGTCGACTTCTATCACGAGTCGCCGGTCTTGGGTCCAGAGGCGACCCTCGTTCGGGAGGCCCACCGGGCGGCGGCCGGTGACGACGTGCTGGTGTTTGGCCGCGACGCTGGCGAGGAAAAACGCGTCGTCGTGATCAACTTCGCTGATCACTCTCACTGGGTCGACCTCCGGCTGCCGGTCGAGACACACGATCTATTCACTGGCGAGGACTTGCTCGTCGATCGCAAAGACGACGCGGTGACCGTCGAAGTCGAGACGCTCGCCGTCTTCGAGACGCCGACGCTGTTCGAGCAGGGTGGCAACTACTGGCACGAGGACGAACCACTGCCGAACGATCCGTAACTTATCTCCCGGTCCCGTGTCGGACCCTGGTTACGGACGATCCAGCCCGCTGAGTACTGTCCCATCGCCGGCCGTTGCCCCGTAGCGGTCTGGTGACCACTCGACTACCTTGCCGTCACGCTTTTTGAGCCACTCGAACTCGAAGGTGGTGCCTTCGGGAACCTCGATCTCGGCCGTCCACGTCGGGTACTCGTCGGCGGCCATCGGGACTGCTTTGTCGGGATCGAAGTTCCCGAGTGCGTCGAGACTCCCTGTGAGGTAGACTTCCGTTCCCCATTCGGTCTCGACATCGACCGCGATGGGCGTCGAGACTGGCTCACCCGACTCGAACTCGGGAGCGGGCTGGACCCACCGATACCCGTACGGAGCCACCAAGAGTCGGCGGTCGGCGAAGGTCACTGTCTCGTCGTCGAGGATGTCTACGAGTCCGCCCCGCGTCCAGACGTCCGCGAGTCCGTCCAGTGGCACTGCCTGTGGCTCGCCCGAGAAGTTCGCGAATGCCAGCATGCGCTCGTCGTCGTAGACGCGCTCGACGGCGAAGACCTCGGCTGGCCCGACCTCGAGGACGCGCTCGTCGCCTTGGGCGTGTACCGGCGTCAGTCCCTTTCGGGCATCCGAGAGCGCGGCGATCCCGTCAAATAGCCGCTGTTGGACGGTATCGTCTTCGGTTCGCTTCTCGGCGGCGTCCCAATCGAACGACGGGCGGTGGACCCACCGGTTGTCGTCGGCCTTGAGCGGATCAGCGAGATACGAGAAGTCGTTGCGCTGTCCGATCTCGATGCCGCTGTAGAGGAGTGGCATGCCCTTCATTGCGTAGACGACGCTGTGCAACAGGAGGCCACGGCGGATCGCCGTATCGACATCTTCACTGTCGCCTTCGATTTGGGCACGCTGGAGACCGGTTAGGGCCGCCATCGTTCCGGAGGTACGGGCCTCGCCGGTCGCTTCATCGACCTGGAAACGGTACCCCTCTGCGTAACTGTCTGTCGTGTCGCCGGCGTAGAAGTCCGCACAGAACCGGCGTTCGGCCGTCGGATCGCGCCCGAGGGCGGCTTGGACGTCGCCGTTGTCCAGTCCCCAGCCGATGTCGTCGTGACACCGGACGTAGTTGAGCCAGGTCGCCGACTCGGGTGTCTGTGGGAGTTTTGCCATCGCCTGAGAGAGCAATCGGGCGTCCTCACGGGCCAGTGCGTGCCAGGCGTGGGCCATCAGCGGCGCGCCGTAGGCAATCTCACATTCCTCGCCCTCGTGGCCGCCCGTCCCGAGGTACTTGACCGTCTCTTCGGGTGAGACGATCGCTTCGGCCTTAAAGAGGACACCCGGCGCGGCAATCCGCACCAGGGCGCGGTAGGCCCGGAGAATCTCGTGGGCCTCCGGCCGGTTCCGGCAGTCTGTCCCCATCTCTTTCCAGAGGAACGGGACTGCATCGAGGCGAAGCGAATCCGTCCCAACGTTTGCGATAAACAGCATCTCCCGCAGCATCTGAACGAAGACGTCCGGATTCGCGTAATCGAGATCCCACTGGAAGTCGTAGAAACTCGTCCAGACCCACCGGTCCATCGCTTCATCGTAGGTGAAATTGCCCGGCGCAAAGTCGGGAAAGACCTCGGGAACGGTCTCCTCGTATTGGTCGGGCTCGGTCCGGTCCTCGAAGGTGAGATAGAACTGCTCGAAGCGCTTCTCGCCGGCACGGGCGGCTTGTGCCCACTCGTGTTCTCGGGCAGTGTGGTTCATCACGAAGTCCAACGATAGCAAGATGTCTTCCTCTCGGAGATCCGCGGCGAGGGTGCGGAGATCCCCCATCGTCCCGAGATCGGAATCGACCGACCGGTAGTCTTTGACTGCGTACCCTCCGTCAGACCGCCCGTCCCGGGGCTCTAGCAGTGGCATCAGGTGGAGATAGGTCACCCCGAGCTCTTTCAGGTACGGGATCTTCTCGCGGACACTATCGAGATCACCGGCAAACAGGTCTACGTAGGCCATGTACCCGACGTGGTCGGGTTGCTGGAACCAGTCGGGCTGCTGGGCGCGCTCACGATCGAGTGCCCGGAGTTCCTCGTCGCGACTTTCGTATCCCGAAACCGCCGCATCGACGGCTCGAATCGCCCACTCGGCCGATCGGGCGTCGTCGCCGTAGACCGTCGAGAACGCTTCCCAGAACGTCTGTAGGTTCGCTTCGAGACGGTCGAGGATGGTCTCGCCCTCAGGGTGGTCGGCATAGCGGTCCGTGAGTCGTTCGTGTAGTGCTTCTACCGGATTGTTGTCGTCCCAGTTGGCTGGGTTGACATCGGGATCGTGTCTAACCATCGTATCAGGCTTCTCTTATACTGTGTGCAGTGTCCGTCACTAGCGCTCGATGCTCCGCTCTTCTGTTAGTTTCTTCGACCGTCGGCACCGAGTCGGTGCCTCCTGTGGGGGTGTTCTTGTCCGCGTCACTCTGTGAGACGAATCGTCGTCGGTCACTCCCGGATCGACCGGATATAGCCGTCCGATCGTCCCGAGAGACGGGACGGCAACCTGCCTGCTGGCTCGTTTCGAGCCTACCGTCCCCTTTCGCTTTGCTGGCATCCCGGTGTCGGCACTGACGGCGTTATCGGTCCTGGCCCGTCTCACAACGCGAGCTCTCGTTTGGGTCTCGTACGCTCATCTGCGGGCCTCGCTCATTGCTGTTTTGATCGATCGTTGGCGCAGTTCGGTGATAGACGCCCGCTCGGTTGGGTTCACTGCTCGACGTTCGAACAGCCGCTGCATTTCCTTCCGGGGTGCCCCCACAACGACGAGAACGCGCCCCTGGCAGGCGGCCTGGCGATCATCTATCGAGACTGCCTTCGCTCTCGCTTGCTCGATTGGCCCTCCGCCACGTGAATGTCATTGTGAGACATCGTATCCACAGCAGTCATTACGACCCGTCACGACAATCGGAGATATGGATCCTCTCGAGCAACTCACGGAGCCAGCCTACACCGGCGAGAATCGGTGCTTGCCGTGTACTGTTGTCAACACCGTTCTGGTGGGTGTGGCCGCGGCGCTGCTGTATCGACGAGAGCGAACGCTCACCAGTCTCGCGGTAGCCGCGATCGGCGCGGGCCTGGTTTACCTCCGTGGCTATGTGGTCCCGTACACGCCGAAGTTCGCTCCGCGCCTCGTCGAGGCGGCCCCGATCCCGTCCTCGATATTTCACGACGGAACACCGACACCAGGTCCCGAAGCATCTACATCGCTCGGCGACGTCGAAGACGACGGCGATGCCGTCTTGGACGAACTCGCGGCAGCTGGTGTCGTCACGGTCGCCGACGACACGGTCGAACTCACTGATGCGGTCGATTCGAGTTGGCACGACGAAATGGAGCGACTCGCGGCCCTTTCCGACGAGGAGCTTGCAACCGAGATCGAACGAACGATTCCACATATCACCGACGCCGAACCACTGGACGTCGAGGACCAACTGTGGTTCGTGCTCGGGGCCAACGACGAATATCTCTCCCAACTCGTCGCAATCACCGAACTGGGTGCCTATCGGGCGCTGGAATCGTCTCTCGACGATTCGCTTCGACTCGCCGGGGCACGCTCTCTCCGGATGTTTCTCTCTGTCTGTCCCGTCTGTGGCTCCGAGATCGTCCCCTCGACAGAGGCCAACTGCTGTGGGGCCTACGCGGATTCCGGTGTCCCCCGAAGGATCTCCTCGTCTGCCCGGAGTGTGAACAGCGAGTGTTCGAGTTTCCCGCCGAAGACAGCGTTGCCTGATCAGGTGCCAGTGCCAGTTTACGGTCACCAGCCGTTCAGGAGTACCCGAGGGACGTCGCCATCACGGGCAAATTCGTCTGTGCCAGCCGATCGGTTCGCTGTGTCCCACCGCTGTCCGGGACGTCGCCGTCTGCGGGCGTCTCTTCGAAGGCGCGTTATGTCCCTCGAGTCGACGAACTGACCCGCGAAAAGATTTTTACAATTCGAGTTGTAAATCTATTGCTAGTATGGGTCACGACACTCCGCAGTTCACGTCGCTTTTGCGAGGCGATACTGGTGGCCCGGGTTCGACACGTCGGTACAGCCGGACAATCGCCGGTAGCGTGCCGACCGCGATCGTATCGACGACATCTATCGAATACAATGACTGACACTTCCGAAACGCAGGCGATGAACGAGGCGACACTCACGACGATACTCGAAGACGCTGGGCTCTCTCCGTACCAGGCCAGTGCGTACGTCGAGATTCTCAAGCTCGGATCGGCGTCGGCGACGACAATCGCCAAGGAGAGTGACGTTCCCGATCCGCGGATCTACGACGTGCTGCGAGATCTTGAGGAAGCTGGGTACATCGAGACCTACGAACAGGACAGCCTCCGGGCCAGAGCGTTCAGTCCCGCGGCCATCTTGGAGGATCTCCGTGAGCGGGCGACCAACTTCGAGACTGCTGCCGACGAGATCGAGAACCTGTGGGAAGCGCCGACAATCGAGACTCACACGGTGAATTTCGTCAAGCGGATCGACACGGTTCTCGATCAAGCTGCGGCGATCATCCGCGAAGCGAGCGACCAGGTGCAGCTGGCAGTGAACCTCGACCAGTTCGAGCAACTCCGCCCCACGCTTGAGGCGGCCCACGAGAACGGCGTTCACATTCGGATTGGGATCTATATCGACGAAGACAGTGACGAACCGTTTCCCGACCTCGACGAGCTGGAAAACGTCGCGACGGAAGTCGGTTACCGGCCAGTCCCGGTCCCCTTCGTGGCGGTCGTCGATCGGACGACGACCTGTTTCGCGCCGCACAAACTGTCGATGAATCGATACGGGATGATCGTCAAGGATCGAACCTACGCCTACATCTTCCACTGGTTTTTCCTCGCCGGTATCTGGGAGTCGAACTTAGAGCAACTCGTGACGGACGCTGACGCCCCACCGATGACGTACATCAACGTCCGTGAATGCATCCGAGACATTGCCACGCCCCTCTCGGACGGGGCCACGATTACGGCGACGATCGACGCTGTTGCTGTCGACACCGAGGCGTCTCGTTCCCTCGCCGGGACGATCGTCGACGTCTACTACACCGGACTCGAGAAATATCCGGCCGACGCGCCAGTCCTGTATCACGGCGGGCAGGCGACCATCGTCTTAGACACTGGAGAGCGGGAAATCGAGATCGGGGGCTGGGGTGCCGTCATCGAAGATTACGAGGCGACCCGCATCGTCATCGAATCGATCGAAGACTGACGACCGCTTCGAGACGAATTCGCCGACGAAACGTCGGGGCCGTCCGTCGGGTTTTATACTCCCGCACGCTCGCACCAACGTATGGACCACGTGACGGCACTTCCGGACCGGATTGCGGAGCGAACCGCCGAGGCGCGGGCCCGGCGACGACGCTTCGACGATGACCCGTTCCGTCCCAACTACCATTTTTTCCCGCCGGGGGGAGTGCTTCACGATCCTAATGGAGCCCTGTACTGGAACGGTCGGTATCATCTGTTCTATCAGTTTTGGCCGCCGACTATCCCCGAAACCCGCGAGTGGGACGCAGCTATGCACTGGGGGCACGCTGTCAGCGACGATCTCGTCCACTGGCGTGATCTCCCGATCGCTCTCGGGCCAGACAGTGGTCCCGAACGCGGGTGTTACAGCGGACAGGCACTCGTCGAAGACGAGCGCGTACTCCTGGCGTACTTCGGAACGGATGCGGGGATCTGCCTCGCGACTGGAACTGACGAGTATCTCCTCGACTTCCAGAAGTTCGAGGCGAATCCGGTCGTTCCGGTCGACGAGGACGCGCCCTACGAGATCTTCGATCCCTGCCTGTGGGCCGACGGTGAGATCTATCGCTTGCTGTCGGGCTGGAAGACCGACCGCCGGGCCACCGAGTTTCTCTTCGAATCCGACGACCTCCGGGAGTGGACCTATCACGGGCCACTCCTCGAAGACGGGTTCTATACCGACCCCGACGAAGACGGGGCGGTCCCGAACTTCTTTGCCCTCGACGGAAAACACGTCCTTCTCTGTTTTTCCCATCCGCGAGGGCCTCACTATTACGTCGGTGAGTACGACGATACAGGGCCGACCTTCGATATCGAAACGCACGGCCGCTTGAATCACGGCCCCGTCGACCAGGGGAACCTCCACGCACCGTCGGTCCTCCACGAGGGCGACCGACGCGTCGCCTTCTTCAACGTGGTCGAGGGCCGGCGGAACTGGCAGGACACTCCCACTGAGGGCTGGGCGGGCGTGATCGGTCTGCCCCGCGACCTCTCGATCGAGGACGGCCAACTCCGCCTCGAACCCGTCGAAGAACTCCGGACGATACGGCGCGATCACCGTCGTGTCGAATCAGTCTCCCTCTCGCCCGAAGACGAGTGGCAGTTCCCCGAACCCGGCGGTCGGAGCATCGAACTCCACGCGACGGTCGATCTCGGTGATGCTGACCAACTCGATCTCGGCGTGTTGGGGTCCCAGGATGGGTCCGAACGGACGACGATCTCCTACTGGCGTGGAAGCGACGCCCTCGGGATCGACACGAGTCACTCGAGTACCGACGCCGCGGTACTTGCCCGCCCGCCGGAAGTCGGTTCGCTCGTACTCGACGACGACGAGTTACTGGACCTCCGGGTGTTCGTCGATACAACTATCGTCGAGGTGTTCGCCAACGGCCGCCAGACGCTTACGGCGCGGGTGTATCCGAACGTGGAGAGTACTGCTATCTCGTTGCTCGCGCGTCGGGGATCGGCCCACCTGCACTCTCTGGACGTCTGGACGATGGACGATATTTGGCACGCCAACGAGTGAGTCAGACGCCCGACGATCGGTCCGGCCAGACTATCGCCCGAAAAACGACCGCCGTTCAGTCGTCGGCTTGTGCTTCGTCTTCGCCGGACCCGGTACCCATCATCGCACCCTGGATCACTCCGTGTGAGATCGCAGCGCCACTATCCGTATCGAAGAGGTGGAGCCGGGACCGGTCGAAGACGATCTCGACCGTTTGGTCTTCGGTGATGTCGGTCGCCGGATCGACACTCATCAACAGGCCTTCACGCTCTTCGACGCTTCCCATCCCGTCTTCACTGCCGGCCTCGACCGGTTTGAGATAGACGAAAATCTCATCGCCCATCGGTTCGAGCACGTCGGTGACGACCTCGACGCGGGTACTTGGCTCGGCCGCTTCTGCTTCGTTTTCGACGAGATAGATATCTTCGGGCCGGATGCCGATTTCGACCGCCTCGCGGGCGGCGAGGCCGTCGACGGCGGCGGTATCGTACGACAGGGAGTACCCGTCCGCCTGCAGGTCGCCGTCTCCCACCGTTGCGGGAACGAAGTTCATCGACGGCGAGCCGATGAATCCCGCGACAAACCGGTTGGCCGGCTCGTTGTAACAGGTCAACGGCGGGGCAATTTGTTGGAGTTCGCCCCCGTTGATGACGGCGATCCGATCGGACATGGTCATCGCTTCGGCCTGGTTGTGGGTGACGTAGATGATCGTCGTCTCCAGTTGCTTGTGTAGCCGCTGGAGTTCGGTCCGCATGTTGACCCGGAGTTTGGCATCCAGATTCGCCAGCGGCTCGTCCATCAGGAACACGTCCGGGTCCCGGACGATCGACCGAGCAATCGCGACGCGCTGCCGCTGGCCACCGGACAACTCGTCGGGCATCCGGTCGAGCATCCCCTCCAGCTCGACAACCTCGGCTGCGTCTTCGACCCGCTCGTCGATCTCGTCTTTCGGGAAATCACGAAGCCGGAGGCCAAAGGAGATGTTGTCATAGACGTCCATGTGGGGGAACAGTGCGATGTTCTGGAACACCATCGCGATCCCACGGTCCTTTGGCGGGAGGTTCGTGACTTCCCTGTCGCCGATGTGAATGGTCCCCGATGTCGGCTTGGTGAGCCCGGCGACTGTCTCGAGTGTCGTCGATTTCCCACAGCCGGACGGACCGACGAGCGTGATGAACTCGCCGTCCTCCAGATCGAGATTCATGTTGTTGACTGCCATTACGTCCTCGTATGATTTCGATACGTCGTCGAGTTTGACTCGTGCCATCGTTAGTTACTCCTTGAGTGCTCCTTGTGTCAGTCCGCTTACGATCTTATCCTGTGCGAGGACGACGAGGATCGCGACCGGCACGATCGCGACGAGACTCGCTGCGGCCTGTAGATCGTACCGAACGGTGTACCGCGACTGGAAGGCGAGGACGCCGTTGACGATCGGTGCCCACTCGCTTGCTGCATCGCCGGTCATCAGGAACGAGAAGAAAAACTCCGTGTAGACAGTAATGAACGTCAGGATGCCGGCTGTGGCCACTCCCGGTGCCGACAACGGCATGATGACTCTGAACAGCGCCCCGATCCGGGTCGACCCTTCGACTCTGGCGGCGTCTTCGAGTCCGTCGGGGATCTGCGCGTAGAAGGTCATGAGGATGAAGACCGCAAGCGGCATCGTGAATGCACTGAGCGGGGCGATCACGGCCCCTGGGGTCCCGTATACCTCCGCCGGGAGCATGAAGAGGCCGAGCATCTTCACCTGCTGGTTGAACGCCCGGAACAACGGCAAGAACAGTGTCGCGGGCGGGAACCAGCTCAGTACGAGCAGTGAGAACAACAGCGGAAGTTTGCCGCGGAAATCCAGACGGCCGAACGCGTATCCTGCCAGACTCGCGACCAGAATCACGACGACGGTGACGGTAGTCGCGTAAAACAGGCTGTTGAACATGAACCGCGCGAACGGCACTTGCTGGAAGATATCCACGAAGGCGTAGAGATCGATCTCCGTGGGGATCAGTGGGATGTTCGTCTGGCCTGGCGGTGCCATCGCGACCGCGAACAGCCAGTACAGTGGGAACAACGTCGTCGTCAGCAAGACGCCGCCCATGAACACACCCAGCACCGCGTAGGCCTTCTGTGGGTTGCGTATCCAGTCGGCGGCCCACGCTTGGATTCGGTTTTTCGACTCCTCGTCCTGGTCGTCGAGCGTTTCTGCGTCGTCGTGGTCTTGTGCGTCGATACTCATACTATGTCAACCCCAGGCTCTGGTTGCTGTACCGGATGAACAGCAGATATACCGAGATGAACACGCCGACCGTGATGGCGATGAGGACGCTCACGGCTGCTGCTGACCCGTACAGTGTCGTCGATCCGAAGGTAAACTCCGTCACCAGACACGTCATCGATGGGACTGTCGAACAACCGACTCCGGTGGACTCGATGATCCCGTAGACGCGGAGTGCCCCCATCGTCCGGAATAGCATCGCGACCATGAGCGCGGGGAAGACCAGTGGGAACGTGATGTACCGGAACCGCTGCCAGGTCGAGGCACCCATCACGTCGGCTACTTCGTACAGGTCCTGGTTGACGCTCTCCATCCCGGCCAGGATCAAAAGCGCCATGAACGCCGACGTCTTCCAGATGTCGGCTACCGTGACGATGACAAAGCCACTGAATGCATCACCCAGCGGTAGCTGTGAGAACACTCCCAGCTGATGGAGTGGGCCGGTCAACAATCCGTACCCGGGCCGGAACAGGAGGAAGAAGATCATCCCCTGGATGACGATCGGAATGGCCCACGGGATGATGATCAGGACGCGGACGAGTCGCTGGCCACGATACTCCGCTTTCATCAACATCGCGTACGCGAATCCGAGCAGGGTCTCCCCGGCGACGCTGATGATCGCGAACAACAGCGTCACGACGAGCGCCTGCTGGAGGAGCGGCGTTTCCATCGCCGGATCCAGGAACGTCAACGTCGCGAAGGCGTTCGAGTCGGTGAGCAAACTGACGTAATTTTCGAGCCCGATGAACCCGCCCAGACTCTCCGGGCCGACGATGACGTCTTCGAAGAACGACATCCGGAACGACGATGCAAGCGGCCAGAAGGCGAACAGGAGCAAGATGAGAAATCCTGGAGCCAGCAACAACAACGCGTAGGTTTGCTCGCTCAGGTTTTCCGTCCACGTCGCCAGGCGCGAGACGACGCCACCCCGCTCTGAGGACCGTGTTCCCTCAACTCCCATGGGTCGGGGCACCTCTGTCAGTATTTGCGTGTGATTGCCACTCAATCATGCGTTCGGTCATCCTCAAGTCTATCATTTGAATATTGTGATTCGTTTGAACGTGTGTCCCAGCTTTGGTTGTCTCTCCATGCCGACGGGATCGGTCCAGACTGCTCTCCGTCTCGAGGAGGTGCCTGATAGCACGGGTATCCGCCGTCCCTGGGCCCCTTCTCCACTACAGGCACCCTGTCGACTTTGGTCGGTGTTCCCTATCGAGCCGGACCGGCCTTCGACGCGATCGTCCTAGGCCTGGTCTTCGATCGCTTTGATCTTGGTTTCCAATTGCTGGGCTGCGTCGGCTGCCGACTTCTTTTTCGTGAGTGCAGCGTTGACTTGTTTCGCGATAACAGTCGACTGGGTGGGCCAGACGGATGTCGTCGGCCGTGGCATGAGGTTCTCGGCGGCGTAATTGAGGGGTTTGAAGTACGGCCCGTAGGTCGGGTGTTCCTTGACGTAGTCGTACAGCGACGGCTTGGGCGGCATGTAGTTTGCGACGTCGAGTTGGGTCTTGTGCATCGCGTCGCTCCACCAGGCTTTGATGACTTCCTTGGCTGCAGCCTTGTTGTCGCTGTAGGGATTCATCGAGAGGATCCAGCCACCCTGGGCGTGCCAGGAGCCGTTGGGGCCTTTCGGCAGGGGCATCACGCCGAGTTCTGCTTCCGTGCCCTCGAATTTGTCTGCTGCACCACCGATGGCGTAGGTCCAATTGCGCTGGGTGACGGCGTTTTGGGCTTCGAAGATACTCTTCGTGTCGGGTTCGATCCAGCCACCGACCTCCTGGGGTGAGACGCCCGCGACGTCCATCGGCGATTCGCCCTCACCGTAGACCAGATCGCGTGCCAGCTCGATACCGTCGATGGCTTTCTCGTCGCCGATCGTGACCGGTCGATCGCCGATCGGCCCGAAGAGGTTGTCCTCGCCGCCAAAGAAGGACCCACCCATGCTCGTCAGGAACTCGTTGAACGTACAACACGACAGTCCACCGTAATTTTTGCCCTGCCAGACGTGGCCATAATCCACGTCGCCGGCTTGCTTGGCTTCTGCGACGATAGACGAGAACGTATCCCAGCCGATCGGGTTCGATTGCCACTGCTCGAAGTCAGACTCGGTGTAGCCGACTTCCTTGAACAGGTCCTTTCGATACTGCACGGTCGGGAAGTCCGGGAAGACCGGAATCGAGTACAGATCGCCCGTCTCTGGGTGTTGTCCTGTCTGTACCATCGACCGGACGCCTTCGTCGTAGACCTGGGAGATGAACTCGTCGCTCATCGCCTCAGTCAAATTGACGAGATCGCCCCGAACGATGAACGGGATCGTCCATCCGTTGTCCGTCAACACGAGATCGGGGTCCTTCGACTCCGCGTTGATCTGTGTTCTGAGACGCTGCTGTTTGCTCCCCGTCTGTTGGGCAGCGGAGTTGAGTTGGATGTCGACCGAATCCGGCACGCCCTGTTCGTGAAGGACTTTCGTGAACTTGTCCTCGTTCTGTTCCCACACCTTCCCCGCGAACACCGAGACCTTCCCGCCGATCTCGCCACCGTCGGCCGTGCCAGTCGTGGCACCGTCTTGGTCGTCTCCGCCCGTATCGCCCCCACTGTCTGTCGTGGTGTCTCCACCGCCACATCCTGCGAGACCCGCTGTCACGCCTGCCGCGCCAGCAGCCTGGATGAACCGTCGCCGGGACACGCTCGACGAACTGCCGTTGTTGCCGTTGGGCATATTTTATTCCAGTGTTCTGGGGTCACTTCAATCTTCCGCTGGTATGACTACAGTTGTTGTAAACTTCTCTCACTACCGACAAATAACATCCTCTAGTGACATGATTACGTACTCGAAGATTCACAGCGCTGCTCTACCGTCTGCTGTACTGTGTCCGGTCGTCGACAATGGGGCCGACAGCCGTTGGGGGTCTTCGGCGTGCTGTATACGCCCTTCGTACTCCTGGACGGGCTCTCCTGGCGCTGTCTTGGCCCCTTTGTCGTCGCTGGTCTCTCTCGCTCACACTCGATCGTTCCCCACTGCTGGCAGACAGTGCGCGCTCGTTCTATCCGGTCTCACACATTGCCATCACCCCGCGGACAGAGCCTCCAACCCCATCTCTCTTCTCCACGTCACGTACAACCACCTGCGGGGACCGCTAGGTCACACTCCCCTCGTTCATCGCTTCGCTTTCAGGACCCTGTGTCGGCCATCCACGCATCGACCACACGGGGGAACAGTCCTGTCGCCGTTGCGCTGACAACGAGCGACCATAGCACTCCAGCCGCCACTCCTGTTTGGCCAGCCACGATACTCCCACCGTGGATCGCAACGAGGAGGATGCCGTTAAAATAGAGTAGTCTGAGCCAGATGAGCGTGGGCAACAAGCGAGCCCACCCCGGAGCGTCGGTCAACGGTGGCGAGATCCAGCCACCCCTGAGGAGCGTCCCGACAACGATCATCGTCAGCAGGGCCACAATCCACGCCTCGAACAGGGCGACCGGTTCCCGGACCGGGGCGACAGGGAGATACAGCATCACCGGCAGTGTGAGGCTTCCGACCTCACCGGCAATCCGACCGATATCGGCCAGCACCACACCGAGGTGCCCTTTCTCGCTGCCGGTCCGGTTCCCGATGGCCAGAAACTCCCGTCGGTAGTTGGACGTGGCCGCGCTCGTCTCTCGACCGGGCGGCCCATGTCGTGGACTGTGCCCCCCACCTCGATGTGCACGCGTCCTGTTTGGCAACCCGTCGCCTCGGCCTGGCCGTGTCGAGTCGCTCATTACGTTTCCTTTCGAGTAAGTGGAGTTAAATGTCCCTCCGGACACTCTCTTGGGCGCGCTCTCAGACGAGCGTCGCCTCGAAACTGTCGGGACTCGACCGGCGAACCTTTGTATGCACCTCTCACATCGTGACGTATTGCAGAGTGCCCCTCCGCGGGACGCCACGAACGGAGTGATTAGATGACAGACACAATCGAAACGCTGTGGGAAGACATCTACGGGACAGCGTATCCAGACAGGAAAGCCGCGCTCCTCGAATTACTCGAGGAACGCAACGAACAGGCCACGTACGTCCCCGAAGAGACCGACTGGTATCAAACCGGCGTCGTCTACTCGCTGTACGTCGATCTGTTCGCCGAGGACTTTCACGGGTTGATCGATCGACTCGACTATCTCGAAGAGCTGGGCGTGACGGTCGTCTGGCTGTTGCCAGTTCTCGAATCGCCGATGGTCGATCAGGGATTCGACGTCGCTGACTTCTCGCGTGTCCGAGACGAACTCGGCGGGAACGAGGCGTTCCTCACGTTCATCGAGGCAGCTCACGACCGCGATATCAAGGTCGTGTTCGATGTCCCCATCAATCACACATCTGACCAGCATCCGTGGTTTCAAAATGCTCGTGACAGTCCGGATGCTGCGTACCGTGACTACTACATCTGGAACGACGATACCGACAAATACGCCGAGACGCGTCTCCTGTTGAAAGGCGTCTCGGACTCGAACTGGACGTACAGCGAACCCACAGACGAGTACTACTTCCACCGGTTCTACGACATCCAACCGGATCTCAACTACGAGAATCCAGCCGTCTTGATCGATATGATCCGGATTCTGACCCGCTGGCAGGTGGCGGGCGTCGACGGGTTCCGGATGGATGCCGCGCCCTTCCTCTGGAAACGTGAGGGGACAAACTGCGAGAACCTCCCCGAGACCCACACGATCTTGCAACTCTTCCGGGCGGCCTTCGATTACGTTTCGGAGGGGACGGTCATGATCGCCGAGGCCAATCAGGAACCGTCCGACGTCGTCGATTACTTCGGTAGCGGCGATGAGTGCCACGTCGCGTACAACTTTCCGATCATGCCGACGTTCTTCCTGGCGCTCGCCGAGAACGATCCGACCTACATCACCGACGAGCTCGAACGCCTAGAGACACTCGATATCCCCGACACCGCACAGTGGTTTACGTTCCTGCGCGTTCACGACGAGTTGACCTTGGAGTTCGTCGACCCGGACGAGCGCCGCCTCCTCAACGACGAGTATCGCAGGGACGACGACTGGGACTTCCGTGACGGGGAGGGTATCTCCGGGCGGCTGTATGACCTTCTCGAGACAGATCCCGAGCGTGTCCTGCTTGCGTACTCGCTTCTGTTCTCTATCGAGGGGACGCCGATCATCTATTACGGTGACGAGATCGGCATGTCGAACGATCGTGCGTTCTTCGAGGAGATGAACGAGAAACTCGGCTACGACGACAGCCGCTACCTCCATCGTGGCCCCTTCGACGAGGAGCGCAAGGCAGCCGCGATGGCCGGCGACGATCCAGATGCCCACACGATCTGGACTGGCCTTCGGGAGATGATCGGGACTCGAACCAGTAATCCGGCATTGTTCGCCGAACAACCGACCTACCGGGTCGAAAACGGTGTCTTCGTCTCGACGCGAACCCACGGCGACCGGACCCTCTCTACGTACAACAACGTGACGACGGCCTCACGCACGGTCGACGGCATCGACCTCGATGGCCACGAATACGTCTGGCGTCTCTCAGACCGATAGATCCAGGGGACGGCCGACAGTCGTGCCCGAACCGAGCCGGAGACGCTGGGAGTTCAACGTGGCCGCTACCAGGCGATAGCCCTTCGCGTCCCTGGAGTGTTGTTCGGATCGGCCCGATCGACCGTTCGAGCTCTTCCTAGACCGGGGACGACTCGGCTGGCGGCCTCACCTGGAGTCGCCCTGATCGAACAGCGTCGGCGTCTCGAAGACGGCGAGCGTCTCGACTTCGACGGTCACCGCGTCTTCGGCACTCGCAACTTCGAGGTCGGTATCGGAGAACTGATCGTGCGTGTCCACGACACTGCGTAGATCGACCTGCTTGGGTTCCGCACCGAAGTTGATCACGACGACGCGTTTTTCCTCGCCAGCGTCGCGGCCAAACACCAGCACGTCCTCGCTGGCGTCGGTCCGGTAGGCTTCACGGACCAGCGTCGCCTCGGGACCCGTGACTGGCGACTCGTGATAGAAGTCGACGAGGGCCGAGACGAACTCGAGGTGTGGGGCGTCGTATTCCTCCCAATTCATGAACGCCCGCTTGTACGGGTCGGCTTCGATGTCGTCGGTCTCGTCTTCCCGATCGCTGAATGGACTCTCCCGGCGTTGCCCGTACTCACCGATGAGTCGCTCTTGGCCGTAGTACAGCATCGGTACGCCCGGGAGTGTGAACGACGCCGACAGTGCCCCACGCTCGGCGGCGGCCGGGTCCTCTCGGACCCCGTTGGCTTTGGCCTCGTGATAGATGCGTGATTCGTCGTGGTTCTCCGTGGCGTTGATGAGGCGGCTGTGTTCGGGGAACCCGTAGGATCGCCGGGCTCGGACCTTCTCGAAGAGGTCTTCCGGCGGCCGTTCGCCCCGAGCGACGGCGTGGGCCGTGTGCATGTATCCCATCGAGTCAAAGTGCAGGTCGAATTCGGACTCGCCCATCGACGGAATCCGCGGGATCGACTCGTCGAGCCACATGAAGTCGGTATCTTTCTCGCGAGTCAACCGACGGGCCTCCGTCCAGAAGGAGTGGGGGACGCCCCACGCGATGTCACACCGGAACGCGTCGACGATATCCGACCAGAAGTCTACGGCGGCGAGGATGTGCTCTCGCAGCGCCAGATTGCCGTAGTTCAGGTTCGGGTGTAGGCGGACGTCGAAGAAGCTCGTCTGTGCGGGTGTGGCATCGTTGTCAGTCGAGCCTGTCTGGCGGTCGAACCAGTCGAAGTACGGCGACTCGGTGTCCCAGGCCTGGATATCAGGAAACGCGTAGGGGTCCTCGGGATCGTCGCCGAGGTCGGCGATCGTGTCTTGCCAGTACGCGTGGTCCCAGCCGACGTGATTGGCGACGAGATCGAACGCTACTTTGATGTCGTGATCGTGGCAGGTCTCGACGAACGCCTCGAACGCCTCGATCGTGCCGAGGTCTTCGGCGACGGTAAAGTAATCGCTGGTATCGTAGCCGTGGGGACCGCCCGGCGGGGTGTCGGCCGTCCCGCTCCAGGCAGGGACGATCGGCGTCAACCAGAGGAGGTCGATGCCCAACTCGTCGAGGTACTCTACTTTCTCGGTGAGGAACTCGAAGTCGGTTTCGCCCTTTTGGCCGGCAAACGACCGCGTGAAAATCTCGTAAACGACGGCATCGTCGAGCCACTCGGGGGCACGATTAGGGTAAGACACCGCCGTCTCGTCCGGGTCGAGGACGATTTCGTCGGTCGCGCCGAGTGTGACGCCATCGAAGGGAGCGGCGAACACTCGCGTCGGCCCATCCAGTGCCTCGATGGGCACGCGGGCAGTGTTCCCCTCGACGTCGATCTCGTCACGATCGAGGCTGGCTCTGTCTTCGGGCAGAAACGACACGCGCAGATCAGATTCGGTCGCGAAGCTGTCGGGCGCGAGTTCCGGGTTCGATTCGATCACGAACGATTCGGACTCTGGGTCGTAGTGGCTCTCGAGGTCGATGCGTGGTGGGCCACCCGCTTTCTCGCCCCAGGCGTCGTCATCGTCGAGATCGAATTGCTCGAAGCCGTCTTCGAGGCCCGGTCCAGGGAACACCTCGATGGTCAACTCGTGGGTGCCGTCCGGGGCCGTCAGTTCCAGCACGTACGTTCCCGGCTCGTCCGGCTGGAACTCGGCCGTATTGTGCGATCCCTCGTCGTACCGCACCGCGTCGCTGTACGGGTTGGGGGCATACTCCAGGCCAGCCTTCGATCCCGCTGGTTTCTCCCGGAGCTGCCAGGTGAACGCGTCGGCGTCGTAGGCGTCGGGATCTCGCTCTGGGTTACCCGCGATCGTCGGCGCGAGGTTGTCTCTGTCGTAGCCGTGTCCCAGGTCGACGAAGCCGGGATCGACGATACGCTCTCCGAGTTGCAGAAACCGCGGTGGTCCGGGGTGGTGGCCCCCGGTGCGTTCGGTATATGTCATGAAATTTTTCATCAGCGGCGTTGTGCCGACTATCCAGATACCCGATTTTTCTCCTTAAAAATATTGTGTCTCGGGAATTTACTCGCTGTTTCAGCCCAGAGCCCGTTTCGCTGGGCTGAAATCAGGCTCTATCGGTACGACGACTCACGGCGGCGAGTCGCTCGGCAACGTCGTCAGTCAGCTCCGATGGCAGGACTCGCCATTCCCAGTTGCCCTCGGCGGTCCCGGGGAAGTTAAACCGGTGGGCAGTCCCGAGTCCCAGCAGGTCCTGACACTGTACGAGCGTCAGGACGGCCTCGGACGCCCAGATCGTTTCGACGATGTTCCAGTGGGGATCGTCGCTGTTGCCGTCGACGACGTCGTGGAGGCACTCCCGTTGTGCGTCCGACAGTGACGCGTACCAACCGGGTACCGTGTCGGTGTCGTGGGTACTCGCATAGGCGACCGTGTTTTCGGTATAACTGGCCGGATGATGTCCCTGGCTGGGATCACACCAGTCGGCCATCGCGGCGACGCTCATGCCCGGGAACTCGAAGGCGTCCCGGAGGGCACGGGTCTCCTCGGTGATGTGGCCCAGGTCTTCGACGATGATCGGCAACTCGCCAAGTTCCGCTTCGACGGTCTGGAACAACGCTTCGCCGGGGCCGGTCACCCACTCTCCGTCGACGGCGGTGTCGTGGTCGGCCGGAATCTGGTAGAAACTCTCGAAGCCCTTGAAGTGGTCGATCCGGAAGACGTCGAAGCGGTCGAGCAACCCCTCGAACCGTTGGAGCCACCACTCGTACTCGTCTTCGGCGTGGGCCGCCCAGTCGTAGACCGGCATCCCCCAGAGCTGTCCCGTCTCGGAGAACTCGTCCGGCGGCACGCCCGCGACGTAGGCGGGTTCGAGGTCCTCGTCCAGCTTGAACAGCTCGGGATTGGCCCACACGTCGGCGCTGTTGGTGCCGACGTAGATCGGCATGTCGCCGACCAGTGAGACGCCGCGATCGTCCGCATACGACCGGAGCGCCTGCCATTGGGTCTCGAAGACCCACTGGAGGAACTTTCGAAAGCGGATCTCTTCGGCGAGTTCCTCACGATATCGATCGAGTGCGTCGGGATCGCGGTGTTTGGCTTCGGCTGGCCACTCGACCCACTCGCCGTCGAAATGGTCGTTCAACGCCCGAAAGAGTGCGTACTCTTCGAGCCAGTCGCCGGCCTCCCCACAGTAGGTCTCGAAGTCCGTCTTTGCCGCCGGCTCGGCGTCCGCCTCGAACCCGGCGAAGGCATCACGCAGCGCCTCCTGCTTGAACGCGTCGACGCGATCGTATTCGACCTCACGCTCGTCGAACCCCGGCCGGTCGAGGTCGGCCAGCCAGCCCCGATCGACGAGTGCATCCAGATCGATGAACAGTGGATTCCCGGCCCGCGCTGAATACGCCGAGTACGGCGAGTTCCCCACGTCGGGGTCGGTCGGCCCGATCGGGCAGGTCTGCCAGAGTGACTGCTCGGCCGTGGCGAGGAAATCGACGAACGTCTCGGCCGGCGCGCCGAGCGTCCCGATTCCATCCGGCCCAGGAAGTGACGATACGTGTAGGAAAACCCCGCTTTGCTTTTCGAACGCCATGCTTCCGGTCGGTTGACGGCACTCCCTTGAAAGGCTGTCGCGTTCGCGCCTGCTCACGCCTGGCCGAGAGTGCCCAGGCCAAGCATCCAAGTGCCCTGGCTGCGAAGTCGTCGCATGGCCTCGTTTCTCACGAAGCTGATGAACAGTCTCTTCGACGCACCTGCCGAATTCGTCGACGTGGCGAGCCAGGGGCCGATCAGCGCGCTTTTGGTCGCGCTGGGGGCCCTGTTCGTCGGCGCGGCGGTCCTGGCCGGCGGGGTACTGGGTCTTCGTGCTGTCGTCGATCTCCTCACGCCATTCCGGCCCGATCGAGTGCATCGGCCGCGAGATCGATAGCTGTCTCGACGTCGGGGCCAAGCGGTGAGGCGACGACGACACTATCGACGTACTCGCCGGCTGCTTGGAGGTGATCGGCGACAGTCTCGGGCGTTCCCGCGATCGTGAACGCGTCGATCATTGCCGGTGTGACTGCCTCGAACGCGGTGTCGAAGTCGCCTTCCTGAATCGAGTCACCGATCGCGCTCGCTCGCTCGCGATCGAGGTCGTGCCGATCGAGCACCGGTGGGGCCGCGCTCCCGGCAATAAAGGCGACCGGCGGCCGGGCTGCTTCGCGAGCGGCCTGGGCGTCGTCGGCGACGCTGACGCTCGCGTAGGCGGCCACGTCCAGTTCACCACGATCGTCCGGCCGGTCGGCTTCTCCCTCGGCGATCCGGTCGGCCGACCAGGAGAGATCGCGGGGATGGGCAGCGTTGACCAGCACGCCGTCGGCGTGCTTTCCGCTCATGCGGAGCATGTGTGGCCCCTGTGCGCCGACGTAGACCGGAATCGCGTCCACTTCGTAGTTCAGGCTCGCGTCGCTCACTTCGAACAGTCCGTCGTGGTCGACGGTCTCGCCCGCCCAGAGTCGCTGGGCCACTTTGAAGGTCTCCAGAACGCGTCGGAGTGGCGACTCGCGTTCGACACCGAGGTTCGACAGCGTGGCGGCGTCGCCCGCGCCGATCCCGAAGACACCACGACCGTCGCTGACCTCCTGTAGGGTCGCCATCCGGGAGGCCAGTCTGACGGGGTGGGTCTCGTAGGGGTTGACGACGCCCGGACCCAGGTCGATCCGGTCGGTCGCGGACGCGATCGCCGAGAGCGTCAGAAACGGGTCGCGGTTGTTGTAGTGGTTGCTGGCAAAGACCGTATCGAAGCCGGTTGCTTCGGCGCGTTCTGCCAGTCGCGTTACGTCCTCGATTGGGTGTTCGGGGGTGAGTTCGATTGCTCGCATGTGTGTGGGGTTGTCGATCGGGTCGGCGGTGGTGCTGTCGGCGTTCGATGTCTCAGTCGGTGCTGTACTCATAGCCCCTGAGTGCCTGGCGGACGAGATCCGACTCGGGGTCGCGAAACAGGGCGTCGTGACCGTCGTGGTCGCCGAACGCAAACTCGCGGACGACGGCCACGGGCCGGCCGTCTGCGCCTTCGCCGGTGACCAGGTTGGCCGTCGCGGCGAGTTCGTCGGCGACGGCCTCGACGGTCGCCGTCAGTTCCCGACCCTCGCGGTCGTGTTCGCCCCGCCAGTCACGGCAGGCTGGCAGACCCGCCCAGCCCAGAGCTACACCGCGTTGGCCCTGTCGGAACGGTCGTCCGGACGTGTCGGTGACGACGACGGGGACGCCGAGCGCGTCGTGTAGCCGTCGTGCACTCGCCGTGGGGTTTTCGGGCAACAACAGTAGGTCCGTCTCGGGGACGTTCGAGCGATCGATGCCCGCGTTGACCGTGATATGCCCGAACTGCGTCACCGCGAGGATAAACGGGGCCGCAAGCAGGATCTCCTCGCTCTCTTCGAGGACGGCCTGGGCGAAGCGGGGGTCCTTTGGCTCGTCGGCGATCTCGCCGATCCGCTCGGCGATCGCCCGTGCACGCTCGCCCGGTTCGAATGCCGCCAGATTGGCCCCGCGGCCCTCGGCCTTTGAGACGACCGTGCTGGCGACACAGAGAACGTCACCGTCCTGCAGGTCGACGTTGTCCTCGATCAGGCCCGTCAGGTCCTCGCCCGGGCGGACCTCCGGCAATCCATCGACCGCGAAGACCTCCATACGTCGACTCGGGTGGGTGGCCCAAAAAGTCGCCCGGTCGTGACGCTTTCAGCCGACGACGAAACCCTGCGTGTCCGTGGCTGGCTTACTCTCGGTGGACTGTCACGTCGAGTTCCCCGTTGGCGACCTCGGCGGTCAGCATCGTCGCCTCCGCTGCGGGTGCCGCGCCGGTGACGCTGCCGGGGTTGAGCAGGCGGACGCCGTCGACGGTCTCGTCGCACAGTTCGTGGGTGTGGCCGGCGACACCCACCGTCGGGCCGGCTGTCGCCGCCTCGTCGACGATTTCGGCGACGCGCTGTTCGTACTCCTGGCGCGAGCCAGTCCCGTGCGTGATGACGAACTCGACGCCACCCAGCGTCACGGTCTGTCTCTCGGATAGGCCAAGCGATCGGGGGTCCATGTTGCCCGCGACGGCCGTCAGCCGCGGGGCGACGGAGCGAACGTCTGCCAGCGCTTTCGAGGAATCGAAGTCGCCGGCGTGGATGACGTGATCGGCCGCTCGCATGCGATCGCGTGCCCACGAGGGTATCGAACCTTCTCGCGACGGGACGTGTGAATCGCTGACGATGGCAACCTCCATGTTCGGGCTACCGTGACGGGGCGTCTTAACTTCGTGGTCACCCGATCCTCGCGCCACTTTTGAGAGCATCCGACCTCTCACTCTCGATATGGACGAAACACACGTCGTCACCTGTTTTCTGCGTCAGCGGGGCGAGGTGTTGCTCTTGGATCGCAGCGAGGCGGTCGGCTCCTACAGCGGCCAGTGGGGGGCCGTCTCGGCTCACCCAGAGGGTGATCCGGACGCGGCTGCCCGCCAGGCGATCGCCGAACAAACGGGACTCGACGGGCGTGTCACGCTGATCCGTGCGGGAGAACCGCTCGATGTCGTCGACGAGGGCCGTGACACGCGGTGGGTCGTCTATCCGTATCTGTTCGACAGCGACGACCGAACAGTCGAGCCCAACTGGGAGACCAGTACATTCGAGTGGGTCCACCCGACGGCGATTCTCCGTAGGGAGACCGTCCCCGCCCTCTGGGCGTCCTACGAGCGCGTCCGCCCGACCGTCGAGACCGTCCAGTCCGATTGGGAACACGGCTCGGCCTGGCTCTCGATGCGGGCGCTGGCGGGACTCCGCGACGAGGCCGGACAGGTAGCGACGGGAACGCAGGCGGGTGACTGGGATCGACTCGCGGACGTGGCCACAGACCTTCGGGCGGCCCGTCCGTCGATGCCCGTCATCGAAAATCGCGTCAACCGCGTCATGGCACGGGCGGACCAGACGCCGGCGAGCATCGAGACGACGGCCATAGACGGACTGGCACGTGCGGCCGATGCCGATAGCGAGGCGGCGCGAACCGCGGCCGAGCGGTTGCCCGATCGCGTCGCCACGCTGTCGCGGTCGGGAACCGTTCTGGCAACGCTCGACCGCGCGACCCCCGAGGCGGTGTTGATCGCCGAGTCACGGCCGGGCGAGGAAGGGGTCGACGTTGCAGCATCACTGGCTGGGGAGATGGATGTCACGCTCAGCCCAGACGCCGGCCTGGCCTGGGCGATTTACGACTGGGACGCCGAGGCACTCCTCGTCGGAGCCGACGCGATCTATTCTGCTGGGACGGTCCGCAACAAGGTCGGCACGCGAAGCGCGGCCCTCGACGCTGCCTACGAAGGTATCGATGTGCTCGTCGTCGCTAGCGTCGACAAAATCGACCCTGATCCGAGTGGCTCCCTCGAACGCGCTGACCCAGCCACGATCTACGACGGCCCAGCAGCCATCTCGCCCGCCAGGCCGATCTTCGACGAGACGCCGCCCGATCTGATCGACGCGATTTGCACAGAGCGTGGGGTCCTCTCAGTCGAAGATATCGAGGACATCGCGAGGGCACACCGGGCCAACGCGGACTGGTCCGCGTGAGGGACGCGCAACGTCGTCGA
The DNA here is from genome assembly GCF_009690625.1 of Halorhabdus sp. CBA1104. Classification (NCBI taxonomy): domain Archaea; kingdom Methanobacteriati; phylum Methanobacteriota; class Halobacteria; order Halobacteriales; family Haloarculaceae; genus Halorhabdus; species Halorhabdus sp. CBA1104. The sequence continues at coordinate 1,980,011 of NZ_CP033878.1, read as the reverse complement.
CTGGAGGTGGGCAACTTATCTGCTTGCCAGTCCAATCGGCCAGTGGTGGCGATGACGAGCAGTTACCCCCACTGAGCCCCTTCTGATGAGAGCCTTTCCCGAGCCACCGTCTTCGTGCCCGATAGCGACCGCTCAGTTCGCGTCGGATTGTTTCGGCGGGTCCTCGCTGCCTGTTTCGAGGTCGCCGTCCCAGCCTTCTAGTCCACATGCGAGACTCTCGACCGGGCCCGAACAGCCCTCGTAGGCGGCGATCAATCGGGCGGCCCGGACGCTGGCCTGGCCGTGCGGGCAGACAGTGACCACCCGATCGGCCCCGTCGAGACGCTCGATCTCCTCGGGCAGGCCCGAAAGCGGCAGATTCTCGCTTTCGGGAATGTGGCCCCGATCGAAGGCTCTTGGCGGTCGAATGTCGACGATCCGCAGGTCGGCCTCGGACTCGCGCAGTTCTCGTAGTTCTGCAGCTGACAGTTCCCCGTCCATATCCTTTCTCAGTGCTGTCGCCGGGAAAACCGCGACGATAGCCGCCGGCTATTCCGCTATCTCCGGTGGCGGTTTAGAGTACCCCGTCTGCCTGAGCCAACAGGAGCGCCTCGATCGTCGCGTCGTTGGCGGGCTCGGCCCGGACACGATCTACTGCGTCTTCGATGGGGACGGTGACGACCTCCAGAAACTCGTTGTCGTCGAGACTGGCCTCGACGGGTTCGAGCCCTTCCGCGAAGACGATCCCGCGCTCGTGGCGCATCGCACCCGTCGCCACCCAGAAGTCCTCGAGGAGTGCAGTGCCGGCCGGATCGAAGCCGGTCTCTTCCCGGAGTTCACGCGCGCCGGCTTCGGTGTAGGATTCGCCGTCCTCGACGATTCCGGCCGGCAGTTCGAGACAGTGCTTGCGGATCGCCGGCCGATACTGCTGGACCATCACGATCTCGTCGCCGGCCACCGGCAGGACGACGACCGCGGGCGGTAGCTCGGCCCAGTAGTAGCGTTTCGTACTCCCGTCTGGCTGTTCGACCAGGTCGTAGCCGGCGGTGAACCAGCCGGTCTCGTATTCGGCGACCGATTCCCGGATCGGCCAGTCGTGATCTTCACTCATCGGCCGTTCCTCCCAGCTCTTGTGTGATTGTCACTCTGTAGTAGCGGTCGCCGTCACGGACGTAGATAGCGTCGCCGTCGTTCGCGTCGGGATTGCGCTGCCGGAGGGCGTCGATCTCGTCGAACGGCGAGTGAGTGAACGCCTCCTTGAAACCGATGTACCCCTTCCAGTAGCGATCCGAGCGCCCGGACTCTCCTTCGCTTGCGGCAGCCATCGCGGCCGCCGTGTACGGATACCGCCGCTCGTCGAGGTCGCTCACGTTGACAGCCGAGTGCTCCTCGACCGGCGTCGCGGTCAGGTAGTAGGGATCACCGCTCTTGATGAGACTCGGCAGCGCCCCCAGCGCCAACAGGAAGACGACGATACCGAGGACGACCAGCGCCGCGATGCGGGTCCGTCGGCGCATCTACTCGCCCTCCTGTCGATCGTCGCTGTCTGGATCGCCGGGATCGGCCAGGATATCACGGTACAACTGACCGAACGCTTGCCGGCGGAGGGTTCCGACGGCAGCCTCCCGGGCGTCTTGGAACGTCGTCGCGACGATCCGGTCGGCAAACGGCGGGGCGTGCCAGACAACCCGATCGACGTTTTCACTCCCGGTCTGGACGAGTTCGGCGTCTCGCTTCCCACAGACGGTCTCGAATTCCACGCGTGTGCCGACCGTGACCTCGAGCATGGACGCAAAGAGTGCGTCTTGGGCCGTCTCGACGACGGTCTCGGTCACATGGCGGTCGAATGCTTCGCTGCTCAGGTCCATCGCCCTGGCCACCTCCCGGACGACGACGTCTGCGACCGGTCTGAGTTCCGCGTACCGGTTGCGGGCAGCGTCCCGAGTGTCCGGGGTAAACAGCCCCTCTGTTTCCATGCGCGTCGTTTCGAGTGGCGGCCACTACTCGGTTTCGCCCGTCTCGTCTTCGCCCTCGTCTGCTCGCTCTCGGCCGCCGCGTTCACGTCGTGCCCGCGTCATCTCGTAGGCCTCCTTGAGGGCAGCCTGGGCATCCGTGTCCAGTGGTGGGTTCGAATCGGCAGTGACGGCCTCGTCGAAGTCATCGAACGCGACACCAGGTTCGTGTTCCTCAGTGTCGATCTCTGTCACTCCATTTGGGCGGTCGGCCCGTTTGCCGGTCGCGTCCGGCGATCCCTGCGTGTGATCGTGCGGGTCGCTGTCTCGCGAGAGTTCCGTCTCTTCGGCATACTCGAGGACCTGTTCGGCCAGGCTGTCGTCGTCGGCATCTTCCCAGTCTGGCGCGTGTTCTTCGAGCCAGGATTCGTGGTCGTCGTCACCCAGCAGTGCCGTAAACGCCAGGTGGTCGGCAAGGTGTTTGGCGTCGGCCTGTGGGGACGTACAGACCGGACACGCGTATCCCATAGTCGTATCGAGGCAGGCCCCACGGAAAGACTTCCCGACTGTACACCACTGGCGTCTGTCTCCGGGCTCACCCCCAGGTTTGCAACATGACGAGGGCGTCTTCGCCGTCGTCGTAATAGCGTGGAATCGTCCGTCGGTGGACGAACCCAGTCCGCTGGTAGAGGCGCTTTGCCGGATCGTTGCTCTCCCGAACTTCGAGCTTGATCGAGCCAACGCCCGTCGAGCGCAGTGTACAGACGGCTCGCTCGAGCAGCTGGCGGCCGATCCCCGTTCGGCGGCAGTCGGGGTGGACGGCCAGGTCTTTGACGTGCCCGAGTGGCGTCCCGTGATTTGGCACGGCATCGGCGACGATGTACCCGATGACGGCGCCGTCCTGGCCACTGTCGCGATCGACGGCAACGAGAAACGCGGGGGCGTCGAGAAATCGCTCGAAGGCACCGATCGACCACGGCTGCGGGAACGACCGCTGCTCGATATCGACGACGGCCAGCAGATCCGAGCGCCTGGCCGACCGGATGAACGGCACGGTCGTCGTCTCGGAAGCGATCGCCGTCACAAACACGGGTAGGAAACCGATCGGCATAGGGCTATCGCCCTGGTCAGTCGGTGACCGACCCGTCGAAAACCGAGACCGACACGACTCTGCGATCAGTCGTCTGCGGGCGTTTCGGTGTCTGAATCCTCGTATTGCATCTTCGTGTGCGGGAGCTTCCCGCCGTTGGCGAGGATCTCACGCTCGCGCTCGGAGGCATCCAGGTGGCCGGTCGCTTCCCACTCGTCGTTGACGCGGATCGTGAACTCTTGGGCACCCGAGCGGACGGCACCCGCGACGTCGTCGACGATCTCGATATCGTCGCCCTGGTCGATTTTCTCGTAGGTGTCTGCGTCGATCTCCAAGGGCAGTAGGCCGAAGTTGAACAGGTTGGCCTTGTGGATGCGCGCGAAGCTCTGGGCCAGTACACCCTCGACGCCCAGATACATCGGGCACAACGCTGCGTGTTCACGCGAGGAGCCCTGGCCGTAGTTCTCGCCGGCCACGAGGAAGCCACCGTCGGCCTCCAGAGCGCGGTCGGCGAAGTCTTCGTCGACCCGTGAGAGCGTGAACTCCGAGAGTTTGGGGACGTTGGACCGATACATCAGGATGTCCTGGGTCGCCGGGATGATGTGATCGGTCGTGATGTCGTCGCCCATCTTCAGCAGCGTCGGCCCACCGAGGTCGGCGTCCATCGGGTCCTTCAGGGGGACGTCCGCGATGTTCGGCCCCTTGATGAGGTCGTCGTCGACGGCGTTCTCCGGCTCGATGATGTCCGTGTCGGCGCCGTAGTACTCCTCGGGCAGTTCCATGCCCGGGGCCTCCAGGTCGCCCAACTCCTCGGCCAGATCGCGCGGATCGACGATCTCGCCGGCGATGGCCGCGGCCGTCGCGACCTCCGGGGAGACCAGGTAGACGTTGTCGTCTTCCAGGCCCGAGCGCCCCTCGAAGTTGCGGTTGAACGTCCGCAGGCTGACCGAATCGCTTGCGGGCACGTGGCCGATCCCGATACAGGCCCCGCAAGTCGCCTCCGAGAAGTTGACACCGGCAGCCATCATCTCGGAAGCCCACCCCTCGCGGGCGAGCATCTCCGAGGCCTGCTTCGAGCCGGGGGCGACGATCATCTCGGTCGTCGGATCGATCTCTCGCCCTTCGAGCATCTTTGCCGACGGGAGGATGTCCTCGTAGGCGCCGTTGGTACAGGAACCGACGATGACCTGCTCGACGTCGGTGCCTTCGACTTCCCGGACTGGGACGACGTTGTCGGGCATCGACGGCGTCGCGATCAGCGGTTCGAGCTCCGAGAGATCGACCGTGATCTGGTCGTGATACTCGGCGTCCGCGTCGGGGCCGATCTCGACGTAGGCGTCCTCGCGGTCGAGCCGGGAGAGGAAGTCTCTGGTCTCCTCGTCGGTCGGGAAGATCGAAGTCGTCGCGCCCAGCTCCGTCCCCATGTTGGTGATGGTCGTCCGCTCGGGCACGGTCAGCGTCTCGACGCCCGGGCCGGTGAACTCGAGCACCTTGCCGACGCCGCCTTTCACCGAGAGCCGGCGCAGTAGTTCGAGGATGACGTCCTTGGCGGTCGCCCACTCGGGCAACTCACCCTCCAGGCGGACGTTGACGATCTCGGGCATCTCGATGTAATAGGCCCCACCGCCCATCGCGACCGCTAGATCGAGGCCGCCGGCACCGATCGCCAACTCGCCGAGTCCGCCGGGTGTCGGCGTGTGACTGTCCGACCCGAGCATCGTCTTGCCCGGCGCAGCGAAGTGTTCCTTGTGGACCTGATGGCAGATCCCGTTGCCCGGCCGCGAGAAGTACGCCCCGAATTTCCCCGCCGCCGATCGCAGGAAGCGGTGGTCGTCGGTGTTTTTGAAGTCGAATTGATACGTCTGGTGGTCACAGTACTGGGCGGCCAGCTCGGTCTGTACCTCTTCGAGTTCGAGGGCCTCGAACTGCAGCCAGACGAGCGTCCCAGTCGTGTCCTGTGTGAGCGCCTGATCGATCTCGATCCCGATCTCCTCGCCGGGGACCAGGTCCCCTTCGACGAGGTGATCGTCGAGGATCTTCTCCGTGAGCGTCTGTCCCATATCGTCCGGAGACACACCACGCACGGACATAAATCCCCGGTGTTGGCGCGAATGCTGCGGATTTGCCCTCGGGCGGTTTTGCCGGTTTCTATCGATCGACCGTGTTAGTTCGTTCACCGCACTGATTCGGGACGACGGATGTGGTGGCGGTCTCGTGTTCGGCCTCGGCGATGTGGTTTGCAGCGAGCCGGCCGACTCGCTCGGGACTCGCTCGCAGCCACCGTCGTTTCAGGGCTGTCGGAACGCTCTTGGTCGTCCCCGGCCACCGCAGAGACGATGTTCGAGAGTGGGCAGTTTGTCGCGGCACAGCTCGATGACCTCCGCGCGGATCAGATACAGCCAAACGGTGTCGATCTGACTGTCGAGGCGGTATTCGAGCAGGTCTCTGCGGGACGGATCGGACGGGATGGCAAGGACGTTGGCGACCGCGAGCCCGTCGAGACCGACGACGGCCACTTCCATCTCGACCCCGGCGGGTACGTCGTGCGATACGCGGAACCGGTCCGGATCCCCGACGGGCACGTCGGGTTCCTGTTGCCCCGCTCGTCGCTGCTGCGCAACTCCTGTATGCTCGATACCGCGGTCTGGGACGCCGGCTACGAAGGGCGTGGTGAGGGACTGCTCGAAGTGTATCACGAGATCGAACTCGAAGTCGGTGCCCGGATCGCCCAACTGGTGGTCGCCGAAGCTGCCCACCACGATACCTACGACGGTGACTACCAGGGAGAAAACCTGTCTTGATACCTCGCCCGTACGCAACTCGCTTGCCGGAGACTAGTCGCTTATATACTGCATGAATATACAGGTGTCATCATTATTATGCGTGGGGTAAGATGTTCGACCACGGTGTTGGCAGTATCCGCCCACTCCGGAGCCTGTGCCTCTGACATCTCTGTGCTCCGGGGGTTGCCGGCACCGTGGTCGGAACCGGGGGGAACACCGTCCGGTCCCGTTTTTCCCAACGCCGCTCTCTGGCCAGTCGTGCGTCGATCGCGACGTTTATATCGCGCCGCATTGAGCATCGATCCACGACGTCCGGACAATGATCGCCTGTTGTACGTTCGCCGCGCCGGTTCTCGAAGCGACGTTTTCGACGTGTCCGGACTTGTACCTCGAAGTCGAGGGCATGGATGCTGGGGCATCCGTTCCACTCCGGCTGGTGTTTTGGGCACGGGGAGCCACCGCCGAGACACTCGATGACGCCCTGGCCGACGATCGGACCGTGGCCGATGCGACACAGCTCGCGTCGATGGACGATGCAATCCTCTATCGATCGATTCACGGCGCTGATCTGCCGACGACTGCCGTTTACAATGCTGCCCTGTCCCACGATGCCGTCCTCCTTGCGGCGACCAACGATGGTGACGGCTGGGACGTACGTATGCGGGTCCCCGATCGTGACGCGCTATCCGGGTTTCTCGATCAGTGCAACCAGTTGGGCGTCGACGTGGCCCTCAACTCGATTCGCGATCAAGACCAGATGAGTCGCTACGGGTTCGGATTGACGCCCTCTCAGCGAGAGACCTTGGCTCTCGCCTGGGATCGTGGCTACTTTTCGGTCCCACGGGAGACATCGTTGGGTGATCTGGCGGCCGACCTCGATATCTCACAGCAAGCGGCTTCCGAACGCCTTCGCCGTGGGTTGTGGCAACTCGTCTCTAACACTGTCTGTGAACGCGAACCTGCCACGGCCTGTCAAAACTCCTGACCGGCTCGGTACGACTGGCTTGTCGATCCCCGTTGTCTCGTCTCAGGGGCCGCTGGCGGCCGGTGGCGCTCTTTCAGCGCGCGAAACTCCTCCGAGGTGCTTTATGCACGACGTCCTTCCACACAGTCACATGTGTCCGGGTGATCGCTATGTCATCCCAGACGGCGCGGACGAGGATTCCTGGATTCACCCCCGTGCTATCGATACTCTCGTCTTCGATGCTATCGCCGCGGCGACCGACACCGATCCTGCAGCTCTCGATCCGCTGGCCGAATACGTCGACCAAGCGGCCCTCGCGTCGGTATTCGACGACACCGACGGCGCTACCGAATGTTCCTTTACTGTCGAGGCGTACGACGTGACTGTCCATCGCTCGGGAGACGTCGACGTCCAGGGTCCCTAGGCCGGTCGCGATCCAGTCGTGAATACTCAACTTCTTTATTCGCCGCCCTGTCTGGTAGACGTATGACACGGATCGCGCTGATCGCTCACGACGACGAGAAGCCCGAAATGATCGACTTCGTTCGGACTCACGAGGACGCCCTCTCGGAGTTCGAACTCGTCTGTACCGGGACGACCGGGAAGCGAATCATGGAAGAGACTGACCTTGCCGTCGAACGCAAACAGTCCGGCCCCCTCGGTGGCGACACCCAGATCGGGGCGGAGGTCGCAGACGAGGCCGTCGATGGTATCGTCTTCCTCCGTGACCCGCTGACCGCCCAGCCACACGAACCCGATATCTCGGCTCTGTTGCGCATTTGTGACGTCCACGATACCCCGATGGCGACCACTCGCACGTCGGCGGAGTTCCTCATCGACGGGCTCGCCGAACAGTAAGCTCCGGCGCCGGCTTTCGAAATCCTTTTTGTGACGGTCACCGACGTTCGGAGTACGCGCCGCCTTAGCTCAGACTGGGAGAGCACTCGACTGAAGATCGAGCTGTCCCCGGTTCAAATCCGGGAGGCGGCATCCTGCGGCCGCACGAACCTTAGCCGAGAGTATCCGCGCCCTCCTGCGATTCGCGCTTTCCTTGTGAGATTTCAACCGGTCCCCGGACGCACCGGCTCACGTCTGGCGTTCTGCAATAATCGAAACGCGCTGTGACTCCTAGAAGCTTTCGGTGTGGCCGATTTTGTTCGTCTAAGCGTCTTAGGCTCCTCTTTTTTATATCGCGCTGTTGGAAGCCAATTGAAAGACCGGCCCACCCCGCTCTGGAAATTGCAACCATATGCAACCAGATTAACTGGCTTTCCGACCCCTCTCTCTGGTCGTTAAGAAAAGTGAACACACTCCTGCCGGTTTTCTGCTGAATCTCTCTAAGGGGGGAGTGTGTTTACTCGCCTTCGTAGAAGGCAACTGTATAATGATTCACAGGTGGTCTACACTTTGAATACTGTTGTCTCTGGGACCGGACTGCGTGGGCTAAGAAAATTTAACGAGATTCAAATCTTGTCGAGTAGGTCTGATTTCTTCTCCTCAAATTCCTTGTCAGTCAGTACACCCTCTTTGTGGAGTTCCTTCAGGTTCTTCAATTGCTCTGTGGGGTCCGGTTCAGACGAATCTTCGACTACAACTGTTTCCTCATTAGATTCGGCAATCTTGTTCCGGATGAATTTGACCGCTTGCCGTACCTCGCCTTTGCCGGGTTCGTGAGCTTCGATATGATAGGTCTGTCCCGGTGTTTGTAGAGAAAGGCGCTTGTTGACCAGACCGGTATCCAAGTCCACACTTGTTATGCTCTCGTAGGGTACAGAACGCCGGTCATTACCGGTTAGTTGTGGTATCTTGACTGCTACCCGGCTGTCTGTGATTACTGCTCGAACGTACCCCTTCGTTCCGCTCTTCCGGCTTCTGTCGTCTCCCCACAACGATTCACCCGCTGATGACCCTTCAACATCAACGGTAGAGCCTCGCGTCAGATAGTGAATCTCTTCACCACTATCCAGAATGTCTTTCACCTTGTTCACTCTCTCAGGTGTGACGTAATCCCCACTCTGCTCGTCTGAGATTCGTCTTCGGGCACTACGAATAGACGACTTCTCTTTCTCTGTCCGTTCTACTTTTGCGGCTGCCCGTGAGGAAATGTAATCAACCGCTTCCTGTACCTCGTTGGCATCGGAATGTACATCTGCCAAGTTCACTGAACCTGCGGTCTTGATTGGGAAGGTAATCGACGTGTCTTCTGTGTTCAGGGACACAGTGACCTTCCCGCTTCCATCACTCTTCTCTGGGCCACTCTCTGCTTCTATATCTATTATGGAGTCGTAACCAACAGAGAATATCGAATCACCATTGTCCCCGCCAGCAGTGAACAGAACCCGGTTCTCAGTTACCGCCATCATCGTCCGATACTTGCCTTCCGGTTTAATGCTCTCTCCGTCCGTTACTCGAACGCCGGACTTGCTTTGCTGAGAGAAAATATAGTGAGGCTGCTCGCCATCGGAAAGGTGGTCAATTAGTGGTCCCTCATTCAGCCGGTCCCACGCCATCCGACCTGTCTCTGCTTTGGTCAGCTTGTCGGCTGTGACAGAATCTCCTTTCGCGGTATCAATCAACTCCTGTGTTTCTTCGTCCGGTCCACTACTGAACAATCCCATAGAGATTGTTATGGCAAGTCATACACATATTGATTGTGTAGCCATTTCGTAAAGAGAAGTGAACACACTGACTCTCTGGGGGAGGGGTGTGTTTACTCGTCTTCGCTGAAGACAACATAGGTTCCGACTTGACAGTTCTTCGTGGGGCGAGGAATTTTAATCGCTACCAGAATCCGTCCTAATCTTCATTCTCATTGGCATCTTCTACCTCAATCACAACTTTACTTATGACGACTTCATCACAATCGTCTTTATCAGAGCTATCTTTCCCTTTCCAGCCTAACACTGTCAGAAGGATAAATCCGAATGCGTTCTTAAATGAGAGGATGGAAAAGAACAGTATACCTGAAATAACCAGAGAATTCCATTCAGAGAAAGTGAACCAAAGCAATTCATTGGTCCCGATAAATTCTAGATTCAAATAGTACAAGTCGGATATAATCGAAAGAAGAAATCCAATTACGCCAGCCTTCACTGGCCATTCAAATGTTCTCCTCACATCCTCAAGATACTCTTTCGACTCTGCTCTCGATATTATCTCCCCTACCAAGACTAAAATAGAAAAGAGAGTCGCTGTTGTTCCAATTATCACCGTGAATATGGCTGCGGCTAATCCCGGAGAAAAGGAAGAAATAGTCACAATATCAAAGATAGATAATATTGCTAATAACCCGACTAACACTACAGAGCGGATAACCTCTTTATATCTATCACGCAGGTCAAGCCCCATTAGTGACTTATTATGGGAATAGTATTTTAACGCTAATGCACATATTCTTGATTAGTGCCTCGAACTCGCTTTCGCTTCGGTGAAGTGGAGGCATCGGATATAGCAACTCCCAGCCTTGAAAGAATAGCGAATAGAATTGAAGACCGTGGTATTGTCGGGTACGAGGGCAATCGTAGAGGGACAAGAGATGTCGTTCTCGGTAACGACTATCTCTTTTTTGACTTTGAGCAAGAGGTCGGACGAGACGTAAACGAATTCGATGAAAATGACGATGTTGTACAAGTTGAGAGGTATTTTGTTCATACTATGCGATTTCTTCTCCTCGATAATGGTCGATATGCTTATGAGTCAACCCGGAAAGTAACCGATTCAGATGCGTTAGACTATATTTTTGAACCGTTTCAAACTGAGTACGATAATGAGAGGTACGAAACCCTCAACTTGGAACAGATGCGTTCATTCTACAAATCTCGGCCCAAAATAAGGAAAATAAAGGTAGAGGAAATCGGTCAGAAAGACCCGAATCCCAGTTGGCCTGACGAAGACTTAGCAGACCTAATTTATGATGCAGGGGAGGATACTGACAATTCGATATTTAGTGTCGGACGTAAGAATAACGACCTTAAAAACGTAGAAGTCATTCAAATGGGTTTGCTAAGCTTTCACATTTATCATTTATTAGGGCACGCGATTCTGAAGGAAATATTCAGGAGCTATTAGATAGTGGACGGTTCGGGATTACAATCCCTTCGGATGTTGATGATGAGGAGGAGAGTGAAACCGTCCGAGATAGCGCTATACAGGTGTTACGTGAACTATTTGGCCAAGAATAGGTCACTCACTTCTCTCAGTCAAAAGAAGACTGAACTTCTGAATTGTACTACTGCTACTTAGCTCGGGGAGAGATGTGTTAAATTTCTTTGGGAGGTACAAATGAATTCCTGTTGTTAATAGAACTATTCAGCGACGGTGGATTCGGTAAATTGTTCGAGGTTGTCAGGTGGGTCAATATCGACCCCCACTGCGGAGAGTCCCATTGATTTTGCAACCTCAATAGTGGTTCCACTACCTGCGAATGGGTCTAATACCGTCCCCGGTGTCGTCTCCCGTTCTTCACAGTCACATTCCGTCCAGCCCACTGTCGTTTTCTCAGGGAAAGTAAACTCTCGAAAGTAACCGCCCAGAACATCTTTGGCCTCATATGCTAATTCAAGCACTTCCTCAGAATTAGAACCGGTTCCATTCTGTACTTCACGTCCTTTCCCGGTATCGGCAATACCTGTTGCCTGAATTGCTTCCAAATGCTTCTCCTCAAGGTCTGAATCTTCAAATATCTCCATAGCTCTCCGTGCCTGTGGACGGTCCTCATTCAGTTGCTTTAGAGATTTCTCTACCACTCTATGTCGGGGATGACCACAGGACTGACAAACTGCTGGAGGGCAGGCAGCTACAAGGCCACGTTGGACTAATTCGTTCGGGAATGGTGCGAGGTGAGTATCGTTCTGGTCGTGAGTGACTTTCCACACGTCTATTGGGCCGTCGTAGACGGTATTGTACCCGAACTTGTCAAAATAGTACCCACTTTTTGGGGTGAAGTGGAAAATATACTCGTGGCGGTTTACAAATCGGTCGTCGGAAGCTGTCGGCATCCCATTCGGTTTGTGCCAAATGATTTCACTCCTGACCCGCCATCCTCTTTCTCTTGCGGCTTCGGCTACTTTCCACGGAATCCCCATCCGGCTCTTATTTTTGTAAGTGTCTCCGATATTGAGAAGTATCGTTCCCGAGTCTCGCAAGACTCGTTCCCATTCGTCGAATGCCTCCATCAAGTTGGAAACGTAATCTTCGGGAGAACCCTCTTGGCCTATCTGGTCCTCGTGTCCGTAGTCTCTCTTTTTCCAATATGGAGGAGACGTGAAAATCAAGTCTACACTATCCTCGGCAATTGGCAAGTCCCGAGCGTCCCCTTTCTCACTTCGTAAGTTGCTGAAGCATCTGGGGAAGGGTAATCGAGGTCGTCGAGTAGAGAGTCAGCATCCATTTTGATACCGTCCACTCGTCGAGGATATTTGAGATTTTCTATTTAATAGGTGATGTCATCGAGTTTGTCGTCGGTGATTGTTTGGTCAAGAAGTGACTGTGCTATACCCTTCATTGAGGTTTCAACAACCTCAGCAGGGTCTATTTCTTCCCAGTGTGGGTCTTCACCATACTCCCGTTCAATCTCCATATACTGACCAACAGAATACAGAATCACACCTAATTTGTAGGTCTGCTTGACATACTTTTTTCCGCTCTCTTTCAGGTTATTTCGCTTCCGGAAATTGACTAACGGGGCTGCATCCTCATTGATAAACAATGTCATCTCACCGTCTGGACTCGGCTCTAATCTCACAATAGAATGCTCGTTGAAACCGTGATTGTCCCAGTCTTCCTCTGGAACCCACGTAGCATCAGGCAACTCGAAACCACCAGCGCCGCTCTCTTCCTCTTGGGGAGAAGGCCTGCTTGTCTTCTCAACAGGGTCGGTAATCTGGATGCTGAAGGTCCGAGTTAGCTCCCCGGTCGATGTGTCTGCTGGCTCTACCTCCAATTTCAATGTAAGAGCATCACCCGAGGAGAGTCCATCCGGCGGGTCGAGCCGCAACGTTAGAATTCCGTCTTTTAGCCGCTTTGATTTGATGATTGATGGTATCTCTGCTTCGATAGAGCCGGGGTCTTTCTCTCTGGAAAGGAAATCGTTGGTAGCGTCTAGTTCAAACCTCTGGATTGAGCTTCTATTACTCGGAATTCGCTTTACATACATCTCGTCTTCTTCGTCTTCTTCCCACACCTGATAGTCACTCCGTGAATGATATTTTTTGATTATATTGAATTTCGAGGGATAGAAGTTACCTTCATAGTCAACCTCTTCGTCTCCTTCCTCCTCAATAACTGGCGTTTTGTTTCCAGCTTTTAGATACCCCTTGAGAGAGGGATTACGCTCCAATATTTCATCAAGAATATCCTCTTCTAACTCTTCAGTGTCCTCCTTGATGTCCTTGCTTTTCCGACGCTCCTCCTCTTCTCGAAGCATCTCATTCTCCGAGATAATCTCCTCTAATTCGCTTTTCAACACCTTCGCCGGTGTTTTATTCTGAAGGCGGTCCCGAGAAGGTTTGAACAGGTCTACAACATCTGCATCGTCAATATCGGTAAAGTCGATGACAACAAGGGCGTCATTGGAAATGCGACGGAGATTACAGCGACGTTTTATGAAGGTTTGACCTTGGTCTCCGTGTGTTTGTCCGTTGTAAGTGAATAGAATTGCCTGTTGAGTCTGCTTTTCTCCCCGCACAAAGGCTTCTTTCACTCCTTTCGAGCGGCCTATCTCTTCCAACTGGTCTTCCGCTTTGAACAAGTAAATCTCGACATCCTTGGTCCCCAGAACATCATTATCGAATTTGTGTTCTATCCGCTCTTCCCCTGAAGCAACTCCTTTCGGTCTTTAATACTTGGAAGAAGTCCCTTGGTGGTAGCAGGCCCCCATCCATCGTATCTGGTATCTGTTAGCTGGATTTCGATGGGAGATTCTGTGATGTAACGTTCCAGCCGATGGCGGAATCGTTTGGTAATCGTACTCTTTACTTCGCTCTGAAATTCGAAGCACTTGACGAACGTCCCGCTATCGTGGTCACCGATTTCTCCATTAAATTGGAGAGGTTGACCGTTCACGACTAAGTACTCGTAGCGCGTCTTGTCCCGGTTCTTCCGGATAATTGACCAAGACCAGTTACCGGGAGAATCGTGGGCGGCTGAAGCAATCAGCTTGTAGCCTTTTTCACCACAAAACGGTAGAACCCCCGTTGACCCCATTCCATACTTCCCCTGAAGGAAATCGAATTCCTGCTTCAATTCACCGGGTGTCAACACATTCAAGAATGTATGCTCAAACTCGTCTCTGGGCTGTCCACATCCGTTATCGTAGAGAGTGAGTGAAAATGGACCATTTTGGTCACCCGTAGCAATCACCTCGATAATGTCCCTCTCGTCCTCTACCAGTTCCTCGGCTGCTTCTTCAAGAGACGAAAATTCGTCGCCGGAGTAACTATCTCCAAAACGATTGAAGAAAGCACGGAGAATAATGGCATCAATACTGTTGACTACCAGCTCAGTGAAGGCAGCCATTGCGTCTGCCTGCTGGTTCTCGACGATACTGTAGTTGTTCGGCTCCCGACCCAGAGGGACCCAATCTACCTCAGGGTGGTCCTCTATTTCGTGGAGTAAGTCAGCAACTTCTTGCTCCGTATGGCGTTCTTTAATGAGTTCATCGGCAATTTCTCTGGGCGAGAGGGCTGCCTCAGACATAGGTTAACATATTGTAGGGGGACCATAAATAGGTCAGCCTGCCGAAGTGAAAGTGATATGTGTTCACACTCCTCCTTGGTCCCCCAATTAGTAAATAAAACTGGGTGTGGGATTAGTTAGGTTCGGAGATTATCGGCTCTACAGATGGAAATAATCCATCCTCCAGTGAATTTATATACCACTTCTACCCTGACAGATTTTTGACAAGAAATAAGTGGCTCGGGCACTATGCATAGAGTAAGGCGAGACCCCTGACGAGAGGTTGCTATCAGCACACAGAGGCCGTGATGCAGTTGATTGCTGATAGGATTGGACGCTTCACCAGCAATCGGTAGCGGATTCGAAAGCGCTACTGCCGATGACCAGCTACGGGTCTCGCTTGTGAGAAGGAAAACAATGTCAACGAATACCAAATCATCGAACGACAGCGACGAACAGTTCGCCAATCACATTCCCGAACCGTTGGAGTCCCGTGACCAGTGGGTATGCTGGTCGACCGATGAAAACGGGCAGAGGTATCCAGCCAACCCGAAAACAGACAACCGGGTAGACCCGTCTGACCCGGATACGTTCGTCGGGTATGAAGCGGCCGAGATGTTCTCAGATGCACTGTCTGCTGAGATGGATGGACTTGGGTTTGCACTAACCGAAGACGACCCTTTGGTCGGGATTCGGTTGGAAAACGCAGTTAGCGATGGAGAACCTGAAGAATGGGCTGAGGATATTATCGACACGGTAGACTCATACGCAGAATACGGACCTGAACAGACGCATATCCTCCTCCTTGTACAGGGACCACTTCCCGATGGTGGAGAACGTAGCAGCGACGTTGAGATGACGGATAGAGAGCGTGTCTATCCTGTCACAGGAGATAGACTTGAGCAGGCTCCCTCAAGCATAGAAGAGCGAGAGACCGCCCTGAAGGAGCTTCACAAGGAGTACATTGCAGATGAACACACTGACGGCGATAGTGGTGACACCGCTGGCTTAGAATCCGGTAGCCCTCTCTCTGATGTTCGGGAAACGGTTCTTGAAGAGTTTGACCAGCAGACGTGGGAAGTAACCGAGGCGTCTCTATGCGTTCCGGCTTCACTCCTCCTCGAAGGTCTGCAAAGTTGCACCGGGCTTGTTATTGTTGGAGAAACTGGAGCGGGCAAATCAACTGTAATCCGGTTTTTCAACAATGGCTTAGATGATTTAGTAGAGAGAAGCGACGATGCCACTCCCGCCTCTTTCGTAAGTGCAGAACCCTCGAAGGATGAAGAGGAATTGGAGAAGATGGACCTTCTCCCTCGTATTCGGCACAAACTGATGACGTGTAAGGATATGAGTGGCTGGTTCGCAGGAGACCAAGCTTCCATCAAGAAGTGGATGTCCGTCGTTGCGAATGTGATGGACGGAGACGGCTACGTGAGGGACACAGGTTCACACGGTCAACGTGGATATACCGGTGATTACCGATTCGGCTTCCTCGGTGCGACCACCCCACTCCCTCAAAGAGCGTGGAACGTGATGGGCCACACTGGTAATCGGCTGGTGTTCCACGAGAAGAGCAAAATGACGGATATGTCGCAGGCGGTCTCGGATGTGTTTGACGACGACGAGTACGGCAAGAAGGTAGCTCGGTGTCAAGAGGCTGTTCAGACGTTGCTCAACGACCTATGGAGTGAACACGGTGGCTACGGGAGTGTCGAATGGGAGAGTTCCCTTTCCGACGAGCTTCAACAGGTGTTCGAGTACCTGACTATGCTTGTCGTTCACGCTCGCGCACCCGTCAAGGATGGAACCACAAAGAAAGAAGGCCCTCACCGAATTGTAACGACTCTTCGGGATATTGCCCGTGGTCGCGCATTGCTCTGTGGTCGAAAGCAGGTTGAAATAGAGGATGCTCAAGTCTGTGCCCGTATCGCCCTGAGTACGATGCCAAAGGAGCGTCGTCCAGTCGTCCGGGCTGTGTTGAATCCCAAAAACGATGGAAGCCTGTCCACTTCCGACCTGACGGAACAGACGCCCTACACAGAACCAACCGTACTGAAACGGATGGAATTACTCGAAACTCTGGGAATAGCGGAGTGTAAGGAGGTGGACGACAGGGGAACGAAGGTCATCGAACAAAGAGAAAAGTTCGAGTGGCCGGACCTGCTTGACTTCCCAGACTTCTAACGACTTCTGTAAGCACCTGACCGGCCCAAGCCCCTTGACCAGCTACCTCTTTAGCCACTCTTGGCAACAAAATAGATATTGAACACGGGTCTGTGAACATTGATATGAAGCATCATACGTTCGTCTGTGGGAGTTCGAAGAGCAAGGAACAAGACGCCTACTACATCTATCACAACAATCGGTTCTGGGGAACGCTTCGGGATGCGGGGATAACAGACGAACAGATAGCTCCTGAAAATTACCGACAACTCGGCAAAGAGTACGGTATCTATCTCACCGAGATTGTTGACCCTGATGAGTTCAGGGTAGCCAAGGACAGCGATATTGAAGCGCACCAAGTAGTGAGTGGTCTTGAGACTCTGATGGACCGGATTGATGCTCACGACCCAACCCGAATTGCGTTTGTTGGGAAAAATGCTGCAACGTGGTACTACCGGTATATCAACGACAAGGAGATAACTCACTCACAAGCTTCGGGCCATAGAACTGATAGACGGAATCTTGAGGGACTGAAACTTGACTGGAATCACAAGGGCTTGGACCACTACCTCTTGAGCAATACCCATAGGCACTGGGACAGAGAGACTTGGGTGGAGTTCTGGGAACGATGTAGTGATGACGTTGAAAAGTTCCGACGAAATCAACCATCCTGAGTCATTAAGAAATCTCGAATCACAAGCACCCTCTTTAGGGGGATGAACACAGGCTCCCCCCTGCTTGTGACCGAGAGCCGATACGAACCGAAGGAGGTCATTGTACAGCTACGCCGTACCCGGATTATTCCGTATAGTCGTCACTCGGCTCCGTGGGGTAACAAAAGCTAACGACAGGTAGTTTAGAAACCTGAGGCGGAGGGTGTGTTTACCGCCTCAAGTGGTCACAGTTCCTCAAGATAGTCTCTTCGTTGCTCCATCTTCTCCTCCTCGGTCAACTGCGAGTAATGCTTTTCAAGCGTTTCAGGGGAAGAGTTCACTCGGTCGGACACAACCTGCTTGGGAACCTCGTTCCTGAGGAGATTGGTAATAGCTCCACGTCGAATATCGTGGGGAGATACGCTTGATGGACACTTGCTTGCCTGCGTGTAGTTTCCTGCCTCACACGAGTCAGGGTCTCGACCGTGTGGACATTCCTTCCCGTAGGCACAGGGACGGGAAACAGCATACACCATCTCCCGAATCTTCGACCTGTGCATCCGTCCGTACTGAGTCGTGAAGAGGGGTTCCCGTCCGTGTTCGTCGGTCACGTCGTCACGGGTAACGTTAATGTAGTCTTCCAGCACCTCGCACACCTCTTCGGAGAGGGCACAGATACGCTCGCCAGCCTGCTTGTTCTTCAGATGCGTTCCGGTGTCGGGCCGATGCCGGATTTTTAGTGCTTGATTCTCCCGGTCGAAGTCGGATACATCCATAGAGTGGGCCGCGCCCATCCGACAGCCGGTGTGCCACAACACCGCAAAGAGCGTGTGACGCTTCGAGGCGTATTCGTACTTGCTGAGGTAGCGGAGAATGTGTTCACTCCGCTCTGCCTCAAGCATACTGTTGCTAACTGCTTCTTCGTCTTCAACCGAGGGAACGAGCAGCTTGTCGTGTAGTCCCTGCTCTACTCCGTCGATTGATTCGAGGAACTTCAGGAACACACGAAGGGTCGATAGCTGCCCCTTCAGGGTAATCGTCTTCAGGTCTCCGTCTTCTTTCCGCCACAAGCGGTATTCGTGAAGCGAGCGGGCAGTCAGGTCATTAAGATTCCTAATGCCTTCTTGGTCACACCACTGCACGAAGGGCTTGAGGCGGTAGTGATAGCCCTGCAACGTTGCTTCTGAAACCTCGTCACGCCGTTGTGCGAGGAACATTTCCTTTGCGTCTGCGGGAGCGATTGGTTCGAGTTCCATTGTTTGCTCTCCGCAGAACGCCAAACGTTGCTTAGCTCAGGCCGGAAAGCTTGACTCAGGGGCAACAGCAGCCCCGAGGGGCCAAATCCGGGAGGCGGCATTCCACTTTTGCTTCGTCGGATCGTTTCGCGTCGCTTCCCTACCCAAGCGGATCGAACTGTGCGATACGCCCGTTTCGATCGTGACGACCCGAACGGCCACTGGATGGCTTAACCATCTCGATTGGGCTGCTCTGGTCATCAATCGTCGGACTGACGGCAGAACGGTGGCTGCCTGGGCTCGCAGTCGCTCCATTCGATCTGGTCATCGCCGATACCGACCGCTGCGAAGGCGACACGGCAAGTTGTGTCTCAATCTAGCCGACGGCCGACTTGGTGTCGGACCTCGTCGACCCCACCGCGTTTTGACTGTGAGTTCGCTGGAGTACTTTCGAGGATCGGTCAATACCGGTCTCCAGACCCCGGGGCGCTGTCGCCGGGAGCGACTCGATTCCTGCGAGATGCTCGTCACCGTAGAACAGATACAAATCGCCCCCGTATCGCGGTGCCGAGTAGCAATCCAGAGCCGTCCGGAATGTCTGCTTGTTGCATCGAGCGTGTCCACACTCGCCAGCGGGTTGCCGTAGCCAATCAGTATTTCACTGTTCGTCCACTACTTCCCATCGATGCCGACTGCACTATTCATTGTCAGTGAACACGGCTATTGGGGCGAAGAATGTATCGAACCGTTGACGACTTTCGACGAAGCGGGTGTCGATATCACTGTCGCGACGCCATCTGGCGGTCCTGCCGTTTTGGACGAGCGCTCGGTCGATCCCGATGAGGTCGGCGAGGAGACGGCCCAACGCGTTCGGGAGATCCACGAGAACGACGAGCGATTGAACGATCCCGAACCGCTTGCGGCCCTCGACCCGACGTCGTTCGATGCGATCGTCTTCCCCGGTGGCCACGGCGCTGAATGGGACGTCAATCAAGACAAGCACGCACGGACAGCCCTTCGAGAGGCCGTCGAAGGCGACGATGGGAAAGCCCTCGTCGTTTGTCACACCGTCGGAATCTTGGCGTTTACGCGCGATAGCGACGGCGGGTATCTCGTCGACGGGCGCTCGGTCACTGGCTTTCCCAACGAGTGGGAAGCCGGGATCGTCGACGATCACGACCGCATGCCTGACGGCCGGAAACTACCGTACTGGGTCGAAGATGAGGTCAAAGCCGCTGGGGCCGACTGGGATGCACAACTCGATGCTGAGACTAGCGTCACCGTCGATGGCGACCTCGTGACTGCGCGTGGACCTGGTTCCTCGGCCGCAGGCGCACGGACGTTCCTCGACGAACTGGGCATTTCTTACGACGGATAACGCGGCCTCGTCGCCGCTCGTAACCTCCCAGGTGACGTTCGGCGTACTGACCACACGGGCCAGTCACCAGTCGTGACAGATCGCAACTCCTCGTGTGGCTCGTTGGCGTTTCCTCGATGTGCCTGTTCGTAGCGTTGGCGTCGTCATTCCGGTCGACGGCGAGTTGACTCTCTTCGTGCCAGTCGTGGAGGGCCAACGCTGCGAGTCACCGTGGACAGAGTGGCGACGAGAAAAGTGGGTGGCGTTAGGCGATCAGCAACTCTTCGCCACGCTCGATTTTGATCCGGCAGGGCGGTGTGATCTTGTTGTAGGCCCGACGGAAGGCTTCCTTGACGGCGTCGGCCTGATCGACGTCACAGTAGGCGGTGAACAGCCGTTCCCCCGCTTGGACGCGAGCGGCCGTGCCGACGATCTTGCCGAAGGACTGACGCATCCCGTCGGAAACACGGTCGGCACCTGCGCCGGTTGCCTGCTTGTTCTCCCGGATGACCTGGTGGGGGAACTTCCGGAGGACCATCTTGTAGTTGCCCTCGCCCAGTTCCTTGATCAGGTGGCGGTTGGCCGACAGCCGCGAGGCCTCCATCGAGCCGTGGCGAAGCTGGACAGTCTCCTCGACGACCAGCGAGATCTGGACGGGATAGTCTTCAGGGTCGGTGTCAGCGTCGCCCATCTTGTGCTGTGCGATCTTCGAACCGGGGATACCGGTGATGTATTCGCGCCGGGTGTAGGACGGCTTGTCGATGTCCCGGTACATCGAGGCTGGTTTTTCCGACATGGGTTTCTCTTGGCGAATCAGAGGGAAAGGCGTCAAATAAGGGCTTCGAAGCCAGTTTCACCGGGCAGATCTCACGCCAGTGCAACTGGTGGTAACACTCACGTCACTCTGAGGTTTATGCGTCGCGGTCGCCAAGTAAGCGGTACAATGAACATGCTCGTCGATGGTGAGTGGCGTACCGACGCCTACCAGACGACCAACGAAGATGGTGCTTTCGAGCGCCAGACGACTGCTTTCCGCGATCGCATCGAGGACGATCCCGACGCGCGATTTCAGCCCGAGGCCGGCCGGTATCACCTCTACGTCTGCCGGGCCTGTCCGTGGGCACACCGGACGCTGCTCACGCGGACGCTGAGGGGACTCGAAGACGCGATCACGGTCGATTACGTCGATCCTTACCGCGGCGACGACGGTTGGCAGTTCACCCCCGAGAAAGACGGCTGTACACCCGACACGATCAACGGAAGCGACTACCTTCGAGAGATCTACGTGGCGGCCGATCCCGACATGACTGGCCGCGTAACCGTGCCGGTCCTCTGGGACAAACAGGAAGACACGATCGTCAACAACGAGTCCGCCGAGATCATGCGGATGCTCGATACGGAATTCGACGATGTGGCCGACAACGACGTCGATCTCTATCCCGAGGGCTATCGCGAGGAGATCGACCGGCTCATCGAGGACATCTACGAACCGATCAACAACGGTGTCTACAAGGCTGGCTTCGCCGATTCCCAGGATGCCTACGACGAAGCACTCGAGGAGTTGTTCGATGCCCTCGATCACTGGGATTCGGTGCTCGCCGACCAGCGCTATCTCGCGGGTGATCGTCTGACTGAGGCCGACATCGCGATGTTCACTACCCTCGTCCGATTCGATGCGGTCTATCACACCCACTTCATGTGCAACCACAAGCTGATTCGGGAGTACGACCACCTTTGGCCGTATCTGCGTGACGTGTATCAAACGGGAGACGTCGCCAAGACGGTCGACCTGGCTCATATCAAAGAACACTACTACACGACCCATCCCGACGTGAGTCCCAAGCGCATCGTCCCGACGGGACCGGATCTGGACTTCGAGGCCTCCCACGATCGCGATGACCTGCCGGGCGGGCCGCCCGCCGATCTCGCCTGACTTCCGGGAACAACATCATTTTACATAATCGTTCACTGTTCTGTACGTTCTGGCCGCTACTGTACGCGAAATTCGACGTTCGCAAACACCGTATAAACAACCTGGACGAACGTGTTCGCTCCCGTTCCCAGAAGACGGGGAGTTGGTAGACGAGGTATATGGGTGGCGTCCGGACAGTGACGTGTATGATGGACTGCCTGCAGTGTGAGCAAACGCTCGACGGTGGCTGTACCGTCCAGGGCGTCTGTGGCAAGGACCCGAACCTCGACAGTTTACAGGAGACGATGATCCTCGGCGCGAAAGGCGTCTCGGCGTACGCCCATCATGCCCGCGAGATGGGATACGTCGATGAGGGTGTCGATGCGACCGTCCACGAGACGCTGTTTCACACGCTGACGAACGTCAACTTCGACATGGACGAGACGGTCGGCCAGGCCCTGGACCTGGGCTCGGCCGCCATCGACGCCATGGAACTGCTCGATCAGGCTCACGTCGACACGCTGGGCAAACCCGAACCCGCCGAAGTCCCGGAGAATCAGGTCGATGGGAAGTCGATCGTCGTTACCGGCCACGATCTGTACGCCCTGAAGGAACTGCTCGAACAGACCGAAGGCGAGGGGATCAACGTCTATACCCACTCGGAGATGCTGCCCGCCCACGGCTACCCCGAACTCGCCAAATACGACCACCTGAAGGGTAACGTCGGCGAAGCGTGGTTCGACCAGCGGGATCTGTTCCGTGAGTTCCCCGGCGCGATCGTCGGGACGTCGAACTGCTTGATGCCGCCGGTCGATGATTACGTCGATCGGTTCTACACGACGACCGTCGCCGGCCTTGAAGGGGCGACCCATATCGAGGACGGTGACTTTGCGCCCGTCATCGAACAGGCCAAGGAACTGCCCGAACCCGCCGACGACGAGTGGAACAGTGACGAAACCCTCTCGACGGGCTTCTACCACGAGACGGTCCTCGACCTGGCACCCCAGATCGTCGAAGCCGTCGAGGAGGGCAAGCTCCGGCACTTCTTCGTCATCGCGGGCTGTGACGCCCCGACCGACGGTCGTGCCTACTACCGCGAACTCGCCAAGAACGTCCCTGACGATTGTGTCGTCCTGACGACCGGCTGTGGCAAGTTCCGCTTCAACGACCTCGAATACGGCACCGTTCCCGGGACGGACATCCCCCGCTTCATCGACCTGGGGCAGTGTAACAACTCCATCTCGACGGTCAAGATCGCCCAGGCACTGGCCGAAGCCTTCGACTGTGGCGTCAACGACCTGCCCGTGAGCATCGTCCTCTCGTGGTTCGAACAGAAAGCCGTCGCCGTCCTGCTGGGCCTGTTCGACCTCGGGATCCAGGACGTCCGCATCGGTCCGACGATCCCCGAGTGGCTCACCGACGACGTGGTTGAGCTCCTCAACGACGAGTTCGGGCTCCAGGCCATCGGCGATCCCGAAGAGGATCTCGCCGAGATGCTTGGCGAACCGGTCTGAGGCTCCGAATTTCCGTTCGGCGACCCCTCGTTTTCTCGGCGGCGGTGACTCGCGCGTCGCGACGAACTCTAAAAGGTTAATGTGGTGGGGAAATTCCCTCCAGGCATGAAGGTACTGGTCACGGACCCGATCGACGACGCTGGTCTGGCGCGCCTCCGGAGTGCCGGCCTGGACATCGTCGAGGACGTCGACATCGATACCGACGGCGTTCTCGAGATCGTCGAGGATATCGACGCAATGCTCATCCGCGGGACGGAGATTACCCGTGAGGTTTTCGAGAACGCACCAAATCTCAAGGTCGTCTCGCGGGCGGGGATCGGGGTGGACAACATCGATATCCCGGCAGCGACCGACCACGGCGTCATCGTGGCCAACGCACCCCGCGGAAACGTCTATGCCGCGGCCGAGCACACGATCGGCCTGGCCTTTAACGCCGCAAAGCGCATCCCGCAGGGCCACATGCAGGTCGGCGATGGCGGTTGGGATGGGGCGTCTTTCGAGGGGCTGGAACTGGGCGGGATGACCGCCGGGATCGTCGGCCTGGGTCGCCTTGGCCAGGAAGTCGCCTGGCGCTTTGACAATCTCGGGATGGATCTGCTCGCCTACGATCCGTACCTGGGAGAGGCTCGCGCTCGCCAGATGGGCATCGAACTCCTCGACCTCGATGAACTGCTCGAACGCGTCGATCTCCTCTCGGTCCAGGCTCGCCTGACCGACGAGACGCGGGACCTGATCGGTCCCGAGCAGATCGATCGTTTCGGCGGCGATCTCGTCGTGTTGAGCTCCCGTGGTGGTATCATCGACGAGCAAGCGCTTGCCGATGCCGTCGAGAGCGGCGACATCGAGGCTGCCGGCGTGGATGTCTTCTCGACGGAACCACCGGCCGAGGACAATCCGCTGCTCGCGGTCGACGACGTTGTCGTCACACCCCACCTCGGTGCCAAGACCTACAACGCGCAGGTCAACGTCGCTGTTACCGCCGCAAACAGTATCATCTCCGGGCTCGAGGGTGACGAAGTCCAGAACGCGCTCAATATCCCCTCGACGGACGCGAGTTCCGATCCCGAGACGCGAGCGTACGTCGACGTCGCCGAGACGGCCAGTAAACTCGCCTTGCGACTGTTCGACGGTCGCGTCCAGTCCATCGAAATCGAGTACGCCGGCGAGTTGGCCAACGAGGAAGTCGACCTGCTCACCGCAGCCGTGTTCAACCCCTTCGGCTGGCAGGACGTCGTCGTCGACGCCCCGACCCGGATCGCCGAACAGCGCGGGATCCAGGTCGTCGAGAGCCGCCGCCGCGAGACCGAAGACTACCAGAATCTGGTGTCGATCACCGTCTCCGACGACGAGCACGAACTGACCGTCAGCGGAACCCTCTTTGGCGACAACGAACCCCGGATCGTCGAGATCGATGGGTTCCGCGTCGATGCGACCCCACACGGCACGATGCTCATTTCGTACAACAACGACGAACCGGGCGTTATCGGCTCGCTCGGATCGATCCTCGGTGAGTACGACATCAACATCGCCGGGATGGCAAACGCTCGTGAGGCCATCGAGGGCGAAGCCATGTCCGTGTACAACCTCGACACGCCTGTCAGCGACGAGGTTGTCGATGCCATGGAGGCCGACGATCGAGTCACGGACGTCGAAGTCGTCGAACTGAGTTAGCCCACCCGTCTTGGGGGCACAGACTTACACTTGTGCTGTCTGTTCGCTTTTGCCCGCTGTTTCCCGAATGTGTTTGATCCGGTCCGGGATCGGCGGGTGATCGTAGTGGAAGGTTGCATACAGCGGATGGGGAAACGGGTTCGAGAGGTTCTCGCCGGTCAGATCACAGAGTGCCTCGACCATGGCGTCGGCCTCGATGACCTCGACAGCGAAGGCGTCGGCCTCTCGCTCGTGGGCCAGCGATAGTCGGTTCGAAAGCGGCGCGGACAGTCGTGCGACTGGTTCGAGCAACAGTGCAGCCACCCCGAGGCCGGCGTAGATCGGCTCCCCCGCGATGCCGAACATGTCGTACAGCCAGGTGGCCTCGACCAGCAGGGCGGCACCGAACAGCAACACGCCGATCTGGACGGTCCCGGCGGCCAACTGTTTCCAGACGTGACCACGCTTGTAGTGTGCCAGTTCGTGAGCCAGGACAGCCTGCAGTGACGGCACCGAGAGCTGCTCGATGAGCGTGTCGAACAGGACTACGCGCTTGGTGGCCCCGAACCCGGTGAAGTACGCGTTGGAGTGACTCGACCGGCGGCTGGCGTCCATCTCGTACAGTTGCGAGCAAGTGAAGCCGGCTCGATCAAAGACGTCACTCACGGCGTCTGCGAGGTCACCGCCCTCGATCGGCTCGAAGTCGTTGAACAGCGGCGCGATCACACGCGGATACAGCACCTGCATCACCAGCGCGAACGCGACGAACAGTAGCCACGCGGCCACCCACCACAGGCCCCCAATCGCGTCGATCGCCGCGAACAGTGCTGCTGCGAGTACCCCGCCGAGAGCGACCAGCACGACCAGCGAGACCGCGAGATCACGGAGCCAGAGCGTGAGCGTCTGCTGGTTGAAGCCGAACTGCGATTCGACGACGAAGGTATCGACGACATCGAACGGGAGCGCGATCGTCTGGAGGGCGATAGCGGCCCCGAGGACGAACACAGCCCCGCGGACGACGAGAGGCCACCCAGTCGCCTCCAGAGCCGCGACGGCGTCGGCGTACACTCCCGAATACAGCACCAGCAAGACGACGAACAGCGTCACCCACGTCTGGAGTTGTCCCAGTGCCGTCCCGAGTCGGTTGTAATCCAGCAGTTCCCGTGGCTCCTCGACGCCGAGTCGGTCCCGCAACCACTCACGTTCCTCGCTGACGGTCCGCTCGGCGTGTCGCAGGTTCAGCGCGGCGAGTGCGGTGAAAAACGCCTCGGTCCCCACTAACAGGGCGACGAAGACGAGCTGAGAGACGAGCATAGCCGCCGGTTGGGCACGGGGGATAAAAAGGGCCGTGCAGCCAGACTCGGCGCCACCGGGCGAGCCAATCCGCACGGAAGACGAGCGCGGCATCGCCCGGTGGACATCCGATCTCCCCGGGGGGCCGCTTGCACTGAGTGGCGGGACCGCCGGGGGCGAGAGGCTTACGGAACTGCCACCACAAGTGAGCGACGTGCACCGATCGCGGCTGCTCGTGGGCCTCGCCGCTGCGTTCGCACTCATGACAGCAGCCTTGGCCGCAGCTGGCATCCTGTACAACCTCGCGATCCTCGGGCCGGCGGCGCTGTTCGGGACCGTGACGTACATTCTCTGGGCACACGGCACGGGGCGACTCGCGGCCCGCATCTATCGCCGCGTCGAAGGCCGCGCCGCGACCAACGGCGGGCGCGCCGGATCCCAGGACCCGGGCCGCCAGGCCGGGGATCGTTCGGGTGGCCGCGCTCGGGCGAGTGCTGAGCGCCGACATCGACGGGCAGCCAACGGCGGTGGCCCCCGGACCACTGGCCGGCGTCACCGGGCGGCGAGTGGCGACGCCAGTCACTCCCAGAGAACGCCCGGTACAGCGCCAGGGGCCGGTCCGTCGATGGCCCCCAGCGACGCCCGTGACGTCTTGAACGTCGATCCGGACGCCGATCAGGCGACGATCCGAGCGGCCTACCGTGAACGCGTCAAGGCGGTCCACCCGGATGCTCCTGATGGCGACACCGATCAGTTCAAGCGCGTCCAAGAGGCCTACGAGACGCTCACAGCGTGACGGCGAAACGCAACCGGCATGCCGGCCGCCCGCGTTCGTAGACGTATGTCCGCCGCCTCGGTGCCGCTGGTGACAGACATCGACGGAACGCTGACCAACGACGAGATGATCCTCGATCCCCGCGTCGGGACGGCACTGCGGGCCTGGAACGGGCCGGTCGTCCTCGCCACGGGGAAAGTCCTCCCCTTTCCGATTGCGCTCTGTAACTACATGGGGTTGCAACGCAACGTTATCGCCGAGAACGGCGGCCTCTCGTTCGTCGACGGGGCCGATACAGTCCGTATCCACGGCGATCGCGAGGCCGCCCAGGCGGTCGCCGACGCCTACGTCGAAGCCGGCTACGATCTCGGCTGGGGGCCAGCCGATCTGGTCAACCGCTGGCGGGAGACGGAGATCGCTCTAGCCCACGATATCGCGGTCGAACCGCTGGAATCGATCGCCGCCGAGCACGGTCTGGAAGTCGTCGATACCCAGTACGCCTACCACGTCAAATCGCCGAACATGAGCAAGGGCGATGCACTCGAATCGGTCGCGCCGGCCCTCGGCTACGACACCGACGATTTCGTTGCCATCGGTGACTCCCAAAACGACGTCTCGACGTTCGAGCGAGCGGGGACCGCAATCGCCGTCGCGAACGCCGACGAGGCGGCGATCGACGCCGCCGATCATGTCACTAGCGCGGCCTTCGCCGATGGCTTTCTCGATGCGCTCGATCGTGTCGACGCCGGCGAGTGGTAGTTGCCCTCTGGACCGGTTCGTCGATCAGCGTCGGGAGTTTGAGCAGCGACGTATCGAACGTGCTTCGTGAGGGTATTATACAATCACCGGTGTATCCCGAGGTATGGAGCGATACGATACGAAACTCGACGACGGGACACTGTACGTCCAGTGGGACGATGGCTGGCTCGAACTCGGGTCGATGGCGACGATCCGTGACCTACTCGGCGGGGACACCTACGAGATCGAGTACGACGACGACCAGTCGAAAGTCCCGTGGCTCGAGAACGAACTGGAAGACAACACGCTCACGTTCGACGTGACGGAGGCCATCACAGACATGGATTTCAACGGCGACTTCGTCAGTGAACTGGCCGAGGTCTCCATCGACGACACTGGCCGGGCCGGCCATCCTCAACGAACGGCGGCCTTCGCCGAGAAGATGCGCGAAATCTGGGACGCACAGGGTCAGACTGCCGACAACGACGACTGACGCGACTCCCTCGACGGATCGAGTACCCGTCGGCCAACCGCCAACGTACCCGTCTCGTCGCCGCTTCGAACCACGAGGGCGTGTCTTGATCTCCGTGGCCGGTGGCGGTCACCGAGAGAACGCCTTGCCAGCACGAACGGGTACGCACACCCCCTCGTTTCGGGTCTCAACGTCGCACAACCGCGAGAGGGCTGTCCAGCAGTTGGACGAGATCTCACAATCACGTTTCCGAAAAATCTATACTACGCGATTTCGGGGTCGTGAGGCAGCAACTAGCCGTATTAGAAAAAATCCAAAACGGTCAGTTACTGGATGGGCCCGCTCGGATTTGAACCAAGGACGAAGCGGTTATGAGCCGCTCTCTCTAACCAGACTGAGATACGGGCCCTCACACGGCCATATCCGGTCGGTCACTAAAATTGTACCGTCTTCGTCAAGAGGGAGACTGTCGCTCTTCACAAGTTGCCGCTGGCAGAACCACGCCGCCGTCAGAGCAAACTCTGGCCTGCCGTGACTTTCACCCCAACTCACGGCCGCCGCTAGGACTCGAACCGACCCAAGACGGTCCTGCTCACTCACTATGTTCGTTTTGCGGGCTGGGACTGCCGGGCTCGAGTCCTGACGGAATTTCGTCGACACTGCTCACGGACGACTCGCTATCGCTCGCAGTTTCACCGCTCGCATCGAGGGCTCACTTCGTTCGCCCTCGCTACGCTCGTCGTCATGTTCGCAGTAGAACGACGCCGCCGCCAGGACTCGAACCTGGGACAACCACGTTAACAGCGTGGTGCTCTACCATCTGAGCTACGGCGGCAGGCATCCCGAGGTAATCGGAGTTATTTGATAGGGCTTTCGTTTCGAGTCCGCTGCCGGCCGGCGGTCGCGGGCGCACCGTTACGCTTTCCCGTCACTGCCGAATCTTCCCAGTCATGAGCGACGAGGTCACGGCTCTGCTCGATACCGTCCGCGAACGCGTCGACCCCGACGCCGAGGAGCGCCGAAAACTCCGAGACGTCACCGAGACGGTTATCGAGCGAGCCGAGCGTGCCATAGAGAGCCACGACCTCGCGGCGGACGTGATGCTCGTCGGCTCGACCGCCCGGGACACTTGGATCGCCGGCGATCGTGATATCGACGTTTTCGTCCGGTTTCCGCCCGAAACTGATCGGGGGCGACTCGAGACACGTGGCCTCGAAATCGGCCACGACGTCTTGCCGGACGGCCACGAGGAATACGCTGAACACCCATACGTCGTCGGCGAGATCGACGGCTACGACGTGGATCTGGTCCCTTGTTACGACGTTGAGGATGCGACCGCCATCCAGTCCGCTGTCGATCGAACGCCGTTCCACACGCAGTATCTCCACGCTCGACTCACTGACGAGCTCGCGGCCGACGTCCGGCTCTGTAAGGCCTTTCTCAAAGGTATCGGCGTCTACGGGAGCGACTTGCGGACGCGGGGCTTTTCGGGCTATCTGACCGAATTACTGGTGGTCGAACACGGTGGCTTCCGGCCACTCGTCGAAGCTGCGGCCGACTGGCAGCCACCCGTTCGCTTCGATCCGGCGGCCCACGGACAGGCGACGTTCGACGATTCCCTCGTCGTGATCGATCCCACCGATCCCGAGCGCAACGTCGGGGCTGCACTCGCCAAAGCCAACGTCGCAACCTTCCAGCATTACGCCCGTCAACTACTGGCCGACCCCCGTGAGTCACTCTTCGAGCCGGCCGATCCCGACCCGATCTCGCCCGACGACGTGCGTGCGTTCTTCGAGCGGCGTGGGACGACTCCTCTCGCCGTGACGCTGCCGACGCCTGATCTCGTCGAGGACGATCTCTACCCACAACTCGAAAAGTCCCTCGAAGGTATCGTCGGGCTGCTCGATCGCCGGGGATTCGACGTGCTTCGTGCCGATGGGTTTGCCGGCGACCGGGTTGTCCTGCTGGCCGAACTTGCGGTCGCCGAGCGACCTGCCGTCGAACGCCACGTCGGGCCACCCGTGCACGTTCGCGACCACGCCGAAGGCTTCTACGAGTCGTATCAAGATACTGATGCGTATGGCCCCTTTGTCGAGGGCGATCGGTACGTCGTCGAACGGGAACGGGACTACCGCTGTGCCGACGCGTTGGTCCGGAGTGACGAACTCTTTCAGGTCGCACTCGGCACGGCGATCGAAGACGCGCTCGAAGACGGCTACGAGGTCCTCGTTGGCTCGGCGGCCGCCGATCTCGCGACCGATTTCGGCACGGAATTGGCCGCTTACTGCGCGCCAAAGCCCTGATAAATCAGTGCGTCTCGAACGTTACGGCCGTCTTCGCCGGGATCTCCCTCGACTGGTTCGGGATCCTTGCCACTGAGTACGTCTTGGACTTCCCGCACTCCCGCAGAGAGGGTCTCTAATCCGTACCCTCCTTCCAGTACGAACGCCAGCGGTGCGTCGATACGGTCGGCCAGGGTCGCCAACCGCTCGGTGAGCATTCCGTACCCACCCGTGGAGACGAGCATCCGCGAGATCGGATCCTGTTCGTGGGCGTCGAACCCGGCACTCACCAGCAGAAGGTCCGGATCGAACGCCTCGAACTCCGGTTCGACGATGACGTCGAACACCGAGCGATAGTCGGCGTCACCGCATCCGGGCGGGAACGGGACGTTCAGTGTCGTCCCCTCTCCCGGCCCCTCGCCAGTCTCGCTGATGTCGCCAGTCCCGGGATAGAGTCCTTCTTCGTGGATTGACGCGTAGTAGACGTCACCGCGGTCATAGAAGATGTCCTGCGTCCCGTTCCCGTGGTGGACGTCCCAGTCTAAGATCGCCACGCGATCGACGTCCCGTTCGGTCAGTGCCCGCTCGGCGGCGACGGCGACGTTGTTGACGAAACAAAAGCCCATGGCGTCGTCGCCGACGGCGTGGTGGCCAGGTGGCCGGCCGAGCGCGAACGGCGTCTGGGCACCGTTCGCACCGTCGAGTGCGGCTTCGGCCGCCCAGGCGGCCAGGCCGGCACTCGCCATCGCCGCGTCCCAGGTTGCCTCGACAGCGACCGTATCGGCGTCCCAGTTACCGCCGCCGTTG
Organism: Halorhabdus sp. CBA1104; assembly: GCF_009690625.1. NCBI lineage: Archaea > Methanobacteriati > Methanobacteriota > Halobacteria > Halobacteriales > Haloarculaceae > Halorhabdus > Halorhabdus sp. CBA1104. Next base: position 1,948,718 of record NZ_CP033878.1, on the reverse strand, counting down.
GCGCAGAACTGCCGGACTGACTCGACATACGCCTCGTCGTGGACGTCACGCACTTCCGCCTCGCTCGCGGCCTCGGCCGCGACGTAGGTGACGTCTTCACTGTCTTCGAGCGTCTGCCTGATGGCCCGCAACCGGTCCGGACTCTCCGGATGGCGGCTGCCGGTGTCGTGTTCGAGGCAGATCTCGCGGTACCCGAATTTCATTCAACGTATTGCTGGAGTTGAAAGTAGACTTCGACGTCCGCTGCCTTAATCGTTCGGCGTCCCGCGTGTTCGGCCAGCGACGCCGCGGCGGCAGCGATGTCGTCGCCTTCCTCTTCCAGAATCGATGCCAATGCGATCCTGGCGTCCATCGCGACCCGGTACCGGTCGTCGATATCGAGACGAGCAATCCGATCGACGGGTGCGATCGGCACTTCGAGCGCGTCTTTTTCGGGGACGGTTTCGACGCCGAAATCAGCTGCCATCAGCGTCTTTCGCCCATCGTTGTCGGCCTGTGCAGCGGCGTCGACGGCCAACTCCGCCCCGCGGGATTGGATCCGGCGAGTGAGTTCCTCGGTCGCCTCGGCGCTCACCCGCAATCCACCGGCGTTGCGCCGGATGATCGAATCGACGGGGGCGAACGGTAGCTCGACGCTCATACGCCACACGGGGGCGGTTTGGGTCTTAAGGGTTTCCACCCGGCGGCGATCACTTTGTTCTCAGAACAGTTCTTCGACGTCGATGCGTCCCTCGTGGCGCTGTCCTCGCACCGTCACTTCCTCCCCGAGACGCACTGACTCACCGGTTTCGACACTGACCGTCTCCTCACCGTCGTCGATGATGACGGGATCACCGGTCTGGACGACGGTGCCGGTAAACTCGACCGTTTCGCCGTCGCGCTGCTCGCCGCTCTCGTCGACGCTCGATCCATTCTCGTCGTTCGTGCCTTCGTCGGCAAACTCGGAGAGGCCGGTGTGGCCTTCCTCGCCCCCGGCGTCGCTTTCTCCCTGGTCGGCGGAGGGTGCCATCGAGGCCCCGTCTTCGAGCACGACGACCGTCGATTGCCACCCGGCCGAAGCCTCCAGATCGTCTTGGTAGCCGTCCTGGATCTCGACGTCGGCACAGACGACTTCCTCGCCCGGCGCGAGGTCACGGTCGGCCTTCTCGCCCCAGAGCGCGACCCGGATGTCACCGCTGTCGTCCTGGATGCGGATGTTCTTGACCTGTCCCTCCGAGCCGTCGTCTCGATCGAACGTCCGCGTGGGATCGGTCGAGCGAACCACGCCACCGATGTCGACGGTTTCGTCTCTCTGGACGTCGTCGATAGGTGTCGTTTCCGGGGCGTATTCGACGTCGGCGTCTGCGATGGTCTCTATGGCCCCCTCTTCGCCGAGGTGGACTTCGAGGTCGCCGTCGCGCTCGCGGACGTACCCGTCGACGACTTCGACGGCCTCGCCCGACTCGACTGCCGTGGCGCGGTCGGCCTGTTCGTCCCACAGCGTCACGCGGACGCGACCTGTCTCGTCGCCGATCGCGACGTTGGCGACCTGCCCCTCCGAGCCGTCGTCCCGTTCGAAGGTCCGGATGGGCTCGGTATCGAGTACGACACCCCGAACGGTGACGCTCGATTGACCCAGCGACAGCGCGTCGATCGTTTCGCCGCCGCCTGGCTCGACGTCGATCGTCACCGCTTCGTCCGGTTCGGCCTTGTCCACGCTGACCTCCAGTCCGTTGTAGCCGTCCTGGGGGCGGCCCTGGATCCGGAGGACGTCACCGACTTCGAGTGCCCCGTCGTCGATGGCTGTCGCCTCTTGGTCCCAGAAGGCCAGCCGGACTGTGCCCGTCTCGTCGGCGGCCTCGACGTTGATGACGCGGCCGTCTTCGGTGTCTTCCCCGTCCCGTTCGAAGGTCCGCAACTCGCCGATCGAGAGGGCTTTGGCGACGAACTGCACTTCCTCCATGCCGGCCTCGATATCTGAGACGGTTTCGACCTCGTTTTCGGTGAGCTCGTGGGCGATGAGCATCGCCGCTGTCTCCTCGTCTGCCAGGCCCCCCATCTGTTCGACTTTCTCCTCGACTGCTTCGCGGAACTCCGCTTCGCAAATATCGGCGTCAAGATCCGCGTATACGTCCTCGATCGCGCCCATCTGTCTACCGATGGGCACGGTAGCGTTCCGTTTAAGCGTTGTCGTCGGCTTTGGGGTCGCTGCTTGCGTGCGATTCTCGCCCTCTCTTCAGCTGTCGTCTGGGCCGGCGCTGACGGACCCGTGGGCCGCACTCGCGATGCCCTGGCCGTCGTGACTGACCGAGGCGTTTTCGGGCAACTCCTCCTCGAAGGTCAGTCGCGCCTCGTAGGTGATGTCGGCGATACACTGGGCACTCACCTCACAGTCCTCGCGCTCGACAGATTCGATGGCGATCGAGACCGAGCGTTCCCCACTGTCGTACGCGATGTCGGTGAGTTGGGCTCGCTCACAGAGATCGCTGCCGCTGATGATCCCCTGCACGATGACTTCACTGGCGTCCGTGTCGAATTCGATATCGGTCTCGTCGGCTCCTTGCCCACACTCCGGCGGGCCGGACGAAAACTCGAAGGCAACGCCGTCAATCCGTCCGCCGCTGGCCCACCCGACGCTACTGGAACTGTCACCTTCGGTCGTTGTCGAATCCCCGGTCTGGCCCCCGTCCTCGGTCGGTTCCGTCCTGTCACGCTCTGTCGGCGTGGCGTCGTCGGTCGGCGTCGCGGAATCGCTCGGCTCGTCGGTGTCGTTTTCGCTTGGCTGGTCTGTTTCAGCGCCACTGTCCATACAGCCAGCCGTGAGCCCGATCGCGCTGACGATGCCTGCTGTCTTGAGGAATCGGCGTCGTTCCATATCCGATAGGTTGGGAGGGGTGAAAATGGGCCTTCCGTAGGTTCAAACGAGCCTTTGTCCCGTCGCCCTCGCTGAACCGTAACCCCTTTATCCGGGAGCGCGAAATGGTGAGTTGAGTCCGGATAGGGTAGTGGACTATCCTCTTGGCTTGCGGAGCCAGGGACCGGAGTTCAAATCTCCGTCCGGACGTTCACTTCGTTCGCAGTTTTCTGCTCGCTACGTTCACGTCCGGGCGTGCCCCACCCTCACCGCTCATGGCTTTGCCGTTGTCTCGCGGCCCCGCTGTTCGACTGTCTGTGGAACTTCGTTCCACGCTCTTGGCCGTTTCCGAGGCGCTCCCGCCGGCCGCGTCTCCCAGTACTGACGCGTTCGACAACCCGGAGACTGCTCATTCGAGATTGATCGTCCGATCGACGCGCTCCCGAAGCGTCCCCACAACGTCGCGTTCTCGCCGTGAAACCGGATTTTCGGCCCCGAGTTCGTCGCTCTCGAAGGCGTTGAGGACGGCACACTCCGCGTCGGCCAGGTGATCGACGAGCAGGCTAACGTTCCCGTGGTCGGCCTGGAACGGGATCGTCGCGTCGTTGACGAACACGGCCGTCGGTTTCGGCGCTGCTTCCAGCACTGTCCGGGCGTGTTCGGCGTTTTCACGGGCCAACGCGAGCGCTTCGTCGTCGCTCGTGGCGTCGGCCCGTGGCGCGTGTGCGTCCAGGACGCCGTGCCAGACGTCGTCTGGGACAGACGTGAACCGATCCAGGCGACCGCCCAGCAACTCCCCGTCGCGTTCGACTTCCGGTGCGAACTCCAGGACGACGACGCCGTCGGTCCCGTGTCGGTCCAGCCACGCCTCGAAGGCCCGTGCAGTGGTCCGGGTCTTGCCGACCTGTGAGGGACCGGCCAGCAACGTCGTCCCGCTGAGTGGGACCGGCGAGTCCGTCATGCCGGCTCAGAGTCGATCCGGGCACTCGGTCGATCGTGGATGTACTTGCCAACCAGCGCGACAGTCGCGATGCCCAGTATCCCTCCGAACGTCAGCACGGCCCCGGAAAGCGGATCGATGCCGGCGTTCACTTGCTCGCGGACGAAGTTCGCCGCCAGCCCACTAGAGACCACCAGCAACGCGAGGCCCCCGAGGTTCGAAAGCGTGGAGTTGGCCTCCGGAACAGCCCCCGAGTTCAGCAGATAGAGGACGACGGCAATAGCGAAGGGGGTCCCGACGGTGCCAAGCGCCAGCACGAGGACGAGTTGGCCCAGTACCTCGCCGCCGATGAACGCGCCGGGGGCCGACAGCAAGGCGAAGCCAGCCAGCAGCGCCCGGTAGCGACTGTCCGCGACGGTCGTGCCCCATCCCAGTTTGTCCGCGAGGAGGAACGGTGGGACGATCGTGTTGCCGCCCAGCGTCGAGATGGCCGCGCCACCGAGTCCCAGCAAGAACAGCCACTCGGCGCTGGTCCCGACCAGCGGGCCGAGGGCCTCGGCCGCGCCGACCGTCGTGAGATTGGGGTCGCTCAGGACGCTTGCAGTCACGAGGAAGATCGCCACGCTGTAGGCGCCAAAGGCGACCAGCATCGACGCGCCGACGTCGACGGTCGCCAGGCCGTACTCGTCTATCGTCCACTCCCGCGCTCGCATCGTATAGGAGTGCATCGTGATCAGGGTGATGTGGACGGCCCCCCGAGGATGCCCGCTGCGACGACTGCGCCCCCGCCGGGGATCGACGGGACGAGGCCACCCGCTGCCGCGCCGGGGTCGATCGGGACGACGAACAGCGACGCGACGAACGCGATCACGACCGCCGTGACCAGCAGCTTCGCGACGAGTTCGACGAACCGATAGCCGCGCCCGGCCAGCCCGGCCGCCAGCACGAGCGCCCAGACGACGCCCCACAGGCCCGCGTCGAAACCGGTGATCGACGCCGAGACCGTCGCCGCGGTGTTCATGATCACCAACTGGGCGACCCCGGCCGCGATCACGGCGTCGGCGACGAGGACCCAGGCCCACCACTCGCCTACGTGATCCTCGACGACGGCGACGATCCCACGCTCGGTCAACAGTCCCAGTCGCATCGCGAGATACTGCGCCATCGCGCCGGCAAACGCCGACAGGACGACGACCCAAAGCAGTGCGTAATCGAACTGTGCGCCCGCCGTGACCAGACTCGCCATGGTGGCCGGGCCGGCGGCGATCGCCCCTGCGACCCACGACGGCCCCATCTTCCCGAGATATTCACCGATAGCACCCTCCCGCACGGCTGTGACAGCAGTCGTCGGCCGATTCATGTATCGGTGATACCACTCGATAATAAAAACCGTGCCGACTCCGGACGCGTTGGCTGATGGCGTCGTGATCATAGGCTGGCGGATGGCACTGGCCGGCGTCGGAGCCGTTTAGTCCGCTCGTCCGCAAGCCGGGCGCATGGACACGGCCTTACGGGCAGGTATCGCGCTGTACAACGCCGGGCGCTACCGGACCGCCCACGACGCCTGGGAACACGATTGGATCGGGATGAGCGACGCTGACGAACGCAAGGACTTCCTGCAGGGGCTGATCCAGTTTGCCGTCGCGATCCACCACGCGACCTCGGGCAACGCGGCCGGGGCGATAAGTCTCGCCGAGAAAGCCCCGACGTACCTCGATGGCTACGGCGACGCCTTCGCCGGCGTCGATCTCAAGCCTGCCAGGAGCTATCTCGCTGCGGTCCGAGAGGATCCGACGGTCGTCGACCGGCGAGAGCCGCCGACCCTGACCCACCACGGCGAGGCGATCGCACTCGACGATCTGGACTTCGACGGGACTGTGCTGGCGGCCGACGCCATCGCCGAGAGCGAGGGAGAGAGCGAAGAAGCGTTGATCGAGCAGGCGATCGAATATGCCAGAGCTGATCTGGATGCTGGCGAGGAGGGAAGCCAGTTCGTCACGTTCCTGTTCGATTACGTGCGGGAACCGCAGGCGCGGGCCATTGTGACCCAGCGACTCGGCGAACACGTCAGCCGACGACAATCCCGAGAAGACGACGTCTCTGGGCTGTTCGAGTAACGGGGTGGGGGCGGTCGTTCCGGATCAGTGGAACATGACCGGCGTTCCGACGCTGTCCTCGTGGTCGTCTTCCTGAATCTTCTCGATGGCGTCCGTGAAGTCCTCACGCCGGACGTCGGTGCGACTGTCCCGGATGGCGAACATTCCGGCCTCGGTGGTCAAACTCTCCAGTTCCGCGCCGGTCAGCCCATCAGTTTCGGTCGCGACGGCGTCGAGGGCGACTGTTTCGGCGAGATTCATCTCGCGGGTGTGGATCTCCAGGATGCGTTCGCGGCCTTCCTGATCGGGTTCGGGCACCTCGATGAGACGGTCGAAGCGACCGGGCCGGAGGATGGCGCGATCGAGCATGTCGAAGCGATTGGTGGCGGCGATGATGCGGATCTCCCCGCGGTCGTCAAAGCCATCCATTTCGCTGAGGAGTTGCATCATCGTCCGCTGGACTTCGGCGTCCCCGGAGGTCTTCGAGTCGGTCCGTTCGGAGGCCAGGGCGTCGATCTCGTCGATGAAGATGATCGCTGGCTCCCGTTCCTCGGCGAGTTCGAACAGATCACGGACGAGTTTCGCACCCTCGCCGATGAACTTTCGGACCAGTTCCGAGCCGGCCATCTTGATGAATGTGGCGTCGGTCTCGTTGGCGACGGCTTTGGCCAGCATCGTCTTGCCAGTTCCCGGCGGGCCGTGCAAGAGGACGCCACTGGGCGGGTCGATCCCGACTTTGCGGAACTGATCGGCGTTGATCAACGGCTGTTCGACGGCTTCTCGGACCTCCCGGATCTGGCTCTCGAGTCCACCGATGTCGTCGTAGGTGACGCCAGGCGATTCCGAAATCTCCATCGCCTGGGCGCGAGCGTCCGTCTCGGCTTCGAGCGTCGACTTCACGTTGAACGAGTCGTTGATCGCGACTCGCTCGCCCGCTTCGATCTCGCCTTCCAAGTTGGTCGGCAGATCGGTCAGCACTTCCTGATTGTTACCGTGCTGTTTGACGATCACGCCGTCGTCGGCGACCTCTTCGACGGTGCCGATGTACAGCGAGGACGTCTTGAGCGCTTGGTTTTCTCGTTCGAGCGTGTCGACTTCTTCGGCGAGCGAGCGCTGCCGTTGGCGGACGGCCGCGAGTTGTTCGTTCAACTCTTCGTTGACCCGAACGACGTCGACGTAGTGCTCTCTGAGCGCTGCGAGCCGCTCAGAAGGCGACATCTCGGGGTCGAGGTCCAGCGTGGGGCGATCCGGCAGCGAGGGACTGCGGGACATCTAACGTATGAACGTAGTCGGTCGGAGAAAAAGTGCCTTTGGGTCGCGGCTTTGCCCGCCCGATCGACACGTCACCGACGTTTCGTGACGCCCTGTCTAGCCGCCAGGGCGTGTCTCAGAGCAAGTCTGCCATCCGATCGAGGTTGTCGTCGTACTCGGCGATCGCGTCCTCGATCGGGCTGGACTCGGACATGTCCACCCCGGCGGTTCGGAGTAACTCGAGCGGGTAGTCGCTGGACCCACTGGCGAGGAACGCCCGATAGCGCTCGGCTGCCTCATCGCCCTCCTCGTCGATGGCCCGGGCCAGCGCGACGGCCGCCGAGATCCCGGTCGAATACTGGAAGACGTAAAACGACCGGTAGAAGTGTGGGATCCGCAGCCACTCGCGGGCGATCCGGTCGTCGACCTCGGCGGGCTCGTAGTAGTCGCTTTTGAGTTCTCGATAGAGATCGTTCAGCCGGTCGGGCGTCAGCGGCTCGCCCGCCTCGCTCATTTCGTGGGCACGGTGTTCGAACTCCGCGAACATCGTCTGGCGGAACAGCGTCGACCGGAAGCGTTCGAGGTACTGATTGAGCACGTGGCGACGCAGGTGGTCGTCCTCGACGGTCGCAAGCAGATGGCGGGTCAGCAGTGCCTCGTTGACCGTCGAGGCGACCTCGGCGACGAAGATCTCGTAGCTCGAGTAGACGTAGGGCTGGTTCTCGCTGGTGTACTCGCTGTGTAGCGAGTGGCCCAACTCGTGGGCAAGCGTGTACATCGACTCGACGTCGTCCTGGTAGTTCAGCAGAATGAACGGCTGGGAGTCGTAGGTCCCGCCCGAATAGGCCCCGGCCTGTTTCCCGCGGGTCTCGTAGACGTCGACCCACCGCGACTCCAGACCCTCGGCGACGCGGGACTGGTAGTCCTCTCCCAGTGGTGCGAGAGCCTCGACGACGTACTCACAGGCCTGCTCGTACTCGATATCTGGACTCTCGGTCTCGGTCAGCGGGACGTACAGGTCCCACATCTGCAGGTCGTCGCCGTCGGTGTGTTCTCGCTTGAGTTCGGCGTGGCGGTGCAGCGGGTCGAGATTGTCCCGGACCGTTTCGATCAGCGTGTCGTAGACTTCCACGGGGATGTTCGGGCCATGGAGCGACGCCTCGCGGGCAGTGTCGTAATTGCGGGCGGTCGCCAGCTTCGACCCCGTTTTGACCGTGTTCTTGTAGGCCGTGCTCACGGCGTTGTGGACCGTGTCCCACTCGTCGTAGAAGGCTTCGTAGACGTCTTCTCGGAACTCGCGATCGTGACGCTGCTGGAGGGTGGTGAAGTTGTTGAGCGTGATCTCGACGGCCTCGCCGTCGGGGTCCTCGACGGTGGGGAAGGTCATGTCGGCGTTGGTCAGCATGTCGTAGACCTCCCCCGGTGCGCCCATGACCTCACCCAGATCGGCCAGCAGGGACTCGACTTCTGTCGAGCGCGTGTGCGGTTTCATCCGCAACACGTCGTCGAAGTAGTGCTCGTACTCTTCGAGCTCCGGTTGGGCCTCGATCAGCGCCTCGACCTCCTCGCGGTCCAGGGACTGTATTTCCGGTTCCAGGAAACTCGCCGCACTGGAGGCTCGTGCCGAGAGTGACTGGGCGCGAGTAGCCATCGCTTGGGCGTCGTCGTCGCGGGTGTCCTCGTCGCGGCGCATTCGCGCGAACGAACTGACGTTCGAGACCGCGCGCATCAGCTGCTCGTAATCGTCGAGGACCGATAGCAACGTTTCGGCGTCTGCGGTTGCCTCTCCCTCGTAACTGGCGACGACCTCGATCAATTCCTCCGCGTCCTCGTAGGCGTCTTCCCACGCCTCGACGTCTGCATACAGTGACTCCAGAGCCCACTTGTACTCCTCGTCGATCTCGCTTCGTTCGGGTACGGAACTCACGCTCAACGCATAGGGCAGGCGGGCGCTAAAACGTTCGGACGCGACCCGAGCGAATCCTCATCGGTCCGGTTGGACGGTCAGATCGGTCGCAATCCACCCATCGGGATTGCCGTCCTCCGTGAATACGGTCCGGTTGGGAGACGATTCGAAACACTGCACTGGGACCTCTCGGTCGCGACCGCCGTCACCATTGTCGGTTCGGGCCATTACCTCTCCGTAGGTGGCGTGGCACGTATCAGTGTTTTGGCTAGCCTAAAACACTGGGAACGACAGCGGCACTGATCCGCTACTCACTACGGACGGGGTCCCTCCGCCACTGGTTTCGGGCCTGGGGTGTGTCTGGGCGGCCGGCACCGAGGGATAGATTCATCCGGATGCAACACTCACCGTCGGATATGCCGAAAATTTCGATCTCGTTGGCCGACCGTATCGAGAGCGACATCGACCGACTCATCGAGCAAGGTGAGTTCGTCAATCGCGACCAGGCCGTCGAAGAACTCCTGACGATGGGTGTCTCGGCCTACGAGACGACCGAGGAAGCGACCGAACTGGCCGAAGACGATCTGTTCTCCCAGACCGTCGAAGACCAGCAGGATCCCGCGATCCACGACGACGACCCCGACGAAGGGTACACTTTCTGAACGCCCTGGCAACGGCGGTTTTTCCACTTTCGCTTCCGTGTAGGGACGGGTCTGTGTCGCAAGTCTTATGAACATGTCTGTACGTTAGTGTACGGTAATGGACGCTAGTGAGGAGATGGCGCCCGAAGTACGATCGATCATCGAGGCTGCCCGCGACCGTGGCGAGGGCGACGGGCGGATCGACGTCCAGCCCCGGTCGGTGTCTGGGGCCTTCCAGCGGGCCGAGGGCGACGGGCGCGTGCCGACGATCGCCGAGGTCAAGCCGACGAGTCCAACGACAGAGGGGACGCGCGCTGACGATCCAGTGGCCCTCGCCGAGCAGATGGTCGACGGCGGTGCGGCCGCGCTGTCGGTGCTTACCGAACCCGACCACTTCGGGGGGTCGCCCGAGACGCTCCGGCGGGTTCGGGCGGCCGTCGACGTGCCGATCCTCCGGAAGGATTTCCTGCTCTATGAGGCCCAACTCGACGTGGTCGAGGCAGATATCGTCCTCTTGATCGTCCGATTCCTCGAAGCGGACGGGACAGACGACCTCGAAGCGATGCTCGCGGCCGCCCGTGACCGGGGCTTTCAGGTACTCGTCGAGACCCACTCCCGCGAGGAGGTCCAGCAAGCGATCGACGCGGGTGCGGAGCTCATCGGCGTCAACAACCGCGATCTCGCCGACTTGGAGCTGGATCTCTCGACGTTCGAGTCGGTTGCACCTACGGTCCCCGACGACGTGACGCTGATCGCCGAGAGCGGGATCGAGACGACCGCGGACGTGACCCGGATGCGGGACGCAGGTGCGGACGGACAACTGATCGGCTCGGCGATCATGGACGGCGACGTGCGTGCGAACACGGAACGACTGACAACACTCCCGGAGAACACAGAGCTATGAGCAGCGACACTGACGGCAAGTTCGGTGCCTACGGCGGCCAGTACGTCCCCGAGGCACTGATGCCCGCGATCGAGGAATTGCGCGACGCCTACGAACGATACGTCCTCGAAAACGAGGACGGCTTTATGGACGAGTTTCGACGGCGGCTGGCGGACTTCGGTGGCCGCCCCACGCCACTCCAGTACGCCGAGCAGTTGAGCGACCGTTACGACACCGACGTCTACCTCAAACGGGAAGACTTGCTTCACGGTGGCGCCCACAAACTCAACAACGCGCTGGGACAGGTCCTGCTGGCGAAGTACATGGGCAAAGACCGCATCATCGCCGAGACTGGTGCAGGCCAACACGGCACCGCGACCGCGATGGCTGCCGCCCATTTGGACATGCCCTGTGAGATCTTCATGGGGTCGACCGATATCAACCGTCAGCGGCCCAACGTCTTCCGGATGCGACTCAACGGTGCGGCGGTCAACCCGGTCACGACTGGCCGCGGGACGCTGAAAGAGGCCATCAGCGAGACGATGCGCGACTGGGCGACCAACGTCGAGGACACCCACTACGTCATCGGGTCGATCGTCGGCCCGGACCCGTTCCCGCGGATGGTCCGTGACTTCCAGTCGGTCATCGGCCAGGAGGCCCGCGAGCAAATCCGCGAGGAGACTGGCGCCCTCCCGGATTCTGTGGTCGCCTGTGCCGGCGGGGGGTCGAACACGATGGGTGCCTTCGACGCGTTTCGTGAGGACGAGGCCGTCGATTTGATCGCCGTCGAGGCCGGTGGCTCCTCCCTCGACGTCGACGAGGAGACGGGCGTTGCCCCCAACTCCGCGACGCTATCGACCGGGGAGGAAGGCGTCCTCCATGGCGCGCGGACGAAACTCCTGCAGGACAGCGACGGCCAGATAATGGAGTCTCACAGCGTCTCCGCGGGCCTGGACTATGCCGGTGTCGGCCCCGAACTCGCTCATCTCGTCGACTCGGGTCGCGTCCGAGCGGTAAACGTCGACGACGAGGTTGCCCTGGAGGCGTTCCATCGTCTTTCCCAACGGGAAGGGATCATCCCCGCCCTGGAGAGTGCTCACGCGTTCGGGTATCTCCAAGAGCACCCGGATGCCGTCGGCGACGTGACGGTCATCAACCTCTCGGGACGCGGTGATAAGGACTTAGAGACTGTCATCGAGGAAACGGAGCAACGCGATTTGGACGTCGACGTCGACATGAGTGTCTTCGCGGAGGCCGAACGATGAGCAACGACGCAATCGAGGCGGTGTTCGCGGCCGGCGAGCCCGCATTTATCCCCTACCTGGTCGCCGGTGATCCGGACTACGAGTCCTCCCTTTCGTACGTCGAGGCACTGGACCGTGGCGGGGCAGACATCATCGAACTCGGGCTCCCGTTCTCGGAGCCGATCGCCGAAGGGTCGACGATTCAGGACGCGATCGTTCGCTCCCTGCAGGCGGGGATGACGCCCGCCCGCTTCTTTTCGTTCGTCGACGATCTGGACGTCGAGGCCCCGCTGGTCTGTATGACCTACTACAATCTGATCTATCAATACGGGGCGAGGGAGGCCCACAGCGCCTCGGAAACGCCAAGCGGCGAAGCCACGAGCCAGGAGCCAGGACCCGAGGCCTTCGTCGCGCGGGCCGCTGAATCCGGGATCGCGGGGCTGGTCGTCCCCGACCTCCCGGCCGAGGAGGCCGACCCACTCCGGGCAGCGTGTGACGAGTACGGACTGGATCTGGTCTTCATCGTCGCGCCGACGACGGAAGGCGAGCGCCTCCAGCGGATGATGGAGCGGGTCTCGGGGTACGTCTACGTTCAGGCACGCTTGGGCACGACCGGTGCTCGCGACGACGTGAGCGATCAGACCGACGAGAGCCTCGCACGCCTCGCCGAGTGGGATGTCCCCAAGGCCGTCGGCTTCGGCATCAAAACCGGCGATCACGCCGAGCGGATCGTCTCAGCCGGTGCCGATGGCATCATCGTCGGGAGCGCACTGGTCGACATCGTTGCCGAAGGCACGGACAACGACGACCCGACCGAGGCCGTCGCCGATCGCCTCGAAGCCAAAGCCCGGGAACTCTCGGACGGAGCACTCCGGGGACTGACGCCGACGGCGGACGCTAACGACTAACCTGGCTCCGGAGCGTGTTGTTGTCGGGCGGTTTCACTGCGGTTCTGCTTTGCCGGCGTCGAAGCCGATCGACGCCAGGTCAGCCCGGTCGTAGACGAGTCGGCGACCGTCGACGTCCACCGTCACGCGAACCGCCGCGCGGCCCTCGGACAGTTCTAGCGTTTCGTCGATCGGTGTGTTCCGTGTCATACCGTTCGATGGTATGTGATGGGGCTGAATGCCTGTTGTCGCGAAGTACTTCGGGGTTTATACGGCACGGCGTTCGATCGACCGGCACGCCCGGCGATCGCGCCGAGCGGAGTCGTCAGTCCTCCCCGGGGAGGACGCTCTCGACGAGGTGTCCAAGTGCCCGGCGGAGCCGCACCGACATCGTGGACTCGGCGACGTCGAAGCGGTCGGCCAGGGTCGCGAGGTCAGTTTCGCGGGGTACGTCGAAGTAGCCTGCCTCGTGAGCCACAGACAAGACCTCGTGGGCATCAGTTTCGAGGGGGACCGGCAGCTCACCGATCGGCTGGCGCGCTTCGAAGACTCGTTCGAGTCGACAATCGATATCGTGGTCGCCACAGAACGAGAGGAACTCGCGGATCGACTCCCGGTCGGTCGTTCGGATACGGACGCGCCACCCCTCGGCCGTCGAACGCAGATCGAGCAGTTCGTCGCCGAAACTGGCCACGTGTTCGGTCATCACCGGGACGTCCGGGGCGATAGTCAGGCGATACGTTCGCCGGTCGGCGTCGGCCCCAAAGACCTCGCTTGCGGCGACAGTCGGATCGGCCGCAAGCGCCTCCTCGAAGGCGGGGAAATCCGACGTCAGCACGGTCACGTGAAACCAGGTCGTCTCCTCGTGGGAGACCGGCAATCGCTCGGCGTACACCGTCACGTCGTGATCACTGGCGAGTGTCGGCCCGAGCACGACGCGTGCGGATGCTACGGTCAGTTCCGCGATAATCGTCTGCTCGTCCACACGCGCCATTGGAGGGGCCACGATATGCCGATTTCGGCTTCTGCAGCGAACGGGCCGACAGCGGGTGCTGTCACGTGTCGTGCCCAAACGGTCATCGTACAGGGCACGACGACATCTCGGAACTAGCCGCTTCGACGCTCGCGAATCGATGACAGACTCGCGGTAAAGCGACAGTGTTTAGTTGTGGAATCACCAGATTTGCAGTACGCCCAGTCCATTAGGGTAGTGGCCAATCCTGCGAGCTTCTGGGGCTCGCGACCCTGGTTCGAATCCAGGATGGACTACTTCTGTCGCGAACGAATCCGTGAGCGACTGCTTCCGTAGCTGGATTCGACTCCTGGTCGGACCCACTGGTCCCTCCTGACAGCATTGAAGGGGACGTGGTGCGATCGTCCTGACGATGCGTCTCGAAACGGGACAGCCAGGCGGAGCTGTCTGGATCAGCCTTCCCCCGGAGTGTCGGCTGTTCGAGCAGGCTGCTCGCTTTCCTCACCCATGACCGAGCGGAGGCGCCTGGCCTTCGTTGTCTGGGCCGTGTTGGTCTCACAGGTGTTTCTCTATCCCGGCCTCGAGCAGCTGGTCCGGGCGCTGGGCGGTGGTGGGGGAATCCTCCCGCGAACCTGGTTTCTGGTCGCCGAGTTCGGTGCGTTCGTGGTCTGTGCGGTGTTGTGGGGACTGGCAAGCGATCGGCTCGGCCGGCGGACGCCGCTGGTCGTCGTCGGGGCGGCCGGGGGCGCAGCTAGCTACCTCGCTGTCGCGTTCGCGCCGCGTCTGGGTGTTGGCTTCGACGGTGTGTTGGTGCTTCGGGTGCTCGGCGGCGCGTTCACGATCGGTGCGTTCTCGTTGTCGATCACGAAGTTGATGGATCTCGCCGGTGGCCACGGCCGGAACATGGGTGCTGCCGGGGCGGCGATCGGCTTTGGCGCAGCACTTGGCTCGATTACCGGCGGTGGGCTCTCGACGGTCGATCCCCTCGCTCCGCTGTACGCGGGTGCAGCCGTCCTCGCCGGCGCAGCGCTACTCGCGGCGACGGTCCCGGACCGGACGTCGGGCGGCGGTCTCGACTTCGGCCCGCTGCTGGCTCGATTGCGCGGGAGACCGGCATTGATCGTGCCCTACGCGTTCGGGTTCATCGATCGCCTGACGGCCGGCTTTTTTGCACTCACTGGGGTTGCCTACTTCACCGATGCCTTCGGCGTCGGCCCCGCACTCGCCGGCGTCACCCTCGCGCTGTTTTTCTTCCCCTTCGCAGCGCTGCAGTATCCCATGGGGCATCTCTCCGATCGTGTCGGGCGGTTTCTCCCCGTTGTCGTCGGCTCACTCCTCTACGGTGTGACGATCGTCGCCGTGGGAGTTGCGCCGGTGTTCGCCCTCGCCGCGGCGCTGATGGTCGTCGTCGGGGTCTGCGGGGCGGCGGTCGCCCCAGCGACGATGGCGCTCGTGACTGATCTCGTCCCAGCCAGCGAGCGTGGGTCGGCCATGGGCGGGTTCAACGTCTTTGGTAGTCTCGGGATGCTTGCGGGGTTCCTCGTCGGCGGCGTCGTCGCCGACCGCTATGGCTTCCTCACTGCCTTTCTGGCCGCTGGGGGCCTCGAAATCGCGATCGCACTGCTGGCGGCACGAGCCGTCTATCGACTCACCGACGGCCGGATATTCGCCGGAAAAGAAGAGGGCGTCTCGTGAGCGTCTCCGTATCGGGTGTCAGCGCAGCTCGACCGTGATCTGTTCGGCCTCTCCCGACCGGACCCGTCGACTGTACGGTTCGCCGACCGTCCTACCGTCGACCTCCACGGTTTCGCCGCCTTCGAACGTGATGGTCACGGCCGCCGGGGCGACACCGTCCCCGAAGGTGTCCTCGCCCGCCGGATTGCGGTACTCGACGGTCGTCTCACCCAGGAACGTGCCCGTGAGGCGGCCGTCGTCGAACAGCCAGTCGGGCAGTCGCGGGTCCAGGGTGAGGGTGAGTTCGCCGTCTTCGAGCCCGAACGGACGCTCGCCGAACAACATGTGATGGAGCATGCTGAGAAACTCCACTGTCGAGCCGGTCAGCCGGGCGACGAACCCGCGGCCGTGCAGGGATTCGTCGGGGTGATCGGAGGAGACGAGGAACGAGGAATTCTCCAGTGGACTCCGTCCGTACTGCTCGGGATCCTGGAAGGGAATCGCCGCTTCTTGGAGGTCGGCGAAGAACTCCTCGTAGAGGCCAGCCCGCAGCAGCGCCTTGAGGTACTTATACTCCATGTGGAGCCAGATGGACTCGTTTTCGAGCCAGCCGGGCGTGAACGTGCGGGCGCGGCCGATGTCGAAGGGTTGGTCCGAGAGATCGGCGTTGACCTTGTACATGCCCAGCTTCTCGTCGTAGAGCCCACTGTCTTTGACCTGCTCGTAGATCGTCGCCGCATTGCCCGCCTCGGCACCGCTTTTGAGCGCTCTGACGGGGCCTTCGAGGAACAGCGGGAGGGGCTCGGGCTCGAAGGACTCCACCTCGACGAAGGCAGCGTCGTGATCGAGCCCTTCGGGAACCTCATCGACGTTGCGTTCACTGTGCTCCTCGACGTGGAACCGGAAGTACGTCGGGACCTCGCCGTCGTTGCGGTCTTTGGCGCGAGCGATCCCGTCGTCGACTTTCCCCTCGAAGGCCGCGAGGGCCTCGTCCAGTTCCCCGAGGTCGAGGTCGACGGTCTCGCCGTCGAAGCCCCAGTGGACGCGATCGCGATAGCGCTCGCGGGCGGTCGCGATCCGATCCCAGTAGGCGTGATCGCGGTCATCGCGATCGGTCTCGCGGTACCACGCCAGTGCGTCCCGGACCTCCTCCAGCAGATCGTAGATCTCGACGGGCAGCGTGAGGCTCTCGACCTCGCTCGGGGCGTCCGCGATGGCGTCTCTTGCCATCGCGAGCAGCCGGGAGAGTTCGTAGGTCTCGGGCATCGACGACCCGAAAATCGCTGGGAGGCCGGCCATCGCGTCGTCCCAGCCGGGGTTGCCGGCCTCCATCTCGATGCCCATGCCTTTCGGGTCCATCGTTGCGAACTTCACCAGCCCGAGTGCGGTGAGTTTCCCGAGGAGGTTCGTCTCGAAGACCTCGCCGTGGCCGTCGTCGGTCCGGACCGCGTACGGTCGGGCGTCCCGCGATTCGATGAGTTCCCGCTTCTGTTCGTCGTGTTCGAGCGTGTTGGCCTGGCGGATCTGGCCGTCGATGTCGACGTACTTCAGCTTTCGCGGGCGCACCTTGACGGCGGTGTCCTGGAAGGTGTACTCCTCGCGGCCGAAGAACAGATCGGCCTTGCGATCGGGGTAGATGTCCAGATACTTCTCGATGGAATCGAGGTTGTACGTCCAGTGGTCGACCCAGTAGCCGTCCCCGAAGGAGGTCTCGAAGTGGCGGGTGGCTTTCTCCAGGGCGACCGAGAGGAACGCCGCTGCATCGACCGTCAGACCGCCGTCTTCGACGATCGCGGCGGTGAGGAGCCCGCCGGGCGTAAAGGCGTCTTCGAGGGTGTCCTCGACGGCGTCGGGTGCCTCGACCAGATCGAGGATCGCGTCTCGATCCGCGGGTTCGACGAAAAAGCGGTTGCCCTCAAGCACCAGCGGGTTGTACCCGTCGGCCTGGACGAGATTCATGTAGGAGACGACGTTGAAGTCCTCGACGCCGGGCTTGAGCCAGACGTCCTCCCGGCGGTTCTGCAGGACGTCACGGAAGTTCCCGTTGCCCTGGGAGTAGAACTCGGGGGCGACGTAGAAGTCGTTGTAGTCCCGTTCGAGGTCGCCGTGTTTGCGGGAGTAGACGTGCTGGACGACATCCTCGTCTTCGCCGAGCAAGACCGGCCAGCCGCCACG
This sequence comes from Halorhabdus sp. CBA1104, assembly GCF_009690625.1. Classification (NCBI taxonomy): domain Archaea; kingdom Methanobacteriati; phylum Methanobacteriota; class Halobacteria; order Halobacteriales; family Haloarculaceae; genus Halorhabdus; species Halorhabdus sp. CBA1104. Next base: position 1,931,215 of record NZ_CP033878.1, on the reverse strand, counting down.
GAGCACGTTGTCGAAGAACGTCTGGCGGGTATATTCGTCGAAGGTCTCGTCTGCCGTCTCGACGGCGACGTGATCCGTCAGGTCCCTGGCGAGATCGTTGGCTCGCTCGCGCTGCTGGGCGGCGAACTCGGCGTCCAGCCGTGCGGCGTGATCGAGTGCCTGCTCGTGCTCGCTGGCGTGGCCGACGAGCTCTTCCAGCGAGAGGGTCTCGCCGGGTGCGAGGGTCTCCTCGGTACCGAAGAAGCCACACGGCGTCCGCCCGACGGTGATCTGTTCAGCGTCGTAGACGGCATCGAGCCCGCCGTCACGGAACCGATCGGGGGCCGAGAGGGACGTCTCCTGGCCGAAGACGACGTTCGGATCGACCACCGGGTCGAGTTGTTCGCCGTCGGCGACGGCCGTGTAGAAGTGCCCGCCGTCGGCCTCCTCGAGCGTCGCTTCCTCGCCCATCGTCGGGTTGACCTGGTAGAAGGGTACGCCCGACTCGAGGTGCTTGACGGCCATCCAGGCCTCGCTGGTCCGGGCGACGAACTTGAGCTCCTCGTCGGGAACGCCGTCGGGGACGACGACTGGCAGACCGTCCAGTACCGAAAGTTCGACCGATTCCGTCCCGGTGTTTTCGATATCGACCTCCCGGACCAGTCCCGCGAACGGCTCCTCGGTCACAGTGAAATACCGGACGGTCACTTCGAGGCCGTGTTCGTCGTGGGTCTCGGTGAGTTCGAGTTCGTTCGCGCCGACGGCCATCTCCCGGTTGCCCGCCGAATCGGGGGCGAACGGTTCGTAGAACTCGCCGTCGACGTCGAGGAAGGTCCGAAAGCCGACCTTCGCTGTCTGGCGGTAGGCCTTGTTCGCCGGCAAGAACTCCATGATCGCGCTGTCCTTGTCGCCGACGCCCATACTGGTGATGGCCTGCCCGCGGTTGACGTACAGCACCCACAGCGGGATGCCCATCTCGCCGGCGATGCCGGGCAGGAAGCTCGAAAAGGGATCGCGGTCGTCGTACTCGCTGATAACGAATCGGTTGCGGTCGTCGAATGAGTGTCGGTCCATAGTTGGGGTAGTGTGGATCGTATCGTTGCTCTCTGTCGCTATTCGAGCGTGACGTCGAGGTCGTGGACTGCCTCGCTGTCGAGGGCAGTCACGCGGTCGCGATCGATCACGACGCCGTCGTCGGTCCGTTCGAAGGCGATAGCTTCGCCGTTCAGTGTGACCTCGCTGATCGCATAGTCGCCAAAGTCAGCCTCGGCAGGATTGTGGTAAGTCACGTCGAGTCGGCGGTCGGCGAACTGGCAGGTCACGCTCGCCTCGCCGTCCTCGAACTGCTCGGCCAGTAACTTCGGTTCCAGCAGCAGGTCCCCGAGCTCACCCGTGACGCCGAAGACCTCCGTGACCGTCGTCAACAGCAGCCAGCTCCCCGAGCCGGTGAGGAACGTGTACAGCCCGCGGCCCCGCTCGTTGAAGTACTCCGGAATCCCGGGGTAGATGCGGCTGACTTCGAAGTCTTTGCTCTGTTCGTAGATGCCAGCGAGGACCTTGTGGCCGGCCTCGACCTTGCCCCGGCGGTACAGCGCGTTCGCGTACATGACGGCCATGTGGCTGAACATCGCGCCGTTCTCCTTGTGGCCAAAGGCAAAGCCAAAGCCACGCCCGAGGTCGGTCTTGACCTCCTCGAAGTCGGTGTTCAGCCGGTAGCCGCGCATCTTCGGTTCGTAGAGGTACTCGTCGGCGGCGTCGACGATCGCATCGGCTTGTTCGTCGGTCGCGACCTCGCCCATCAGCGTGAAGACCTGCCCGGTCAGAGTCATCCGGACGCCGTTCTCGTGGTCGCCTTCGACGCGCCGGCCACTGTCGTCGTAGTAACCGTTGAACCACTGGTGGCCGTCCTCGTTCTCGATGAACTCCTGGTCGCGCAACTGCTCGTAGCACCACGCAGCCTTGGTTTCCAGGTCGGCTGCCAGGGCCTCAATCGAAACGGCCACCGTCTCGCCGGAAACCGTCCGTTCCCAGGTGTCGAGGTACTCGTCGAGTCGGGCCTGCTTGGCTTCGGGGTCCTCGTAGTCGACTGACTCGCCGAGCGTGTCGAGCAGCGTTTCCATCTCCTGAGCGATCTCGATCTCTTCGACGCCGAGTTCGGTCTGGAGATCGCCGAGCAACTCGCTCATGTCGCGCATATTCCATGCATACAGCGCGGTGAAGGCGGCGCTCTCGCCGCGCTCGGGGGCCATGTCCATGGCGTCGTTCCAGTCGGCGTCTTCCAAGCGCATCACGTTGTGCTCGCCGACGTTGAAGAACTGGGTGAGGTGCTGGACGAGCAGGTGCTCTAAGACGGTGCCCTCGTAGACCTCGCCGTCCTCCGTGTACAACTCGGTGCCCTCGGCGGGCGACCACGCGTCGTCCTGCTCGCTGGCCCGGTTGACGTGGAGGTCCTTGTAGTAGCGCTGGTCGCGCAACAGGAACTCCAGATCGCCGCTGAGATCGAGGTAGAAGCGGGTCGTCAGCCACGGCCAGGCGCCGTGGTCCATCCAGACGCGGGGGATGCTGTTTCGGTCGGCTTTGAACTCGCCGGGCTCGTCGCCGATGATCGTCGCGTTCGAGCCATCGAAGCGCACGCCGGCGAAGTTGTGATAGAGGAGATCGGTGACGTTGTCGGGTTCAGTTAGCAACAGCGAGAGGATGTCCTGCCAGAGGTCCCGCCAGCCACGGCCACCGCGGCCGTAGTCGTGATACGGCAGGAAGGAGTTGCCAAAGAGACGTCGGAAGACCGGTTGGAGCGTGACCCAGCGCATCCACTGGTCGAAGGTGTCGTCGCCGGTGTCGAACGCGACGGCACTGGACTTCTCGGTCCAGTGGGCCTGGCAGGCTTCGAGTTCTTCGGCGAAGGCCTCGCTTGAGCCGTACCGGTCGACAAGCGTCGCCGGATCGGGCTCCCCGTCCCAGACCGTCTGCATGACGACGTATTCGGCGGTTTCGCCGGGATCGAGTTCGGTCGTCGAAAAGCGCAGGCCACCCAGGCTCTCGTAGCCGTCGACCTCGGTGCCGGCCGGAACGCCCTCTAGATCCTCGACGACGGCTTCAGGCCATTCGAGGTTACCGCCCTCACCGATGAAGTCCTCGACGACGGGGTAGAAACTCTCGGGAGCCGTCCCGTCGGCGTCAGTTCCGAGGACGCCGTAGGTCGTCTCGTTGCGCGTGTGGCCACGCTCGTCGAAGGAGAGCGTCGGACTGACGAGGACGCCGTACTCGTCGGTCCAGGTCTCGTGCAGCAGCGAAGTGACGTGGCGGTGATCGCGGATGTTGTCGGCCGAACGGCCGTAGAGAGGTACCGCAGCAGTCGGTGTGATGGTCTTGGCGTCGTCGCCGGTGTTCGTGACCCGGACACGCATCAGTTCGACCATGTCGTCGCGCACCGGCGCGAAGTTGGTAATCTCGGCTTTCAGCCCGCGCTCGTCGTTTTGACGGGTGATCTCGTGATAAAGGAGGCCCCCTCCATCGAGACAGACTCCACGCCGTCGGACCGTTCGTCGGGAATCTGTGTGGCACTGTTGCCGGCGGCCGACCACGGCCCCTCGCCGTGTTCGTACACCCAGAAGTTTCGGGCCGTGCGCTTGTTGTGCAGGTCCTCGACGGCTGTCGGCGGCGTCAGGAACTCGTGTTGGCTCGCGTTGATATCGCCGTGGAGTTTCGGCGTGATCGCCGACATGATGCCGGCCTCGTTGACCAGCGGGAAATACAGATAGCTCGACCGCTGGGGGGCGTCCAGTTTGAACGTTCCTTCGTCGTCGACGAACGCCCAGTCATCGACAGTTGTTTCGTTGTCGTGTAAATGTCGTTTCGCCATGCGTCAAGAAACGGAAACCTGCCTTGAATAACTTTCTAACCCCGTTTTTCGGCGGAATAGATATTCGCAGATGTATGTGTAACATCCAACCTAACAATTTCTATATGTATTAGAAATGCGAATATTTGTCCGTGATCGGCAGCCTCACTGGCTGGTTGGACCGTCTTCATTCCGCCGCGGCTATTTCGAGGATGAAATTGTTCTGCAAAGATTAAAATGGGCGCGGGAGCGTAGCGCTCTATATCATGCCACTTTCGGACGGTCGGCTCGGCCAGTACGTTGCGGACGGACGTCGGGCCGAGATCCAGTCGCGTGTCAGTTCGCTACTGGAGCAAATGACGCTCGAAGAAAAAGTCGGCCAACTCAACCAGCGGTCGGTCCACTTCGTCACGGGGACCGAAGACGAGGGGCAGCATTGGAGAGTGCCGTCGCCGACGGCGAAGCCGGCTCGTTGCTGAACGCGACCGATCTCGAGACGAAACGCCACCTTCAGCAACTGGCCGTCGAGGAGTCACGCCTGGGTATCCCGCTGTTGATCGGCTTCGACGTGATTCACGGCTACGAAACGATCTTTCCGATCCCACTTGCCCAGGCGGCCTCTTGGAACCCTGACCTGGCCGAGCGGGCCGAACGGATCGCAGCCACGGAAGCGGCCGCCGCCGGCCACAACTGGACGTTCGCGCCGATGGTCGACGTCTCGCGGGATCCACGCTGGGGTCGCGTCATGGAGGGGGCCGGCGAGAGCCCAGTCCTGGGCAGTGCCTTCGCCGAGGCCCGAGTCCGCGGCTTCCAGGGCGAGGATCTGAGCGATCCCGACACAGTTCTGGCCTGCGCGAAACACTTCGCTGCCTACGGCGCCGTCGAGGGTGGCCGGGAGTACAACACCGTCAACGTCTCCGAGACGGCCCTGCGTGAACGTCACCTCCCGCCGTTCGAAGCGAGCGTCGAGGCTGGCGTCGGCTCGCTCATGAACGCCTTCAACGTCCACGAGCGCATCCCCGCCAGCGGCCACGAATCGCTCGTCGACGGCGTGCTCAAGGGCGACTGGGACTTCTCGGGCGTGCTAGTTTCGGACTGGGCCTCGTTCCGGGAACAGATCCAGCACGGCACGGCCACGGACCGCCGCGAGGCAGCGCGCAAGGCCATCGAGGCTGGCTCGGACATCGACATGGCGAGCGAGGTCGTCATCGACGAACTCCCCGGTCTCGTCCGCGAGGGGGACATCAGCGAGGAGCGTCTGGACGACGCCGTCCGGCGCGTGCTGACGGTCAAGGGCCTGCTCGGCCTCTTCGAGGACCCCTACCGGTACTTCGACGCCGAGCGCCGCGAGGAGGCCATGCTCGCCGACGAACACCGCGAGGCCGCCCGCGAAGCCGCTCGCGAGTCCTTCGTCCTCCTGCAAAACGAGGGCGACCGGCTCCCACTCGATCCCGAGGCCGATGTCGCACTGGTCGGCGCGCTGGCCGACAGCGGCGAGGACACGCTCGGGGCCTGGAGCTTCGAGGGCCGGCCCGAGGACGCGATCACGGTCCGCGAGGGGCTCGAATCGTTCCTCGATCGGGCGGTCCCCTTCGCGCCGGGCTACGAACTCCCGGGTGAGGTGACCGAGGCGTCGATCGAGGCGGCGGTCGAAACGGCCACCGACGCCGACGTGGCAGTCACCGTCGTCGGCGAGACGGCTGCAATCACGGGTGAGGCGGCCAGCCGGGCGGATATCGACTTGCCCGGCCACCAACGGCGGTTGGTCGAGGCGCTCGCCGAGACTGACACGCCTGTCGTGGCCGTGTTGATGAACGGCCGCCCGCTCGCGATCGACTGGTTGGCCGAGTCGGTCCCGGCCATTCTCGACGTCTGGCATCCCGGGGTCGAAGGCGGGCCGGCCGTCGCCGAGACGCTCTTTGGCGAACACGTCCCTGCGGGCCATCTCCCGATGAGCTTCCCCTCCTCCGTCGGACAGGTCCCTCTCGCCCACGACCGATTGCCGACCGGCCGTCCCGCTGAGGATGCCGAGAGCGGGTACACGACGGGCTACATCGACGCGCCGAACGAACCGCTGTTCGCCTTCGGTCACGGCCAGAGTTACACCGGCTTCGCCTACACCGACCTGACGCTGTCGACGGATGCCATCGATGCCGGCGAGACCCTCGAAGCGACAGTCACCGTCGAGAACGTCGGTGACGTCGCCGGCCGGGACGTCGTCCAGTTCTACGTTCGCGATCTCGTCGGGAGTCGCTCTCGACCCGAGAAGGAACTACTAGATTTCGAGACCGTCGAACTCGCGCCCGGCGAACGCGCCGACGTGCCCATCACGATCGAGGATACTGACCTGGCGTTCTGGACGGCCGACCGTGAGTGGGCCGCCGAACCCGGCGAATTCGACCTCATGGTGGGCCACGCCGCCGACGACATTGCCCACACCGAGCGGTTCGCGTTGCTGGAGTGAGGCCACCCGTTTCGAGTGGAAACCGAACGTGCTTTCTGGGATGGCTGGGTGGGGTCGTCTATGTACGTTGGCCGATTCGTCGTCGTTGGACCGGACGTGGGCGCGTATCGGGTCTCCTCGCGCTCGTTTCCAAACCGGAAGGCACTCGATCGTGACGGGACGATCACGGTGGCGCCGACCGCAGACGCCCCCGAGACGGACAACCCCTACATCTCCTACAACTGCGTGCAGGTGACTGATCGCGGTGCCGTCATCGGTAACGGCTCACACGTCGATCCGATCGCCGAGAAACTCGCCCTCGGCGTCCCGGCCCGGGACGCACTGGCCGGTCCCCTGCAAGCCCTCGACTTCGAGAAGGACGACTACGACACGCCCCGGATCGCCGGGATCGTCGGCCTCGATGGCGAGGATCCGACTGCAGGTGAAGCCGGGGCGGCAATCGGCATCGTTCGCCGGGACGCACTGCTGGTCGAAGCCGTCACCGAACCGACGCTCGTGGCGACCTACGAGCGTGACGAGCCAGTGGGCTTCGACCTCGACGCCACGACCGCCGCCGATGCCGCACGCGAGGTGTACGATCATCGCTTCGAACATGTGGTCTGTGCGGCCGGCGTCGCCGGCAGCCCGGGCGATTTCGAGACGGCGATCGTCAACGAGTAAGGCGAGTTGCCAACAGGCGAGCCACGACGACTGCGCCGCTATCGTCTTGTCTTGCCAACGTGAAACTATCACTTCTAACTTTCTTGAGTGTGAACGGAGCGTGTGAAAATCGCTGTCATTTCCGATATTCATTCGAACAAGGTCGCCCTGGAGGCGGTTGTCGCCGACCTTCCCGACGTCGATCGGATCGTCTCGGCTGGTGACGTCGTCGGGTACGGTCCGTGGCCGGCGGACTGTCTGGAGTGGGTCCGCGAGCGCGAGATCCCGACCGTCCAGGGGAACCACGACCGGGCTGTCGCGACCGGCGAGTACCCGTCGTTCAACGACATGGCGGCCGCCGGGGTCGAGTACGCACGTGAGCAACTATCGATCGACCAGCGAGAGTGGCTCGCGTCGCTGCCGACCGAGCAAGAACTGTTCGACGGCCGGCTGAAAGTCGTCCACGGCCATCCCGACAATCCCGATCACTACACGTTTCCCGAGGAATTCGGGCCGGGGTTGCTCGGCGACGAAGACGTCCTGGTGCTCGGTCACACCCACGTCCAACACGCCGAGCAATTCACGGAGGGGATCGTCCTGAATCCGGGTAGCGTCGGGCAACCTCGCGACAGCGACCCGCGGGCGGCCTACGCGGTCGTCGATCTCGATGCGATGACGTTTGAACTGCGCCGCGTCGAATACGACGTCGGGGAAGTGCTGACAGCTGTCCGAGGGACATCCTTACCACGCCGGGTCGGGACCCGACTCAGCCGTGGCCAGTGACCGCTGTCGACATTCGTCTGAAAGATCGCCCCGCGTCGCAGTCAGAACGCCTTCTGGATCAGCTTCAGTGCCTGTTCACGGTCTTCCCAGGGGACGAACACGGCGATCGATGTCGCACTCGTCACGACATCGAGGAGATTGATGTGGGCCGCGGAGACGGGATCGATTACCTGCTGGATGACGCCCGGTTCGTCCGGGAGTTCACCGCCGGTGACGCGAATGATGGCGATCTCGTGTTTGACCGTGATACTCGAGAGGGTGTCGTCGTCGACGACCTCGTCGTGGAGGATCGCCTCGGCGTCTTTGGCGACGTCCGTGTCGAGATAGAACGTGACCGAGTCCATGCCACTGGACACTGCTTCGACGTTGATGTCCTCCTCGGCCAGTGCCGTCGAGAGTTCAGCGAGGATTCCCGCCTGGTTTCGAATCGCCCGCCCGGCGACGGTCACACAGCAGAGTTTGTTCTCCTGGAGGTCGATCAGCTTCTGGAACTCACCTTCGATCGAGGTCCCGCCAGACAGCAGATTCTCGTGTTGGTAGTGGACGACCCGGACGTCCATCGTGCCGCCCTTGTACGCCAGCGCGCTGGGGGCGACGACTTCGGCCCCCCGAAAGGAGAGGTTCCGGAGTTCGTCGACGGTGATCTCGCCGACGTTGCGAGCGCCTTCGACCACGCGCGGATCGCCGGTCATGACACCCTCGACGTCGGTGACGATGATCACCTCGTCGGCTTCCATGTAGCTGCCGAGCATCACGGCGGTCGTGTCGCTGCCGCCGCGGCCGAGCGTCGTGACGTCACCGTGGTGGTCTTCCGCCAGGAATCCGGTGATAACGGGCACGACGTCTTGTAGCTGGCCAGCGAGTGCGTGGGCACGTTTCTGGGTTTCGTCGACATCGACTTCGCCGTACTCGTCGGTGATGATCGGCCAGTCTTCGACGCCCGGCTCGAAGAACGCAGAGTCGATCCCGCGGGCCGCCAGGGCTCCCTTGAGCATCCGGACCGACGTGCGCTCGCCCATGCTGACGATCTCTGCTCGATCGGCCTCGTCGGCCTCGAACTCGATCTCGCTCAGCAGGTCGTCGGTCGTCGACCCCATCGCACTCGCGATGATGGCGACTTCGTGGCCCTGTTCGACCACTTGGGCGATCGAGTCGGCCGCTCGCTCGATGCGCTCGCCGCTGCCGAGACTGGTCCCGCCGAATTTCACTACGACGCGCATGCGAGACCCCCTCCTGTGTGACTGTGGATCATTACCCCCCTGTTTCCCGTCCCGACGAATAACTGCTTTCATCCATAACTCCCGTCTCTCGTCGCCTGGGCGGCTTGCTGGTCGGCGACGGACGAAGACGCTTGGGACCGCTCTCTGTTGCCGACTCGAACTGGCTCCTCAGGCTTCGATTTTCTTGTAGTCGATGTACTCGCCGCCCCGGAAGTCCTCCAGCAGGTTGATCGCCGCGGTGGTCCCCTCGCCGACGGAGACGTTGACCTGGCGTTGGCCGCCAGTCAGGTCGCCGGCAGCGTAGACGCGGTCGACGCCGGTGTACTGGTCCTCGTCGACGTCGAGGTACGAGCCTTCACGCGCGATGCCCAGCATGTCGGCGATGTCGGTCCCGCCAGCAGCACCCAGCGCGATGAAGACGCCTTCGACGTCGAGTTGCTCGCCGGAGTCGAGTTCGACGCCCTCGACGACCTCGTCGCCGACGATGTGATCGACCGGCTCTTCGATGACTTCGATGCCCTCGCTGTCGAGCTGCTCGAGCAGCGCCTCGTCCATGTCGAGGTCGTTTCCGTTGGTCAGTACGCGGACGTCGTCGGTGTAATCCAGCAGCATCATCGCCTCCTTTGCGGCGTAGTTGCCCGCGCCGACGACTGCGACCGGCTTGTCGCGGTAGAAGAAAGCGTCACACTCGACACAGTAGGAGACGCCGCCGCCCTCGTAGTCGTCGACGTCTTTGATCGCGGGACTCTCGTAGGACGCGCCGGTCGCGAGGATGACGCCTTTGACCTCGTAGTCGTCGACCTCGGTCTCGATCGAGTAGCCGTTGCCCTCCTCGCCGACTTGGACGACCTCCTCCTCGACGATCTCCGCGCCGAACTTCGTCGCCTGCTCCTGGCCTACGTCGACGAGTTCGGGACCGCTTGCCCCCTCCGGGAAGCCGTAGACGTTCTCCATCCAGTCGACGTCTCTGGTCGTGCCATCGCCCTTATCGAAGACGAGCGTTTCCTGGTCTGCGCGTGCCGTGTAGACGGCGGCGGCCAAACCGGCCGGCCCGCCACCGATGATCGCGACGTCTGTCATTGTGTGTAAGTAGTACAATACCGTACAGTGATAAACCGCTCGATATGCGTGTATATATCTCAAACGAACTGCCTAGACAAAATATTCGGTTCGTATACGATCGCAGAAGTGGTCGGGAGTAGCAATACTGTCAGACAAAGCCCAGCAGGTTCGCCAGCGAAATCCCGAGTGCGGTCGCGAACGCGAAGTGCAACAGCGTCAGGGCTACTGTCGCCCATCTATCGAGTCGATAGGTCCTCGCGATCGCTAGCCCGTCGGCCAGTAGCGTCGCGCTGACGACGACCAGCACGCCCAGTTCTGCCGAGATGAAGGCGACACTCTCGATGCCCCACCGGCCCAGCAGAATCGAGACGATCGCCGGCACGGGACCAACCGTGGCGGCCTTCTGACTGGGGACGTCGCCGAGGAAGAAGGTTGCAGCGAGGTGGAGGGTAAGCGCATAGAACACCGAGACGGCCAGGAAGATCGCGATCGTCGCGACGATCGGGGCTGCGATCCCGGTCTGGAGCAGCATACTCGCCGTTGGAACGCCGCCGGTATGTACGATCGGGTTTCGATCGCCTTCCTGGGGACCAAGCAGCCGTCTGGGTCAATTCACCTACAGATCACAAGACAGATATCGCCGCTGTTTGACTACTCACCCAGCTAGTATGGTTGTGTCCCTCGCCGAGACGCATCTTGTCCAGCGTCACTCGACTCACGACAGCGGTCTGAGCCTAGGCCGTGCGGTTCGAGAGACAGTGACGGGACCATGACCCTCGACACCTCGTCCTGGCGATTTCGACGGCTAGTGGTCCTCGGGGTCGTCCTCGTGTTGCTCGCTCCCGCCGTCGTCAGTGGACTCACGCATGAACCCGACACTGTTCACACGAACGTCACGGTGGACGGGAACGCGACTGCCCTCTCGAATGTCACGTTCGCTGGCATCCAGGGACCCTTCGGCACGTCCGGGCACGGCCGAGTGGTCGCAGTCGATACCGACTCCGGGGAGTTGCTCTGGGAGTACGCCAACGAGTCGGCTGCCGAGAACGTCCTCTATTACGACGTCGACCCCCTCTCGGCCCAACGGCTCTTGTTCGTCGAAGAGCGTTCAAGCGGCAACGGATCGGCTATCGTCTACAACTGGCAAACGGACGAACTGATCGACCGCTTCGAGGTGCCTTCCGACACTCACGACGTGGACGCTCTCGGAAACGATCGCTACGTCGTCGCTGACAAGTACAACCACCGCGCCTACGTCTACGATGCAAGCGCACAGCGAATCGTCTGGGAGTATCGCTTCGCCGAGCACTTCCCGGAGTATCCTGAAGCGGGTGAGGCCCCGTCGAGTGAACCATCCGGTGTCGGCGGGTACACCCACCTCAACGACGTCGATGTCGTCGACAACGGCTCGGCGTTCCTGCTCAGTCCCCGTAACTTCGACCGGGTCGTGCTCGTGAACCGCTCGACGAAGACCGTCGAGTGGACACTCGGCGAACAGGACAACCACGACATCATCAAAGAACAGCACAATCCGGACCTTCTCCAGCGCGATCCGCCAGTCGTCTTGATCGCCGACAGCGAGAACGATCGTGTCGTCGAGTATCGTCGGACCAACGACACCTGGACCCGGACCTGGGCTTACAGTGGCAGTCTCCACTGGCCGCGAGACGCGGACCGACTCCCGAATGGTAACACACTGATCGTCGATACCTACGGACAACGCGTTCTCGAGGTCACACCCGACCACGAAATCGTCTGGGAACGGGACCTCTCGACGATGCCCTACGACGCCGAACGCCTCGGGACAGGCCCCGGTTCGGATGGCCCGCCGATCGACCGGCTCCGAAACGCGTCGACGCTCGACGATGGCGAGAGCGGCGTTTCCATCTTTCGGCAGTTCTACGACTTGTCGTTGTACATTTTGCCAACCTGGATCGGCTTCGTCGAGTTCTACGGGGTGGTCGGGGCGATACTCGGAGCGCTACTCTGGACGGCGATCGAACTCGGTGTCCGAATCCGTGACTGGCGGACGTCCTGAGAGAACAGATTTGACCGTCGACAGACGCTCGACGGTTACAGACGAGAGAGACCGATCCGAATCGAGCCGTCTTCTACGATCCGGGGCTGGCTTACTCCAGCAGGCCTAACTCTTCGAGCCGGGAGACGATCTTGTCGACGGCTTCTCTGGCATCGTCGGGCTCTTTGCCACCGGTGATGACGAGTTTACCCGAGCCAAAGAGTAGCGCAACGACGTCGGGATCGTCGAGACGATAGACCAACCCGGGGAACTGCTCTGGTTCGTACTCGATGTTCTCTAAGCCCAGTCCGATGGCGATCGCGTTGAGGTTGAGGTTCCGGCCCAGATCCGCCGACGTCACGATGTTCTGGACGACGATCTCGGGATCCTCGTCGACCTGAATCTCCAGATCCCGCAATTTGTCGAAGACGATGCGGAGACTCTGGTGGACGTCGTCGGTGCTTTTGGCACCGGTACAGACGATCTTGCCCGAGCGGAAGATCAGCGCCGCCGACTTCGGTTCCTGGGTCCGATAGACCAGCCCGGGGAACTGCTCGGGGTCGTAGTCGGCCCCCTCCAGGTCCATCGCGACGCTCTGGAGGTCGAGCTCTTGACCGATGCCCGTCGAGGCCACTACGTTTTCGATGTTGATCGTTTCCTTGGGATCAGCCATGGTTCGCGTCATAAATCGTATTTAAGTCTTATAAAGGTTGGTATTTAAGATATATAAGCACCCCCATATTCGGGGTCCCGGCCATTTCAGGCCCGGACAGGCGGGATCGGCGATATGCCTTGGGTATCCCGAAGTGTGTCATAGCGAAATTCTGGCGCTTTCCTTTGCCACATCTGTCAGGTCCTCCGTCCAAGAGACAGGGTGCGGATCGGTCACCGGTTGGTTGCCATTCAGCGACGACGCATCTTGGTAGATGTTGGCGATGTAAGTCCCAACGATAGTGAGATTCTACTCCCAAACGATTCGTCTCGAATCGAGTTCGACCTGTCCAGAATCGATGGTGGCCGTGATTCGCTTCTCTTCGTACCCCCGACACGCCGAGATGCGCTTTTCAGCCCGTCCTTCTTCGCTGGAAACTTCAAGTACGTACAAATCCCCAATCGGAAGCGGGAGTGACACATCTGTGTTGGACATCGGGTCTACTTGGACAGATCTCTCTGTGACAACCCGGTCGTCACGCCGGAGGGTCAACTCGGCCCTGGCACTGCTGTCGGTCACGTTACGGACCTGTATCGAGACTTCGCGGTCTCCTGGACACCCGATGACTGGCTCATCATCGCCGCGAATACTAACGAGTAACATCGGATAGTTCTGCTCTGACGGGATCCGCCACTCCGTTGTCGTTGACCGGCCCTCCTCGACGGACACTGTAACGGTATACCGACCAGCTGTGGCTGTCACGCCGTCGAACGACAGTGATTCGCCGTTGGTGAGTGTCTGTGAACATGCAAAGAATGTGTTGTCGTCGTGCGCGATGGCGAGCGTGACCGTTGTTTCGGATGCAGTCTGGTTTCGAATCTCGACACTTCCCGATTGGTATGTCTCCGCTGCTCCCGGGATTGAGTACGGGAGTTCGTGGTCGGTCGCACACGGGGACGGCGTGTCCGTCCGCTCGGTGGTTGCTGTGGGCTCTGGCGGTTCGGTGGTCGGCCCGGCGGTTGTTGTCGTATCCTTTACAGGCTCGGTGGTCGGTTCTGTTTGGTCAGTAGAGAGGCCTGAACACCCTGTGAGACCAGCCCCGAACCCGATCCCCATGTACCGAAGGACTGCACGACGAGATGAACCTGTCATAGCGGAGCGACCGAGTTTGCCGGGATAGGCTTTGTGGTGGGAAAGCCGCTTCCGAACCGGCAAGCGAACGCTCTCTGCGTGGGTGCCAAGACACAGTGAACGGAGAGTTCAGGAGTTGTGATACGAAAAACGGGTCGTCGTGTTGAATATACCCTCTATCTCTTGCACTGCCTTCTGTCACTATATCTGTCTTCATATTTTCACATCCCAGGTTGCCCCGCAGTAAATCGACTATAACGGGCTCTTTGACACGCTGCTCCAACGATGCTCACCACCGTCCGTTTGCGACACCGAACCGCCAGAGCCAAGCGCCGACGCCGCGACCGTGCTACCGTGTATCTGCTGGAACTAGCCGGCACCGACGACGATTTCGCGGCCACCGAGGCAGCCAGTGCTGCTAGTGACGTCACCGTCGTTGCCGGCGGGCTCGCGACGGCTGAGACTCTCTCGGATCGGATCTCACAGCTGGCGCTTACCCATCGCGTGAGCGACCTCCTCGGGACGGCCCAGCCAACAGTTGCGGCGGCCCGAGAGACTCTCGAATCGGCGGCGCTCCACCGCACGGGATCTGTTGCCGTCCGCGCCCGTGACGTCAGGGGGGCGACTGGTGTGAGCACCCAGGCCACAGAGCGCGAACTCGGCTCGGTGCTGGTCGAAGCGGGCTTTACCGTCGATCTTGAGGACCCAGATCACGAACTCCGTGTCGTCTTCGCTGGCTCCCCGTCGGTTGGCGACTCTCCGGCTGCTGACGTCGCGTCCGGCGCGGACGCAGGGGCCTGTGCGATCGGGTGGCTCGCTACCGACCCACCACGGACGTTTACCGAACGCGCCCCGACCGAGCGCCCGTTCTTCCAGCCCGGTAGCATGGATCCCACACTCGCCCGTGCGCTGGTCAATATCGCTGGTGCGCAGCCCGGCACGACCGTTCTCGACCCGATGTGTGGCACCGGCGGGCTGTTGATCGAGGCAGGGCTCGTCGGTGCCACGCCCGTCGGCGTCGACGCACTCGAAAAGATGGTCCAGGGTACCCGAGAGAATTTGGGCACCCTGATCGACGAGGAGTTTGCCGTCTGCCGGGGGGACGCGCGTCGACTCCCGTTCGCGGACGATGCCGCCGACGCGGTCGTCTTCGATGCGCCTTACGGCCGACAGACGAAGATCACCGGCGAGACGCTGGCGGCGCTGGTTGGCGACGCACTCGCGGACGCCCGACGACTCGCGGCCCGGACAGTCATCGTCGGCGATCGGTCCTGGCAGACCGTCGCCGAGGAAGCTGGCTGGACCGTCACAGCCCACTTCCAGCGTCGTGTCCACCGGTCCCTCGATCGCCATATCCTCGTCCTCGAACGCTGAGGGCGCGGTCGCCGTCGGAATCGGCACTCAGTGGCGCTCGACCGTGACGTGATGTTCGGTGCCGGCCGTCACTTCGCCAGGCTGTCGGCGTGTTCCTGACCGAGACAGCGCTCCGGTCCGGCAGTTCGGTCGCCTCTCTTGGTGGTTCACCACCAGTGTCCCAATGTCGCCGAGTTGTTCCTACTCTGCGTCCGCTGAAAAACCCAACCCTGCCGGCTCCTGGCACCTTGGCTGTTGGATTCGAACCGCGATTTCTGCGTTTCAATCCCGAACGATGCATGCTACATCGCTCCATCACGCCGTCTCCCTGCCACTCAAACGCCGTCCCGGTACCAATCGTGGGCCGACGAGCTTTCCCCGGTGCCCTTCCCGCACGCCGCGAGCGTTGTCCGTACACAGTCGTCTGGGAGTGCCGTGGGCTGTCGATCGTCCCAGTTCACACATTGGAATTGCTCGGAAGGCGGCCTCGGTGGCTTGTTGCGGTACGTTCCGTCGACTGCCGCTATAGCCGTCTTAACGGCCCTTGGCACGGCCAACGGTGCTACCCTGGGGCGTCCCGCTCTGGGTGGATTCTAAGCGCGGATAGCAATATTTATATAGAACCGCAATGGATGAACTAAGTGAAGATCCACTATGTCACAGTCCGGACAGCCGCGCATGGGCGGTCAGCCGATGTTTATTCTTAGCGACGACTCCCAGCGCACACAGGGCAAAGATGCACAGAGTTCGAATATCTCCGCGGGGAAGGCGGTCAGCGAGGCCGTCCGCACCACCCTCGGCCCCCGTGGGATGGACAAGATGCTCGTCTCCGACGGTGACGTCGTCATCACCAACGACGGGGCGACGATTCTCGACGAGATGGACATCGAGCATCCCGCCGCGAACATGCTCGTCGAAGTCGCCGAGACCCAGGAAGAGGAAGTCGGCGACGGCACGACGACGGCCTCGATCCTCGCCGGCGAACTGCTGGCCAAAGCCGAGGACCTGCTCGATGACGATGTCCACGCGACGACGATCGTCGAGGGGTATCACGAGGCTGCTCGGATCGCCCGCGAGGCCGTCGACGATCTCGTCGTCGACGGTGACTTGGACGACGAATCGCTGATCGAGGTCGCCGAATCCAGCATGACTGGCAAAGGGACCGGCGATGTCGCTGCTGGCCCCCTCGCGGAGACGGTCGTCGAAGCGATCAGCCACGTCCGTGACGGCCGCGTCGAGCGTG
Organism: Halorhabdus sp. CBA1104; assembly: GCF_009690625.1. Lineage (NCBI taxonomy): Archaea > Methanobacteriati > Methanobacteriota > Halobacteria > Halobacteriales > Haloarculaceae > Halorhabdus > Halorhabdus sp. CBA1104. Next base: position 1,914,831 of record NZ_CP033878.1, on the reverse strand, counting down.
AGAACATTACGATCCACGCTCAGGTCGGTTCTTCCTCTAGCGCGACCGAACTCGTCGAAGGTGTCATCGTCGACGAGGAACCGGTCCACGACAACATGCCTCGTACCGTCGAGGACGCCGCGATCGCCGTCATCGACAGCGATCTCGACCTGCGTGAGAGCAACATCGACGCCGAGTACAACGTCAACAACGTCGATCAGCTCAACGCCGCTATCGAGGCCGAAGAGGAGGAACTGCGCGGCTACGCCCAGCAACTGGCCGATCTCGACGTCGGGGTCGTGTTCGTCAGTGGTGACGTCGAGGATCGGGTTGGCGCGTACCTCGCCAAGCACGGCATCCTGGCGATCGAGGGCTCGGACGATCTGGAAGCCATCGCCGGCGCGACCGGCGCGAGCCGCGTCGGGTCCGTCGAAGATATCGAGGCCGGCGACCTCGGTGAGGCCGGCAGTGTGTCCGTCCGCATGTACGGCGACGAGGAGCTGACGTTTATCGAAGGCGGCACGGCCGCCGAGGCCGTCACGATCTTCGCCCGCGGTGGCACCGAACACGTCGTCGACGAACTCGAACGCGCGATCATGGATTCCCTGGACGTCGTGACCGCTGCCCTCGAACACGGTGGTGTCGTCCCGGGTGCCGGTGCGACCGAGATCGCGGTCGCCGACCACGTCCGCTCGGAAGCCGCCGGCGTCGAGGGTCGCAAGCAGTTGGCCGTCGAAGCGTTCGCCGATGCTATCGATGTCGTTCCCCGCACGCTCGCGACGAACACCGGCATGGACCCGATCGACGCCCTGGTCGACCTCCGGGCTGCCTACGAGGGCGGCGATCTCTCTGGGCTCATCAGTGAGGGCCAGACCGGCGTCGTCGCCGACCCACTCGAAGCAGGCGTGATCGATCCTGCTGCCGTCAAACGCGAAGCCCTCGAGAGTGCGACCGAGGCCGCGACGATGATCGTCCGCATCGACGACGTCATCGCCGCGAGCTAACGCTTCGCTCTCTCCGGAAGCGCCTGATTTTGGTCGTGTCGGTTTCGCAGACGCCACTCGTGTCGACACACTTGTAGGTCCTCGTCGGCTCGAAACGTCCGCACAGCCACTTCGTGAGGCCCGCCGTGATACCGCTTGGCCGGCTTCTCTCCTTTGCGAGTGATCGAGAAAAGCAGCATCTCAGGGGCTGCTACTGTCGATCGCCAGTCATCGCTTCGAAGAGGCGTTCGTAGAGCTCGTCTCTGGAGACGCCCTCGCTCGGTCCGAGACCGGCCATGTGATCGAGACGCAGTTGACCGCCGCCCATTCGAGCGTGCCCGCCGGCTTCGGCCATCGGGACACCGTCGACGGCTGCCTGGAGTGCCTTTCCCATGTGGACGCGATCGTCACGCGAGCGCCCCGAGAGGTGGAGGCGGCCGTCGGACTCGCCAAGTACGACGACTGCTGTCACGCCTTCGAGACACAGGAGCTCGTCGGCCGCCTGTGGAATCGCGTCGACGTTCGAGACTTCGCCGACGTCGCTGGCGGCGAAGGCCCCACGGACGTCCCGTTCCATGATCGCCCGGGCTTTGGTTTCGAGGACCGCCGTATCGATCTCCGGATTCGCGACGCGATCGAGGGCATCTTCGTCGATACCTGGGTAGAGATACGAGGCAGCCTCGAACTCGGCCGAGGTACAGCCCTTCGTGAGGTGGCTCGTATCGGCCTGGATGCCATACAGCAAGCCTGTCGCAACGTCCGGGGGAGATGCTCGCCGGTCTCGATCGCGGTCGCGGCATCTGGATCGATCGGCTCGAACCCGAGAGCGTCGAGGTATTCGGTGACGAGTGTCGCACAGGCGCCGTACGACGGGCGAACGTCGGTGAACGACGACCCCGTTCCGTCGCCCGGATGATGGTCGACGACCGCTACGGGTGAGACACCGTCAGCGCCCGCAAATCCGCGTGGCTCGTTGTGATCGACCAACACTACCGCCTCGCCGTCGAGTGCAGCCGCCTCCTCGATTCGATCGAGATCCAGTTCTAAAACCGTCTCGAAGGCGCGATTCTCCTGGTGGCGGATCTGTCCGGGGTATTTGAGAGTACAATCGGTGTCGACACTTGCGGCCAGTTCGGCGACGCCCTGGGCGGCCGCCATCGCGTCCGGATCGGGGTTCGGGTGCAGCAAGACGCTTACCTGATCGTACCCGGCCAGTACGTTGCGAAGGCGCGTGCCCGGCGTGCGCCTGCGACGGCGAACGATCACCGCGAGCCCGACGACGACGAGCAACCCCGTGAGGACGATCGCCCCAGCGAGAAGCGGGTCGGCCGCGACGAACTCCCTGCCCTCGGCGAGCAGCGACGCGGCCGCCTCCCCGATGTCCGCGGGCACCGAAGCCGACATACCGGTCACTGTCTCCCCCGGCTGTTAAGAACTTTCGGCCCGGGTGGGCCACCCGTCAGGTCTCGTCGCTGTCGGCGAGGTACTGGGCGATCGCATCTCGATACCCCTCACGAAACGTGGGGTAGGCAAACTCGTATCCGAGTTCCCGGAGGCGGTCGTTACTGACGCGCTTGTTCGCTCGAAGGCGCTGTCGCCGTTGGTCGGAGTCGACAGCTTCGAGACGGCTCGCCAGTGTCTCTTTGGGCGGGTCGGGTTCCTCACACTGACTCGCGAGCCAGTCGGCGAACGCCCACTTCTCGACGGGTTCGTCGTCGACGACGTTGACGACAGCGTTCCGCCCGTGGTTTGCTTCGAGCAGGAAGCGAACCGCACCGGCCGCGTCTTCTCGATGGACCATATTGAGATGGCCCGCCGTGACTGGCCCGTCGAGATATCGCTCCAGTCGGTACCGATCTGGACCGTACAGCCCACCGAACCGAGCCACTGTCCCGTCGATGCCTGCCGGGGGCCGCTGGCGGGCGATCCGTTCGGCCTCGACCAGCACACGGGTCTTCTCGGTCGTCGGCTGCAGGGCGGTATCTTCGTCGACCTGGGCTCCATCGTGGTCGCCGTAGACGCCCGTACTCGAAGTGTAGACGATTCGCTCGGGGGGCGAGGATCGAGCGGCGAAATGGTCGATGGCCGTCTTGAGGCCTTCGACGTAGGTGTCCCGGGCCGCCTCGGCGTCGCGACCGCCGGCACTCGCCGCAAAGACCAGCCAGTCGGCGTCGGGCACAGCTTCGAGGGCATCCGGCACAGTCACGTCTGCCTGTACCGGCCGTCCACCGGCTGCCTCGACGGCTGCCAGTCCTGCGTCCGACCGGCGCACGCCGACGACATCGGAGTCGGTGAGTTGGCCCGCCAGCGCACAGCCCACGTACCCACAGCCAAGAATGACGACCCGGGTCACCGTTCCTCCGTGACGGCGGCCAGCACGTCTGCATACTCCCCGAGACCCATCGGGTGGCGCCCCTCGATTTTCTGCTGGAGTTCTTTGGCAGTCACGTCGGCGTCGAGAGCGCCCGCCAGTCCGTCGACGTCGAGGACGGCACTCGACATCGCCAACAGCAGGCGGTCGCGGGCGTCGGCGGCGATTGCGTGGGCATCACGGCTATCCTCGAGGGCGCGGATCGCTGCCGCATCGGCGACCGTCAGATCGAGTCCTTCCCCGGCGGCAATCGCCGCGATCGTCTCCCGATCGAGGGCCGTCTGGTCCCGGACCGTCTCGACGCCGGCCGTCTCGACGGTCGTCTGCAGAGCCGTCTCGAAGGCCTGCCGGAGTGACACGGCATCGTGCTCGCCGGGATCGATATCGTCGAACATGGATTCGATAGGGCCTGGCCCTACAAGGGCGCGTCGCCACCGGAACGCGAACCGGCGGTGGGACGAACCTCCGTCGACTCGTGAATTGTCACAAGGTTGAATACCCGCTGACTCAAGGCTGTGGGTATGAAGGTCGTCCTGATTGGTCTCGGCCAGGCCGGTGGGAAGGTCACCGAGGCGCTGGCAACCCACGACTACGAACGGGGATACGACGCCGTTCAGGGGGCATTAGCCGTCAATACGGCTAAGACCGACCTCCAGGCGCTCGATATCGAGACGATGGTCATTGGCCAAGATCGGGTTAAAGGTCACGGCGTGGGTGGTGACAACGAACTCGGCGCCGAGATCATGCAAGCCGAAGCGACGGAAGTATTGGACGGCCTCGACGGCCGAATTACGTCCCGGGCTGAGGCACTGATGGTTGTGGCCGGCCTGGGCGGTGGCACCGGGTCGGGCGGCGCGCCAGTGCTGGCAAAGGAACTCAAGCGGATCTACGACGTGCCAGTGTACGTTCTGGGTATCCTCCCCGGACGGAGCGAGGGCTCGATCTACCAGGCCAACGCGGGCCGCTCGCTGAAGACCGCTGCCCGGGAAGCCGATGCGACGCTACTCGTGGACAACGACGCCTGGCACTCTGCCGAGGAGAGCGTCGCGGAAGGGTTCTCGACGATCAACGACAACATCGCCCAGCGGATCGGCCTCCTGCTTGCCTCGGGCGAAGTCGTCGAGGGTGTCGGCGAGAGCGTCGTCGACTCCAGTGAGATCATCAACACGCTCCGGCCGGGTGGACTCGCGGCGCTTGGCTACGCAAGCGCACAGGCAAGCGAGGACAGCGCCGAGAACGTCAACACGATCACGAGCCTCACGCGCAACGCCCTCCTGACTGGGACCAGCCTCCCGAACGCCGTCGAGGCCGAAACGGCCCTGCTCGTCATCGCCGGCCAGCCCGACCGTATCTCACGGAAGGGCGTCGAGCGCGCTCGTCGCTGGCTCGAAGAAGAGACCGGCAGTCTCGAAGTACGGGGCGGTGACTTTCCACTAGACAGTGAGCGCCTCGCCGCACTGGTGTTGCTTGGCGGCGTCGAACGCTCCCAGCGGCTCGAAGCCTTCCTCGACCGTGCGGCCGAAGCCTACCAGGGCGCAAACGACCAACCGAACGATCCGGTCGACGACTTCCAGAACGACGAACTCGAAGACCTCTTTTGACGGTCGCTTACTCGCCGTTCGAGTCGGCGTCTGCCGCTTTGTCTTCTTCGGCCAGATCGATATCGGCGATCGCGTCGGCGATCTCGTCGTCGTCGGCGCCGCCTTCCGGCTTCTCGCCCGCGTCGTCGGCTTCAGCTGGCTCGTCGCCACTCTCCGATGGCGGTTCGAGATCGTCCGAATAGGCGAACTCGCTGACGCCCGTGTCTTCGAGAGTGTCGGGCGTGGGCTGCTCGTCTTGGGAGTCGAGACTCGTCGCGGATCCGGCTTCGGTCTCGCTGGGAGGCGACGATTCCGCCGGTGTGTCCGGCCCATCACTCTCCGTCTCTGTGTCGCCGGCAAACTCGAAACCGCCGGCTTCAGCCGTCTCCGTGTCGTCGTCCCACGCCGTTTGGTCGCGAGACTCGTCGATCCACTCTTCGGCCTCGATCGATACGTCCTCGAGCGAGCCGGTAGCCTCGATCGCGCCCCGGAGCCGTTCGATTTCGCTTTCCAGGGCGTCGATACGGGACGCGAGTTGCTCGCCGGGCGGACGAAGTACGGCCTCTCGGTGTTCGAGTAGCCACCGGGCATAGGCCTCGGGGCTGTCGAAGCCACGCTCGGTCGCCTCGGCTGTGAGGTCACCAGCCAAGTCCCCGTCGAGATCCAGCTCCATTCGCCCGCTGATACGCGACCTCAGCGCAAAAATCTGTGGCACGCGCCCGCAGGTGAGTCGGGCGGTCGATCGCCCCGTCAGACCAGGCTCGAGCCGTCGAATGCAGCCCGATCGTACTCGACGTCCAGCAACGAGAGGAGCGTCGGCGCGATGTCGTACAGATCGACGTCGCTGATCCGGGCGTCATCGTCGTCGACGAACAGGCAGGCGTTATCGAAGCTGTGCATACCGTTGCGTGGCCCGACACCGAAGACGTCTGAATCGCCCTTGAACCCGGCTTTCAGATCGAAGCCGTGGTTGGGGATGACGACCAGATCGGGGGCGATATCGTCGTGTTCGCCACGGAACGCTTGCTCTTTGGTGACGACACGATCGGCCACGGGGCGGCCGTCCGGCCCTTCCCAGGCTTCGAGCTTCGCTTTGAGGTCGGCTCTGACACTCTCGTAGTCGTCTTCCGGAACGCTACCGTTCGCCTCGCGGTCTTCTAGGTTGACGTAGAAGCGGCCGGGAATCAACGAGTAGGCTTTCGTCGACTCGTCGAGATCGCCCAGTTCTTCGGGCTCGTCGGCGTCGTAGCTCAGCCAGCCTTCTTCCCGGAGCCACTCGTTGCAGTGAACCTCGTGATCGAGGGTGGTAAAGCCGTGATCGGAGGCAACGACCATCGTCACGTCGTCGGCCAGCAACTCGCGGAGCTGACCCAGGTAGTCGTCGACTTTCTCGTAGAACTCCAGGAATTCTTCCTTGTACTGGCCGTCTTCTTCGTAGTCTTCGAACAGGAAGTGGTTGACGCGGTCGGTGGTCATGAAGACCCCGAAAAAGAGGTCCCAGTCGTCGCCGTGGACGTACTGCTCGAAGGCCTCGAAGCGCTTCTCGAGTGTCTCGTGGGCATCCTCGATGAACTCCGTCTTGTCGTCGTTGTGGCCGAGCTTGGCGTTGACGTCGATCCGATAGTCGCTATCCTGGAGCGTCTCGCGGATTTCGTCGGGATAAGCCGCCTTTTCGACGCCGGGCGAGAGGAACCCGGAGACCATTCGCTGGACGTCACGCTGGGGCGGGAACGTGACGGGGACGTTCATCACCGTCGCGTCCCGGCCGGCCGACTGCACGCGGTCCCACAGGCGGGTCGCCTGGACGTCGTTCCCCATCGGGACGTACGTCTCCGCCGACCCGACCTCTCGGTCCTGAAAGCCGTAGACACCCGTCTGACCCGGGTTGACGCCCGTCGTCAACGATGGCCAACAGGCGCTGGACTCGGGGGGCACGATGCTGTCGATGGCGCCGCCAGCCCCCTCCTGGGCGATAGCAGTGAGGTTCTCGAAGCGATCCTCGTTGTCGGCGATCAGGCTGTACGGGACGCCATCGATGCCGAAGAAGGCGACCCGGGGCTCGTCGTCGCCGCGAATCCGATCGAACAGTCCCATACTCGGCGGTACTGGTGACTGACACAAGAAGGTTCTTTTCGCGGCCGTCCCTGACGGGCCACACCGACACCGGCAAAACGGGCAGCGATCAGTCTCCGTCTGTCGAGGCGCTCGTTGGCGCTTCTACGGAGTCTTCGTGGCGGAAATTCTCTGGCACGACGGTCGGGTGGTCGATCCCGACAGCGGGGCGTTCGGTGGCCATCACGAACAAACGTAGGGCTGACACACTCAAATAATTACCCATAATTATACTGCATGGCCGCAACGGGCGGTGATAACCGGGACACATCAGCCGGCCGATCCCGACTGGCGACGCGAAGGCGTTCGTACTCGGTGTCAGGCACGCGCCCAGACGAACGGTTTCTTCGCCGGTTCGTCGGCGACGTCATCCATGACGCGATCGACGCCCTCGACGCTGAATCCGGCGTCGTCGAGCAGCTTCCGGGTTCGGTCCAGTCCGGGGATGTCCCAATACATCGGTCCGCCCATCCCCATCCAGTCCTCGTTGTGGCCCGCCCAATCGGTATCACCGACCGTACAGAGCACGGGCGCTCCGGGCCGACAGACGCGATGGAACTCCGAGAAGGCGTCTTCGTGGCGTTCCCGGGGCACGTGGATGACCGCGTAGAACGAGGTGAGTCCGTCGAAGCTGTCCTCAGCGAAGGGTAATCGCGTCATCTCTCCCTCGACGAACGAGTGGGCCGGAAGACGATCGGTCGCCAACGACAGTTGTTCGCGAGAAAGATCGAGGCCGGTCACTGTACACTCTTCGGCCAACAACGCAGTGACCGGTGTCCCCGTACCACACCCAGCGTCGAGGACAGCTGCGTTCGCCCCGAGAGCGTCCCGAAACCGTTCGACGAGGGACACGTCAGTGTCGTCGGTCGAGCGTTGCTCGTCGTACTCGGCAGCGATGCGATCGTACCCGTCCCGAACGCGGGCAGTGAGGTCCCGCTGGTCGTCCATACCAGCCAGTCGGGGACTTCCCGCAAAAGAGTTGTTCCGGCGATGACCGTCCGTTTACGCGAACTCTTCTTCGTAGAGGTCCTGGGCGTGTTCGATCGCGTCCATCGCCGCTTGTTTGTCCTCCCAGCCCAGCGTCTCGACCTCTTTGCCTTCCTCTAAGTTCTTGTACGTCGCGAAGAACTCGTCGATCTCGTCGAGGGTCTGCTGTGGGATGTCGTCGAGGTCCTCGATGTGATCGTAGCGGGGGTCCTCGGTGGGGACGGCGATGACCTTGTCGTCGGCCTCGCCGTCGTCGTCCATCTTCATCAGCGCGACCGGACGGGCCTCGATGACACAACTCGGGAACGTCTGGTCTTCGACGAGAACGAGTACGTCGAACGGATCGCCGTCGTCGTAGTACGACTGTGGGATAAACCCGTAATCAGAGGGGTAGTGGACGTTGCTGTGCAGGACCCGATCGAGGACGACGCCGGGGATGTCCTTGTCGTACTCGTACTTGTTGCGCTCGCCCTTGAGGCACTCGACGACCGCGTAGATCTCTTCGGGCGGATTCGGTCCCGTTTCGAGGTCTTCGAAGAGGTTCACCATCATCTCCGTCTGCGGCAGGCCACCAAAAATGCCTTTCGAGTTGCCCGGCATCCGGTCCACTGTCTGCTACGGAGGGTGATCGATCGGCCATCAATCGCTTTTCCGTCTTGCGAAAATCGGCTCCGGGAGTTACGCAGATGATCGTTACAGTTAACAAAGGTTAAATGGCGTGATGACATATATCCTACCATGTCAGAGGCGCAGGCTGAGACGGAAGCACCGAGTATTGCCCGAGAACTGACCGCATTCCAGCAGAACATCCTGGCTATCCTCGCCGAGGAGGCACGCTACGGACTCGCTGTCAAACGCGAACTAGAAACGTACTACAGTTCTGACGTCAATCACGGGCGGCTGTACCCCAATCTCGACGACCTCGTCGAGATGGAGTTAGTCGAGAAAAGTGAACTCGACAAGCGAACCAACGAGTACTCGCTGACCGAGAAGGGCTACGACGTCCTGCTCGAACAGCTCTCCTGGGAGTTCTCGAAGATCGTCCAGACCGAAGATCGAGCCGACGACCTCGAAGCGCTCCTCGAAGACGTTCGATAAGTTTTCACACTGGGGGGTGTTCGACCCCAGCGACGTCGAAGGCGATCCGGAGCGACTGCTCTAAGACGGCTCGCTGTTCGTCGTCGGGCCAGACGTTGCGCGGATAGTACTCCTCGCGAAACTCCCGAACCTGGGCCGACGTCGCCACAGCGATCCGACAGACGTGGTGGTTCCCGAGGAAATCCGCGAACGCCCGGACGTTGGCTTCGTGTACGGGACCGTGATGTTCGCCAACGCGGGCGACAATCTCCCGGTTTGCCGCTTCGACGACATCCCAGTCGTCCTCGCCGGCGAGTGGCCGCTCGACCCCGCGCGATCGGTCCTCGATGCGGTCGAAGACGACCTCACCATCCCGGAGCCACTCGGCCGGATAGCAGACCAGGACGTCGCCGTCGTCGTCCGCACGGAGGCGGGCCTCGTATCCGTGAGTGGCCAGCATGGCGTCACGGCGCTGGCGGTGGGTCTCGGCGCGCTCACCGTCCGTCCGTCGGGCCAGCCGCGTCAGCCGGACCGCTTCCTCGAGTACGTCCGGCGGGAGCTCACTGTCTTCGCCGGCCGGCGCCGGCTCGTCGTCAGTCATCCTCGAAGGCCTCGTTTGCCAGTCGGTCGGCCCGTTCGTTGATCTCGCGGGGGACGTGTTCGATCGACCACGCCGAGAAGCCCGTCAACAGCTCCCGGACCCGGACCCGCTGTTCGCGCAGGTCCGGATCGTTCGTGTCCCACTCGCCACGAATCTGGCGCACGGCCAGCTCCGAATCGCTCCGGATCTCGACGCTCTCGAAGCCGTACTCCTCGGCGATCTCCAGTACGTGGACCAATGCTGCATACTCGGCGTAATTGTTCGTCGCGCGCCCGATTCGCTTGCCCCCTTCGGTGACGATGCCCCCTCACCAGTTACGATCACCCAGCCGATCGCCGCCGGGCCGGGATTACCCCGTGAGGCTCCGTCGACGTAGACGTGTGCACGTCCACCCTCCTCTCGTAACACGGCAGTGAGCCGCTCGGCGTCACTGCCCTGCACGACGACCTTCCCGTCGTAGGCGATCGCCGTCGCACCAGCCTGACTCGCCCGCCAGCGCTCGTGATCCGTGTTCCCTGCCTCGATGTCGACCCCAGCGGCTTCCAGTCGCTGTCGAGCAGCCGCCTCGTCACACTCGATAACCGGCATCGAAAGACGATAGGCCGCCATCGTGTTAGGGCGTTCCGATCCACCGACCGCCCAGTGCTCTGGCTGCACGACACGAACATGCCAGTTGCCGCCTGCGTTTCGAGCCAGCCCAATCACAGCACTGAGCCGAATCGACGTCCAACGGCCACTAGACGCACGGCAACTCCTACCCGGCGACGGTAACCGGCAAAGCCCCGCTACTGGCCGGGAGACTCGTTCTCCAGGCCGTTCGAGTGGACTCCCTCGCTGGTTGATGTGACAACAGGAATAAACTAATTCCAAGGATTTAAGTCGGGAGACACTGCTACTATAAAAGTGCGATGACACGGTCCACCCGCCAGCGGGAGCGCGAGCGTGAATCCGAGACCGAATCCGACGAACGAGAGGGGGTGAGAGAATGTCCGGAGTGCGATTCTGACAATCTCGTCAAGGACGCAGACAGGGGCGAGATCATCTGTGACGACTGTGGCCTCGTCGTCGAGGAGGAGAACATCGATCCAGGACCGGAGTGGCGGGCGTTCAACCACGAGGAGCGCCAGGAGAAATCCCGGGTGGGCGCGCCGACGACCCAGACGATGCACGATAAGGGGCTGACGACGACCATCGACTGGAAGGACAAAGACGCCTACGGCCGCTCCATTTCTTCGAAGAAACGCTCCCAGATGCATCGCCTGCGCAAGTGGCAGGAACGCATCCGGACCAAGGACGCGGGCGAACGCAACCTGCAGTTCGCTCTGAGCGAGATCGACCGCATGGCCTCGGCACTGGGCGTCCCGCGCTCGGTACGCGAGGTCGCGTCGGTCATCTACCGTCGCGCACTCGACGAGGACCTCATCCGCGGCCGCTCGATCGAGGGTGTCGCGACCTCGGCACTGTACGCCGCCTGCCGGAAGGAAGGCATCCCGCGGAGTTTAGAGGAGATCAGCGAAGTCTCCCGCGTCGAACGCAAGGAGATCGGCCGGACCTACCGGTATATCTCTCAGGAACTCGGCCTGGAGATGGAACCCGTCGACCCCAAGAAGTACGTCCCCCGTTTCTGCTCGGAACTCGATCTCTCAGAGGAAGTCCAGTCGAAAGCCAACGAGATCATCGAGACCACCGCCGAGAAGGGGCTGCTCTCGGGGAAATCCCCGACGGGCTATGCTGCCGCCGCGATCTACGCCGCCTCGTTGCTCTGCAACGAGAAGAAGACCCAGCGCGAAGTCGCCGACGTCGCCCAGGTGACCGAAGTCACGATCCGCAACCGCTACCAGGAGCAGATCGAGGCGATGGGCATCCACAGCTAGGCCACGCGCGTCGACCCTATTCGCTCCGGGTCTGTGCCCTCCCGAACAGACCTAAGAGACGTCACTTGCTTCCAGACTGGGGGCGTCCGTTTCGGATACCAGAAGGATTCTAACCCCCCGGCCCACAGCAAGTCAGTATGTCCGACGGTTTCGCGGCCACCGATCCCGCCGCTGGGACGGGGCCTGGCCAGCGGGTCCGGGCTTACGTCCGGACCCATCCAGTCGTCGTCGCCGTCCTCGCGGTGGCGGCACTTGGCCTGCTGGCCAGGTTCTTTCAACTCGGCTGGCGTGTCGCTCACTGGGACGAAGCCCGGGTCGCCTACTGGGTCGATCACGCCGTAGAGACGAGCCACTTCGCGTACAACTCCCACACCCACGGCCCCTTTATCCAGCACGTCGGCCGGTACCTCTTCGGGCTCCTCGGTGCGAACGACTTCGTTGCCCGCCTGCCGGTCGCGGTGATCGGCGGTCTCCTGCCCGTTACCGCACTGCTATATCGTGAACATCTCGACGATATCGAGACGGTCGCCCTGGCAGCGTTGCTTGCGGCCAACCCCGTTTTGCTGTACTACTCTCGGTTCATGCGCAGCGATCTGCTGGTCGCGGCGTTCATGTTCACTGCCTTTGGTCTACTCGTTCGCTTCTACGACACCCGCAAGCCTCGATACGTCTACGGCGCGACGGCGTTGCTCGTCTTCGGCATCGCCTCGAAGGAGAACGCACCCCTGTACGTAATCACTTGGCTGGGAGCCGGCGCACTCTGTCTCGACGCGGCTTTCTACCGCCCCCGGGCGTATCGGAGTGCGGGCGCGCTCGTCAGGTCGAAACTCGCAGGGGTCCGCGATCGACTGTTCGACGGGAGTCGAAGCCTGCTGGGCTGGCTGCTGTATTATGGAGGCCACAGCCTGGGCGTGGCCGTACTGTTCGTCGCGCTGTTCGTGTTCATGTTCGCGCCTCGGGGCGGCGGGATGGCCGGAATGCTCTACCCGCCCAGCGACGCCAGTGCGACCCTCGGCCTGTGGGACGCGGTGGCTGCGCCCTTGAAACTCCCCGAACTCGTCGTCGATACGTTCACGTACGTCGTCTATCCGGAAGCCGAGTACTTCCAGTTCGGTGGCCTCGACGGGGTCGTCCTCGACCTCCCCGGGCCACCAGAAGTCAGTGGCACGAGCAACACGGTCCCCTATCTCGAACGGCTCGGGGCGATGACGGAGGGGCTGTTCGCGAAGTCGTTCCCGCTATTGGTCCTCGCGGCGATCGGATTCGTGCGGGAACGGTACGCTGCCGCCCGGAGCCGGACGCTGGTGTTGTTCATGACCTACGCTGGCGTAGCCTCCTGGCTGGGCTACCCGCTGACGTTCTCGATCGGGAGTGGCTGGAAGTGGGGTATGACTCACACGCTCGTTCCCCTCGCCATTCCCGCTGCGGTGGGACTTGGCCTATTCGGCCGGTGGGCGATCGACGCCATCCGTCACGACGACCAGATCGAATTCGGCCTCTCGACGGTCGTCATCGGCTTCGTTGCCGTACTGGTCGTCTCGACGGCCGTCGCTGGCGCGTACGGGGCTAACGCCCGATCGGGGGACAATCCGCTCGTCCAATACGGCCAGCCCGGTGACGACCTCCGGCCGGCCCTCGAACAGATCCAACACATCTCTCCAGTACACGACGGAACTGACGTCCTGGTCTACGATGGCTCGATAGACGACGGCGGATCGTTCGTCACGGAAAACGCTTCTACCGCCCACAAGGACTTCCGGCCTGTCTGTACGGTGTGGGGCAACACGATCCCGCTCAACTGGTATCTGGCGGCTTACGACGCCGAGACCGAGTGTGCAGCAAACGAAAGTACGCTCCAGGACAGCATCGACGGCGAGGACCCGGTACCGGTCGTCATCGTCCGTGAGAACGACAATACGGTCCCTGAATCGGCATTCGAAGCCGACTACTACGCGCTGACGTACGAACTCCGCACCCACGGCTCGGAAGCGACCTTCTACGTCCACAAAGAGTGGTGGAACGCGGGACAGTAACCACCGTCGCGAACGGAAACCGCAAAGTACCCGCACTCTGGAGACTCCATCGTGACCGACGACGAACGTGAGGGCCACTCCGCTCGTGAGACGACGACAGCGGCTATCGGGCGATTGCGCGAGTCCTATCGATCCACGCTGGGCGAGTACAAGCCGCTCGTGGTCGCGCTGGTCGCCATCGTCGCCGTCGCTTTGATACTGCGCCTGTTCGCCCTCGGTGTCCGCGTCGCCCATTACGACGAGGGACGGGTGGCCTACTGGGCACTGCACTTCGCCGAGACTGGTGATTTCGCGTACCGGTATATCATCCACGGGCCGGTCCTCCAGCACGCCACCCGGTGGCTGATTCCGGTCCTGGGGCCGAGCGACGCGACGATTCGCCTCCCGGTTGCTCTGGTCGGTGCTGCTCTCCTGCCGGCATCGGTCTGGCTGTTTCGAAAGCACCTCCGACGGTCCGAACTCGTCGCGACAGCCGGACTCTTGGCACTCAATCCGGTTCTCCTCTATTACTCGCGGTTCATGCGCAGCGATCTGCTGGTCGCGACGTTCATGTTCGTGGCGCTGGGCCTGCTCGTCCGCTTTGTCGACACGCGACGGCCCCGATATCTATACGGCGCGGCAGTGTTCGTCGCGCTCGGCTTCGGCTCGAAAGAGAACGCCGTCGTCTATCTGTTGACCTGGTTCGGCGCGGCTGCCCTGCTCGTCGAACACATGCTCTACAAGCCCGACGACTACGACAGCGGGGTCGCCCTGCTGGCGACCCACGCCCAGCGACTCGCCAGCCAGGGCCGGAACACCCTTCGCCAGGCAGGGACGTCCCTCGCCCATCTCGTCGGTGCAGCCCTGGTCGGTGGATTGACCGTCTTGTTCATCTACGCCCCGCGAGGGGCCGGAATGGCCGGCCTGGAATATCCCCGCGGTGAGGGTGGCGTTGGCCTCTGGGCGGCGGTTTTCGATCCGACGAAACTCCCCGCACTCGTTGGGACAACCGTCGATCATATCGCGGATGGGCTGGCGTACTGGTTTGGCCACAGTGGCGCGCCCAGTTGCTCGACGACGGGCGTGGCTGGGATCGATCTCGCCGGGCTGGCCGGTGTCGATTCGATTACTGGCTACCCCTGCGTCCTGGGTCAATTCCTCGAAGTCCTGCTCGTCGCTGCCCTCCCTCTCACTGCCCTGGCGGTGGTCGGGACGCTCCTCGAACGGTACGGGCGTGGCACCTCTCGCACACTGGTGATCTTCACCGGCTACGCGGGCTTTGCTTCCTTGCTCGGCTATCCTGTCGGTACTGACATCTTCGGGGCGTGGTTGTTGATCCACGTCCTCGTCCCGCTGTCGATTCCGGCTGGTGTCGCACTGGCAGCGATCTATCGCCGTGGCTCGATCGCGCTCGCCCACGAGGACTCGATCGGCGCTGCCATCGCTGGCGTGGTAATCGGCCTCCTCGTCGTGCAGATGCTGGCTGTCAGTACGGGCGTCGTCTACACGAACAGTGCAGGGGGCGACAGCGGACTCGTCCAAGGAGACGGGAACAAACTCGTCCAGTACGCTCAGCCCGAAAACGCCCTCCGCGGGCCGGTCGAGGACCTGGATCGGATCGCAGGCGAGCACGACGGAACGGATGTCATCGTCTACGGCGAGTCAGTGACGCGACCGGCCGGCCAGACGCCGTCACTGGATACCCGGCCCCTGTGTGTCAAGTGGTACAATCCGATGTTGCCACTGCCGTGGTACCTCTCCCGGAGCGACGCGGCCGTCGAGTGTGTCCGCGATGCCGAAACACTTCGAAATCAGATCGGCGACGACCCACCACCGATCGTCCTGACGGCCGGTGAGGACAGAACGGTGCCGACGGACATCCTTGAGGCAGAGTACGTCGCTTCCGAGGCCGCGATACGCCAGGGTGGCGACCGGATGCGGACGTTCTGGATACACGAGGACTGGGTGGCCGACTGAGAGTGGCCCCATCTCGGCCGGTTCTGAAACGCTTAACCGTCATCGCTGAATCTCCCCGCACATGAACGTGACAGCGCCCGGCCCGACCGTCGGCGTCGTCGGCGGCGGGCAACTCGGTCGGATGCTGGGGGAAGCCGCCGCGCCGCTGGGGATGGAGCTGCTCGTTGTCGATCCGACACCGGACCCGCCGGCCGCGCCGGTTACTCGCGACCAACTCGTCGCCGATTTCGACGATCGCGACGCCCTCCGGGAACTCGCCGAGCGGGCTGCGTATCTCACCTACGAGATCGAACTCGCCGACCCGGACCTCCTGGAATCAGTAAGCGAGCAGACGGGCACGCCCGTTCACCCCCATCCCGACACGCTTCGGACGATCGAGGACAAGCTCGTCCAGAAGCGCCGCCTCGAAGACGCGGGCGTCCCGGTTCCCCCGTTTCGCGGCGTCGATTCCCTGGCCGAACTGCACGAGGCGCTCGACGAACTGGGCTATCCTGCCATGCTGAAGGCCCGAAAAGGAGGCTACGACGGTCGCGGGAACGTCCCGATCGAGACCCCGGAGGACGCCGAGAGTGCCTTCGAGACGATCGTCCGGGCTGGGCCGGGGGCCACCCCCGAGGACCCCGCTGGCGCGGCGATGATCGAGGGCTTTGTCGACTTCGAACGCGAACTCGCCGTCATGGCTGTCCAGGGCGACGGCGAAGAAGATGCCTTCCCCGTCACGGAGACGATCCACCGCGCGGAGATCCTCCGGGAGACGGTCTCGCCGGCCCGGGCCGAGCCAGCGGTCCGCGAACGCGCACGCGAGATCGCATTCGACGTACTGGACGTGCTGGATGGCCGTGGCGTCTTCGGCATCGAGCTATTCGAAGGGTCAGACGGTGACATTCTGCTCAACGAGATCGCCCCGCGGCCGCACAACTCCGGCCACTGGACGATCGAGGGCGGTCTGACCTCGCAGTTCGAACAGCACCTCCGGGCCGTCGCGGGGTGGCCCTGGGCGCGACCGATCGACGCTCGCCGACGGTGACGGCGAACATCCTGGGTGACGTCGAGAACCAACAGCCGGCGACGCTCCGAAACGTCGATCGCGTGCTGGAAGCCAGCGGTACCACACTGCACTACTACGGGAAAAACGAGGTCCGTCAGCGCCGAAAGATGGGCCACGTCACAGCGGTGGGAGACAGCGATAGCGAGCCGACAGCACTGCTCGAACGGACGCGAGCGATTCGCGACGACCTGACGTTCGAGTGACGGCGGTTGCAAGCCGATTGTCAGTGCTATCTCGGTAACCGATATTTTCATAGGCCGATCGGCCGATTGCCTACGGGATTCAGTATGCCGGCGATCCGAACCGATGGGCTCACGAAGTACTACGGGGACGTGCGAGGTGTCGAAGCCCTCTCCTTCGACGTCGCGGAGGGGGAAGTGTTCGGCTTCCTCGGCCCGAACGGGGCCGGCAAGACGACGACGATCCGGACGCTGATGGGTTTTCAGTCCCCCACTGATGGGACGGCGACGATCCTCGGTGCGGACATCCGGGATGCCCAAGCGCTCCGGGCGGTCCGGGCCGATATCGGCTATCTCCCGGCCGAACCCAGTTTCAACGAGAACGTCACTGGCCGGCGACTGCTGGCCTACCACGGCGCGTTGCGGGGTGACGTCCGCAGCGACGAGATGCTCGATCTGTTCGATCCACCTCTCGACCGGAAGGTCAGAGAGTACTCCCGCGGGAACAAGCAGATGCTCGCGATCGTCCTGGCGTTCATGCACGATCCCGACCTGCTGATCATGGACGAACCCACATCGGGGCTGGACCCGCTGAAACAGGAGGAGTTACTCGAATTCATCCGCAGCGAGCAACAGCGAGGCAAGACCTTCTTGTTCTCTTCGCACATCCTGAGTGAGGTCCGGAAGGTGTGTGATCGGATCGCGATCATTCGGGATGGTCGGCTTATCGAACTCGAAGACGTCGAGTCACTGATCGACCGCAGCGGCAAGACCGTCCGGGCACGCCTCGGCGGCGACGTCGACCCCGCGGCGATCGGGATCGAGGGCGTCCACGACGTCGAGGTCAGCGGCGACGGGGCCGCCGACAGTCCGGACGAGCAGGCCGAGGCGGCTGCCGGATCTGATCACGCGACGAGCATCTCGTTCACCTACACCGGGGCCTACGAGCCGCTGCTAGACCGCCTGCTCGAATACGACATCCGCGATTTGAGTATCGAAGAGGCACCGCTCGAAGACGTGTTCATGCGGTTCTACGGCGAGGATCCCAGCGAGCGTGTCGAAGCCGTCGAAAACGGGACGAGACGAGACGTCGCGGACGAAGACGACGAAACCGGGGGGAGGATGGCCGAGCGATCGGAGGAGGCCGATGTTTGAGACGACGCGCTTCGAGGCGGAACGACTGGCGCCCAGTTCGGTCGTCATCGGGGCCAGCATCGCGGCCTTTGGCGGGATGATGACGCTCATCGCGCCCGGAATCCTCGGCGACGTGGATCTGGAGACGCTGTTCGAGCAGTTGCCCGCCGCCATGGTCGAGCAGATGGGGCTCGAGCACATGGGGACCCTGGAGGGATTCATCGCGATCGAACTCTACGAGTACGTCTGGCTGCTCGGCCTGGGTGCCTATCTTTCGTACCTCGCCGGGGGCACCATCGCTGGCGACGTCGAGAACGGGCGGATGGACACCCTGCTTGCGGCTCCGGTCTCGCGGGCGCGTTTGCTCGTCGAACGGTACCTCGCCTTGCTCACACCGATCGTGGTCGTGAACGTCGCCGTCTTCGTCGGGGTCTACGGCGCGACGCTGGTGATCGAGGAGACGATCCCGCTCGTCGATCTCGCGGCCGTCCACGCCCTCTCGGTTCCGTACTTGCTCGCCTGTGGCGCGTTCGGTATGGGCGTCTCCGTGGTGGCCCCCCGACGGCGCATCGCGGAAGGCGTCGCGGCCGGGACCATCATCGGAACCTTCCTCCTCGAACTGCTCGTCTCGGGGACGGACGTGTCCTGGCTGGGGGCGATTGCTCCCATGCGCTACTACGATCCACTGGCCATTCTCACCGAGAGCGTCTACGATCCAGTCGGCGCTGGAATTCTCCTCGTCGCTGCAATCGTCCTGCTGGGCGGGAGTGGCTGGCTGTTCGGGGAGGTGGACGTCCAATGAAGACGGTGGCCGACGCCAGGGATACAAACACACCAGTCGAGTCGAGTCCGCTCAGCCAGGTCGCTCGCTTCGAGGGGCGCAACCGCTTGCCGGTGACAGTCGTCCTCGCGGTGCTGTTCTCGCTCTTCGGAGCGCTGTATATATGGGTCGGCCCGCAGATGATCGACGCCGGCTTCTCGGAGATGCTGGACGCGATGCCCGCAGTCGTGAACGAGTTGTTCGGCTTCGAGAGTCTCGCGTCGATCGAGGGCCTGCTGGCCAGCGAGTTTTACACCCTGGGCTGGATCGTCGGGCTCGGTGGCTATCTGGCATACACGGCTGCCGGGACGGTCGCCGGCGATCTCGGCGAGGGACGCATGGACACGCTACTTGCCGCTCCTGTCGCCCGGCGGAGCGTCCTGGGTGGGAAGTTCCTGGCGCTGCTGGTGCCGATCGTCGTCCTCAACGTCGTGGTCCCGGCTGTCCTGTCCGTGATGGCCCTCGCCGCGGGGCAGTCGCTGTCGATCGTGGATCTCGCGGTCGTCCACGCCCTCTCGGTTCCGTACCTCCTCTTTTGGAGTGCGTTCGGGCTCCTCGTGGGTATCGTCGTCCGTCGTGGTCGGACGGCGGGTCGCCTCGCACTCGGCGTCGTCTTTCTCGGGTGGCTCGGCGAGTCAGTGATTGCGACGACCGACCTCGCGTGGGTCGGCGCGATCTCGCCGATGCGGTACTTCGACCCCCAGGGAGTCCTCATCCACGGAACGTACGACATCGCCGGGGCGACACTCCTCCTGATCGGCACAGCCGTCCTCTTGGCTATCGGTCAGCGCTGGTTCCGGAGCCACGACCTCTGAAATCGGAGGACACCCTCGACGGGTCAGCGGACACTCCAACCCGACAAAGTTAGGCCACCCCCACGAGCACAGCCAGCCATGACGACCGCCCAGAGCGTCCAGTCGCTGATCGACCGACTCGAAGCACAGGCTCAAATGGACCGGCCAGCCGCCGAAACCCCCGACATCGGGATCATTATGGGATCGGACTCGGACCTGGACGTGATGGCTGGCTCGGAAACCGGCCGTCCGGGTGCCTACGACGTCCTGACCGAACAACTCGGATTCGAGGAGCAGACAGACTACGAGGCCCCACCCGAGTCGCAGTTCACCTTCGAGACGTTCGTCGTCTCCGCCCATCGGACACCCGAATTGATGTATACCTACGCCGAGACGGCCGAGGATCGCGGGCTCGACGTGATCATCGCCGGCGCAGGGGGCAAGAGCGCAGACTTACCGAACATGACCGCCTCGATCGCCTATCCCCTTCCGGTGATCGGCGTGCCAGTCCAGGAGAAGTCCGTCGACTCGGTGATCGGGATGCCACAAGGTGCGCCACTCGTCGCCGTCGACGCGGGCAAGTCCTTCAACGCCGCGCTGTCGGCCGTCCAACTGCTCGCCCGAAAGCACCCAGAACTGCGGGAGCGACTCCTCGACTATCACGATGGTCTCCAACAGGCGGTTGGCGAGGTCTCGCGAGACCTGCACGAACGCGGGACGACCGCGTTCAGAGACCAGTAACAACGAGCCCGATCCCAGCCACGCACCGGCGTATCGGATGTGTTCGCGGCCAAGCGACCGATAGCGTCGAATGCATCCAGACCGGTATCTCGTCGGGTTGCCACAGGCTGTTCAGCCGAAACTCCGGAAAACGGCAACATCGGCCGCTATTGGGCACGTTTCCGGGTAAAACACTGAACCCTTATGTGGGACCGCTCCCAAGCCGATCCAGAGAGACCGAATGAGCAATCCCTGGATCGCAATCGGTGCCTTGGCGCTGGTAGGGGTGTTGATCCCGCTCGGCATGATGAGTGTCTCGGCCCTGCTGCGTCCGAGCGTGCCCGAAGACAGCAAGCGAGCCATCTACGAGAGCGGCGAAGTGCCGACCGGCAATACCCGGATCCGGTTCAATATCCAGTATTACATGGTCGCGTTGCTGTTCGTCGTCTTCGATATCGAGACCGTCCTCATCTTCCCTGGACAGTTATCTACGGGGACGCCGTCGACGCCGTCGGCCTCGGGCCGGCCCTGCTGCCGATGGTCTTGTTCATCGGGATCTTGGGTGTCGGCCTCGCCTGGGCGTGGCGCAACGGCGCCGTCCGGTGGGTGCAGAGTCCGCGCGCACAACAGGAACTGACCGAGTGAGTTATGAGCAGCGACAACACACCGCCGGCCGAGAGTACCGACCTAAAAACGACGCGTGAGGCCCGGATGGGCGAGGGCGTCGACGACCGCTTCAACTCCCGACTGCGGGAAGCCTTTGGCTCCTCGCCGTTCATCCTCACGAAGTTCGACCAGTTCATGAACTGGGTGCGGGGCTCGTCGATGTTCATGCTCCAGTTCGGGATCGCCTGCTGTTCGATCGAGATGATGCATACCTACGCCGTCAAACACGACCTCGATCGCTTCCACGCGGGGGTCCCGCGGGCCTCCCCGCGCCAGGCCGACGTGATGATCGTCCCCGGGACCATCGTCTCGAAGTTCGCCCCGCGGATGAAACGCGTCTACGACCAGGTGCCAGAGCCCAAGTTCGTCATCGGCATGGGCTCGTGTACGATCTCCGGGGGCCCCTTCCAAGAGGGCTACAACGTCGTGAAGGGTGCCGAGGAGGTCATCCCGATCGACATCCACGTTCCCGGCTGTCCACCACGGCCCGAAGCGCTGGTCTATGGCGTCGCGAAACTGCAAGAACGCATCGCCAACGGCGAATCGTCCCCGGTGGTCGTCAAACCGTACGAACTCGAAGAGTTCGGTGATCTGGAACGTGACGAACTCGTCGATCACCTCGCCGACCAGATCGACGAGGAAGACCTCGTGATGCGGTTCAACTGGGCTGATGCGCAATGAGCCTCCAGGAACGATCACCAACGGAGCCAGACGTCGGCGTGACCGAAGACGGGTTGGACTACGACGCACTCGAAGCACTGCTCGAGGGCCACGTCCTCGATCGCGAAGAGCACGTCAACGCCGAGGGCTTCGTCATTCGGCCCGACGAAGTCGTCGACGTCCTCTCGACGCTGAAAGAGGAGGCCGGCTTCGATCACTGTTCGGCGGTCACGGCCCAGGAGTACGACGATCGCTTCGAGTCGATCTATCACCTCAAGAAGTACGACGATCCGACCCAAGAGCTGAGTGTCGTCGTCCCGACGAGCAAGGACGAACCGGTCAGCCAGTCGGCGGCGGGCGTCTACGAGACGGCCGACTGGCACGAGCGGGAGGCCTACGATCTCGTCGGCATCCACTACGAAGGCCACCCCGACCTGCGACGGATTCTCCTGCCCGAGACCTGGCAGGGCCACCCGCTCTCCGAGCGGTACGACCAGACGCAACCCCAGATCGTCTCGCTACGCGAACACGCCAATCCACTGCAAGAGGACCACCGCGCAAGCGACGATTCGGACACGATGTTCGTCAACGTCGGGCCACACCACCCCGCGACACACGGCGTCCTCCACGTCAAGACGGTGCTGGACGGCGAGCAGATCGTCGATCTGGACCCCGACATCGGGTATCTCCATCGCAGCGAAGAGCAGATGTGCCAACAGGGCACCTATCGCCACCAGATCATGCCCTACCCCGACCGGTGGGACTACACGCCGGGCGGGTTGCTCAACGAGTGGGCCTACGCGCGGGCCGCCGAAGACTTAGCGGACATCGACGTCCCCGAATATGCGCAAGTCCTGCGGACGATGAGCGCGGAGTTGACGCGGATCGCCGCCCACTTGCTCGCGGTTGGGACCTTCGGCCTGGACGTCTACGGGGACTTTACGGCTATCTTCATGTACGCCGTCCGCGATCGGGAAGTCGTCCAGAACCTCTTAGAGGACCTGACTGGTCAGCGGCTCATGTTCAACTACTTCCGGCTGGGCGGGGTCGCCTGGGACCTCCCCGAACCGCGCGACGAGTACCTCGAAAAGGTCCGGGACTTCCTCGATGAGATTCCGGATCGACTCGACGAGTATCACAACCTCATCACGGGCAACGAGATTTTCCAGTTGCGCTGTGTGGATACGGGCTCTCTCTCGCCCGAGACTGCAAAGAACTACGGTGCGACTGGGCCGGTCGCCCGCGGCTCGGGGATCGACTACGATCTCCGGCGGGACGATCCCTACGGCTACTACGACGAACTCGACTGGGACGTCGTCACCGAGGACGGCTGTGACAACTATTCTCGCGTTCTCGTTCGGATGCAAGAAGTCGAGGAGTCGGCGAAGATCATCAAGCAGTGTGCCGACCTCCTCGAAGACTGGCCCGAAGACGACCGCGAGATCCAGTCGAACGTCCCCCGCACCCTGCGCCCGGACCCCGATACGGAGATCTACCGGGCCGTCGAAGGGGCGAAAGGTGAGCTGGGCATCTACATCCGCAGTGACGGGACAGACAAGCCCGCCCGGTTCAAGATCCGCAGCCCCTGCTTTTCGAACCTCCAGACGCTGCCGGTCATGTCCGAGGGTGAGTACATCCCCGACATGGTCGCCTCGCTTGGCAGTCTCGACATCGTGTTGGGGGAGGTCGATCGATGATCCCGTTGCAGACGATCACGCTGACCGACCGTCTGTTGAGCGTGCTTGGCCTGGAGGGGGCCGGGCCGTTGGCCGTCTTTGTCGTCGCCTTCCTGGCTGCCGGACTCATCGGGACGTTCGTCCTGTTGAACACGGCACTGGCCGGCCCGTGGGCAAAGCGAAAGATCACCGCTTCGTTCACCGATCGGGTTTCGGTCAACCGGATCGGGCCGGCGGGGATCGGGACGATCGTCGTCGACGCGGTGCGACTGCTCTCGAAGGAATTGATCATTCCCGAGAAGGTCGACCGACCGGCCTACGACTTCGCCCCGATCATTCTGGCCGGCTCGGCACTGCTCGGGTTCGCGGTCATTCCCATGGGGAGTGGCATCCAGCTGGCCGATCCCGAGATCGGGCTTGCGTACGTCTTTGCCGTCGCCTCGATCGCAACGCTTGGCCTTCTGATGGCCGGCTACGCTTCGAACAACAAGTACTCGTTTCTGGGCGGCCTGCGGGCCGTCGCACAGAATATCGCCTACGAGATCCCGCTCGTGCTGACGGGCGCGTCGGTCGTCATCTTCGCTGGAACGCTCCAGTTGGGGAACGTCAACGCTCCGGGGACGATCGTTGGAGCCCAGCAGGCGACCCTCGTCACGATCGCGGGGATTTCGATCCCACAGTGGTTCGCGTTCGTCAATCCCTTCGCGTTCGCGTTGTTCCTGATGGCCAATCTCGCGGAAGTCGGTCGCAATCCTTTCGACATCCCCGAGGCACCGACCGAGATCGTCGCCGGCTACCAGACCGAATATTCGAGCGTCTACTTCGTCCTGTTCTATCTCGGGGAGTTCATTCACATTTTCCTCGGCGGGGCGATCATCGCCACGCTGTTCCTGGGCGGCCCGGCTGGGCCGGTCCTCCCGGGGATCGTCTGGTTCTTGATCAAGATCTGGGGCGTGTTCCTGCTCACCCAGTGGGCACGCTCGGCACTCCCGCGGGTGCGCATCGACCAGTTGATCGAGATCGGCTGGAAAGGGATGCTCGTGCTCTCGCTGGCGAATCTGCTGTTGACGGCGGCCATCGTCGGGGTGATCGCCTGATGACTGTCCCGACCCTACTCGGAGGGAGATTCCAATGATTGGCATTCTCAAAGGCATGGCGACGACGATGAAACACGCACTGGACGGCAAGACCTTCACCGTGAAGTATCCCGAGGAGGCCCCCGAAGTGAGTCCGCGCTTCCGGGGCGTCCACAAGTACAGCCAAGAGCGGTGTATCTGGTGTCGCCAGTGTGAGAACGTCTGTCCGAACGATACCATCCAGATCGTCATGGACGACCAGCGCAACGGCGAGCAGTACAACCTCCACGTCGGCCAGTGTATCTACTGTCGGCTCTGTGAGGAAGTCTGTCCGACCGATGCCATCGTCCTGACCCAGAACTTCGAGTTCACCGGCGACACCAAGGACGATCTGGCCTACAACAAGGAGCAACTCAAGAACGTTCCCTGGTACAAGGACATCGATCCGCTGGAGTCGCGGGAACCGGATCGCGGTAGCTGGGTCGGTGAAGGCGAAGGCGAAGTCGATTATCAGTAAAGCGTACGCGGCCGGAGGCCGCGTTTCGCTCGACGGAGCGAAGCGGAGTCGAGTTATTTTTGGTCCAGATTTTCAAGGAGCGGTGCGCCGGAGGCGCACCCGACGCAGAAAAAGGTGGTGGGCGATCAATCGAACGGATCATCGGCAGTTTCCAGCCGCGTGATGTGCTCGATCGCGTCGAAGTCGTCGTCGAACGAGTACAGGTATTCGATCCCCTCTCGTTGCATGTACGCGGCGATCGTCGCATCACCGAACGACAGTCCTGCGTGAGTTTCGAAGAGCTTGATAGCGTTGGTAAAGTCCTTTTGTGCAGCGTGGCGCACCTCGAATCCGGCTGACTGATTCAAACGTTTGTACGTCTCCACGGCCTTTTCATGCCGTTTCCGGGACTGTATCCAGTTCAGTGTTTCAAGTGCAACGTAGTTTGTCACCCGGCCGGCTGGGAGGTCGCCATGATCCATGCCACGAACAATCTCCATGGCAACGTCGTGGTGTTCGTCGTCAGCGTCTGCCATCCCGATGAGAACACCCGTATCGATAACTGCGACTGCCATCAGTTCGTCTCCGACAGCGCGGGATCGTCTTCGTGACCGGCAATGTCGTGGGATTCGGACCCGCCCCCACCCATTGCCACCGGCTCGAAATCGTCGAAAGCGCCGTAGCGCTGCTGGACGACTTCGACCGAAAGCTCTCCCTCCGCATCGGTCTCCCACCGGAGTTTGTCGCCCGGTTCGATGTCGAGACGCCGGCGGAGGTCCGCCGGGATGGTAACCATCCCCCGGTCGCTGACCGTCGTTTCCATGGGAGCCTCGTCAGTTGCCATACGTGATTCTACAGGCTTACTCGCCATACATGTTGCGCCCCATGTGGGTGTCTTTCCGCGCCCTCAGACGACGAGCAGAACGAGAAAGGCCACCAGCATCGATAGCGTCAACACGAACTGCATCACGCTTGAGCCAAGGGTTCCGACGAGTGCGTACACGGCGGCTCGGAGACTCTCGTTGCGAGCGTTCCCACGGTAGAGTTCGAGCGCGAAGACGGTAGCCGTGATCCCGAGCACGATACCGACCGGGCCAAGCACGAAGAACAGCGCAAAACCGACGAGGCCCCCGGCCAGACTACTCAGCGTCGAGGCGCCGCCGACCTTCGCGGCGATCACGCCGGCCAGATAGTCGACCACGACGACCAGCAAGCCGACGGCGACGAACCCGGCGAAGACGAGCGGCCCCGGCGTGACGTAGCCCGTGTTCCACCAGTAGACGGCGATGCCGCCGATCGAGAGCAAGCCCGCCGGGACCATCGGGACGAAACTGCCCACGACGCCGCCAACCAGCAACGCCAGGGCGACGACGAGGAAGACCGAAAGCTCCATGCATCATACTGCTGGCCGGGCCTGAAATGCGCACTGGCACTCCCATCGGCCCGGGACCGTCGTTGGCGTCGACGGTCACGGTTACGGTAGCTCGAAAAACGAGCCAACCGTCGAGTGCTCGGCAAGGCGCCATCGAGTTGGGACTCAGGTCGCCCTTTTTGCCTCTGGCGTCCGTTGTCTCGGGTATGTCGGACCAACAATACGTATACACCGTCCACGAAACGGAGGCGTCCAAACAATCGATCGGTGACCTGGATGCGATCATCAACGAGTACGCATCCGAAGGGTGGCAACTCAGCGAGACAGTTGCCCAAGGCGGCACGACAGTCGGTCTCGTCTTCGAACGGGAAGTCCGATAACACCCCAAGCTGACCGAACGCGGGGCGACGAGTTCGGGGTGCTGCGAGCGACGAGAACTCCAAGATGGACAGCTCCCTTCGGTCACTCTCATAGAGACACCTTTAGGTGACCGGGTTGTCAACCCCGGCACGATATCGATGGGCCGCCCGCCACACCCCCCAAAGCAGGCTTCTACAGCAGAGGCACCGTCCAGTCGGTGCGCGAGCGACGACGTGGGCAAAAACGACGAGGGAGCTGCCTTAGCCGTCGATGGACTGTCCAAAACGTTCGGCAGTGGCGAGGAGGCAGTCACCGCCGTCGAGGACGTGTCCTTCGCGGTCGAGCCCGGCGAAGTGGTCGGGCTACTCGGTCCGAACGGCGCGGGAAAGACGACTACGATCAAGTCGATTCTGGGGCTGGTCGTCCCCGACACCGGTGATGTCCGGATCCAGGGCATCGACGTGTCTGATCGCCCACGGCGCGCCTACGAGCACGTCGACGCGATGTTGGAAGGTGCACGCAACGACTACTGGCGACTGACCGTCCGAGAGAACCTCCGCTATTTTGCCGCGATCAGGGGACACGACCCCGATACCTTAGACGAGCGCCACACCGAACTGCTTGCGGCCCTCGAGATCGAGGCGAAAGCCGACACACAGGTCCGGGACCTCTCACGGGGCATGAAACAGAAAGTCTCGCTGGCGAGCGTGCTCGCGAGTGACGTCTCGGTCGCGTTTCTCGACGAGCCAACCCTCGGGCTTGACATCGAGAGTTCGATGACGATCCGGCGGGAACTGGTTCGTCTCGCCGAGGAACGTGATCTGACGCTCTTGGTATCGAGCCACGATATGGACGTCATCGAGGCCGTCTGTGATCGGGTCATCATCATGAACGACGGGCGAATCATCGTCGACGATACCGTTCAGAACCTACTCGAGGAGTTCGAAACGACGGGGTACCGAGTTACCGCCCGCGATATTGCAGACACGACGATCGACACATTGTGCGCGGACTTCGATGTCACGGCCGTCGAGCGGCTGGGTGACCGAACCGCGTTCGAAGTCGCAGCGGATTCAGCGACGTTCTACCGGCTAATGGACCGACTGGAGGCGGCAGACGTCCAGCTTGCCGGTGTCGAAACGGTCCAACCCGATCTCGACGAGGTATTTCTGGAGGTCACTGGCAACGGACACGGGACGAACGGTGCGGTGTCGCCTGTCGGGGGCGGGAGGCCGGAATCGTGACAGCTACCAATCGCGGCGACGGCGAGGGGACAGACGGTCCTTCGCCCACTCGGTCCGGTGGATACTATCACTTGATTCGGGCGGTGATTTATCGGGATCTGCTGATCTGGCTTCGCTACCCCGTCAACGCTGTCCTGGGGGTCGTGGTGACCGTGTTCTTCTTCGCGTTGCTGTTCTATGGCGGACAGATGATCGCGGGCCAGGCACTGACCGACACGATCGAAGGGCTGATCGTGGGCTATTTCCTGTGGACGCTTTCTCAAGGGGCCTACATGGGGGCAATGCGTGCTGTCCAGTCGGAGGCCAGCTGGGGCACTCTCGAACGCCACTACATGACGCCGTTTGGGTTCGGGCCGGTGATGGCAGCCAAGGCGGTTGCCGTCCTGTTGCGAACGTTTCTGACGTCCTCGGTCGTCCTCGCGGTGATGTTACTGATGACCGGGACGGCCCTGAACGTACACGCTCTGACGATCGTCGTGATCGCCATTCTCGGCGTCGCATCGGTGCTTGGTATCGGCCTCGCGATGGGTGGTCTTGGCGTGTTGTACAAGCGGATCAGCAACGTCACGTCCCTCTTGCAGTTTGCGTTCATCGGGTTGATCTCCGCGCCGGCGTTCGAGATCCCCTGGGCGGCGTTGCTGCCCCTGGCCCAGTCAAGCACGATGCTCCAGCAGGCGATGACCGACAACGTGCGGCTCTGGGAGTTCGAGCCCATCGCCCTGGCGGTGCTTCTGGGGACGGCCGTCGGCTACGTCGCACTCGGCTACCTGGGATTCGTCTTGACGACCCGACGGGCACGCAGTCTGGGGGTTCTCGGGGATTACTGATCGACAGCCGCCACCCGGCTACAAGGCCCAATTTCGGCGCGTTACGGGCCAACGTGGCCGATGGCGGCCGAAATTGCCGGAATCTTTACGTGATAAAGAAATCTTCAAAGGGCGGGCGGGCGCAAAGGCACCTAGCATGGGAGTACTCGAGACAGTCACGTTTGGGCTTTTTGCGCTGACGACCGTCGGGGCCAGCCTGGGCGTCGTCCTCGTCCGGGATGTCTGGCACTCGGCGCTGTTGCTCGGCGTGGCGCTACTCAGCGTCGCCGTCCACTACGTCATGACCCAGGCACCGTTCGTCGCGGCGATGCAGGTCCTGGTATACGTCGGCGGCGTGCTCATCCTGATCACCTTCGCCGTCATGCTGATGCGGGAGAGCAACGGCGACGCCGAACCAGCCCAACGCGGGGTGAGACAGTGAGCCGTCCCCGCTTGGCTGGCGATCTCAATCCCGTCGGCGCGGTGGCCGCCCTCGCACTGTTTGCCGTGCTCACAGCAGTGTTTCTCACCGCGACGTTCCCGGCGGCCGCGGGCTTCGAAGCCGGCGCGAGTATCACTGCCGGGCTCGGCTACGCCCTGTTCGATATGGCCGGGCAGTCACCGCTGGTGACCGAGGGGTTCTTGGTTTCGTTTATCCTCATCGCGATCGTGCTCGATGCCGCCCTCGACGGGGCGATTCTACTTGCACGGCGCGAAGAAGGGTCAGTACTGGACCGGCTTCGCGAGGGGGTGAGGAGTGATGGTCGGTGTCGTCCACTATCTGATGCTCTCGGCGGCCGTCTTCGCGATTGGCGTCTTCGGCGTCATGGCTCGCTCGAACGCCCTCATGTTCTTGATGTCCGTCGAGTTGATGCTCAACGCCGCGAACATCAATCTCGTGGCTTTCTCACTCCACTACGGGAATCTCACGGGGCAGGTGTTTGCCCTGCTGGTGATGGCCCTGGCGGCCGCCGAGGTCGCGATCGGACTGGGTATCATCCTCGTGTTGGACCGGAACTTCGGAGATATCGACGTGACGGTACCGACGACGATGCGGAGGTAACATGACAGGAGCATTCGACTTCGCGCCGGCGATCGCACTGTTACCGCTTGCAGCGTTCGTGGTTGCGCTGTTCGGTGGGAAGTATCTCCCCAAACGTGGCGCCCTGGCCGGCATCACGGCCCTGACCGGCTCGCTCGTCCTCTCGATCTGGTCGCTCGTGACCGTCGCGGGCGGCCAGACCTACAACGCCGACCTCTATACGTTCCTTGCGGGCCAGGAGGCGCTCACGCTGCATCTGGGCGTCTTGATCGACCCGCTGTCGGCGCTCATGTTGGTCATCGTCTCGCTGATCGCCCTACTGGTGTTCGTCTTCTCACTCGGATACATGAACGACGAGGGCGAGACCGGTCTGCCGCGATACTACGCCGAACTCGGCCTGTTCTCCTTTAGCATGCTTGCCTTTGTCCTCGCGGACAACCTTCTGATGGCGTTCATGTTCTTCGAGCTGGTTGGGCTCTGTTCGTACCTGCTGATCGGTTTCTGGTTCCGCGAGGAGGGACCGCCCTCGGCGGCGAAAAAGGCCTTCCTCGTGACTCGCTTCGGGGACTACTTCTTCCTCGTCGGAACCGTCGGGATCTTCGCCACCTTCGGGACCGGCATGTTCGCCGGTACCGAGAGCTTCCCGCACCTAGCCGAGCAGGCCCTCGCTGGCGAACACAGCGTAACGACGTACTTCGGCCTGGGCGAACAGGCCTGGTTCACGGTGCTCGGCCTGCTCGTGTTGGGCGGTGTGATCGGTAAGTCCGCCCAGTTCCCGCTGCACACGTGGCTGCCTGACGCGATGGAAGGTCCGACGCCCGTCTCGGCGCTCATCCACGCAGCGACGATGGTCGCCGCCGGGGTCTATCTGGTCGCGCGGATGTACGGGTTCTACCTGCTGTCCCCGACCGCACTGGGCGTGATCGCGCTCGTCGGTGGGTTCACCGCCCTGTTTGCGGCCTCGATGGCCCTGGTCAAACAGGAACTCAAGCAGGTGCTGGCGTATTCGACCATCAGCCAGTACGGGTACATGATGCTCGCGCTGGGTGGCGGCGGGTACGTCGCTGCGGTCTTCCATCTGACCACCCACGCGATCTTCAAGGCACTCCTGTTCCTGGGAGCCGGCGCGGTCATCATCGCCATGCACCACAACGAGAACATGTGGGACATGGGCGGGCTCAAAGAGAAGATGCCCGTCACCTACTACGCGTTCCTCTCGGGCTCGCTGGCGCTTGCGGGTATCTTCCCCTTCGCCGGCTTCTGGTCGAAAGACGAGGTGCTCTACGAGACGCTGATCCACGGGCTGGGCGGCAACCCACTCCTGCTCGCGGGCTACGCGATGGGCCTGCTGGCCGTCGCCTTCACCGGCTTCTACACCTTCCGGATGGTCTTTTTGACCTTCCACGGTGAACCCCGGACCGAGACGGCCGAGGATCCCCACGGCGTCCGCTGGAACGTCAAGCTTCCACTGGCCGTGCTGGGGATCCTGGCGGCCGTCGCGGGCGTCATCAACCTCGCGCCGATCGAGAAGGTCACCGGCGTCCATCTGACCTTCTTACACGACTGGCTGGACAAGGCTCCCGATTCGTTCGGAACGGCCGTCCACCACTACACCGGCGACCACGGCCTGATGCACGAGTTCGCGGGCTACACGGCCGCCAACCCACTGGGTGAAACTGGAACCGTCCTCGCGGGCGCGGCGGTTTCGCTCGGACTGGCGCTGCTGGGTGCCGGGATTGCGTATCGGCTGTACGCTGTCCCGAGCCCCGAGGAACACACCGACAAACTCGGCTCGCTGAAGACGCTGCTCATGAACAACTACTATCAGGACGAATATCAGGTCTGGCTCGCAGAAGACGTGACGCTGCCGCTGTCGCGGAAAGCGGACACGTTCGATCAGAGCGTCATCGACGGGGTCGTCAACGCAACCAGCAGCGTGAGTCTGTTTGCCAGCGAGCGCGTCCGGCGCATCCAGTCGGGGATCGTCACCCATTACGCTACCCTACTCACGCTGGGACTGGTCGTTATTCTGGTCGTCCTCGGCGTCTACGGGGGGTGGTTCTGAATGCTGCTCGAGGCTCTCCTCGTGAGCGTACTGGTCGGTGCCGGAGTCGTCGCGGTCGCACCCAACCGCTATGCCGGGAAGTTGGCCGCGGCGATTAGCCTCGTCCCACTGTTAGGCAGCCTCTACCTGTGGTCGGCCTTCGAGGGGGCGAGCAACGCCCTGCTCGGAAACAATCCTGCCTTCGAGACCACGATCGAATGGCTTGGCCTGGCGGGCTATCAGCTCCAGTGGCACGTCGGGCTGGACGGCGTGAGCCTGCCCCTGGTCATCCTGACGACGATCCTCACGACCGCAGCGATCGTCTCGGCCTGGACGCCGATCGACGAGCGACAATCCCAGTTTTACGCCCTCGTCCTGTTGCTGGAAGCGGGCCTACTGGGTGTGTTCGCGGCCCTGGATTTTTTCCTGTGGTTCGTCTTCTGGGAAGTCGTACTGGTGCCGATGTACTTCCTGATCGCGATCTGGGGCGGTCCGCGCCGGAAGTACGCCGCGATCAAGTTCTTCGTCTACACGAACGTCGCCAGCCTGGCGATGTTCATCGGCTTCATCGCCCTGGTCTTCGGGCTGGGCGATAGCGTCACGACGCTTGGCCTCCCGGAGATCACACAGGCGCTGCAGGAACCGGGTGCTCTCTCGGGGCTGGCCGGACTCGGCCCGGGTGCACTGAAGGGTGCGGCCTTCATCGCTATGTTCGCCGGCTTCGCGGTCAAGGTTCCGATGGTGCCGTTCCACACCTGGCTGCCCGACGCCCACGTCGAAGCGCCGACGCCGGTGTCGGTGCTACTGGCTGGTGTCCTCCTGAAGATGGGGACCTATGCCCTGTTGCGGTTCAACTTCACCATGCTGCCCGATGTTGCGAAAGCCAACGCGGAGATCATCGCGATCTTCGCCGTCGTCAGTGTGATCTACGGTGCCTTGCTCGCGCTGGCACAACGTGATCTCAAACGGATCGTCGCCTATTCGTCGATCTCGTCGATGGGGTACGTCCTGCTGGGCCTGATCGCCTACACCGTCCACGGCGTCGGCGGGGCGACCTTCCAGATGGTCAGTCACGGGTTCATCTCCGGGTTGATGTTCATGACTGTCGGTGTCATCTACAATCAGACCCACACGCGGATGGTCGGTGACATGTCCGGGCTCGCCGATCGGATGCCCGTGACGGTTGGCATCTTCGTCGCCGCAGCCTTTGGCTACATGGGGCTGCCCCTCATGAGCGGGTTCGCCGCCGAGGTGCTGATCTTCCTCGGGGCGTTCCCCTCGACCGTGTTGCCGGGCGCGCCGATCTTCACCGCCCTGGCGATGTTCGGCATCGTCATCGTCGCCGGCTACCTGCTCCTCGCGATGCAGCGGACGCTCTTTGGTCCGTTCGACTTGGAGACGGACTACGACCTCGGTCGGGCACCGCTCGAAGACGTCGCGCCGCTGGTGGTGTTGCTTGCCTGCGTGATCGCCCTGGGGGTTGCCCCTGACCTCTTTTACGGGATGATTCAAGATGCGGTTCGTCCGATCCTCACGCTGGGGGGTGGTGTCTGATGGCGGCGATCGAACTGCCGACGTGGGCCGCACTGGCACCCGCGCTCGTCCTCGCTGTGACCGCACTCGTGTTGTTCCTGATCGACAGCATCGAACCGGAACCTGACACGACGAGTCCGGTACTGTTGACCGCCGTGGGACTGGTCGGTGCGCTTTCCGCCCTCGCGTTCAACGTCTGGTACCTGCTCGCGGGAACCGGCCAGAGTCCGGCTATCGAGCTGTTTGGCGGCCAGCTGATGGTCGATGGGATGACGCTGGTGCTGGGGACGATCGTCGCCAGCGTCCTCGCCCTGGTCGTGCTCGGGAGTTACGATTACATCAGAGACGAGCCCCACCAGGCGGAGTACTTCTCGTTGCTCTTCCTGGCAGCCACGGGGATGACGCTGCTGGGCGCCGTCGACAGTTTCGCGACGGCCTTCCTCGCCCTCGAACTGTCGAGTCTCCCGTCCTACGCCCTGGTTGCTTACCTCAAGGACAACCGCGGTAGTGTCGAGGCCGGGCTGAAGTACTTCTTGATCGGTGCCCTCTCCTCGGCGATTTTCGCTTACGGGATCAGTCTGATCTACGGCGCAACCGGGTCCCTCCAGTTCGACGCTGTGGCGGCCGCGGTCGACCCGACTGCATTACCCGGCGTCCTGGGTGTCGGGATCGTGATGGTTACCGGTGGCGTCGCGTTCAAGACCGCGAGCGTCCCGTTCCACTTCTGGGCGCCGGAAGCCTACGAGGGTGCGCCGACGCCAATCTCGGCGTTCATCTCCTCGGCCTCGAAGGCCGCCGGGTTCATCCTGGCGTTCCGGATCTTCACGACGGCGTTCCCGATCGAAGCCGTTGCGGCGACCATCGACTGGCTCGTCCTCTTCCAGGCGCTTGCGGTCGTCACGATGGTCCTTGGCAACTTCGCCGCCGCGACCCAGGAGTCGGTCAAGCGAATGCTCGCTTACTCCTCGATCGGCCACGCCGGGTACGTGCTGATCGCGCTTGCGGCCCTGACGCCAACAGCCAACGCTGATCTCGTGCTTGGGGCCGGCATGCTCCACCTGCTGGTCTACGGGTTCATGAACACGGGTGCGTTCCTGTTCGTCGGCCTCGCCGAGTACTGGGACGTCGGCCGGACCTTCGAGGACTACAACGGGCTGGCAACGGAGGCTCCGGTTGCCTCCGTGGCGATGACGATCTTCCTGTTCAGCCTCGCGGGCCTGCCCGTCGGGGCTGGCTTCCTCTCGAAGTACGTCCTCTTTGGCGCAGCGGTCGGTGCGGGCTTGTGGTGGCTGGCGGCGGTCGGGGCGATCGCCAGCGCCCTCAGCCTGTTCTA
Organism: Halorhabdus sp. CBA1104; assembly: GCF_009690625.1. Classification (NCBI taxonomy): domain Archaea; kingdom Methanobacteriati; phylum Methanobacteriota; class Halobacteria; order Halobacteriales; family Haloarculaceae; genus Halorhabdus; species Halorhabdus sp. CBA1104. Next base: position 1,880,275 of record NZ_CP033878.1, on the reverse strand, counting down.
CTACGCCCGGGTCGTCAAGGCGCTGTGGATCGAAGAACCGAGCCAGGACTTCGAGATCGACTCTTATCCGCTTGGCCTCTATGTGGCCATCATCGTCGCGGCAGTCGTGACGGTACTTCTCTTGCCCGCCTTCGGGTTCGCCAGCGAGGAAGCCATCGCCGCCGCCGGGGCACTGCTGTAGGCCCTGGGTCCTCGCCCCCGCAGGCGACACTCCCGACTGTCGCCTGCTTTCGGCGGCCCGAACCGGTTCCGATTACGCGGTATCTAAGTGCCGGCAGGGACAGAAACAGGTATGAAAGCGACAGCGACAGCCCATCCGATCCAGGGACTGGTGAAATACCACGGGATACGCGATTCCGACCTCCGGACGCCGTATCACGATTCGATCAGTCTCTGTACCGCACCGACTGAATCGACGACGACCGTCGCCTTCGAACCCGATCGTGACGAGGACGAGTACGTCATCGACGGTGAGTCGGTCGAGGGGCGCGGTGCCGAGCGGATTCGGACCGTGGTCGATCACGTCCGCGAGCGGGCTGGCATCGATCACGCCGTCCGGATGGCAAGCGAGAACAACTTCCCGACAAACGTCGGCTTTGGCTCGTCGTCGTCGGGCTTTGCAGCGCTGGCGATGGCGCTCGTCGAAGCGGCCGGTCTCGACCTCAGCCATCCCGAAATCTCGACCGTTGCCCGCCGTGGCTCGACCTCTGCGGCACGGGCGGTCACCGGCGGCTTCTCGGATCTGCGGGCGGGCAGCAACGACCAGGACTGTCGGGCCGAGCGACTCGATGTCGCCTTCGAGGACGACGTTCGCGTCGTCGGCGCGGTGATTCCTGCCTACAAGGAGACCGAAGCGGCCCACGCGGAGGCCGAAGACAGTCATCTGTTCCAGGCCCGCCTCGCCCACGTCCACACTCAACTGGCGGATATGCGGGACGCGCTCGGCCGCGGTGACTTCCAGCGCACCTTCGAGATCGCCGAACACGACACGCTCTCGCTTGCGGCGACGACGATGACCGGGCCAAGCGGGTGGGTCTACTGGCAACCGGAGACCTTGGAGGTCTTCGAGACGGTCCGTGATCTCCGGGACGAAGGCGTCCCGGTGTACTTCTCCGGGGATACCGGTGCAAGTATCTATGTCAACACCAGGGCTGAACACGCCGATCGGGTCGAGTCGGCGATCGCCGATCTCGGCGTCGAAACGCGCGTCTGGCGGGTCGGCGGGCCTGCCCGCGTCCGGGATGCCGACGCCGCGCTGTTCTAAAGCGTGCATTTAGGCAGCTGGCGATGTAATCGAAACTATGCGCGTTGCCGTCTTTGGCGGCGGGTACGCCGGCCTCGGCGTCGCCCGTCACCTCGAACAGTCGTTGCCAGCCGATGTCGAGATTCATCTCGTCGACGAGTCCGGCATTCACGTCGTTCGCCATCTACTCCACCGGGCGATCCGCCGGCCGGAGGTCGCCCAGTCCCTTTCGATTCCGCTGCGGGAGCTGTTGGGTCGGACGATAGTCGACCAACGGCGCGTCACGGATCTCGACGTCGAGGCCGGGCACGCAACCATGGCCGACGGGTCCGAACTACAGTTCGACCTCGGCGCGGTCTGTATCGGTGCTGAACCGGCGTTTTACGGGATCGACGGTGCCGAGGACCATGGGGCGGTCTTACACCGGGCTGGCGACGCGGCACGGATCCGCGAGGGGTTCATGCCCGTTCTCGACGATGGCGGCCGGGTCGTTGTCGGCGGCGGGGGCTTGACCGGCGTGCAAGTCGCAGGCGAACTCGCCACACTCGCGACCGAGCACGACGCGAGCGAACACGTCGAAATCACCATTCTCGAACAGGCAGACGCTGTGCCGCCGGGACTCGACGAGCGGATGCAGGAGGCGATCGACGAGGCCCTCACCTCGGCCGGCATCGACGTCAGGACCGGCACGACGATTACTAGTGTCGACGCCGACCGCGTCGGCGTTGCCGAGGGCAAGCACCTCGCCTACGATCAGTTCGTCTGGGCCGGCGGGATCCGCGGGCCAACGGCTGTCGGGGCACATCGACCGCGCGTCCCGGCGACGCTACGCCTGAGCGAGCGAGTATTCGGTGCTGGCGACGCTGTGGAAGTCATCGACGAGAACGGTCGGAGTGCGCCGGCGATGGCCCACACCGCGATCCGGCAAGCGCCGGTCGTTGCCGAAAACATCGCGCGACTGGTCGAACACCGCCGATCGGACGCTTCGTCCTTCGAACCGCGGCTGGATCGGTATCGGGACGACGATCTCGGCTGGACGGTCAGTATCGGTGCCGATGCCGTCGCGGCCGTCGGCCCCAGTATCCTCACTGGCCCCGCGGCAGTCGGCGTCAAAACGGTCGTCGGCGCGGGCTATCTCGCCGATATCGGGGCGGTCAGTGAGGCCATCGAACACGTCAGGGAGGCGCTCTAGCCGACGGAACCGCCCGTCGTGCTGTCCAGCCTCGAAAACATAGCACGGCTAGTCGTCGGCCCCGACGTCCAGAGCCATTTCGGGACTCGTCCAGATGACGAACTTGTCGTCGCGCTCGATGACGCCGTTGATGTACGGTTCGTCGATCGGTGACTCTTTGACTTCTGACTCTGTGATCGGCGTGACCTGATTGACTTCGTCGACCAGCCAGCCGATGTATCCGTGATCGTCGAACGTGTCGGCATCGAACACCAGAATGAGCCGGTCGTCGCTCTCGCCCGCGATATCTACGGCCGTTTTCGGGTCGAGGATCGTCGTAATCTGGCCGCGGAGGTCGACGACGCCGCTGACGTACGCGGGCGTGTTTGGCACGCGAGTGATCGCTTCTTCGCGCACGATCTCCTCGACGTAGGTGATATCGAGACAGTACAGCTCCTCGCCGAGACGGAACTCCAGGACGCGGGTCTCCTCTTCGTGTTGCTCTACAACGTCTGCATCCGTGACTGTCGTCCCGGCCGGGGCCCCAGCTTCGTCCGTCGACGCCTCACCGGATGCGGCCTCGCCAACCGCCTCCTCGACGTCCATCGACACCGCTCCGTCGCCTTCGAACTCACTTGCCGCCTGGGCGGCCGCCTGGGCGGCCGATACGGCTTCCTCGTCCGACTCCGGGCCGGCTCGACTCTCTTTGGCCGGGTCAGTCCCGGCTGTCACACCCTCGCCGCGATCTTCCGCCATCGACCGGCCGGTGTCGGGCTTTTCGTCAGTGCCAGGCGTTTCGGTACCGCTTCCCGCCGACTCCTCGCCGTCGCCTGGCTCTGACCTTGCACCCTCGTCGTCGCCAGCGTTCGTCGCATCTTCGCCATCCGCGTGGGCGTCGTCTTGCCCGTCCGAACCAGCAGATTCCGACGGCTCGTCGCGATCCTCGTCCGTGTCAGGTGACTCGTCGGTTGGTTCGTCGCCGCCACGACGACCTTCCCGAAGGTTTCGGATGCGGCGGGCGCGGTCCATCCGCTCGTCGTCTTCGTCGCTCATGCTGTCACCTCCTGGGGCTCCCGTTCAAAGTGTGTCTCGAACTGTTTGGCGATATCCAGAAACACGTCTTCCATGTCTACCTGTTGTTCGTAGGCGAAGATAGATGTGCCGGCCGAGAACGCGCGCTGGAGGGCGACGCGCTTTCGCACTTCCCAGAGCGGGTAGTCCTCGAACACTTCGTTGAGCCACGATAGCATCGTCGCGTCTTCGTTGGTCTGTTCGACCCGATTGGCGACGACGCCAACGGTATCGACAGTGATGTCGACCTGTCCCTCCAGGGCGGCGATCTGGTCGATGAGCAACTCGATCGCTCGCTCGGACGTCGCCTCCGTGAGTGCCGGTACGAGCACGTTCTGGGCGGCGTAAATCGCCGTGTCGGTCAGCTTCCCGTAGAACGGCGGCGAATCGATGATGACGTAATCGTATTCCGTCTCGACTTGCGCCAGTGTCTCATCGAGGGCATCGAGGGCGTGCCCGCCGGTGATCGCCTCGGGCGTGATATTGATCGCCATCTGAGAGAGGGCGGCTGGGTCGACTGCCACCGAGTCGTCGGTCTTGGCCCACGCGAGGAGGTCGGCGATCGTCAGTTCGTGTTCGGCCTGAAGGAGATCGATCGAACTCGGCAACACGTCCATCTCTTCGTGTTCGACGATCAACTCCTCGACCGAGGTCCGTACCGCGTGGTCGGTCAGGACGTCGAACAGCGTCGGCGGTTCGGCGTCGTAGGCATCGAGCAGTCCGAGCCCTTCGGTAGCGTTACCCTGTGGATCGATATCCACGAACAGGACGTCGTGACCGCGCTCGTTGAGTGCCCCGGCGACGTTGATCGCGATGGTTGTCTTGCCCGTTCCGCCCTTTGCGTTGGTCACGCAGACGGTTGGCGTCCGGGCCGATGTCTGGCTGGGCATTGTCAGTTGTTCAACGTTCAGGTTCGACACCACATAAAAATACGCTCGCGGGTATCAAATCCTGAAATCACCGACGGGCGGCGATCACCAACCGCGCTAGTGGCGAAATCCCGGACTTCGGCCTGTCAGACGTACGTACGACGTGACTGCAACCTTTAACAGAGAGTAGCCTGTAGGTATCGGTAACAGAGAGTCATGACGATCAACCCGAAGGATTACGACCTCGACGAACTCCGGAAGATGGCCCGTGAGCGCGGCGGGGCCACGATCCCGGTCGGCGACGAAGATGTCGAGGAAGAGGCCCCGACGCCCGGCTTCGACACCGGCGGTGGCGGACTCGGCGGCGATGTCCTCGGTGATGGGGATTACCGGTCTCAACTGTACCGCCAACTGTTGCCCTTAGAGAGTATGGTCGGGGGCGAACTGGAGAAGCCGTATCTGCACGGACTGCCCGAGAGTTACGCCGGCGAATTGATCGTCTTCGAATGGCTCTCGTTCCTGTTGGAGAAAGCTGGCTTTCGGGGGGCCAACGAGGCCGTCGACTACTACGCCCAAGTCGGCTGGATCACCGAGGACGTCAGCGACGACCTCGAAGACTACTTGCTCGGTCTCGAGGGGACGGGCAGCGACCACTCGGAGTTGTCGATCGACGACCACCTGCTGAGCCTGGTCCACATCGCCAAACTCACCTCGATGCAGTGAGTGACTGACTCGCTTCTGACTCTCTCCCCCGACGGGCCGCCTCCGTCCGTCGGTATCAGCGCTGATTTTTCGACACGTAGTTATATACTGTCGCGGGGACAATCGCCCATCGTATGAGTGTCGAGGATGCCGAAACAGACGAACCAGCCGAACAGGAGGACGAAGAAGAGCCACAACCGGACACAGACGAGGATACTGTCGAGGATTCGACGGCAGATGCAGCGGAATCGACGCCGGACGAGCAGCCGGTTCCAGTCGGCGTCAAACTCGGGAGTACGCGGACGGTCCTCGCGAAACCCGACCGCGAAGGTGGCCTGGACACCACCCAGACGCTGACCTGTCTGGCGACCTACGACGACCCCATTAGTGGCGAAGAACAGGTGCTCTACGGAGCGGAAGCCGCCCAACAGTACCCCGATCGCGTTCAGTTCATGCTTCGCTCTGGCCTCCCGGAAGACGAACGCGGTGCCGAACTGACCGAGCGGTTCTTCACCTCGGTCATCGAGGCCAACGACATCCCGGCAAACAGCGGTGTCGTCTACGCCATCCCGACGATCGACAACGAGCGCGGCCTGTCCAATCTCCAGTCGGTCGTCGAGGGCAGCGGTATCGGCGAGCACTTCATCCAGAGCTACCCCGAATCGCTGTGTGGCGCGATTCCCGCCTTCGGTGATGGGCTCGAAGCGATCAACGAGATCTTCCTCGCGGTCAACATGGGCTCGACGAACTTGGAAGCCTCTGCCTACCGCCGTGGCGAACAACTCACGCCCTTTACGACCGGCTCAGTCACCGGGAACGAAGTCGATCGACGGATCGCCACGAACGTCGAGAGCGAGACCCAGGGGCGGGTCAACATCGACGCCCAGACGGCTCGGGAATACAAAGAACAGCACGCCGATTTCAACAACTTCGAGCCGTTTACGGACGTCATCCAGCAGCCCGGCGGCGGTGCCCACGAGTTCACGATCGAGCGATCGGTTATGGACGCCTGTGACGCCTACCTCGATGAGGCCGTCGAGGAATTTGCCAACACCTTCCTGGCCGAACTCGCCAACGATCACATGAAGGTCTATCAGCTCGCCTTAGACCAGCCGATCGTCCTCACTGGCGGGATGGCCTGTATCCCCGGCATCGTCGAGGAGTTCGAAGACCGTCTCAGCGACGCCCTCAATCGTGACGTCGAAGCCATCGCACCCGACGAGCCGAATCTGGCGGCGACGATCGGTGCCCAGCGGATCGCCGCTCGGATGACCGAGAACTGATCGATCGAGACTCGCTCAATCGGCCCAGCAAGCCAGCCACTGTTCGATACGGGGCTGTTCCGTGGCGTCGTCTCCGTTGGGCCGATCGATCGAGTGGTGACTCGACACCGGATCGGACCGCCTCGAACGGTCGGGGCGGGTGTCCGTCCCGGCACCGAGTTCAGTCGGCAGCGAAAGGACGAGCCGTGGCATCGATCCAGTCTTTCCTCGACGGATACGTAAATGCCTGTCAGACGGACGTCCGCCGGCAGGCCGACACGCCTGATTGCCGGGCTCGTATCGACGCGTCAACCGAAAAACAATAGGTGTCTCGTCCGAACGAAGGGGTATGCAATCCGACGACCGTGAGGTCGTCGACGAGCGACTCCTGACGGAGACCGGTCGCGGGGGGCTGTTCGGGGAGGGGTATCTCGCCGACCGACCGCTCGAAGCCCACTTCGGGCTGGCCGAGCAGCCGCGGGTGGTGTTCCCGAGTGGCGACCGTGGGATCGTCTACGAACGCGGGCGGACAGAGACGACCTACTCTCCTGGGTCTGGCTATCGGGCGCTCGTCGCGATCACCGGCCGCCGCATCGTGATGGCAGTCGGCGGTGCAACAGTGGATGACAGCGATCAGATCCACGATGTGGCACTCGATACAATCGAACACGTCACCGTCGAGCGGGGTGGGGGACACGTCGCCGTCCAGTGCTGGAGTGGGGAGACCGAACACTGGACGTGGTTCCCTGTAGGAATCGACGCCGAACTCGTCGCACGGCGGGTTCGTGAGGGTGCCCAGGCCTGGATCCGGTTCGACCGACTCCTCTCTGAGACCCGGACAGCCCTGGCGGAGGCTGCCCGCAACCGGACGACCGGCGCGTTCGAGGCCACACGGCGGGCACTCGACCGGGCCGAGAGCTCACTAACCGAAGCCGGCCAGACGGCGGCCGCCTACGACGCCCCAGCAAGCGGGATGAACGGCCGGCTGGCACGCCTCGAGTCACGCCGCCGTGACGAACGCCGGCGGTTGTCGCTTGCTCGCGCCCGGTCGTTTCGCACTCGGGCCGAGAATCACTGGCGGCAGGAACGCTACGAACGAGCCGCCGAGTACTTCGAGCGTGCCAGAGCGACGTTCCAGTCCCTTCGCAGTCGCGAGGATCTTTCCTCGGTGATGGCTGCCAGCGTTCGACAGCACGTGACGGCAATCGACGACGATCTCGACCGGCTCAGTGTGTCCCCGTTGTCCCGTGCGATCGCCGCCCAGCGAGCGGCCGAGCGAGCTGCCGATCCACTGGCAGCCGTCGACCACTGGCGGGACGCATTCGAGCGGTTTCGCGCGCTGGTCCAACTGGACTGGGGACGAGCAGACGACCGATTCGCTGGCGAGCGATCGCTCCTCCGTGACCGCTTGGCGACAGTCGTCGAGGGGCTGGTCGTCGCCCAGCAGCGTGCCGCGGAGCGACGCTCCCAGGAGGCCCAGCGACTTCGGGACGACGGCCAACTCGATGCAGCGCTGTCGGCTTACGACGATGCACGCGAATCGATCGACCGAGCCCTCGCCACGGCAGCGGAATTCACACCTGAAGATCGCGACGCCCTTCACGAGCGGCGTACCGATATCCGGTCCCAAATCGAGGCGATAGCGCGTCAAAAGCATGGGGACGACGACACGGACAGTGCCTCGGCGGTGCCCGACGAGCCCATCACAGCCCCGACACTGGAGTGTACCGACACCTCGGTCGGGGACGTCGGACGCCACGACTCGGCGCCAGCCCGACAGGCATTCGAGGCGGGCACAGCCGACAACATCGACACGAACCAGCGCCAGTCCGTCCGTCGTCTCCAGACACTCGACGACGACGGTACAACAGCGGCAGTGGGGCGCATCTGGCAGGAACTGGGCTGGACCGTCGACTTGCTCGAGGAAGCCGGACCCGACGCGATCGCAACTCGATCCAGAGACGACCCCACACTCCTGTTGTGGGTCCGTCGTCGGGGCGTCCCGGTGACGGCTGAGAGAGTCGAGGCACTGATCGCCCAGCGAAACCGTCGCGAGGGGGATCACTCGGCGATTCTGGTGACGACTGACCCGATCGATCCCGCTGCGTTCGACGCCGCCATGACACACGGTGTGACGCTCGTTGACAACCACAGACTTAGCGAACTCGCTCGAAAGACGGGCGTCCGTCCGGATGCTATCGACGACGGGGCCGGCGACTGAACCCCATTGTGACCCACAACCGACGACGACGGGCCAGCCCACACGAATCTTGAAGTCCCGATCAGCCGAACCCACCGGTATGGACGAGACTGCTGGCATCTATGCCCGGGACGTCCCCGCTCTGGACCGAGCCGTGCAGGTAGGGATCGCGAGTGGCCGCGTCATTTCCCTCTCGTTTCCGATGGACCCGCCGCCGGATGCCGACCAAGCCCACGACGTACTCGACCAGATCGACGCCTATCTGGACGGTGAGGCCGTCTCCTTTCGGGATATCGAGGTCGCACTGACGATGGCGACTGAGCAGCGAGATGTCCTCGAACGCGTTCGTGACGTGCCCTACGGCGAGACGATCACCGTCGAAGCACTGGCACGGATGACACCCGGACTGGACCCGGACAGCGACGACGCCCGCGGCGTCGTCAGAACGGCTCTCGCCGAAAACCCGGTGCCGTTGCTCGTGCCGGATCATCGCGTCAGGGACGGTCCGAGTACCGCGCCACCACCCGTCGAGCAGCAACTTCGCGTCATCGAAGGGCTCACCTAGGCCCGATCAATCCACAGACGCCGTACTGTCGAGCCACTCGTGGACGAGCAATTCGATCCCATCGAGGACGTAGTGGGCGACGATCACGACAACCAGATTGTCAGTGATAACGTACCCAGAAGCCAGGACGAACCCGAGACCGCCGGTGACGACGACGCCAGTCCGGCCTTGGATGGCGTGACAGCACCCGAACGCGATCGAGGCGGGGACGGCAAGCACCCACGGCGAGAGGCCAAGCCCTGCCGCCGAGGCGCCGATCGCGCCGGCCCGGAACAACAGTTCCTCGCTGATGGCCACGAGCGGGAGCACGACCACGAGGACGGCAAGCCATCCGCCGGCGGTTGCTGGCGCAAGGAGGCCTCGGAGTCGTTCGTCCGGCTCGACTCCCAGGGCCGTACTGAGCGTCGTGGCTGTTTCGCTGGCCAGCCAGAGGACGGTCCCGAACGCGACCCCGATGAGAACCGTCGAGACGGACGGCGGTATCTTCGCGAGCCCGAGGACGGAAGCCGGGACGGCAACGTACCAGACACCAGCCAACACGACACCGGCCAGCAGGGCTTGTGTGAGTGCGACGTTCGCGAGCACTGCCGGTGTCGACAGTGAGCGTGCCATCTCGTCAGTCGAATCCGGCTCATCAGTTGCAGCCGCGACGACGCGCTGTGTGTGTCGAGTCAACACGAAAACGAGTGCGATAAGGAGCCAACTGAGGCCGACGAAGCCGGCCCACCGGAGCACGGGTTACTGCGGGCTCGGGTTCGTCCGACCGACGTTCGTCTCTAGGGCCTGGCCGGTGATCGACTTGAGTCGATCGACCAGCGAATCCTTCTCGGGTTCGCCGGCCAGAGCCACTTCGAGCACCTCCGAGAGGTGTGTGACGGGGATGATCTCGATTTGGTCCTTGTATTCGTCTTCGATCATCACGTCCTGTTCGTTGGCTTTGGGGATGATGACCTTGTCCAGGCCGGTCTTGGCGGCGGCCTCGATCTTGTGGGTCACGCCACCGACCGGCAAGACGTCGCCTCGGACCGACAGCGAGCCGGTCATGGCGATGTTCTGCTCGACCGGGATGTTTTCCAGGGCCGAGATGACGGCCGTCGCGACGGTGACAGACGCCGAGTCACCCTCGACGCCCTCGTAGGACTGGACGAACTGGATGTGGATGTCCTTCTCGGAGATGTCTTCATCCGAGAACTTCTTGATGATCGCGCTGACGTTCTGGACGGCTTCCATCGCGATCTCTTGGAGTTTCCCGGTGGCGATCACCTCGCCAGGCCCCTGAGACGGGGCGACTTCTGCCATGACGGGCATGACGATCCCGCTGTCTTCGCCCATCACCGCGAGGCCGTTGACGCGACCGACCGCGTCCCCAGCGTTGACGGTGAGTTCGTAGTCCTTGCGGCGTTCGATGTAGTTGTCCGCCAGTTGCTGCTCGATCGAGCGCGAACGCCGCTTGGCCTGGAGGACGTCATCGCGCTCGGTGTACTCCTTGTCTTCGGCGCGGGCGATGTCACCCGCAACGCGAACCAGTCCACCCAGGTCACGGAGCTTCAGGGAGAGATGCTCCTTGCGGCCGGCCCGCCGCCTGGCTTCGAGGATGACCTCCTCGACAGCTTCCTTCGTGAAGTGTGGGAGCCGCCCGTCTTTCTCGACCTCCTGGGCGACAAAGCGGGCGTACTTCCGGCGCATCTCGGGTTCGTCGTCGATGGTATCGTCCATGTAGACCTCGTACCCGTAGCCTTTGATCCGGTCGCGCAGGGCCGGGTGCATGTTCTCCATGGCATCGAGGTTCCCCGCCGCGACCATGATGAAGTCCGTCGGGACGGGTTCGGTCTGGACCATCGCGCCCGAAGAGCGCTCGCTCTGGCCGGTGATCGAGAACGCACCCTCCTGGATGGCCGTCATCAGCTTCTGCTGAGAGCGGATATCGAGCGTGTTGATCTCGTCGACGAACAACACGCCCTTGTTGGCCTTGTGGATCTCGCCGGGTTCGACCCGGTCGTGGCTGGGGGTCTCCATCCCGCCGGACTGGAAGGGATCGTGACGAACGTCACCCAGCAGTGCGCCGGCGTGGGCACCCGTCGCGTCCTCGAAGGGCGCGGTCTGCTTGTCGGCGTTGTTGATCAGGAGGTTCGGGATCATCGAATCGTTGCCCCGGGCCCCATAGCGGAAGGCCAGATAGATGACGCCGGCTGCGAGGATGCCAAGCAGGATCTGACCCGCGATGAGCAGCGAGTAGCCCATCACGATGGCGATGATGATCCACATCAGGAACGAGCGCATCTGGTTGCGCTTGTTGGCCTCCTCTTTGTGGGCATCGACGATCTGCTCGCCTTTCCCGGCCGGCACCGTCCGGACTTTCGGCTCGTTGCCGTCGTCCGGGTTGTGGTAGACGAGCACGTCTTGGAGATCCTCCTTTGGAAGGAGTTGGCTCATCGCTTTCGCGAGCATCGATTTGCCCGTCCCGGGCGAACCGATCATCATCACGTGACGGCGCTGTTTGGCCGCCTTCTTGACGATATCGCGAGCGTGATCCTGGCCGATCACCTGATCGACCAGCCGGTCGGGGACTTCGATGTCTTCGGTCGACTCGATATCGAGCCCGCCGAGGGTGTCGTCCTCGTCGTCGATGACGGCCACGTCCTCGTCATCGAGCGTGACGCCACTGCCCAACTCGTCGATCTCCGCGTCCGATCCGTCGCCCTCAGCCGGTGGTGTTTCCGCCGGCGTTTCCGTCGCGTCCGACGGGGATTGCTCAGTCGTCGACTGGGCGTCCGTCGTCTCTTCGTCCACCTCGTCTTCGGGTGGCGGATCGTCCGTATCGATGTTCTCACTCATTTTGAACGGGTCGGTTACTGGAAATCAAGGACTGTCGATTCATATACTTTCTCCTAGCCCCCGTGATTGCCGCGCAACCAAAATCGGCATAGGGCGGCCGGATCGTGACGCAATCGCCGGCTGACGACTCGCCGGGTTTATGAAAACCCCGCCCTGAGTGTGGGTATGACTCGCGGGTTCTACATCGGCCGCTTTCAGCCCTATCACAACGGGCACCAGACGATGATCGAACACATCGCGGCCGACGGGGAAGTCGACGAACTCGTCCTCGGAATCGGGAGTGCCGGCGATTCCCACACGGTTCATGACCCCTTTACTGCCGGCGAACGGATCATGATGGTCACCAAGGCCGTCGCGGAATTCGATCTGGTCACCTACGTCGTCCCAATCGAAGACCTCGATCGCAACTCCGTGTGGGTGAGTCACGTCCAGAGCATGTGCCCGACGTTCGACCTGGCGTACTCGAACAACCCGCTCGTAATCCAGTTGTTCGAAGAAGCCGGCATCGAGGTCCGCCAGTCACCGATGTTCGACCGTGATCGCTTAGAAGGAAGCGAAATCCGCGAGCGGATCATCGATGGCGAGACGTGGCGCGACCGGGTGCCCGACGCCGTCGTCGAAGTCATCGACGAGTGCAACGGTGTCGAACGACTCCGGACGATCTCCCGGTCGGATGTCGTCGAGCGCTGGGAGGCCAGACCGGACGAAGCGAGCCAACACTGACCCCGAGAAATCCCGAGCGTCTTTGTCGGTCCCGCCGCTAAGCCACCGCAATGATCACGCTCAGTTCCGACTTCGGGTCGCCGTATCCGGCGGCGATGAAAGGCGTCTTGCTCGGCCAGACGGACGCACGCTTGATCGACGTCTCCCATACCTTTCCCCGACAGGACGTCTGCGCGGCCGCCTTCTGGCTCCGTGAGGTCCTGCCGTACTTCCCGCCGGCCGTCCACCTCGTCGTGGTCGATCCCGGCGTCGGCACCGAGCGGGCAGCGCTGGCGATCCGGGCCGGTGAGCACGTCCTCGTCGGCCCGGACAACGGAGTCTTGCTCCCAGCGGCACGCGCACTCGCCGGCGACGAGGGGGATTTGACAGTTTTCGCCTACACGTACGACGATCCAGAGAGCGTCACGTTCCACGGCCGGGACGTCTTTGCCCCCGCCGCGGCGACGGTCCACGAGCGCGGGCGACTGGATTTTGCGTCCAGCGACCGCTTTCACCGCCGTGAGGAGTTCGAGCGGCTGTCGTTTCCCGCGCCGACGATCCGCGAGGACGGGATCGATGGGGACGTGTTGGTCGTTGATGACTTCGGGAACGCGATCACGAACGTCCCTGGCCAGAGCGTGGCCGACCGGTTCGGTGACGCTATCACGGTCAACGGTGCCTGGGCGCCTGTCCGCCGAACTTACGCCGCCGTCGAGGCCGGCAACCGGCTCGTCACCGTCGGCAGCCACGGGAACGTCGAGCTCGCCGTCAACCAGGGCCGGGGCAAAGAGCGCTTCAGCGTCTCGACGGGATCACGAGTCCGACTCCGTTGGACGTGACTCCGTGTCCCTCTTGGCCTCGCTCACAGAACCGCCACGGGAAGGGTTGCTGTCGTTGCACTGATCGTGAGCCAGCCCAGATAGTTCCACCACGGCACCCCGCGAAACCGTGGTCCCGGCAGATCGTCGGTGTAGGTCCAGTACCCGTTTACAACTCCTTGGTGGTCGGTCAGTAGATCAGCTGTCGTCGCGAGTATCGCACCGACGGCGACTGCCGGCCACCCCGCAGTCCACAGCAATGCGAGACGAAACGCGACGTACACCACCCCTGTCCAGCCAAAGAGGACGTACATGGGGACCCCGAAAATCTTCGGACCGACGTGGTGTTCGAGCAAACCGAGAGCGATCACGACGGCCTCGGCGACGAACGCGACCACTGCGCCACCGCCAAAGAAGGCGACTGTAGCCGCCGGTGGCCAGGTGAGGGCGGCGTGACCGAGCGCGACCAGGCCCAGCGCCACCGTGCTGGGGACGAACGGGCGATTGTCAGGCACACCTGCCACTGTGGGACCCCAGTGCTATGAGTGCGAGGGCCAAGCGTTCGTGCGGTCTTCGAGTCAGACAGAAAGCGCAGCCGATCGGTTCCCCCCGGGCTAGCCGACCTGCTGCCACCGGCGGCCACACTCCGGACAGGCCCGGACCGACCCGACCTCTTCGGGGTCGTTCTCGGTTTTCAACTCTTCGTCGCAGTCCGCACAGCGCAATCGCTCGTAGGTGTCTTTCTTCAAATCCCCCGATCGGAGTCCTTTCCTGACTGATTTCATACGTGGAGGTATGTGACGACCTGTCAAAAAGCCCGTGCCTGCATCGCAAGGATATAGATGTGTCCCTGGGTAGCCCGATTGTGTCCCGTCGTTCGGTCTTTACCAGTCTCTGTGGCATGGTCCTCCTTGTCAATCTGGGGCGGGTCGTCTTTGCCCCGTTGCTCGACCCGTTGCGCCAGCAGTTCGGTACGTCGGCGGCAGCGGTCGGCTTACTCGCGACGCTGGCGTGGCTCGGCAGTGCCCTCTCGCGGCTCCCGACGGGCTATCTGCTGACACGGTATCCGCGCCAGCAGGTAATCCTCGGGACGGGGCTGTTGTTGACTGTCGCGGCCGTCGTCGCTGCCACCGCCCTCGACGTGTGGATGCTGATGCTGGGGGCCTTTCTGTTGGGACTGTCCAGTGGGACCTACTTTATCGCGGCCAATCCCCTGGTCAGCGAACTCTTCCCGGACCGGGTTGGCCTCGCGCTGGGCCTGCACGGCACTGCGAGCCAAGTGGCTGCCGTCGGCGCGCCGCTTTTGGTGACGGCGACGCTCGCGCTTGGCCGCTGGCGGCGAACGTTCCAGTTGCTGGCCATCCTGGCCGTGCTGGCGACGATCGCCTTCTATCTCGCCGCGCGACGCAACGAGCTCCCGGCCGCCGGCAGCGAGGATCGTGACCTTTCGGCCGCGGTCGTCCACCAGTGGCGGATCGTTCTCGTTGGCGTCGTCGTGGTCGGCTTCGCGGGCTTCGTCTGGCAGGGTCTGTTCAACTTCTACGTCACCTTCTTGAAGACACTGGAGTACTCGGGGGCCACCGCGCGACTCCTGTTGACTGTCGTGTTCGCCGCTGGCTTGCCCGCGTTTGCGTTCACGGGCTGGCTGGCCGATCACGTCTCGCCGCTCCGACTCCTGGTCGCCATTTTCGCGGCGTTCGGGGTCTCGGTGTTCGCGCTGACCCTGCCCCTCGGGCCGGCCTGGTTGATCGGGACCAGCGTCCTGATGGGCTACGTGATCCACTCGCTGTTTCCCGTCGCCGACACCTATCTCCTGGGCTCGCTGCCCGACCGCCATCGGGCGAGCGCCTACTCGGCCTACAGCGCCACGATGATGATGGTCCAGGCGGCCGGCAGCTGGGTCGTCGGGCTGTTGCGGGACGCGGCGATCCCGTTCCCCGTCATCTACCGGGCGTTCGCGATCGGATTGGTCGCCTGTGCGGTCGCGCTGTTCGGCCTGTATCGGCTCGGCAAACTCCCCGCCGTCGCTCGCGCGTGAGGTGCGCGTCGATGGGCACTCGTCGGGGGGCGTAACCTTTCTGTCCGTCCCGGTCGCAGAGCGATCCAATGGAGTACGTTCAACAGCGGATCGCGACCCTCCACGATTTCGACTCGGCGGCCCCGTCGGCCCCGACCGACCGGGCGGCGGTCGTCGTCCCGATGACCGGTCGCGACCACGCCAGCCTGGCCGCCGAACGCGTTCTCTCGACGCTTGAAACCGTTGCCCCCGGTGAGGTCATTGTTCCGCTACGAGCCAGTAGTGAGGAACTCGCCGACGTCAGCGCGTGGCTGTCGTCGTTCGACCTGCCCCTGGAAGTCCTGTGGTGTTCGGCCCCCGCAGTCGAAACGACACTCGATCAGGCGGGCCTCGCTGGCCCCACCGGGAAAGGTCGTGACGTTTGGCTCGCACTCGGGCTGGCGGCTGCGCGTGCGGAGTACGTCGTTGTCCACGATGCCGACGCCGAGAGCTACGCCCGAACGCACGTCCCGAGACTCCTGTTCCCGCTTGCAAACGGGTTCGCGTTTTCGAAGGGCTACTACGCCCGTGTCGAGAACGATCGCCTCTACGGCCGTCTCTTCCGGCTCCTGTACGCGCCCCTGGTCGAGACGCTCGCTGGCGCTCACGACGCACCGATCTGTGCGTATCTGGGCGCGTTCCGGTACGCCCTGGCCGGCGAGTTCGCCGCGACGGCCGATCTCGCGACCCGCTTGTCCCCGCCGCGCGGTTGGGGCCTCGAAGTCAGTACGCTCGGTGACGCGTTCGCGGCGGTTGGCTTCGACGGCACTGCCCAGGTCGATCTCGGCAGGCACGAACACGATCACCGGGCCGTTGGCGGTCCGTCGGGGCTGGGCGAGATGGCAAGCGAGGTCGCAGACGCGTTGCTCACGGCCGTCCAAGCCCACGGCCTCACTCCCGACTACGAGACGCTTCCCGACCGGTACCGCGAGACCGCCCGGTCGTTCATCGAGCGCTACGCCGCCGATGCCGCGTTCAACGACCTGACGTACGATCGAGAGGGCGAGCGAACGCAGGTCAGGACCTACGCCGATGCGATCGAGCCACCGAGCGCCGAGCAGTTGCCGGCCTGGCGGGACGCACCCCTCGATCCCGAGCAGATCGCCACCGTCGCCCGGGAGGCCCGTGCGGAGCACGTGCCCTGACCCGCCCCGCCGCGTTGAAGGGGCTCGCATCCGGACGCCCAGTATGAACCTCTCAGCCGACGAGATCGCCGGGGTCGTCGATCTGTTCGGTGCACTCTCCCGGGCGACACTCCGGACAGCCCTGTCTGAACTCGCGTTCAAACGGGGCATAGCGTCCGACCCAGACGAATTCGAGGCGGCCATCGCAGACGCGATCGACAGCTATCACTTGCTCGAACTCAGCGACGAGAGCACCCAGACGCCGCTGGTCGTCGTCGGCCCGACGGCCTTCCCGAAACTTCCGGACGGAGCGAGTGACCTGCCACACATCCTCGATATCGACGACCGGTCGATCGACCGCGACCGACTCGGGGCGGCAGCCGAGCAGCGCTTTCGGGCTGACGCGAGCCGGGCCGTCGAGGCGGGCAACGACCACCGGGTCCGCGAACTCCTCGACGTGAGCTACGAGCTAGACGCCTGGGGACCAGTCGACCTCGAGACGACTCGCGACCGTCTCGATGCTGCCCTCGAAGGGACCGATGGTGCGTGAGGCCCCGAGCGAATTAAGGGCCATCGACGACTGATTTCGGGTATGAACCTTCGGCCGGTCGCCGATCACGATCCAACCACTGTGACCCACGAACGGGAAGCGGCGGTGCTCGCTGGTGTGATCGACCGGCCGACCGGCCCCCACCTGTTGTTTACCAAACGAGCCGACCATCTCGAAGACCACCCTGGCCAGATGAGCTTTCCCGGTGGCGGACGCGAACCGTTCGACACGGATCTCGAAGCGACAGCCCTGCGAGAATCGAACGAAGAGGTTGGACTCGAACCGACCCACGCGTCCATCGTCGGCCGACTCGACGACATTCGGACGGTCAGTGCCTACGCGATCCGGCCGTTCGTCGCTCGGATCCCGGACTGGGAATACGATCCTCACGACGCTGAAGTAGCCGAAATCGCCGTCCTGCCCGTCCCCAAGCTACTCGACGTTGACAACTACGACACGGAGTGTCGCGACCATCCCACCGAGGGGGCGGTCCGCCTCCATTACTTCCACGTCGAGGGCTACACCGTCTGGGGGGCGACCGCCCGCATGCTCGTCCAGTTGCTCGAACTGGCGACCGACTGGGAGTGTCCACCCGGCCCCGACTGTCAGACCCGGACGAATCCGCCTGTTTGAATCACACTCATCGCGGTTGGTCTCCCCGAGGGACTCACGAACAGCGGCGTGACTTCACTCGCCGTCGGTCCGTCCGTCGTCGTGAGCTGCTTGCTCGGATCCGACGGTCTCGTCCGTGTCGCCGTCCCCAGCCTCGTGCTCGGCCTCGACATCGACCGCCGTTCCGCCCTCTCGCTTGGGGACGTGAACGTGTAACGTCCCGTTCTCTTGGAGAGTCGCACTGGCGGCGTCGCCGTCGACACTGGCCTCGACAGGCAGCGTTACGTGGCCGTCGAGTGTCAACCCGCGACCGGGGAATCGCATCTCGAAGTGCTCTCGTGGGTCCCGAAAGCGATCGATCCGGACCTCGACGCGCCGGTCTTCGAGACGTACCTGCACGTCGCTGCCGACTGCACCCGGCGCGTCGAACACTGCCAGGTACGCGTCCTCGCTCTCGAGCAAATCGACCGGCAGTGGGGTGTGTTCTTGGGCGCGGCCGACGGCGCGACCGACGTTCTCCAGGACGTTCTCGCCGATGGACTCGGTGAACTTACGGAGGTCTCGCATGTAGCGACTCGTTCGGTCGGCGCGACCAAAGCCCTTGTGCCCGCCCCGAGCCGACAGAATTCTTCGATACCTCGCCGAACGCCTCCCGGAACCGTCTACAGCTCGATGGCGTCCAGTTGTGTCCCGCCACAGACCGGACACTGGAGGTCCTCGATGCCGTGGTCGTCGGGCAGGTCGTAGGTGTAGTGGACCTCGAACATGTCCAGAAAGCACTCTGGGTCCGTACAGCGGATTTCTGACGTTGCAGGCATGGCCGAGCGTTGGGACGACTGACGGATACCGGTTACGCCCAGAGGGACGTTGCGGCGCTCTCACAGTCGAACGACCGGTGACCGCCACCGGACGCACACTTCTTGGTTCCCACTTCGTCCCTCGACATCTGTCACAACCGCCAGACAACGGACAGCGATTCACGTCGTACGGTGACTTTTCCACTCACACTGGAGATGTCGAACCAGCCCTCTACCGCGTCTGCTAGTTTGTGTGTTTTCGACTTCCGCACGGGCCGAGCACTGTCCTGTCTTCGGTTCCGTTTCTGGAGTGCCGTCCTCGTGGGTCTGTTCGGTTTGTTCTCTCTATGAAAACCTGGCATACGGACAGCCGAGCGTGGAAGCACAATCCGTGCGGCCAACCCAGACCACGGTCTAATCCATACTTTTAACTTCTCTCCCTTTTCAAGCGTCGAAGATATGCGAGCAGCTGTAATGGAGGCGTTTCAGGAACCGCTGACGATCAAAGAAGTCGATGATCCAGAGCCCGATCCCGACGGCGTCGTCGCACGGGTCGACAGTGTCGGTGTCTGTCGCTCTGACTGGCACGCGTGGCAAGGCCACTGGGACTGGATCGACTATCGGCCCGAGCCGCCACACATTCTCGGCCACGAACCTGTCGGGACGATCATCGAGACGGGGTCCCAAGTCCAAGAGGTAGAAGTCGGCCAGCAGGTCGCGATTCCGTTCAACTTCGGGTGCGGTCACTGTCATCTGTGCCGCACCGGCCACGAAAACATCTGTGAAAATCACACCGGCCTCGGATTCTCAGACGAAGCACCTGGCGCGTTCGCCGAGAAGGTCCACATCCCGAGTGCCGACGTCAACGCCGTCCCACTCCCGGACGCCATCGATCCGAAGACGGCTGCCGGGATCGGGTGCCGGTTTATGACGTCGTATCACGGTGTCGCCCACCGGGCCGACGTTGGGGGCGGCGACGATGTGGTGATCTATGGTCTGGGCGGGGTTGGCCTGTCCGGCGTCCAGATCGCCGACGCACTGGGCGCGAACGTCGTCGGTGTCGATCTCGACGATCAAAAGCTCGAGAAAGCCGAAGAGCTGGGTGCTGTCGAAACCGTCAACGCAAACGAGGTTGATCCCGTCGAGGCGGTCACCTCGATTACGAACGGTGGAGCGGACGTCTCCGTCGACGCGTTGGGGATCAAAGAGACGACCCAAAACGCGGTCAACTCCCTCGCAAAGAACGGCCGCCACGTGCAACTGGGGCTGACGACCGAAGCAGAGAGTGGCGAAATTCCGCTCCCGGTCGATCAATTCGTCGCGATGGAGGTCGACTTCTATGGCTCGTTCGGCCTTCAGCCGTCCCACTACCCCGAGATGCTCGATATGATCCGCACCGGGAAACTCGATCCGACCGAACTCGTCTCCGAGACGATCAGTCTCGACGAGATCCCCGGCAAGCTCGAGGACATGAGCGACTTCAACACGATCGGGCTCCCGGTCTGTAACGAGTTTTAAACGGCCACTCGGTCCGCGATCACCGTTCGACCGTCTCTCTGCAGACCGTCCGAGCAGGGCGACAGCACGTCCCCGTCTGCCGTGATCGACGCGAACCGATCCGCCAGAGACACAGCGAACCGACACTCGAGACGTGGAGACACGGTTTTAGGCGTCGGGCGGCTACGCTCACGTCATGACTGACCCTGCGGACCTCTCGGTGACGATCGTCGACGGCTACGTCGACGAGCCGGCACACTTCGGGGTCCCCCCATACATCTCTACGTATCCCCGGTACGTCGCCGGCGCACTGGTCGATGCAGGCGTGCCTCACGGGCAGATCACCTATCACACCATCGACGCCCTTCGTGAAGACAATCGCCGCTGGCAGGACGTCGAGGCCGCGGATTTGACGGTCTACGTCGGCGGGATGACCGTCCCCGGCAACTACGTCGGTGGGACGCCGGCCGAACCCGACGAAGTTCGGCGGATCGCCTGGATGGCCGACGGAACGAGCCTGATGGGCGGGCCGGTCCGCTTTGGCGTCGGCGAGGAAAACGAGGGGGCGAGCGAACCCGAGCGCGACGACCTGGACTTCGATTACCTGGCCGGGGCAGACGTCGAGGCCGCCGTCTTCGATCTCGTCGCAAACGGGCTAGAGGGGTTCGAGCCGCGCTACCGGACTGTCGGAGAGTCCTCGCGCTGGGCGCAGGCGGGGGCGTTCATCGTCGAACAACATCCCAACCACCCCGAGTATCTCATCTGTGAGATCGAAACCGGTCGGGGGTGTGCCTATCGGTGCTCGTTTTGCACGGAACCGCTGTACGGCGACGCTACCTTCCGGGACCCCGAGGCCGTCGTGAGCGAGGTCGGTGCACTGGCAGAGCATGGCGTTGCTCACTTCCGGCTGGGCCGGCAGGCTGACATTCTGGCCTACGGCGGCGACGGCCAAGCCCCCAACCCCGACGCTCTCCGGGAGCTCTACAGTGGTATCCGTGCGGTCGCTCCCGATCTGGAGACGCTACATCTCGACAATATGAACCCCATCACGGTGGTGAACTGGCCCGAAAAGGCTCGGGAGGGCATCCGGATCATCGCCGAACACAACACGCCCGGTGACACTGCAGCCTTCGGCGTCGAGTCGGCCGATCCCGCCGTCCAGAGTGACAACAACCTCAACGTCACCGCCGAGGAGGCCATCGAGGCAGTTCGGATCGTCAACGAAGAAGGCGGGTTCCGCCCCGGCGAGGAGCCGGGAACCGGTCCCAGCACGGGTGGCGACGCCGGCCGTCGCCTGCCGAAACTCCTGCCCGGGATCAATCTCGTCCACGGGCTGAAAGGCGAGACGAGCGAGACCTTCGAGCACAACAAGCGCTTCCTTCAGCGCATTCTCGATGACGGACTGATGATCCGGCGGGTGAACATCCGCCAGGTCATGGCCTTCCCGGGGACCGAGATGGACGAGACCGGCGCGGCGATCGCCAACGACCACAAACGACAGTTCAAAGAGTACAAGCGGGAGGTCCGGGAGACCATCGACAACCCGATGCTGGCCCGCGTCGCCCCGCCGGGGACGATTCTCGAAGATGTCCACCTCGAATACCATCAGGACGGCAAGACCTTCGGCCGCCAGTTGGGGACGTACCCGCTCCTCGTCGGGATTCCGGGCGAGCGACCACTCGGGACAACGATCGACATCGCGATCACCGACCACGGCTATCGGTCCGTCACTGGTGTGCCGTATCCACTCGACGTCAACGCGGCGTCGATGGACGAACTGACGGCGATTCCGGGTATCGGTTCCCAGACTGCCGGCAATATCGTCGTCGGCCGGCCACACGAGTCGGTCGAAAGATGTGACGTCGACGCGCTTTCGACGTTTGCCGTCGCCACCGGGGCCGACCACGCAGACTGACGCCCAGAGAGCCGAGCCACCGAGTGCGAGCCCGCCAGCCGTCGGTTTGCTGTCGAGCGTGTACTCGACCGGACTGGCTGTCTGTCGCGTCGTGGCGGCTCTGTGAATCGACGCCGACGGACGTCTCCGGTGTCTCTACTGTCTCCCGAGCGGGTGACCGAGACGGCGTTTTCACAGATCACCGCCGAAAAGGCGTGGTATCAGAAGGTTCTTGATGGACGCTGGCCGACGGCATACCAATGGCGTCAGCCGTCACAGTGAGCGTCGTCCTCCCGGCGTACAACGAGGCGGCCACCATCGAACGGACCGTCTCCGAGACGCTCGACCAACTCGGGACATTTCTCCCGGCAGGGAGTTTCGAGGTAATCGTCGCCGAGGACGGCTGTGACGATCGAACGCCGGACATTGCCTCTCGGTTGGCAAGCGAAGACGACCGGATCCGACACATCCACAGCGACGAACGCCTCGGCCGTGGCGGCGCACTCGAATACGCCTTCGACCGGGCTGACGGCGAGACCCTCGTCTACTTCGATACGGATCTGGCCACTGACATGGCCCATCTGGAGGAACTCGTCGAAAGCGTCCGCACTGAGGGCTACGACGTCGCGACGGGCTCGCGGTGGTTGCCCGACAGCGACGCCGACCGGCCGAAAAAACGTGGCATCCCGAGCCTGGGATACAACACGCTCGTCCGACTCGTCCTCCGGTCGGACTTACAGGACCATCAGTGCGGATTCAAGGCCATCGATCGCGAGGCCTTCGAAACGCTGGCCGACGAGGTTGAAGACGAACACTGGTTCTGGGATACGGAACTGCTGGTGCGAGCCCAGCGCCGCGGGTTCGACGTCGTCGAGTTTCCCGTCTCTTGGACGCCGAAGGGCGATTCGAAGGTCGATCTCGTCCGTGACGTCTTCGGGATGGGGAGTCAGATCCTGCGCACGTTCTGGCAACTGTCGGTGAGTCCACGGATCACCCGCACGCGGAGTATGGCCGCCGGAACGGTCCTCGTTCTCGTCGCCATCGCGTTGATGACGCTGTATCTCGATCCGTCGACGGTCCTCGAAGAGATGCGTGGGGCCGATCCCCTGTTAGTCGGCCTCTCGGGGCTCGTCTATCTGAGTTCCTGGCCGCTCCGGGGGTATCGCTATCGGGATATTCTTGACGAACTGGGATTCGGCTCTGAGACGGGCTTTCTGACCGGGGCGATTTTCATCAGCCAGACTGGGAATTTGGTGTTCCCGGCCAGGCTGGGTGATGGCATCCGGGCGTACGTGATGAAGGCCCGGCGGTCGGTCCCGTACCCTTCGGGATTCGCCTCGCTGGCGGTCGAACGAGTCTTCGATCTGTTGACGATTGCCGGGTTGGCTGGGGTCGTCCTCGTCGGCCTCGCGATCGGTGATCCGGCGCGGCTGGCGGGGCTGAGCGCCGAGTTGACGAACGGCCGCGAGAGCGGCCGTATCGGGCTGCTCGTCGCCGGGGCGGTCGGCGCGGCAGCCGTCGGTGTGACCGTCCTGATCGTCCTGACGGCACGCTCGGATCGCAACTACGTACAGGCTCTCCTCACCCGGTTCAGCGACGACGCCTACGCCAGCTACGTCGCCGGGGTCGTCGGGAGCTTCGTCGGGGACGTCCAGCGGATCGCCAGCGATTCCCGAGCGTTTCTCCGGGTCGCGGCCTCCAGTGGCCTCATCTGGACGATCGACGTGTTGACCGCGATCGTCGTCTTCGCGGCCTTCGACGTCGGACTGTCGCTGGTTACGCTCGGCATCGTCTGCTTTTTCGCCGTCAGCGTCGGCAATCTCGCGAAAGTGCTTCCCCTTTCGCCGGGCGGCGTTGGGCTGTACGAGGGCGCGTTCACGCTCATCGTCGTCGGCCTCACGCCCGTGGCCGCGCCCGTCGCGCTGGGCGTTTCGATCGTCGATCACGCGGTGAAAAACGTCGTGACGATCGCCGGCGGCCTCGTCTCGATGGCCTGGCTCAACGTCTCGTTGACGACTGCCGTCGAAGAGAGTGCCGAGGCCGAGGAAAGCGTCGAAACAGCACCGTCTCAGGACTGACCGACCGGTTGTCCGTGTCACTCGCCCGTCCGGGGATGCCGACTACCGGTTGGGTCCACTCGCCCGATACGCAACCCTCACGTACTTCAATGGGGGTGTCAATAGTACCCAAACTCCACACAGACCTGCCAAACCACCGAACCGCTAGGGGCCACCAAAACTTTTTAATAGTTTTCGGAATAACCCATTGTTCACCGACTGACCGCCGGGTTTTTCGACGCCGCTGCCCGGTAGGGTTCGCCTTGACACTCATGAGCGACACAAACACTCGCACGCGACTCGACCGATCCTCGACAGTGGACGAACAGGAAGACGAATCGACCGAGGCAGACTGTCCCGAATGTAGCGGGAAACTCATCTCCGATACGGAACGCGGGGAGACTGTCTGTACGGACTGTGGACTGGTCGTCGAGGAAGACGAGATCGACCCCGGCCCGGAGTGGCGCGCCTTCGACGCCAAGGAGAAAGACGAGAAGTCCCGCGTCGGTGCGCCGACGACGAACATGATGCACGATAAGGGCCTCTCGACCAACATCGACTGGCGTGACAAAGACGCCTACGGCAATTCGCTTGGGTCTCGCCAGCGTGAGAAGATGCAGCGCCTCCGGAAGTGGAACGAGCGCTTTCGCACCCGCGACTCCAAAGAACGCAACCTCAAGCAGGCTCTCGGTGAGATCGACCGGATGGCGAGCGCACTCGGCCTCCCCGAGAACGTCCGCGAAACCGCTTCTGTCATCTATCGCCGGGCCTTGGACGAAGACCTCCTGCCCGGTCGCTCCATCGAAGGTGTTTCGACGGCATCGGTGTACGCTGCTGCCCGCCAGGCCGGTGTTCCGCGGAGTCTCGACGAACTGACGGAAGTGTCTCGCGTCGAGAAAGACGAGATCGCCCGGACGTATCGATACGTCGTCCGTGAACTCGGCCTGGAGGTCAAGCCGGCCGATCCCGAGAGCTACGTTCCCCGGTTTACCTCGGACCTCGAACTGAGTGAGGAAGCCGAACGCCGCGCCCGTGAACTCCTCCAGAACGCCAAAGAAGAGGGCGTCCACTCCGGGAAAAGTCCCGTCGGACTGGCCGCGGCCGCGATCTACGCCGCCTCGCTGTTGACCAACGAGAAGACGACCCAGGCTGCGGTCTCGGAAGTCGCGGATATCTCCGAGGTCACGATCCGCAACCGCTATCACGAACTGCTCGAAGCCGAGCAGTCGATCCCCGCGGCCTGATCGGCGACCGCCGTGCCGAGTCCGCGAGGAACTATCAGACCTGATAACCGAGGGGTCACGTTTAATCCGCCCCAAGACAGCGAGTTAGACATATGGCATCAGATTCGGGGACCGCAGATGCGGACGTGGACCTGAGCGGTTCGGCCGCTGATCTCGGTGGGTCGATCGACGAACTCCTTCGGACTTCTGAGAGTGTCTCCCAGAGTTCCCAGCAGATCAGTGACCTGGCTACGGAACAATCGGAGAACATGCAAGAAGTCGCGGGAGAAGTGTCGAACCTCTCGGCGACGGTTCAGGAAGTCGCTTCCAGCGCAAACGAAGTCAAGGCCGTCAGCCAGCAGGCTAGCCAACTTGCCGACCAGGGTCGGGACGTTGCAGACGACGCGATCAGCGCGATGGAAGCCGTCGACGATGCAAACAAGGACGTCTCGACTGACGTCAAACAGCTGCGTGAGCGCATCGACGAGATCGACGAGATCGTCGAGGTAATCAACGAGATCGCCGACCAGACGAATATGCTCGCGCTGAACGCCTCGATCGAGGCGGCCCGCGCTGGAGAGGCCGGCGAAGGCTTCGCTGTCGTCGCAAACGAGGTCAAGAGCCTCGCCGAGGAGTCCCAGCAGAACGCGACCGAGATCGAGACGATGGTCGCGGATATCAAAGCCGAGACCGAGAGCACTGTCGGGAGCATCGAGGAGGCAAACGAACAAGTCGAGGCCGGCATCGAGCAGGTCGGTGAAACGGTCGATATCCTCCAGAAGATCGACCAGGCAGTCACGGAAGCCGCCGAAGGCGCCCAGGAGGTCGCCGAGGCGACTGACGATCAGGCCGCCTCGACCGAACAGGTCGCCTCGATGGTCGACCGGACCGCCGAGACTGCCGAGGAAGTCGCCGACGAGATCGAACAGGTCGCGGCCGCCAACGAGCAACAGGCTGCGAAGGTAAACGAGCTGCAGTCGATGCTCGATCGCGCCTGAAGGTAGCACGGCCGCGGCGCGCTCGGACCGCAACCCACGTCACCGTTCGTCTTGATTTCGCTGTATGGAGACCGACCACGCCGTCCGCGTCGGCGACGCCCGCGAGTTATCGCTGCCTACAGAGTCGGTAGCACTCGTCGTCACCTCGCCCCCGTACCCGATGATCGACATGTGGGACGACGTGTTCAGCAGTCTCGACCCGGATATTGAGGCCGCACTGGCGGCAGCAGATGGTGAGGCGGCCTTCGAGGCGATGCACGACGTCCTCGAAGCCGTCTGGACTGAATTGGCTCGCGTCCTCGTGCCCGGTGGTATCGCCGCGATCAACGTTGGTGATGCTACCCGGACGCTGGATCGGTTCCGGCAGTACCCCAATACGGCCGAGATCACGCGCCGGATGGCCGCCCTGGGATTCGACCCGCTGCCGGATATTGTCTGGCGCAAACCGGCCAACAGCGCCGCGAAGTTTATGGGCTCGGGGATGGTCCCGCCAAACGCCTACCCGACCCTCGAACACGAGTCGATCCTCCTCTTTCGGAAGGGGTCTCGTCGGTCGTTCCCACCCGGCGACGAGACGCGCTATGAGAGTGCGTACTTCTGGGAGGAACGCAATCGCTGGTTCTCGGATCTCTGGGAGGTTCGAGGGACGGCCCAGGACCTCGATGCCGGACTCCGTGACCGTTCGGGGGCGTTCCCGCTCGCGATCCCGCTCCGACTCATTCGCATGTTCTCCGTCCGGGGCGACACCGTTCTGGATCCGTTCTGGGGGACTGGCACGACGACGCTGGCGGCGCTGCTCGCTGCCCGCAACTCCGTGGGCTACGAGATCGATGCCGAGCTGCGGGCGGCTTTCGACCAGCGGGTGGCGGCCGTTCCCGAGCGTTCGCGGGACCGAGCACGCGAGCGACTGGCCCGCCACCGCGAGTGGGTGGCCGAGCAGGGCGAGGGCGGCGCGGATCTGGCCTACGAGAACGACCACTACGAGACGCCCGTCCGGACGAAACAGGAGCGAAAGCTCCGGCTGTACGCCGTCGAGGATATCCAGGAGACCGACGATGGGTACGCCGCGACCCATGCCCCGATCCAGGAGGTCTCATGAACGCCACGGGTCACGGCCATCAACTCTTCTTCACGGTGATGGCGGACTAGTGCCGCGGCGTTTTTGACCCGTCCCGACCCACACCCGGTATGGACTTTACGTCGTTCAGACTCGCGGCTGCCACCGCCGAGTTAGACTCCGAACCCGACGCTCGTGAGCACGCCGACCTCATCGAGTTACGAATGGATCTGGCCGACGAGCCACTCTCGCAACTCTCGGCCTACGGCGGCGAGTTGCCGGTGTTGGTCACCAACCGGCCGACGTGGGAGGGCGGCGAGGCCGAGGCCGACGGGCGTCTGACCGCACTCGAGGCGGCCATCACCGACGACGCCGTCGGGGCAGTCGATGTCGAACTGGCGACCGCTCGCGAGGGTGAGGCCGACCGGCTTATCCAGACCGCCAGCGAACACGACGTCAGCGTGATCGTCTCGGCCCACGACTTCGAGGCAACGCCGTCGATGGGCGAGTTACAGGAGACCCTTCGGGCTGCTTGTGAGTACGGCGACGTCGGGAAACTCGCGGTGACAGCCACGTCGCCGGACGATGTGCTCGATCTGCTGGTGGCTACCCGTGCGGCCACGGTCGAGGGCCACACCGTCGCGACGATGGCGATGGGCGAGGCCGGTCGCCACTCCCGGGCGGTCGCCCCGATATACGGCTCGAAAATCGGCTACGCGCCCGTCGATCCAGCGGAGGCGACCGCACCCGGCCAGTACGACCTGGCGACGCTTTCGACGCTGGTCGAGCAACTGTCCGAGGCTGACTGAGCGACGACAGCGCTTGAAAAGGTTAACGTCGGCGGCCGCCGTTTGGAGAGACAGTGACAAACGGCAACTCGCGGCGGCGTGCGTGGCTGGCGGCCGGGCTGTCCTTACTCTTGCCTGGGCTCGGACACGCCTATCTCCGGCGCTGGGCGCGCATGGCGCTTTGGTTCGGATTCATGTTCGTTTTCGGGACTGTCCTCGTCGTCCTCCCAATCGTCCCGGCCGAGACGTTCCCACAGGAGTTCTCAGTCGACGCATTCTTCGAATTCCAGCGTTCCTTGCCGGCCAGTGTCGACATCGCACGGTGGCTGGTGACTGGCCTCATCGCCACCGACGCCTTCGTCATTGCCCGACAGGAGACGCACGAACAAACCGTCGAGTCAGGGCAGCGCTGTCCCGACTGTCGGAAAGAACTCGAAGACGACTCCCTTTCGTTTTGCCCGTGGTGTGGGGCGGAATTCGGGGCCACCACGAAAGAGGACGAATCAGGCCAGTAACGGCCCCGGCCTTGCCGCTTATTTCTCGATAATAGACTCCTCGACGGCCTCGCCGAAGTGGCGAGCCTGATCTTCGTGATAGACCAACACTTCGTCGCCGACTTCGAGGTCAGTCACGGCCGTCCGGTCGTCCGGGGTCGCGACCTTGATCGTCTCGGCGTTCTGGAGCAGCGTCTCGATGGTATCGCCTTCGTCGGTCTCGGCCTGGAGGCGGAACATGGGCCGTTGCTCGATTTTCGCCCGGCCGACGATCGCTTCGCGGGTCGTCCCATCCCGGTTGACGACCTGGACTTCCTCGCCACTCGACAGCTCCGAGAGGTACTTCGTCTCCCCGCCGGGCGTGCGAACGTAGGCGTGGACTGCCCCGGCGTTGACCCGGAACGGCCGAGAGGCGACGTAGGGTGACTCGGCTGTCTCGGCGTGAACGAAAAAGAGCCCGCGGGCCATCGACCCGACGAGCATGCCCTCGTCGTGGTCCATGATCGAGCCCGTATCGACACAGACGCGATCGGCCGAGCCCGTCTGCTCGATGGCGGTGATCTCGGCGTACTGGAGGTCCAGTGTCTCTCGGCCCACTGCGTCCCGGACCTCACAGGTCTCGCGGATCTCGTCGGGGCTGTCGGTGTCCAGCAATACGGCATCGGCGCCGATTTCGAGCGTTTCGTAGGCCGTGCGTGCGTCTTCGGCGGTCTGGACGCCGGCGATCAGCGTCGTCTCCTCGCCGACGCGGGCGATGAGGTTCTCTAGAGGAATGATCTGCCAGTCTTCGCTGACGACGATCGTGTGTTCGGCGTCTTCGGCGACGGCTTGTGCGAAGGCTTCGTACTCCTCGTTCAGGATGCGAACGTACCCGCCGTTGGCGCCGTCACGACCGCGCAACCCGGAGAGATCAGCCGATCCAGAGAAGTCCGACGGAAGGTCGACTGTGCCGTCGCCTTCCCCGTCTTTGCCGACGATCACTGCATCAGCAGCCGGACCGTCGACGCCTTCGGCTTCCATGACGTGGACGTCGTCTCCAGCGAAGGCGGCGACGTTGACTTCGCCGAGGTCCCGGACGCGTTCGACGTCGTGTTCGTCGACCAGTACCCAGTCGACGCCGGCTTCCAGTCCCGCAGTGATCCGACGCTTGCGCGCCTCCCAGTCGCCGACTTCGTCGTCGGCTTTCAGCCACACGGAGCGTGTCATGTGTCCACGCTCGCGGCGGGCCGGCTTGAACGTGGCGGATCCACCCATTGTTCGCCTGGGCCGATCGGGGACGCCTGGTCTCGCCCGGTCGTTCAACAGTTAAGACCGTGGCCGTTGAATCCCTCCCATATGGCTGAATCAGATGGCGACGAGACCTACGAGAACCGACTGTTCGAGGTAGCCGAACACCTCCAGGTTCCCGATAGCACGCTCCAAATCTCTCGTGTTCGACTGGACCGACTCGGCGGCGACGCCGATATCGAGGAAGGACAACTCGACAGCATCGCTCCGGCAGTACTGGCCCTCTCCTGTCGTGAAGACGGGTTGCCCTTATCAGATCAACACATCGTCGAGACGTGGCTCGACGTGGTAGACGAAGAGATAGACGCCGGGTCAGTCGACGCCGGCCGGTTGCCCGAGCAGATCGAGGCCGTCGCCGATCGCCTCGACATCGACCACCCACCGGCCCGACCCGACAGGCTCCTCGACCGTTATGCCGAAGCATTCGACACGTCCGCGGAATTGGTCGCCGTTGCCCATCGGATCCTCGATGACGCTTACGAAGCATCTCCGCGGGCCGTCGCCGAGGCATCTTCGCCGAGCGAAACGGCCGCGGCGGCCCTCGTTTTGGCCGCCGAGAGCAACAGCGTCGACGGGTACGGGCCGAGTGACGTCGCTGATGTCGGTGCGGCCGGTGGCGTGACGATCAAGAATCGCTTCAAGGCCTTCAGGGACGCACTCGGCGAGGACACGCTCCTTTCGAGTGAGCGCTACCGCGTCGATGCCATCGACGCCGATACTGTCACGGACGCGGACAGCACGGAACCACCGGCCAACCGAGAAGCGACCGAGACAGGCGACGACCAGACACCGATCGCGGACGCAGAACCCTCCCCGGCCGGCGAGCCGGATGTGGCTGTCGAGACGCGTCCGACGTCGGTAACGGATCACTCGGCCGAGACGAGTGAGACCCAAGCGGACGACCACTCGGCGGAACCATCACAGGTTCCCGAACCCGAAACTGACACCGATGGCGATGCTGAACCCGAGACCCAGGACCACCCGGACGCGACCGTCGAAGACATCCAACAGGAAGTCGACGGACTTGCGACCGCCGTCGACGCCGACGCGTCGCTGCGACTGTTCGCTCGCGGGCTCGTCAGCGAGGCTGCTGTGGACGTTGCCGCCCAGGAGGCAAGCGAGTTCGCCGGTGCCGCGCTGATCGCCAGCAGTCGGCTCAACGACGGCGATCTCGACCCGGGAACGGTCGCCGCCGAGCGATCCTTCGAGCCCCGGGCGCTGTACCACTGGATCGACCGGCTCGACGAGCGTGCAGACGTCGAGATCCCCCGCCAGTCGGCGACCGATGTTGTCGCCGATCTCGTCGCGAAACTGGACCTCTCCGAGACCGTCGACGAGGAGAGTCGGCGCACGATCGAGCAGTACCGTCCCGACGACGGTTCGTTCGCCGCACCCGAACTGGCCGCTGGTGCCGTCTTCTTCGCTGCAACGACGGTCCGTGAGCCCGTCGACGTCGACGAACTCGCCGACGCAATCGGGTTCGCGCCCGAGAACGTCTCCGACGCGATGAACAGCGTCTTCGTCTCGCTGTGTCGGGGCCTTTTGCGTGGCGAGATCGCCTACGACGAGTGTGGCTGGACCGACGAACTCTTAGAGTCCGATCACATCGCCGAGATCGGTGACTCCCATACGGGCCGCGTGGTCGCCGCGGCGAAGACATATATCGCCGGTCGGGAAGGCGAAAACGTCGACGACGGCACGCTTGACGTCTTGCTCGCTGAGAACTGACACAGCGTTCGAGCCGTAGTTTTCAGTTACGGTACGATCGTGAACTCGACGGCGACCGACGGGTCGGGTATCTCGTCGTCGTACGTTCCAGGTTCGACGAGTCCGTGATAGACGAACCGATACTCGCCGGGGGGCATCGACGTGCAGGGTTCGTACCCCCACTCGGAGAACCCGTCGTCCGCGAGGCGGACGTTCCAGGTGTATCCCGTTCCGGGGTCGTGGGTGACGAGCGTCGCGTTCCAGCCCGTCCGCCCTTCCTGGGCACCCAGGACAGTTTGCCACTTGCCGTCGACGTGCCGCTGGAGGACGAACATGCGTTCGGTCCCAGTCCCGTGAGATTCGTCGTCGACGTTCCGGAGGGCGATTTCGAGACTGTCGCCCCGCTGTAGTGTCGTCCCGTTGGCCTCGATCGTGAAGTTGGCGTCCTGTTGGGGGAGGGAACTGGCCGTGACACCGACATCGAGCCGTTCGAGATCGCCGGCGCAGTCGGCGATTCGTTCGGTGGCGGGTGAGTCGGTCGGCGACGAGCCGCCCGAGTCGACGAGGCCGAGGCACCCGGCCGTCGTGACGACGGCCAGGAGACCGATCACCGCGAGCAGCCTGTTCGACATAACTGGACGATGCCGCCGGCCCCATCTGTAGCTATCGAGTATACAAACGCGCGTTTGACCGGCAGTTACACTCAAGGGAGGACGAACCCCACTGACAGTATGCAGCAGTTCGGAGGCGATCGATGAGTCGCTTACTCCCTGGTCGGCCCGATCCCACCACGGAGGATCGAGAGCCGACGATGCTCGCCCTCGACGATGACCGCGCCGACGAGGTCTTCGATGCGCTCGGCTCGGAGACAGCCCGGACCATCCTGCAGTCCCTTCATGGCGACCCCCGGCCCGCCTCGGAACTGACCGACGAGGTGGGGACGACTCTCCAGAACGTCCAGTATCACCTCACGAAACTCCAAGCCGCCGACCTCGTGACGGTCGTCGACACCTGGTACGGGGAAAACGGGGCCGAGATGGACGTTTACGCGCCAACCGACGAGGCACTGGTGTTGTTCGCCGGCGAGGATCCCGAGTCGTCACTCCGAACGCTGCTTGGACGGTTCGTGGGCGTCTTTGGGCTGCTTGCGCTGGGCGCACTCGTCGTTGCTATCGCGGCCAGTCGATTCCGTGAGTCCGAGCCAGCGCACTTCTCTTCGGGCAGTCCCAATGCCAGCAGCGACTACACGGTCGCGTTCGAGCCGATCGTGCCCGATCCACTCCTCGTCGCGATGATTTTCGTCGCCGGCGGGTTGGTTGCGTTGGCGGCGTTGCTCGCGATCGGTCGAATCCGTTCCGCGTAGGCTCTCAGATGTCGACCGTGAGGCCGGCACGCTCGGCGGCGTCGTCCGCCCCCGCGTCCTCGTGAACGACGGCCGAGATGGCCTGCGTGATCGCCTCGGGGCGCTCGTGCTGGAAAATCGACCGGCCCATCGAGACGCCTGCTGCGCCGCCCTCGATCGCCCCTGCGACCATCGCCAGCGTCTCGCGGTCGGTGCCTTTCGAGCCGCCGGCGATCAGAACCGGTTTGCTGGCGGCCGTCGCGACGCGCTCGAAGGAGTCGGCATCGCCGCTGTAGGCGGTCTTGATGACGTCTGCCCCGACTTCCTCGGCCAGCCGGACGGCGTGGGCCAGGGCGTCGGGATCGGACTCGTCGATGCCAGGCCCGCGGGCATAAGCCATCGCCAGGACCGGCATGCCCAGGCGCTCGGCGTCGCTGGTCACTTCCGTAAGCTGTGAGAGTTGGTCGGGTTCGTAGTCGCTGCCGACATTGATGTGAAAGGAGACAGCGTCGGCCCCGGCCCGGACGGCGTCCTCGACGGTCCCGGTCGGGCGTTTGTCTTCCTCGTCGGGCCCGATCGTCGTCGAGCCGTTGAGGTGGACGATGAACCCGGAGCCGTTGCGGTTGCCGTGGACGCGATCGGCGACGCCTTTCTGGGTGAGAACGGCGTCCGCCCCACCGGCCGTGATCGCGTCGACCGTCGATTCGAGGTCCGTCAGGCCCGTGACTGGCCCCATCGTGAGGCCGTGATCCATGGGGACGACGAGGTACCGCCCTCCTGTCCCGATACGTTTGAGGCGTGCAGTTTTCCCGGCAGTCATTGTGTCATGGTGTGGCAAGTGACGGTTATGTGCGTTCCGGTCCCGGCGTCTCGGGCCTGGGAACTGTGCCCCGACAAGTACCGTCACCCCCGTTGTGGAGACGGAAGAGTATATACGCTATCCTCGTCTGCATCCAGACAGTATGAATCAGGACTTCGCCGAACGGGTCACGCGCGTCGAACCGAGTGCGACCATCGCCATCAGCAACCTCGCCGCCGAACTCGAGAGTGAGGGTGTCGATGTCGTCGACCTGAGTGTCGGCGAACCGGACTTCGACACGCCAGAGAACGTCAAAGACGCCGCCAAGGCGGCGATGGACGCCGGCGAGACGGGCTACACCCCCTCCGATGGCATCCCCGAACTCAAGGATGCCATCGTCGAGAAACTCCACGCCGACGGTCTCACGCAGTACGGGACCGAGAACGTCCTCGTGACGCCGGGCGGCAAGCAGGCCCTCTATGAAGTCTTTCAGACCCTGATCGACGACGGCGACGAAGTGGCCCTCCTCGATCCCGCGTGGGTCTCCTACGAGGCGATGGTCAAACTCGCCGGCGGGAGTCTCGCCCGCGTCGACACGGCCGCCCACGACTTCGACCTCGAACCCGCCCTCGATGACCTGGCGGCGACTGTCTCCGACGAGACGGAACTGCTCGTGGTCAATTCGCCGGGCAACCCCCACGGGTCGGTGTACTCCGACGCCGCTCTGGAGGGCGTCCGTGACCTGGCCGTCGAGCACGACATCACCGTGATCTCCGACGAGATCTACAAGGAGATCACCTACGACGGTTGCGAGGCAACCAGCCTGGGGACCCTCGACGGCATGGCAGACCGGACGATCACACTCAACGGCTTCTCGAAGGCCTACGCGATGACCGGTTGGCGGCTGGGCTACTTCGCCGGCCCCGAGGAACTGGTCGAGCAGGCCGGGAAGCTCCATTCGCACTCGGTCACCTGTGCCGTGAACTTCGTCCAGCACGCCGGCGTCGAAGCGCTGCGAAACACCGACGAGAGTATCGCGGAGATGCGGGCGGCCTTCGAGCAGCGTCGGGACATGTTGGTCGATCTCTTTGCCGAGCACGGCAAGGACGTCCCGGAACCGGAGGGTGCGTTCTACATGATGCTGCCGGTCCGGGAGGACGACCAAGCCTGGGCCGAGGAAGCCGTCGAGGAGGCTGCAGTCGCCACGGTCCCGGGCAGTCCGTTCGGGACGCCGGGTTACGTTCGGCTCTCGTATGCGGCCAGCCAGGAGCGACTCCGGGAAGCGGTCGAGCGACTGGCTGACGCTGACTTGCTTTGAACGGGTGGCACTTACTCGCCGTCTCGATTCTGTAGAATGCGATCGATGATCTCTCCTGTCGACAGTACGGCCCCGTCGTACTCCGTATCGCAGGCATTCGCCCGCCGAACCGCACAGTCGATGCCACGATCTGTGAGTGCGTCGGCAATCTTTTCCTCGTCGTGGTGCTGGTCGTAGCCAAGCACGAGCACGTCAGGATCGATCCGCTCAACCGGGACGAAGATGTCTTCAGGGTGGCCGATGTGGGCCGCATCGACAGGGTTCAGGGCGGCGACCATCTCCAGGCGCTGTTGATCCGGAAGGACGGGTGGCTGCTTGTGCGTGACGTTCTCACCGCGGGCGACGATGACGTGAAGCTGCTCGCCCATCGCCTTTGCTTCCCGGAGGTAATGCAAATGGCCCGGGTGCAACAGGTCGAAGGTGCCCTGTGCGAGGACCTTCGTCATTGCCACCCCTCCCGACTGTCGCTCTCTTCGCGAAGTTCCGCGTCGATGTCTTCCTGCGTGAAATCGAAGAAGGCCTCCTCGGGTGGCTCGACGTCGAGGACGTCCAGGTCGATCGGGTCGCCCTGGCTATCGAAGGCTTGCCAGTCGTCGCGTTCGTAGGGCGCGCCGACGATGATGTGGGCGTCCCCGCGCTGGAAACTCGCGCGGTCGGCGTCGCTGGGCTGGAGGACGCCGTTAGGGTGGGAGTGGATGGAGCCAACGCTCTGAATGTCGTTGGGGATCATACTCGTCTTGACGGTCGCACTGACGGGGTTGGATTCGGTACCAGGAATGACCAACACGTCGGTCACGACCGTTCCCTCCCGATCGAGGCCCAGCGAGCGGGCATCCTCTCCGCGGAGCATCCCCATATACTCGTGGGGGTGGCTGTCACGACTCGCCGCCAGGGCAAAAGATAGCGCCGCTTTGGCAATGCCGATGACACCCGCCGAGCGAAACAGCCGCATGCCACAGCGTCCGGCCGGACGCCTTCTAAGGGTTCCGATGCTGGCAGTCCCCTCCCGGGACGTTCGGCTCCCAAACCGCCCCAGGCGGGTTTCCAAAGGTTGAAACGGAAACGACGCCGATTTATTTTCAACATGTCCGACGGATCTCCTGACGACGGCAACGGTGGGGCCGAGCAGTCGGCCGACGACCGACCGGTCGTCTACGATCTCGATCCTCGCTGTCCCTTCGAGGATGTCGAGGAGGGTGCGATGTATCATGCGACGGTCAACGGCGTCGTCGAGTACGGCGTCTTCGTCGATCTCTCCGAGGAAGTCTCCGGCCTGGTCCACGAGTCGAACCTCCAGGGGAGTTACGGCACGGGTGAGAAGCTCATCGTCGAACTCGAAACTGTCCGGGAGAACGGCGATCTGGCCTTCGCCGAGCGACGGCCGACCGACTACCGGACGGTCGCCGTCGACCACGACGACGGTATCAACGGTGACGATCTCGCCACGCAGGTCGGCGAATCTGTCCGTCTCGACGGGGCGGTTGTTCAGGTCCGCCAGACCGGCGGCCCGACGATCTTCCAGGTTCGAGATGGCGACCGTATCGTCCCCTGTGCGGCCTTCGAGCAGGCCGGCGTTCGCGCCTATCCTGCCGTCGAGATCGGCGATCTCGTCTCCGTTCGGGGTCGGGTCGAAGAACGTGAAGACAGCCACCAGATCGAGGTCGAATCACTGGACGTCCTCGAGGACGACGCTGCCGAGGAGCTGCAAGCACAGTTAGACGCCACACTCGCCGAGGCCGCCGAGCCACACGATGTCGATCCGCTCGTCGACTGGCCGGCACTCGACCCGCTGCTCGATGAGCTCGAAGACGTCGCTCGACAACTCCGAGAAGCCGTCCTCGAAGGTCGACCGATCCGGATGCGCCATCACGCCGACGGTGACGGCCTCTGTGCCAGTGTCCCGCTCGCGGTCGCCATCGAGAACATGGTCGAGGACATCTACGCCGACGGCGACGCTGCCCGGCATCTCCTCAAACGGCTGCCATCGAAAGCGCCCTACTACGAGATGGAAGACGTCACGCGTGACCTGAATCACGCCCTGGAGAGTCGTGAACGCCACGGTCAGCAACTGCCCTTGCTGGTCATGCTTGACAACGGCTCGACCGAAGAGGACACGCCGGCCTACCGGAACCTCGCTCACTACGATGTCCCGATCGTCGTCATCGACCATCACCATCCGGACCCCGAAGCCGTCGAGGGGCTCGTCGACGCTCACGTCAACCCGTACCTCCACGGTGAGGACTACCGGATCACGACGGGCATGCTCAGCGTCGAACTCGCCCGGATGATCGATCCCTCTCTGACCGACGACCTCCAGCACGTCCCCGCCGTTGCCGGCCTGGCCGACCGCTCGGAAGCCGACACGATGGAGTCCTATCTGGATCTCGCCGCCGACGCGGGCTACGAACCCGACGACCTCCGGTCCGTGGGCGAAGCGCTCGATTATGCGACCCACTGGCTGCGCTACAGCGCCGGCGACCCGCTGATCACCGACGTCTTGAACGTCGACTGTGACGACCGGGCGCGCCACGAGGAGATCGTCGAGTTCCTCGCCACACGAGCCGAGCGGGACGTCGAGGACCAGCTCGATGCGGCCATGGAACACGTCGAAAGCGAGCCACTCGACAACGGTGCCCAGCTGTACCGGCTCGACGTCGAGAACGCCGCCCGCCGGTTCACCTACCCGGCCCCGGGCAAGACCACTGGCACGATCCACGATCGCAAAGTCGAGGAGACTGACCAACCGGTCATCACGATCGGGTACGGGCCGGACTTCGCTGTCCTGCGGAGCGATGGCGTTCGACTCGACATTCCGGAGATGGTCGAACAGCTTCGCGAGGAAGTACCTGGCGGTGGCGTCAGCGGCGGCGGCCACCTCGTCGTCGGGTCGATCAAGTTCGTCGAGGGGCAACGGGAGGCTGTCCTCGATGCACTGGTCGAGAAGATGGCGGCCGCAGAGATCGACGAGGAACTGCACAGCTCCGCGGCGCTTCCCGAGGACGTCTAAAACGGGGTTATCGTCCGCGACGCCGCCGTTCGATTGTCCGTCGGCCTCGACCAACCCACGGGTTGTCGCCTGGACGTCTCGGTGTTCGACGAACGTCAGCAATTACCTTCTCGCGTGGTCCGTCGATGCCAACTTCTCGGAGGCCATTTCCCCGCAATTGCCAACGACACGTGTTTCACTGTGTCTCAGTATCGACCAACAGAGCTGTGCTCGTGGTCGTCCACACACGCTTGTGGGCTTGGACTGTCCTGAAACGCGATGTGTCGCCCGACGAACCCCGCGACCGAGAGGGCAGCCAAGACGGCGACCAGCAGGCCGGCCGTCACTTGCCAGATGGTCGCCCGCCAATCGTCGCGGAAGACACGATCGTAATAGCGAGCCGGTCCACTCCCGTCTAGGGCGATCACGACCTCCCGGTTCTGTCGAGCCGAGTGGTCGTTCCAGTTGAGGCTGCCGAGGAGTACTTCATCACCGTCGACGATTGCCCCTTTCGCGTGGATCTTTTCGAAGCGATCGCGTGGCCGGGCCAGTCTGACAGACAGCGACGCGTCTCGTTCGTTTGCCCACGATTCCAGCGAGTCGGCGACGGCCCGATTGTCCTCGCGGGCATACCAGGCTCGCGAGAGCAAGAGTCGGACCTCGACGCCCCGTGTGGCCGCTCGCTTCAACGCCCGGACGAACGATTGATCGGGGCCGCCGACACCCACCTGGACGACGTGAATCGACTCCGTTGCGGCGTCGAGCCGCTCGATGACCCCCGTTTCTGCGTTCTCGGGGGCGAGCAGTACCGACGCGTTCGCTGCGCTGAACGTCCGTGGCTGGTAGCGCTGCCTGAATGTCTGGGTTGCCTTTTCGCCATCCGTCACCGCTGCTTCACTCCTGAACTGTTCCCAAGCCACGGCGTCTCGCCAGCCGGCGTCTGCCTCGAACGTCGAGACGAGTGCCCTTGTCGCCGAAGGCTGGGTGAGCACGACACCCCACCCTCGCGAGGACTGTCCACCAGTGCCGGCCGGCTTCCAGTTTTCGGTCAGGACGACCGCGCGGTCGTCGACGACGGCGTATTTGGCGTGGTGGTGATCGACGCGTGCATACGGGCCGTCGACGACTCGAACGGAGACGTTCGCGGCGACCAACCGATCGAGGAGTCGGGCCTGGCGGGCTGTCATCCCGCCGACTGGGCCACCTTCCAACAGCACGCGGACGTTCACGCCCCGCTCGTTGGCGGCGATCAGCGCGTCGGTCGCCCGCCCAGAGCTGAACGTATACCCCGCAAGCAGGATACGATCGTCGGCACTCCGCAGTAGGTCACTCGGGAGTCCACCCGCGTCGGGGAACACGAACGTCCGAACCTGCCCGGGGCCGGCCGTCCGGACGGGAAAGTCAGTCTTGCCAAGCGATCGCCACGTGAGTGTGCCGTTCTCGACGTGACCGACCGCTCCTTCGGGCGCAGCTGTATAGCTGAGCCGGGCACGCACGCGGTCGCCGTCGCTGACGGTCACGTTCTCACCACTGTTGGCGAGTGCGACGTGCCCCGCCAGCTCGACGACTGTCGCGTCGGTACGATTTCGGACCGGAACCGGATTCGTCGAGAGCGCGACCCGCCCTGAGACCGTCACGTTCGGTAGTGCGACGGTCCTGTGGTCGTCCGATAGCGTCCAGCCGGTCAGGTTCGTCTCCGGTGGGACCGAGAGGACGACGTACTCGCCCGCATCGTCCTCGGCGACGGGGTTTGGATAGATCTCGACGATTTCAGCACCCGCGGGTTCGGAGTGTGCGCCAGCAACGTACGTACCGCTCGCGAGCAAGAGTACCACCACAAGCATGGCCAGCCCCCTTGACACGGCGGGCTCTGGTGCGGTCTACTACTTGAACGGACGGACTCATTCCTGACGCGTCGTCCAGGCGCTCAACCCAGCGAAGACGACTCCGAACAGTAGGCCCTGCCAGCCAGCCCGAAGCGGCGACTGGCCGAAGGCTGTGAGCACTCCCGCAAAACAGATCGCCGGAACCCCGCCGTAGAGCGTCCCCCACACCAACGGACGCGTCCGTCGCCACTCACGCAGCCGGCGGTCGACGCGGCGATAGGGCTGTTTCATCGAAACTGCTCAGTTAGACGCCAGCGGCTTTTTCGGCTTCGACTTGGACGACGTAGGCGCGATCGTCGGCGTACTCGGCGGCGATTTCCAGTGCGCGCTCGGTGCCGATCTGGTTCAGTGCCCACGCTGCGCTGGCCCGCACTTCGTCGGCGTCGTCCTCGGCGAGCACGTCTGTGAGGGGCTCGATCGCCCGGGTATCCCCGAGTAGGCCCAGTGCCCGTGCCGCTGCACTCCGGACACTGTCGGTGTCTGCCGCCAGTCGGTTCGCGACCGCCTGCGTGGCCTCGTGGCTCCCGATCTCGCCCAGTGCTTGTAACGTCACCCGCTGGAGGGCGGGGTCGCCGTCGCCATCGATGAAGTCGACGAGCGTCTCGACGGCTCGCTGGTCGCCGATCTTCCCCAGCACTCGGACGGCCTGTTTGTCGCGCCGACTCGCCCGCTGTTGGACTGGCTCGTAAGCCTCGGGCGGGGCGATCCGCTCGAAGACGTCGAGGATATTTTCCTCCATGAACTCGGAGTCAAGAAGCTCGAACGCCAGCAGGATCGGCTCGACGTCTTCGGGATCGCGATGGTCCTTGTAGCGTTTTTCCCACACGAGAATGGCGTTCAACTCCGGCGGATAGTCCTTCTGGTGGTCGCCCTCGATGACTTCGTAGAACCCTTCGAACGTCAGCTTCTCCCGGACCGAGAGGTCCTCGTACGCTTGGGCAGCTTCCAGGTCGTCGTTCAGTGTCTGCGCTGCTGTACGGAGCGTCGCGATGGCGTCACTGTCCTCGTCGGGGCCGAGATCGAGAGCGGCGATGGCCTCGCTCGTCGCCCAGAGAGCGTCGCCGGCTTCCTGGGCGGACTCCACTTTTTCGACTTCGACGTGCCCGTCGACGGCCTCACCGAAGGCCGCGACCGCATCGAGGACCTGGGTCTGGCCGTCGTCGGTCCAGCGGGTGTCTTGGGCGGTAGCCCCTGCAGCCTCGACGTCTTCGGCGACGTCCTCGACGTACGGGCCACGCTGTTCCTCGATTCCGTCACGGAGACTGGACAGTCGTGACTCTAAGACTTCCTGCGGGTCGTCTTCGTCTTCCTCGTCGGGAGTGGGCAGTTCAGCCGCGTCGAGATCAGTCTCGATATCAGCGAGTGTCGCTGCAATATCGTCGAGGTCGGCTTCGGTCTCGGCCGCTTCAAGTGCTGTCTCGGCTGCGTCCAGTCGTTCCTCGAAGAACGCAACCGTTCCCGGCTCGGCGTCGATGTCGCCGTCCCCGTCGGCCTCGCTGTCCTCGTCGCTCATAGCTTCTTCTGCGGCGCTCTCGGGCAAATGCGTTTCCCTTCCTGCAACCCAGTACCGCAATGGGCGCCCTGAGCGGGGCTGGAAGCCCTGCCGTGTCCGTCACGACTCGACACGCGGGTACAGCCACGGCGCAAACAGGAGATACGCGAGTGCGGCCGCCAGCAGCGCCCGCGGGAAGAGTCGATAGAAGACGGCAGGGGCCAGGACCGCGCCCGTCTGGACGAGCCCCATCGCCAGCGCGTCACGCTCCCGAAGATCGGGATACGGAATCCGCGTGACCATCAGATACGCGAGGACGACACTGGCGAGCAAGACCAAGACGAGCTGTATCTCGCCGGCGAGTGTCGCCGCCGCGAGGACGGTTGCTGCGAGGGTCGTCTGGACGCCCTCGGTCGTTCGCGCGCCGACGTCGTAGGCGGTGTACATCGCCAGGCGGACGACTGCCGCGGCGACGACCAGCGCGGGGATCCCGACGGCTGCGGTGAGATGCAGTGGGTCCGCGATCCCGAGGAGTTCCCCACCGTTGCCCCACTGGAGGCGGGCGAGGCCGACGACCATCGCCGCGGGTGCAACGCCAAAGGAGACGGTATCGGCCAGTGAGTCGACGAACTCGCCGACGGGTGTCGAGCCGTACCGCCGGGCGACCAGGCCATCGAGGCCGTCGGCGATCGCCGCCAGGAGGATGAGGCGGGCGGCCAGCTGGGGCTCGAACGGTGCGAGGACGGCCGCCGTGAACCCGACGAAGGCGTTGACGACCGTCACGATGTCGGCCGGCCCGAGCCGACCCAGAAAGCGCGGCCGAAGATCCATATCCGTGCCGTTGGCGAGGGCGGTCTTAGTCCGTTCGATCCGCCGACGGATTGGTCTCGCTACCATCGTCGACGAATCCAACGGCAACCGGGGTGCATTTGTCGGTCCAGTCCAAACAACCGACGATGGACAGACGTGCGTTCCTCGCGACTGGGGGTGCCCTCGTCGCCGGCCTTTCGGGCTGTCTCGCCCTCGGAGAAGACGACGGCGAGTACGACATTGGCATGTCCGACTCGCGATTTCTTCCCACAGAGTACCGTGTCGACCTGGGGACGATGGTCGTCTGGAAGAACACGAGTGCCCGCGCTCACACCGTTACGGCCTACGACGCTACCCTGCCCGACGGTGGGGCGTACTTTGCGTCCGGGGACTACGACAGCGAGCAGGCCGCCCGCGAGGGCTGGTTCGAGTCCGGCGGGGGTGCGATCTACGCCGGGGAGACGTACACCCACACGTTCGAACAGCTCGGGACGTATCCGTACGTGTGTCTGCCACACGAGGCCGATGGGATGGCTGGGACGATCGTCGTCGAAGAACCC
The DNA here is from genome assembly GCF_009690625.1 of Halorhabdus sp. CBA1104. Lineage (NCBI taxonomy): Archaea > Methanobacteriati > Methanobacteriota > Halobacteria > Halobacteriales > Haloarculaceae > Halorhabdus > Halorhabdus sp. CBA1104. The sequence goes on along the minus strand of NZ_CP033878.1, from coordinate 1,837,503 downwards.
GAGTAACGACCGCGGACGGTGACAGCCCACGGTCCGGCCCATTTTCAGGGGACGCGAATCCGCACATACATTCTTTCGGCGTTCATTGCCCGAAGTAATGAGCGGTCTGTATACGCAACGTCGCCTGCAGATCATCTTCGGTGTCACATTGATGGGCGTGATGGGCGTGAGCCTCATTTCGCCGGTCTTCCCATCGATGATCGAACACTTCGAGATTACAGACCAGCAGATCGGCCTCATCGTCACGGCCTATACGTTCCCCGGTGTGGTGGTCTCGGTCCTCATTGGCGTGCTCGCTGACCGCTACACCCGGAAAGGGGTCTTGGTGCCGTTGTTGCTGTTGTTCAGCGTTGCAGGCGTCGCTCAGGCGGCCGCGCCGACGTTTCAGACGCTGTTGGCACTCCGCGTCCTCCAGGGAATCGGCGGTGCCGGCCTCGTTACCCTCTCGACGACGCTGATCGGCGATTATTACGACGGGGCCGAGCGTGGGGCTGCGATGGGGCTCAACGCGAGTGTGTTGAGCATCGCGACAGCCGCCTACCCGATCATCGGCGGGCTCCTCGGAACGATCGGCTGGTACGCGCCCTTTGGCCTGTACGCCATCGCATTTCCGATCGCCGTCTGGGCACTCTTCGGGCTGTCCGAGCCCGCATCGGCGGGAGCAGTCGGGATCCGCGAGTACCTGAAACAGCTTCTCTCGATTGCGACGGCAGGCGAAACGATCGCCGGCTCGCTGGCGGCATTCCTGGCGTTCGTCCTCCTGTATGGGGGAATTATCACGTACATTCCAGTGCTCGTCGCAGGACGATTCGGCTCGTCGTCGGCAATCATTGGGGGACTGCTCTCGGCTATGTCACTCTGTATCGCCCTGATCAGTTCCCAAACGGGACGGCTAATCGAGCGCTACTCCGAGCGAACGCTCTTTACCGTCGGTTTTCTGGGCTATGGCGGTGGGCTCGCGCTGATTCCGTTTGCCGGGTCGCCGGTGTTGCTGTTGCTCCCACTGGCGCTGTTCGGGGTGGGTCACGGTCTCGTCGTCCCGACCGTACAGGTCTTCATGACGAAGCTCGCCCCGGCACAGTTCCGGGGCGCGACGATGAGTCTGTACAATATGGCCCTCCGGTTGGGACAGACCGTTGGGCCGCTACTGTTTGGTGTCGTCTATACGGTTGGCGTCGATGGGGTCTTTCTCGTCGGCGGGGCGATCGGAGCGGGTGCGTTCGTGCTGTTTGCAAGCATCTTTCGGGCCGGTATTGCAACCGCAACCACGACGTAGGCGACGGAATTTAGCGTCAGGCTCCCGTGATGGGTGTATGGACCCGTCGAGGAATCGCCGTGGGTGGGCCGAGCGGACGGGTGAGTTCTCGCCGGCGTATTATGCGGATCTCGGGCCAAACAAGGTGAGCAACAGCCTCGTGACGCTCCTTGAGCACTACAGTAGCACGGACGCGTCCATCCTCGAACTCGGCTGTAGCTCCGGGCGACATCTGGCACACCTGCGGGAAAACGGGTTCGACGACCTCACCGGTATCGACATCAACGACGACGCCTTCGACGTGATGGCTGATGCCTTTCCAGCTGTCGCCGAGACGGGGACGTTCCACACGGGTGCGATCGAGGATCTCGTCCCCGAGTTCCCGGACGACGCCTTCGACGTCGTTTACTCGGTCGAAACACTCCAGCATGTCCACCCAGACGACGCGTGGGTGTTCGACGAGCTTGCCCGCATCAGTGGATCCCTCCTCGTGACCGTCGAAAACGAAGGTCCCGACCCGGATGGGGGCAAGACAGACGAGACGATCACGTCTGTCAAGGGCGAGTTCCCGATGTATCGGCGCAACTGGGGTCGGGTCTTCACCGATCTGGGGCTCGAACAACTGCTCAGCAAACCCGGCAAGCCCGATACGATCCGCGCGTTCACAACGGCCTGAGTGGCTTCGTCTCCACATCTAGAGGCGAAATGCCACGACGACCGGCCCGAAACGGCGACAAACCCATATCATACTGTCTCCTGAAACTGGTATGTCCCGGATCGCGCTGCCAACCACCCAGCCGACGACGCTGGCTCGCGACGTCGAAGCGTTGGGGCCTGCCGAAACCGAGACGGCGACGTTCGGTATGGGCTGTTTCTGGGGGCCTGATGCCTTGTTCGGCGCCAAGCCGGGCGTTGTCCGGACGCGCGTAGGCTACGCCGGAGGAACCACGTCCGAACCGACCTATTACGCCCTTGGCGATCACACCGAAGTCGTCCAAATCGAATACGATCCCGACCGCTGGACCTACGCCGAACTGCTGGACGTTGTCTGGGCAAATCACGACTGGACGCGTTCCCAGAAGCGCCAGTACCGTGGTGTGATCCTCGCTCACGACGAGAGACAGCGAGCAGTCGCCGAGCGCTCTCGTGATGCGCTCGCGGATCGAACCGGGCAGTCCGTCGAGACCGCGGTGGAGTCACTCCAACAGTTCTCCCCTGCCGAAGACTATCACCAAAAGTACGAACTACGGACGCTTCCCGTGGTCGCCGACGAACTCGAAGAGCTGTACGGTGATGCATTCACTGCCTCGACGGTGGCCGCCCGCCTCAACGGCTTTGCCGCCGGCTACGGTAGCGAGGGCCAGCAGCGTGATCTCCTGGCGACACTCGACCTGCCACCGACCGTCCTTGACGAGGTGCGACGGCGACTCTGAACGTTTTCGTGTCACGCCGACCCATCGAGTCGACATCGACGGCGATTTTCCAGTCCAGAGCCGGCACCGAGGCAAATGCTTATTCGCGATCCACCCAACGACAGCCCATGAACAGACGGCTCAGCATCGGACTCCTCATGGGGGCGTTTCTGGGAGTTTTCTGTATCTTCGGGGTCGGACTTCGGATCGGATTCGACGGCAACGAGTTGTTCCTCTTCTCGATGTGGTACAATCGCGTCGTCATGGGGCTCGTGATCGGGCTGGCGGGTGGGCTCGAATTCGTCGATTCGAAGTACAACGTGTTCGTTCGGGGGCTCGTTTTGGGACTTGCCGTGACCGCGGCGATCACGTTCACGAGCGAGTTCCGTGACTGGCCGAGTTTCTTCGCCGGACTAGCCTACGGCGTGATTATCGACTGGGTCGCGACCCGGTATAGCTGAGCGCGCACACTCCTACGAGACTGTCACGGACTGTCACTGTCCGGCGAGTAGCTGCTGGGGCGGCCCGTCTCTTTTCCCGCTCGGCGGCCGATTCGCCGTCCGTCCGGTCCCGTAGCCGACAGCGTGTCTACGAACCGGACAGTCCGTTCACTCACGGTGTCTGCTCCCCGCCCGAGTATTGCTGTTTGCGGTCTCACTTTCCGACGCCGAAACCTGCTTTGGCGTGGTGATCCGGCCGTCGTGTTTCGAACAGTCACGTTGTCGCAGACACCGGAAGCCGAATCTCGACCGTCGTCCCCCGTTCGTACTCCGGAATCTCGATTTCGCCGTCGAGGTTCCTGACGAGCCAGTAGGCCAACCACAACCCCAGGCCCTGGCCGTGAACGAGCGATTCCTCCACCCCGTTCGACAGCACCTCCCGTTCACTCTCCGGGATCCCCGGTCCGTCGTCTGCGATGGTGAGCACAATCCGGTCGTCTGTCTCTGTCACCCCGATCTCGACAGACGGGGTGTCGCCGCCGTGCTTTGCGGCGTTGTCGAGGAGTTCCCACAGGGCCGTCCGCACGCGTGGTAGCGACTCCGCGACGGCCGTCTCGGGGCTATCGAGTGTTACCGACGCCTCAGGATACTGCTCCCGGAGTTTCCGAACGCCCTCCTCGACGATCGGGACGACGTCGACGGGTTCCAGTTCCGGTGACTGCTCCCGGTTGGCTTCGATCTCGCGGGCCGATTCGGTGAGATCGAGTAGCCTGTCGGCGGTCTCGACGATCCGGGTGGCTTTCGATGCCCCATCACCATCGAGGTCATCCGCCAGGTACTCCGCGTACCCGTTGATCACACTGAGCTTGTTTCTGACGTTGTGGCGCAGTACGCGGTTGATCACGCTGATCAGTCCCTCCCGTCGTCGCCGCTCGGTCGCGTCCCAAACCATCGCCTGTGCCCCGACGATATCGTCGGCCGTTTTGGGTTCGTCTCCGGCGCTTGGCTCGTATATCGGTACCACGCGGATGTCCGCGTACACCGTTTGCCCCTCGCAGTTCGCCAACGGGAAATCCCGCACCTGGATTTTCTCGCCGCCCGCCACCTGGTCGAGATACTCCCGGGCCAAGTCCCTCGTCTGGTCGTCGGGCATGACGATATCGATCGGCTCGCCATCGATTTCCTCGGCACTGTAATCCAGAAACTTCTCGACAGACGGAGACACGAACGTGAACGCTTGCTCGTCGACGTCGATCTGGAAGACGAAGGCGAAACTCGCGGCGATGACGGCCCGGTAGAGCTCGTTTTGCTCGGCAAGCTCCTGTTCGCGCTGGTTCAGCTTTCGACGCTTTCGCTCGATACCGGTCACGTTCGTGAGTGTCACCACCTGCGCTTTTGACTCCCCGACTCCCATGTCGTTCGTGGAGACCAGATAGTACTGGGTCTGTTCACCGCGTTCGTCGCTAACGATCCGGTCGTCAGTGTCGATCGCTGTTGCCACTTCCGGGAGCACGTCCGCGAGGCGGTCACCGGCCCCACCCGCAAGTGCCGGGAACGCGCTCGTCGCTTCGGGAGCGTAATCCCGTATTCGGCCATCCCTGTCCAGAAATATCGACGGGACGCCACTCTGGACGGTACTTCGAACCGCCAAAAAGCGCGGCCCAAAGACGAACATCGTTCCGACCGCAAAGATTGCGACGCCGATCGGAGCGTAAATCACGTCTATCAGCTGTGGTGTCACCGTCGCGGCAACGTCGACGACGATTGGCACGGCGAGCATCCCCGTCAGCACCCCGAGTGGGCGGGTGTCGTAGCCCGACTGGACGTACAGCTCAAGCATCATGAACAACCCCACAGCCGCGAGTACGTACGATAGTCCGGTTGCCCCCCAGTGGAGCAGCCCGTGATCGATCGCCAGATATCGAAACGGTGTCGTCACCTCCCGAGTCGTGAAGTACATGTCGTGGAGCGGGTTCGTGAGTTTGAGTACCGCTACAGTGAGAAAGACACCGAGGCCGAGGCGCCGCAGTGTGGGGTTTCGATGGAGCGTTCGCCCGGTGTAGGCCGAACAGAAGTACAACCAGGCCCAGACGGTCCCGAACCCACAGATGAGACCGACTGTGTAGGCCGGTTCCCGGAACGGATCCGGGGCCAGGAAAAACACCGTTTTGAATACCCCCACGCCCCCGTTGTCGCCAGCAACCACACCATCCCGCGCCGTACCTCCGGATCGTCGAACGTTCTGGCACGGGGAACGAGGAGCAGACAGCCGACTCCGCTGAGCCCGAACAGACCGAGATACACCAAGCCAGCGGGATCGGCCCACGGTGACGGCATGAATCGACCTTGGCTACGCAGTAGACGCAGAAAAGAATATGCCCGCCATTTTCAAACGTGTGAATGGCCTGTTTCGGAAATGCAGCCACCGTCCCTCCCGCCACCGTTGAGGACCGCGGATGCAGGCTGCTGGGCAGTACTGATCTGGACGGGTATACCGATGTATCGCGGGTGATCCGTGCTGGCTCTTGCTCGATCCGGCGCTGTCTTCGTCTCGACTGACACCGGGTTCGTTACCGACGCCTTCTGCGGGGCGGAGACTCTCTGTTCGTCGTCACCTGCCGTCTTGGTTTGTCCATGCGGATTCGGTACGCGGTCCCTTGCACTCTCTTCGGCACGCAGCCCTGTCTCGATGGTATCCTGGCCTGGACCACAGCAACTCGGCTGTGCGTGGGTCTATGACACGTCACCGAAAAGCGAAACCAGTGGTCTACTCGTCGACTTCGACGCTGGTCTCCTCTTCTTCGGCGACCTCTTCGGGGCGGGCCTCCAAGGTCGCTTTCTGGATCTCGACGCGGCCAAACGGATGGGCTACCTGTTCCAGCCCACACTCATTCCTGTGGATCTTTCTGTGTAAGGACGGGGGAAATCAGCTTGTCGACAGCAGCTCGTCAAAATCGTTTGCGTCGAACAGGGACCAGTCGTCACCGAGTTCCGTTTCGAGTCCAGGCTCGAATCCGGATTTCGAGAAGAGAGCGAACTGTTCGTCCCGTGTTTCCGGCCCCCAGCGCACACGATCCGCTTTTTCCCGAAGTGCCTCGGCGAGTCCGGAACCTACCGGCTCGGTCGTCCACTTGCATTCACCCAGAAGTATCCGGTCGTCCTCTGGGGCGAGGCCGACCAGATCGATCTCGTCCTCACCGTACCACCACCGACCGATTTCGGCATAGGGACCCAGCCGCTCTTGCCGGATCGCTTGCCAGAGCGCTTCCCGACAGATGTCCTCGAACACGCTCGCGACGTGATCCGGCAGGTTCGGCTCGATCGTTCCCTCGTAGACGATCTCCGGCGCTTCTTCGATACTGGACCGGCGCGGTTCGACGAACCGGAACCAGAACCGTAGGAATTCGTCCGCCACGCGATAACGGGATCGTTTGGACTGTTTTCTCGACGCCGTGACCGGAACCTCCCGCTCGACGAGGCGGAGGCGTCGCAACGTCTGGAGGTACTTCGAGAGCGGTCCGGAGTCGATACCTGTCTCCCCCGAGATTTCGTTCGGCGTTGTATGGCCCGTTGCGATCGCCTCGAGGATACTCAGATATCGGGCCGGCGTCCGTAACTCGCTCTGGAGGAGGAACCGCGGCTCGTCATAGAGCACCGCCGTCGGGGTGAGGACGTGTTCGCGGACGTTCTCGGCGAGCGACCGGGCGTAGTCGAACAGCGTGAGGTACATCGGCGTCCCGCCGGTGACCGCAAACGATCGTACTGCGTCCCGAAACTCGTAGTCGATCACGTCTCGGGCCTGGGCGAACGAGAACGGCTGCAAGTCGATCTGCCCCGTTCGTCGCCCATAGAGCGGACTTTCGTGGCCCAGCACTTCGGATTCCATCGTCCCGACGCTCGATCCACAGAGGACGAGCATGGACTCGGTGTGTTGGAGCTGTTCGTCGACGAACCCCTGCACGTAGGATGGCAGCGAGTCGTTTTCCGCGACGAGGTACGGGAACTCGTCGATGACGACCACGATCGACTCCTCGTGGATCTTCTCGCCGAGATACTCGAGTGCCTCCGGCCAGGTCTCCGTCCGCGGTACGCGTTCGTCGAACCGCTCGGCGATCCGTTCGACGAACTTCTCCCGCTGGCGTTGCTGTGCCTCCTCGGCGGCGAGATAGTAGATGTGCGGTCGGTCGGCACAGAACTCCTTGAGCAGTGCCGTCTTGCCGACCCGACGACGACCGTAGACGACGTAGTAGTCGTGCCCCGGCGACTCGAACGCGGATCGTACCGCCTCGAGTTCCTCAGCCCGGTCGTAGAAGGTCATTATCTGGATAATGATTATCTCGATAATGACTTATGGTTTTCCCCGGTCGGTGAACTCTTCGCTGTTTGTTCAGTTGTTTCCGTCGAAAGCGCGTGTCATAGAACGCTTTGCAGGCTTTGTCTATCCAAGTCTTGGCAAGAGTCCCGTGCAAGATACAGGGCGCGTATCTTGCACAGATCTGTCTATTCGTAGCAGCTGAACTCGGAGAGACAGACAGTCGATGGTCGATCAACCGCGGTGACAGTTACCCCGCTTTGCGGGCCTCAACAGAGGGAAGGACGAACTGCCAGTAGTAGAGTGCGTACAGTCCAGTGATAGCGAGGTAGCCGCCGACTGTAGGGAGTGGTGACCAACCTGCAACGGCAACCAGATACACGACGAAGGCTCCAGTAATGATGATTCCCTCCAGCAAGACAATATTCAGGCCCGCCTTCGTTCCTACTTGCAAGTCACTTTCCGTGATGACTCGCAACCCGACCATCCCAATAGTAAGGCCAGCCCACGTGAGAACGGGCAACCCGAAGACCGTCAGAGCCGTCGCGTCTAACCACGCTGCCTCTGAGATCACGAGTGCCCATCCAACAAGTCCGAGGCCGATCCATGCGATACTTCGCCACAATTCCTCTCGTATGATACGGCGTAGCTGTGGTTTCATATCTACAGGTCAAACAAGGATTTCTACTGATAAGGCACCGTTGAGAATTTTGTGTCCGGATACGAGATTTTTCCAGCTGCAAAACGGACTTTGCGTCCGCAAAGGCTGGAGCGGCAAATCACTCGCTAACTAGTCTTTGTATAATCCGAGGGTGTCATAGGACTATTCACAAGGGCTTGTTTTCACCGTAGAACTGGTTGAATGGTCTGCTCAGTATGCGTGCGTATTTCGTACATTTGCCGGAAGTGGGCTCAATGGACGTTGATGAACTCGTCTCCGAATACCGGGAGCGGCGGCTGTGGTCAGCCCCGGCGACCTGTTTCTCGCTCGGAGAACCGCTCATTCGTATATTATGCTGTGGGAAGAAACATGGTCACTATGGATTGGCGGTCACAGCTTCCGAATCGTGACGTGCTATGGGCCCTGCTACTGATTGCAGTGTTGGTACTGCTGCTCTGGTTTTTCGGGATTGTGGAGTTCGATGTAGGTCGTCGCAGATGGTCGTAGTGCCTGCTCACAGACAGGTTGGTTCGTCCGGTTTATTACAGGTATATCCTGCTGGAAAACCTGCAAAAAGTCATAATCCGAAACACCGATACTTTTCCAACGAGTTGTAAAAATAAATGTCACTCCCTCCGTGGATCTCTGAGAAACTGCCGGAAGACAGGAGGGTGAATACGAAGCTCACAGAACGGCACGTCATCGAGACGATGCACCAAGCCAATCGACCGTTCTTTTCACTACAGCAGATTCAACAGCGGATCAAACCCGACGTCTCGAAGGTAACTGTCCGCAACCGGTTGGAGGAACTGGAAGATCGTGAGATTGTGGCAACGGAAACAGTGGCTGACTCGACCGTGTATTATATCAATCACCCGGAGTCAGCGTGGCCACTCTCACCCGAAGGAAAACACGCACTGAAGGACGAATCGACCGAGACAGCCAACCCGCTCCGAGAGTTCCTTCAGCATCCACGAGTTCGCTTGATCATCCGTGAGGAGTTGTGGCGGAGTATTGCATGGGCGGCGTTTGGTCTGTTCGGATGGGCACTACTCATAAGCGAATCTGACCAGTTGCCGGCAACTGTCTGGACCGCAATTGGCCTCCCATTCCTGACTTGGGCGTCACTCACTGTCGGGATGACCGGATTTCGGCTGACGACTGGTAGCGACCTGCAGGTTCAGTCTAAGGAGGGGTTGCACGTAATTTCGTTGGGTGCGGTTGTGTTAGGCGGGTTCTGGATTGCATTTTTGATTTTTGTTCTGAACTGGCCACCCTTGCTAACCAGTGGGCTGTATGTTTTGGCCACGATCACTTATTTTGTCTTTTACAGACGGGTGATTCTCCCCCGGTTTACTGTACCGGTTGAACGTTGATCAGTTTGCAGATGTAGTGAGCGGCTGATTCATCACTATTGGCGCGAAACAAACATCGTAGGCGTGCTGACTTCACCCTCTCTATCTTGCACTACCTTCTGTAATCATATAATTCGACATTCCTCTCTGAGTTGCACCGCAGCAAACCAGCTGTGAACGCTTCTATGACTCCCTGCGTAGGGTTAGATCACGGCGCGGCTGCGTCGACGTTGGCACTCGATCCCGCAAAGGGAATGTCGATTTCGAGCCCGTCGTAGGCCAGCAGTGGCTGCTTCGCCTGCCCTGCTCCACCGCCGTCGAACTCGATCACACCGATGTCTTCGAGTTCGGAGAGGTTCCGATGGACCTGTTTGTAGTCTCGGTCCACCAGTTCGGCGGTTTCGCTGATACTTTCGGGGTCGTGTTCGGAGATCGTTTCAAGCAGTTCCAGGTTTTTCGGACTGAGGAGGCGACCGAGTTCAGCGTACGAGCCGAAATTGAGCACCGGCTGGGCGTCGTCGAGGTCTTCACCCTCTTGGGCAGCCTTGATGCGGCTACGCGTGTGCTGATCGAGGCGGTCGCGTTCGCCGACGGTGACTTTGAGCGTGGGCATGGTGTATCCTCCTGGCGGCGTCCTACTCCGACCAACCCCATGAGACGGGGGTCATCTCTTCAACTACCCGCTTGAAGCGGTCGTAGAGCGTCAACATCCCGGGGAACTGGATAGTTTCGACGCCGTCCCGGGTATGCCGCTCGTGACCTTTCGTCCGTTCGTGGGCGTTGTCATACCGGAGGATGGTGTCGCCGCCGACTTCCCCGAGGTGAAGGCTGTAGTCTCATCCACTCGGATACGTCTCGATCTCCGTTTGACGGATGGTCACGTCGACGACGTAGCCGTTTTCGACATCCTGCCAGTCCTCGATGGTCGTGTCGGACGCCATCCGTTACCCTATGGTATTAGGTCCATAGGAATAAACCTATGGACCCGATAACATAGGGGCCGGAGAACTCCCTGTTCACGCAGTAGACAGTATCAGTCCCACTCTCGTCCTTGTCCCTATCCCTGGGGATTACACCGCAGCTAATCAGCTATGAATGCTTCGATGACACGGAGTCAAAAGCGAAACCAGTGGTCTACTCGTCGACTTCGACGCTGGTCTCCTCTTCTTCGGCGACCTCTTCGGGGCGGGCCTCCAAGGTCGCTTTCTGGATCTCGACGCGGCGCAGCGGGTAGATCGTCGTCGCTTCGTTGTAGATCGCACTCGAGAGGCGTCCCTCGACGACGCTGTCGACGAGGTCCTCGAAGGTGCGTTCTTCGGCGGCGTCTTCGATCATGTCGACCATCTGCTCGCGGATGGCCTGCTCCTGGCTGGCGTCGGCCTTCTTGGTCGTCAGGGCGACGGGCTGAATCTGGACGCGGTAGTCGTCGGTCGTCAGCACCGTCACGTAGGCCTCGACCTTCGAGGAGCCACGGCGGACGAGACTGCGCAGGTAGTCCCGCGTGAGTTCGTGCCTGATGAACTCCGTGTAGGCCGTGTCGCTGCCGAGTTCGCGGATACGGAAGGTCAGCTTGGTGTTGTTCTCGCCGGCGTCGTTCCGGAGGTCACCGAGGGTCGTCTCGATGGTCCGGTCGATCGCCTTCTCCTGTTCGTCTGCCAGTGTCTCACCGATCTCGGCCCGGTCGAACTCCTCCGGGGCGAGGACGGTGTACCACTGCTTTTCCTGTCGTTGTCGTGAGACTGAGCGTTCACTCATGGGTGTCGGTGTGTCTGTCTGTGGTGAGATCGGCGGCGACCGAGAGGTTCACCACGTAGTCGTCGACGGTCGCGGCGAGGCCACCCGTCGTGGCTCGCTCGATCGTCGTCTCGACGGTCGCCTCGTCGATCGTCGTCGCCATCTCCTCGGTGTTGTCCGGTCGCAGTGCCCGCGCGAGACGGGTCGCCGTTTCGGCGTCCGCGTGGCTCGTCGTAATGGTCGCCCGGCGCTCACTCATCGCGGATCACCTCGCGGATCGCGGTGACCAGTGCATCGATGTCGCCTGGGTACGGCTGGGTCGCCAGGTCGGCGTCACCAGTGACCTGTCCCGAGAGATCGAACGATGCCGTGGCTGATTCGAGGACGGCTGTGGCGTCTCGCTTTCGGGCGGCCGCGAGCCCAATGCGGTCGCCATCGTGGACGAGCGTGAGTGCCTCGGGTGAGCGGAATGCCCCCAGCAAGCGAGCGACGGTCCTGATCGGCCCGTCGGCCCCAACTACGACGAGGCCGGCGTGACGCCGGACCGTTGCCGCATGGAGCGTCTCGTGTGCAGCACTGGCGTGTCTTCGCCAGGCCTCCAGAGCGGCCGCTTGCACGTCGTGGCCGAGCGCGAGTGCGACGGCCGTGCCTGGGTCTTCCCGCGCTGTCGCCCTGAGGACGTCTCCGTAGCCTCCGACGGTCCCGAACGGGCCGCCTGCGTGTGGGCGCAAGACGCCTTCGACGGCGGTCGCCGCTCGCGCTGTCGCCCCCTCGGCACCGATCGTTTCGAGGGCGACTCGCGAGGCGACCTGACGGCGTGTCTCCTCGTCGTCGGGTCGGGTCGCCGTCTCTAAGACGTCCCGAACGGCGTCGGGATCGCCCGAGAACGGGGCGTGGACGAGCGTCGAGTGAGCGAGTCCGTCCGCGAGGTCGTCGGTCGGGACAGCGACGCCAGGTCGGCGTTCGATACCCGCCTCGATGAGTGCCTCCGTGAGGGTCCCTGTTGGTTCTGCGCCAGCAGCGACGGTCCCGGCGGCGGCCAGTGCCGGATCGGCGTGCTCGCAAGCGAGTGTCCGGGCGACGTCGAACGCCGCCGCACTCGCCGCTCGGTGCTCGCCGATGGTCGCGTCGGCGTCGGGACTGGCTCGATCGAGTGCGACCACGAGGTCGGCTTCGGTGGCCCGCGTCGGTGCAGCGTCGGTCACGACGCTGATCTGAAACGGGATGTCGATCGCATCGAGGGTCTTCGCGAGGACGCCAGCAGCCCCGATGCCGTCACCCGTCGCTGCCGGGGCCAGCCGGACGAAACCGGCGTCCCGGAGGCTCGAAGCGAGGGCGTCGGCGTCTGGCGACTGGCGACCGGTCGTGGCCATCTATTCGAGGAGCTCGACGGCGACGTCGTAGCTGTAGGTAAAGTCCGCGTCGAGTTCGTCGCCACGGTAGTAATCGACCAGGCGACGGATCTTCGACTCGGTGTTCTGTAAGGCGCGCTTGTTCTGGTGGTCGACGGGGTTGTCCTCCATGTGTTCACGGAGGCGAATGGCCCGCGCCATCAGGTTCCGGAGGTCTTCCGGAAGCTCGGGCGCGGCGTCGTGGTCGTCGAGAATCTCGGTCACCTTCTTGCCAGTGGCCAGCGAGACGTCCGGGATCGGGGTCCCCTGGACGCCTTCGTCTCGAAGTTTGATGCCGATCTCGCTGGGCTCGTGGCCCTGTTCTGCGAGTTCGACGACGCGCTGTTCGATTGCCTCGCTGTCCACGTCACTCCACTCCGGCGGATCGTCTGCCGCGGGCTTGTCCGAATCGGACGAGCCACGACGGCGTGTGTGCATTCGTGCCATGGTCTGAGATTGGAACGACACAGACCGCTACGTGTGGCCGCTCGCAGGTCCATTCGGACCCCGAACTGCCGGACACGTCCGCAATCCCGAGTCGCGCACGGCGAAAGAGGCCTGAGGCGTCATCGACGCCCGCGCGACGAGTCAGATTTGCGGTCGTGTGTTCCCACCGAACTGTTTTCGCTTGGCCACTAAACGGTTTCTACTTCGTGATTGTATCGTTCGGTCACGTGCTCGTTGTGAATCGACCGTACCGGCAACGGCCAGTCGACTTATCCCCGCTGATCACGAATTCTCGGTGATGATCGATCCCGGGTCCGGTGAGCGCGCTCAGTCGGAGGCACTCGGGACAGTGTTGTTGCTCGGGCTGATCGTCAGTGGCGTCGCGATTCTGGGCGTCGTCGGCACGACGGCATTGAACGACACCCAGAAACAGGTCGGCACCGAGCGGGCGATCAACTCGATGACCCTGTTTGACTCGCGGGCGGCACTGGTTGGACTCGGTGACGCCGATACCCAGTCGGTGACTTTTGGCACCGGGGCAGGCTCCTACGAGGTCCGACCGGACGCCGGCCGAATCACAGTCACCCACTACAATTACAGCAAAGAGAAGCGGACGGAGACGATGTACAACGAATCCCTGGGTGCGCTCGTCTTCATGTCGGGCGAGACGGAAATCGCCTATCAGGGTGGTGGCGTCTGGCGACGCGGGGCAAACGGCGGCAGTTTGTTACTCTCGCCGCCGGAATTTCACTACCGGTCGGCGACGTTGGCCCTGCCGATCGTTCGCCTCGCAAACACGGATATCGATGCCGCGTCCGGCGGTCCACGGGCGGTCGTCCGGCCAGGAGAGCGTGCCCGGAACGTCTTCCCAAACAGCTCTGGGACGCCGGATGGGTCCAGTGAGATCGGTGCCCCGTACGATCCCAACGCCGCGGGCAACGAGTTGCCCTACGACAATCCGATCCGCAACGGGACCGTCCGTATCACTGTCGAAAGTCGCTACTACCTGGGGTGGGCTCGGTACTTCAACCAGCGAACTGACGGCGATATCGAGATCTACAAGAACAACCAGTCGGTGCAACTCACCCTAGAGACCGTCGGCGGCAGCGTCGGTGACTTCGCGATGCCACTGGACGGCAATTCTCTCTCCGTCCAGGGGATCGCGTCGACGCATCCGGTGACCGACTTCGAACTCACACTCAATCCGGACGGCCACTACGGTAACATGCACTGGTCGTTGTACGCAGACGAAGGCGACGAGGGGTTCGAAGCGCACTTTCAGTCCTCGAATCCCGGCAAGTGCAAGAGTGGCTCCTTCGACGGCGAGCTCCGACTCAGCGTCTATTACTTCAACGACACCGGCAGCGACTACATCCACGAGGAGTGGCGCAACGAGACGATCGACCCAAACACCAATGCCGATGTTTCCGTGTCGTGTCCCAGCGGCGAGCTGACAGTCGATCTGCTCGGCGACGTTACCATGACGTACGACGATATCGAGGCCATGCCGGGCGTCAGTGGCAGTTCGAACAAGTGGTACTTCGGGTCACAGATCACCAGTGAGTCGATCACCGGCCCGACGAAGACCCTCGACGTCCACGGCGTCGATCCCGGCCAGCGTGACGTGGGTGAGACGGCCAAGCTTGGCTTCCTCGTCACCCATTACATGGGACTGCTGGGTCCGCAGTACGACCTCACGGTGACAGACGGTCCCGGCGGGTCCAGTCGCGTCGACGAGAGTACTTCGACGGGAACGCTCTCGTTTGGGTCCACGACGTCTGCGGAGTATCTCACGTATCTGCACATCACTGAAAACGAGATCGACATCGAACTCGATTGACGTTCCCCCGGGAAGGGCGCCGTTTCATGTCGAAATAGAGACGTCGATCCGAACGACTGACACCGCGACCGACGTTGCTGTCCCGCCAGTCAACTCACACGCGGTAACGTCGCTCGGCGTCGCGCCACCGGAGACACACGTGACGGCCGGGCCTTCGAGGGCGGCTTTCCACTGCTCGGCGCGCGGTGACGTGACGTTGACCCAGAGGGTATCCTCGGTGTCGTAGACTGCCAGAAACTCCGAGGACTGTTCGCTCCGTAGTCGGACGGTGCCGCCGCTGACGGTGTTCTCGTTTCGAGCCCGGGTGCCGACGACGGTCACGTGGACGCCGTCGGACGAGACGACCATCGGTGGTTCACGTACGACGACACCCCCGGTATCTCGCGTCCGAAAGACGGCCCCGCCCGCATAGACGATCTGTGCGTCGCCTTCCCCCCGGAAGATGATCGGCGTGATCTGCTGTTCGACCAGCGTCGCAGACCCGTTCGTGACGTTCATCGTGATCGGTGTCCCAAGCGAGAGACTGCCTGATGCGAGATCGACTTCGGTCGCGCGGCTCGGGGCACCGCCCGCGTAGACGTCCATCAGATTCTCGGCGATCACGTCGAACGCTCGCTCGGCGTTGTCGAGCTGTTCGTTCGTCCGGATATCCGCGAGTGCTGTGAGCCCGCTCGTCGAGACGAAGACGACGCTCGCCATGATCAGTGCGAACACGAGGACGAAGCCGATCACATCGCTCAGCCCGCGTTCGTCCAGTCGACCCTTAGGCATCGTCTACCTCGATCTTGCCTTCTACGGCGTCGTACCGAATCACGACTGTGCCGCCGGTTGTGACACTCGGGCTGACCGCCGTCGTCTTCTGGACGGGGATCGTCACCGAGACGTCCGGGCTCTCCGTCCGGAGTTGCAGGGACGCATTTGTACCGCTCCGGAGTTCGACGATATATGATTCCCCAGCGATTGTTGTCGGCATTCGGCGGTTGATTTTTCCTGTGTCGATCCCCGTCGGGTCGGCACTGACGACCCGATCGAGTTGTTCGATGTCACTGGCTAGGTGCTCGCCGACGATCTGCATCTCCGTTTCAATTGCCTGCTCGCGCTGCTCGGAGACGAATTGCCCGCCCGCGAAGATGAGCCCAGTCGCCAGCAGCGTGCCAATCCCGAGTGTGAGCACGTACGAGACGGTCGTCGATACGGCCCGCTCACTCCCACGCGTCGAGACGTCCCAGTCGATCACGGCCACTCACCCGGGGCGACCCGGACGGTTCCGTTGTAGACGATGCGCTCACTCCGTTGAGTGAGCCGGATCGCCGTTGCGTAGGCGGCATGGGTCACCCGGGGAGACCCCGACGAGCCCGGTTCGAAATACCGGTCCGGATCGGGACTGGCCGCGATCGTCTCGTCGTCGACGATCACTTCGAACGACCCAGTGGCCAGGTCGCCGTGGACGATCCCAAGCTCGTAGGGCGGGGCGGGCACGTTCGCCTGTAGGGCCGGGACGTCGTGTCCGTTGACCGTTCCCGCACCGAGATCGATCCGGACCGGCGGTGAGTCCTCGGGCGGACTGTACGTGGTCGTCGCGCCGCCAGCTCCTTCGATCTCGACAACCACGTCGGTCGCGTTCTCGTAGACGGCCATCCGCCAGACGTCGCCCCCGGACGTGGCGGTGAGTTCGAAGCACTCGCCACCTGGGGAACACGAGTCGCTCGTCGTCCGGTTGTCACTGACTTCGAAGACGAGCGAGCGCGCTTTGATGCCCCTGGCCAGTGTCCAGTTTGCCGTCCCGTTTCGATTCGTCAGATTGCGCCCTGAGTCGGGTTGGACGAGCCGGCTGCCAAGTGTGACCGACTCGACGGCGACGTTCGACAATCGGCCGTCGACGGCCCCTTGCCGGCCGGCGAGTGTACTGTACTCGTCGATAGCTGTCGTCAGGTTGTCTGTGATGGCGCTTTGGTCGGTGTTGTTGTGCGCAGTGACGTATGCGAGTAGCGACGCTACCCCGCTTTCTGCTTCGTTGCGGACCTCGATCGGCCCACCACCGGCTGCTGTGTCACTCCGGGTTGCGAGGTTCTCTGCGTAGATCGCCGAATTGAGAATCAACGCCAGCGCAACGAACGTTACCGCCAGCGTGAACCCGATCAACAGGATGATCTGTCCGCGACCCTCTCGTCGCTGCCCGTCTCCGCTCAGATGCGCCACACGACCACCTCCACGCGGACCACGTTGTACAGCCCGCTCGCACTCGCGTCCGGCGCGTAAAACGAGTCCGTCGCTGAGACGTTCGTACCTGTCGGTGTCTCGTCGGCCGCTCTGAGAACGGCCGCGTCGGTCAGCGTCACCAGCCGACTCGCCCGGACGGCACTGTCGCTTGGGGCGCCCTGATAGACCATCTGAATCCGTCGCCGTTCGCCCCCTGGGATAGCGTAGCTAATCCGGACGTTGTACGCGATTCCGCGGCGGTCGAACGTCTCTGCGAGCAACGCACCGAATTCGTTTGGCGGGGCCGAGGCGTAGCGGCCGCGTGGCCCCGCCTCGTGGAACGACGGCCCGCTCTCGTTCCAGTAGAGGACGGCGCTTTCGAGCGTGCCACTCTCTGCCGCCGAGGCAAGCACGCCGGTCGCCGCCGCTCGTTGCTGGTTTTGGATGTGCTGACTCGACGTACTCGCTGACAGTGGCGTCACGGCCGTCACCTGCAGGGCAAAGGCGATACTCGATAGCACGAGCAAGCCCGCGATAATCCCTTCGAGCGTGTGTGCCTGGGCTCGTCCGCCAGTGGACTGTCGGCTGCTCTCTCGACTTGTCGGGGGGGCCATCACCAGACCACCACCCGGATAACCGCGGTCGTTCCCTCGATAGAGACGACGCGTCTGGCGCTCACTGTCGGCACTGCGCCGTCCGGAATGGGTTCTCCCGTCGCCAGTCGCCGGTCGCCGGCCCCGCAGTCCGGTGACTCGACTTCGGCCAGTGCCGTCCCGTTCCAGCACAGCAACTGATACGTCGATCCCGATATCGACCCCTCCAGCGTGACGTTGACGTCTTGGAAGGGACCGATCGCCAGCCGATCCGTCGCCGTCGTCCCGTCGTAGTTGCACCCGGCCGGGACGCCAGCATCGAAGAAGCCGACGGTACAGGCCGTCTCGAGGACGTACGGTGTGGATGGGTCGCCGAGCATGCCTTCCGCGAGAGTGTCCGCCGCGCGATTGGCCCCGACCGTCTCGGCGTCGGTGCCCTGTTCGAACGGCTGGAGCATTCCCGGGACGAAGGTGAACGCGAAGGCCAGTACCAGCACGAAGAGACCGATCCCGAACGCGAAATCCAGTGTCGTCTGGCCGCGATCGCGAGGCCGCACCGATCTCGGGGCTCGGGTGTGGTGGCGTTCCATGGGTCGGTTTCGCCGCCTACAGCCGTCGATGGCCGCTCGCTGTGGTCCTGTGCCCGAATAATTCCCGGCGAACGGGCAAAGCTATTGTGGCCGTTTCTCTGGCCAGCACTGGCTCGCCGTCGCGGTCACTGGTTCGATGGGTTTAAGAAATCCCGTCGGATACTCTTCGGTGACGACGCGGGCTCGTAGATCAGCGGTAGATCATCCCCCTGGCACGGGGAAGGCCGCGGGTTCAAATCCCGCCGAGTCCACTCGACTCACTTTTCTCGTCTCGTTCCCTCGGCGACCCTCGCGAATCCTCCGGATTCGCTCAGTCCCGCCGAGTTCACTCGTTTCTTTCCCTCGCTTCGATCGGCCAGTCACGCGTTCGCTCGGCGACCGTCACGACGACTCGCTTTACTCCGACGATCGATCGCGCTCGGCCAATACTGCGATGGGACTCATTCGAGCAGCGACTCGACGTACTGGGTGACGTGATCGTCCATTCGGCGCTTGAACCCGGCCTGTCGCGCCACCCGATCGAGTTCCCGGGCGACGAGACTACCGTATTGGAGGGCCTTTTTCCCCCGGAAGGCTACCGGATCGGGGAGCCACTTGCGGGCCGCCAGCCGGAGTGCGTACTTCCGCTCGCCACGGTCGGTGACCAGCAGCGATCCCGGGAGGACCAGTCCCGCTTCGACGACGCCATCAGCAAGCAACGGTGCGACCGGTTCGACACCGCCGGCCCGGATCGCCAGTACGTCCCGGGTCAGTTGGTCGGGGAGCGATTCGAGCACTTCGCGGCGCGCGCCACGGACTGTCTCGGCAGCGACACGTGGGTCCTCGGGGGCGCGAGCGACCTTAGCGTAGCCGCCGAACAGTTCGTCGGCCCCCTGGCCGACTGCCAGCCGGTCGAAGCCGTCGGCAGCCGCCCGCTTGGCGACCAGATACAGCGGCAGCGCGATCTCGACGGCCATCGCGTTCGTCCGGCCCGTTGCGGTTGCGACCGGCGGGACGGCCTCGACGAGAGCGTCGTGGTCGAGTTCGACGACGCGCACCTCCCGATCGAGGAGTCTGGCCGTCTCTCGGGCGGCTCGTACGTCGTGGCTATCGGGGAAGCCAGCGACGTACAGCGGCGCCTCGAGGCGAGCCGCCAGTAGCGCCGAGTCGACACCCCCGAGAAGGCGATCGCCAGGCCGTCGGTGTCGACGTCGGCGAGCGCGTCGTCGATAGCGTTCCCGACAGCTCTCACGGCGGCCGTCCCGTCGCGAGGGGATGGGTCCGGCAACGACCACACCTCTCGGCGATTGCCCGCCGGATCGACGACCTGGCCCGCCGGTAGTGGCGTCGGATCGGCCAACTCGGTCGGATCGAAGGCCCACCGATCTTGCCCGTCCCCGTCGAGAAACAGTGGATACCGCCCGAGGACGTCACGAACCAGCGAGCCATCGACCCGCCCGGCAAACCCCCGGGTGCCCGAAAGGGGATTCTCGTCTTCGATCGCCGCCCTGATAGGTTCGGGATCGGCACCGACGAGCGGTCCCGTCGATGTGGCGTCCGCGTTCGAACCCATTGTTACTCGAGTAGCGATGCCAGGCGCGCGCGGATACGGCGCTTGGCCCCCCGGCAGCCTGTCGGAAGCTGATGTGCCAGGGTGTCCGCCGTCCATCGATTTGGGTTCGCCCCTCGCGGATCGCCGTCAAATAGCATCGACCGATCGCTCTTCGGCCTCGACGAGCGTAACTGCTCGGCCGACCATTTCGGCGATGTGAGCGTCGCTTCCTGCCGTTTCGGGGACGCCGTGTTCGCGAGCGAACGTGCGAGCCTGGCGGTTGGCCCGGCCGGTCAGGAGTCGAGAGTTGTACACTTCGATGGCGTCAGCCCCAGCCAGATCAGCCCGCGAGACGTGGGCCATCACGCCGCTCCGAGATTCCTGGAAGGGATGGGGAACGACGGCGATACCGCCCAGCCGTCGAATCCGGTCCAGCGTCTCGCCAAACGTCAGCCCTTGGGGAATTCGTTGCTCGACTCCCAGTGCGAGGACGTGGCCAGCGGCGCTGGTCACTTCCATGCCGGGGATGCCGAGCAGTCCGTACTCGGGGGCGCGGTCGACGGCCCGCAGACTCGCCGCGATCTCGTCGTGATCGGTCACGGCCAGGGCATCGAGTCCCGCCGCTGCTGCCCGTTCGAGTAGGTCATCGACGGCATCTCGCCCGTCGTAGGACAGCGACGAGTGGGCGTGTAACTCGACCGAAAGCACACGACCGACTTGCGCCGGTGGGGGCAAAAGCGTCGCGGTCTCCGGCAGTACACGGGGGATACTCTCGCTCGTTGCCCTCGGCCCGAGAGAACGGCCCCCCAATCCCGGCTTCGATTCAGTCTGCGGATGCGGACGGATCCTCGAGGCCGATTTCCTCGTCGGTCAGATAACACTGCGGGTCTCGTGCCCAGGGGTCGCCGGTTGCGGCGAGGGCACGATGGCGCGAACCGCCCCGGCACATCGCGTAGTAATCACAGTTCGGACAGCGATCGGGGACGTGATCCTCGCGGTCGCGGAGTTTCCGCAGGATCGGATTCGATTCGTCCTCCCAGATGGCGCTGAACGGTCGGTCGCGCACGTTGCCAAGCGAGTAGTGCTGCCAGTCGGGCGTGAGGTGGACGTTGCCCTGATAGTCGATGTCGGCGATGGCTTCCCCGGCCTGGTCGCCGCCGATCGCTTCTAGTCTGTCCCGGACGTCCGCCGCCTGATCCTCCCCGAGTTCCTCACGGGCGTACTGATAGACGTAGCCCGCGTCGGCGTAATTGCCAGTCAACAGCGTCTCGACGTCGTGGCCCCGCTCGTGGGCATCGAGCGTCAGGTCACAGACACGCCGGACGGCCCGCCGTTGGGCTTGGTGATCGACTTCGAAATCCATCACGTCCGCCTCGTCGTACTCCAAGTGGGCGAACTCGAAGCGTTCGACTCCTTCCAGGGCCAGCAGATCGAGGACTTCCTCCATGTCGGCGGCGCTCTGGTCAGTGATGGTGAATTTGACGGCGACCGGCAACTGGGCGGCCTGGGCGGCTTCGATCCCGGCCAGTGCGTCGTCGAAGGCTCCCTCCTGGCCCCAGATTTCGTCGTGGCGCTCGGGGAGGCCGTCGATCGCGACGGCAACCGCATCGAGGCCGGCCGTTTCGAGTTCCGCCGCCCGCTCCTCCGTCACTAGCGTTCCATTGGTTTCGAGGACCGTCTCCAGGCCCGCATCGCTCGCGGACTCGATCAGCGCTTCCAGATCGTCGCGCAGGAGTGGTTCCCCACCGGCAAGTCGGAGGACCTCGACTCCGTAGTCGGCGAGATCGGCAATCAAGTTCTGCCCCTCGGCAGTGGTCAACTCGCCGTCTGCGGGTCCCGGCCCGGCGTCGGTCCGGCGGTAGGAGCAATCGAGATTCGCGGCACCGGTCACGTGCCAGACGATCGTTGTGCCCCGCTGTCTGTGCGCTGTCGCCCCAGCGTCCGTGTCGCCGCCGAGCAACCCACTCACGGGGATCATGCTGTCTCACCCGGCGTCAGCGCCGTGTCCGTGTACCGGAAGACGGCTTCCTCGGGACACAGCCAGATCGCGACGGGATCTTCGAACAGCGTCGTGGCCTGCTCGCGGGCCTGTGCCTGCTCGTCGGCGGTGACGCTGCCGACGTGTTCGAGTGGCTCGCCCTCGGTCTCGCGAACGAAGACTTCCCACTCCCGTGATTGTCGGCCCCGGGGCTCGGTGCCCGTCTCGAAGGTGTTCGCGTCGTCTGTCATTACCTCCACTTCTCCGTAAACCTACAAACGAGTCCTGTGGATTCTCAACTGCTGGGAACACCTACACCCCCGGTCCGCTGGCTGATAGAGCCCTCCTACGACCGGATTTTGGCCGCCGGTCCCTGCAATACTTACCGCTTCTTGCCCGGATTCAGTTGACGTGTCCGATTCTCGACTATATTGCTCCCCTCACTCGTAGCGGGGGTCCTCGTGGTCGGTCCCGTCGAAGCCGGGATCGAAGACCTCGGGCCGTTCTTCGCCGAGGACGTCGATTTCGGCCATCAGTCCCTTGCGGGCGACCCGCGAGAGGGCGTGATCGACGAGTTTGACACGCTCGGGGACGGGGAACTCCATCGTGCCGACGAAGCAACTGCCCGGCGGGACCGCCATCGTCTGGACGAACTCGTCGGGTGTCGAGGCGACCGCCCCGTTGGGCCAGGCCTCACTCCAGACGTTACCGATCGGGTGGAAGTTCGAGGTGAGGTTCGGCCCGCCAGTCACCATGTACACACGCGCGGTGTCGCCGGTCTCGACTTCCAGGGGCCCGTAGCGGTCGGCGGCGTAGGCGTACTTCTCGCCGTTGAGCAGGACGTATGACGGATTCTCGGCGGCCATCGATTCCATGTCGAAGGCGTGATGACCCGCCTTGCCGGTCGGTTTGTCGGTGTACATTTCGTGTTGGCCGACGTAGAATTCGTGATCTACCTCGGGCAGTCCGTCCTCGGGTTCGACGAGGATCATGCCGAACATGCCCGCGCTGATGTGATAATCGAGGTTCGGGACGGCACAGTGGTAGATGTACGCGCCCGGGTACTCCGCCCGAAAGCGCATCTTGTTTTCCGCGCCCGGCGAGGCGGTCGTCGCGACCGAGCCACCGCCCGTGCCGTAGATGGCGTGAAAGTCGACGTTGTGGGGCATGGCGTTGTCGGGCAGGTTCTCCATCGTGAACTCGACGGTATCACCCCGCCGGACCCGAACCATCGGCCCCGGGATCTGCCCGCCGAAGGTCATGTAGTCGAACGTCACACCGGGCTCGATCTCGGCCGTCACTTCTTCGGCTTCGAGCGTGATCTCGTGGGTGGTCGGCTCGTCACGATCGATCGGGTCGGGGATGTCGGTCGGATCAGCGGCCACGCTGTCGACGTCGGTCTCGCGAGCCGGCTTGGTCGTGGTCGTTTCCTCGGCCACGTCACCAGCGTCGGGTGCTGCGACACAACCCGCAAGCGAGGCGGTCCCGCCGGCTCCCAGTGCGCCCAGCAATCGCCGTCGCGTCGTCGCCAGGATGCCGTCTGAATTAGGCATACCTAAACATCGCGACTACAGTCCGTTCAATCGCGTGCCGAACACGTTCGACTGTTCGGGTACCGGCGACCGACGCGGAAAACCGAAACACAAATTCACCCGAAGCGCCCAGTCCTGTGTATGCTCCCGTCTCGACGAACGCGCGGAACCAGCGTCCCCGATCTCCCGAGTAGACGGGGAGGGTCGGAATGAAATGGTCCGCGATCCGTTCGCCGCCGACGACGCGCCAGATTTGCAGGACGTGCTCGATGCGCTCGACGACCCGGAGTGTCGGCGGATAATCGAGGAACTGGACGAGCCCATGACTGCCTCCGAGATCTCCGAAGCCAGTGATATCCCGCTCTCGACGACTTACCGGAAGCTCGATCTCTTGACTGAGGCGTCGCTGTTGACCGAGGGAGTCGAGATCCGGCCGGACGGCCAGCACGCCAGTACGTACGAAGTCGCTTTCGAGGAAGTCATCATCGGCCTCTCCGAAGACCGCGAAACCGAGGTCCAGATCGCTCGCCGGGCCCGGACGGCCGACGAACGTCTAGAGAACCTGTGGTCGGAGGTGCGCAAAGAAACATGAGTCCACATATCTCATTGACCGTCGTGGCACTGAAGACGCTCACCCTGCTTTTGGGTGGCCTGATAACCTTCCTCGCCTACCGGGCGTACCGTCGAACCGACGCCCAGTCTCTCGGGGCGCTTGCCCTCGGCTTCGGGGTGGTCACAGTCGGGGCGATTGCCGCCGGGATCAGCGATCTCATCCTCGATTTGCCCATCGATCAGACGCTCTTACTGGAGTCGGCCCTGACTGCGGCCGGCTTCGCGATCATCGTCTACTCGCTGTACACGTCGGATTGACGTCCGCTCCGCGCCCACCAGGGGTGTTCACCCGCACCTTCCGTCATCGGACCTCAGTTGATCGTTTCCGTCGGCCCTGTTTGTCGAGAATCGTTCGCGGGAGGATCGCATCTCGCGGGGGCGATTACCGGCCTATATTGCCGGTTATTCCCACCGCGTGGAAACGCCCTACGGCTTATATCTCCCGTGCGGTCACATGTTCGTGATACGGGACGAAAATGCAAGGAAGCGTCGTCGTCGTCACCGCCGCCAAAATGATCGTGCTGGGATGTACGGGCATCCTCGCGTCTCTCGCCTACCGGGCGTACCGTCGAACCGGATCCTCCGCGTTGTGCACGCTCGTCGTCGGACTCACCTTCGTCGCGTGTGGCTCTCTCCTGGGCGGGGTGCTCTATCAGTTCGGGTCGCTTGGCTTTGACGTCAGTATCGGTGTCGAGAGTGCCTTTACCGCCTTCGGATTTGTCGTCGTCATCTACTCGCTGTACGTCGGCAACGCCCGCGACGGGTTCACGCCTTGACCGGCCCGGTTGCCGACTCTCCGTTTGGCGTACACGGGCTACCCCCATTCGTTGCGACACGAATATGATCGGCCCCGTTGTCAGCGGGCGCGTATCTCGCTGTCGTTTTAGGGGTGTAGTCCCCAAGCGTACGTATGGCACGTAGACGGCAGTTCATGAGCACGGTGGCGACCGGACTCGCGATCGGATCACTGGCCGGCTGTTCGAGTGACGAGTCCAGCGACGATTCCTCGACCCAGTATCCCGACTATACCGACGTCCCCGACGCGGCCGAGGAGTATCTCTCGGATACGAGCAACTACGACGGGACCGGCATCGACGCGAGAGACGCCGACGAGGTGTCCGTGACCGTCGGCGCACAGGGCAACGGCAGCTTCTGGGCGTTCGGGCCGCCAGTCGTCGCGATCAGCCAGGGCACGACGGTCGTCTGGGAGTGGAACGGCAAGGGTGGCTCTCACAACGTGGTCTCGAAGGACGACCGCGAACCGCTGGACAGTGGGACAGCTGTCACGAGCAGCGACAAGACCTACGAGTATACCTTCGAGGAGCCCGGCACCTATCTCTACGTCTGCATCCCACACCGGGTCCAGGGGATGAAGGGTGCCATCGTCGTCGAGTAGCCCGCCGTATTCCGGCGACGGACCGTCGGGTAGTCTGTCCTCGCTCTCGGTGAGTGCCACAGTGATTCGACCGACAGTGCTCGGCACGCAGACGCATAGTAAGCGATAAACGGGCTGCGGGGCGAGAGACCGCCAATGGCCCTATCGGATCCAGACCGCGAAGTCGTCGTCGAGGAACTCGGACGCGAGCCGACCCACCCGGAGGCCGCACTGTTCGAGAACCTCTGGAGTGAACACTGCTCGTATCGCTCCTCGCGTCCACTCCTCTCGGCCTTCCAGAGCGATGGCGACCACGTCGTCGTGCCCCCAGGTGACGATGCCGGCGTCGTTGCTCTGCCCGAGGCCCAAGACACGTATCTGGCGATGGGGATCGAGAGCCACAACCACCCCTCCTACGTCGATCCCTACGACGGGGCGGCGACCGGCGTCGGCGGGATCGTTCGGGACATCCTCTCGATGGGGGCTTACCCGATCGCGCTGACCGACTCGCTGTACTTCGGTGACTTCGATCGGGAGTACCCGCGCTATCTCCTGGAGGGCGTCGTCGAGGGCATTTCGGACTACGGCAACTCCATCGGCGTGCCGACGGTCGCCGGGTCGACCACCTTCCACGAGGATTACGAGGAGAACCCGCTGGTCAACGTCGCCTGTATCGGGCTGCTGGAAGCCGATCGACTCACCACTGCCAAGGCCCAAACGGCGGGCAACAAGCTCGTCTTGGTCGGGTCCTCGACCGGCCGGGACGGCCTCGGCGGGGCCTCCTTCGCCAGCGAGGACATCGCCGAGGACGCCGAAACCGAGGACCGCGGGGCCGTCCAGGTCGGCAATCCGTATCGCGAAAAGTTGCTCATCGAGGCCAACGAGCAGTTGATCGAAGCAGATCTCGTCGAGTCCGCCCGAGATCTGGGGGCCGCCGGGCTGGGTGGGGCCTCTAGCGAACTCGTCGCCAAAGGTGGCTACGGGGCCGAGATCGACCTCGATGCCATCCACCAGCGCGAACCCGGCCTCACCGCGATGGAACTGCTCCTCTCTGAGTCCCAGGAGCGCATCGTCTACGAGGTCCGT
The DNA here is from genome assembly GCF_009690625.1 of Halorhabdus sp. CBA1104. Classification (NCBI taxonomy): domain Archaea; kingdom Methanobacteriati; phylum Methanobacteriota; class Halobacteria; order Halobacteriales; family Haloarculaceae; genus Halorhabdus; species Halorhabdus sp. CBA1104. The sequence goes on along the minus strand of NZ_CP033878.1, from coordinate 1,811,160 downwards.
CCCGAGAACGTCGATCGCGTCCAGGCGATCGCCGACCGCTACGATCTGGGGTCGGCGGTCATCGGTGACGTGACCGACGATGGGCAGTACGTCTGTCTGAAGGACGGCGAGGTCGTCGTCGACGTCCCCGCCGAGTTCGTCGGCGAGGGGGCCCCGCTGGCTGACCTCGAACGCACGGAGCCGACCCACCCCGAGACGGATCGACCCGCCGTCGATCTCGACTCGGCGTTCGAGACCGTCGTCGGTCATCCCAACACTGCCAGCAAGCGCTGGATCTACCGCCAGTACGACCACGAGGTCCAGGTCCGGACCGCGATGCGGCCGGGCGACGACGCCGCCTTGCTCTCGATTCGCGAGGCGCGCGCCGACCAGGGGGCCGCCGAACGGTCGAGCGGTGAGCGCCACGAGACGGGTGTCGGCTTGGCGATCTCGGCCGGGGCCGACCCGAACTGGACCGAAGTGGCCCCCTACGAGGGAGCGCGGGCCGCCGGCCTGGAGAACGCGACCAACATCGCCGCGAAGGGGGCGACCCCGCTGGCGGCGGTCGACTGTCTCAACGCCGGCAACCCCGAGAAGCCCGAGGTCTACGGCGAGTTTGCAGGCATCGTCGACGGCCTCGCGGACGTCTGTGCCGACCTGTCGGTCCCGGTGATCGGGGGCAACGTCTCGCTGTACAACGATTCGGCGACGGGGCCGATTCCGCCGACGCCGACGCTGGCGATGGTCGGGACCAAAGATAGCTACGACGCGCCGCCACTCGCCCTGTCCGGCGAGGGACAGCTCCTTCTGGTCGGTGATCTGGCGCTTGCCGGTGAGGACGAGCCGCGACTCGGCGGCTCACAACTACTCGCGAGCGAAGGCGGGACGGACCGGTTCCCCGCCTTGCCCGACGATCCCGCTGCGTTCGTCCAGGCCCTCGCCGAGGTGGCCGACGCCGACGGGACGCTCGCCGTCCACGACGTAAGTCACGGTGGCCTGGCAGTCACACTCGCGGAGATGGTTCAGACGGACGCTGGCGCGGACGTCACCATCGAGACGGCCGATCCCGTGGGCGCACTCTTCTACGAACAGGCCGGTCGTGCCGTGATCGAGACGACGGCCCCAGACGTGGTTCGTGCTGCCTTCGAGGGTATCGCGCCGGTCGTCGCACTCGGCGAGGCAGATTCTTCCGGGACGCTTTCGGTGTCTGTCGGTGACGAGAAACTGCGTTTCGACGCCGATACCATCGCGGACCTGCGGTCGGTTATCGAAGACGAGTTAGACTGACCCGAAGTGTGACCGATCGGCGAAATTCAATCGTCTTCTCGCTGTTCGGAGAGGTGTTCCCACACTTCGGCACAGCCACATCCGTCCTCGACGTCGTCGAGGTGGTCGTCGGGCTGTGTGGCGTCCTCTGTCTCGTCGTCGGTTGTCGTGTCCATCTGTGAGTCGGTCATTCAGCACCACTCCTCGTACTGGTGGACGCGGGCGGGATTGAACGCGACCGGTGCCCGGTCTGTCTCGTCGTAAGCGTCACGGTGGGTTGCGTGGCTAATCCAGACGTCGCCTTCCGGATCGAACGAGCGGGCCATCGCTTCGCGAGCGCGTCCGGCGTTCCAGTCGGCGAGCTGTTCGATCGGGCCGCGATCGTCGAGCGCTCGGGCCTCAAGTGCGTCTCTCGCGCGCTCGAAGGCGTCCGTTCCGCGTTCCGTCCGGACCAGCAGTGTCGACTCACCCTGTGGGCTGCCGACGGTGCCGACCGTGAGATCGGCCGTCTGGCCCGTGGCGTCGGCACACTCTAGACAGCCCTCCAGCACTGCGCCGGCGAAGTCAGCGAGCGAGGCGCGTTCGTGGCCTCCGTCGGTCGTTTCGATGTGGATGCCCTGGCCGACGAGATCGAACCGGGCCACGTCATCGACAGCGAGGTCGTACTCGGTGGCCAGGACGTGTTCGAGGCCCTCGTCGTCGAACGCTTGCGTACAGGTCAGGGCGATCGTCAGATCGATCGCCTCGAGTGGGCGGGCCTCGTCGAAGCGTGCCTCGCGGTACGGGCTCCGTTCGAGGGCACTGACGCCTTCGATCACGCAGGGCGTCCCGACCAGCGCCAGATCGGGGTCGGCCGGCAGTTCTGCCTCATCGAGCAAGTCCGCCAGGCCATCGAGTTGGAGCGGCTGGGTGAACAGCGTCCCGGCGTATTCTCGGACTTCGGCCGGGCTGGTCGCCAGCACCGGCTTTGCCAGCCCATCGCCATCGGATTCCGTCGCCACTACGGCACCGTCGATCCCGTCGGGCCCATCGAGTAGGGCCGCGAGCAGCGCCGTTACTGCGCCGCCGTGCTGGGCACCGTCGACCCCCTCGGCTGCGCTGGCGGCGTAGGCTGACGCGACCGTGCCGAGTCCGTCGGCGACATCTTCAGGAGCAGCCCCATCCAGCACTGGCAGGCGTTCGTAGCGTAGCCCGGCTCGGGGACAGGTGTCCCAGCAGCGCGAACAGCCGGTACACATTTTCACCAGCGTCGGCCGCCGATCCGAGTCGGCGATCCCGATGGAGTTCGAGGGACAGGCGGCGACACAAGCGCCACACTGGACACAGCGGTCGGCCTCGATGACGCTCTCGTCGAGGTGGCGAAACCGCACTTTGTTGCCGGGGGGCTGTACGTCGGTCGTCGGTTCCCGCGGATCGTCGCCGACCGCGGGCGTGTGGGGGTGTCGATTAGCCATCAGTCTGACCCTCCTGATTGGACCGCCGGAGCTGGATCGATCTCGGCCGGTCGCAGCACCTCCGCGAGTCTCTCGTCGGGGACGCGCCGGCAGAACTCCTGAAAGCGCTCGTCGTCGGCCCCTTCGCGCTCGAACGTCTCGACGATGCGCTCGATCGCGCCGGGGATCTCCTCGATCGGGACTCGGGGTGCGATCCAGGTGGCGAATTCGGGCTCGACATCGAGCTTCCCGCCCAGCGCGACGTCGGCCGCGCTCTGGACGCCCTGTTCGGTCTGGCGGGTGTCCCCTCGCAGGCCGATGTCGTCGATCTGAGGTTGGGCACACGAGGCCGTACACCCACTGAAGCGCAACCCGATCCGATCTTGGTCGGTGTCGACGCGCTCGTCGAGTTCGGCGGCCCAGCGCTTTGCCCGCGCTTTCGTCTCGACGAGGGCGTAATTGCAAAACTCCCGGCCCGTGCAGGTGACGACACCGCGCGTGAACGGTCCGGGGTCGGGCGAGTATTCCGCAAGGAGTGGCTCCGCGTGCAGGTCGGCCAACTCCTCATCAGCCACGTCCGGGACCAGCAGGTTCTGCTGGGTCGTCAGCCGGACTTCGCCGCTCCCGTAGGTTTCGGTCAGGTCCGCGATCGCCTGGAAGTCTTCACCGTCGATCCGGCCGACCGGGATCGAGAGGCCGACGTAGTTGGCCCCGTCGGCCTGGTCGTGCACCCCAACGTGGTCCGGGTGGTGGTGCTCGACCAGATTCTCACCCGCTGACTCGAACTCGACGGGGGCAAAGCGCTGGAGCTCGGCTCGGAACTGCTCGGCCCCCCACTCCTCGACCAGAAAGCGCAGGCGGTTGACGGCCGTATCGAGGTAGCTGCCGTGTTCGACAAAGAGGTCTGCCGTCGCCCGGACCACCTCGACGACCTGATCTGGTTCGACGAAGACGTCGAGGTCACTTCCGATCCGTGGACTGTCCGAGAGGCCGCCGCCGGCCGCGACGTTGAACCCCAGGCGATCGCCTTTCCGGGCTGGCGTGAAACCCAGATCGTTGATCTCCGGTTGGGCACAGGCCCCGCGACAGCCGTTGACGCTGACCTTCAGCTTGCGGGGCAGGTTCGCATAGCGGTGATCGGCCAGGAACGCCTCGGTGATCGCCTCGGCGACCGGCCGGGTGTCGAGTACTTCGTCGGCGGCGACCCCGGCGGCCGGACAGGAGACGACGTTCCGGACGGAGTTGCCCCCGGTCTGGAACGTCGAGACGCCGGCCGGGTCCAGCAGATCCCAGATCTCGGGGACGTCTTCCATCCGAATCCAGTGGAACTGGATGTCCTGGCGGGTCGTCACGTCGAGGTAGCTATCGCCAAATGGCGACCGCTCCGGGTCACGGTCAGCGGGCAGTGTCGCGTACTCTTCGGCGACGGTCCCCAGTGCGCGTGCGGCCTCGCTGTCGAGGGCCCCGCCTGGGATCTTCGTCCGGAACATGAAGTACCCGCCCTGCTTTTGCTCGTAGAGGCCGACGAGTTTGAGCTTCGCCGCGGCGTCTTCGCCCAGAGCGGCTTTGACCGCAGCCGGTCCCTCACTGGCGTGTTCGCGGACGCGGCGCTTGATTGTGGCGGGATCCCAGTCGTCGGTTCGTGTGCGGAGCCAGTCTTCTAAGCTCCCCTCGTAGAAGCGGACGTCCTCGTAGCCCAGATCACTCAGCACGGCGTAGACGTAGCTGAGGCGCCGGGCGGTGTTACAGTAGAGGACGATCGAACGATCGGGCGTCAGATCCTGTTCTTCGAGGATGGCGTTGATCTCCGCGTCGGATCGGCGCCGGCCAGTCTCGCTGTCGACGAACCGTTCCCAGTCGAGTTGGATCGCGCCGGGAACGTGGGCCTGTTCGTACTCCGGTTCGGTGCGGGTGTCGACGACGGCCGCCTCGCTCTCGACGGCGGCTTCGACGGCCGCCCGCTCGGCGACGACATCTCCCAGGGCGTCGATCTCGTAGGTGACCGAATCGACATTCGGTTCGTCGGTCGTGACCTGGCGATCGCGTTCCCAGGTGCTGTAGTCGCCGTCAAGCAGGGAGAGATCGCCGTCGTGGCCGTAGGCAGCAAGTGTGATCAGGAATCGCGCGGCGTAGACGCCGCGGTCGTCGTCGTAGGCGATCACGTCGTCGTCGGGTGCGATGCCAGCCTCGCCGAGCCACTCGGCCAGGGCGTCGGCTTCGGGTAACATCCCCGTCGCGAGACCGGTCGGATCCCGGAAGCGGTCGGTCGGGATGTTGACCGCACCCGGAATGTGCCCGAGTGTTTCGTAGGCTGACGCCTCGCGAACGTCGACGACGGCCGCGTCGGCGTCGAGCCGATCCGGCGAGCGAAATTCGATCGTCCCCATGGATATCCTCTTCTTGCACTACGCCACTCATAACTTCCACCGCACGTCCATGTGTTGCCGCCCTCTCTGACACCACGAATTTTTACAAAATACATGATAAAATGGTTGTATGATGGGGAATATGGGTCTATTAGATACGTATAGGATATTTACGAATCGGGGGTGGCAGCGGGCGTCCAGGTTTGTCCTGCGATGGACGGGAGTGTACCTAAGACAACAACCCCCGATGCTTGGGGCCATTACATAGACTTGCAGCCAGGACTCGACCTGCCAAATTAGGCCTATCGATCGTGATGGTTTCGAAGATTACGGGGCCGAACTCACAGACGCGTCGAAGGAGGTTACAAATGTTGCCGCTTTTCTGGACGCTACTTGCATACCATTTTGACAGCGTTCAGCAGCCGTGCGTCGCCCACTCAAGCTCTCTCGGGGGTCGTGCCTCGTCACCGATCGATCATCGCCTGGCCTGGCGAGCAGTGCCACATCGGTACCTGGCAGTCGGGGCCGCCCCCCCGTCCTCGACTTGCTGGATTCGATGTGACGATCGGGGTGGCTAGATCGGTCGCTGCCGGTCTGGACCGTTCCCATCGCTGATCCGCGCTCGCCTGACCCATAGATTCAGGTTTGTCCGGATCGAACATGGTTGTGATGCGCCCCAAACTACGCCGCCTTGGATACGCCTGGATCGCACTGCACGGGTTGCTCAGCGCCTTGCTACCGAAACAGTTGCTGAACCTCTCGATTCGAACGTGGCTGAGTGGGTTCGAAAACCCCGGCGATCTCGAACCCCGGGACTGGTACCTTCGGGCCGTCCGGGCCGCCGGCGTCGGCATGATCGCCGCCGGTCTGACCGGGATCGTCTTGGAGCGCGATGCCGAGTCCGCGCCCGACGAACCCAGTGTCGAGATCGACGCGCCGGCCGAATCGGACGCCGCATAACTGACTCGATCGCGGTGGTGGCGCCCCCTCTGTCCACTCGTCGGACGGGAACTAAACCGAACATATTCGGCAACGGTGGCAGGGAGCGGGAGAGCGAACGACGGGTATGCGAGCGATCACGGACGACGTCGACACAGATCGAGGCCCACCGGTAGCAGTACCGTTGCAACACGTGCTCCTTGCCGTTGCCCTGTTGCTGGTCGGGCAGTTGCTGGCGAGTGCGACCGTCACCGAGCCGGTTGGACTCTCCGAGTTGGCGTTGCGCCACCTGTTTCTGGCCGGGTTCGTCGGCGTGACGATCATGGGGGCGATGACCCAGTTCGTCCCCGTCTGGTCTGGCGTCTCGCTTTACTCCCGGCGATTGAGCGTCCTCCAGGTCTGGCTGGTCGTCGCCGGCCTGCTCGGGTTCGTCGCTGCCTTCCTGACGGTCGAACTGGCGATGTTGCACGTCGCCGGGACGCTGCTGGTGGCCGGCTTCTGGGTGTTCGTCTACAACGTCGCCCGGACACTCGCCCGAGCGCGCCCCTTCGACGTGACCGAGATTCACTTCGTGATCGCGCTGGGCGCTTTCCTCGTGTTGACGCTGTTGGGGTACCTGCTCTCGCTCGATTACACGATGGTGTTGTTCGGCGATCTCGCGATCACTCGGGTGGGCGTCGCCAGTGCGCACGCGACCATCGCCGTCTTCGGAGCGGTATTGCTGACGGTGGTCGGGGCGCTCTACCAACTGGCTGAAATGTTTACCCAGGCCGACGACGACAGGGTTGATCGCGCGATCAAGCGGGTCGAACTCCTGGCCTACCCGGTCGGCGTGGGGCTGCTGTCGGTGGGTCGTCTGCTGGGCGAGACAGTGCTCGCTCAGGTGGGTGTCGTCCTCGTCGTGGGGTCGCTCGCCCTCGTCGGCGTGTTCCTCGCCCGGAAACTCCTCCGGGCACAGACGGAACTCTCGCCGGTCCTCCTGCGATACGCCGTCGTCGCCGTTGCGTTGCTCGGCTGGGCGGCCCTGACATTGCCGACCTGGTTGGCCGATCCGACCGACCGACTAACGGTATTGGGTTCGGCTGCCAGTGAGCCACTCCTGTTGCTCGGCGTCCTCGGGTTCGTCGTCTTCGGCACGCTGTATCACATCGTCCCGTTTCTGATCTGGGTGCGGACCTACAGCGACAAGATCGGCTACGAACCGGTCCCGATGGTCGAGGAGATGTACGACCCGCGCCTCGCCCGGGCGGACTTCGTTCTCTTGCTCGCCGGGACTATCGGCCAGGTGGCTGTGGCCGCCGTCGACGCGCCGACGATCGCCCTGCAGGCGGCGACGCTCCTGTTTGGGGCCGGCGTGGCTGTCCTCGCGGTGAATCTGACGCTGACGGTCCACCGTCACAGCACGCACTCGCTCGTGAGTCTCTTGTGGCCCTCGTTGTCGCTTGGCTCGGACGCTGACGTCGCCGAGTGACGGATCTATCTCCCGGCCCACACGACTGTTTCGAATATGTTCGGCACAAGGGTCGGGGGACCCAGCCTACGATAACTGGGTATGAAGCGACTCGGCTCTACCGGCGACACGTTCGACGACGAGGATGCGTTCGTTCCGGACCACCTGCCCGCGCCAGGCTCGTTCCTGGACGGGCACGACGTTCTCACGGACGAGGAGCACGTTGCCTTCCACGAGGAAACCTGGGAGGTCTTCGAGGAGCGTGGCGTCTACGATGTGACCTTCGGCTACAACCTGGCGAAGTTGAACCTGGATACGCGCCATCCCGAGGCCGGGTTTCGCTACGCCGAATCGACCGACGAGTCGGGCGTACTGTTGGCGGAGTTTACCCCCACCACGGAGTTTTGTCCGGCCGGCAACTCCCTGGCGATCGGGGCCTTCCGGGCCTGGAACGGCCTCACCGACCGACACGACTACGACCTCGTTCGCGTCCGCGTCGCCCAGATGCACAACGAGAGCGAGTCGCTGAACGCCGACTTACAGCGCCTCGAAGACCAGCTCGAAGCGACCGGCGAGGTGCCTGGTCCTGACGCACTGCAGGAGGGGTCAGCATGAGCGACGCTCCCGCCGACATCGATCTGGACGCCCTCCTCGAAGCGAGTGACGCGCCGGAGACACATGCGGTGGTCGAACTCGACGTTCGGACGCTCGGGCCGCCAAAGCCACTCCGGAAAACCCTGGAGGCCAGTGCCGACCTGGCCGACGAGGAGGTTCTGGTTCAGTACAACGACCGCACGCCCCAACACCTCTACCCGAAACTCGACGATCGTGGCCTGACCTACGAGACCGTCGAAAGTGAGGACGTGACCGTCACGCTCGTCTGGAACGGCGACGACTAATCGCCGTTGGCCGGAAAATCAGCGGCGTTACTCGCCCCAGTCTTCTTCCAGTTCCGGGGCAGGTTCGAGCGTCGCCGGGTCGACGGCGACGACTTCCAGTTCCGCGCCACAGGTTGCACAGTCGACGATCTCTCCGACTTCGACGTTGTCGTGTAGGGATACTTCCGCCCCACACTCCGGGCAGTCACTCATACGGGTCTGTCGAGGCTTGCCACTGACTTCAAGGGATTGATTCGACGCTGGGGCCGACGGTTGAAGTGTTCGACCGCGGCCAGCGTGGCTATGATCTCGCGACACCCAGGCTTGGACGGCCCTGCCCGGAGGGACCAGCAGTGACTGATCGCGCCCTGGTCGTGCGAACGGTGACTGCTGGCGTTCGACTCGAAGCGACTGTCTGGCACGACGACCGCGTGTGTCCCGATGGCCGACTGCGCGCTTTCGACGGTGACGACCGTGCTCCGTCGCTGTCCGCAGCAGTCGAACGGCTGGACTTCGCCCGGTACGACGGCCTGTACTATCAGGGGCCAGACGGCGACTGGACCGCTTTTCTCGCCTGCTGGCTCGCGGTCGAACCGTGGACGGGGGATCCGACGCCCGAGCCGCGTGGCGACGGGGCCGTCGTCGAACGCCGAACCGCGCGGGACGCTCAGGCACTGCGATCCTGGGTTCGGGCTGCGAAGGGCTCTCTCGTGGATGAGATTGCCACCGGAACACTGCCGCCGGGCGAGGCCCGATCACGACTGCTCGGGGCACTTCGCCGACGTGCCGGGGATCGGCGGGTGATCGTCGCCGCCCCGGCAGGCGTCCAGCGCTCAAGACGGTGAACTCGCGTCGCTTTTGTGCGGTGGCCGGTAACTGCGTCGCGTGTCCGACACAGGTGACGGTGACCAGACGCGCCCCGTGACGGCCCGGAATGGCCCTCTCGTCGATCCATCGCCCGAGCAGGCTCGCGAGTGCGTCGAGCGCGGGATCGATCGTGGTGCCCTCGTGACGGTCGTCGGCCGCTGTCGCGTCGAATACGACGGCCGGGCGAGTAGTACACTGGGGCCAGGCGACCGGTTGGTCGTCCTCAAACCCGATGGCACGGCGCTGGTCCACACCGACGAGGGCCACCAGCCAGTCAACTGGCAACCGCCAGGCTCGACCCACGAGGTCGCCACGATCGACGGCGAGGTCCGCATCGAGAGCCACCGCACCGGCCCCGACGAGGAGCTTCGCGTCACTTTCGGGGCTATCGAACACGTCGCACGCGTCGACGTGACCGATCCCGAGGACCTCTCGCTTTCGGGTACCGAGCAAGACCTCCGTGAGCGAGTCCTCGCGAACTCGGCCCTGATCGAGCAGGGCTTCGAACCGCGCTCGACCGAGCGATCGACGCCCGCCGGCGCGGTCGACATCTACGGTGAAGACGAGGCGGGCCGGGCCGTCGTCGTCGAACTCAAACGCCGCCGGGTCGGCCCGGACGCCGTTGGACAACTCGACCGGTACGTCCAGGCTCTCGCCCGTGAGCTGCACGCAGACCGGGAGTTGCGCGGCATCCTCGTCGCGCCGTCGGCGACCGATCGCGCCCACCAATTGCTCGCCCAGCAGGGTTACGAGTTCGTCGCCCTCGATCCGGCACCCGGCGACGCCTGAGCTGTCACCCCGTTCCTTTACTCGCTGCCGGTCGTAGGCCGGGACGTGACGCCGAACGTCTGTGTCGTCGGCGCAGGTATCGCTGGGGCCGGGGCAGCCTACGCCCTCCGAGAGCGGGCTGCCGTGACGGTCTTCGAAGCCGACGCCATCGGCGGGCGAATGGTCTCTGGCACCCGGGATGGGTGTGTCTACGATTACGGGGCTAACTACGTCGATCCGCCGGACGAGCAGGTCGAGGCCCAACTCCAGTCGGTCGTCGGTGACGACCTGGCCGTGACCACCGACGACGTCTGGATCTTCGACGCCGAGGGCACGATCGAAGAAGGGCGACCGAATCAAGGCCGGAAACTGAGTGGCCGTAACGGCATCGACGAAATCGTCGCGGCGTATCTCGACGCGAGCGGCGCCACCGTCCACGAGCAGACACCGGTCGCCCATCTTTCGCGCACTGACGATGGCTGGCGGGTGACTGCCGGGGGCGAGCAACGGCCTTTCGACGCGCTCGTGGTGACACCACCGACTTGCGAGGCGCTTTTCGAGGACGCCGACTGGGAGGCCGACCTGCGCGAGCAACTGATCGCAGCCCGGGAACGGCAGTCCTACCGGACGATCGATTCGGTCGCGTTGCACTACCCCTTCGCGCTCGACGTGCCCTACTACGCGCTGGTCAACACTGACAAAGACCACGCGGTCGGCTGGCTCTCCCGGGACTCGTGCAAGCCCGGCCACGTTCCGGACGGCGAGGAAATCCTGATTGTGCAGTTGAGTCCTGCCTGGAGCGCGGGCCGGCCGGAGGCGACGCCCGAACAGGCGGCCGAGGCGGCGGCCGATCACGCGGCGACACTGCTGGCCGAGGACCGGTTGGCCGGCCCCGACTGGTGGGACCACGACCGATTTACCCGCGCGTTGCCGGGTGATCGCGTCAATCCGGCACTGGTCGAGTACGCCCTTCCTCACGACCTCGGACTCGCGGGCGACTGGCTCGCGGGAACGGGCCGAACCCACGCGGCCCTGGAGACCGGCCTGGACGCTGGGCGGCGACTGGGCAAGCGACTGTGACCGGCGGGGGAAGACTTATCCTACAGACGGCAGACGGGCGGGTATGTCGCTCACTCCGGAATCGACGGACGCGAAACCGATCACTGACTACATCGAGGAGGGCGCACGGATCGCCTCGATCTTGCTCGTCTGGGGTATCATCGCGGTCGCGGTCGGCTGGCTGTTCGACGACGTCGTCGCGGCCAGCGACCCCGGCGTCTTCGGGCTGAACGTCGGCGCGATCTTCTGGCTGACGGGGGTACTCAACGCCGTCCTGTACGTCGCGTTTCGGACCGTAGATCACTACCGGCGGTAGGGGACTGTCCCGGTTGCTTACTCGGCTGACGGATCCACACTGACCGACCTATCGACGTAGCGACTCCACAGCACCAGCAGACTCGGCAGGACGATCACGCTCGCGAGGAACGCATAGACGATCGCCGTCGCGGTGACGAACCCAAAGCGCTGCAACGAGGGGACTAAGGCGAGCATGAGCACGGCGAACCCGCCGGCTGTCGAGATCGCACTGCCCAGTAGTGCACCGCCGGTTCCCCGGACTGTCCGCCTGAGCGCGGCGATCGGGTCACCCTGCTGGTGGCGTTCGTCGAGGAATCGATCGCCGATGTGGATGGCGTAGTCGACGCCGATCCCGATCCCGATCGAGGCGACGATCGCCGTCTCGGTGTTGAAGGAGATCCCGGCCAGGTACATCGTCCCGAAGATCCAGGCCTGGGCGAGTACCACCGGCGCGATGACGACGGCCCCCAGCGAGGCCGTCTCGTAGCGCCGCCAGAAGATCACCGTCAGGAAGGCGGCGATAACTACGAACGTCAGCAGGAAGCCCCACACGAGCGTAGTGAGCAGGCCCCGCTGGACGAGTTCCTGGACGATCGGCCGGCCGGTGGCCGTCACTCGGCGGTTCGAGTCTCCCTCCATCGTCGTCGCGACCTCGCGCATCTCGCTCGTCACGGTGCCGGTGTCGGCCCCGCCGACGAGGCCGACCGAGACACGCAGGGCCGTGTACGTGCCGTCGCTCCGGGCGAAGACCGCACTCGCTTCCTCGGGGGCAGCCTCGGAGACGGCATCGTAGATCGCCGTCAGATTCTCCTCCGGAAGGCCGTCGTCGTCGGGATCGTTCGCGGCGACCAGGCCCGCGACCGTCTCGTTTTGCTGGGCCACGCGATCGATCGTCTCGACAGGCCCGGTCACGCGGAGTTGCCCGTCGGCCAGGGTGACGGCCGTCGACGTATTCGCGAGTGCGCGCTCGCCGGCCCACAGCCCATCGAGCGTGTCTGGCTCAGTGACGGGCCCCTCGATCAGGAACGACGCCCGCGATTGGTCCCTGGACTGGACGAATTTCTCGTTGAGGTAGATGGCGTTTTCCCGGATGTCGTAGTCGCCGGGCTGGAGCCCCTCTGGCAGTGAGTCCATCCAGTCGGGGGAATCGGTCGGCAGGAAGTCCACCTGGTCGATCGAGGTGTCGATGTCCGTCGCCGCGACGCCGCCGCCGGCGCTCAACAGGACGGCCACGACGACGACGGCCACGGGCGCTCGCTGGGCCAACTCGGCCCCGACGCCCAGGACGCGGCCGGCGATCCCACTTCGGCCCAGCGGGCGTTTCGCCCGCGAGAAGCCGATCCGCTGGAGGAGACTGTCGAGTTCGACTTTCAGCGGCGGCAGGAGGACGCCAAAGACCAGGAACGCCGAGCCGATCCCGGCCGCACTGACCAGGCCGAACTCCTGGATCGACGTGATGGGACTGACGACGTTCGAGGCGAATCCGACGGCGGTGGTGACTGTCGCCGCACCGATCGCGACCACGACGCCCGCGAGTCCACGCCGCATGGCCGAGCGGGGCGTCCAGTCGGTCTCGTCGAGTTGGGCCTCCCGATAGCGCATGACGACGTGCAACGCGTAGTCGATCGAGAGGCCAATCAGCAGGAAGGGAACGGCGATCAGGATCTGCGTGACGCCGATCCCGACCCAGCCCATGAAGCCAGCCATCCAGACCAGTACGAGGACAACGCCGACCAGTCCCAGCAGGACGTCCAGTACGTCACGGTAGGCCAGCCCCAGAATCGTCACGAGCAACAGCAGGGCGATCGGCGAGATCAGCGCGAAACTCTCGCCCGTGGCCTGGGCCGAGCGCTCGTTGACGATCCCTGCTCCGAAGACGAACTGCTCGCCGGACTGAACCGTCTCCTCGGCCAGGTCCTCGATGGCGAACTGGGCCTCGACCAGTTCGGTCGGGAGGTCGTCGCCGCCCGCGCCGCCAGTGTCCTGGAAGACGAACAGGACCCGGCCCGTAGCCGTCGTCGCGCCGGCCTCGTAGTCCGTCGAGAGCAACGAGTAGGGATCGGTCGGCCCCGCAACCTCTCGGTCTGGATCGAGGACAGCCGCGACGATCGCCTCGACGCGCGCTGGTGACAGCGAGTCGAGGTGCTCGATCTGGGCGTCCAGCGGGGCCATTCCCTGCGCGCTGTCTGGTGGGCCAGTCGCTTCGCCGGACTCGGTTTCGGCCATTGCCGTCGTCGCGACGACGTTCGCGAGCCCCACGACCGGCTGGCGCTCCGTGAGCGTCCCCTCGATGGCTGGATCGTCCCTGATGGCCTGCTGGAGGCGTAGCGTTTCCAGCAGCGAGGATTTCGAGAGGACGTTCTCGCCGCGAACGACGATCTGGACGACGCTCGTGTTCTCACCCTCGGTCGTGAAGTTCGCGTCGATACGATCGAGCGCCTGTGCCTCGGGCGAATCGCTCTCGAAACTCGCGATCGTGAGTCCCGAATCGACGCTCCCCGCCCCCGCCCCGACGACCAGCGTCGCCACGAGCATGAGCGCAATCACGAGCTTGCTATGGGTCGTTACGAACGCCGCGTACCGTTCGACTGTGTTCATTGCCCCCCCGTAGCATCCCCGCCGAAATAAATATTGTAGATATCTACAAAATTCATTCCGGTCCGGGACCACGCGATTGATGTGCCGGCCCGTCCAAACCTGCAGACAGTCGTTCTCTCTATGAGTGCCCAGGATGCAATCGCCGCCTTGGAGCGACTCGGGCTTTCGAACTACGGGGCGCGGGTGTTCGTCGCGCTCCAGCAATTGGGTACTGGGACTGCCGAGACGATCAGTGACGTCTCAGAGGTCCCGCGGTCGCAGGTCTACGGTGCGGCGGACGACCTCGTCGAACGCGGGCTGGTCGAGGTGACCGAGACGACACCAAAGGAGTACCGGCCGGTCAGTCTCGGGGCCGCCCGCGAGCAACTGACGGCGGAACTGGAACGTGAACGCGACCGAGCCTTCGAGAATTTGGATGCCATCCGGGACGAAGCAGCCAACCAGCAGGGGAGCCAGGGCGTCTCCACGTTGCGCGGTCGCCAGCCGATCGACGAACGCATCGCCGACCTCCTCGCCTCGGCCACTGAAGTGGCCGTCTTCGTCGCTCCTGAGGCTGACTCGCTGTCGACCGAGATTGTCGATGCGTTGCGTGCACGCGCTAGTGCTGGCGTCGCGGTCACGCTTGTGACTGCTACAGCGGCCCTGCAGGATCGGTTCGCGGCCGATCCGCTAGAGGTGATCGTCATGGGTGAGGACAACCCGGCTGATTTCGCCGGGCGAGCACTGATGGTCGACGAGGCGACGATCTTACTCGCCGTCGCGACCGGTGGGGATAGCGTCACAGAGGAGGCGCTGTGGACGGCCGAGTCGAGCATCGGTCGCATTTTGGCGGCGTTCATGCAGTCCGGGATGGCATCCGGACGCGAACGCAACTCCGATGGCGAGTCCGCCTGAGTAGCCAGTACGTCTCGCAGGTGTCTGCTCACGGCACTATCGAATCGCCACCTGGCCCAGCCAGCCCCGCGTTATCCGTCCGACCGAGCGTCTTCGACAGGTCCGATAAACTCCCAGTGGAGTGCTTTCGAGCCGTCGACTGTCGGTTCGAGTGTGACCTCAAAGAGCGCGCGACGCCCGGAGTCTTGTGGCTGTTTTTCCACGAAGACGCCGGTGGTGGCGGGCTCGATACGGTAGATCGTCCCACGGGCGTCTGCGTGAATACGATCGACGATCGCCTGCTGGTGGGTAGTAAATTCCATGGTGTCACCCCCGTTAGGCCATCTTCTGGTCCGCTTGGATCTGTTCCCACTCTTCGACACACTCCGGACAGAGGTGGCCGGTGAAGCCATCGACGGCGTATCGCTCTGTTCGAGTATCTTCCCCACACCGTTCGCATTTCATGCGTTCTCACCTCCCTGAGAGTGTCTCACGACTGGGGGGTGACTTTCCGTAAGCAGACGCGACGAGGCGTCGTCCCTGCCCGGGTGGTCGAGGTGGCCCCCCGGTCGCGGTGTGAATCCGCTGGCCGGGACCTCGCGGCCCTCGGCCACCGCGGTGGGTTCCTCGATTGCGTCGGCCTCGAGTGCTGGGGACGATGCTGGATCGACGTCTCCGTCCGTCTGCTCGATCGGGTCCACGCCCATCACTCCCTCGACAGCGTCCAGAGGGGACGCAAGCTTGGGACACGTTCGTTCTGCGTCGTCGAGACTCGCGATCGGCACGACCAGATGGGTAGCTTCGGTTGGTAGCATGGCTAGATCGACTCTCTGTTCCGACTGTCCACGCCGGACTGGGCCGGCGGTCTCGGTGTCTAGTCCAGTCTTCTCCGGAGATACGGAAAAATATTCCGAATATATTACCGTATCGGTTGTATCCATTCAGTATATTTTTTATTCGTTCGAACGAGCTCGGCTCCGATATACCAACTGGTCGTGACGATCTCCCGCCGTGTCTCCTCCCAGGCCTTCGTTGCTCTTGGCTCCGTGGAAACGAACAGACAGCAATCGATTCTCGTCACGTCCCTCTCGGTCGTCTCAACTCGGTGGCTCCCGGAACAGAGACGCAAATTCGTGACTGTGCCGGTGTTAGCCCGCGTCGCTACTTTTCGGTGGCGTGCGTGTGTCCGTGGTCGTGATCGTGGCTGTGTTCGTGGCCGTGGCTGTCGGTCTCGACCCCGCCGACAACGACGACTTTGACCTGTTTGACGCCTTCCAGTGCTCGCAGTCGATTGGCGAGTTCGTCGATTTGTCCGGCGGTCCCACCGACGACCAGGGTCTCCATACACCGGTCTTCCGAGAGGTGGATGTGTTGGACTGAAGTGACGACGTCGGCGTATTCGTGTTGGATCGTCTGGAGGCGACCGGCCACGTCGCTTTCGTGGTCGTGTTCGTGGGCGATGACGATCGTCCCGTAGTGGCGCGTCTCGTTGCCACCCTCCCACGCGTAGCTCGTAAAGAAGTCCCGAAGGGCGTCCCGGATGGCTTCCGATCGACTCGCGTAGTCCCACTCCTCGACGATCCCGTCGAGCTGGTCGGTCATCGCTGGGGGCAGCGTCAGGCTCACCCGGTCTAAATCCTCGGTCATACCCTTGATTGGGTCGCCGGCCATATCAGCCTTGTAAATCCCTCCCCTTCTCAGTATTATTCAATCTTCGAAACGTATTATTACCTCGCATGGCTTACGTCCCGCTATCGATGCATATCCTCGATGGCTACCTGGATCTGTGGATCGCTGCCCTCGCCGGACTGGCGTCGATCGCTGTCCTCGCGATGGCGGTCCATCGGTCTGGGCGTGCACTCGACGGGCCACGTGCGCCGTTGCTCGGCGTCACTGCAGCTGCAATATTCGCCGCACAGATGTTGAATCTCCCCATTCCCGGCGGGACGAGTGTTCACTTCGTCGGTGGGGCTTTCGCCGCAATTCTGCTTGGTCCCCATTTGGCGGTCCTGGCGATGACGGCCGTCGTGGCGATCCAGGCGCTGGTCTTTGGCGACGGTGGCCTGATCGTGCTGGGCGGGAACGTCCTCGCGATGGCCGTCGTCGAAGTGTACGTCGGCTACGGTGTCTATCACCTCCTGGCTCCGTACCACGAACGCGGCGCGGTCTTTGCCGCCGGCTGGGCGGGTATCTCGGCTGCCGCGCTCGCCGTCGCGGTCATGGTCGGCGCATCCGAAGCCTTCGCCTACGAGTTGACGACCGTCCTGGCGATCGTGGGGGGCTGGCACGTCCTCCTGGGTGTCGCCGAAGGGGCGATCACGCTGCTTGCCTACGAGTTCGTCGCCGAGACCCGTCCCGATCTGCTGGCCGACCGGGTACCGACGATCGACCGGCGCCGGCTGCTCCGTCGCGGGACTGCCGTCGTCGGCGGACTGGTCGTCCTCTCGCCGGCGTTCGCCTGGGGCGCAACGCAAGTGAACTACACCGAGCCATTAGAACACGCCGCGGAGACGACGGACGCGACCGCTCATGCCGTGACGACGCTACCGGGTCTGTTGCCGGACTATGGCCTCGCTGGTGTCGATCCATACGTCGGCACGCTCGTCTCGGGATTCCTCGGGGCGGCCCTCGTCTTGGTCATCGGGTGGCTCGCCGGGCGACCACTGACCCCAGACAGTGACCCCCGTTGATCCAGTCGGGCGATCGGCCGGCACGCTAACCGATCGAGCGCGGGGCCTCCTGCGTGCGGAACGCGTCGCTACCCGGTCGGGCTGGCTTCAGGCCGTCCATCCCGTCCTCACGCTTTTTGGGATCGGTGGGCTGATCGCTGTCACTGTCACGTTCGACGCCCCGGGGCCACCAGCGGCTATGCTCGGGCTGACGATCGCGCTGGCTGCCCTCTCCCGCGTGCCGTTGCTCACCCACGGGCTCCGGACGGCCGTGCCGATGGCCGTCTCGCTGGTGATCGTCGCGCCACAGGCTGTCTTGCTTCCGGGCGAAACGCTCTCCGGCCCTCTCACTGTTCCGGGCGTCACATACGCGGCGACGTTTTCCCTCCGGGTCGGGGCAAGTGTCTCACTGCTCGGACTGTTGCTGTCGACCACGCGGTTTGCCTCGGTGCTGGGTGCTCTCCGAACGGTTCGCGTCCCGCGACCGGCCGTCGCGTTGCTCGCGATCACCTACCGGTATCTACTGGTCGTTTTCGAGGAACTCTCGCGGCTGGTGCTCGCTCGTCGGAGCCGGCGAATCCGTCCCGCGAGTCTCCGGGCGTCCTGGCGGGAAGCCGGGTCGTTGCTGGGGACTTTCCTTCTGCGGGCACTCGATCGCGGTGAGCGGGTCGGTCGCGCGGCTCGCTCACGTGGTGGCACGGCCGGGCGGACCTACGCTACCCGCCACGGTATCGGCCTCGCCGACGCCGCCTTCGCGTTCGTCGTCTTCGCGACGGTCGCCGCGGGGGTGTTGCTGCCGTGAACGCCCTCGCGGCCCGTGGCCTCGCGTTCGCCTATCCCGACGGGACGGCCGCCCTCGACGGGATCGACCTGACGATCGAGGCGGGCCAACGGGTGGCGATCCTCGGCCCCAACGGCGCGGGCAAGTCTACCCTGTTGTCGCTGCTTGCCGGCTTGCGTGAGCCAGCCGGTGGCGAGGTGTCCTACTTCGAGACGGACAAAGCGGCCGACGAACTCCGGGACCGGATCGCTCATTGCCCGCAAGCACCTGCGGACTACCTGTTCAACGCGACCGTTCGGGAGGATCTAGAATACGGTCCCGCCCAGCTCGGTATCGACCGGTCGGAGGCTGAGGGGCGGGTCGACGACCTCGCGGCTGCGTTCGCCCTCGATGGGTTGCTGGACAAGCCACCTTTTCGACTGAGTGGTGGCGAGCAACGCCGGGCTGCCCTGGCGGCCGCACTGGCCGTCGATCCCGACCTGCTCTTGCTCGATGAGCCTGTGGCGGACGTAGACGCCGGCCACCGGGAGACGATCCTCGACGCACTCGACGCCCGCAACGAGGCGGGGACCACGATCGTCGTCTCGACTCCAGACGCCGACCTGGTGCCCCGGATCGCCGATCGGGTCGTCCTGCTGGATCGTGCCGGCACGATCGTCCGGGACGGTCCCGTCCGGGACGTGCTCACCGATGGCGACCTCCTCCGGGAAGTAGGTGTCTCACCCCCGCAACTCGTCGAGGCCTTCCAGCGGGCCGGCCTCGACGACCCGCCCCTGACTGTCGCGGACGCTGCCGATCGCTTACGCGACCGCGACGAGCGGTGACCCAAAGGGCTGTTACGGCCGGCCCCCTCCCTCGTGGTATGAATCCTCGTGAGCTAACGCGCGAACTTATCGCGATCCCGAGCCACCGCGGTCCGGACACCGACGAGGACGCCGCTGGCAAGTGGCTCGCCGAGTGGCTCGAAGATCGGACCGATGCCACGGTCCAGCACGACGACGCCGGGAACGTGATCGCCCGCCGTGGCGAGGGGACGACACTCGCCTTCGTCGGCCACCACGACGTCGTCCCGCCGGACGAGGACCAGATCACGGACGGCGAGTACGTCATCGCGGAACGCGACGGTCGCCTCTGCGGTCGGGGCAGTGCCGACATGAAAGGGTCGCTGGCCGCGATGTGCTGTGCCTTCCGGGACGTTCCGGTTCCTGACGGCGTCGAACTCGTCGTCGCTTCCTTCGCTGGCGAAGAACAGGGCGGTGAGGGCTGCCGGGCGGCCATCGATACTGGATTCACTCCCGAGTACGCCGTCGTCGGTGAGGGCTCGACTGGCTACTCCAGGGCGGGCGTCACCGACGTCGCGATTGCCCACAAGGGGCGTCGCGGGAGCACGATCGTCGCCGAGGGCGAGGCGGCCCACGCCAGTGAGGTCGAGGCGGGCGAGAACGCGATTTATCGGGCAAGCGATGCCGTAGACGTACTCCGGGACCTTCCGTTCCCGTCGACGGCCGTCCAGGGCCACGCTGTCGAGGGAAGCCTCGCCGTCACGGAGATCGACGGTGGGTCGGCCTGGAATGTCATTCCCGAACGCTGTGAACTCACTGTCGACGAACGCACGGTACCTGCCGATCGCGCGCCGATCGAGCGCGTCGAGACGATCGATGGCGTCTCCTGGACCGTCGAGCAGGATCTGCCGCCGATGGCCTGCGGGGACCGAGCGTTCGCCGACGCTGTGCTGACAGTGGCCGCGGATATACAGGACGGCGAGCCCGAACACGTCGTCAAACCGCACGCGACCGACGCCGGCTGGCTCGCCGATCGGGCCGGGACTGAGTGTGTAATCGCCGGCGCAGCCGAGCCGGGTGAGGCCCACACGGCCGGCGAGAGTGTCTCGTTGTCGGTGGTCGATCGCTGTTACCGACTCTATCGAGACCTTCCGGCCGCTTTTGCCGACCGAGTGGCCTGAAAACCGCCGGATCTTTGGGAACGCCTGCCCGACCTGTGGGTATGTCTGGTTCAGCCGACACCTACGAGGACTTTCTGGAGTACGTCCGACAGCTCTCCTACGTACAGGACGCCGGTGGCCTCCTCCGCTGGGATCAGCAAGTGATGATGCCTGCGGGTGGCACGCCGGCCCGCACGAAACAGCAGTCGGCGCTCTCGACGCTCCAGCACGACCTGCTGACCGACGACGAACTGGCGGGCTACCTTGCGGATCTCGAAGCCGCCTCGCTCGATCCCGACCAGCAGGCCGTCGTCCGGGAGGTGCGCCGCGAACACGAGCGTGCCCGGAAGGTCCCCCGCGATCTGGTCGAGCGCATCTCGGAAGCGACCAGTGAGGCCCTGCCCGTCTGGGAGCAGGCCCGCGAAGAGGATGATTTCGAGAGTTACGCACCCATGCTGGAGAAACTCGTCGACCTCCGCCGAGAGTACGCCCACGCGATCGACCCCGACCGGGACCCCTACGAAGTGCTCTTCGAGGAGTTCGAGCCGTACCTCGGGCTCGATACCGCCGAACGCGTCCTCGAACGGCTCCGGGACGAACTCGTCCCCCTGATCGACGACATCGCGAACAGTGACGTGACTCAGCCCCGGCCGTTCGACGGTACCTACGACGTCGAGGCCCAAGAGGCGCTGGTCCGGGACGTCCTGGAGGTCGTCGGGTTCGACTGGGATCGCGGCCGGCTGGACACCTCTGCCCACCCATTCACGTCGGGCACGCAGTTCGACGCCCGGATCACGACCCGCTTCGACCCCGAGAAACCGCTCGATTCGCTGTCCTCGACCATCCACGAGTTCGGCCACGCGAGCTACGCCCTCGGCCTGCCTGACGACGAGTACGGCACGCCACTGGGTGAAGCCCGCGACCTGACGGTCCACGAATCCCAGTCGCGCCTCTGGGAGAATCACGTTGCCCGCTCGGCGCCGTTCTGGGAGTACATTTTGCCGACCGTCAAAGAGCACCTCGGCGTCGAAGCCAGTCCCGAAGACGCCTACGGGGCGGCAAACCGCGTCTACGACGACAACCTCATCCGGGTCGAAGCGGACGAACTCACCTACCACATGCACATCCTCGTCCGCTTCGAGATCGAGCGCGACCTCATCGCCGGTGATCTGGACGTCAGCGAGGTCCCACAGGTCTGGAACGACAAGATGGAGGCCTACTTGGGCGTCCGTCCCGAGACCGACGCCGACGGTTGTCTGCAGGACATCCACTGGACGAACGGCACCTTCGGCTACTTCCCGACGTACACGCTTGGCAGCGTCCTGGCCGCCCAGCTGTACGACGCTGCCGACGACGAGATCGGCTCGATCGAGACGGACGTCCGCGACGGCGAGTTCGACCCACTCTACGAGTGGATGACCGAGCACATCCACAGCCACGGGAAACGCTACCGGACCGGGGAGCTGGTCGAGGAAGCGACGGGTGAATCCTACAATGCCGATCACTTCATCGACTACGTGACCGAGAAGTACGGCGCGCTGTACGACCTCTGAGGCGGCCTGTTCGCTCTTTTCGCACCGTGATCGGCTTTTCCAGCCAAGAGTTAAGTAGCGTCCCGAGCGTCCTGAAAGTGATGACAGACGACCCCGAGGAGGGGATGCTCTCCTGGGACGAGTCCGTCTTCCGGGACGAACACGTCTTCGAGATCGACCACGTTCCGGAGACGTTTCGCCACCGTTCGAGCCAGATGGAGAGCCTGAAGTACGCCCTCCGGCCGGCGGTGCGGGGCTCGCGACCGCTGAACGTGATCGCGCGCGGGCCGCCGGGGACCGGCAAGACGACCGCGATCCAGAAACTCTACGGCGAGTTGCGCGCCGAGACGGACGTCCGGGTCGCCCGCGTCAACTGCCAGGTCGATTCGACGCGATACGCCGTGTTCTCGCGGCTGTTCGAGGAAGTCTTCGAGTACGAACCGCCGACCAGCGGCGTCTCCTTCAAGAAACTGTTCGGCCAGATCACCGAGAAACTCGTCGAGGACGGGGAGGTACTGACGGTCGCCCTGGACGACGTGAACTACCTCTTTTACGAGGGCGAAGCCTCCGATACACTCTACTCGTTGCTGCGCGCCCACGAGGCCCATTCGGGAGCCAAGATCGGCGTCGTCGTCGTTTCTTCGGACCTCGATTTGGACGTCATCGAGTCTCTGGACGGGCGCGTCCAGAGTGTCTTCCGCCCCGAGGAAGTGTATTTCCCGAAGTACGACGAGCCCGAGATCGCCGATATCCTCGACGAGCGCGTCACACGCGGGTTCCACGACGGGGTGATCGACGCGCCGACGCTCGATCGCGTCGCCGAACTGACCGCCCAGCAGGGTGGGGATCTCCGGGTCGGGATCGACCTGTTGCGCCGGGCTGGACTGAACGCCGAGATGCGCGCAAGCACGGCAGTCCAACGCGAGGACGTCGAAGACGCCTACGAGCAGTCCAAACACGTCCACCTCTCCCGATACATCAAGGGTCTCTCCGAGAGCGAACGCGCGCTGCTGGCAGTGTTGGCCGAGCACGATGGTGACCTCGCGGGGGACATCTACGAGACCTTCCAGGCCGAGACCGATCTGGGGTATACGCGCTACTCGGAGCTCATCAACAAACTCGACCAGCTCGGACTGATCGAGGCTACCTACACGTCCGTCGACGGCCGCGGCCGTTCGCGGGAACTCTCCTTGGCCTACGAGGCCGACGCGATCACCGACCGGCTGTAGGAGCCGGTAGCGACGTCATCCGTGCAGTGAACGCCGGGCGATGGACGGAGACGGGCATCGACAACCATGGCTTTCGACTGCCAATCCGTTAGACGTTGGTGTGGGTTCGGCGTCGTAGTCCCGTAGATTCTTACTGCTCGTGGCCCTACCACAGACAGATGCGCCTCGACGACTACATCGAGGGATTCGAACGTGACGAGGCGGCCCAGAAGCGTCGCCTCGCCAAGGAGAAGTCCTACGCGATCACCGACCACCTCGAAGACGTCGAGCGCCAGCTGGAGGAGACGCTGTCGGGTGACGCCTTGTTTGGCTCGACGGCCCCGGAAATCTTCGTCGGCCGGTCGGGCTATCCGCAGGTCAACTCCGGCGTCCTCTCGCCCGTTACCGACGACCACGACCCGACCGACTTTGCCACGAGCGGGAACTGGTACGCCAAGGGGCTGGGCATCGAGGACGTCCTCCAGCGCCGGACGGGGCTGCTCAACTCACAGCGCTCGGCCAAGGTGGACGTCGAGGACGTTTGGGACGGGTTCGTCGGCACCCAGCGTGAGGTCGCCATCGCCGACCGGCCCGTCGACGTCGAACTCGGACTGGACTCGACGCCCGAGATCGACCTGAGTGTCGACGATATCTCTACGCCCACCGGTCCCCGCGCTCGGGCCGAGTCGGCCGACCTCGCCGAGAACCCCCACGTCCCGCGGCCGGTGAAAAAGACCCTCTCGGACGACGACTGGCGGGCCGAGGGCGCGATGACCTACCTCTATCGCAAGGGGTTCGATGTCTACGACGTGAACACGATCCTCTCGGCGGGAGCGCTGGGCCAGGGGCCAATCGCCGGCTGGTCCCGACGCGGTGGTCGATCACCGCCGTCGACGATACCGTCGGGCAGTACCTTCGGGGCCAGATCCGAAATGCGCCGACGATCGACGAGACGCAGGTCTGGTACAACGAGTACATGGGCAACAACTACTGGATCGTCCTCTCGCCCGGGCAGTGGGAGTTCGAACTCGTCGAGATGAAAGCCCCCGAAAGCGTCTGGAATCCAGTCGGCGAGGCCCACTACCTCGCCAGCGCCCACGAGGGCTACGAGGGCCGGACGGGCTACGTCGCGGAGACGGCCGGCGCGTATTATGCTTCGCGGCTGGGCGTCCTTGAACACTTGACTGGCCTGGGTCGACAGGCAAAGTGTCTCGTTCTCCGTGAAGTCACCGACGACTACTGGGCCCCCGTTGGCGTCTGGCAAGTCCGGGAGGGTGTCCGCAACGCCTTCGACGATCCCGGGGGATTGCCAGAAGACATTGCGGGTCGGTACGGCGTCGCCGAGACGTTCCGCGAGGCGGTGACGGGCGTCGCCGAGCAACTTCCCGTCTCGCTGGGTGCGCTCCGCCGGAAGTCGGAGATGGTCGCCGGCCTGCAGGCCCAATTGAGCGATTTTTGAGGACGCTCACACTGTCGAGACGATCGACCGGACGGCGTAAAGTTCCGTCGAGACGTCGGATCGGGGGCCGCCGAAACGGCCGAGTGAGGTGGATGCTCGGTGTTCTGGCAGCCCGATCAGGGTCACGTCTCTCGGTCGCTCTCCGAAGACGTTCCGCTTTGCTCGGACGGCTGCGTTGTGTCACTGGTCTCGGCGGTCGCTGTCGGGTCAGTGTCCTCTAGGTTGTGATCGGCTGCCGGGACTGTCCCCCGCTGTCTTTCGCTTGTCAGTGGATCGGCTGGCTTCGGTGCCCTATAGGTGTACATCATATCGCCGACGAGGACTGCATACTGCTCGCCGTCTTCGAGTACTCGCCTGTCGCTGTCGATGGCAATGTCGACTAGATCGGCGAGCGTCTCTGCGGTGGTGACCGTCCGCTCTCCGGGATCCGGAATGCTGACGTTCGATATCCACTCGTCGAAGTCTCTTCGGTCCGTTTCGAACGTGTGTCGCGTCCGTTCGCGCTCGGTAAGCCTGACTTTGCCTGCCCGATGGACGGCCACGAGTACAAGCATCCCGACGAGCCCGACGAGTACCACGAGTGGGCCCCCAAACCGCGCCACGGCCGGTGGATCGGTCGTTCGCTGGATCTGTTCGGTTGCCTCGTAGACTCGCTGGTCCTGGGCTGTCGTCGTTACTCGATATACACTCTCGCCAGGCGTCACTTCGAGACGGTCTGTCCGGGACTCGGTGAACTGCTCGCCCCCTACCGAAGACTCGATCTCGGCATCGGCGACGACCAGTACCTCGGTCTCGCCGGGTGAGGCTTCGAGATCTTCTTCGATGGTCTCGATGCGGGATCGAATAGTCGGAATATCTATACTTACCGTCTCAGTCTTGGTGTTGCCGTTGGCTATCTCGACCCCGGTCACGGTCGCCAATTTCTCGCTCGATTCCCAGTGGACGACTGTCTCATCGTCGGCCTCTTCGACCGATCTGCTAACCAACCGCAGTTCGACTGCTGCTTCAGCCGACTTGCCCGCTGTGTTGTCGTGTGTGATCGCATACGTCACATCGAGTTCCGACATCGCGGTCGTAAAGTACAGTGGCCGGTTGTCGAGTCGTTCACCCGCCTCGAAGACGGTCGTCTCACGCTGGACCGTCGCACTGTGTTCGAAGTTACTGTCGACCGTCCAGGTTCCGACTGGTTTTTCTTCGATTACTGTCTGTCCACCATCGACGTATGCGTCGTAGGTGATGTAGCCACCGACGAGCGATAACACGACCAGTCCCAGCAATATCACCGACAGCCAGCTATCGAGAAACGAACGCACGGAGAGCGGGATATCCGGTCCTCTCATGTCGTTGCACGCTCTCCCGTCATATATCAGGTCATTTGTATCCGGACTGAAAGTGTTTCCTGATCGCTGATTCGCTCAGTTTCTCCACTTGCTCTGGTACCTCTCGCTCCGCTTCCCCTTTCGATCGGCGAAACTAGGTGTGCGTAGTGCCGGGCTCGGTTGGCCCTACTGGAGCGGCAGTACGCCGCTTGCTTGGGCGTGATCGTGGGCTCAGCCAGTGATATCGCCGCCACCACCGCCTTCGCTCGCCGTGCTCGAATCGTAGAGATTGCTCACCTGGTCGACAGTGAGCGCGGCGTCGTACACCTTGGGTTCGTCCATTACCCCGTCGAACCCGTAGACAGCGTTCCGCCTAGAGTTGAGACCGTTGCCGATTCGAAGCGGCTGCGTGGATGCTTCCGCATCAGGAAGGGAAAACGTCGGTCCTTTCTGTGTTCCGTTGGCGTACACCTTATCTTCTGATCCGTGGGTCCACACGACGTGTGCCCACTGGTTCTCCGTCAGCGAGACACCTGTGAGTTTGTACTCGTCGGTGGTCTCGATGAGCAGCTCCCTGTTGCCAGAGCTTTGCCAACCGCCACCGAAGCCCAATTGATAGCTATCGTCCCCACGCGAGTTCCACTTGCTGAACAGTCGCGTGAGACCATCTTGGCTTCGGGGATATACCCAGGCAGAGAGCGAGAAGTCGTCAGTCAGGTCGAGCGTATCGTTGTCGGGAACGGTGACGACGTCGTCACCATCGAAATTGAGCACTTCGCCGCGGCCCTGCTGTGATGTCACTAGGTCTGGTTCGTAAGCCGGATACAATCTCCCAACATCGTCTCGCTCGCCATCGTTGCTGCCAGCCCACGAATCTGGGACAGAAGTGCCACTTATGTCCTCGAAGTGCCACCACGACACCCTGGGGTCGCGACACTGGACTGAAACCGACCGGCTCAACTCGACTCCCTGGTCGTTGCCCGTCGCAGTGATATCGAGTGTGACAGTACTATCTCCCCCTGAGTCACAGGAGAGCGTCGTTGTCACATCGCCGTTCTCACCCGACTGCAGCGTGTTCGGTGTCTGCATCGTTTCGAACGGTGATTCCGAACGAGGACTGACCTGAATGTCCGTCAGCGGTTGGTCGAAGTTGTTGGTCAGCGTTCGTAGTGTCACGGTTTGGCCTGGAACTCCCGTCACTGTTTCGGGGCCAGCAATACCCAACAGCGCCTCCGAATCAGCAGCAGTACCGAGGGTACTGTCTCGCTCGCTTTCGACCATCGTGAATCCGCTAGTCCCCCAGATTAGCATGCTTGCGCCGCTGCCGATTAACGCGAGCGCTCCCCGGCGCGTCCACTTTTTGCTCATCGATCGATCTCCGGTGGTTGCTCACCGACACCCACGCGGAACTGTCGGCTCTGCCAGACGTGATACAGCGCGGAACCGGCAAGCAGGACGATCACGAGGATGGCCCACGCGAGATCGGGGATGCTCGACGGGAAGACGCCCGCCCAGGCCCCAGCGACTAGCCCACTCGATAGCGCCGCAAGCCCCAGATAATACTGCCCCCAGGGGATCGAATCTTCCGGGACGACGTCCATGTAGATGTCGAGAGCTTCAGCCTGGGCCGTGAGCGTCACGGTCCCGTTGTCGAAGTCGATGACACCCGCTCGGTCCATCGTCGGCAAGTGGGTCTGTTGTAACGACGTGTAGACACGATGGCGCTCTGTCGAGGTCACGTCTTTCCGGTCTTTGTCGTTCTCCCAGGCCGCGACCTTCTCTGCGATCTCGGCTAGTTCGACCGACTCTTCGGTTTGCTTGACTGCGTGCAGCGCGTACCGACGGCGATGATTACTCAACAGATCGAATGCCTCGTCACGCGATAAGGCACTGTCTGTTTGCTGGGTTCCATCGGTCGCACTTGCAACCATCGGGTTTCACTTCGGCTTGTAAAACTAAAACAGTTTGTATCCTTTGTTGAAACGTGTTGTTTTATCCCATAGCGGAGACCGTCCTTCTAGGTCCAACTGCCATTCTAGGCATTGCTGAATGAGCGGGTCAACACTATTTCGCTCCACGGCCCTTCCGTGGGCGGCTGGCTCTCGACACGCGGTCCCAACGTTGCGTTGCTATCGCTGTGATTTTCGCTGGCCTCGCCAGACCGTCTCGCGTCAGTCACGCCCGCAAAAAAGCTGGCTGTCCGTCGTGTAGTGCCGACGTCCTGCCTTAGCTTTCTTCAATCGAAATATTGAGGTCTTCGGTGTCTGCATCCGTCGTCCCGGTTTTGACTGTCGCATCTTTGGTTCCGGCTGCGTTGACTGCAACGGACGAACCGCTGCTGACATCCCCATTCCCGACTTTGGTGAGGAGCTCTCCCGGTCCACTGAACGTGACGTCGAAACTCGTGCTCGTACTGTTTGGCACGAACGCGAAGAACTCGCTGTATCCGAGCGTGGAGTTCGGTGGGAGACCCCCGTTCGCGCCGAAGACGATCGTCACGTCGTTAGCGACGAGGCTCACGTAGCTACTATCAACGGACGTGTAGGTGTCGTCCTCGGTCGGGAACAATGAGGTTCCGTCTGTGTACTCCGTGTCGTCTGGCGCACGGAGGGAAATCGAATCCGACGAGGGATCGACGAGTACGTCGACGCCGTTGTTCGTGATCGTCTCTGCAATATCGGTCTCTTCACTGGCGTCCGGATTCTCGACGACCCCAGTCGGTCCATCGTCACCGCTGCCGAAGATGTTCACTTCCACCGCTCGAGTTGCTTCCACGGAGGTGAACGCACCCGAACCGAACAGTGCGCCGCCGCCGATTGCCAATCCACCCATTGCCGTCAGTACGTTCCGACGATTCATACCCATGAGTTATCAAGCACGTCGTCAGTGCCTTGGCAGATTGATAGGGTCCGGGGTACTTACTATACCGGTGCCTTAGCCGTCTTCAGGGTGGGCTTGAGCAGCTAACGACCAGCATTATCGCTCTCAAGAGGGTCATTAGTAAGTACGGCGGCGTGCACGTACGGATACGGAGCGTAACATGAAACTAAACAGACGGTCTGTCCTCCTTGGACTTGGCACGGCTGCCGCTGCTGTTGGCGGCGCGTTCGGTTCCGGCGCGTTCTCCTCCGTGGAAGCGACGCGGACGGTCGAACTGAACACCTCAGCGGATTCGGATGCATTGTTGAGTTTTGAGCCAAACAACCCGGGAACTGGCAACAACATCATTACGACTGAAAGTCCGAACGGCAACTCGTTGATCAAAATTCAGCAAACGGACCTCAACGAGAAGGCGACAACCACGTTTACCGATGCTCTCAAGGTAACAAATAGCGGCGAGAAGGACGTGGGGCTGTCTGTCAACCCCGACGAGAGTGACGATTCGAACGGCCTCATCGGGAGTGTTCTGGATATTCAACACGACGGCGCCTCGATCGTCGACGGCTCCACTACGGGAGACAACGCTGTCGATCTTGCTTCCGGAAGTAGCCGCAATCTGACGGTAGTCGTCGACCTGCAAGCCGACACTGGGGCCGCCATCGACTCGATCAATTCGATCGTGTTTGCGGCCCGTCAGAGTGATTACACCGGCGCCTGACGACGCCTCGCCGTCCACTCGAAGTTGATTCGATGCGACTGGTGCAGTCCAGACCCACTTTCGGAGATGAACCGTTCACTCACCCTCGCGCTCGTCTTGATCGCCACCGGGACGATCATAGCCACGGGTGCGGTGCCGTTTTCGGGCCAGGCTGACGAACTCGAACCGGATGCGGACACTGGCGTTCTCCTTGCCCCTGCTGACACCCCCAACGGTGAGCAGTATACTCGCTTCGACGCTGACGGTGACCTTTTTGTCTCACTGACCGGGTTTTCGGGAGCGAGGACTACTTACGACGACGTGTTCGTCATCGGCTACGAGGGTACCCCTGACAGCGATCAGGCTGCCGAGGTGTGGATCGAGCACGATAGCGACCGGCTGGAACTCGTCAGAACGGATACGACGACCCGCCAGCAGGTCGACGATCCCACGTCGGCACTAACTCTCGAACCCGGCGAATCTGCGACCCTCGGTGTCGTTGCTACCGTTGACTCTGGCGCATTCGACTCGCTCACGGAGACCGTGACCTATCGAATGACGCTCCCCGACTCTGCCCAAGAAGACGAACAGGAGAGCGGAATCGGTGGTGGAGGCGATGGCGACGGTGGTGGAGAGGGTGGAACTGGTGACAGTGGTGGAGAGAGTGGAACTGGTGACAGTGGTGGAGAGAGTGGAACTGGTGACAGTGGTGGAGAGAGTGGAACTGGTGACAGTGATGGAGAGGGTGGAACTGGTGACAGTGGTGGAGAGGGTGGAACTGGTGACAGTGGTGGAGAGACTGAGACGGCTGATGGTGATGCAGACGGTAGCATCGAGGACACCGAAGTGGGTCCTGCTCCGGCTGGCTCGGCGACGTTGTTCCCGGGTGGCTTCCCGATCGACTTCGGGACGTTCTTCTTCCCCTGGTACGGCTGGCTGCTGCTCGCGGCCGTCCTTACCGTTACCGTCGATTATCTCGTCCAGACGCGGGCTCGCGATGTCCGCCCGCTGCTGGAAACGTCGCCGGAAAGCCGCCAGTCACGGGCCAGGTACGTCTTCTTCCGCCTGGGACTGCTCTGGTTGACCGTCGCCGTCGTCACACTCGCGGCGATGGTCGGGCTTTCGACGCTAGGGCTCGAAGGGAGGGCGCTGTTCCTGACCATACTGATCGGCTCGATCGGGCTCGGGGCCGTGCTTGGCAATCGACGTCTGCCCGATATCGAAGGCGAATACGTCGATCGAGCGCCCGACAGCTGACAACCCACGCCTCGGTTGATCACGAGGTAATTGGTGACGACGGGCTGAACAACACTGCTTTAGTACTCGTCGTGTATACTCGAGACGACGCATGCTCCGGACCCACGTAGTCAGGGCACTGAGCTTTTTGCTCTTTGTCTTGGTGGTGCTCTTTCTCGTGGGTGCACTCATCGGGCAGCCGATATTGCTGAGCTTCGTGACTTCCGGCAGTATGTCGCCGACGATCGACGAAGGGGATGGGTTCGTTGCGATTCCGGAACTCGTCGCGGGTGAGATCCAAGAAGGCGACGTCGTCGTCTTCGAGGCCCAGGAGATCCAGGGCGGCGGATTGACGACCCACCGCGTGGTCGACGTAACTGCCGATGGCTATATCACACGCGGTGATGCCAACCCCTTCACCGATCAGGATGGCGGTGAACCGCCGGTGACGGACGATCAGGTCGTCGCCGTCGCGTGGCAACCGGGCGGGCACGTCGTCACGATTCCCGTTCTGGGGACTCTCATTCTCGGTGGTCGCGTCGTCATCACCAATATCTTGGCTGCCGTGACCACTGTCCTCGGCATCGAAAACGTCGATGAATCCCAGCAGGCCGGCTCGGTACTCCTGGCTTCCGGCCTTCTTTTGTTCGTCGTGAGCCTGCTCAGCGGTCTGGGAACGCGTTCGACTCGTGAACGGTCCCATTCGGGTGCCATCGATGCGTTCGATCCGCGGTTTGCCGCACTGTTCTTTCTCGCCATCGTGTTGATCCCGGCCAACGCAGCGATGATCTTTCCGAATACGACACATCATATTCCGATCGGCGACGATGTGAACGGCAACCAGGCTATCGCGGGCGAGCAGGCAACCATCGAGATGACTGTCACGAACGAAGACGCGATGGTGACGATGCTCGTCGTCTTCGACGCTACCGCAGAGGATGCACTTCAGGACCCATGGCTGGATATCCCGGGCGGTGAGCGAGATTCGACGACGCTGTCGGTCGCCGCGCCGCCTCCGGGCGAAGAGCGGATCGTGTCTGTTGCCGAACGCCGGTACGTCGTCGTCCTCCCGCCGTCCCTGCTCGTTGCTCTGCACAATGTACACCCCCTCTTGGCGCTTTGGGCGATCAACGCTACGTTGATCTTTGGTGTGTTGACCGTTGTCTTCGGATTGTTAGGTGTTCGAAAACGTCGCAACCGCCGGACTGATCGAGATGTTCCGTTGTGGGTTCGACTCAAACGCTTGTGGTAACATTTGGCGGACTTCAGCAGTGAGTCCACGGAGATCGGACGGCCAACTCCAGCCGCGGGTGGTGGATCTGGGTGACCACACGCCGCCGTGACTCGACTTACACTCTCACACAGCGGCTGGTCCCGGTCCCTGTTGGTTGTTCGAGACGAGTGCGTTGTCTATCAGCTGTTGAAACCGGAGAGTAAACATCAAGCGTCCGACGAGCCAACACATCGTATGGCGGAGAACCGACAGCGATTACCCGGTAGTTGGCCGCCGTCTGCGGGGTCGCTGTCCGTCCCTCACGCTATCGATTTCGCGTTGCTGGGACTGGTCCCGGTCGCACTCGTCGCCGTCTTTACGCTCCCACTGAACTACCGCGAGCAACTGTTGTTCGCCGTCTCGGATCCGACACTGCTGACGGCGTACACGGCACCGTTTGTTCACCTGAGTTACGAGCATTTGCTCGGCAATCTACTCTTGTACGCTCTCGCTGTGCCGACCGGTTACGTGCTGAGTGTCTCGGGAGGACGGCGACAGTTGTATCGCTGGGCCTTCGTGACGTTTTTGGTCGCCTTTCCGCTCGCGTTGGCCGGTTTGCAGTTCGTCTTCCCACGTGAGCGCATCCTGTTTGGCTTTTCGGGCCTCAACTCTGCGCTCGTCGGATTGCTGTGTTTCATGGTCGTCAGCCACACGAGTACGCATCTCTCGTGCACGCTCCAGGAGCGAGATGCACCAGCGTTGCTGTTCTTTACGATCGCGCTGATCACGGTGCTCTCGATCCCAACCTGGGCTTGGATGAGGGAAATCGCACTCGTGTCGGCTGGCAGTGGATTGCTCTACGTCGGCTCACTCCTGGCTGAGATGGGGGTTCCGACCTGGAGCAGCGTCGTCGATGGTTGGGGCGACGGCAACTTCGAACTTGCCGTGATCGGATTGGGCGTCTTGTTCGTCTTCCCGTTTCTAGCGTTTTACCGAACGTCCGCCGGTAACGCCGCCATTTTCGATCTCTACGGTCACCTGCTTGGCTATTGTTTGGGCTTTCTCATCGTCTATGTCTTCGCCGTGATGGTCTCCCCTCGCGTCTCCTAACTCTTCTGTGGATTGCTGTGGGTGCTCAGGTGACTGTTGGCGTCACTGTTCGAGGTTCCCGTAGGCTTCCTCGACGAATTCGCCGGTCTCGTCGATGATCTCGGCCATCTGTTCGTCGTCGGGGGCTAGCCCGACCAACCGTGCGATTCGCATGATCGAGACGTGATAGACTTCCTGGACGCCCGGCTCGATCTCGTGGATCACGACGTTACACGGGAAGAGACCCCCGATACGACCCTCGGTGGCGTCCAGCGTTCGATCTGCGATGGTCGGGTTGCAGGCTCCGAGGACGTGATAGGGGTCTCTGTCGGCGTCGATTTTCTCGTTCAGCAATTCCGAGGGGGAGAACTCCGTCGCGACGCCGAATCCGGCGTCGGTGAACGCCGTCCGGACGTGCTCGATCGCTTCCTCGTGGGCCATTTCCAGTGTTGCGCGTTCTTGACCGATGTCCGCGGGATCGATTTCGGTCGGGTCGATCGGAAGTGCCATACTGTCCCACACGGCCGGCCGGGAGAAAAGTTTCCGTGTCTCTGTGGAGCACTGGCTCGTCGAAACACTGCGGTGCGTACCGTTTCTGTCTCCGATATGCTTGTCTCGTTCGAGCCGACACGTGTCGTCGATACCGCGCTCGAAAGTCTCCCGATTACGCTCGTCGCGATAGTGGCCCTCTGGGTCGTTGTCCGTGAGTTCGGTCCAGCGTGGCGGCTTCGCCGGCAACTGCTGTCGTCTCGTCTATGAAAACCACTTACGAGCGATGTTGGGGGCACGCGAGTACTTACGTGTCTTGGCCTCCTCGTGTATCGTATGGCGACATATGTGAATCAGTACCGAGTTGACGCAGCCTTCGCGGAGACGATCGAGACGGTGACAGATGCACTCGCCGAGGAAGGGTTCGGTGTCCTAGCCGACATCGACATCCAGGCGGCCTTCGAGACGAAACTCGACGAGGACTTCGACCGATATCGGATCCTCGGTGCGTGTAATCCGGCTCTCGCGTCCGACGCTCTGGACGCCGAGTACGAACTCGGGGCACTGTTGCCCTGCAACGTCGTCGTCTACGAAGACGAGGCGGGCGTCGGCATCAACGTTGTCGATCCGGCGACGCTGTTCTCACTCACCGACAGTGACGGTCTCGAAGTGATCGTCGACGACGTTGCTTCGGGACTCGATGCGGCGATGCACGCTGTCCCCGAAGCGACGCCCGTCTCGCAGACGGACGCTTGACGACGAGACAGCCGGCAGCAGGCCAGATTCACTCGGTCGGCACTGGGCCGGTGCCGACGACCTCCCGGACGGCCGTCTCGAAAGACTGGCGGCGATCGAAGTACGTCTCGTCGAGTTCGTCCAGTACAGTCCCGAGCGGTTGCGGGCCGTCTGGCGTCCGGATCTCTGTCTCGCCCGCGCGTCGTCGGACCGTGCTCTTCTCGATCCCGTAGGACAGACGCGAGGACACACGCGCCAGGGGAACACCGGAGACTGATTTCCCCTCTCCCAGCGCCACTGCGGGACCCTCGCTGTCTTCGTCGTTGTCTTCGGCCATGTGCCGCGGTTGGCCGCCACGGCGATTAGTGTTTTCGGCCGCGACACTCCAGGGTCGTCCCTGGCGGGCCTCTCCCCACTCTGCGTGAGTGGAGCCAACCGATCCTGGCACGGTCAGCGATGCTGCAGGCCCGTCGTGTGTCATATCGCATGCCGGACGTCTGACGCAGAGTTTAGTGGATCCCCGTGGTAGGAGGCCGCATGACCAGTTTGACGGCCGTCTATCGGCACCGGGTGGGGGCGGTTGCCGATCGTCGTCGTATCCTCGTGGGCGGTGGCCTCTTCGGGCTCGGTGTGGCCTTGACAGCGGCCGGTGTCGTGTTGGCAACGGCGGGCGTGGGCTCGTGGTTCGATCTGGGGACGTACGGAGCCCGCGAACTCGCTGGCATTCTCGCCGGGTTCGGCCTGCCAGCGACGTTCGTGGGTATCTTCACTGTCCTCCCGTCCAGTCGCGTGACACGTGCCGCAGCCGCTATCGGTGCCAGTCTCTGTGTGTTCGGGGTTGCTCTGTTCACGCATGCTTATCCGACTCAGTGGCCCGGTGCGCCGGCCGCCGATCCATTGCTCACACTGACGACGCTTTCTGTCTATTTCGTCGGCGCGGTCACGACCGGCTGGTGTCTGTTCGTCGCCGTGGCGACGTTCAAGACCCGCAAATCACCCGGCGGGACAGCTGAAATGCGAATCACCCAGGAAGGACAGATCGAACTCGTCCGGGAGACCGACGGGGCCGCCACGGCGACGGGTGGGGTCGGGCTGTTCGGGACCGATCCCGACGGCGAGGTGCCGACCCAGACCGGGCCAGTGGGACCGGCTGACCGGGAACACGAGGACTCGAACCGCGCGGCCAGCGATGGCGGCTCCGCGACGGCTGGCCCGGCCGATACCGAGGACACGGTTGTCGAGAGCGCGGCAACCCGCGGCCAGCCCGATCGCTACTGTGGCAACTGCGAGCACTTTCATTACGTTCGCGTCGACGAGGAGATCCAGCCGTTTTGTGCCCACGATGACCGATACATGGACGATATCGAGCCCTGTTCTGCGTGGTCGGCAAACAGCCACGACGATCGACGCTGAGTCGCCCCATCGACTGTCTGGTGAACTCCCGCCGACTCGATCGCCCTCAGGCGAGTTGTTCTTTGGCAAACTGGGCGAGCAACGGCACGTCCTGGACGTGGATCAACTTCGCGATCGCTCGCCAGCTGCCGTTGTTTGCGCGAGCCAGCGTCTCGTCGTCCAGCCCGTTTAGATCCGAGAGGAGCCGGTCGTACCGGTCGTTCGGGGCGAGATAGAGCATTTCAGTCAACCGCAGGCGCGCGTCCATCCGTGGGGCGACTTCCCGGTGCCAGAGTGTCTCGTAGAAGGCCATTGCCTCGGCGGACGTGTCCGGTTGGGCCGGTGTGAGTGATTGGTCGACAGTGACTGCTGCCGCCCGTCCGGATTTCATCGCGTTGTGGATGCCTTCGCCCCACAGTGGATCGATCGAGGGAACGGTGTCGCCGATCGCGATGAAGTTGTCCGTACTCATCTGGCCAGGGTGTTGGATGTGTGCTGACCCACGGTGTTGGTGACCTTCGATCTGCGTCGCGTCGGCGAATCGTGGATCGGTGTCGAGCCAGTGTTGGAGGTAGCCGTCGATCGTGCGATCGGTTTGGGCGTAGCGCTGATAGCTGTCGTTGTTGATGTAACACAGGCCAACTTTCGCCGTGTCTTGTCCGGTGTGGAAGATCCAGGCGTAGCCACCCGGCGCGTACTCGTGATCGAGCCGGAGCATCATCGCGTCGTTCAGGTCGGCATAGCCGTCGGGATCGAGATCGACGCCTGCCATCTCGTATTCGATACCGATTGCGTGTCGTTCCCGTTCGAGGTCCGACACACCGAGTTCCGACGCGATCGGTGCGGCCGGTCCCGTCGCGTCGATCACGACGTCGGCATGGACCTCTTTGGACCCGTTGTATCGGACGCCAGCGACTTCTCCGTTCTCCATGACTGGTCCGGAAACGCGGGCGTCGAACCGATAGTTCGCTCCGTTCTCGCGGCTGTCGGCGACGAGGAACTGTTTGAACGCAGCGAAATCAAGCACAGCCCCGGTCTGTGTTTGCCGGAGGTATTCGCTGGGCGATTCGATCACCACGCTATCGGTAAACTGCATGACGACGTCGTCCGGAATCCCGAACGAGGACAGCATCGACGGGAAGGTTCCGCCCGTGGACTTGTTGCTCTGTCTGGGAAAGTCGGCTTCGGCCTCCGTCTCGAGAACGACCACGTCGTAGCCCCGCCTCGCAAGGTCGCGGGCACATTGGGCACCGGCCGGCCCGGCACCGGCGATCACCGCGTCGTAACGCTCGGACATACATGGCCATCTAGCTTCGCCCTAATGAGTGTTCCTTCATCGTACCCCAATATTGGGGGCTTCTTTATCTTCGATCGACACTGGCTGTGCTGTCGGTGGCCGCGTCTGATCGGTCACAGCGGACCTGCCGCGAGTACCGAGTCACTGTCTCCTCGGCCGTCCCACAGCCTCAGAACCCGATCGAGACAGCCGCCACCGGAGAGCTAGCCGTTTCCAGTGTCCCGTCGTGGACGGCTTTGCCCAACCCGGAGGAGTTTAGATCCCTGCTGACCTATCGGATGTGTATGCAGTGGCAACCGGACTGGGGCTTGCGCGGGCGCATGTTCGTCACCATGTTCCTGCTGTTCGTCCTGTACATCATCTTCGTCGGCGTCCTGGCGAGTGCCGGTGTTGGCCTCCTCGGGATCGTCGTCGTGATGGGACTGTTCTCGCTTGGTCAACTGTTCTTCAGCGACAAACTCGCCCTCCGGAGTATGGGCGCAACCACCGTCGACGAGAGTGAGTATCCCGATCTCCACCGAAGCGTCTCCCGCCTCTCTCAGCAGGCTGACTTGCCCAAACCCGATATCGCCGTGGCCGACTCGTCGGTCCCGAATGCCTTCGCGACGGGCCGCTCGAAGAACAATGCCACCGTCTGTGTGACGACGGGGATCATGCAGACCCTCGATCAAGAGGAGCTAGAGGGCGTGCTCGCTCACGAACTCGCCCACATCAAAAACCGGGATGTGGTCGTCATGACGATCGCCTCGTTTCTCTCGACGATCGCGTTCTTGATCGTCCGCTGGGGCTGGCTGTTCGCCGGCGGGCGGAACCGACGTGGTGGCGGTGGCGGGGTCTTCGTTGCCATCCTCGTCTCGATCGTGGTCTGGATCGTCTCGTACGTCCTGATCCGTGCTCTCAGCCGCTACCGGGAGTACGCCGCAGACCGTGGCGGCGCGATCATCTCCGGCAAACCGTCGGCGCTGGCCTCGGCACTGGCGAAAATCGACAACCGCATGGACCGGGTTCCACAGGAAGACCTCCGGAGCGAGTCTGAAATGAACGCGTTTTTCATCATTCCCATCTCGAAAGGGATGATCGGCCGGCTCTTCCGGACTCACCCGACCACGGAAAACCGAATCGACCGCCTGCAGGAACTCGAACGCGAGATGGAAACGTCGTTTTGAACGGCGGGCACGGGCCGGCGCTGTCTTCATCTAGTCCTCGACGAGTTCGGCAAGCAGCGTCTCGAGATCGTAGGCTTCCAAGGCCCGCTGGCTATCCTGTAGCGTCGAGATGACGAACGTCGAGTTCGTTCGTTCGACCTCTTCTAAGGCTTCGAAGTCGCTGATGAGTCGTTCGACCATATCCGAGTCCGTCAGATGGGCGATCACGATGAAGTCCGTCTCGCCCATCGTCAGGTAGACCTGTGTGACGCCCTCGATCGCGCGGAACTTCTCGGCGACGGCGTCGTAGGTCCCACTGTACTCGGCGAGCACTTCGACGATGACTGTCACTCCCAGTCCGACCGCATCCAGGTCGATATCGTTGAGGTCGTTCTCGATCACGCCGTCCTCACGGAGATTGTTCAGTCGGTAGTGGATCGTCGAGACTGGAATGTCCGTCTCCTCGTGGAGTCGCTCCGGACTGTCGGTCCCGAGGTCGGCGATCGCCTTGAGGATCCGTACGTCGCGTTCGTCCATGCCTGGCACGGTCGGCGGTGATCGGTAAGTAAGCTCCGCTCCGCTTGCTCGAACTGTCTGCCGGCCCCTGTTCGGGATCCGACCCACATGAAATTGCCATTCATCCTCGCCCAGCTAGTTGAATCTATTTCGAGGATACGTTAGATTCTTATAGCTACATCCGGAAATACTGCGTAATGCGATCGAAGTCTCTCGTACTCTCGCTGGTGGTCGGCGTCCTCTGGGGGAGTTCGTTCCTCGCGATCGACGTCGGCCTGTCGTATTTCCCGCCGCTGCTGTTTGCCGGGCTGCGATACGCGCTGGTTGGCGTCGTCGTGGTCGGCTTTGCGGCACTGTTGGTACAGCGGTGGCATCCACAGTCGTTGGCCGACGTCGGGAGTATTCTGGTCGCCGGGGCGTTCATGATCGCCGGCCACCACGCGTTTCTCTACCTCGGGATGGATCACCTCTCGGGGTCGAGTGCGGTCGCAGCCATCGTCGTCAGCCTCTCGCCGGCGTTGACGGCTGTGTTTGCCAGCGCGTTGCTCCCGGACAGTGATCTCACCGCGCTGCAGGTTGTGGGACTGCTCGTCGGGCTCGCGGGCGTCGTCGTCATCTCCGATATCGGCGTGGGCACAGTCGCGAGTGCGGACCTTCTGGGCGTGGGGCTGGTCATGCTCGCGACGGTCAGTTTCGCCTTTGGCTCGGTCGCGACGCGCCCCCTCCGAACGGATCTTTCGGCAGTCGCTTTGCAGGGCTGGGCAATGCTTCTGGGAGCGGGCCTGCTCGGGGTGACCAGTTACGCGACCGGAGAATCGGCCACGACGATCGTCTGGACGCCGCTTTCGGTCGCCTCGCTCGCGTTCCTCGTCGTCGGGCCGGGCATCATCGCGTTCTCGCTGTATTTCAGCCTGCTCGATCGGATCGGCCCGACCGAGAGCAATCTCATCGTCTACTTAGAGCCAGTCGTCGCGACCGCGCTGAGCTGGCTGGTCTTTGGCGAGGTGATCGACTCCCAGACAGTCGTCGGGTTCCTGGCGATCTTCGTCGGATTCTTGCTGGTGAAACACCGGTCGCTGTTACCCTCGTGGCACCGTGTTCGCGACGGCCTCGGATTGACCCACCCCGAAACGGGGTCGTCTTCCTTCGAGAACTCGGACTGAGCCACTTTTGCCTGCGTGGCCAAGGCACGGGACTGTAGCGTTTCACTCGCCTACCTCGCCGGGCGTGACACAGCACAGGCGACTGGCCCACTACACTGAGATCCGCAGACGATCGCCCGGCAATCTGAGTCGGTGATCCCGCGGCTCCTAAGTACGTACCGTAGAAACAAACGCTATGGGACTGTTCGACGGTATCAAGTCTGCCCTCGGGCTGAAAGCCGAGGCGGACGCGACCAGCGCGGCCGATCCCGAGGATCTCTTCGGGATGAGTACCGCCTCCGTGACGATGGCGGCCGACCTGGGCTATGAGTCAGCGGGCGAGGCGGCGCTGTGTTTCTCCGAGGTCGACAGCACGGATTTCCGGGACGCTATCGCGGAGGTCCGACAGATCTTGGCTGCCGGCGAGGTCGAGACCGGCACGAGCGCCGAGTTCGTCGAAGACGCCCACGGCTACACCTGGGTCGTTCTCGAAGACACGGACGTCGAAGATCTCCTTACGAGTGTCCACTTTGCGGCGGACACGCTCGTCGAGAACGGCTACGGGTCGCGGCTGCTGGCGGCCGTCTTTGCCTTTGCCGATCCCGAGGAGGCGACCGCCTGGGACGAGAGTGGCCGGTACGTCTACTGGATCTATTCGTTCCGGCGTGGGGCGTATTACCCGTTCGCGCCCGAACCGGGCGAGCGCGAACGCGACGCGACCGCGGAGTTCAAACTCCAGAGCGTGCTCGATGGCGAACTCGACCTCGAAGACGACGAAGCCTACTGGTATCCACTCTGGCCAGAGGACGAGGGCCATCCCTGGGAGTGACTGCGATACTCTCAAACGCCGGCTACTGCGTTTCGAGTAGTGATTCGACGGTTTCCTTGACGCTTTCACACACTGCCTCGGGCGAGCGCGTCGCGTCGATCCGGACGAAGCGCTCGGGCTCGTCGGCGATCAACCGCTCGTAATTCTCTCGGACGGCCCGCAACTGCTCAGTGCGTTCGAATTTGTTGGTGGCTCCGCTACGTTTGGCCCCTGTCTGGGCGTCCACATCGAGATAGATCGTCGCGTCCGGCGGCCGCGTCCAGGGCTGGTGGATCTCCCGGACGAATGCCAGCGGCTCGTCCAGCC
Source organism: Halorhabdus sp. CBA1104 (assembly GCF_009690625.1). NCBI lineage: Archaea > Methanobacteriati > Methanobacteriota > Halobacteria > Halobacteriales > Haloarculaceae > Halorhabdus > Halorhabdus sp. CBA1104. The sequence continues at coordinate 1,770,511 of NZ_CP033878.1, read as the reverse complement.
GGTCGGCAAGCGTCGCACCCTGATAGGCGTACCGTGAGTCCGAGTAGCGATCGGAAATGACGACTTCGCCACGATCGAGCGCTGGCCGGACCGTCTTCGCGAGGTGGGCCGCGTGGTCGGCGGTGTACAGAAACAGTTCCGCCATCGGATCGGCGTCGTCGTCGCGGATCGAGCGCTGGACGGCCTCGCCGTACCACGTTTCGGTCGGCTCCCGGGTGAACGTCAGCGTCGCGTCGACGTCGGCGCGACGCTCCTGAAGGAACTCCTGGGCGGAGGTTTTCCCGCTCCCATCGATTCCTTCGAGCGTAATGAGCATACGGGATCCACGCAGTGGGGCCACGTAAACACCCTGTCTCGTCACCAACTCGCCCTCGCGCCCCCGTCGACTGGTGATTTCTCCCAGCGATTGCCGGGCACCGTACCTTTAGGGTTGTTCGATACCATGACACATACATGCACGTGCTCGTCACCGGCGGCGATGGCTTCATCGGACGGTATCTCTGTACCGAACTGGACGAACGTGGTCACGAGATCACCGTGCTCTCGCGGGCGCCGGACGACGACGTGTTGCCCGCCCGCGCTAACACCGTCTCCGGGGACGTGACCGATCCCGACACCCTCGAGGGGGCCTTCGAGGGCGTGGACGTGGTGGTCAACCTGGTGGCCCTCTCACCGCTGTTCATCCCGAGTGGCGGCAACGAGGCCCACGAGCGGATCCACCTCGGCGGCACCGAGAACGTCGTCGCGGCCGCCGAGGCTGCCGGCGTCGAGCGTCTCGTCCAGATGAGTGCCCTGGGGGCTGATCCCGAGGGATCGACCCACTACATTCGGGCGAAAGGGCGCGCCGAGGCAGTCGTTCGGGACTCCGAGATGGCGACCGTGATCGTCCGTCCGTCCGTGGTCTTCGGCGAGGGCGGTGAGTTCGTCTCGTTTACGAAGAAACTCACGCCGCCGCTTCTCGCGCCGCTGCCGGGCGGCGGGAAGACCCGCTTCCAGCCGATCTGGGTCAACGACCTCGCGCCGATCCTCGCCGATTGTGTGGCCGAGGAAGCGCGGGCGGGCGAGACGTACGAACTGGGTGGCCCCGAACAGTTGACGCTGAAGCAGATCGCCAAACTGGTCCGGGGCAGCGTCGCCGTCGTCCCGGTCCCGATGGTCCTGGCCGGGGTCGGGCTCTCGATCGGCGGGGCGATTCCCGGGTTCCCGATGGGCAAAGACCAGTATCGGTCACTGCGCTTTGACAACACGACTGCCGACAACGCCGTCACTGACTTCGGTGTCGATCCCGACGACATGCTGACGCTTGGAGCGTACCTGAGCCGACAATAGCTCGATAGCGGCTCTTTCTCGGCGAATCTGAACCGCAACGATAGACCCGAGCCCAATCCGTCAGAGCTATCTGTCAGATGCACGCACCCGAGATTATGCCGTCGATTCCTCGTCAGCTGTGGTCCTATCGGCGCGAGCGGCCGGTTTTCGTCCTGGTTTCGGTCGCGACGATTGTCACGCTGCTGTGCTGGCTTCTCGTCGAACACCACTTGCGACAGGGCGGGATCGGCCTGACCTACACTTTCAACGACTTCAGTGCCTACACGGGCGCACTGAACGGCTGGCTCGAGAACGGGCAGATGTACGTCGAACAACCCGACGGGGGCTACTTCGGGGAGTATCTGTATCCGCCGGTGTCGGTGCTGGTGTTTTACCCCTTCGAGACGACCGGCTTCGACGTCGGGGCGATGCTGTTTGGGTTCACGTCGATCGTCCTGCTGTGGCTCGGTCTCGACGCAGTTGCTCGGACCCTGGGGTACCAGTTGCGTCTCTGGGAGCGACTGGGACTGTTGGTAGCGATCTTCAGCTTCCAGCCTGCGATTCGGAACTTCCGGTGGGCCCAGACGGCGACCTTTCTGGCCGCCTTCCTCTGCTTTGCTTTTTACTTTCAGGAACGAGCCGAGAGCATGGCGTCGCCGTACAGCGATAGCGAAGTCAGCGAGCGCACTCGGTCGCTGTTTCGCTATGCCAGCGGCGCGGCGACGACGATCGGGAGTAGCTTCAAACTGTTCTATGCGACCTCCGGAGCGCACCTGCTCCGTGATCGCAAGCGCTTGGCCGGCGCGATCGGGGCAGGGATCGTCTTACTCGTTGCTTCTCTCGGCATCTTCGGCCTCGAGACGAATCTGACGTACATCGATGTCCTCACCTGGGGGAAAGGCTGGGGCGAGAGCAGAGCGCTGTATCTCTGGGACACTGCTGCGGCCTATCGCCCGATGCACGTTTTCGGCGGGTTCGGGCTGTACCTGAAGATCCTGGGCATTCTCGGCGTGATCGGATTGACGCTTGCGACACGGGCCGAGGAGTCGGTCGCCGCGCGCCGGCTGACGTTCGCGCTCGGGATCGCCGTCATCCCGCTGTTTGCACCCAAGGCAGACAGCCACGATCTCATCGTCATGGTACTGCCGGCCGTGATCCTCCTCGCCCACGAACTCGACCGCCCCGATGGACATGCCTGGGTCCCGGTGCTCTCGGTGTTGCTCTTGCACCTGCATCGCTACGCCCTCGAACTCCTCACCAAGCCCGAAGGGAACTTTCCGGGCGCGGCGACGCTCTACGATGTCGGCGCGTTCCTCCAACCGGGCATGTGGGGGACTTTCCTCCTCGTGGGACTGGTCGGATATCGGGTCGCCGAACACGCAACTGTTCCCGATCTGCGAGCCGCCCTCGGCAGCGACGGATAGCGCGTGCCCGTCTGACGGACTGGTGAACTTAGGCGGGCTGGTCGGGATCTCTCGCCTTTGGCCGACTGCTACCATCCTGATAGTTACGTCTGTTGGTAGGATTCGTCGGTTGTGCAGTTCTCCCAGCAGGCACGCACACGTTTGCTGTATCGCGGGAGAGACGCGCACGCACGCTGGCAAAAAGCTTATACCCGTAATCCGACTGTCTTCACGACAAGAGAATCACTTATGAAACTCGCCATGATCGGCTTCGGGCAGGCCGGCGGGAAAATCGTCGACAAATTCCTGGAGTACGACGAACGAACCGGCAGCGGGATCGTCCGCTCGGCGGTCGCGGTCAACACCGCGAAAGCCGACTTGCTCGGACTCGACCGCGTTCCGGAAGAGAATCGCGTCCTGATCGGCCAGGCCCGCGTCAAGGGCCATGGCGTCGGGGCAGACAACGAACTCGGCGCGGAGATCGCCGAGGAGGATATCGACGAGGTTCAGGGGGCCATCGATAACATTCCGGTCCACGAGGTCGACGCGTTCCTCATCATTGCCGGTCTGGGCGGTGGGACCGGCTCGGGGGGCTCGCCCGTTCTGGCGAAACACCTCAAGCGTATCTACACCGAACCGGTCTACGGACTGGGGATTCTGCCCGGGAGCGACGAGGGTGGTATCTACACGCTGAACGCCGCTCGCTCGTTCCAGACGTTCGTCAGAGAAGTCGACAACATGCTGGTGTTCGACAACGACGCCTGGCGCAAGACCGGCGAATCCATGGAAGCCGGCTATGCCGAGATCAACGACGAGATCGTCAAGCGCTTTGGCATCCTCTTTGGCGCCGGCGAGGTCGAACAGTCCGGCGAGGTTGCAGAAAGCGTCGTCGACTCCAGTGAGATCATCAATACGCTTGGCGGTGGTGGCGTCTCGACGGTCGGGTACGCTGCCGAGGAAGTCGATCTCGACGATTCGGGGAGTGGCTTACTCTCGCGGTTCCGTGGCGACGAGTCCAGAGACAGCATGGACACGGCAAATACGACCAACCGGATCACCTCGTTGGTTCGGAAAGCCGCACTCGGTCGGCTGACCTTACCGTGTGAGATCGACGGTGCCGAGCGTGCGCTGCTTGTTCTTTCCGGTCCGCCCCGGGAACTCAACCGCAAAGGCATCGAACGCGGTCGCAAGTGGCTCGAAGAACAGACCGGAAGCATGGAAGTTCGCGGTGGCGATTACCCCGTCACCGACTCCAGTTACGTCGCGTCGGTCATCCTCCTGTCGGGCGTCCACAACGTCCCTCGCGTCAAGGAACTCCAGCAAGTCGCCATCGAAGCCCAGGACAACATCGACGATATTCGAGACGAAAGCGAAGAGAACTTAGAGGCGTTGGTCGAAGACGAGGAAGATGAGTTGGATCCGCTCTTCTAAGGGCGTTGCCCTGTTGGCGGTGCTGGTGCTCACGTTCGCTGCGGTCGGCGCAGTGACTGCCGCGTCCGTCCAGACGGACACACCAGATGAGGCACAGGTCGGCGAGGAAATTACGGTCTCGGCCACGATCACGAACGTCTATGAGACGTCCGATCAGTGGCGGCTCAACGGGACAACTGCACTCACAAACGTGACCGGCTGGACGGTGACGAAAGTCACACCCAGCGGCGAGGAGAACACCACCCAATTCGACGGGGCCACCGACTTCGAGGTGGCAATCAGCGGCGAGGAGAACCTCAAGCACGTCAACGTGACGATCACTGGTGACGTCCCGCCCGTCGAGGCGTATTCGTACGATCCGCCTCAGTCGTTCACTGCTGCCCAGTTCGATCGCGTCCAGGGCAACAACGTCAACGAGATTCGGACGATCTCTGTCCATCACTACACGCCGGACAGTCAATCGGCCCGCCAGTTGATCGACGAGGCCGACCAGGCCGTCAACGATTCCAGCAGCGACGACGCCCGGAGCGACCTGGACAGCGCAATCTCTGCTTACGAAAACGAAAACTTCCCGAACGCGGAGAACCTCTCACAGAGTGCGATCGACGCCGCCGAATCGGCTGAACAGTCCGCCCAGACGACCCAGTTGATCCTCTACGGTGCCGGTGGTTTGGTCGTTCTGGTACTGGTCGGTGGCGGCATCTACTACTGGCGCTCCCAGCAGGAGAGCTACGACAAACTCCGCTAACCTGGCGGATTCCGCATGCGCGTTTTCGTTCCGTTCGACGCGAGCGATCCCAAGACCAGACTCACGTCTATCCTTTCGCCGGCCGAGCGATCGTCGTTCGCTCGAAGTATGTGCCGTGACGTCGTGCGTGCTGTCCGGGCGGCTGGCGGCCAGCCGGAGCTGATCGCGACCGATTCGATCGACAGCGACGCGCCCGTCACGGTCGACGACCGCCCGCTCTCGGCCGCTGTCAATGCCCGACTTCGCGAAATAGACGAACCAGCCGCCGTGATCGTCGCTGACTTGGCACTCGTAACACCTGCGGCGATCGAACGGCTGTTCGCTGCGGACAGTGGTGTCGTCCTCGCGCCCGGTCGCGGCGGGGGGACCAACGCCATCGTCGCTCGGCATCCTGACTTCCGCGTCGACTACCACGACGCCTCGATCCGTGATCATCGGGCGATCGCCGCCGACGTGGGCGCGGACGTGACGGAGGTCGACTCCTACAGGCTGGCGACCGACGTGGACGAGCCGGCCGACCTCGCGGAGGTCCTGTTACACGGCCAGGGCGAGGCGGTCGCGTGGCTTCGTGAGGCAGGCTTCGAACTCGCCGTCGAGAGCGGTCGCGTCGGCGTCGAGCGGTGAATATACCCCGCTGGCAGAATGCTTTTGTCCGGGCTGTGCCGAGCCACTGTATAGAATCGTGATCCCCAGCGCCGAGGCCGACGATGTCGACGTCGAAATCGACCCCGACGAGCGGGAGCGACTGCTTTCGGTCGGTCCGGCGGACGTCTCGGCCGCGCCGGCGCTGAGCTTCGCCCGGAACGTCTTCGTCCCGCTGACGACCGCGTGCCGGTACACCTGCACCTACTGCACGTACTACGATCCGCCAGGGGAGGCGTCGCTGCTCTCTCCCGAGGAAGTGCGAGAGATCTGCCGGGAGGGTGCCGGTGCCGGGTGTACGGAAGCCCTGTTTACCTTCGGTGACGACCCGGACGATCGCTACGAGGCGATTTACGAGCAACTCCAGTCGTACGGCCACGACTCCATTCACTCCTATCTCCGGGAGGCCTGCGAGATTGCGCTCGAAGAGGGTCTCCTGCCTCACGCCAATCCCGGCGATCAGACCCGCGAGCAAATGAGCCAGGTCGCCGACGTCAACGCAAGCATGGGCGTGATGCTGGAGACGACCGCCGATGTCCGCGCCCACGCTGGGTCGCGCCGGAAAGAACCGGGTCAGCGACTCACGACGATCCGGACGGCCGGCGAACTCGGGATCCCTTTCACGACGGGGATCCTCGTCGGCATCGGCGAGGACTGGACGGATCGGGCCGAGAGCTTGCTCGCGATCGCACAACTCCACGAGCGATACGGTCACATTCAGGAGGTGATCGTCCAGCCCGTCTCGCCGAACGAGCGCTGGGACGGTGGCCGACCCGACCTGGCGACCATGCGTCGGACGGTCGCGATGGCCCGGGCGGCATTGCCCGAAGAAATCAGCGTCCAGGTCCCGCCCAATCTCGCCCGGACGCGGGAGTTACTCGACTGTGGGGTCGATGACCTGGGTGGCGTCTCGCCGGTTACCGACGATCACGTCAACCCCGAATATGCGTGGCCGGCACTGGCGGAATTGCGTGCCATTGCCGATTCGGCTGGCGTCCCCCTGCGTGAGCGACTGCCGGTCTACGAACGCTACGTCGACGAGGCGTGGCTTGGAGAACCCGTATTGGAAGCGATCCGCGCAGAGGACGACGTTGGCGAGCGGTTCCGGGCGGTTCTAAGCGAGCACGACGGCCGAAACGGATCGACTGGGACGTGATTTGATACGTTCGGCGGCCCTAGCGCACGTATGCGCGAGTCACTCCGGAAGCAATTGATCTGGCAGGGGGCTGCGCTTGTGAGCTATTTTGCCGGCATGATCCTGTTTCTCGTCGTCGTGATGCGCATCGTTGGTGCGCCCGGGCAGTCACTGGCGACGCTGAGGACTGGTGATCTGCTCGCTCTCGTGGTGAGTGTGTTCCTCCTCGGCCTCGGTGGCTTGCTCACCAGGAAACGCGGCGGGCCTGTCGGGGGTGGCATGGGGCCGATCAAGATGGATCCCACCCGAGGACCCGAACAGTCGAACCTCGAAGAACTGGGCTATCAGATTCCGCCCGAACACCCGGCCGACAGCGAGCCGGCTCGTGACGAAACCATCGGCCACGACGAAGTTCGCTGTCCCGAGTGTGGCGTGGGGAACGACCGATCGTTCGCCTACTGCAAGCAGTGTTCGAGCGAGCTTCCCGGGTAAGCGTCGCGCTTGACGCCTGTCTTGTCCCCCCTCGCTCACTCGATCAGCGGCGTCCCGTCGGCCTGTGGGCCGAGTCGCGGTCCCGGAGGCTCGCCCCGGATCGGTTCGCGCTGCCGGTAGTCCGTCGATCGTTCGACCGGAATCCGGCCGACCGACCGGACCAGCTCCGCGTAATCCCCAAACGATCGAAACTGGCCAAACTCCCCGCCCGCCCGAGTGGTGATCTCCTCGGAGAGGATCGTCCCCATGAAGTCGTCGGCGCCACAAGAGAGCAGCTTCAGGCCGAACTCGTCGCCGTACTTGACCCAGGACGACTGGATGTGTTCGATATTGTCCAGGAACAGCCGCGAGACGGCGATCATGAGCTCGTCTTCGGCCCGGGTGGCACCGCTCTCGACCATCCCATTCTCGGCAAGCGGTGTGTTTGGATGGACAAACGAGAGCGGCACGAACTCCGTGATCGCGCCGGTCCGATCCTGGAGATCACGGACGCGCTCGAGGTGAATCGCCCGGTGGGCTTCGTTCTCGACGTGGCCGTACATGATCGTCGCAGTGGTGTCTAGGCCCACGTCGGCGGCGGCCTCCATCGCTGCGAGCCACTCGCTACTGTCGATTTTCGCCGGACAGATCACGTCCCGAACCTCGTCGACGAGGATCTCGGCGGCTGTCCCGGGCACGCTGTCGAGGCCAGCTTCCTGCAGGCGACGGTAGACCTGCTGGTAGTCCCAGTCGGTCCCCCGCTTTGCGTGTGCGGCCTCCTCGGGCGTCATCGAGTGGACGTGGACGCCGCCGACGGACATGGCCTCGATCTGCTCGACGTACGTGCCCGGATCGGTACTGTAGGTACCTGGCGATCGGTAGTTTACCCCCTCCTCGTCGCTCCCTTCGAGGATCGTGCGGTGTTCGTCGTCTAGCCCGAAGGCAGGGTGCAGTCCAGAGACGGACGTTACCTCGTAGATCCCGCGTTCGAGGGCTTTGGCGACGATCTCCCGGGACTCGGCGGGTGTCTTCGTAAATCCCGGATGATCGTCCGGCCGGTCGGCCCGGAACTGCTCGGCGCTGTCCTTGAAGTTACAGAACAGACAACCCGTATCACAGGCGGTCGTGACGTTGTTGTTGAGGTTCGCGACGACGGTCACCTCCTCGCCGACTATCTCGGCTCTGCGGCGATCGGCCGCTTCTAGGACGGCTTCTTTGCGTTCGGGGTCGATACCGTTGTGTTCAGAGCCAGTCGTGAGTAATTCGATCGCGTCCGCGACGGTCAACCGGTCGCGGTCCCGTGCCTTCCGGAGGGCGTTCTCGAAGTGCTGATCGCTCGTGGAGTGACGATCGAAGTCGAACTCCCCGCGTGGAACGTTCGTGCCGACCTGCTCAGCAGCCATCGGTTAACGACGGGTCGTCAGACACTTTAACATCGGGGGTCGCGTCGTCAAACGCCGGTGTCGAAGACACCAGTATCGAGGCACTAACACAACGTTAATCCCGCAAACTCTCCTCGATTAGGGCGTGACTGACCCTCCAGCCGACGGTGACCCATCGGCGCCCGAGACAGCCGATGGCGACCCACCGCCGGACGCTTCGCAATCGGACGGTCCGCCACCCGAGACACCGGCGGCAGAGTCGCCTGCCGACGACGCCGACGATCCGGACGACCACGGGAGCTCTTCGGATTCGATCACCGAGGGGGGACTCGTCCGCCCGTTGGTCTCTCTCGCCTGGCCGATCGTCGTTATCCAGCTCCTACAGGTAACGTACAACATCGCCGATACACTCTGGCTTGGGCGACTCTCATCGGATGCCGTCGGTGCGATTAGCCTCGCCTTTCCGCTGATTTTCCTACTGATCGCCGTCGCGGGCGGGTTCACGACCGCCGGCGCTATCCTCGTCGCCCAGCACACCGGCGCGAAAGGCGACCGGTCGGCCGGCCTCGTGACCGGCCAGACCGTCAGCTTCGTCAGCTTGCTATCGGTCGTCATCGGGGTTGTCGGCTTCTTCTACACCCGCCCGGCACTCGAAATCCTCCCCAGCGACGCCCAGACGGCTGCCTCGGTCATCCCGCTTGCGGCCGACTACATGGAAGTCATCTTCATGGGCATCCCGCTGATGTTCGGCTTTTTCGTCTTCTCGGCGCTCATGCGTGGCTACGGTGATACGCGCACCCCGATGTTCGTCATGGCCGTCTCGGTCGGCCTCAACGTCTTTTTGGATCCGTTTTTCATCTTCGGATTCGCGAACAACCCGCTGTTCACGTGGCTCGGTCTCGGCGGCTTGGAAGCCACCTTACAGGCTGCAACCGGCTTTACGGGCCTCGGTATCGAGGGGGCAGCACTGGCGACGATCCTCTCGCGTGGCGTTGGGACCGCAATTGGCCTCTGGCTGCTGTTTGGCACGGGGATCGGCCCCGCGGTCACGTTCGAGCATCTCCGGCCCGACTTTGGCGTCATCGAGGACATTGTTCGCCTGGGGACCCCGAGTATGGTCGAACAATCGACCAGCGCCCTGGCGATGATCACGCTGACGGCGATGATCGTCACGTTTTCGCCGCCGATCGTCGCCGCCTACGGGCTTGGCAACCGACTTATCTCGTTGGTTTTCCTGCCGGCGATGGGACTGGGCCGAGCCATCGATACGATGGTCGGCCAGAACCTCGGGGCCGACCGGGCCGATCGGGCCTCGCGGGCGACCTGGCTGGCCGCCGGGACTGGCGCGGCGGTGATGACAGTCGTCGCCGTGATCGCTGTGCTGTTCACTGAACCCATCATCGCCGTGTTCATGGGTGACGTTCCGGACGCGGCCGCGACGATCGCAAACGGCGTCGAGTACGTCCAGATTCGGTCGGTCGAGTTCGCGTTTATCGGCGTCAGTCAAGTCATCCTCGGCGCGTTCCGTGGCGCGGGTAACACTCGGACGGCAATGGTCATCTCCATTTTGACACTGTGGATCGGTCGTGTCGGAAGCGTCTACGCGCTCGTGTTCGTCTTCGAGTGGGGTGCGACCGGCGTCTGGGTCGGCATGGCCCTCGGCAATATCCTCGGCGCGGTCATCGGCGTCGCGTGGTTCCTCCGGGGCACCTGGAAGGATCGCTACATCGACGAACCGGCTGTCGAAGCCGACGAATCTGCCGTTTGAGAAGCGACGACGGACTATTTTAGGTGTTTGGCAGTAGATCGATGCCGACGTCGAGAGTTTCGAGGATCACCCAGCCGACGAACAGCACGTAGATCCCCAGCAGTCCGATCGCTTCCCGATCCGACAGCGAGAGGTCCGTCCGGAGGACCGTAAAGAGCGCGATCGTCGCCACGGTGAGCACGCCGAACATCGGAACGGCCATCGCGAAGTCGATCGTCTCCTCGCCGACGAGGAGCACCCCGACGGGAATCGCCACCAGCAGATCGAAGGTGTTCGAGCCGAGGACGTTCGCCAGCGACGCGACCGGCCGATTGGCGCGGGCCGCCCGAACGCTGACCAGCGAGTCCGGCAGGCTGGTCGCGCCAGCGACGATCGTCACGCCAAGCAGGAACTCCGGCACGCCGAAGGTGACGCCCAACGAAGAGACAGCCTCGACGAGGAAGTGTACCGCCCCGACGATAGCGAGCAAGCCAGCCCCGAGCCAGCCCCACTGTCGTTTCGGATCGACGTTCACGGGACCGTCTTCACCCGGTACGTGATCGGCCGTGTCCTGATACTGGATGAAGACGTACAGTCCGTACAGCGCCAAGGGAAGCAATGCGAGGGGCCGGGTGATCGTCCCTTCCAAGCCGTCGCCGGCGGGGTAGTAGATGACGCCCAACGCAAACGTGATCAACAGCGCCGAGACGGCGAGCATGTAGAACTGGGCCTCCTTGTAGACGAGCGTCCGGTTGGACTCGATCGGGTCGTCGGTCAACAACCCCGCGAGCCCGGGGATGACGAGAACGTTGAAGATCGCCGAGCCGACGATCCCGCCGACCCCGATGGCCAGCGAGCCGCTCAGCCCGGCGATCACGACGGTTGCGAGTTCGGGCATGCTCGACCCGACGGCGACGACGATAGCCCCCTGGACAACCTGTGGGAGGCCGTAGTAGGCGGCCAAGCGGTCGCTGGCTTGTTCGAGCCAGCCGCTCCCGAGCCAGATCACTCCGGAAGCGAGAGCGATGATCGCGATATCGGCGAGCACTCCACCAGTACTCATCGGGAAGCACACTCCAGGTGTGGGCTCATAAGTGTTGGCCGAAATCGACTCACTGCTCTCGACAAAAGTCCATCCCCTCGCGGACGGCGTCGTCTTTCCCGAGGAGCGTCACCTTGTCACCGGACTCGATCGTATAGTCGGCGTCCGGAACGATGGTCTCGCCGTCGCGACTAACGAGCGCGACCAGACAGGACTCGGGGAGTTCCGGCCCAACCTCTCGGAGGGGGCGACCGAGTATCTCCTCGTTCGTGACCGTCACCTCCTGTACGTCGCCGAACCGATTCGTATCTGTCATCCAGTTGGCGATCGCCGGGCGTTCGATCTGGTTGTCGATCGCCCAGGCCGTCGCCATCGACGACGAGATCGTCTGGACGCCCAGATCTTCGAAGGGCCGAACGTTTTCGGGATCGTTCACCCGAGCAATCACGTCTTCGACGTCGAAGTGGGCGTCTGCAAGCTGGGAAACCAGCAGGTTGACATCGTCGTCGCTGGTGGCGGCGATGATCGTCTTCGCGTTCTCCGCGCCGGCGTCCCGCAGGACGTCCATATCCGTCCCGTCACCCGAAACGACGGTGTAACCGGCGTTGCGGACGGTCTCGATCTGTGACTCGTCACCTTCGACGATGACGACGTTTTCTCCCCGATCCTCCAGTCGTTCCGCGAGGGCCCGGCCGACGCGGCCGCCCCCGACGATGATCACTCGCATCGGTATCACGTCCAGGTATTGTGCGACGAAACGCGCCAGGCCGCCTTCGACTGCAGCCGTGACGAGAATAACTAGAAAGACGGTCCCGATGAGGATGTCCGCTTCGGTCGCCATCCCGACGCTGGGTGACTGCAACTGCAAGGCAAACAGCGTCGCAACCGAGGCAGGAATGATCCCCCGTGGACCGACGAAGCTCATGAACGCCCGTTCCTCCAGGGTGAACCGGCCGCCGACCGTCGAGAAAAAGACCAGTGCCGGTCGGATGACGCCGGCGACCGCGACGACGACGAGCAATCCGGGGACTCCAACTTCCACGAGCGTGTCAACCTCGAGAATCCCAGCGAGGACGATGAACACGAACGAGAGAACGAGTAGCGTCACGTCGCCTTTGAATGCCGTAATCTCTTCCTCGTAGGGATGGTCGGTGTTGCCCAGCAGAATGCCCGCCGTCGCGGCGGCGGCGACGCCCGCCTCGCTGGCGAGATAGTTCGCACCTGCGAACGCGAAGATCGCCCCAGCGAGCACGAGCAAGCGCGCGTTCCGGGGGGCGTCTCCCGGCGAGAGATCGACGTACCGTAGCAGGTAGAACACGACTGCGGCCACGATGATCCCGACCAGCAGTCCCTCGCCGAGCCGGGTCGCAAACGCCGTGATGAACTCTTCGGTGCTTGCCCCGCCCAGCAGGATCACCTCGAAGACGACGACTGCCGTGATCGCGGCCGTCACGTCGTTGACGATCCCTTCGGTCTCGAGGACCGCAGCGACCCGATCCCGGACGGGCACGACCTCGAGGATCGGGCTGATCACCGTCGGCCCGGTTGCGACCAGTAGCGCGCCGATCAGAAAGGCCAACGGCCAGGCGATCGGGAAGGCGAGTTTCGCGGCGATGGCTGTCCCGACGAGGGCGATTGCTGCCCCGGCGGTGACCAGTCGTAACGTCGCTGCCGGGGCTTCCCGGAGCCGCTCGATCCGGAGGTGGTAGGCCCCTTCGAAGACGATGATCGCGACCGCGAGCTCGACGATCGCCGCCAGCGGATCAGGGCCAAAGGTCGACAGCGAGAACGGCCGCCCCGGCAACGCCAAGCCGAACAGCTGATCGGGTATCAGTTCCCAGACTGGCCCGATGAGCAACCCGGCCACGATGTAGAAGATAATACTTGGGAGGCGAAGCCTGGCCGCCAACAACTGGGCACCGACGCCGAGTGCGAAGATGGCCGCGACCAGCAACACCACGATGTCGACTCCGGCACTCATTTCGACTCCTCCATTCCCCTCTGTATCCGCCGGCCGCAACCATAAAACGGACGGATGCGACGCCCGATCACGCCGTCTCGTCGAGATACTGGAGGACGCCCCGGACGTTCATCGCCGTCTCGCCACGCCCCTTCTCGGCGCCCCAGATCTCCGTCGCCTCGGTCTCGCTCGCGAAGTGTTCGATCACACTCTCGTCGTCCCCGAGTTTCTCCCGGGCCGTTGTGACGCTTTGCACCCACTCGCCCAACCGGCGCGCGTACCCATCGAGCTGGTGGGTCCGTCGAGCCGGCCCAAAGTGGGAGTACAGGAGTGTCTCCGGCGCTAACTCCTGTAGCATCTCGACGTCCTGTAGGGCCTGCTCGAGGTCGAAATCGGGCGGCGGCGAGGTTGGTTCTGCCCGATCGCGCTCGGGGACGTACAGTCCCGCCGCGTCGCCGGTGAAGACCGCGTCGTTGCTGGGGTCCTCGAAGACGACCTGATGGGGGGCGTGGCCCGGCGCGTGGTGTGCGATCAGGGCGTGATCACCGAGGTCGATCTCGTCGCCGTCTCCGATCCCGTGGACGCGTTCCTCGGGTACGGGGTCGGGTTCGACGTAATGCGTGATCTGGTCACCGACCGCCTGCTTGGTGCCTTCCCAGAGCCGACTGGGATCGACCAGGTGTGGCGCGCCGAGTTCGTGGGCAACAATCGTCGCCGACGGACACGCTTCGGCGAGAAACCCGGCTCCCCCCGCGTGATCCAGGTGGACGTGGGTGACCGCGAGTACTTCGATTTCCTCCGGAGCGAGACCAACGGCATCGATCGCGTCGAGAATCCGGCCGTGGTGGGTCCCGATCCCCGTCTCGACGATCGCCGGGCGCTCGGCGTCGACGATGTACACCGAGCCGTAGTTTGGCACCTCGTACATACCGGTGTCGACGTAGTAGAGATCACTGCAACTGCCAGTAGTCACGTCGGTCACGTCGCCGATAGCCATGTCCGAACGGCGGCGAGCGTGAGAGAAAAGCCTTCCCAAACCCAGTGTGCTCGGAGTTCTCGCCGATCGCGTCTTCAGGCGCTACGGGGTTCTTTGGCCTTGGGCCGGAGATTCGCGTAGCCACACTTGCGACACTTCTCGGCGCGCTTTGGGTTGCGGGCGTTACAGCGCATGCAGATCTGTTTCTCGAGGGTGCGTCCCTCTGCTTTTTCGAATCGTGCCATCGTGCACCGGGCTAACCGGCGGGCGCGTTTAAGCGTTTCCGAGTCGGTGCGTCCCGGCCGGTCCATTGATTGCGCTCCCGCCCACACACCGTCGCATGGACTACGAGCGCGTCGCGGACCTCCCGGTGACTATCGACGGCTACGAGCTGTCTCAACACGAGCGGCACACGTCGAGTGGATTCGAGCGGGTGACGACGACGGTCACACTCCGCGGTGAGGGGCTCGTCGGTCGTGGCGAAGACGTCACCTACGACGCCGAGGACCACCACGCGTTGGCGGCGAGTGCCCTGCCGGCACTCGCTGGCGAGTACACGATCGACTCCTTTTCCGAGACACTGAGTGAGATGAACCTCTTTCCCAGTGGCCCCCAGCGTCCCCCGTCCCGCCGATACCGACGCTGGGCCTTCGAAAGTGCTGCCTTGGATCTCGCTTTGCGCCAGGCCGATCGCTCGCTCGCGGACGTCTTCGAGCGCGACCCCGATCCGGTCCAGTTCGTCGTGAGTACGCGACTGGGTGAACCACCGACGATCGATCGCGTCGATCGCCTTCGTGAGGTCTCTCCCGATGTCGCACTCAAACTCGATCCGACAGCCGACTGGACGGCGGCGCTGATCGACGATCTTGCCGAAACTGAGGCCGTCGAGATTCTCGACTTGAAAGGCCAGTACGCCCACGCGGACGTCCACCAGCCGGCCAACCCACGGCTGTACGAACAGCTCCTCGCGGCGTTTCCCGAGGCGATCATCGAAGACCCCGCGTTCAGTGAGGGCACTGCATCGCGGCTTCGGGCACACGCTGATCGCCTCTCCTGGGACGTCCCGATCACGGACGCCAGCTCACTCTCGACGCTGCCCGTCGACCCGGCTTGGATCAACGTCAAACCGTCACGGATCGGAACGATCGAAGCTCTCTGTGGTGTCATCTCCTACTGTACGGACCACGATATCTCGATGTACGGCGGCGGGCAGTTCGAACTTGGCGTCGGCCGGACACAGATTCAAACGCTGGCTGCGCTGTTTTACCCTACTGGCCCCAACGACGTCGCGCCGGCGGTCTACAACGACCCCGACGTTCCCGAATCACCGCCACAGAGCCCGCTCGACGTCGACGTACCAGAGAGCGGATTCACACCGACCTGATCGGGACGCAGGCGAACCGACGGACGGTCTCCGGGGGCGCGGGTGGCCTTTACAGTGCTTTGCCTAGGCCGAGCCCGCGGCAGTCTTTTGGCGGGGCGACACGAACCCTGTCGATAGTGCTGGGCTTGTTACCGGTCGGGAACACGATTTCGACGGACCCACTCGGACGGGACTGACAGCGGCGATCGAGTTGGGTTCACTCGTGGTGTCTGAGATTGCACCACTCCCCGTCAGTTTTCATCGGCCAGATACTCCTCTTGGACGGCCACGACCGCGGTCGAGTCAGCACAGTCGGCGTAGCGGGACAGCGGCTCCTCGTTGAGTTCCAGGAACGTATGTCCCCAGCGGAACTTCGAGAGCAGTTTTTTGGCCTGTTCGCGCTCGCCGACAATCGCGAGGCCCCCCGCAAGTGCCTCGACTGTCGTCAACTGGAACGGCGTGCCGTAGTTGACTGGGTTTGCGGCCACCAGAAAGGGTAACGATCGTTGAACTCCGTCCAGATCGAAGGCTTCGCGCTCTGCGGTCTCCCAGGAGCAATCGAGGGCGATGAGTCGCTCGCGGTCGGCATCGGCCGGCGATAGCGCCTGCTCGGCGAAAGGGTTGAGCACGATCCCCGGTGGCGTCGCCCGCACGGAGTCGTGTAACGTCGCCAGGTCGAACTTGGCGAGTTTCCGGGCTGTGCACTTCTCGGGATCGTCGTCGCCTTCGTACCGGACGTGCAGTTCCACGCGGTGGGCTTTTTCACGCTGCGATAAAAGTCGACCGGAGAGGCACGCTTTTGAGGGCTGACGAACAACCACTCTCGCATGCTTCGGGAGGGGGCTGATGCCCTGACCTTCGAGTTGCCGGCGGTCGAGGACGACGACGTCCGGCAACTCTCGCTTGGGGAGTACGTCGGCGAGCAGATCGTGGTGTTGGCGTTCTATCCCGGCGACTTCAACCCGGCTTGTCAGGACGATAGCGATCTGGCAGCACTGGATCTCTTTGCAATGCAGCCCGATGTCGCCGTCGTCGCTGTCGGCCCCGATACGGTCTACAGTCACCGAGCGTTCGCTGCCGAATACGATCTGGCTATCCCACTGTGTGCCGATACGCGTCGCGAGGTCGCTGCGGCCTACGAAGTCGTCTTCGAGGACGAGTACGGCCAGCGACGCCCCGAACGGGCCGTCTTCGTCGTCGATCTGGACGGCGTGATCAGATACGCGTGGTCGACGCGGGATCCCTTCGAACGGCCGGACGACCAGGCCATCCAGCGTACCGTCGCAGACATCGGTGGCGATGGGGCGGCCGTCTCGCGGTATCGCGTCGGGCACGCCCACTACGTCGAGGGACGCCGGGCGTTCACGAATGCGATGAGCGCCTTCGAGGATCACGACTGGATGGTCGCCCGGAGTGACTTCGAGCGCACTCGCGAGGAGTTTACGACCGCCGCCGAGCAGTTCGCCACGTCGGGGCGGTTCGTCGATGCGGCCCAACTGGACGAACACTTCGAGCGTGCTCGAATGAAAGCGACCGCCCTCTGGCAGGCTGCAGATTGGCTCGCGGAGGCTGCCGATGCTTTTTCCAGCGGTGACGGAGAAGAAGGCCAGGCCTATCGGCAGGACGCCGAGTCCCCCCTGGAAACCGCCCGGGACCTTGCGGAACCGCTGGATCCAGACGAGATCACTGTCACTGAAGGCGGCGTCGAGATCCCCGATAGCGCGATTGGACAGGCTGATGAATCGGTGATGGATGCCATTCGCGGCGACGACAGTGTGGCTGGCGGTGTCGATCTCGACGTGGCCGAGACGCCTGCCGATCTCGGTGAGGAAGACGCCCAACAACCCGATGACGGGCCGGATACCGACGCCGCCCGTCGACTCCGGGAGTACGCTGGTGTGGGTGTCGACATCGACGAACCCGACGGCGCCGAGGACGACCAGATCGCCGACGCGCTCGCGGACGCTGACGCGCCGACCGGCGATGAAACGAGTGGGACCGATGACACCGAATCTGCCACCGACGCTCGCGACACGGAGACACTCGAAGACGTCCCAGCGGTCGACGAGCCAGCAGTGGGCGAGTCGGTCGATCGGAACGATCAGCCGGGTTCGTCCGCGGATGAATCGCGTCCAGCAGACCGGGCAAACGAGCGGAGCCACGACTCGACGGGGACCCAGCCAGGTACGGCTGAGGCCGACATCTCGGAGGCAGAGATCGAGGAAATCGCCGAGGAGTTACAGGCCGCCGACGGCGAGACCGAGACTTCTGATTCCGGGACAGACCAACCGGCCGACGGGACGAGCAGCCCAGAAGATGGACCGTGAGCCACTTCCGAGTGTGTTCGGGACAACGCACCCCGAGCCGTGGCTTCCTTCCGTCCTGGCGCCGTGAGTGGGCCTATGACTGAGGACCCTGTCGCGGACGTGCGGGCCTATTATCGGGCACTCGACGAGCACGATTACGACCGCCTCCAAGCCTTGCTCGCGCCCGCGTTCGTCCACCGACGCCCCGATCTGACGCTCGATGGACGCGAGCGATTCGTCCAGTTCATGCGCGAGGAGCGGCCCGACGACCGGACCACCCACCCCATCGAGGCGATCTATCGTGATGGCGAGGACGATCTCGCTGCTTGCGGACGGCTGCTCGACGAAGACGGGGCAGAGATCGCGGCCTTCGTGGATCTCTTCAGGTTCGGCGAGGCAGGGATCGAATCGGTCCGGACCTACACGCAGTAGCCGGTCGATTCCTACACTTGGCTGGAAAATCGGTCCCTACCGGTCACTCGCCCAGCGTCAACTGGTCGACGACTTCCTCGGGGTCGAACGGGTCGAGATGTTCGTAGCCCTGGCCGGTGCCCAGAAAGAGGATCGGCTTGCCCGTCACATGCGCGATCGAAATTGCCGCCCCGCCCTGTGGGTCAGTATCGGCCTTGGTGAGGATCGTCCCGTCGATCTCGGCGGCGTCGTCGAACTCACTCGCGCGGGTAACGGCGTCTTGGCCGGCGACAGCTTCGTCGACGAACAGGGTCATATCCGGGTCGATGACGCGATTGATCTTCGAGAGCTGGTCCATTAGCCCCTCGCTCGTGTGGAGTCGACCCGCCGTATCGCCCAGCACGACATCGACGTCGTTGGCCTCGGCGTACTCGACAGCGTCGTAGATGACCGCAGCCGGATCGCCACCCTGTTCGTGGGAGATGTAGGGGACGTCCAGGTTCTCGGCATGTTCCCCGAGTTGTTCGTTCGCGCCGGCCCGATAGGTGTCACCGTTAGCCAGTACCGACGTGTACCCCTGTTCTTCCAGATAGCGGGCGAGTTTCGCGATCGTCGTCGTCTTGCCGACGCCGTTGACGCCCGTAAAGACGATCACGACCGGCTTCTCGGCGTCGGCGAGCCGCTGGGTAAAATCGAACTGGCCGACGCTGATGACGTCGTACAACGCCTCTCGAAGAGCGTCCTGGGCCAGGTTGCCCGTGCTCTGGAGGCGTTTTCGGGTCTCCCCGACTAGATTCGTCTCGACACCGCTGAGGATCTCTCCGGCAACACTCATCTCGACGTCGCTGCTCAGAAGCGCGATTTCGAGTTCGTCGAGATGATTCTGTAGGTCGTCCTCGTCGATGACGGTCTTCCCGGTGGCAAACAGCTTCGCCCGCTCGGCGATCCCGCGGTCCTCTTGCCCGTCCGCTGGCGTGTCGCCGTCTGCTTGCCCGTTTGCTGGGTCGGGCGCTGCCTCGCCTTCGGTGTCGGGCGCTGCTCCCGTCTCAGCTTGTGACTCGGCTTCGGGTGCGGCCGTAGCCGATTCCGCAGGACCGGTCGCTGACTCAGTGTTCGGTTCTTCCTCGGTGTCTTCTTCTTCGACATCCTCTTCGACGTCGTCACTGAATCGACCGAGTTTTTCGCGAAGTCCGTCGAACATTGGGCCCTACTCGTCGCCTTCTTCCTGCTGTTGCATCGCCTGCATCTGCTGTTGCATCTGCTGCTGTTGCATCTGCTGGGCGCGCTCTTCGAGTTCGTCACTCTCGGCGTCGAGTTCCGCGATCTCTTCGTTGACTTCCTCGATGCGCTCGTCGATAGTGTCTTTCTTGTTCTCGAGGACGTCGACGGCGTCGTCTTGGCCCTGCTCGGCTGCGTAGTCTGCGCCGAAACCGACGATGATCTCGTCGATATCCTGAATCTCGGCGCGGACGTAGGCGTCCCCACCCAGCGGCACCTGAACGGTCGAGCCGCTTTCGAGAGTATCGATCGCTTCGATTGCCTCGTCGATTTCGGTCTGCTCCGTTCGGAGGTCCTCGATTTCGGTCTGTAGGGCTTCTTTCTCGTCTTCGATGGCTTCGATCGCCTGTGCCAGTTCCTGCAGTTGCTGCTGACCGCCGCCGCCGCCGCCGCCACCACCGAGGCTCATGCGTCGACCCCCTCGATCTCGATCTGGGCACGCTTTAGCCCGTGCTGGGAGCCAAACTCGGCGTAAATCCGTTCCTCGGCGACGTTTTCGTTCTCCGCTTCGATCTCCTTTTCGAACGTCTGCCAGCCGTCGCGGGCCTCGAACTGCCCGTTGACTGTAAACTCACTCATGTGCCAAATTGCGGTGGCCGACGGGGAAGTATCTTCCCATCCACCTTTTTCCGAAGTGGGTTTCCTCGCGCGCTCTCCGAGCGCGCTGCGGGAACCCACTCCGCAAAAACGTGGGCGAAAAAGGCGGATTCGCAGCGTCGCTGCGAATCCGTGAAACGCCTCGCTATGCTCGGCGTACGCATACACCCCTCCGATTGCATGAAGGTCACAGCCACGAAAAGATGCCCGATCAGTCGATATAGTCCAGCGCGCTCTCGATCCGGCCCAACTCCGGGCCGGTGGTATCCTGGCCGACGACGTACCCGTTCGCGTTAGCGACCAGGCCGGACCCGACTAGCGGCCCGCCGTAGTTGATCGTCCCGACATCGGCCGGGACGTCGAGGACCTCCTCCAGTCGGTCGAGTTCTCCGTCTGTCGCCTGCGGGTGGGCGAGCACGCCGCGATTCGTCGCAACCGCGGCCGTCCCGATCGTCTGGACGCCCCCGAGGTCGTCGCGTTCGACCGGCACGTCCAAGGCGTCTTTGACGGCCTGGATGGCGTCTCGTGGCAGATCTGGATGCACGACTGCCCCGTTGTCGTTGGCTAACACGACGTTGCCGGCGGCGTTGATCCGACCCGGGAGCTCGACGACCGGGGCGTCGATCGTCTCCGTGAGTCGATCGCGTTCGCGGTCGGTGATCCGACTGGTCACCAGCAGGCCGTTTTCGTTGCCGGTCGCGAGTGCGCCGACCGTGCCTGCCCCGCCGATCGTTGTCTCGACAACTGGGACGGTAAGCTCCTCGCCGAAGGCAGTTGTCAGTTCGTCGTCGGCATCGGGGCGGATCAAGAGATACTCGTCAGTAGCCGAGGCGTAGACGCCGACGTACGTCGAACCGGCGAAGGCCGCGCGGAGCAAAGTTACTCTGCGGGTTCGGCTTCGACGATGTTCTCGCCCGCTTCCTCGAAGCGGGCGGCGCGAATCCGGATCTTGCTCGGGGGGTTTGCCCGCCCCTGGTCCCAGACGGCCTCGTTGACCGAGGGATCGAGCCGGATTGCGTCCTCTGTGACGGAGAAGTGCTGGGCGAGGTGCTCACGGATGAGCGCCATCGCCTTTCCGGCACGGTCGCCCTCCGGAACGGCTTGCACGTCGCGAAGCGGGACTGTGACGACCCGCTCCTCGAAGTCTTCGGCACTCATTCGTCTGTGTCACTACGTCGCCAGTGGCGTCGCTTCGGATTGCGCTGTACGTCCTGGTCGGTCTTCATGATGACCCACGCCGGGACACGGCTGTTCTGGCGTTCGAGCTTCGCCAGACGCTGCTTTTTGCCCTTGGATTTTTTGCCCATGGTGTCCGCGTCTTCGCCGTGGCAGTTTAAATGATTGTTCTTTTGGCCGGAGTCACGGGACCGTTCGTCTCCGTCGTTGACTTCTCCTGTTGTGGCAATGGTCGTCTGCTATCTCCCTGTGAATTCTGCAGGGCTGGTTATCGGGCGTTACCGATCATTGTCTCTCCTTCGAATGGATAGGTGGGACAATACATTCAATACAATCCGATACAAAGAATCGAGCATGCCGATCAGTAAGGATCGATTTCAGGACCTCTCCGACGACGAGACAGGGGGGCCACGGCCGGGAACCAACGCGGCCACAATATTGGACTTTCTCCGGGAGAACCCCGAGAAAGCGTTCACGCAAAGCGATATCGCGGCGGCGACCGACGTGAAGACGGGGTCGATCGGGCCGACGCTCGTTCGATTGCGCGAGCGTGGTCGGGTCGACCACCGTGGGACGTACTGGCGGGTCAGCGATCACGACCGGAGTGTCGAGGCGGCAACCGATCACGCGGGAGCGAGTCTCGCCGACCGGGAACGTGATGGAGAGACGCCATCGTACGACGAGTGGCAGGCGTACGCGGTCGATCCACGCGAGGAGTCGGATGAATAACGATCCGTTCGATGCAGGGGACGTCTTTTGGGCACCGGATCCGTACAATGCTGGGGAGAACCCTCGCCCGTGGCTCGTTCTCACAGCCGAGGGGATCCCGTACGGTGGCGAGGAATATCTCTGTGCGGGCCTCACCTTGAGTGACCTGCCCGAAAACATCGAAATTACCGACGACGACTGGCGTACAGGGAACCATCCTGAGCGCACGTCCTATTGCTCGCCCTGGGTCCTCGCGACGGTCAAACACGACGCGGTGGCGAACCCCCAGGGAACGGTGACCACGGATTTCAGGGAACGCGTTATCGGGCGCAGTGTCGACTATCTCACGGCAGATCTCGACGTGTCGCTGCGGTGACGATCACACCACCGCCAGCGGCACCATCAACGCGATGCCGGCGGCCAGCCCTTCGACCAGTTCGCGATAGCCACCGCCGGGCAGCGACGCGCCGGTCTCTAAGGCTTCCGGGATGAACTCCGTCGCCACCAGATAGATCATCGCGCCGGCCGCAAAGCCAAAGCCATACGGTAAGAAGTCCTGTGCGAGGCGGACGAACGCGAACGCGAGGACAGCCCCGATGGGCTGTGGTAAACTGGAGAAGACGGCCCACCAGACCATGCGCCACTCGGAGATCCCCATCGAGCGCAACGGGATCGAAATGGCCACGCCTTCGGGGATGTTGTGGATCGAGATCGCGATCGTCATGAAGATCGCCAGAATCGGGACCGTCGCGCCGAACAGAAGCGGTCCCTGGGCCCCGTCGAGACCGAGTTCGGCGAAGGAGACACCGACGGCGACACCCTCCGGGAAACTGTGGACCGTCAGAATGCCCAGGATGAGCACGAGCTTCTTGAAATCGGCTTCTGCGTACTCTTTGGGGTCGAAATCGGTATCGTCGAGCACTCGATGTGCGACGATGACGAGGAGGACACCCGCCAGCATGCCGACGGCCACTTCGATCAGTGTCCCTCCCGCGGATAGCCCTTCCATGATCAGCCCGAACAGCGACGCCGCGAGCATGATTCCCGAGGCCAGCCCCCACAATCCGACGTACCACCGATCGCTGATGTCATCAACCAGGAAAAACGGGATCGCACCCAACCCCGTTGCTAACGCGGTGATCAATCCCGCGACGAAAACCAGCGTGAGATTAGCCAGCAGTGCCATCGGCTGTTCGTTGGGCCGTGGACCACTTAATAATTATCACTTTCCATACCAATTTTGGCCAGGCTAAGTACTTTACCCAGCCTAAATCGGCGGTGCGTACCACTTAGCGCCCCGAGTTCATATCAGAGTTCAAATGATTCGATGGTCGCATACGCTGGACCGTCGTCGGTCAGAACACTCTCGGTCACCCGGATGTCTTGGACTTGGAGGGTACCGACCGTCGGATCCTTCTCCTGGAGCACGTTCTGGACGAGTTCCTTCCCGCCGGCGTGGTTCATAGAGATTGCGAGGCGGATACCCCGACCCTTGAGGTCGGGGAGGACAGCGCGGAACTCCGTTCCGCGGGCCGTGCGAGCGGGCCTGCGGCCCGCGAGCAGAAGCCGACACTCGACGACACAAACCACACGCGATGGCAAGTCCGACTCCCCAACGACTGAAAAAATACTTTCAAGTATCTCTAAGCATACTAATGAAGTATGGAGGTCGTCCGCAACATCCAGCTAAAGCTCGACGTTCCCGAGGACGCTCACAGCGTCCTCGATGAGACGTTCGAGCAATTCCGTCAAGCGGCCCAACACGTCGCTGACGCTGGATGGAACGACGACCCCACAGAAATCGAGGACACAAAGAACACGCTCCACAACCAAACCTACACGGAGGTTCGGGAGCAGACCAGTCTGCAAGCCAGTCTCGTCCAATCCGCCCGCAACCTCGCCGCCGACGCACTCGGCAACTGCAAAGACCGAATCCTCGACGACGGCAAAAAGGCAAGCAAGCCCGAGTTTCGAGGGAGTGTCGTCGTGTACAACGGGCGAACCATCACGTACAACGACGACCACGTTACCCTCGCCACCGTGCGCGACCGCGTGACCGCCGAGTTCGTCACGCCCGAAGACGACGAGGGCACGCCGTTCGCGGAATATTGGACAGATGACTGGGAGCGCAAGGAAGCAACACTCCACAAGCGTGACGGCACGTACTACCTCCACGTCGCAGTCGAGAAAGAAGTCGAAACCGTTGATTCTGGCGACGAAGCGACCGAGAACGGAGTGGTTCTCGGCGTCGATTTGAACGTGGACGGTCACCTCGCCGTCACCAGTACAGGAGCGTTCTTTGGCAATGTAGACTATCTCAACCACAAGCGCGACGAGTATGAACGTCGGCGTGGTAATCTCCAACAGACGGGCACTCGTTCCGCGCATCTCACAATCAAGAGCGTCGGCTCACGGTTCGCTCGGTGGAGTGCAGACTACCTCCACCGCGTCTCGAAAGCCATTGTGCAGGAAGCCGTCGAGAACGACTGCACAGCGATTGCGTTCGAGAACCTGACGCATATCCGCGAGCGTATCTCGAACGCCTCGAAGTTCCAGCAGTGGGCATTCCGTGAACTTCAACGCCACGTCGAATACAAAGCCGAAGAATACGGCATCGATGTTGACGATGTTGCGCCTGCTTATACGAGTCAGCGGTGCAGTCACGGCGAATGCGGGTTCACGCACGAGGATAATCGTGATGGTGACGAGTTCGAGTGTCTGAAGTGTGGAAAGGAACTCCACGCCGACTATAACGCCGCTCGGAATATCGGGTGGCGTCTCCTCCAGCACTGGCTCAAGTCTGGGGCTGGACGGGCCATCAGTCAACTGGCCCTCAAGTCAGGGACGCTGAACGCGAACGGCACTTTCACGCCTTCCGCATTACGCGGATAGAGTGGGAGTCCACTGACAAGCCTCGGGGTCGTTCGAGAGAGCTTCGCTCTCTCGTGATGACGAGACGCCTCCGGCGTCTCGAACCACTTGACCCCGAGGCGGTTGACGCGGGCCAGCGTGACGTGTGGGGTGAAGTCGTGCTCTTCGGGATCGAACCCCATCGCAACTGTACGTTCCTCGATTGCCTCGTGCAGTCGGGTGAGTTGCTCGCCCCCTTCGCGGACACCCAGCCAGACGACCCTGATGTAATCCGTGCTCGGGAACGCGCCCAGGCCGCCGAGCTCGGTCTCGAATGGCTCGACGCCGCTTTCATCGACCGCGGCCGCGAGTTCGTCGGTGAGTTCGGGCACTTGGTCGGGATCAGTGTCGCCGAGGAATTTCAGTGTGACGTGGGCCTGGTGTGGGTCGACGACGTTCAGGCCCGACACAGCCTCGAAGTGTTCTTGGACTGGGGCGACCGCCTCGCCGAGGCCGTCGAGGTCGACGCTGACGAACAGTCGCTTGCTCATACGTCCTTCTCTAGTGCTGTCTTTTTCAGCGTTACACCAGATTTGTTTGTGTCAATCATCATGCCCGAACTGTTACGATTCCTGCTTGCGAAACCACTGGGCAACTTCCTGTTGAAACTGTTCGAACCAGTGCAGGTCTTCATGAAGTACCTCGTACACTGTTTCGTGATCTACGTCCCCATACCGATGGGCGAGTACATTTCGGAACCCGACGGCTTCTTCGAGTCGTTCTTGCGTCTCGGCGGAGATGATGCCTTCTTTGCCGAGAGCTTCGATCTCTTCTTTCGATGTCCGCGCCGCCGTCAGATCCTCGGCGGCACGAATATGCTGGGCAAGGTCGATGCACGACTGAATCAGATTCATGAACGTCCGCTCGACCGCCCGCTGAATCACGATATCCGAGACGTACTGGTCCTTCGACAGCCCACGCATCTCTTCGAGGTCGTGCGCAAATTCGTTGACCTGTTCCAACTTGGTCACGACTACTTCCTCGTCGACCATCTATAACTCTCCTTTCGCCAGACGATCGATGAATTCTCGACGTTCCTGCTCTCGTCGCTCAGCAGACGTCTCGTACTCGGATTCGACCCGCTTGCGGTACGCGTTAATCTCCTGTTCATCACCGACGAGTCGAATTCCATCCCGGAGTGCCGCACGTGCAACGGGTACTGGTAGCGCTTCGATATCACTCACGTCGACGAATCGCTCGGCATACGTCTGTAGTTCGGCGTCGAGTCGATTTCGATGCCGAAAGCGTTCTTTTGACGTCATCTCGTCCGGAAACTGGAGTGCTACGTCGACATCGGAAGATTCGTGAGCCGTGTCGCTTACGAGCGAGCCGAACAGGACCGCAAAGAGAACGTCCGAATTCCGCAGATATCGGCGGATTCCCTCCACATCCACAGCATCGTCGACCAGGTCCGCCACACGGTCGTTCGTCATAGTTTATACTACGGCCCGGTGTACAAAATGATTCGGCCGCTGCGCGGACGTAGCCCTTAACCATTCGACTCGCGTAGACCGTTTCATGACTGACGACTCCGAAGACCATCGTTTCTCCGAGGGCCAGGGCTTCTCAGAGCCCTACGAGGGCTTCGATCTGGAACCGCCTGAACTCGCCGTCGATCCGGATGCGGTCGATCCCGTCGACTCGCGGGTAGTCGGGGATCTACTGGACGAACATGCGATCCCTGACGAGGAAGTCGACGCCGAGAGTTTACTCGACGTGGGCCTAGAGTACACGCGCATCCAGCGCTTCGAGGAGGCCACCGAGGCACTCGAACGGGCCGCTCGCTTTGCCGACGACGACGCGATCACCCAGGAGGCCTGGGTGAACAAGGGTGTCGCCCACGCCGAACTCGAGGAGTACGACGCGTCGATCGGTGCCTACCGGGAAGCGTTGAACATCGACGCCGAGTCCGAACACGCCGCGACCGCGGAGACGAACCTCGCCTACGCACTCTGGGAATCCGGCCAGTCCGAGCAGGCCTTAGAACACGCCGAACGGGCCGTCGAGATCGACCCCCGCTTCGCCCAAGCCTGGTACAATCGCGGCTTTTTCCTGCTTGAACGCGGGCTCGCCGAGGACGCCATCGATGCCTTCGACAATGCCGTCAGACTCGGCTTCCGGAGCGCGGACCTGCTGGAACAGAAGGCCCGTGCCCACGAACAGGTCGGTGAGGACGAACGCGCCGAAGAACTCGTCGAGGAGGCCGACGAGTTGCGCCAGGAAACCGAAGAAGAGATGATCGATCAACGCCAGCAGGAGCTGCGCGAGTAGCATGAGTGAGAACGCGAGTGACGGTCTGTTGGTCTCCGAACGCGAGACTGAAGACGGACTGCTCGTCGCCGTCTGTGACGCCGATATTCTCGGCGAGACGTTCACCGAGGGCGATCTCTCTCTTTCGGTCACCGAGGACTTCTACGGCGGCGACGTCGCCGACGCCGAGCGCGTCGCCGCGAGTCTCGCGAAGTGTGACACGGCCAACCTCGTCGGCGAGACAGCCGTCTCGATTGCCCTCGAGCAGGGCTTTGTCGACGAAGCCAACGTGCTGGATATCGACGGCACGCGTCACGCGCAGTTAGTCTGGATGTAGATTCGGTCCAAGCCCGTCTCGCTTCCTTGATTGACGCTTCGGGTGACTCTGTGTCGAGATTGACGACCATTCCATGCCCCCGTGGGTCTGGTCGTCGCCGCGAACCGCGACATAGGCGCCGCTCTCCGGGACTTCGCTCGTCCCAGAGCAGGTGAAACAGCTATGGCCTGTTCGTCTGGCCGGTCGAGTCGGTCCTGATTGTTTCTTGGTGTCGTCTTGGGCTACGAGAGCACTTGCCCGGCGCGAATCCGCTTGCTCTTCCATTTCGCACTCACGACGGCCCGTTCGCTGTCGCTCACGGTCGCGACGTGGGGTGAAAAGTGGGCCGGCGCGAATTCGAATCGCGGTTACGGCCACCCGAAGGCCGAAGGATACCAAGCTACCCCACCGGCCCGCAGTCGAACTCTTGCCGGCGTTTGCCTTTAACTCTTGCGAGACACGTCCAGTCGGGCGAATTTGTCGGCGCGCGGATTGTTAGTGCTGAAACACTTATCCCCTTCTCGCGCCTCTGTTCACCTATGCCAGAAGAAGTACTCTTCGAGACGGAACGTTCGCTGTCCCGTGACGAAATTGCCTCGTATCTCCGGACTGTCGCCGACAATCTCGACGGTGGCGACCCGATTTCGCTGTCGGCCGGCGACCAGTCGGTCACCATGGACCCGCCGGCACGGCCGACGTTCGAAGTCAAGGCCGAACGCGAGGGGCCGGCTGATGGCCACGGTGAACTCAGCGTCGAATTCGAACTGGAGTGGGACGAAAACGCCAGCGACGACGGTGGCGATCTCCGGATCGAGTAACGGCCGTCGATCGGTCAGAAGGTTTCGAATCCGTCCGTGTCGAGATAGTTCTGGGCGACAGTGATCGCGTGATCGGCGTGGACCGCGGTCGGCCCCAGCCGAATTCGCCTCGCGTTCAACTCTTCGAGTAGGCCCTGTTCGGCGTCGGTGAAGTCCTGGTGATCCGAGAGTACGAACACCGGATCGGCCGGAACGCCCCCGTCGATTATCGGCGTCCCGTCCTCGTGGAGTTGCAGGAGTTGTCCCTCCGCGGCAGCGTCACGCAGGGCGGCCTCGACACCGCGTCGCGAAAGATAGATCCCGGGCGACGTCTCGACTGCCTGGTGGCCGATCGCCGCCTCCCGGCGCTCTAACGCATTCCGGATCCGGGCGGCCGTGCTGCGCTCGTCGGGGTTGAGGCCCTGTAGCTCGCGCCCCTCCAACCGGAGCGTGAATTCATCGCCCAACACCAGGCGAACGCGAACGTCTTCGCGAATGTCGTGCGATCGAAAGAAGGCGGCGTTCAGACACCGACAGAGCACGTCGAGGCGGCCCGCCGAGCCCGGCAAGTCCTCGAGCGAGAATTCGGGCGTCGTCGGGGCCTCGTGGCCGAGTACGACGAACTGGCGCATAGACGGTTCTCGGACGCGAGTGTGTTTTAGCGCGTCGACTTGGTTCCACTGAGACGACAGTGACTCGGTTCGCGCCCAGAACAGTTACGTACGCACTTCCAGCGTCCCGCGAATGAACGGCTGTACGGGCGGCACTCCCATCTCCAGGGTCGTCAGTTCCCGGACGTCGAAACGGTCGTGGCCACGCAACGTGGCCTCGGTGTCCCGGTTTAGGTGGCAGCCGGCCGCCGCGCGCTTCCAGACCGGATTGACGGCAGTCTGGAGGTGTCCGGTCCAGCCGTCGGCGGCGACGTGTTCGAGGAGCCGCAACTCGCCACCCGGCTTGAGGACGCGGGCGACCTCATCGAGTGCCGCTTGCACGTCGGGGATCGTACAGAGCACGAGCGAGGCGACGACGGTGCTAATCGAATCGTCGTCGTCGGGCAGCGATCCCGCGGGATCCGGTCGGATATCGATCGCCAGATCGAGGTCCTTGGCCCGCGACTCGGCCCGCTGTCGCATGTGTGTATCTGGTTCGATCGCGTGGCAGTCGAGACTCGATTCGTCGGTTGCGGCGGCCGCGAAATAGGGGAACATCGCGCCGGTCCCGGCCCCGAGATCCAGGACTGAGCCGTCCAGCCCACGCGCGAGGTACTCGCGGTGGTCACCGAGCAGCCGCTCGTCGAAGGGCGCGGTCAGCGGATCGTAGATGGCGGCCACGAGCCGGTGGCCTGTATCGTCGTCAGTCATCGTCTTTTCACCTGTGTCCCGCTGTTCATCTACCTTTCTTAGGGGATCGATCCGGTTGTGGGTTGGGTTCGGGGTAATTGGAACGGAGTCACAGCGGGCAGCCCTCTCCAGGGGGCGACCACCTCAAACCGGGAACAGAATACCTTTAGTGGCCATTGGCTCAGTACAACCTAGATGAAACCGACCGTCGTCGTCGGCCTCGACGGGGCCAACTGGCCGCTGTTAGAGCCCTGGATCGAGGCGGGCCACTTGCCGACCATCGAACGTCTCCGCGAGGAGGGGGCCTCGGGGGTCTCCCGCAGCCACCTCCCGCCGGTCACCTGCCCGAACTGGAAGTGCTACGCCTCGGGGAAGAACCCGGGCAAACTCGGTGTCTACTGGTGGGAACGCATCGACACCGAGGCCCGCTCGATGCACCTGCCCGACTCGACTGACTTTACGAGTCCGGAACTGTGGGACTATCTCAACGATACCGGCCACCGGACGGGCGTCGTCAACCTCCCGATGTCCTATCCCCCGCGGGCGATCGACGGCCCGATGGTCGCCGGCGGGCCGCGTTCGGGTGAAGACGACTACACCGAACCGCCCGAGTTGCAGGCCGAACTGGAAGATCGCTTCGACTACCGTGTCCACCCGGCGAACGTGCTGACGTCAAACGAGGACGCCGACCGCGAGGTCGAGATGGTCCACGACCTGCTTCGGACCCGCCTGCGAACGGCCCGAACGTTACTGGAGGAAGACGAGCTGGACTTTCTGCACGTCACGCTCTTTCACCTGAACGTCCTCCAGCACTACTTCTGGGACGGACCCGAAACACGCGAGGCCTGGGAGATCGTCGACGAGGAACTGCGCCACTTCCTCGAGGGTGAGTACAACCTCGTGTTGATGTCCGATCACGGTTGTACGGAGATCGACACGGTGTTTTACGTCAACCGGTGGCTCGAAGAGCAGGGCTACCTCTCGACGACCGCGAGTCTGGCCTCCCGGCTGCACGACCTGGGCTTCACCCAGGAGCGAATCGCCGGGATCGTCCGCTCGTTGGGCCTCGAACAATACATTCGGCCGCTGGTGCCCCGGCGGATTATCGAGCGCTTCCCCAGCGACGAGGGCGTCCAGCGCGAGGCCAAGTTATCTGCAGTCGATTGGGAGGAGACGACGGCGATCGGCAGCGGGCAGGGATTGGTCTACGTCAATGCCGACGACGAGGCCGAACGCGAGTCGATCCTGCAGGATCTCCAGGCTGACCTCGCCGACGCGACGAGCACGACGGGCGAGCCGATCGCCAGAGAGATTTATCGGCCCGAAGAGATCTATACCGGGCCGTACGTCGATCTCGCGCCGGATCTGGTGTTCGACCAGCGGCCGGGCGTCCACACGAGCGGGGCCATCGGCGGGGACAGCGTGGTGACCGAACCCGACGACTGGCGGGCCGAGAACGTCCCCGCCGGCATGGTCCTGTTCCACGGCGAGGACGTTGCTACGAATGATCTGGGGACGATCCGGATTTCCGATATCGCGCCGACCGTGTTGCACTGGCTGGACCAGGCCGTGCCGGCTGATATGGACGGCCAGCCCGTTCTCTCGGCGTTCGGGGCGGACAGTGACACGGCGACTCGGGAAGTACGGACGCGTGAACCGCTTCCCGAACGTGGTTCGGCGGGCGGTGACGGGCGTGAGGGCCTGGACGAGGACGTCGAGGAACGCTTGGAAGATATCGGCTATCTGGCGTAGCTGTTGGCGTAGCGGTTGCGGGCAACGAGCTATTATCTGCCGTCGAAGACACGCAATCCAGGATTGCCATCGACGGTCCAGACGACGATTGCGACGACGACCAGCGCCAATTGGCCGGTAAACCACGGCGTCAGGTCGATACCCATCAAGTGGGCGAGAAAGCTCTGGGTTGTAGGATAGTCGATGGGCGGTATCAGCGGCCAACCGAGAAAGCCAACGTGGTGTATCTGACCGACTGTCAGCGGATAGACTACATCTCCTAATAGATGGGTGACGTGTCCAGTTCCGAGTGCGACGATCGCCGTCCGATAGCGGCCGCTCGAGCGATAGGCCGCGACGAGCAGCAACGGGACGAGGATGAGGAGTGAGTGACCGAACGATCGGCCACTCGGTAGCACCTGGAGCGTCCAGGCCAGTGGTTTATCAATCAGATCCGGCAGTTGCGTTCCGACGACCAGCCAGATCGTCGCGAGGTCACCGGGCGGATGGTCGGTCAGCACGCGTTCGAACGCCGTGTATAGCAGGTATCCAGCAGCCAGGTGTCCCCAGGGCCACATCACGAGTCGAAACGCGAGTGGGACGGGTAACCCTTGTGACTCGCCCGACTGGCTCCGAACGTTTAATACACTTCTCGCTGGTGGGTCGGATATGGCTGACGTCCGGGAGGCGACCGACTCCCTTCTCGAAGAGAAACCCTATCTCGCGGATTCGTTCCGCGAGTTAGTGGAACTTGACGAGAAGGAGCCGTGGTCGTTTGACGATACGTCCCTTGATTCTGGGGATTTCGGTGAGATCGTTTCCAGGGGTATTGTCACGGAAGGCGATAACGGCTACCGGCTTGCCGATCGGGATGCGGTACTGGCGGTACTCGATGGGACGGAACCCCCCGAAAGTACTGACGAAAGCCAGCTCGGAGGCTGGTCGTTTCCCTTTCAAGTCCCATCCGTAGACCGTCGAACGGCGGCAGTTCTCTGTGGCGCACTCCTCGTGGTGGCTTTCGCCCGAATTGGTCTTGCATACGGGAGTGTATTCCGCAACGGCGACGTCGTCCTCGCTGGCAACGACCCCTACGGGTACCTGTACTGGGTTGAGGAACTGCTCCGTACGAGCAGTGCGTTCGATTTCGGGGCGTTTTCGGAACTGCCGACGAGGGGATACACACGGGACACACTGACAGTCGTCGTGCTGTGGTGGGCGAGTGCGCTGGTCGGCGGGGCACCCGACGTCGCCGGTCGAATTCTCGCCTGGTATCCGCCACTCGTTGGCGTCGGGTCTGCGTTTCTCGTCTATCTGCTGAGTGTTCGACTCACCGCGGATCGCCGGATCGGCATCGCGGCTGTCCTCCTCCTCGCTATCACGCCTGCACACGCGTTCCGAACCATGCTCGGCTTTGCCGACCACCACGCGTTCGACTATCTCTGGCTCAGTCTGACAGCCTACGGTCTCGTGGTGCTCGCAATTCAACGCCGCCATCACGCTGGGGGCGGTCGTCTGCTCCGGACGACTTGAGCACGCGAGCGTTGGGAGCGTGCACAGCGAGGCCCCGACGGTCAAGCGGGGGCTTTCAGAATAACCTTTCCTCGACACGAATCCCTATCCGGACATACCTGCCGTCCTGGACCTGCACACCACCGCGCGAGCGTACCCTTAATTGCCGTCCGGGCAAACGCTCCGCCAATGACCGACGACAGCGCCCAACAGCTGTTCGATCGCCTCGACCTCCGGGAGTACGAGGCCACGGCCTTGCGACAGCTGCTCACGGTCGGGCGGACGACGGCCCCGAATCTCGCGGAGGCAACGGGGATCCCGCGGGCCCGGATCTACGAGGTACTGTCCACTCTCGCAGACGCCGGGTACGTCACGGAGATCCCCGGCCGTCCCAAGGAGTTCGAGGCCAAACACCCCGAAACGATCGTCGAGCGGGCCATCGAGAATCGCCGGCAATCCTTCGAGACGTTCCGGGAGGACGTTCAGTCCCTCCGTGCCCCCTTCCTCGAGGAATTCGGCCCACTCTACGAACGAGCCAGCGGGGACGTCACGCCCACGGAGGACCTCTTTCACGTCGTCGACGTCGGCCAGCCAAGCGAAACCGAAACGCGCCAACTTTATGCCGATGCCGAGGACGAAATCTGTGTCCTCACCAAGGGCTTTGAGTACTTCGAGGCGATCGAACCGGCCTTCGCCGACGCCTACGCGCGTGACGTCTCGATACGCGTGCTCTTGCTCGATCCGGCCTCCCTCTCTGAGACCAACCGAGACATTCAAGCTGCTGTCATCGACCGACTCCAGAGTGAGTACCCGGCCGTCGAGGTACGATTCAGCAACGAGGCCCTTCCCTGGCGCGGGACGCTCGTCGATCCGAGCATGGACTACGAGACCGGGACGGCGATCGTCCTCGTCGAGGAAAAAGACGTTCCGCTGTCGATGCGCCAGGCGGCCGTCACCGAGAACGGTTCGTTCGTCGCCGGTCTGGGTCGATACTTCGAGTTGATCTGGGGCCACGACAGTACGCCCGTCACGTGAGTGTACAAACGGCCAGCAGGGGATTTCGGAGTGATGACGGACTGTATCCTATCGAAAACCCTCACTCGGCTTCGCGTTCCACAGCGTCTCGAACTGTCTCATCGATCGAGTGTCGAACTTCCCAGCCTAGCATGTTGCGGGCAGCCGACGTATCGACGCCGAACTCCTCTACGAGGGTTTCCTCGCCGGCTCGCGGATTCTCGACGAGTTCGACAGCGGGATCGAAGCCGTACTCCCGGGCGATCGCCTGCACCCGTTCTGCGACCGTCCGGACGCTCGGGTCCTCCTCGCTGGCGAGTTCGTAGGTTTCGACGCCGGTCTCGCCTGCCGCCAACTGGTCGGCCAGTCGCTCGGCACTCCGAACGTAGGCTCGCGCGATGTCCTTGACGTGGATGTAGTTGCGCGCCTGGGTTCCCGGTTCGTAGACCGTCAGCGTCTCGTCGGCGAGCGCCCGATCGAGGAAGAAGTTGATCACGGTTCCCTTCGAGACGACCTGCTGGCCAACCGCGTGGCTGCCATAGAGGTTCGATTTCAAGAAGAGATGGGCCGGGAACGCCCCCTCGGCGTAGGTCTCGATCGCGCGCTCGTTGAGGAGCTTCGAGCGGCCATACCAGTTCATCGGGTCGCGGGGATGGTCGGCGGTGATCGGGAACGACTCGGGGGTACCGAGGACGGCCATACTGAACGGGAAGATCAGCGCTGCCCCGTGTTTCCGGCAGAACCAGGCGACGTTCTCGGTCCCGTAGACGTTGGTCTCGTAGGCCAGGTCGGCCTGCTCCCCGCAGTCGTCGACGCCACTGATCGCTGCCAGGTGCATCACGATGTCGCTCCCCGAGAGAGTGTCTTCCAGTCGCCGTCGATCGCGGACGTCGACGTGCTGGACGGTCACGTCCCCGATCTCCCGGACGGTGCCGAGATAGAAGTTATCGATCGCCGTGAGTTCCCAGTCGGGATGGGCGGCCTGTAATCGATCGACGACGCGCGAGCCAATGAAGCCGGCCGCGCCCGTCACGGCGATCGAAAGCGGTTCTTCAGGGTCGAAATCGCTCGCTTCAGTCATGGGTTGATCTCCTGTCGGTCGCGAAGGACGGCGGCGAGATCCCGGACGCCCTCCCGGAGCGTCCATTCGGGCTCGAAGCCAGTCTCGGCCAGGCGGTCGAAGTTCACGTGATAGGAGGGACCGGGGTGTTCGTCTTCGAGGTAGGTTACGTCGACGGGTGCGACCTCCTCGCTGACGATCTCGGCGATCTCGCTGATGCGGTAGTTGCCGTCTTCACTGCCGACGTTGTAGACGGTCTGTGGCCAGGCCTCGGGGTGGCGGGCGGCGTGGCCGAACGCGCGGGCGGCGTCTCTGACGTGGATGAACGGTCGCCAGTTGCTCCCGTCGCCGTAGACTGTCAGCGGCCGCCCGGTCAGCGCCCGGAAGACGAAGTGGTTGACCACGAGATTGAAGCGCACCCCGGGGGCGTACCCGTAGTTGGTACTCATTCGCAGGGCTGTCGCGCTCGCGCCGTTTTCGTTGGCGAACTCGGCAACGAGTTTCTCGGCGGCGACTTTCGCTTCGGCGTAGGGATTCAGCGGGTCCGGGTCGGTCCGTTCGTCGATGTCGGTGCTGGCGGCGCGGCCGTAGTTGTTACACGAGGAGGCAAAGACGAGGTTCTCGACGCCGAGTTTCCGGGCCGCAGTGACGACGTTTTCCGTCCCCTCGAAGTTGACTGCCATCGTCTCCTCGCGGCGGTCGTGGGTGCTCGCCGCGCCGGTGATCGCCGCGAGGTGAATCACGCGATCGACGCCACGCATCGCGCTCTCGACGTCGCCGTACTCCCGGACGTCACCACGCCGGAACGACAGGTCGCCGTCGACGTGGGCTTCGAGTAAGTGGCGTGGCGACCCGCTTGCAAGGGAGTCAAGCACCACAATCTGGCCGACGTCCTCGGCGTCGGCGAGCAGCGGGAGTAGCGCACTCCCGACGTATCCCAGCCCGCCGGTCACGAGGACGTCCCGGGGCTCACTCATCGTCGGTCAACACGCCCGGGAGGAACCGATCTTCGTGGGCCCCAATCCGGTCGTCGTACTCGAGGAGCGTCCCGAGGATCGACCGGACGCCCTCTTCGAAGGTCGTGCCCTGACCGTCGATCAGGTCGGCGTAGCGGTCGTTCTCGATCTCCATCTTGTGGGTCTCGTCCTCGTCACGCGGGTTCTCGAAGTGCTCGACGGCGACGTCCAGCTCGTACTCGCCGGCTACCTCGGCGATCGTCTCGGCTACTTCGACGATCGAGATCGCCCGCGTCACCTGGTTGTAGACGACGTGATCGTCGGGTCGCTCGTCGGGATCGGCGAGCGCGAGTCGTGCCAGGCCCTCGACGGCGTCTTCCAGGGCGATGAAGGGCTTTCGTTGCTCGCCTTTGCCGTAGACGGTCATCGGATAGCCCGCGATCGCCTGGGCGGCAAAGCGGTGGGCGACGACGCCGAAGTAGTAATCGAAGTCAAAGCGCGTGGCAAGCCGCGGGTCGGCGGCGGTCTCCTCAGTCTCGGTCCCGTAGGTAATCGCCGTTCGGACGTCCGAGATGGGGATGTCGAACTGGGAGTGGGCCAGGCGCATGTTTGCTGCGTCGTGTGACTTCGTGAGGTGGTACCAGCTGCCCGCCATCGCCGGGAAGGGCACCTCGTCTTCCTCGCCCTGATTTTCCATCGTCGCTCCGCCCTCGGGGATCGGGAACTCGGGAGCGCCGTAGACGCCGGTGGTCGTCGTTTCGATGAAGTGGGTGTCAGTTAGATCGGCTTCCTCCAGGCCCCACAGCAGGTTTCGCGTCGCCTGCATGTTGTTGTGTTGGGTGTAGTTGGCCCGCTCGCCGTTGATCTGGGAGTAGGGTGCGGAGGGCTGGGCCGCCGTGTGCACGATCGCATCGGGTTCGTGGACGGCGAGCAGTTCCTCGACGAAGGATTTCTCGGTGAGATCGCCCTCGACAAAGGAGAGATTCTGCACGCCGTGGACAGCTTCGGCGGCCTCGATGCGCTCGTCGATGGACGCGATCGGGACGCCACTGACAGCGCCGACCTCTTCGACCCATTCGCGGCGCGCGAAGTTGTCCACGATGAGTACGCGGTCGTCGCTTCGAGTCGTGATCCGCAGGGCGGTCGGCCACCCGAGGTAGCCGTCGCCGCCGGTGACGAGTATCGTCATATGTTACTCATGGCGTGAGTAACTATCTGCATAAGTCTTCCCGTTCGGGGGCTCCGTCCGGGCTTCGGGGCGACACGGAATGGGCGTGCGGAGCACTGCCCCCACACAATGAACCTCGTTGAAGCCGCTGTCGTGGGCAGCTACTCCACAGTTACGCTCTTGGCCAGGTTCCGCGGTTTGTCGATCGGCCGGCCCAGTTTCGCGGCGGTGTGGTAGGCCGCAAGCTGGAGCTGGACGTTCGCTACCACGGCCGCGGTCTGGGGCGAGCTTTCGGGAATCGAGAGGACGTGATCGGCGTACCGGGAGACGTCGCTCACCCCGTCGGTTACTGCGACGACGGGCGCGCCCCGCGCTTCGACCTCTTTGACGTTCCCGATCGTCTTTTGGGCGCGTTCGTCCTCACCGGTCACCACGGCGAAGACGGGTGTCTCACTCGTTACGAGCGCCAGGGGGCCGTGTTTCAACTCCCCGGCCGCAAACCCTTCGGCGTGTTTGTACGTGATCTCTTTCATCTTCAGTGCCCCTTCCAGGGCGACCGGATACTGGTGGCCACGCCCGATGAAGAAATAGGCCTCGCTGTCGAGATACTGTTCGGCGACGGCCGCTACGTTGGACTCATCGAGGACTTGCTGGACGTCAGCGGGGACGTCCCGCAACGCCGCGATCGCCTCTCGATCGTCCTTGCTTGGGGCCATGCCGATCGACAGTGTGTTCAGCGCCACGAGCTGGGAGGCGAAGGTCTTGGTCGCGGCGACGCCGATCTCCGGGCCGGCTTTGATGTAGAAGGCATCGTCACACTCCCGGGCGGCGGTCGACCCGACGACGTTCGTCACTGCGAGTGTCCGCGCACCGCGGGCGCGTGCCCCACGCAGTGCCGACAGCGTATCGGCTGTCTCCCCACTCTGGGTCACCCCGATCACCAGTTCGTCACCGATCGGTGGCGTCCCGGTCGCATATTCGTGAGCCAGGTACGCCTGGGCCGGAACGCCTGCGGCCCGGAACAACTGCGCGCCGTACAGCGCCGCGTGGTAGCTCGTTCCCGCGGCGACGAGGTGGACGCCATGTGGGTTGAGATACGCCAGATCACCGATATCGACCGTACCGTCGAGTTCGTCGACTCGTTCCGAAAGACACTGTCGCAACGCCCTGGGTTGCTCGTTGATCTCCTTTTGCATGAAGTGGTCGTAGCCGGCTTTGCCCGTCTCCTCGGGATCCCACTCGACGGTATCGACGGCCTTCTCGACGGGCTCGCCGGCCAGGGTCGTCACGGTCCACCCGTCGGGTTCGAGACGAGTGAACTCGCCGTCGTTCAGGTACACCACCCGATCAGTGTGTTCTCGGAACGCCGGGACGTCACTGGCCAGGTAATAATGGTGGTCGCCCCCCGCAGTCTCGTCGAGTCCCAGTACGAGCGGCGAGTCGTGTCTGGCGGCAAAGATCGCGTCACACCCACTGATCACGGCCGCTACAGCGAAGCTCCCCTCCAGGTGATCGACGGCCCGCCTGACGGCCGCCTCGGGTGCGTCCCCGCCCGCGAGTTCCGTCTCGATCAGATGGGGCACAACTTCGGTGTCAGTGTCGCTCTCGAAGGTGTGGCCCTCGGCCTCGAGTTGCTCCCGCAGTGCCTGGTAGTTCTCGATGATTCCATTGTGGACAACGGCGACGTCGCCAGTACAGTCGACGTGGGGATGGGCGTTCTCGTCGGTCGGCGGACCGTGGGTACTCCAGCGCGTATGGCCGATCCCGACCGCTCCGTCCGGCGTGTTTCCTTGCACGGTCGCAACGAGCTCGTCGATCGTCCCTGCCTGTTTGACGACATCGACACTGCCGTTGGCGACGGCGACGCCTGCCGAGTCGTATCCACGGTACTCCAGGGTCGAGAGTCCTTCGAGCAACACGTCGGTCGTGTCGGCGCCGTGGCCCACGCACCCGATGATCCCACACATTACCGACGCACCTCCGCGTTTGCGGGCACGCGACCGCTGACGGTGACGCCGGTTGCCAGATAGGCATTCGGCCCGACCAGCGTGCCGGGATCGACTGTCACCCCGCCGTCGGCCTGTACACGGTCGGCAAGCAGCGCACCGAGCGGCCGATCACGGAAGATTTCGTCGCCGACCTCGACCGATCCGGGACCGCCAGGGACGACGCTGCCAGCCCCCACTTGCACGTTCTGGCCGGTGACGGTGTCGAGTAGCGTGCTACCGGGGCCGACGCGCGTATCGTCATCGAGGACGGACCGACCGACTGTCGCGTTCGCTTCCACGGTAACGTTCCGGCCGAGTGCCACTGTCGGCCCGAGCACTGCGCCTGGCCCGACTTCGCTGTCCGGGCCAATCACCGCCGGTGGCCGGACAGTCGCCGTTTCGTGGACGCGGGCGCTGTCTGCGATCCAGACACCCCGTCTTTGCTCGGGGAGAGCGGAGATACCTCTTCTCAACACTTCCCCTGTCAACTCGAGGAGATCCCACGGATACGTGGCGTCGACCCAACTCCCGTCCGTTTCGACTGCCTCTATTCGTTCGTCCTCGAGTACGTGACTGAGGGGCTCGGTCAGGCCCAGTTCACCGTGGGTCCGGGGCGTCGATTCGATGATGTCGAAAATATCCTGTTCGAACGCATAGACGCCTGCGTTGATCAGTCGATAGTCGTCGGCGTCGGGCTTTTCGACAATATCAGTGACTATTTCTCCGTCGACTTCGACGGCACCGTACTCGTGGGGATTCGGACCGTCCAAGACGGCCAGTGTCCCGAGTGCCTGACTGGTCTCGAAGGCAGTACTGACAGCTTGGACGATCGACGGATCGATCAGCGTATCGCCGTTGACGACGAGGAACGACCCTCCGACAGCCGCTTTCGCTTCTAAGAGCGCGTGCCCGCTCCCGAGTTGTTTGTCCTGTCGAACGTAGGTAATCGGCCGACCGCGATAGCTGGGGCCGAAGTGATTTTGGACCCGGTCGCGTTTGTACCCGACGACGAGGACGATCTCTTCGACCCCCGTCTCGACGAGCCCATCCAGAACGTGTTCGAGGATCGGGCGGTTTCCCGCCGGTAACATTGGTTTTGGCCGGTTGCGCGTCAGCGGGCGCAGTCGGGTCCCTTCGCCGGCCGCGAGGACGACTGCCGTCTGCCTGCTCATGCCGGTGGCAAGCGTGGCTCCCGTTTGAACGTTCTGGGTACGGACACCTCACTCCTACTGATTGCCCATCTCTTCGCTTGCAACCTGGCGCCCTCGCGAGGTCATCTCGACTTCCGTCCGTTCCCGAACCGTCTCGATGACGTCGAGTTCGATCAACCGGTCGAAGATCTCTTCGACCTCTTCGACATCCGTCTCGACGAAATCCGGCAGATCGAACGGGGAGACACCCGAGTGCAGCGCCATGATAACTTGCTGTTCGACCGGAGAAAGGTCGAGATTCGCCTGGTTGCGTTCTGCACCCTCTTGGAGTACCTCTTGAAGAATCGTGACCTGCTTGGCCTCGCCCGTGAGGTGGGTCTCGACACTCGTGCCGTCTTCGTCGGTATGCTCGACCTCGAACACGCGCCGTTCTGTCCCATTGACCTGCTGGTCGTCGCTCTCGACGTCGCCGATATCGTCCCGGCCGATCGTGACGTACTGGCCATCTTCTATCGCCAGTTGGATCGCTCCGTCGGTGAGTTTCACCTTCGCCCGCTGCCATTCGGTCCCCTGTACGACGCCGCCTTTGACTGCCGGGTGCTGGACGTACAGGATCGTGTTGTCGATGAAGGCGCGATAGAGATCGGTCTCGAACTCGTCTTGTTCCGGGGCGCGCAGGAGGAGGACGTCGTCGTTTTCGATTCGCACGGTCACGTAACTGGCGACGCCGGCTGCGTTCTGGTTGACGTCGTATCGGCCACCGACATCGCTGATCGCGTCCAGTGGAATCGTCCGCTTCTCGTCGGTGACGAGGACGATCCGGGCCGTCGTAATCACGATCCGACATTGCGTCCAGTCGGCGTCCTGGACGTCACGCCCATTCTGGACTGCTTCCAGAAACTGGCCCCGGTCGTCCATCAATTTCCGTTCGCCTTCACTCATGCCCGGGTTCGTACGCGGCGCTATGCTGGCCAGTGGATTAGGACTTACGGCCACTTCGCGGGCGACCGTCCCGACACGCTGCCGGGTGCCGTCGCTCGTGTGGGTCAAAAAATGAAAAACCGCGCGGCAAATCGGAACCGCTTTCGGCGGTTAGTCGTCGTTAGTGCCGATCAGGTGCGTTACTGGTCGCGGCGGACCGCGAGCAGTGCAGCGCCGATCAGCGCCAGCACAGCGAGCACAGCCGTGAAGCCAGGCCCGCTAGTGGTGGTCGTCTCGGTTTCCGTTTCGGTTTCCGTCATGGTTGCGGTCTCCGTCTCGGTTGCCGTCTCGGTTGCCGTCTCGGTTGCCGTCTCGGTTGCCGTCTCGGTTGCCGTCTCGGTTGCCGTTTCCGTCGCGGTCTCTGTCGGGAGCGCGACCTGCGCGGAGTCCGTCACGGGCGAGCCATCGGCCATGTACGGGCCGTCGGTGCTCGCATCGAACTGCGCGTTGTTGTCCTCATCCATGTGCGGCATGGCGGTGAGTTCAGCACCCTCCGACATCGGCTCGTTGAGGAGCACGCGCACGTTGGTGTGCTCTTCGCCGGCGTTGAGGTATCCAGTCGTGCCGACGATGTCGCCGTCAGCGTTGTGGATGGCGACGAAGCCTCCGCGGCTGAGCTCAGCGGACGACAGGACGACGATTTCACCGCTGGTCGTCTCTTGGTCGTCGAAGGTGACCGACGCAGTCGGTGCTGCGACGATTTTGCCATCGACTTTTCCGTCAGTCAGCTGCGTGGACTGAGAGTCGCGGACATTGATCGTAAAGGACGTGTCCGTTTTCTTCTCACTGAAGTCGAAGCTGTGTGACCAGACGTTCTGTCCGTTCTCACCAGCTTCGACAGTTGTCGTTGCTGGGAAGAGGAAGGACTCAGCGTCTGACGTACTCCGCACGCGAAGGCTGATCTCGGAACCAGCTGCGACCGTGGTGGTCCCGGAGACTACCTGGTCGGAGGCAGCTGATACCTGCACCATATCATTTTCGCCCGTGTCAACGGTGGCCGTGCGGGCATCGTAGTCCCACGCGGCGCTGACGGTCTGATCGCTTTCGGCCAGTCCGTCTTCGTTCTCGTTGACTGTGAACTTCGTTTCGTACTCGTCACGCGTGTCGAAGTCACTCGGCGTTCCGTTGGGCCCAGCGGTCGACAGATCGAAGACGATGAAGTACTCGTTGTCATCGGCGTTGGTGATCGTCGACACGCCGTTGTCGTCGAGCGGGATCGTCTTCGGCTGGGAGTTCATGACGGGGTTCGTCTGTTCGACTGCCATCGAGACGGCATCCGAACTGCTGACGAAGTCAACGAACGAGTCGTACTCAGCGAGACCGCCTTCGAGGCCGCTTGCCTCGAGTTGGACGACGAGTTTGTCCTGTGCGGCGATCGAGGAGTCCTGCGTCAGCGTACCCTCGTCAATCGCACTCGTGATGTCGTCGACCTCTTCGAAGTCAGTATCTCGGGGCGCAGTCCAGAGGCTTGCTCCGTCGGTCGAGCGCGGTTGGACCGACACCGTGGAGACAGTCTCGACATCCGTGTCTGCGTCAGGACCGTCTGCCTCAAGGTCGTAGTTGCCCGTTTCGAT
Source organism: Halorhabdus sp. CBA1104 (assembly GCF_009690625.1). Lineage (NCBI taxonomy): Archaea > Methanobacteriati > Methanobacteriota > Halobacteria > Halobacteriales > Haloarculaceae > Halorhabdus > Halorhabdus sp. CBA1104. The sequence continues at coordinate 1,727,682 of NZ_CP033878.1, read as the reverse complement.
GACGTCGTCAGGGCCACCACCGATATCTGTCTCGATGGAGTTGACGGTCAGGGAGTCATCACCTTCTGCAACAGAGAATTCACCGGCTCCGTTAGCGGTGTAGGTGTTCCACTCAACCGTGACCTGATCGTCGTCGTTACCGTCTGCTACTTCGAGGTTCGCCATGTAGCCAGCTTCTTCGCTACCGAGCGTGATGTTCGCCGTTTCACCGTCACCGGTGAACTCGACGACCATGTCAGCGACGTCACCACGCTCTTCCTCGAAGACGGTCTGGGTGAACTGAGCCTGACCGACACTCGACGATTCGACCGTGATCGAAGCCGTGTCTTCTGCGGTCGTGTCAACGACCGAGATCGCGAATTCGTAGTCACCGGTGTCGATGCCGTCGAAGTTCGCATCGCGGCTCTCCTCTTCGGTGAAGTCAGCGACTCGGACCGTTCCGTCGTCCGCCTCAGCGCCTTCGGTCGCGCTGGGGAAGATCGACAGGAGATCGTCCTCGTCGAGCCCGTCTGCACTCACGTCAACTGCGACGGCAGCGCCGCGGTTGTCGTCAGTGAAGTCGAGCGTCGTCGAGGCGCCCTGGTTCACCGTGTCCTCTGCGAACTCGAAGTCGACGTTCTGCGTGCCAACCTCGAAGGGACCGTAGTTCGTTCCCTGTGCGCGGATGAAGAGGCTGTCACCGTATTCGGACGTATCGACGGTGACAATGCCATTATCGTTCGGAGTGAGGTACTCCTCGAAAGAGCCATCGTCGGGGCTGCCCGAGCGGAGCTGAACCTCATCGAGCCCGTTGAATCCGGACACTGCAACGACCTGTCCCTGGAAGACGACGGGGTTGTTGTTCAGCTGCTCTTTCGTGAATTCAGCGTCGGCGTCGACCCCCGTGGATTCGTCACCGTCGTCACCGTCGCCACCGTCGTCCGCTTGGACAGTGACGTCGGTCGTGGCGGTGCTGGAGCTGTCGCCGAGCGTGGCTTCCGCGTCGATGCTAAGGTCGCCGCTCGCGTCGCTCGCGACGGCGAACGTGTAGGTTACGTCAACCGATTCGCCTGCAGCAGGCGGACTCAGGAAGAACCGGGTGGGCGATCCCGATCCGGCTCCTTCCACGTTCTCGACGGAGACTCCGTCGGGAAGCGAGACTTCGATAGCGCCACTACTGGCTGCTTCGTCACCGTTGTTAGTCAATGTATACGTTACGTCAAACGTCTGTCCGGGACTCACGGAGTCCGGCGCATCTGACGCTGTGAGGGTGGCTGACGGCTGTGCCGCGACGGGCACTGCGAGGACCGAAAGCACCATCAGCAGTGTCAGGCCGACTGCCGTGAGCTTCGATGGTAGCTGTGTCATTTTGTTTTTCCTCCTTAGACTTGGCTGTCTTCGTTGTAGGCGGTGATGACCGCGAGCACGTCCTCAATGGACACTGCGTCGCCGTCGATCGTGCCGCCTTCGTTGTACGCCGTGAGGGCGTCAAGCGCTTCACCGATCTCGATCTGACCGCTGCCGTCCGCATCGAAGCGGGCCAGATCGGACGTTCCGTTGTTGTTTCCACTCTCTTCGACGGTCAGTGTCCAGGTGTCGGACGTAGCGTCTTCAGTCTGGACATTCCACGAGTAGTCACCTTCCGTGTCAGGGGCGGTGACATCGAACGTGACCGTCGTGTTCTGGTCGCCGCTGAGTTCGACCGATTCACTGGCAACGACACTCCCGTCGAAGACGAACTCGACGTCTTTCGTGCCGAGCTCGTCACCGACGTTCTCGACAGTCACGTCGACAGAGACCGTGTCACCAGGTGCGACACTGACGTTGGCAGCGGGATCGACGTTCGTGATGTCGAACTCGGCAACCTGCGGCGTGACACCGATGATCGCGATGTCGCCGTCGTTCGTACCAGCCGACAAGTCGGTGAACGTTCGCGTCTCCGTTTCACCGTTGAACTCCGCCTCAACGATGTAGTCTTCACCACTCTGGAGACGCTGACCATCGACCTCGGAAATGGTGTAGGAACCTTCGTCCCCAGCCGTTACGGAGGTCAACGGATCCGATAGATCGGTGTCGTCACCTGCGAACAGTGTGACTGTTGCGCCTGGCAGGTTCTGGCTGTCTTCGTTCACCACGTCACCGGTGATCGCAGCCGGACCGAAGACGTTGATCTCGGCTTCGTCCGATCCGGATGTCGCGTTGATCTCACCGAGATCGTTCTCGGTTTCGGCCGAGACATTCGTCGTTCCGTCCGCCGCGGACGCAGCGGTGAACGTTGTGGTTGCCTGACCGTCTTCCACCGTCAGAGTCGTCTCCGCGAGACTACCCTGCGTGTCGTCGGTAAGACTGACGGTCACTTCTTTGCCGTCTTCGACCGTATCGCTACTCCACTCGCCCTGACGGTCGATCGGTCGCTTCTCGACCGTAACAGTGACTTCGCGGGATTCGTCCTGTGCAACATCGGTGCTCTTGACAAGAGCACCCTCAGCGTCTTCGACTTCGATATCCATCCGGTATTCGAAGTCGACATCCTCTTCGAAGATGTTGACGTTCTGTTCAGCCTGTTTGAGCGTGCCATCAGAGACGTCCTGCCACTCTGAGGTGTTGACGGTTGCCTCGAAAGCAACGAACTGACCGACGTTCTGATCGGTCATGTTGAGGTTATTGTAGGCCTCTTCGGAGGCAACCGCGTAGAGGCGGATATCGGTATTGACGGTCTCGTTCAGCGCGATCCCGTCAATCATGTAGCCACCTTCTGCGCTCGTTTTAACCAGGAAGGCATCGCCTTCAGCGTTGACGAAGGTGTCCTGGATGAACTCAAGGCTCTGGTTGGATTGGCCTTCGTACGCTGCCCACAGGGTCACGTCTTCCATGTCGAGGTCCTCAGGCGTCCGGACATCCCCAGTCAGGACGTCGTTGCCTTCAAGGACGTAGTCGACGGATGCCGTGTCCGTGAGGGTGGTACTCTCGTTCGTCGCTTCCGCGTCGAAGAGGTACGTGCCGATCGGATCGTCACCGAGACTCTGCAACCGTTCGGCGGTCGCGTTGTCCGCGGTGACTTCGAAGGTCGTGTAGCTCACTTCACCAGCGTTCACGTCACCGACCGATTCGTCGATCGATGCCGTGTTACTACCGCTGATGGTGACCGTCGTCGAGCGGTCTATCGCATCGTTGTTGATGAAGTCACCAGACGAGTTCACCGCATCGTTGAACGCGAGGTTCACGTCCAACGAACCGGAGATACTTTCGTTGATTTGGTTCTGCGTGATCACGGCGAACTCGGCCGTGTTGTCCGAGTTCCCGTCCGCGAGCAACGTCGCGTTGCTCTTGTCGGTGAGGTCATCAGCACGGACGATCTCTATACCCTGGGCGTCCAGGTTGGAGATGAGGGTCGGGGAAACCGTTTCCTCGACGTTGTTCTCGTGGAGCAGTGCGCCACGGTTGTCCGCCTGGAACGTTTCCTGATTCGCTCGGACAATGTACTGGACACCGGTGTTCTGATCGTTACCGATCGCGAGATCAGTGAACCGGATGAAGTTGCCATCGTTACCTCCGGATGCGACTCCTCTGTCGACCAGATTAGTCGGGTCAACACTGTTGATGTACAGGCTGACGTTGGCATCCTCAATCGGATTACCATTGTCGTTAGTGACCTCGGCCTCAACGGCACCACGAATGTCACTCCCGCCAATGAAGAACGGAGCTTCTGCTCCATCCTGGAAGGTATTCGCAGTGTCGTTGTTCAGGACGTAGACGCCGTGATAGACGTCTTCCGACTGGTTGATGTTATTCGCAGTGTAGTTGTAGTAGCTGTTCGGCGTGAACTCGACAGTGAAACTGTCACCACTGGCGAGTTCAGTCTGGTTGTCGTAGGCGATCTCGACTTCAGGAGAGCCAGCTTCCACGTTGCCGCTGTTGTTAGCGGCACCCAGCGTGACGTTGACTTCCTGAGCGGACGCCCCGACGTTCTCAATGGTCGCCTCGATAGTGATGTCAGAGGCGTTCGGAGCCACGCGCGGCGCGCTCAGGTCAGTGACGAGAACCTGTTCGACATCGAGGCTCTCGTTCGCTGTGGCCAGCGTTCCGGTTGAGATCGTGTCAGTCTGGTTGACCGAGACGTTGTAGGTACCTGTCTCCAGCCCTGTTGTATTCAGGCCGTCGAAGGCTACGTCAATTGGGTCAGTTTCAGTTTCGAACGTACTATTATCGACAGTAACGTTCGGTTCCGTAGAATCATACTGACCATTGTCGTCGACGTCAATCCAGACTTGCACGTCTGTTGAGTTGTCCGATACGTTCACGGTACCACTGGCATTGGTCCCTTCAGTGACCGTATCACTGTCAAGATCAATGGTGTCGGCTTGACCAGTGTTTACTGCCGCCGCTGCCGAGCCCGCAAACGCTGCGGTCGCGGCAAAGACGGACAGCACCATGAGAGCGGCAAGGAATAGTGCCCTTGCCTTCTCAGTTGGTGTTGAATTTCCTGTCATGTGTTATTGATTGTTGCGTGGTCGTCGTTCGTCGCCCGATACGACCCGTTGCCTAATTGAAGTGTAGTACGCTGATCCATATTTTGGACCGTCAGGTCCCTCAGTCCATCCCACTCGCTCGTGAGGAGTGTGAGTGAGGCGACTGGGTACTGACGGTTCACGTTCGAACCAATCTACCGAATGTGGTAAATGCTTTCTGGTTCACCCCGGGTTTGGCAACCCCCTCCAAATGGATTCTCAGTTTCCCTGCCCCCCAGATTCACCCGTTTGAAGCCTTTTCGATCTGACGGCTGCCACAAAGCATTTATTACCCCCTCTACCACCCCCTTCTTTCCTATCCGGTGCATCTCGTCGCGTGCGTCAGACAGTGGGTTCAGAGGCTGGGGATCCTTCGCGCGTGCACCCGGACTGGCTCAGTTGTTCTCGTCTTGGCTGGTAATATTGTGTCACCCGCAACGACTAAAGGGGTTCGTTGTGTCGTGTGTGCCCATGTCGGACAAAGAGTCTGGCAACGACGAACTCGATTTGTCGACGATGTCGCTCGATCGCCGTCGCGTGTTGCAACTCGCCGGGGCGGGGGCGTTCGGATCCACGACGCTCGTTTCGGAGGCTATCGCCGCCAACGGCAATCTGAACGTCGACGTACGACAGATCGTCGCCAGAACGGACCCAAAGTTCCCCACGGTGAAGGTATACGCGAGCGTTACTGATTCGAACAACAATCCGGTCACGGGCCTCTCGTCAAGTGCCTTTTCGGTCGCAGAGGACGGTACTACGCAGTCGATTGAGTCGCTTGTTGCGCCTGAAAGTAGCAACACTTCGGACGTTAGCGTCTCGATCGTCATCGATCGCAGTGGCAGTATGGCTGGGACGAAAATCAGCGATGCCCGTGCCGCTGCAAAAGACTTCGTCCAACAATTCCAGGTTGAGGACGAAGGGCAGATCATTGCCTTTCACGACACGATTGAGTTCAAAGAACGTTGGTCGAAGGACGAATCGGAGTTGACTGGTGCTATCGACACGATCAGTGCCGGCGGAGGGACGAATCTCTGGGGGGCCACGAAGAGGGGTGTCGAACAAGCTGCTCCACGTGTCGGACGATCGGCTGTCGTCGTTCTCACAGATGGCAAAAACACAAAATCAACGACGTTGAACGAGGCAATCACCGCTGCCCAGGAGAGCAACGTCCCAGTGTATACGATCGGACTCGGTTCAGACGCTGACGAATCTGATCTACAGACGCTTGCGAACGACACTGGCGGCACCTATCATTTCGCACCGGACAGCTCGGATCTTGCGACGATTTACGATCGTATCAGTCAGAGCATCGCCGACGAGTACGAGATTACTTACGAGACGACGAACACCGCGACTGACGGAACCATCCGGGACGTCACGGTCACAGCGAACTATAACGGCGATAGCGGCTCTGACACTGGAACGTACGAGGCCCCGTGTGCGCCGCTTCCGACGGCACGGTTCGATAGCCCTCCGACGAGCGCGGTCGTCGGACAGCCCGTCTCGTTCGATGGGTCACCGAGTACCCCCAACGGTGGCAGTTTAGTCGCCTACATGTGGGACTTCGATAACAACGGCGTGACTGATGCGACCGGCGAGCAAGCGACGCACACGTATACGTCGGCCGGAACCTACGAAGCTCGATTGACTGTCGAGAAAATGTGTGGGGCACGAGACGTCGCCGTGACTGAGGAGTTCACTGTCACGCAGGGTAACTACGATCTCTCGATCACGTCAGTGAACGATCCGATCAACGCCGGTGAGACACTCGAAGTTGAGGCAACAGTGACCAACATTTCGAACGAGACGAAGACCGATGTCGTTTCACTCTACGATTTCGATGGTAATCAGATCACTCCTGCTGCATCTATTCACCTCGGTGCCGGTGAATCGACGGACGTTTCGCTCACATGGAACACACAGACCAGTGATTCCGGAACAGATGAAATCACCGTGAAAGTAGGGCAAGTTTCTGTCACTGAAACAGTGACTATTGAAGAGAGTGAGGCTGGAGGGGAAGTACAGATCACTAACCCGAGATTAGTGCAGACCGTAGAGAACACGCGTATTGGCAACTCGGAAACAGCGGACGATTCGGAGATAGGGGATGCACCGAATGATATCGAAGCCACAGACCCTGATTTAGTAGAGGGTCGTAAGACTGCAGTCGTTTTTGACCTCGAATCGAATCAGGAACTGACTTTCGAAAGCAATGTTGAAGTAACAGTCACGGAGGATTCGACTGGAAGTCCTCAAACACACACTACAGAACTCCATGGGGAAGTTCTCAATGAGGTCGTTTCAGGCTCGTCACTTCTTGATGAGTTCGCTCGTCGCCCACTGTCGTTCGCTGATGGCCCTGATGATGTGATCGTGGATCGGTTTGAAAGCCCCTACCCTACCTTTGATGCGACGACTTCTTTGTCGTCAGTTGAATTGAGTGTCAACCCGAAAGATTCGGCTATCGAGAGGAAATCTGTGTCACTCTCGTCGGCAGATTTCAGTGTTACTGACATGCCGACGTTAGATATCGGATTTACAGTAGTTCACGATAAGAACAACGAGCGGGATTATGGGACAGTTGCTGAAGAGCAGTATCAGCAAAAAGTCAAAGAATGGGTGCGATATGCACAACGTGTCGCACCGACATCACAAGTTAATTGGTATCGAAAGCCCCATGCAGAGGGCCTCCAAGCAGGTGCGATCCCTGGTCCCCCGGAATACGTTCCGGGAAGCGCAAGTGCGGAGATCGCTGCAATTTCGGCGGATATGACCGCAGCCCAACTTTCGATTGATCAGAGCTTTGTCACTGGGCTTGACACGGATCAGATCGGAAGTGTGACTGATGGGTTTGTGAACGAAAACGACAATCCAGATATTAACGGGTTTGACGTCACCATTGCGGTAGTCCCGGATGATTACTTTGCCGTGGTACGCGACAAGCCAGATACAACGGGTCTACACATAAACTCCCCTCTGGGAACGGGGATGCTTCAGCCGAGAATTGCGGCAATGGCAACGATTGATGCCCGTGAAGATACTGTCATTCATGAAGCTGGGCATCACTTCCTGGGCGAGCCATTTGATGGACAACTAGCCAAGGATGAGGGAGATGGACAGGGTCCTATGCACATGCAAGGGGATATCGTATCGACAAAGTTCAACACAGAATTAGATTTTTCCTCCAGCTTTATTGAACGGAATACTCCTTCGTATATGTCATATGAACCTGATCCTTGGGCCGATGCAGTGACAACCCGTTTGTTGATGGAAGATGACGGTCCTTTTAAGCCTACGCCGCCACATAACCCGGTCAATAAACACCCGGACGCTTCGACGTTCTCTGCCGTCGGTCAAATCAAAAGTGATGGGTTTGAATTCTCGATACTTCAAGAGACTAACGCGAAGGTGAGAACAACGGGTGCTGATAGCGGAGTGGCAGTCCAAGTCAAAGATGCTGATGGGTCTACGATCACCGAGCAGACAGTACCAACTAAAGCGAAGGCAGTGGCTCGGAACGGAGAAACCACTGTTGTTGATGGTGTCATAATCGGACACATTGCGTATCCTGAGGAGACATCGGAAGTTGAATTCACTGCTGACGATCCAGAAGGGTCTGGGCAAGTTTCTACAACCATCAACGACGATGATATTCAGAAACCTGCTGGGCCTGAACCCGAACTACCTGCCGATATCGCTCGGTTTGACACGGATAACGACGGGAATATCGAGGTCGGAGAGGTTCTTGATGCGATAAGTGCATACAATGAAGGTGAACCGATTGGCGGGGAACAGGTTAGTATTCGAGAGGTCCTCGACTTGATTTCGGCTTATACGACCAACTAGTCACTCCTGTCATTATACGCACTAATCACGTCCAGGACATCCCTGATACTCACTTCGTCGTCACCGATCTGGTCACCGTTGTTGTACGCGTTGATCGTGGCCAGGACGTCCTGGAGACCGATCTCACCGGATGGTTCGTACTGATCGAACCGGTCGATCCCGTCGCGAACGACGATGGTCGTGTTCGTCTGCTCGGCAACATCGGAACCAAGATTCCCCTGTCCGGTGATCGCATACGTCCCGGATGGTGTCGACGCTGGAACGTCAAGTCGGAAGGTGTGCTCGACCGATTCTCCGGGCGCTGGCACCGGCGATCCGAGGCCAAGGAACGCGGCGTCGGATCCGTTTACCGAAAGCGGATCGGTCACCGACGGGAGAGAGATCGCACCCGCAGACGGCTGGGTAAGGCCCGTGTTTGCCAGTGTATAGCTAATGTTTACCGATGATCCGGGCGTCGTCGTGAGTCGATCCGGAGCATGTAGCGTCACGTCGGTCCGTGACACTGGGACTGTTTTGTTCACACGCACGCTCTCGCCATCGAGCGTTGCGACACCAGTAACGCGTACCTCCCCTCGATGGACGTCACGATCCACTGCCAGCGTGACGTTCGTTGTCCAGACAGCGCCGGCTGGCAGTCCATCCGGCAGGGACTGATTCGTCGGACGCACGGTTACGCCGGCAGACTGCGCTTCGACCGCGAGCGAGACGTTCTGGGCGACTTCGGCATCGTCGTTTGATATCGTGTAGCTCACTGTTGCATTGCGTCCCGGGACGACTCGGATCGGAGTCACGACAGCGATGTCGTGCGGGCGTATTCGAAGCGTCGCCCAACGACTGTCGTTTTCAGTCTTCACCCCGTAGGAGTACGATCCTGGATCGAAATCACTCACTTCGGTGTCAGTGATCGGTATCGCCTGGGTTTCACCAGCAGACAATGATAGGTTACGCTCTGTCAACACCTCGTCGTCGAACCAGACCGAGACTACTTGCGCTCCTGCCACGTCGCCAGTGTTTTTGACACTTCCATTGATCGTCACCGTGTCCCCTGACGAAATCGAAACGTTGCCCGGCGAGAGTTCCCTGACGACAAACTGGGCGGGATTCTGGACGGTCAGCAATGCAGTTACGCTTTCACTCCCGGTAGAGAGACTGTACTCGTAGTCATTTGGACTCAAATCCGCAAAGACATTTCCAATGGTGATCGTCTCGGACTCGTTGGTATCTAGGGTCACCGATCGCTCAGCGATCACCGAACCGTTGAGTCGGAGCGCAACCGTCTCCGTGCCGGCTTGTCCACCTGTATTCGTGATCGTAGCCGAAACGGTGACCGACTCGCCGTGGACGATAGAGACGGGTCCTGGCGAGAGAGACTCAATCGAGAACGTGGCCGGTTCGGCGGGCTTGATCCCCAGGGCCGCAGTCACGTTCACCAGGCCGTATCCACTCCGTTTGTCGATCCCGTCCCCCTCGATATCTATCGCTGTCTCCTGTAACCCCGTCCGAACGTCGTTGGGCGATCGATCCCGATCACCGTCTTCGAGGTCCTGTGCAATCACGATCGCCGCTGTCCCTGCGACGTGTGGCGTCGCGAGAGAGGTTCCTGAGGCGGTGATCGTCCCGCCACCCAGCCACGTTGTCGTGACGTCGACGCCAGGCGCTGCCAGTTCGACAGCCGCCCCCTCGGCACTGAACGCCGGCGTCTCGTCCGATCGATCGGTGGCCGCGACAGCTATCGCACCGTCGTATCTGGCCGGGTATGTGACCTCATCAGTCGACACGTCTCCGTCTCCGCCATTCCCTGCCGCGGCGACGACAACGGCGTGGTCGCTCGCTGCATTGATTGCGTCCTGTAAAGAACTCGCACCCGTGGCCGAACCGAGACTCAACGACAGTACCTCCGCGTCGTCGTTGGTGCCGAGTTCGCCGTCTGCACCTTTCAGGGCCGCATCGATGCCGTTGATAACCCAACTGAGGCGTCCTTCGCCGGATCGGTTCATCACTTTAATCGCGTACAGATCCACTCCGGGTGCAACACCGACGACGTCGTCCTCGTCGTCGGCTGCAGCGACGACGCCAGCCACGGCGGTTCCATGTCCCTGATTGTCCAGTGCTGTCGAGCGACCGAACCTCGTGACACCGTTCGAGAAGTTTGCACCCCACCGAACTGTTTCTAGGTCACTGTGCGTATAATCGATTCCAGTATCGAGTACTGCGACGTCGACGTCTCCGATGGCTGTCTCAGAAACGGCCTCTCTTCCGTCCTGCGCGGAAATCCGGTCGGCCCCCCATGGAACAACCTGGTTTGCCGCCGATACCTGTTCACTTGTCGACACACTCGGATCCGTGGCCTGAGGGGGCTCAACAGCGACCCTGGAATCCCTTTTGACTGCGATGACGCTAGCCCGGTCTTCGAGGGCTTCAAAAGCGGATCTCGGTCCTTGCATAAACAACACTGGCATGAACGTGATGTTTTGCCCACCCGTTACGGAGACTTCTCCCGGAATCGTCGCCTGTTCTCGTGCCGATGTATTTTTGAACTCGACGATTACCGAAACACGCTCGGAAGCGACGTTACTCCCGGTTGCATTGTCCGCATCTTCGACTGTCGTCACCGGTTGCTGACCTGCCGCGGATCCAATGGGGTTCACGAGGAGCAACAGCGTAACCGCGATCACTGAGACGATTACAATCAGGTATCCAAACCCCCGGTGACGATACATATAGACTATTAGGCGACTGTGAAGCCTAACCGTTCCGCTCTGGAATCAGTTCTGATAACAGCAGGTGATCTCACGGTTACTGATGGGTGAATACTTGACTTACCAATATTCAGCTGTGGCATTCCATTCTTATTGGCATTCTCCGAAATGACTCGGATCTAGTGCCGAGACGGTTCGGCTATGAAGCCAAGAATCGCGTGCTGCGTAGAACGGTCCATCACTGCTCGTTCATGGCTTCACTCGCCATGTTCCGGCCCTGGGCGTTCAACGACACTTCCGTCCGCGTCCGGACCTCGTCGACGGCCCCAACCTCCAGGAGTTTCTGGTAGATCTCCTCGACTTCATCGACGCTGATCCCCACGAAGTCAGCCATCTCGAACGGCGAAACGCCCGAGTACAGCGCCATCAGGACTTGACTTTCGGTGTCGGTGAGTTCGTACTCGCCGTCGCGATCTTCGACGAGGTGATCGAACAACGTCCGGAGGACGGAGGTGTGTCGAGCGGTCCCCGAGAGGTGAGTTTCGACGCTCCGGTCATCGCTATCGGTGTGTTCGACTTCTACGACGTCGCGTTGTTCGCCCATGACCGTCCGGGATTCTGTCTCGACTGTCCCGATATCGTCGAGCCCACACGCGACCGTTTCGCCATCGGGAAACTGTAGGCTGAAGCGCTCGTCGTCGATCACGAATCGGGCTTTCGACCAGTCGCTCTCCTCCTGAACGACGCCACCCACGACTGCCGGGTGCCTGACGAGTACCACTTCGCCACCGACGTTCGCCCGACAGTACGTCTGGATGAACGCCGGATCGTCCGCCGCAGAAGCCACAATCACGTTCGACCCCATCCGCAGCGGGATGGTCTCGCCCACGTCGCTGACGAACTCCTCGGGGTCGTCGGGAATCGTCACGCGCCCGTGCGGGAGCGTCTGATTCGACCCATTGGCGGCCAGTACCAGTCGCTTGTTGGTCACCACTAACCGACAGGACTGCCAGTCGGACGCAGAGACTTCCGTTCCGTCTCGGACCGCGTACCGGTAGTCTCCGGCCGTATCCAGCAGCTTCCGTTCGTCGTCGCTCATGACCGCCTACGTGGCCGAACGTTGGCGGGTGACTGGCATATATGTTCTCACCGACAGCATCTTTCGTGGACGCGATCGTCACCATGCGCGACCGGACCCGCCAAACGCTTGTCCGTGGGTCCGCGTCTGACGGGGCCGCGCCACCTCAAGCGCGGTCGAACTCCGTCGCCGTTGCCAGAGCGCGCTGGACGGAGACACCGCTCGAGGTCACGACTGCGCCGTGGCCGATCTGAAAAAGGCTTGGCGTTCCCCTTCGGGGACGTCGTCGCTGTCACTCACGGATCTGTGTCTACGGTCGCCAGTCCGTTCCGGGTCAAAAGCGATTCGCTCCGTTGTGGAGTGACCGGCCGGTCGCTCTTCTCGACACAGGCGCCACGTTTGGCCACCGGACTCGAAAGGAAATTACGGCCCCCTCGCTACAGGTGGCGTATGGACGTACTTTCCTACGCTCGCGACGCGCTGGCGACGGGGCCGCTGTGTGATGCCTGTCTGGGGCGGCCGGTCGCCGACCGGAGCTTCGGTCTCACCAACGCCGAGCGAGGCCGGGGCCTGCGGACGGCACTCGCCCTCGCCGCGGACGACCCCTTCGAGCCGCCCGAAGACTGCTGGGTCTGTGAAGGAGTCTGTGCGGGCTTCGACGAGTGGGCCGACCGAATCGTCGACGCCCTCGAACCGTACGAGTTCGACACCTACCAGGTCGGGACCCGCGTTCCGCCACTCCTCGAGGAGAACGCCTCGCTGCTTCGCGATGACGCCGGCCTCGAGGACGACGCTGGCGAACCGCTCAAGCGGGAAGTCAACCGCGAGGTCGGCAAGCGCGTCGGCGCTCGCGTCGACGCCGAGGTGGGCTTCGAGCGTCCCGACGTCCAACTGCTCGTCGATCTCGATGCCGACAGCGTCGACGTGCAAGTCAACTCCGCGTTCGTCTACGGTCGCTACCGAAAGCTCGAACGCGATATTCCCCAGACTGAGTGGCCCTGCAACGACTGCAACGCCACGGGCACAGTCGACGGTGAGCCCTGCGATGGCTGTGACGGAACGGGCTATCGCTACGACGAGAGCGTCGAGGAGCTGACCGCGCCGGTCGTTGCCGACGCGATGGACGGGCGTGAGGCGGTCTTCCACGGCGCCGGCCGCGAGGACGTCGACGCCCTCATGCTCGGGGCGGGTCGCCCGTTCGTGATCGAAGTCAAAGAGCCACGAACCCGGGCGGTCGACGTCGAGTCACTCCAGACCGAGATCAACGACTTCGCCGACGGCAAAGTCGAGGTCGAGGGGCTGGAAGCGGTCACCCACGGGATGGTCGAACGCGTCAAAGAACTGGACGCGAGCAAGACCTACCGGATGGACGTCGAGTTCGCCGCGTCGGTCGATCCGGTGGCCCTCCAGAATGCCCTCGCCGACCTCGACGGGGCGACGATCGAGCAACGCACGCCCAACCGCGTCGCTCATCGTCGCGGCGACATCGTGCGGACGCGTGACGTCTACGATATCGACGGGGAACTCGACGACGATACCCACGCCACGATCGAGATCCACGGCGAAGGCGGCCTCTACGTCAAGGAACTCGTCTCCGGTGACGAAGGGCGAACCGAGCCGAGTCTCGCCGGTCTCCTTGGCGTCGACGCCGAAGTCACGGCGCTTGACGTCCTCACCGTCGAAGGCGAGGACGAACCGTTCATCGAAGACCGGTTCCTGCGAGACGCCGAAACGGAATGACCGGGACCGACACACCCGAAGACGCCGAGGCGGGTCTCCGGGCAGGTGTCGACGAAGCCGGGAAAGGCCCGGTCCTCGGGTCGATGTTCGCGGCCTGCGTCGTCGCCGATCCGGCCGCCCTTCCCGAGGACGTCGACGATTCGAAGGCACTCTCGGCGGAGCGACGCGAGACGCTCGCGGCGACGATCCGTGAGCGGGCCGAGGCGGTCGCCGTCAGCGAGATCACCGTCGAGCGGATCGACGACCCCGCAACGGATATGAACACACTCACCGTCGCTGCTCACGCCGAGGCACTCTCGCCAGTCGCCAGCGACGACCTCGAAACCCACCTCGACGCTGGTGACACGAACGCCGTCCGGTTCGAGCGCCGCGTGGCCGATCGGCTCGATACCGAACCCGATCTCCGGGCCGAACACGGGGCTGACGAGCGCTATCCGATCGTCGGCGCAGCTAGTATCGTCGCCAAAGTCGAACGCGACGCCCACGTCGCGGACCTGGCAGACGAATACGGCGCTGTCGGGAGTGGCTATCCGGGCGACGAAACGACACGGGCGTTTCTGGAATCGTACGTCGACACGAACGGCCACTTACCCGACTGTGCCCGCGAGTGCTGGCAGACCTGTCAGGATGTCCTGGTTCAGGCTGATCAGGCTGCTCTCGACGACTTCCAGCGTGGATCCGACCAGCCGGGTGACGCGGCGGGTGACGATCAGGCTGCCCTCGACGACTTTTGAGGGGGCGCTGACTCATTCGCCGCCGACAAACACTGTCTGTAAGCGGTTGCCACACTCGGGACAGCAAAACGTCTGCCAGTTGTCGGGGTCCAGGCCACCCATCGTCTTGGTTCGAATCACGTCGGACTGGGCGACCTCACGATCACAGGTCTCACAGTAGAAGTGGTCGCTGTCTTCGACCATTGGCCAGTCGTTCACAAGCCGCGGGGAAAAGCATACGGACGCGACTGCCCCCAAGCGTGGTGAGCTATTCGTCTAAGATGAGGCTCCGGAGGATGTCACCGTAAGCCGGCCGCGTGATGAACACACCGATCAGCACGCCGACGATCGTGATGATGGCGAACCCACTCAGATCACCGAGCGAGAGGACCGTCAGCGGACTCATGGCGATGATCGTCGTCGCTGCCGCGGCCCCGATCACCCAGAATGCCTTCCGGAATCTGTTCTGGAAGGCCCGATCGGTCGTGATCTCCTCTCGCTGGAGGATCTCGTCGGCGATGATGATCAGGTCGTCGGCCCCCGTCCCGACGACGGCGATGAAGCCGGCGATGTGTGAGAGGTTCAGCGGATACTGGACGAGCGCGACGAACCCGAGCAGGACGAACACCTCCGAGAGTGCCGTGACGATCATCGGCAAAGCGACCCGCAGGTCACGGTACCGGAAGTAGATCATGCCACTCACAGACAGCACAGCCATGATTCCGATAATCAGCGAGTCGGTACGGAACTCCTCGCCCATCGATGGTTCGAGGCTCTGACTCCTGGCGTTCTCGAAGTCGAGCGGTGCGGGTAGCCGCCCGGCCCGGAGGCTAATCTCGAGGTCCTCCGCCTGGGTCATATTTTGGCCGGTGGTCATCCGGAAGTTCGGATCGTTGGCGAACTCACCGTTGGCAAAGGAGGTGGCGAGATTTCGCTCGACGCCGCCAGAGAACACGACCTCATCGTTCAACGTCGTCACCAGACAGTAGTCGTCTACCTCCGAGATGTTCGACACTGTATCCCGATTGACGCCACACCGGCGGGCCTGTCCGAATCCGTGCTCGACCATCTCCTGTTGGAACCGCTCGGCGACCGAATTCCGGATCGTCACGGGCACGACTGCTTCGCTCTGGTCTTTCCGTGCAAATCCAATGCTCTTGAAGTCGTCTTGTTCGAGTACTTGATCCTGGACGAACGTTCCGTTACTGTCCGGATGCACAGCATAGATGCGCACGACACCACGTTCATCGAGGAGGCTTTCCAGTTCTTCTTGGTCTCGGTCCGGTGCCGTAATCGAGATGAACGTCCCCTCGATGCCGTTGATCGTCGAGACGCTCCCGCCACTGAGTGCGGACTCTCGCACCTTGTCCTGGATGACCCGCACCATATCTTTGCGGGTCTGCTCTGTGACGCCATCCCGGACGGTCTCGGGCTGATAGCCCTCGGCGAGGAGGGCGTCTCGAAGCTGATCCTGGGTGACGTTCCGCGTGAACACTTCGACCGTTTGTGACCTCGCTGAGACACGGACGTCGATCGCATCGGCCGACACCGCAGCCGAAACGTTCTGTGCAAGCGTGGTTTCGTCTTCCACACTCACGTTTACCCCTTCTGCTGTCGTTCCGACTGCTGGCGCCTGCAGGCTCGTCCCGCCGTCGAGTTGGATCCCGTACTGGAGGTTAGTCAGTCCCCCGCCGTCGCTCGCGCCACCGGCAACCGGCCCGAACAGGGCAACGCCACTTCCGATAACGAAGACGGCCAGGAGGACGATCCGCCAGTTGTCGCGGATATTCATTTGTTCACCCCGCGGAACTTGTACCAGCGAAGGAGACTCAGATTGAGCATGTACGTATTCATCAAGTCAGCGGCCAGACCGATGACGAGCACGAACCCGATCTGTGCCATGATCTGAATGTTGAAGTACGTCGCCATGATTGCCATGACGAGCATGGCCACCAGCGACGTCAACGTCATCGTCACACCCGTTTGCATCGCCTGGTAGGTGCTCTCGTAGAATTCACCCCGTCTCCTGAGGATGTGGTTGTTCAACAGGATATCCGAGTCGACGCTATACCCGATCAGCATGAGGAGCCCCGCGATCGTCCCGAGAGAGAGCTTCACGCCCAGGAGACTGAGCACGGCAAGCGGGATCATCAGGTCCGAGAACGCCGAAATGACGATCGCGATGCTCGGCACGAACGTTCGAAAGAGGGCGAACGCCAGGATGCTCATTCCCAAGAACGCAACTCCGATCCCTACCAGCCCGATACGCATGCTATCTGCGCCGAACGAGGCAGGTGTCGACCCGCTGCCTCGAACGGAGATGCCGGCTGTTTGAGCCTGCTCGCGCAGCTCATTGATATTCGATTGATCGAACGTCAGCACATATCTGTCGGCCTGCGATTGGACTGTCTGGACGGAGACCGGTTCGGGCGAAAACGTACTTTGCAGTTCCGCTGTCGACATCGTCGACTGTACTGTCATCTGGGATCCACCGGTAAAGTCGATACCGAGTGCGACCGGCGACCCCGTAAGTACCCACGCGCCGGCCAGCACGGCCAATGCGACGGCCAATACGGCCAGCGGCACGGCCATAAGCTGCCGGTTTGAGTACCGGGTGTAATCGATTTCCGGGACCTCGAACTCGACCATGGCCGTGGGTGTGGTACGGCCCTGAATAAGCCTTCCTAAAGCGTCCCGGCGACGCCACCACTCCCGTAACGACGACGTTATGTGGCATCGTCCCAACGATAGCTCGGAATGAACGATCTCACGACTGGACGTTCCTACGGGGACGTCTTGCTCGTTCCACAGCGTTCCCCTGTCGATAGCCGGGACGACGTGGACCTCTCGACGCCGTTGACTCCGCGTATCGAACTCGAGCGACCACTGCTTTCGGCACCGATGGACTCCGTCACCGAACGCGAGACGGCGATTGCGATCTCCCGAGCGGGCGGGTTCGGGACGATCCATCGCTTCCTGGCGATCGACGAACAGGCAGCCGAGATTCGCGCGGTCGTCGAGGCCGGTGAACGCGTCGGCGCGGCCGTCGGGATCGCCGAGGGGTATCTCGAACGCACCGAACGGGCACTCGAAGCCGGCGCTGATGCCATTGTCCTCGACGTGGCCCACGCCCACCTGGAACGGTGTCTCGACGCCGTCGAGACGCTCGTCGCCGAGTACGATCCCGACAATCTGATCGTCGGCAACGTGGCCACTCCCCAAGCAGTCGAGGACCTCCACGCCATCGGTGCCGACACCGTCAAAGTCGGCGTCGGGCCGGGTAGTCACTGTACGACCAGAAAAGTCGCCGGTGCCGGCGTCCCGCAACTCACGGCCGTCGACCGCTGTGCCGACGCCGCTGCCGCCCTCGATATGCCCGTCATCGCCGATGGTGGCATTCGATCTTCGGGTGACGCCGTCAAGGCACTGATGGCCGGTGCCGATACCGTGATGATGGGAAGTCTGTTCGCCGGGACCGACCAGTCGCCCGGCGAGGTAATCGACGTCGACGGCGAGCAGTACAAACGCTCACGCGGGATGGCGACGACCGCCGCCGCCGAGGACCGCACCGACAAGGAGACCGACGGCCCCGACGCCGACGAGGGTGTCGAAGGCCTGACGCCCTACAGCGGCCCTCTAGAGGACGTTGCCGACCGCTTTGCGGCCGGCATCCGGTCGGGACTCAGCTACTGTGGCGGCCACACGATCCCGCAAGCCCGTGAGAACGCCGAGTTCATCGCCGTCGAAGCCAGCGCCCGCGAGCGTGAAGGTGCCCACTTCGATCACGACTGGGAGAGCGTTGTCGGCACTGGCAGTGACTGAAGACGCCGGCAACACAATCTCACCGTGGGCGCGGCTGGCGCTTGTTGGGTGTTAGTCAGGAAGATATCGTACGCTGAGGACACCGTCGTCGGCACGGATCTCGACGCGATCGACGCCCAGTCTGGCGGCTTGTCGGCGGGTCGCGTCGTCTTCGCGGACGTCGGTAACCGCTTGTGCCGTTTGCTCGGGCGGGACTGTCAACACGTGCAACTCTCCCGTGCCCGCCCGTTCGCGCCGCGTCACGTCACCGACGGACTGCTCTGTGGCGAGCTCCCGGGCCTGTTTGGTGGGCGTTTCTGGATTGTGTTCGACGGGAATGGTCCGGCGATCGTGAATCGCTACCAGCTCCCAGGTCACGTCCATCGGCGGTTCGGGACGAATCGTCGCCTCGAGAATCTCGTCTCGCTCCAAGTCCGGGTGCTCGGCGAGGGTGTGCACCTGGGCGTCTTCGACGTCGGTTACCACTGCCGAGGCCTCGTCGACGTTCGTGACTACGAATGTCCCCGTCTTCTCGCTCATATCTCCAACAAGGGGTCCAACGCCCTTTTCGTCGTCGGTTCTGGCGGCAGTCGCCGGTCTGGATCGTGGACCTTCACCGATACAACCGGTGGACGACAATCATGATCGCCGCCGCGGTGGCCGGAACGACCGGCCAGGCTGGCTCGGGAATGGCGTAGAAGAACTCGACGATCGGGCCGAAGAGCCCTTCGGCGGGCGGGCGCGAAACTGTCTCGCCGTTCAACTGGAACGTCGGCGGCATCGACGCGACCAGCCCAAAATAAATCGAGCAGACGAACAGAAAGCCCGTCCCCGCCAGTGCGCGATCGTAGTGGGTGTCGTCGTTGCCGTGTCGATGGCTGCGGGCGACCAGGAGCATCGGGGCAAGCAAGGGACCGACGAGACACAGCCCGACGAGGACGTAGAAGGCACGCGAACTCGTGAGCATGCCCCCGGCTGTCCTGACGGTTCCGCCGACCAGCGAGAGGACGGCGAGGGTAAAGACGAGCGTAATGAGGCCCCCGACGAGACCGCCGACGACGATGTACCATCGACAGAGCCGTGAGTCAGTCGAGCGAAAGGCGTAGGGAATTGCTCCCACCACGCCACTGTAGGCATCGTCGTCCGTCACGAGTGTTCGTACCGAGCGTCATCGAATAAACGCCCCGATTCCGGACACCCGTTCGAGTCCCGGCCGCTACCGCAGGGAACGCAGCCCCTTTGACGCTGCCGGCCCTCAATGCGTTCATGGTCGCGATCGACGAGACCGATCGGCAGCGTCTGTCGCTTGTCCTTCGAGCCGGATTCTGGGCCCTGATCGGGCTGTTTGGCAGCCAGCTGCTGGCACTCCTGTTTGCCTCACCGCTGTTGCTCGTGATCGACCCAGTGACGCCTACACACGAGTACGCCGCGATAACGATCGGGAGTGGTATCGGATTTGTCGTGCTGGCCGGGATCTATCTGTGGCGTCACGACCTCGATCTGTCGTTCCTTGACGTTTCGCTCCCGAGCCCGCGCGATCTCGGGTACAGCCTGCTCGGATTCTTCGTTCTCCTGGGCGGGCTGATGGTCATTAATCTCGTCATTCAATCGCTCGATATCTCGACGGCCGACCACAGCGTCATCCAGACTGTCAGTGAGAACAACAGTCCCGAGATTTTCTTGATGCTCGTCCCACTTTCGTTTCTGGTGATCGCGCCAGCCGAAGAGATCTTTTACCGGAATATCGTCCAGAAGTCACTGTATCCCCGTTTTACCCGGCTGCACGCTGTGCTCATCGCCAGCGCCATTTTCGCGTTGGTCCACGTTCCGGCGTATCTCACCAGCGGGCTCGCGCCGCTGGTGACGACACTGCCGATTCTGTTCGTCTTAGCCCTCGTGTTGGGGGAAAGTTACCGGCGGACCCACAATCTCGTGGTCCCGATTCTCGTTCACGGGGCGTTCAACGCGTTCCAGTTTCTGGGCCAATACCTCGTCTACACGAGCGATATTTCGACGACTGGACTCGTCTCTCTCCCGTGATGCCGAGTGGTAGCTCTCGTCTGGACCGTGGTCGTCACCCAGCCTCTGTCACTGACTCGCCTGGTCGTGTGCCGACTCTCCGTCGTCCGACGGAAGTCTGACGAGGATTTATACTGTGCTAACGACTACCACGACGTATGCCGACTCGGTTCTCAGTTGTGTTGGACGACGCGCGGGCGCGTGAAGTCGAAGCGTTGGCCCGAGAAAACGAGTTGACTGAGGAGGCCGTCCTCCGGCAGTTACTCGGTCTCGGCCTCGAGGCGGTCGCGGTCGGAGAAGAGCCAGACGGCTCGCGGCCGGCCGAGAGCGACGAGACGAGCGTCTAGGCGCTTGAGGGGTTCTTCCGTGAGAGGGGGCTGCCACAGATCGGACAGCGCTCGTGTTGCTCGTCGAACTCCCGGCCACAGCCCTGACACTGGAAGTGCCACTCGCGTTGTTCCTCGATGCCGTCCCGGGCGATCACCTCGACACCGATCTCCAACTTCTCGGCGACGTTTTGCATCGCGTAGTCGTCGGTGACCAGTTGCCCGTCGAGTTCGAACGCAGCTGCGACGAGCCTGGTGTCCGTCCTGGATAGCTCTTCGAGGTCGCCGGTCTCGTCGGCAGCCCGTTGGATCTGCTCGACAGTCTCCTCGTCGGGGATGTGTAAGTGCATCCCTGATCCTTCGAGGGCGTCGAAGCGATAGGCGCTCTCGTCTTCGAGTTCCTCGCGGACGAGCGGGATCGTCGCGACTCGCTCGTCGGTGTGATACTCGTTGATAAAGGCAGACGCGTCGAGAACGTTCATTTAACGCTGGATAATCATACGGTCTTTGACGGCCTGTACGCGACCGACGGGGACGTGTAACCGGCCCGCGTCGTCCATATCGAAGCTCGTGTCGCCGAGACTCTCGTCGGGCTCGATGACGAGATCGACGAGCCGTCCCGACTCGATGTCCATCGTGATGTTGTACAGCATGCCAAGTTCCGCTCCGTCGGACCCCATGACGGCCT
The DNA here is from genome assembly GCF_009690625.1 of Halorhabdus sp. CBA1104. Lineage (NCBI taxonomy): Archaea > Methanobacteriati > Methanobacteriota > Halobacteria > Halobacteriales > Haloarculaceae > Halorhabdus > Halorhabdus sp. CBA1104. The sequence continues at coordinate 1,706,285 of NZ_CP033878.1, read as the reverse complement.
TCCCGGAGAGGTTCTCGGCGAGTATTTCTGCCATACCGCCGTGTACCCGGTCCTGTTACATAAACGCCACGGGGCCGTCTGACGCCCGCAACAGGACGATGCACTTAACTACCGCGCACGGCTCCCAGGTACTAACGATCCGTTTCTGGTGGTACTCATGTCCGACTCAGATCCCGACGCCGAGACGACCCCTGCTGAAGACGTCCAATCGCTTCGAACCCCCATCGTCGCCGTGTTGGGCCACGTCGACCACGGCAAGACGACGCTGCTGGACACGATTCGTGGCTCGGCCGTCACCGAAGGTGAAGCTGGCGCGATCACCCAGCACATCGGTTCGACCGCTGTCCCACTCGACGTAATCGGCAAGATGGCCGGTGATCTCGTCGATCCAGCCGATTTCGACCTCCCCGGCCTTCTTTTCATCGATACGCCGGGCCATCACTCCTTTTCGACGCTCCGGTCTCGTGGTGGCGCACTCGCCGATATCGCAATCGTCGTCGTCGACGTGACCGACGGCTTCCAGCCACAGACCGAAGAGGCCCTGGATATTCTCAAACGGACCCAGACGCCGTTCGTCGTCGCCGCCAACAAGGTCGACACGATCCCGGGCTGGAATCCCAACGACGAGCAGCCGATTCAAGTGACCAAAGAGCACCAGGCCGATCGCGTCCAGTCCGACCTAGACGAGCGCCTGTACGAACTTATCGGCCAGTTGAGCGACGAGGGCTTCTCTGCGGACTTCTACTGGCGGGTCCAGAACTTCCAGAACAACATCGGCGTCGTTCCGCTGTCGGCACTGACTGGCGAAGGCGTCCCGGACCTGCTGACCGTATTGATGGGCCTCTCCCAGCGCTATCTCAAAGAAGAGATGGCCATCGATGTCGCGGGGTCGGGTGCCGGCACCGTGCTCGAAGTGACCGACGAACGCGGGTTCGGGACGACTGTCGATGCCGTCATCTACGACGGCACCGTCAGCGCCGACGATCAGATCGTCGTCGGCGGGCTGGAGGAACCGATCGTTACCGACGTCCGGGCGCTCCTCCAGCCACGCCCACTGGCCGAAATTCGCACCGAAAAAGAGTTCGAGAAGGTCGATTCGGTCGCGGCAGCCGCCGGGGTGAAAATCGCCGCGCCCGATCTGGACGACGCGATGGCTGGCGCCCCGATCCGTGTCGTGCGTGATCGGCCCGTCGAGGAAGTTATCGCCGAGGTCGAGGCCGAACTCGCGGAGATCGAAGTGTCGACCGAGGAGGAAGGCGTCGTCGTCAAGGCCGATACGCTCGGCAGTCTAGAAGCCATCTCCGGGACGCTCGAAGAGGAGGAAATTCCGATCATGCGCGCGGACGTCGGCGATGTCGCGCCCCGTGACGTTCGCGTCGCCGAGACGGCCGGCGAGCCGATCAACCGGGCGATACTGGCCTTTGGGACCGACATCTTAGAGGACGCCCGGACGCTGGCCGAACAAGAGGATGTCCAGATTTTCCAGCACGACGTCATCTACCAGCTGGTAGAGGACTACCAGGATCACGTCGCAGCCATCGAGGAGTCCCAACAGGAGCAGATCTTGGACAACATCACCCGGCCGGCGCGGTTTCACATCCTCGATGACCATACGTTCCGCCAATCTGACCCCGCGGTCGTCGGCGTCGAAGTGCTTTCGGGGACCGTCGTCCGCAACAGCAACGTCGTTCGCTTCGACGGCGCTGAACCGGAGCGCGTCGGCCAGTTGAAGGGCATCCAGGACGAGGGCGAGGACGTCGATCAGTCCCGAGCGGGCGAGCGCGTCGCCGTCTCGATCGACGGCCCGACGGTCGGCCGGGACATCGAGGAGGGTGACGAACTCTGGATCGAACTGCCCGAAAAACACGCCAAGATCTTAGAACAGGAGCTGACCGAGGAGATCACCGCCGACGAGCGTGAAGCGCTGTCGATGTATCTGGACAAGCGACGGAACAAGGATCCGTTCTGGGGGAAGTAGGTGTTTCGACCGGCGTTTCCGGACGACCGGAACGATTAGCGGCTCGAACTGTCGTACATCGCGTCGAACTCCCCTTCGCCGCGGATTAACGACTCAACGCCGTCAGTGAGCGTTACCTCGCCGAAGACGGTCGCCCGGTAGTACGTGTACAGTCCGTCCTGGCCTCGTTCGGTACGCTGTCGTTTCTCGACGAGGCCGACGTCGAGGAGTTCGTTGAGGTGGTAATGGAGCGTACTGTCGTCGACATCGAGCGCCGATTCGAGTTCTTTTGGGCTCATCTCGCCGCCGTGAACGAGCCGATAGAGGATCTCGTAGCGCGTGCGGTGGCCGACGGTGGCGTGCATGTCGAGGTACTCCTCGAGCGTGAGGACGCTGTCCTCGGGCAGCAGGTCCCCCGGATCGTCCGGGACATCACTGCCGGCCGTCCGCGTCTGATCCGTTGCCATTGTAACTCGTACTACGACCGGGAGACGCTTAGTCGTTGTCGAGCCAGCATCTCTCAAAAATACTGTTCTTTAAATATTTGCCCGCGAACAAAGGCAGTCATGACTGCAAAGATCACGCGCGAACTGCTCACCGATCGACTCGGGGACGTAACGTACGATCGCTTTCTCTTCTACCTGATGGGGCCGTACAAGTAGTTCAACCTCAATTACGTCCTCAGCGAGGAAGAACGGCGGGACATTGACATCGACGACCTTCCTGGTCCTTTGCGCCGCCTCTTTCGTAACAAGGACGACATCGACGAAGCCCAGGCACTTCTCCGACGCGTGCAAGGGAAACTCCGGGCGGATCCGGGCGTGAATGCGTTTCTCGCCATCGACGCAGACATCGATACCGAGGACGTGGATGCGGTGACACAGAGTATCGAATATACCCGGCGTAGCAATGCGACGGTGTTCGTGGTTCCGTTCCTTGGCCACAATTTCGGTGTCGGCGAAGAAGCTGGGAGCGTCCTTGAGAACGTCGCCGAAACGCACGGCGAGCGAGTGATCTTCGTTCACGAGGACGACGTGACGAGTGCGATGATCCGGTCGGCGTCGGTCCGGTGGGATCTACGAGTTGCGACCTACGAGAGCGAGGACGAACTCGTGGCCATGCTTCGGCGATTCGTGGGGGAGATCATGCATCGTGAGCGGCGAGGAGATCTTCCTCGGCTGGATTAAGGGGCGGCAAGCGCGAGGCGCTGTCGATGTATCTGGACAAGCGGCGGAACAAGGTCCCCTTCTGGGGCAAGTAACGAAACCGTTGTTCGCAGAAGTTCTTATTGTGCGGGTGCTGCGCTCGCGTCGCCCATCGCCTGTTTGACCTGCAGGGCGGCACTGGCCGCGAGCCCGCGGGCGAGCTCCGAACACTCTTCGTCGTCGATCCGTAGATCCGTCTCGGATTCGGGCCGATAGCCAGCACTGACGGGCGAGCCGACCGGCGGCTGGACGGCGACCATCGCTTCTGGCCCCTCGGAACTGGTCGTCAGCTCCGCGCCGACGGCGTACTCGCCGGGCAAGAGGTCGCGGGTCTTGGCGGCGACGCGCGAGAGGTCACTTCGGATCGCGCGCCGGTCTTCCGGCGACAGCTCGACTACAGTCCCGGACGTGCCCGAGAACGACGTATTTCCATACATGAACTGTTGGTGATCGTAGGCCACTGGAACGTATAAACCCGCCGGCTGCGGCCAATCCTCTCTGTTGGCTGTCACGCACTGCCGGCAGTGAGTCGCTCAGACGAGCGCGTGGCTCTGCCCGTACACGGCGAGGACAATCGCAGTCGCGTATTCTTCCTCGGTCGCGTCTGTCGTTTCGATGACGAGATTCTCCTCGCCAAACGACCACTCTCGGAGGCCGCGACCGGCTTCGAGGCCCGCGTGGACGTCGTTTCGGACGGTCTCCTCGTCGGCCCCCGAGACTTCATAGAAGATGCCTGGACCCTCGGGTTCACGCGTCCAGCCGATCGCCGCTGCGACCTCCTCGTCGCTGTCGGTCGTTGCCTCGGCCTCGACGACGGGTAGTCCTTGGCCGGGCGGGCCGAGATTCGGCACGTCGACTCCGGCCTCGATGGTCGCGTTCGCCGGAATCACTGACGAGAGCGTAATCAGATTGTAATTGTGGACGCCGGCTTCGGCCAAGGCGGCGTCGTAGGCGGCCGTCGGCGTCGGGCCGGTGCCCGTGCCGCTGACGATCCGAATCGTTCCCATTTCCCGAAAATCCGCCGAGGGAACGCTAAAGTCCTTCGTTCGGGCTCCAGGCCGTTGTCCCGAATGACTCCTATCGAAAATTATAATTAACGATTCTCATAAACTGGGAATACACTGGCATTCTTAGGCCCCCAGTCGACCTCTGTTTGACCGAGAGACCGAATACACCGGTCGAACGGAGACGAGGCCATGAAAATCATCGACCGATCGGACTTTGAAACGTTAATAGACGAAACAATTTCGGCTGGGCAGCGAGAGGTGGTCGGCGTACAGGACGACGGGAACAAATATATTTTCGACGAGCTTCGATCGGCGGCGGATCTCGATTTCGAGTACGACGTGACGATGCTCTCCCCAAAAAGTACCTCATGCCACAGCGTGAGACGATTCTCGAATATCGCGAGACCGAGGAAAATTTCGAGATGCGTGCCAAGGCCGAGCCGGAGGGCAAAGTCATCGTCGGCATTCATCCGTACGATCTTTTCGCAATCGAACAACTCGACAAAATCTTCATCGACACACTCCGTGACGAGCCATACCGGCAAAAACGGGAGAATTCCCTGCTCATCGGGGTGAACATGCAGGACGCAAGCGAGACGGCTTTCGCCGCCAGCATGGGGACGGCCACGACCGACACGGGGTACGATCTCATGCTGACCGACCTGGGGGATCGATTCGCCGTCAACATCGGGACGCTAGAAGGCAAAGAGTTCCTCAATTCGGCAGACGTCAGAAAGGCCTCCGCCGCGGAGATCCAAGAAGTAGAACGAATCGAAGACGAAGTGGTCCCCGACCTCTTCGAGAAGGAACTCGAATTTTCGCCGGCATTGTTACCGACGATTTTAGAAGAAAACTACGATAACATGGACTTTTGGGAGGACTACTCCGAGAACTGTTTGTCCTGTGGCACCTGCAACATGGTCTGTCCGACGTGTTACTGCTTCAGCGTGGATATGAGCCGCGATCTCGGCGAAAACAGCGGTCGCGAGACTCGACGGTGGGACGGCTGCCTGCTTGAAGACTTCGCGTCGGTCGCTGGAGACGAGAATTTCCGGGAGGAGGTCGCCCAGCGCCACCGCCATCGGTTCATGCGGAAAGGGTGGTACATTTACGAACGATACGGCGACATCGCCTGTATCGGCTGTGGGCGCTGCACCTCGGGGTGTGTCGCCGACGTTGCCGATCCATGTGACGTCTATAATAAACTTCATCAGGAGGAACAGGCCCATGCACAGTAGTACGACGGGCAAATTCGACATCGGCGAAAACGAATATGAGCCGGTCAATGGGCTCATCACCAGGGCCAAGTCCTTCACCGGCGACGACAAACTCTACGAGATTCAGCTCCCGGACGGCGAAGAACTCGGCCATCAGCCAGGGCAGTTCGTCCAGCTACTGGTTCCGGGTGTCGGCGAAGCGCCGTTCTCTATCACGTCCTCGCCGACGAAACCAGGGCCGTTCGAGCTAACTGTCCGGTCTGTCGGCAACGTGACGAAGGCGATACACAACTTGGAACCAGGCGACACGGTTGGCGTTCGTGGCCCTTACGGGACTGGCTTCGATCCCGCGGTGCTCGAAAGGGAGGACATCCTGTTCATTGCCGGCGGCATCGGTCTGGCACCACTGCGGTCGATCATCAACTACACGCTTGACGAACGCGAGCGGTTTGGGGAACTGACGACAGTTTATGGCTGCAAAGAGCCAGCAGAGCAGCTATACCCGGACGAAATCGAGGAATGGGCCGACGGTGACGAGATGGAGTACCTGGAGACAGTCGATCAGTGTCCAGAGGACCAAGAGTGGGACGGTCAGACGGGAGTTATCACGACGATCATCCCGGAGGTCGACATCGACGTCGAGACGACGAACGTGCTGGTTTGTGGCCCGCCGGTGATGTACCAGTTCGTGCTCCAGGAACTGGATGACATGGGCGTCCCGGACGAGCACATCTACCTCTCGCTGGAACGCAACATGCACTGTGGTCGCGGTCTCTGTGGGCACTGCCAGATCAACGAACTGTACGTCTGTACGGACGGCCCGGTATTCCACTATCCAGAGGTTCGCGACAAAGAGGAGGCTGAAGTATGAGTGAGAAACCAACGGCCGCCTTTTTCGACTTCGCCGGGTGCGAGGGCGATCAACTCGAAATTGTCAACCTCGAGGAGCGCCTGCTCGACCTCGTCGAGGTCGTCGAGGTGGTCAGCTTCCGGGAGGCGATGTCCGAACACAGCGAGGACTACGACATCGCGTTCGTCGAGGGCTCGATCACGACACCCCACGACGTCGAACGGCTCGAAGCAGTGCGCTCGAACGCCAACATCGTCATTTCGATCGGATCCTGTTCGGCGTTTGGCGGCATCAACTCGATTCGGAACGAACAGGACTTCCAGACGGTCAAAGAGCGGGCCTACGGCGCGGACGCGGCGATGTTCGACGACCCGGACGCCGAATTGTTCGACTCCTTCGAGCAAGCCCAGCCCGCCAAGGCGTTCGTCGACGTCGAATACGAGATCCCTGGCTGTCCAATCGACAGCGAGGAGTTCATCCAGACGCTCACCGCCATCCTGCAGGGTGGCGATCCGTCGTTGGCGAACCACCCCGTCTGCGTCGACTGCAAACTCGCGGAGAACACTTGCGCGTTCGACCGGGGTGAAATCTGTCTCGGCCCGATCACGCGTGGCGGCGGCTGCGATGCGACCTGCGTCTCCCAGGGCACCCGCTGTTGGGGCTGTCGAGGGATGGTCGACAATCCAGCCGAAAACGCCTACAGCGAGGTGCTTCAGGAGTACGGAGTGACCACCGACGAACTGGTCAACGAGTTCACGCTCTACTGGAGCTGGCAGCGTGAACACGGGCCCCAGGCCAAAGCGCAGGGGATAGAACAATGAGTGAAAACATCAACATCGAGGGTGACCTCCTCACGCGCGTCGAAGGGCACGGTGAACTCGTCGTCAACGCTGTTGACGGCCAGCTCGAAGAGTGCGAATGGCAAGTGGTCGAATCGCCTCGGTTTTTCGAGTCGATGGTCGTTGGCCGGAGCTGGGACGAGATTCACCATATCGTCTCCCGGATCTGTGGCATCTGTTCGGTCACGCACACGATGGCCGGACTGAAAGCCGTCGAGGACGCTATGGACGTGGAACTGTCCGAGCAAGACGTCATGCTCCGGAAACTCGCACTGGCCGGGGAGACGCTCCAGAGCCACGTCCTACACCTGGGCTATCTCGCCTTGCCTGACCTCGTCGGCCAGAAATCCGTCGTGCCGATGGCCCAGACCCACGAGGAGGAAGTCAAGACGGTCGTCCGGCTGCACAAACTCGGCAACGAGTTGATCGAGACCGTCGCCGGGCGGTCGACGCACGCCCAGCGAACGATCCCCGGCGGCTTCTCGCAGATTCCCAGCGAGGCTGAACTCCAGGACCGCCGGACCTCGTTGGAAGGGTCCTGGAGCGACGTCGAGACGGTCGTAGATCTCGTCCTGTCGCTCGCGGACGAATTCCCCGATTTCACTCGCGAGACGGAATACATCTCGCTGGCTGATTCCGACGAGTACGCCCTTTACGATGGCGTGCCGTATTCTTCGGACACGGGCGAACTCGACCTCGCCGAATACAGGGATATCGTCAACGAACACGTCGTCGAACAGTCGACGGCGAAGTTCACCAAGCACAATCGTGAGTCGTACATGGTCGGGGCGCTGGCTCGGTTCAACAACAACTACGACCAGCTCTCTCCGAAGGCCAAAGACATCGCCGAGGCGTTCGGTCTCGAGTCAGTCTGTCACAACCCTTATCTGAACAACGTGGCCCAGCTCGTCGAGACAGCCCATCTCATCGAGCATTCGATCGAGTTGATCGACTCGTTACTCGAATCCGGGCTCGACGAGCAATCCGATTACCACAAACCCGACGTCGACGTGACGGCGGGGCAAGGTGTCGGTGCGATCGAAGCGCCGCGTGGCATCCTCTTCCATGACTACACCCTCGACGAGGAGGGCACAGCCGTCGAGGGCAACTGCGTGATCCCCACCAACCAGAATCACGCCAACATCCAGCAGGACATGGAGGAACTGGTCCCGGCGATCATCGACCAGCCTGACACCCAGATCGAGCACACCCTAGAAATGCTGGTCCGGGCCTACGACCCTTGTATCTCCTGTTCGACCCACTATCTGGATGTCGAATTCGTCGGGAGCGATGGCGAGTGAGCGCGCGGTCGTCGGACTGGGCAACCCCTACCGTCGTGACGACGGCGTCGGTCCCGCGTTGATCGACAGATTGGCCGCGCAGGACCTCCCGTCGACGGACCTGCTCGATCTCGGTGACGCCGGATTCGAACTGGTGCACGTCCTCACGGACTACGAGGCTGTCGTGATCGTCGACGCCGTCCGCTTCGGTGGTGATCCCGGCGAGTATATCGTCTTCGATCCTGACGAGACCACGACGCTCGGTGAAAACGGCGCGACGCATGACGCCGACCCGGAAGCGTTTCTCGATATCGCCGACAGGATCGGGGACGCGCCCGCGTCGGTCCGTCTTTTCGGCATCCAGCCAGCGACGACCGAGTTCGGCGAGCGATTCAGCCCCGCTGTTTCCGGCGCCCTTCCGGCGGCGACCGCTGCCCTCCTTCGAGTTCTCCGTCGTCTGTAAGCTGGCCTCTAGCAACCACGCCGTCTTGCCGGTCGTTGTTTCGGAGATACGCCAGTCGCTCGACTGGTGTGAGCCTCCGCAGTCGAACCAAGTTTGATAATCCTTGCCATCCAAGTGCAAACGTGACGATGGATATTGCTGATATCGCTACCCGCGATTACATCGAGGTTGACGCGGACGAACGACTGGGTAAGATCCGATCGATCTTCGAACGCAAGAACCCCAAGGGGGTAATCGTTCTCGATGACGAGGGCTACGCCGGCGTCATCACGCAGAAGCAACTGGTCCAATCTCACGTCGAGGACCGTGCGAAGGCGACGGCGCTGATGCAACACGCACCGAAAGTCGAGCGAACGGCCGACGTCAGAGAGACGGCTCGTGTCCTCGTCGAGAGCGGGACCAAGATCGCGCCCGTTTTCGAGGCGAACAAGCTCTGGGGCGTCATCACTGATGACGATATCCTCCGGGCCGTCCTCGACAACCTCGACGCACTCACCGTCGAGGACATCTACACGACTGATGTGGTCACGGCCACCGAGGACACGCAGATCGGCCAGGCGATCAACCATCTGCGGGAACACGGTATCTCTAGGCTCCCGGTTCTTGACGACGATGACGGCAGCTTGACGGGCATGGTGACTCGCCACGACATCGTCGACGTGGTCGTCCGAGATATGGATAAGGCGACGACCGGCGAGCGTGCCGGCGACGTCGACCGCATTCTCGATCTCCCGATCTACGATGTCATGTCCAGTCCCGTCGCGACCACGACCGTCGATGAGAGCGTCGAATCGGCTGTTCGGCGCATGCTCGAAAACGACTACGCTGGCCTCGTGGTCACGCCCGAGCGCGACGACTCCCTGGTCGCTGGGATCGTCACCAAGACCGACGTCCTCCGCGCGCTGACCTTCACCGAGCAAGAGCACATGGACGTCCAGATCACGAACATCAAGCTGCTTGATACGATCTCCCGGCAAGACATCCGCGTCGGTATCGAAGAGGTCGCCGACAAATACCAGGCGATGCAGGTCCAGCACGCCCACGTTCGCTTCCAAGAGCACAAGGAGAAACTCCGGGGTACCCCGCTGATCAGCTGTCAGATTCGCCTCCGGACGAACAAAGGCCAGGTTGCCGGCACCGGCGAAGGCTACGGCGCCAAGACGGGCTTTAACGTCGCCCTCGATAAACTCCAGCGCAACGTCCTCGAACGCAAAGGCGTCGAGAGCGACGAAGAGTACCGCGGCCAGCTACTCCGGAAGCTCGGCGAGCTGTAAGGCTCTCGCCTCGGACTCGACCGCACAGAGTGGGGTCGAGCCTTTTGATCACTGGGAGAGTGACCTCTCCCGAGCCCCCACTCGCTTTACCCGCGTGGGCCATGCTTTTGTGCACGTGGTGAGCGCCGCGTTTCCACTCGAGCGGAGTGTCACTCGACGAGGGCGGCCTTCGTCGCGCCTTCTGGGGTAGGAGACGAACGAAGCGATCCTATCTGCACTCGAAAACGGTCGGGTCTACTGGAAGCCGATCCGGTCGGTGCCACGGCGACGCTCGGGCTCGGGACCGCCGCCTTTGAACTCTTCTTCCATCTGCTGGAAGTACTCTCGAATGTCGTCGTCGACGGTCGGGCGGACGTCTTCGAGGGCAGCCCGGAAGTGACTCATGCCGATCTCCTCGGCGTCTTCGTTCTCTCGGAGGGCGTGGATCGCGGCCTCGCGGCCGATCGATTCGAGGTCGCTGCCGACGTATCCCTCGGTGATCTCGGCGAGTTCGCGCAGGGAGACGTCCGGTGAGAGCGGCGAGTCGTCAGTGTGGATCTTGAGGATTTCCTCGCGACCCTCGACGTCTGGCTCGCCGATGTACACCAGCCGATCGAACCGGCCCGAGCGAATGAGGGCGGGGTCGATCATGTCCGGACGGTTGGTCGCGCCAATGACCATGACTTCTTCCATGTCTTCGAGACCGTCCATCTCGGTCAGCAACTGGTTGACGACGCGTTCGGAGACGTTCGAACCCGAGCCCTGCCCGCCACGACCAGGGGCCAGAGAGTCGAGTTCGTCGAAGAACACGACCGTCGGGGCGACCTGCTTTGCCTTCCGGAACGTCTGGCGGATGGCTTTCTCGCTCTCGCCGACCCACTTGCTGAGCAATTGGGGGCCCCGAACGCTGATGAAGTTGGCGTCAGTCTCGTTGGCGACGGCCTTGGCCATCAGGGTCTTGCCCGTCCGGGTGGCCCGTACAGCAGGACGCCGCTGGGTGGGGAGACGCCCATGCGCGTGAACTTCTCCGGACTTGACATGGGCCACTCGACGGACTCTTGGACCTCGTTTTTGGCCGTCTCCAGGCCGCCAACGTGGTCCCAGGAGACCTTCGGCAACTCGACGAGGACTTCCCGCATCGCCGAGGGTGAGACCTCGTTGAGCGCACCTTTGAAGTCGTCGCGCTTGATGATCATCCGGTCGATGAGACTCGGCGGGATGTCCTCTTCGTCTAAGTCGATCTCGGGGAGGTACCGCCGCAGGGCCTTCATCGCCGCTTCTTTCGTCAGGGACTCGATGTCCGCACCGACGAAGCCGTGGGTGTCCTCGGCCATCCGGCCCAGGTTCACGTCGTCGCTCAGGGGCATCCCGCGGGTGTGGATCTGAAGGATCTCCTCGCGGCCGGTCTCGTCGGGGACGCCGATCTCGATTTCGCGGTCGAATCGACCTGGCCGACGCAACGCGGGGTCGACCGAATCGACGCGGTTGGTCGCGGCGATGACGACGACCTGGCCCCGTGATTCCAGGCCGTCCATCATCGTCAGCAGTTGGGCGACAACCCGGCGCTCGACCTCGCCGGTGACGTCTTCGCGTTTGGGTGCGATCGAGTCGAGTTCGTCGATGAAGATGATCGAGGGGGCATCCTCGGTGGCGTCCTCGAAGATCTCACGCAACTGCTGTTCGGACTCGCCGTAGTACTTCGAGATGATCTCCGGGCCGGCAATAGAGAAGAAGTTCGCGGAGGTCTCGTTGGCGACGGCTTTCGCCAGCAGCGTCTTGCCCGTCCCGGGCGGCCCATGCAGGAGAACGCCCGAGGGCGGTTCGATCCCCAGCTTCTTGAAGATCTGGGGGTGTTTCATCGGCAACTCGACCATCTCGCGGACGCGCTGGATCTCGTTTTCCAGGCCGCCGATGTCCTCGTAGGTGATGCCCCCGCCGGTCTTCTCGTAGCCCGAGATGGGTTCCTCGCGCAACTCGACGTCGGTGTCCTCGGTGATGAGGACGACGCCCTCGGGTTCGGTCTCGACGGCGATCAGCGGGATCGCCTGCCCTGGCGAGCGCATGAAGGGGTGGTTCGTCGAGGACATCACGGGAACGATATCGCGCTCGACGACGGGCCGCTTCAGGATCTGGCGTTTGACCATGCCAGCTGCATCGGAGCCAAACTGGACGCTTGCCTCCTCGGGCGGGGCCAACACGAGCGAGTCGGCCTTCTCGGCTTCAGCTTTGCGGATCTCGACGCGCTCGCCGATCCCCACGTCGGCGTTTTGGCGCGTGAACCCGTCGATGCGGACGGTGTCGGTGTTCCAGTCCTGCCGGTCGGCCCGCCAGACCTTCGCGGCGGTCTGCTCTGCACCCTCGATCTCGATGATGTCGCCGGGAGAGAGCTTGAGGTGAAGCAGGGTATCGGGGTCGAGGCGCGCGATTCCCCGGCCCGAGTCGTTCGGGTAGGCCTTCGCGACCTCAAGTTGAACTTCGTTCATAGGCGTGGAGTGTGTCACACTCGGGCATCCCGGGAGATATGTTTTTTGCTACCGGGGGGTTGGGTTCGTGAGTCCCGACACCCGCGGACTTTTCTTCGCCGACGGCCGTCTTCGGGGTATGTACACACTCGCGTTCGACGGCTCGATGGGGGCAAGCGGCGACATGCTCCTGGCCGCGTTGCTCGATGCCGGGGCCGATCCCGCCGTCCTCACACCGGTCGAGGAAGCCCTGGATGTCGAATACACCATCGACCGGACGACGACCGGCGGGATCGACGCGACGACGGTCGATGTCCGGTACGTGGCCGACGCCGACAGCCACCCTTCCGGGTCTGGAGACGAGCACTCTCACAGCCAGGACGACCAGCCACACGAGTCCGACGATGCTCACGCCCACGATCACGCTGGCGACAGTGCGGAAGGGCACGGCCCGACGCGGACCTATCCGGAAGTCGTGGCGATCGTTGAGGCGATGGAGCTCCCCGATACTGTCCAGAACCGGGCGCTCGCTATCTTCGAGCGCCTGGGCGAGGCAGAGGCAGCCGTTCACGGGACCGATCTCGACGCGACGCACTTCCACGAAGTCGGGGCCGACGACGCCATCGCCGATGTGGTTGGGGCGGTGCTGTTGCTCGATGACCTCGCTCTCGATCGGACCGTCACCACGCCGCTCTCGACCGGTAGCGGCGAGGTCGAGATGGCCCACGGTACCGCGAGCGTTCCCGCGCCAGCCGTCGTCCAGATCGCCGCCGACGCCGACTATGCGATCCAGGGCGGGCCACTCGAGCGGGAACTCCTGACGCCGACCGGGGCGGCCATTCTCGCCGAGATCGCCGAGGGCGCCGAGTCGTTGCCCACGATGGACGTGACGACATCCGGATACGGCGCGGGCGATCACGATACCGGCGATCGGGCTAATGCACTCCGGGCTGTCGTTGGCGAGACGGATGGAGACCTCCGTCGCGAGGCGATCACCGTCTTGGAGACGAACGTCGACGACGCGACGCCGGAAGTACTGGGCAGCCTCCAGGAGACGCTCACAGCGGTCGGTGCTCGGGATGTCTCGATCTTGCCGGCGACGATGAAGAAAGCCCGGCCGGGCCACCTCATCAAAGTGATCACAAAGCCCGCGGACGCCGACCGGGTGGCGCGAAAACTCGCCGAAGAGACCGGAACACTCGGCGTGCGCGAGCACGGTGCCGGCCACCGCTGGGTCGCCGATCGCGAGACACGCACGGTCGAAATCGAAATCGCTGGCGACACCTACGCCATCGACGTCAAAGTCGCCAGCGACCGCGAGGGAACGTGGCTCGACGCGAGTGCCGAATACGAGGATGCCTTGTCCGTCGCCCAGGAGACTGGCCGGCCGGTCAGGGAGATTATCGATCGAGCCGAGCGTTCCCTCCGGGAGTGACTGCCTCAGAGCAGTTCGGCCGCTGGGACGTATCCATCGAACTGCCTCCCCGCGTATCGAAATCCGAGCCACCCGAACAGCCAGGTCAAGACGACACTGAGGAGGGCGGCCCCGGAGAGCGCCATCGTCCCTGCGCCGCCTCCCACTCCGATCAGGGCTGGTAACGATGCCACGCCGAGCACGATCACGAACAGGACGACAGCGAACGTACTCGGCTCGACCGTCTCCGATGCGCCGGGGATCGACTGCGTTTCGACCGACGGGAAGACGATGCCGGCGGCCAGGGCGATTCCCGGCGCGCCCAGGGCCATCCCGCTACCGACGATCGCCAGGGCAAGGATCGTCAGCGGGGGCGTCCCCAGCAGTGCGCCGAGGACGACCGTCCCGCCGATGGTTGCCGGAAGCCCGACCAGCCAGCCGGCGACGACGAGCCCGGCGAGAAACGACCGCGCGTCGACGCCGGCCGTCAGCGTAATCGGGAGCAGTCCTTCTTCGCCGCCGATCGGATTCAGCGCGAAGGCCGTCCCCGTCGTGACGACACCGGCGGCCGCGGCCCCGTGGGGGAGCCACGGCGGGATCGTCCCGTCCTGAATGGCGAACTGCACGCCGAGCATCGCCAGCGCGAAGTACGGCAGCAGTCCGTACTGGACGATAAACGGCGACCGCCGGGCGCGCAGGACGGATTTTCGGGCGACGGCTCGCGTAGCCCTCGATAGGCGTGTCTCGGGAAGCCAGCCCAGGAGGTCCGTTCCCGCCACCGTCGTGTCCGCTCGCTCCGCGGGCCGGACACGCTCGCCGAACCAGACTCGCCGCGCCAGCCTCGCTCCCCCACCGGCGACGACCGGCACACCGAACCCGAGGACGCCGAGGGCACCCAGCAGGTGGATCGACTGCGGGGCGACGTTCGGCGTCCCGGCGAGGGCGAGATCGCCGAGCCAGGCGGGCGGCAGCGCGAGCAGTGGGTCGACGATCGCCCGAGAGAGGGCGTGGCCCTCCAGGAAGAACATGTAGCCCCCGAACGCCAGGAACGTCCCGACGACGCCCAGCTTGCCGCGGTTGCGCGTGACGAACGTCGATCGCATCGAGACGTATCTGAACGCCATCCCGACGGCGAACCCGACGGCTACCACCAGCGCGAGGACACAGAGTGCGACTGCGGCCAGGACCACCGCCGCTACTGGGGCGCCCGTGCCGAGACCGAACGCGAGGATGGTCACCGCGGCGGGCAGGCCGAGAAACAGGAGCCCGCGGACGGCTTCCGCGCCCATCACACCCACCGCGACCGCCGCCGGCGAGGTCGCGGTCAGCACTGCCCCTGGGGCGTCGAGCGAGCCGCTTCGCTTGACGGTTCGTTGGGCGGCGAGAAAGGTCCCGAACACCAGCACTGCCAGCGCGCCGAGACGCGGCTGGGTCATCGTCGCCAGCCCGTCCTCGGCCACGAGCGAACCCAGGAAGAACCCCATAACACCGCCGATGAGACTGTAGAACAGTCCCACGGCCACGCCGGCGACCAGCTTGTTGGACTCGCTGGTCCGCAGTCGCCGCCAGGTCCGTCTCACCTCCGTCCGGGCGACCAGTATCGCCGCGGCCGCCTGCTGTCTGGGCTCGCGGGTCATTGGTCGGCTGGCGCGGCGACGCTCGATCGCGAGCGAGTCACGTTCAGGAATACGTCCTCCAGATCAGCGCCTTCGCCGGTCATCTCGCCCAACTCGTCCGGTGGGCCCTCGGCGACGAGACGGCCGTCCTGTAGCACGCCGACTTGATCGCCAAGTTCCTCGACGACGGGCAGGATGTGTGTCGAGAGAAACACTGTCACGCCGCGATCGGAGACGTCGGCGATCGTGTCTTTGACCGCCCGCGCTGCGCGTGGATCCAGGCCGGCGGTCGGTTCGTCCAGGAACAGGACATCTGGCTCGTGGAGCAGTGCGCCGATCAGCCCCAGCTTCTGTTTCATCCCTTTCGAGTAGCCCGAGACGGCACGGTCGGCCCCATCAGTGAGTCCAAATCGGTCGAGCAATGACTCGATACGCTCGTCGGCCTCGATGCCGCGCAATCCGGCGACGTACTCCAGATTTTCGCGCCCGGTCAGTTCCGGGTAGACCGGCGGTTCCTCGGGCAGATACCCGATGTGTGGCGTGACGCGCTCGCGGCGGCCGATCGACTCGCCCGCGACGGTCGCCGTGCCGGATGTCGGTTCCTGGAGCGTCGTCAGTATCTGGATCGTCGAGGTCTTGCCGGCACCGTTGGGGCCCAGAAAGCCATAGACGGCACCCTGTGGGACGGTCAGATCCAGACTCCGGACGGCGATTGCCTCGCCGTACTCTTTCCGGAGGGAGTCGGTCTCGATAGCGGGGGATTCGCTCATAGGTGACTGTCCAGACAGAGCCGGCAAACGGGTTTCGGTATCGACTGGCGTGCACGATCCGTCCGACGATGGTCGCCGCGCGTCACTCGGTCCGCTCGCGGTGTTCGGCCAGGGCCTCTTCGATATCCAACTCCCCGCTTGCGACCCGGCGGGCCAGTTGCTCGTCGATCGCTCGATTATCGTCACCGGCCTCTCGGGACCGATCCGTGATCCGCTGGAGTTCCCCAGCGGTCGGTTCGATGTCGATCGAATCGACGCGTTCGCCCTCGATGCGAGCGATGTTGACGGCCGCGAGTACGTCACCCATCCCTCGCGCTCCCGTCCCGAGATACGGCGTTGTCCCCGTTTCGTCGACTACTTCGACTGGGACGTCTTCGAGGTCGTCGACCACGCGGGAGCCGACCAGACGCGCGCCGTCGCCGATCCGAACCAGTGGGTCGGTCGCTCCCTCGATTTCCCGTCGAACTACTGCACCCACCTGATCGGCCGGGACCTGAAACGCGCCGATCACCACATCACCCGCGAGGACGGCGATCCCGGGCTTCTCGCCGGGATCGATCCCGACGATCACCCGGCCGGCGTCCCCCCGCATGATCGCAAGTAGGTCCTCGACGGCCCGCCTCGGCTCGGCGGGGGCGGCCTCGACTACCGCGATGTCGGCTGGCGGATCGACGGCCTCCTCGGGGCCGACGACGACTGCCTCCGTTCGGTCGGGCAGTGGCTCGTCGGGCTCGATCGTCGTGAACGTCACGCCGCGGTCGCGCAGTTCCGTGACCACGCCGTGGTACAGTTCGAAGTCCGCGGTGGCGACGACGATCACGGTTGCCCATCGGGACGGGTGTACTTGGGAGGCTCGATACCTGTCGTATCCCGGCGTGATACAGCAACCTTCATACGACCGTGGGTTATAGTGGGTAATATGAACGTTGACGCCGACGAACTCCAGACCAACGAGACGGACGACCGGGGCCGGATCTATCTCGGAACCGAGTACGCGAACAAGCGGGTCACCGTCGCCGTCGTCGATGTCGAATCCGACGGCCCTGACGAGGACGAACTGGCGGCCGCGTACCGCGAGGCGTCGGACGCCGCCGACGACCTTGCCGAGCAGTGGGACGAAGCGTCGACAGAGGCCTGGCGAGAAATCGACGAATGAGCGACGCGCCCGAGGTTCGACGAGGCGATGTTGTCGTCGTTCGACTCGATCCCGCCGAGGGTCACGAGATGACGAAAACGCGGCCCGCCGTCGTCGTCCAGAACGATGTCGGGAACGCGAATTCGAGTACCACAATCGTCGCGCCGGCAACGGGAACCTATCGGGGCTACCCCTTCGAAGTGCTTGTCGAGGCAACGGACTCGCCGTTCGAGAAGGATTCCTCGATCCGACTTGACCAGATCCGCGTCGTTTCGATCGAAAAGCGGATTCACTCGGTGCTTGGGCAGTTAGACAGAGACACGATGAGCGAGATCGACGATGCGCTGGCGCTGAGTCTCGGACTCGAGTGATCCCCTTCCACGACGCGGCGCTTCAGGCACACCAACCTCTTTGAGACCCGAGTAATTCGGCTGTCGTCTCGGCAGTGGGATCGTAACTGTCGAGCACCGCCGTCGCCTCGTCAGCCGTCACGTATGCGAGGTCCGCGAGGAGCTCCCGGACGCCGGCCATCGAGCTGGCCAGTCCCACTTGCGTGCCGACCACGAGGACCGACCGGAACCGATCGCGCTCGAACGTATCGCGGAGTTCGAACATGTCCACCTGTCGGGCATCTTCGACTCCGCGTTCCCCCAGGAGCGTCACGAGCGACTCGCTGACCTCGATAGCGACTGTTTCGCCCGTTTCCTGCAGGACGAGCGTGTCCCGGCCGGCACCTGCCCCCACGTCGAGTACCGGCGGTTCGAACGTCGCCGTGAGCCATTCCCGGTCGGGGTCACCGAAGTACAGTTCCCCGATCGGGTGTGCCTGGCCCGCCTCGCCGTCCACTAGAACAGCGGCTGTTCTCGCTCGTCGCGGTGATGAGCCAGGAGTGCCTGCCCGAACGGGTCCGCCATGTACTGCCGATCGGGTGGCTGAAAATAAGTATATCTGAAATGTGACAACGAGTACCGTGTGACATGATAGCATTAGTTACACCGTCAGGTGGTCAGCTGTGGCAGGCCCAGACAGCCCCCTGGTGAGTTCTCCGTCGACCTATTCGACTCCTCACGACCCCCGTACGAAAAATGTTAGTCTTTCGGCTGTTTACTGCCCCGTATGGATCAGTTCGGCCGATCAGACTCACGTCGGTCGGACCCGACGGCCGCGTCCGGTGTTGCAGTCGCGGAACGCGTCGACACGACGTACGCCCTCGCGAGTGGACTGTACGTGGCTGGGCTAGTGACTCCGGGGGCTCTCGCTCTGGTGGGATACGCAGGGCTCGACGACGCGGCGGCACTGTACGTCGCGTTTCTTACTCTCGTCACCGTGACCACGATCGGGTCTGCCTTCATCGTCTGTCGGCTGGCGGGAGTACCCGAATGGGTTGGGCGATCGCTACGCCAGTGGGCCTTCGTCGCGGTGGCTGGCATCACAGCGGGCGGTTACATCGCCGTCGGCGGAGTGGTTGGCTTCCCATTCGAGACGACATTCCTGGCCGCGTTCGTCGTCGCTGTTGTCGGTGGCTTGTTCGGGCTCTTGCTGGCGGCGATGTCCCGGGCACGATATGTCGACGCAGTCGTTGTCGACGAGCCGATTGAATCTGAGTGGGCGGCTGGGTGGCCGCGGCGGTGGCAGATCGGTGCTTGGGGGACTGGCCTGGCGTTGATGACCCTCGGGCTCGTCACGTTCCTTGATTCAGCCCCCGGTGGCACCGCCGTTGCAGTCCTCGGCGGCATCGGTTATGTGTCCGGTTCGGCCCTGCTGAACTTCGGGCAGCCTTGGACCTACCGGGTTAGACCGTCTGGACTGGAGCGGACGAGGTCTGTGATCCGTCGGCTGGAGCGTTGGGGTCGGATCGTAAGCGTCGAGAAGACCGAAACGACGCTCGTCATCCGACGACGTGGTTGGTGGCGGCCGCCAATATACTGTGCCTGGTCCGATCTCGATGACGCGGAAACTGTCCGTGAGGATCTCGAACGATACGTTTCCGGCAGTGACCGGGCCCGCTGATTCGTCCCTTTCGGTAGCACGCAGTCAGCTCTTGTTCAGGGACACTCGACCGGACAGGGGGCGATCCGCGGGGTTTTTGCACGGGCCGCCAGTACGTCCGGGCAGTGAGCGACCCGATCTCAACTGGCTGTAGGGCCGTCGACGACCTGCTTGGCGGCGGCCTCGAACGCGGTGCCGTCACCCAGATCTACGGCCCGCCTGCGGCGGGGAAGACGAACCTCGCACTCGGGGCGGCCGTCGAGACGGCCGTAGCCGGAGAGTCAGCACTCTATCTCGACACGGAGGGTGTCTCGATCGATCGCATGCAGCAACTGGCCGACGCCCGCGGCGACGTCGAGGAGCTTGCCTCCCGGATCATCCTCACCGACGCCCACACCTTCGAGGAACAGCAGGAGGCCGTCCGTGACGCCGAGGAGTTCGGCGA
Source organism: Halorhabdus sp. CBA1104 (assembly GCF_009690625.1). Lineage (NCBI taxonomy): Archaea > Methanobacteriati > Methanobacteriota > Halobacteria > Halobacteriales > Haloarculaceae > Halorhabdus > Halorhabdus sp. CBA1104. Next base: position 1,686,383 of record NZ_CP033878.1, on the reverse strand, counting down.
GCAAGTCGACCTGATCGTCCTCGATAGCGCGACGGGCTTTTATCGCCTGGAACGGACCGAACAGGAAGACGGCGAAGCGTTGCGGGCGGTTGCCCGCCAGATCACGCACTTGCTCAGCCTGGCCCGCAAACACGATCTCGCGGTCGCGTTTACCAATCAAGTGTTTTCCGACCCCGAGAGCGATCAAATTCGTGCCCTCGGTGGCCACACACTCAACCACTGGTCGTCGGTGGTCCTCCGACTCGATCGGTTTCGGGGCGGCAAGCGCCGGGCAACCCTGGAGAAACACCACGCCAAAGCGACGGGTGACACCGCACGCTTTCAGATTACGGACGCGGGCCTTTCCGGTATCGAGGACGCGTAGCGTCGCCCGGACCCGGCGGATTTTTGTCCAGGCCCGTTGTGGCCGGTACAATGGACGCTGCGGAAGACGCCTACGGACAGGCGATTCGTGACTACGACGAGGGGGCGAGGAGGGTTTCGAGATCATCGAACGCGACGATGGATTCGTCGCGCCGTCGTCCGGCCCGGCCACCTACTTCTCGGAATACGACGAGTGGGGAGCAGACGAACAGACTGCACTCGGTCATCTCCAGGGGTCGGTTCTCGACGTTGGCTGTGGGGCCGGGCGACACGCCCTGTACGCACAGCGCCAGGGCCACGACGTGACGGGGATCGACGTCTCGCCGGGCGCAGTCGAAGTGAGTCGTGCCCGTGGCCTCGAATGTGTCGAGCAGTGTGACGTCGCTGAGGTTGAGGATGCGTTCGCCGCCGACACGTTCGAGACTGTGCTCATGCTCGGGACCAATTTCGGACTGGTCGGCACTGCCGAGACCGCGCCGGACGTGCTTGGGGCCCTGGCGACGGTCACGACCGACCGTGGCCGCATTTTGGCCCAGAGTCGTGATCCACACGACACTGACGAGCCACACCATCGCGAGTATCATGCCTTCAACCGGGAGCGGGGCCGCCTACCCGGAGCGCTTCGGATGCGAACGCGCTACAAGACCTATGCGACGCCGTGGTTCGACTATCTGCTCGTCTCGCCGACGGAGATGGACCACGTTCTCGAAGCGACCGGCTGGACACGAACGGAGACGTGGGAGGGCGACGACGGGCTGTACACCGCGATGCTGGAGAAGGATGAGTAATAGGTGAGCATACGCGGCGCTTGCGCCACGTTTCGCCGAGCGCCACAGGCGCTCGGATGTTTTTGGTCCAGCTTTTTGCGAGTCGAGCGGGACCGGAGGTCCCGCTGACCATGCGAACGGACGCTCCGCGTCCGTGAGCAGAGCGCGTTCGCTTGCGAACCCGTCGAAGTAAAAAGGTGGTCTCAGTAGATCAGCGCGTCGTCGTTGTCGACCATGTACAGCGTCCGGGCGGCGATGTTGACCGCGTGGTCGCCGACGCGTTCGAGGTCACGGATCGTCAACAGAAGGCGAGAGACGTCACGCATGAGGGATTCGACTTCCTGTTCTGCGGTTTCGGCGTCGATCTCCCGCTCGATGAGATTTCGCATGACGGTATCGGAGGCGTCTTGACACAGCATGTCGACGTCGTCGTCGCGGTCGCCGATCGCATAACAGAGATCCGTGTCCTCCTCCGCGTAGGCGTCCATCGCCTGCTCGTTCATCGTAACGACTTCCTCGCCGATCGCCTGGACGTCGACGTCGGGGTACATGTCTTGTTCGGCTTCGAGGGCGTACTCGCCGAGGTTGACCGCGAGATCGGCGACGCGCTCGAGATCGGTGATGATCTTGAAGGAGGCAGCGATAAAGCGCAGATCGCCGGCGACGGGTTGCTGGAGCGCGATCAGGTTGACACACTCCCGTTCGAGATCGAGATAGAGCTGGTTGATCTCCTCGTCGCCGTCGATGACTTCTCGAGCGAGCTCTTCGTCTTTCGTTTCGAGTGCATCCAACCCGAGTGTGAGCCGATCGTGGACGACCTCGCTCATGTAGAGGACGTCCTCGCGCAAATCCTCGAGTTGCTCTTGGTATTCTTCGCGTGGCATGGTTGGTGGTGGGTGGGTGTCCGGTAAGTGTGTTGTCCTTTGGCCAATGTCGGCGAACGTTACCCGAACTTGCCGGTGATGTAGTCCTCGACGCGCTGGTTTTCGGGGTTCTCGAAGATTTTGTCGGTGTCGTCGTACTCGACGAGTTCTCCACCGGTGAGGAACACGGCCGTCTGATCGGATATCCGGGCGGCCTGTTGCATGTTGTGGGTGACGATGACGACGGTGTAGGATTCGGCGAGTTCCTCGATGAGGTCCTCGATCTTCGAGGTCGCGATCGGGTCAAGCGCCGAGGCAGGTTCGTCCATCAGGATGACCTCGGGGTCGACGGCGATCGCCCGGGCGATGCAGAGGCGCTGCTGTTGGCCGCCCGAGAGGTCAAGTGCCGACTCGTCAAGTTGATCCTTTACTTCGTCCCAGAGTGCGGCGCGTTTCAGCGCCGTCTCGACCCGTTCATCGAGATTCTCAGTGTCGTCTTGAATCCGAAGCCCGTAGGCGACGTTATCGTAAATCGATTTGGGGAAGGGATTTGGATGCTGGAAGACCATTCCGATCTTCCGGCGCAGGGCGACGGGATCGACGTCGTCGTCGTAGACGTTCTTGCCCTCAAAGCGCAACTCGCCGTCGATCCGGGCGGCGTCGATGAGGTCGTTCATCCGATTGATACAGCGCAGGAACGTCGACTTCCCACAGCCCGAGGGACCGATCATCGCGGTCACTCGGTTCGACGGAATCTCCATCGAAACCTCCTGGATCGCCTGTGTTTCCCCGTAGTGGACGTCCAGGTTGCGGGTCTCGATGACGGTATGACTCTCTTCTGTCGTGGGGTCGTCCCCTTCACCGAGGCCGCCACGGCCGGGTGCTGTCGAGATGAGTTGCTCGTCGTTCGATGCTGGGTCGGGTGAAGTGTTCTCCTGTGACATCCTCAGGCCTCCGTTTCGTATTTGTTTCGTAGCAGAATCGCCACCGAGTTCATCGTCAGCAGCACGATCAACAACGTGACGACGCCCGCCGCGGTCACGCCATGTTGGAACGCATCGCCGGGAAGCGACGACCAGGTGTAGATCTGCATCGGCATCGCACTCACGCTCGAGAAGAAGCCGCTGGGTGGACTCGACGTACTCGTCGCGACGCCGACCATGATCAGTGGCGCAGTCTCCCCGATCGCACGCCCCAGTGCGAGGATCGTCCCCGTCAACATGCCGGGCAACGCCTCCGGAATCACCACGTTTCGGACCGTCTGCCATTTCGTGGCCCCCATCCCGTAGGACGCCTGTCGAAGCGATCCCGGGACTGCCCGAACGGCTTCCTGCGCGGAGATGATGACGATGGGGAGGATGAGCAACGAGAGGGTGAACGTGGCTGTGAGGACTGTCCCGACGCCGATCCCGGTGTAGATGAACGGAAGCGGGACTTCGACTCCCACAAAGGGGATCGTCAGCGACTCCAGGCGCATGTTGACGAAGATCCCCAGTCCCAGCAACCCGTAGACGACGGAGGGAACGCCCGCGAGGTTGGAGATGTTGATCTGGATGATTCGCGTGATTCCGGCCAGCGGTCCGCTGGAAGGGGCGTACTCCTCTAAGTAGATGGCCGCGCCGACCCCCAGCACGAAGGTGAGGATGGCGACTAAGACGATCATGAACACTGAGCCGACGATCGCTGGATAGAGCCCTGCGTTGGCGGCTGTGCCCGTCACTGGGTCACTGGTGAGAAACTGCCAGTCCAGCCACGGTTCCGGTCGGCGGAAGCCAAACGCGCCGACGATCGTCCGTCCGAGTACGAACCCGCCAAACAGGATCGCCGGAAGGGCAAAGGCAGGCCGGCGGGCCTGATCCCGGATCGTGTTGGTGACCGCGACGGCGACTGGGACGGCGAAGACGACCAGTAGTGTCAGCCAGACGGTCCGGGAGATGATGGCCACTCGATCGATCACCGGGATGCCGGCGATCGCGACGGCCGGCAGCGCCACAGCGGCCCCGAGTGTCATCCGCTTGCCGTACTCGAACAGCGACCGGAGGACGAACGCGAGGATCGCTGCCCCAGGGAGCACGACCGAGACGAACATGATCCCGGGCCCACCGAGCAGGCCGGCGATGTTCGTCAACACGGAGAGGGCGAGCGTCCCGACCACTGGGCCGCCCAGCAAGACGAGAAGAATACCGAGCCCGGTCCAGTTCGCTTCAGTATCGTATCGCCCGTAGGCGTACAGCGCCCCGGCGGGCGCAAAAACCGTCAGGAAGTACGCGAACCAGACGTTTGGCCCTGCGATGACGAGGAGGACGAGTACCGTTCCGATAGCCCCGAGCAGACCGCCGACCGTCCCGCTAACGAGTTCGAGCGCTGCCTCGGCGACGGCCGGACGTGTCCGCGCGTACCAGCCAAAGGCAGCCGTCGGGACGAGCACCGTCGCCCCGAAGGTGAGGTACCAGCCTGTGCCGGCACTCCAGAGGCCGAAGGCGTCCCAGAACACGAACGTCAGGAGCGACGCGAGTGCGATCAGCCCCAGTACTGATGCCCCGGCTGAGAGATACTGGAACGCGATCCCTCTCAGGCGGTTTACCTCGCCAAACGCCGACCCGCCGGACGCGTTCGATTCGGCCGCCATCACTCGTATTCCTCCCTGTACCGCGCCGCGATGCGATCACTCAACACGTTCATGGCCAAAGTGATAACGAACAGCGTCAGCCCGATCGCGTACATCGCGTCGTAACTGATCGACCCGCCTGCGAGGTCCCCACCGGCGATGTCGATCATCTTCGAGGTCATCGTTGCCATGCTGTCGGCATATAGACCGATGATGTCTGTCGGAGCGACGTACGGGATGCCGAACAGCGATTCCGTCGCAGGCAGTTTCAGCGGACTCGTCCCCGCTGCCAGGGTGACGGCCATCGTCTCACCGACAGCCCGGGAGATCGCCAGGATGAACGCCGACGCGATGCCCGAGATCGCCGCCGGAACGACGATCGTCGTCGAAACACTGAATTTCGTGGCCCCGAGCCCGTAGCCTGCCTGCCGGAGCGAGTCCGGCACGGATGACATCGCGTCCTCGCTGATCGACGAGACCATCGGAATGATGAGGATTCCCACGACGATCGACGCTGAGAGTCCGTTGAACAGTCCCAGCGTGGGAATCTCGACACCAAGTATCCCGCTAAGCCAGCCGATAACGACGTTGAGTGCTGGCGTGATATACACCAAAGCGAAGTACCCGTAGACGACCGTGGGGACTCCGGCCAACACTTCGAGCAGCGGCTTGAGGATCGCTCGGACGCGTGGACTGGCGTACTCGCTAAGGTAGATTGCCGTCAACACGCCCAGTGGAATCGCAATGACTGCCGCTCCGATCGTGATCAGGAGCGTGCCGACCACCAGCGGGAGGACGCCGAACACTTCGCGTTGGACGTTGAAGGTCGTCCCCGACAGGAATTCGACGGTAGAGTACTGGCCGAAAAAGCCGGCCGCGTCGATGGTCAATACGAGGATGATCCCGACCGTCGTCAGGATTGATATCACGGCCGAGGCGAAAAAAAGCGCGTGATAAATGGATTCACGGGTTGTCCGTGTTCCGTGACCGCCGGTCAGATCCGGGGATTCCCTTTCAGCACTCATCTATGGTCCGTGCGTTCTCATCTGTGGGTGAAAAGCGACTCGGAACGATCTTACTGGGCCGACTCGATCGCTGAGTCGAGTTCCTCGAGTTCCCGTTCCTTCTCTTCTTCGGTATTCGGGACGTACCCGACCGTATCCGCGACCAGTTCTTGGTTCGTACTCTCCTCGGCGAAGAACCGGCAGAACTCCGCGACCTCGTCCCGTTCGAGGGCACTCTCGGCGACGTAGGTGAACAGGGGTCGCGACAGTGGCTGGTACTCGCCGGTCCGGGCGTTCTCTAAGGACGGCTCGACGCACCCATCGCCGTTGTCGATCGAGACGGCGTTCACTGTGTCTTGGTTGTCGGCATAGTAGGCGAATCCGAAGTACCCGATAGCGTACTTGTCGCGCTGGACGCCGGCGAGGATTTCGTTGTCCCGCTCGGTCGCAGAGTAGTCCGAGGTGTGGTTTGTCTCCTCGCCGACGATCGTCTCCTTGAAGTAATCGAACGTGCCGGAGGTCCTGGCCGCGCCAAAGCGGTTGATCGGCTCGTCGGGCCAGGAGGAATCGACGTCGCTCCAGGTCTGGGCACCGTCTTCCCGCCAGATCTCGGCGAGCTGCTCGACCGTCATGCACTCGACCCAGTCGTTGTCGTTGTTGACGATGACCGTCACGGCGTCGCTCGCTACCTTGATTTCGTGAGGCGTGACGTCATTCTGAGAGCACTGATCCTGTTCGCTGTCGGTAATCGGTCGGGATGCGTTGTTGATGACCGAGTTTCCGAGACAGAAGTGGTTACTGAACCCACCACCGCTCCCGGTCCGGTTGATGGGGATGGTCACGTCCGGATTCTCTGCTTCGAACTGGTTGATGACCTCGACGGCCAGGGGATACACCGTACTCGAACCGGTCATCTTGAACTCGCCCGACAGCGAGCTCCCGCCCGTGGTCGTCGTTCCGCTTTGTTCGGTACAGCCAGCCAGCGCCAGTGAACTCACACTCGCGGTTCCGGCTCCGATCAGAAACTGTCGCCGCGACACGTCTCGACCTGGATCCCGTGTCATTACCTCCAATACCGTCCTCATTAGAGTAAATACCCTACTATTATTTCTCTTATCTCTATATAGACCTATATATTTATTCGGATCGCCGATCGTTGGACGTCCTCGACCGATCTTCGGCCACGCGGCGACGATCCGATAGGCGTGTCACTCTCGTGGGTACTCCGTTGGCTGAGGTCGCCTGCTACAGATCTCTCTACCCATGAATCGCCGTTATACGGTGTTTTGTGGGGGATAAGCGGACTCTCGCTGGAGGACTTTCCTGTAGTGCTCGTGGCTTCATACCAGCATATAGCAGTATATATCTATTTATAGGAGAAAATATATAGGTATGAAATGATTTATATTCCTCCTTCGGCTTACGTCGTGATATGGAGACCCGCAAGGTCCAGGTGACGGGCGGCTCGACGTATACCGTCTCGCTTCCCAAAGGATGGGCGACAGAGAACGAGGTCAGTGCGGGCAGCATCGTCGAATTCCACTCTGAGGAGGATTTCCTGTTGCTCTCGCCGAGGGACGAGGAAGAGCGAACCCGAGGGGTCCTCGACGTGAGCGGGCTGACGGCCGAGACCGAACTGACACGGGCGGTCATGACGATGTACGTCAGTGGGTTCGACATCATCGAACTGGAAGCGGCGCGGATCACTGCCGCCCAGCGCCGGATCGTCCGGGACGCGACCCAGGGCCTGGTCGGGCTGGAAGTCATCGAGGAGACCGGCGAGCGGGTCGTCTTGCAGGACTTGCTCGATTCGTCGGAGTTGTCGGTCCACAACGCGATTACGCGGATGCGGTTGGTCTCGCTGACGATGACCGAGGACGCTGTGATGGCCCTCGTCGAGAACGACGCCGATCTCGCCCAGGACGTCAGGGAGCGCGACGACGACGTCGACCGCTTGTGGTACATGGTCTCGCGGGTGTTTCGGACGGTGCTACGTGATCCGACCACCGCCACCGAGATTGGGTTCCCGCGGGAGACGGTTTTCGACTATCAGTCTGCTGCCAGGCAACTCGAACGGATCGCCGACCACGCCGACAAGATTGCCGGGATCGCCAGCGAGATCGGCGACGTTCCATCAGAGGAGGCACAAGCGCTCGACGAACTCCGTGAAATCGCCGTTTCCGTCCCCGAGACCGCGATGGACGCGCTGCTGGCCGATGACTCCGACGAGGCGGTCGAACTCGCGAACGAAGCCCGGAGCCGGATCCCAGAGGTCGATCGAGAGGCCCGTGACGTGGACAATCTCATCCGCGAGTTCGACGACCCACAGCGTGCCCATCGCCTCGGGCTCATCGTCGACTCGTTGTCCCGGACGGCCGACTACGGGAGCAACATCGCCGAGAGCGCACTGCAAAAGGCCGCACCGCGGCCGTCGTAGCAAGCGGACACCGCTGGTTTTTCGACAGCTATCGGTGTGTTTCAACAGCCATTTGGACGTCCCGGCCCTGACATGTCCATGGCCCTGCGTGCCACCTACGAGATTACCTGCGAGCACCTGCCGTTCGTCTCCATGGTGGCCTCGGTCCCGGACGCGACTCTCCTGGTCCGCTTGGTTCCCAGCCAGGACGAATACACACCGTTCATCGTTACTGTCCAAGAGGGGCCGGCTCCGGCTGTTGAGAAAGCCTTCGACGAGGCGATGTTCGTGGCCGGATACACACGTCTCGACGAGTCCGATGCGCCACCGCAGTACAAGGTGTTGCCAGCCCTGAGTATGAGTGATCACTTTCCCGAGGACTTCGACGTGGGTGGGCTGAAAGCCCTGGCCGATACTGACTCCCTCGTCGATGAGATCCGGGTGACACAGACCGGCTGGATCCAGTCCGGCTGCTTCGCAGATCGGGCGACTCTCGCGGAGTTTCAGTCGTTTTGGGAGCGCCACGGTAGCTTCCGCCTCCGTCGGATCAAGCCGGTCTCACGTCCACATGCAGAAGCTGACGGGCTGACCGAGCCCCAGCGCGAGGCACTTCTCGCGGCCGCGGAACAGGGCTACTTCGCCGTGCCCAGGGACGCATCGCTGGCCGACATCGCAGCCGGTCTCGATATCAGCGCGTCCTCGCTCTCCGAGCGACTCCGACGAGGCCAACTCGCACTGATCGAGACGTACTTCGATGGCCCGGATGCGTGATCTACGGCTCGGATTCTTGTTCCCACTTGAATGGCCGCATGACTGAGAGTTAGTCTTAGTCTCGCCCGTCCCCGAGCGATCGATCCATGCAAACGGTGACGTCCGCAGACGGTACACGTATCGCCTACGAACGACGCGGTGAGGGAGCGCCGCTTATCCTCCTGCACGGTTCCAGCGCCGACCGCCACAGTTTCCGGCCGTTGATTCCCCATCTGGCCGACGAACAGACGCTCATCGTCCCAGATCGCCGTGGGCGCGGTGACAGCGAGGACGGATCCCACTACAGTCTCGACCGCGAGATCGAGGATCTGCGCGCTCTCGTTGCCGCAGTCGACGGGACTCCCTCCGTATTTGGCCATTCTTTCGGGGGGCTCGTCGCGCTGGCGGCCGCGCCGGACCTCTCCATCGAGCGTCTCGTCCTCTATGAACCGGCCGTGCTGGTCGGCGAGCATCGGGATAACGACCTTGCCAACCGCATGCAGGACCGCCTCGATGCGGGCGAACGCCGCGAGTCACTCCGGTTGTTTGTCGAAGAAGCCGGCGGGGTGCCTGACGTGACTGCCCTTCCGTGGTGGCCAGATGAGGCACCGCTCGATCGCGTCGAGACCGTCGTTCGAGAGACTCGCGCCGTCGAGAACTACCGGATCTCGGAACTGCCCGTCGTCGATGCCCCAACACTACTCTTGACGGGTAAACGCGGGCCGGACCACCTTCGGGACGCCGTCGGAGCGCTTTCGGACCGACTCTCGGATGTCTGCGTTATCCCGTTCGACGACGTCGGACACATGGGGATCGAGGCGGCACCCGAACGGGTCGGCGACGCTCTCAACACTTTCCTCGGGTAAGTATCGCCATTACTGTCGAACCGTCGTCTTGTCCCTCGAAATCGCACACTGCTTGAGACAGTCTGCCTCGACAAAACGAGTCGCAGTTATTCGAGCAGTTCGGCGTTGACCTGGCCGTCCTGGCCGGGTCGGGAGGTTACGCGGGCCTCGCCCTCGCTGGTCTCGATGACTGCGCCTTTCGTGATGATGTTCCGCCGGACGTAGTTGGGGTTGGCGGGGTTCTCGACGACGTTCTCGATCTCGGCGCTGATGGTCCCGTCGTCGGTCGCCACGCTGGCGACGTCCGTCGCGATGGTCCGGACTTTCTCGGTGCCACCACGCGCGTCGACGAACTTGAGTTTCTGCTCGCCGACTTCCGTCTCGGTCGGCTCGTCACCGAGTTCGTGTTTGCGTTTGTTTCGGGCGTGTCGGCGTCGACCACCGGTGCGCTTGCGCGTCGAGCGTCCCTGGAATTTCATACCGAAAGCAAGTGCGAGGGCGTACTTCAACCCCTCGAATCTGGGCCGCGATCGTCAAGTTTAGAAGCGCGAGCGGCCCACCTCGGCGTAATGAGCCTCCGAACAGCCGTCGCTGCCCCGTTCGTCCAGGCCGGGACGAATCGTCTTCCCCGCAGCGATTTCGTCGTCGACCTCTCTTTAGACCGGGACTGGGTGTCGCCCGAGCAGGCAAAGCGACTCATCGATGTCGCCGCCAGCGAAGGGCTGCTCACGGTCGAAGAACAGACCCTCGAACTCACCTTCGATCACGCTTCGGTGACGGTCCCACCTGATTTCGTCCCCGACGAGTCCATCCTCCGGGAGCGTTCGACGTTCGAACGCGTTCTCGATGCACTCCTCGCCGAAGGCATCGACAAACAGGAAGCCGTCGCGGCCATCAACGGCCTCCAGTCAGACCTCGCGATCACGCTGGAAGCCGCGGCTGTCCTCTACGCTCGCCGCCAGGGTATCGACGTCAGTGAGGCCCCAAACCAAGCGATCGAGGGGCGCTGAGATGGTTCGGGATCGGCTTCCCGACGGCGACCGCATTGCTGAGGTCCTCCGTGCGGAGATCGACGGCCGCGAGACGGCCGGCCTCGAACGCTTCTCGATCGAGGCGACAGGGGACGATACGACGATCGTCTGCGATGAGAGCCCACTGGCCGAGATAGTTCCCCGCGAAACGGGCGTCGAGATACGATTTCCCGAAGGCACAACAGCCGTTCGATCGGCTGCCGAACATACCAGTCTCGAAGTCGAGGAGACGGAAGGCCCAGTCGTGGTCGTCGTCGACTCGGCCGCGGAAACGAAGGCTGCCGTCGATCTGCTCGTCGCGGTCGTCGATCGCTTGCCGTGAGTACTGCCGTCCGTTCGTTACAGTGATTCGACGACCGCCGGCAATTCCGTGCCGAGATTCTCCCGTTCGATGTGAGCGTCGGCGCGCGGATGGGGGTCCGGGCCGCCCTGATAGAGGACCTGGATCGCCCGCATGCCGGCGTCGAGTGCTCCTTCGACGTCAGCTTCCGGCTTGTCGCCGACGTAGACTGCTTGGTCGGCGTCGACAGACAGGGCCCCAAGCACCGCTTCGAAGGCGACCGGATCGGGCTTGCGCGTCTCCATACGTCCGGTGACGACGGTCGCGTCAAGGAGGTCTCCCCATCCTAGTTTCTCGATTTTCGAGCACTGGGCGCGCTCGGGACCGTCAGTCAGGACGCCGACGCGGTAGCCGGCTCCCGTGGTGAGTTGGGTGAGCAACGCTTCGGCCCCCTCGATCGGTTCTAAGTGCTCGTTGACCACGCCCCGGTAGGTCTCGGCGACGGCGTGGGGGTCGATCGATTCGTCGTCGATGAGCGTTTCGAAGATCCGCGCGCGAGTGTCGCCCGTCACGGATTCCCGGTGGGCGCGTTCGTACGTGCCGTACTCGATCGGTTCTAACCCGGCCGCAGTCGCCGTGTCCGCGAGCAATCGTTGGCGGTCGCGGGTCGTCACGGCGAGCGTCTCGTCTAAGTCGAACACCACCGCCGCGAGTGTCATCAGATAGGCCTAACCTGACGTGAGTAATTGAGTCTTCCCGTTCGATCCGCTCGCGTGGGCGATGGAAATACTTGAGTCGCCCCGGCCGGTTGCCCCCGCATGGACTTCTTCGAGCGACTGGCCGCCCGGATCGATGCGGTCGACAGCGTTCTTTCGGTTGGTCTCGATCCCGATCCAGACCGCCTGCCCGCCCATCTCGCCGATCGCGACCTTCCCCGTTGGGCGTTCAACCGCCGGATCATCGACGCGACCCACGAACACGCCGCGGCCTACAAGCCCAACGCCGCCTTCTACGAGGACCGTGACGGCTGGCGCGCCCTCGAAGAGACCATCGCCTACGCCCACGGCAAGGATGTACCCGTCCTCTTAGACGCAAAGCGGGCCGACATCGGGAATACGGCACGCAAGTACGCGAGCGCCCTCGACAGTGGGGGTCTCGATGCCGATGCAATCACCGTCAACCCCTATCTCGGCCGGGACTCTCTGGAGCCGTTTCTCTCCCGCCAGGAGGCAGGCGTGTTCGTCCTCTGTCGGACCTCGAATCAGGGTGGGGCGGACCTACAGGACCTGGAACTCGACGGCGGCGACACGCTTTATGAGCGCGTGGCCGCGTTGGCAGACCTGTGGAATCGGAACGGTAACGTCGGCCTCGTCGTCGGTGCGACCGCGCCGGAAGAGCTCGAAACGCTTCGCGAACAGGTGCCTGACCTCCCATTCCTCGTGCCCGGCGTCGGCGCCCAGGGTGGCGACGCTGAAGCGGCCGTCGAATACGGGCTCGCCGAGAGTGGGACCGACACACGTGTCGGGCTCGTGAACTCATCACGCGGGATCATCTTTGCGGGCGAGGAGGCCGGTGGACCGGGCAAGCCGGATCCCGACGCGTACTATCGGGCCGCGGGGGAGGCTGCAAAGCGACTCAAGCGCCGGCTGAACCGCCACCGCGATGCCTAAAAACGTTACGCAGACTTGAGCGGCGAACAACCCGGCACTCCTTTTGGTATACCTGGCGATCGGTGATTCACTCGATGACAGCCAGTCAAAGTCCCTCATTGCTCGGCCGGATCGTCAGCATCGTCGCGGCCGAACAAACGTACCGTAATCTCGCGTATCTTTTCTTGCGGTTTCCGCTGGGGATCGCCTACTTCACGCTCTTTTTCACCGGCATCGTCCTGGGTATTGTCTTGCTCCCGTTGCTCGTTGGCGTGCCGATCTTGATCGGCGTCCTCGTCGCCGCCGATTACGCGGGCGTAATCGAAGCGCGTATCGCGGACGGCCTCCTCGGGGTCGATGTCGACTGGACGCCGACCGACCCGAGTGCGTTGTCGGTGACTGAGTACGCCAAAACGATCGTGGCAACTCCGCGGAACTACGGTCTGGTCGCGTACTTTCTGGCGCAATTCGTCGTCGGCGTCATCCTGTTTATCGCGCTCACGACCGGGCTGATCATCCCCCTCGCGCTGCTGGTCGCGCCGCTGGTCTTCTGGATTCCGGGTGTCCGCTATCAGTTCCTGGGCGGCGACGGCTCGATGATCACCCTTGGACCGATGGAAGTCGAGAACTCTCTCAGCACTGGTGGGTTCGACATGGTTCTCATCGACACTGCACCCGAGGCACTGGTGGCGTCGGTCGTCGGCGCGGTCGTCTTGCTGGTCGCCCTGCACGTCTTCAACGGCGTCGCTTCCGTTCTGGGATGGCTGGCTGTCGGGCTCTTCGACGCAGGCGATCAGAACCGGTAGGTGTCACCATCGTCAGGCTGGTCGGTGTCGCCAGGTCGACTGTTACCGATCTCTCCGGCACACTCGACGCAGAAACCGACCGTCGGATCGTAGTGGACCTCACAGACGAGTGACCCACAGCGACCGCAAGTGTATTCGGCGCTCTCGCTTTCACAGACCGTACACAGCCCCGAAACGCTCATGTCCGCACCTACGGGCTGGAACAGTTCAAAGCTGGGGTGGCTGCTGGGACTGCTGTTCAGGGGCCGAGTCGCTCCCTCGCAGGCGATCGAGCACGCTGGCGGCGATCAGACCGACCCCGCCAAGCAGCGTCACGTACAGGCCGATCCCCGGATTCAGCATCTCCTTTGCGGCTTCGGCCATCGCACCACTCTCTTCGATACCGAACGCGGGGTCGACAATATAGAGGATACTGAATGCGGTGATCAATACGCCTAACCCGCCGATAGCGAACGTATTGATCCGGTCCCAGTTTCGGGCAACGACGAGGACGGCAGCGACAATCGCCATGCCCAAGGTGAATACGCCGTCGCCGTCGATGCCGTTGACCGAGACGCTCGTGCCGAATGCCGACGCCGTGATCCAGGGAAGAAACGCCCCGATCGTTACGGCTGCCACGCTGCCGAGCGCGATCTGTTCACTCCGGCTGAATCGGCCTGTCTGTGACTGTCTCGATCGTTGTGGTTGCTGGCCTGCCATCAGCCCCACTTCCGCCCACCGGTCCTTATAGCTGCGGGGGCGGTCGACTGTCAGCCGTCTCCCACTGCCGCCCAGAGACTGCCTCCGACGATCGTGATACCACCGAATACGGTGAGATAGAGCCCGTAGACCGGTGACAGTGACTTCCCGGCTGCGTTGGGGTCGCCACTCGCCAGGATGGGTGTTGCCGGATCCGTCACGAACTTCCAGACGAGCGCGAGCACGAGCAGGCCGATCACGGCGACTGCAGCCTGTTCGATGCGGCCCCACTCGCGGGTTCCCAGCAGGCCGGCGATAGCAGTCGAAAGCATGAGTGTCAAAAAGCCGTCGCCGTCGATGCCGGTCACCGTCCCGATCGACTCGATGCGTGCCCAGGGGAGCCAGGCAGCGACGGCGACGACTGCTGCCCCCGCGAGGACGACTCGCAAACCCGACAGTCTCTCGCTGAGCGTGTCCAGACCGGCCCAATTCTGACTGCCCATGCAATTCCCGGCGGTGTCGTGAGCCTTAATCCATTCGGAGACACCCTCGCTACCGAACGATCAGCACTTAAGGGCCGGCGTTCGTATCTCGGGACAGTATGTCATGGCTGTCGGTCGTCGTTGTCGCTGTCTGGGCGATGTTGCCGGCGTACGTCCCGAACAATGCCGCGGTGCTTGCGGGTGGCGGCCGGCCGATCGACGGCGGCCGGACCCTTGGTGGGGCGCGCGCCCTCGGCGACGGCAAAACCTGGCGTGGGACGGCGGCGGGGACCGCCGCGGGTGTCGGCTTGGCGCTCATCCTCGACCGAATCGGACCGACAGTCGCCGCTGTGATCGGTGTCGACGTGCCGGGATTTCCGCTCTTCGCTGCACTCGCACTCGCGTTCGGAGCGATGGTGGGTGATATCGCGGCGTCGTTCATCAAGCGCCGTCTCGACCGGGAACGCGGCGCGCCAGTGCCTGGTCTCGACCAACTTGATTTCGTCGTCGGCGCGCTGGCGCTCGCTGCCCTCTTCGTTCCTACCTGGTTCGCCGACACCTTCACGCCCGGCGTTCTCCTGGTTGTCGTCTTGCTGACTCCGCTTTTGCATCTCTCGACGAACGCGATCGCGTACGGTCTCGGCCTAAAAGACGAACCGTATTGATCCGCCTGCGGAGTATCACTCTACGGTTTCGACGGGCCGCACTGTCCCGTTTCGGCGACAGTCGAGCGGTGGGGTTATCCCGCTTGGCCGAAGATGGTCTCGATAATGAGCGATCGTTCTACGACACTCCAGGTGGCGACACGTGGGTCGGATCTGGCGACTCGCCAGGCGAGTTCGGTCCGTGAGGCCCTGGCCAGTCGTCGACAAGATGTCGAACTGCTGGAAGTCGAGACGGCCGGCGACCGCATTCGCGACGAACTCATCCATCGGTTGGGGAAGACGGGCGCGTTCGTCCACAGCCTCGACGAGCGGGTGCTCGATGGCGAGGCCGATCTCGCCGTCCACTCCCTGAAGGATGTCCCGACCGAGGACCGCTCCGATCTCGTCGTCGCGGCGGTCCCCGAGCGCGCACCTGCCAACGACGTTCTGGTGAGTCCCGACGGAACAGCCCTCGAAGACCTCGACTCCGGCGCGACTGTCGGTACGTCGAGCTTGCGCCGCAAAGCCCAGTTGCTTGCGACTCGTCCCGACCTCGACGTCCAACCACTCCGAGGGAACGTCGACACGCGCGTCGAGAAGCTCCTAGCCCCGTCGCTGCAGGCCGAACACGCCGATCGACTGGCCGCCGAAGAAGAGACGGCTGAGTCAGCGGACGGCGACGCGACAACCGACGACGATGGAAGCGACGACCCAGACGATAGTTCTGCCGAGGCGTGGTTCAACGGCCTCGCCGAAATAGAGCGCCAGGCACTCGAACGCGACATCGAGACGACCTACGACGCGATCGTCCTCGCGGAGGCGGGGCTCGATCGCCTCGGGTTGACCCACCACCTCCAGTTCCAGCGATTGCCCCCCGTGAGTTCGTGCCGGCGCCAGGTCAGGGGGCTCTCGCTGTCGTTGCAACCGACGAAGACGTCACCGAAGAGGTCCGTAGCTCGATCGACCACCCTCCTTCACGCGTCGAGGTAACCGTCGAGCGGACGATTCTGGAAACGCTTGGCGGGGGCTGTGTCGCGCCGATCGGCGTCTATGCGGTCTTGCAGGGCCGAGTCGTCTCGACGACCGTCCGCGTGCTCTCCGGGGACGGCACCGAGGAAGTGAGCGATCGCCGAGAACTGCCCGCTAGACGACACGCCGAGGCAGCCCGCGAGATGGCGTTGGATCTGGCCGATCGCGGTGCCGAGGAGTTGATCGATCGCGCACGGGAGGCGACACAGGAACAGACATGAGCGCGGCGACAACCGGAACGGTCTATCTTGTCGGGAGTGGCCCCGGTGATCCGGAACTATTGACGGTCAAGGCTCGCCGGTTGCTCGAGGACGCCGATCTCGTCATGCACGACAGACTGCCCGGCAAGGAGATCATCGAACTCGTCCCCGCCGACTCCCGAATCGATGTCGGGAAACGCGCCCACGGTGACCGGACGCCCCAGGCAGAGATCAATCGCCGGCTGGTCGAACACGCCCAGGACGGGAAGACGGTCGTCCGACTCAAGGGCGGCGATCCGACGGTCTTTGCCCGTGGCGGCGAGGAGATGACGTATCTCGCCGCTCACGACGTCCCCTTCGAGGTCGTCCCAGGCGTCACCTCGGCGACTGGCGGGCCTGCAGTCGCGGGTATTCCACTCACGCATCGCGAGTTCGCCTCGAGTGTCACGATCGTCACTGGCCACGAGGATCCCTCGAAATCGGAGTCGGCGGTCGACTGGGAGTGTCTGGCCGACACGAACGGGACAATCGTCGTCCTGATGGGCGTGACCAGACTCGAGGAGTACACGACCGCGTTGATCGAGGCGGGCATGGACCCGGAGACACCCGTTGCACTGGTCGAACGAGCCAGCTGGACCGACCAGCAGGTCGCGACCGGGACCCTGGAGACGATCGTCGAGGCCCGCGAGTCCGCCGGGATCGAGCCGCCAGCGGTGACGGTCATCGGCGAAGTGGCTGGCGTTCGCGACGACGTGCTCGCGTGGCTGGAGGGATACGAGTGACGCCCGATCACGGGACCACTCCTCCGCGAGTGGCCGTCTTCCGCCCCGACGATGAGCGTATGCGCGATGCGATCGAGTTCCTCGAATCCCTCGGCGTCGAACCGATCGCCGATTCCATGCTCGCTGTCGAGCCGACCGGGGCACTCCCCCGGGAGGACGCCGATGTCGTCATTTTCACGAGCAAGACCGGGGCCGAACTCGTCGCTGGCGCGTGGACGCCCGGGGACGCGACAGTGGCCGCGATCGGCGACCCGACGGCGACGGCCCTCGAAGCGGCTGGCATCGGTGTCGACGTCGTGCCCGAGGAGTTCTCCTCGGCCGGGCTCGTCGACGCACTGGCCGACCGTATCGACGGTCGTCGGGTCGAGGTTGCGCGGAGTGACCACGGCAGCGACGTCTTGCCGGACGGACTGTGGGAGTGTGGTGCGTTCGTCCACGAGACGGTCTTGTACCGACTCGTTCGTCCGCCAGACGCAGGCAACGCCGTCGAGATGGCAGCACGCAGCGAGCTGGCGGGCGCGCTGTTTACTTCCTCGCTGACTGTCGAACACTTCTTTGCGATCGCTGGGGAACGCGATCGCCACTCTGCCGTCCTCGAGGGGCTGTCTGGCGCGGTCGTCGGCGCGATCGGGCAACCGACTCGCGAGACGGCGGGCGATCACGGGCTCGATGACGTGGTTGTTCCCGACACCGCCGATTTCGAAGCCTTGGCCCGGACGGTCGCCGATCGTATCGATCGTCCCTGACGCCGACGGCGACCACTGTTCGTTTGCCGGTCCGATAGTGCTCGTCCATCAGCGCTGTCTCACTGACTTCTCGTGGCGAGTGGCTTCGCCGCCGTCTACACATTTTCAGCGTTCGCTCACTTGCCCCGGTGTCGATCGCCCTGCTGAGGGCTTTTGGACCCGTCCTACTGCTTATCTTGGCACACTTGGACACTAGCTCGCCATCGTGAGATTCTTCACATTCTTAGCGTGCTTATAAGCTTACAAATGAAACTGGGAAATTCCCGAGTTGGTGACTTAAATTCCGGTGCGAAAACCGGATGCGATCGAATTAGCGACTGTCAATTAGTATTCTATGTGATAAGTAGTCCGAAAAGACGAAAATCGATAGAGCAGTCGCTACCGAATCGGTGAACCCAGAGTGAGAAAAGCGTTACCCGAACTCCCGTAGGAAGTCGCCCAACGCTCGCACGAACGTCTTCGCCGTAATCACTGGCGGCGACCGGATCGGCTCGTCGAGCGCGACCTTGATTAGATAGTCAGTCAGCCGCCACAGGTTGTAGATCAGCGTTGACAGCGCGAAGTTACACAACCGAAGCCGGTAGTCCGTCGACGACGTCTTCGGCATGAAGTCCTTGATCGACTTGTACTGGTTCTCGATATCCCAGCGCCGACTGTACCCGTTCACGATACTCCTGATTTCCTCGGGCTCAACGCGATCCCGATTCGTCACGAACACCGCATACTTCCCCTCGGCATCGTCACTCGTGCTCGGCGCGTACAAGAATTCGGCCTCGTGATGTACTTCGCCATCGAGTCCAAATGGAACGTCGTGCTTGACAGCTGCGTCTGCCGTCGGATGTTCCTGAATATCCTGAATTGCCGCCAAATCATCCTCATACGTCGGCACTGGAGAGAGGTATGTGAGCCCGCGCTCGTGAACATCTGCGTACACGCGATTGACGTAGAATCCACGGTCGAACATCACCATGTCCAGATCAACGAACTGCTCCGCCCGGTCGAGCAATCGGCTCACCAGGTCAGCCTTTGAGTACGACGGCGAGTCCTCACGCTCCCACGCAGAGTCCTCTTTGACCGGCTCAATGCCGAGGGCGATCGGCGCGTGGTCACCGACTAGGGTGATGGTGGCGTACTTGTAGCCGTGTTTGTACTCGCCGTCTTTCTTGTACCCACTCACCATCTTCGGGTAGTCTGGCTTCGCGATGCCTGCTTCCTTGTCCTCCCACGGCCAGACGTGGAATTGCTCGTGCGTGATGTCGATGGCTGCAATCTTCTTACGGGAGTCGAAGGGGTCCTCGCCACGAATTGAGTTGATGATGTTTTCCGTCGCGGCGTTGAACGCCGTCATAATAGCGTCCCGAATCTGGTCGATCTCGGGCATCGAGTCATCGTCCTGGAAATCTTCGAACGTGAGCTGGCCATCGGAGTCTTCGGGTGTCGCGATCTTCTTGATTGCGCGGAGGAACGTCGAATCGTCACAGATCAGGTCGTCATCAGTGAGCCAACCGTACTCGGCTTCTGAGTGGGCACTACCGTTGTTCGCGCAGATACTTGCGAACATATCCAGCATCACTTCGTCGGAGTACGTCTTGTGAGCTGCTCGGTGCGTGTCGAACTCAGGGATAACGTGTTTTCGAGCGAGCGTCAGCGTCTTCTGGGCCTTCTCTTTCTTGTACTCATTCGCGCTTTGTGACTCCTCCTCGGTTTCGGCTGGGACTGACGGAACAAGACCCTCCGTGAGGACGCCGTTGTCGAGAGCAACTTGCCGGACGCCAGCAACCGTCCGATTGAGGACTTCCTGGGTGTCCTCACTGAACTGCGCGTGCGTGTACGAGAGCTGTTGTTGGGTCGGCGTATTCGAGAGATCGGTAATATCGAGGTGGAAGCTCTTGACGAGGCTCGGCTCACGCCCGAGTCGTTGGGCTAGTTCGTTCTGTGAGATCCCTCGAATTCCTTTGAACAGGAGCGTGCGAAACATTTCGTCAGTTCCGAAGGTCACGCGGCTCTGGTCGCGGGCATCCTCGAGATTGTCGACAGGGATCGAAAGCTGACGAATGACATCCCAGAGGTGGTCTTCACGCTCACAGAGTGTCTCCGCGTGGACAATGATTGAATCAGCGACAGCCGACGGATCAGTTGGCATTGAGCCACCTCCAGGGCGAACTGTTCCGATTCTGAGCTGTGGTCGACCAACTACTGGAGTGATTCTGTGTAGTTCTGTCCGCTATCCAAGAGCATACTTCAGTATAAAGTAGAGTAAAAGTAGAGTAGAGAATTTGTGTCGATTGCTTGCTCTGAGCTTATCGCTGGAGACATTTCAAGGAGTATACGTGCTGTATTTGGAGAATTGGTTGTAGCCATTATTCAGTATGAGTCAAAAATCAGTTTGAATCAAATTTCGGTTGGGTTTATAGTGATGTGTGAGAAGAAGGAGATACGATGGGCTTGGACGAACTCGAAGCATTTCTTCGGAAGAAGGGAGCGGCGGAACTCATCACGGAGATTGGGATGGAAACAGCGACATTCAACGCGCTTGCCGACGCGGTTGCGGTAAGTGGATCGACGGTGTCTTCACGACTCTCAGAAGGCGTTGAACGCGAAGTGTTCACGGTCAGCCATAAGCCGACCGAGCATGGGACAGAGAAACGGTATGCGCTCACGATTCTTGGACGTCGTATCTACGATTGGGCAGCTAAGACGGAATTCGAACGGAAGGTCCGGGAGCTCCGGCGGGTTCAGCACGAACGTGAGACGGCGTTCGAACGGATGGTTGGGAAACTCAACCGAGATATGGAGATCCGCAAGATGGTCACCGATTCGGAACCCGTAGAGGATCAGGATGTCGACCTTCCCGAAGGGGCGTCTTTAGTGCCGAAGATGGCGTCAGAAGAGAAGCTTCGTGAAGCTAAACACAAACGTATGGAAGCGAATCTTGAGCCAATCGAAGAACTCGAGGACGCCGATGGGACGGGAGGGGGCAGCGACTGAGACAAACGATTTATAGCGGCTCGGCTACCTCTTGTGAAACTCTCAGCCACAAATGGAACTGTCTCAGCTGACGGTTCAGGGCAGGAAGCAAATCAAACACACCTTCCACCGTCTTATGGCTCATGAGCCATGAGGTGGTCTGTACTTTAAGTAGTTTATCACGATGCCAACTTCTTCTTATAACTCGAATCCTCGTCAACCGAGATAGAAGGAATATTCTTACGTAGCGTTATTGAGATCCGACCTTGTTCTCTGCTTCATACGGTGATAAATTCTGTCGACTCGTCTCACAGAAGCCCGGCAACGACGAGCAGCGCTATCGAGACACCGCTCGCACCAAGGAACCACGGTCGCGCTCGCGTTGAAGCTGCGACCGCTGACGTCTCCGATTGGCTGCCGGTCAGTCGACGGAACCCGAAGAACAGCACGATTGCGAGGACAAGCCACAGGCCGACCATCGTCAGGACGAGGTTTCCTCGGCCCGTCGCCTGGAGCGATTCGGCAGTATAGAGCGTCCCTGCGAGATGGCCGCCGCTGAACAACAATAGCAGGACTGAGGCCACCGTAAGATACCAGAATCTTCGTGCGATAAGCGTCAGCCCTTCTGTACTCAGCAAATCGCTGCGTGCTGCCGGGATGACGGCCCCTGCAACCACGAGTGTCCCGCCCGTCCATAATGCGGCGAAGACCGTGTGGATGGTCATTACCACATCAAGCATAGTTGTCATTGTCGCACCTCCGCGTTCAATTGTGTGACAATCGAATTAGGGTTGCTCGATCGGCGTTTTGTGCTGGATGCTTCACACCCCGCGTCTCGCAGGTTGATTCATTTATTAGCTTCGTGTGTCATCAGTCGATTATTCGAGGCTGGCCATATACACCAAAGGAGGTGTCCCAGAGTCTGGGAGTAGTACCTGTAAACGACCAGAAACAGCAGTAACGCACCACAGCGTGCTATTCCAGCAACTTGGGAATAACCGGGACTCTAAAGCCATCGCGCCGAATGAATTAAACACTACAAAATACGATGTCCGTGAAATGCCACAGCAGCTCTACAATATACAGCACTTGAGATGACCGAACAAAACGTTGATCCGAATCGTCTATCACTAATTCCGTCGAAGAATTCATTCCGCAATTCATCTACTGAAATGGATCGATGGTCGTCCGAGGAACTCGACGAACCCGGCCTCCCGACGGTGTTGAAATCCCTCGACGACGATAAATGTCGAACCATACTCACGCTACTGGCCGAACCGAAATCTGCCAGCGAACTCTGTGAGGAGTGCGGTCTCTCAAGCTCGACGGTGTATCGGAAGCTCGACTTGCTCCGTGAATCGATGCTCGTCCGTGAATACACCGAGGTTCGACGTGACGGACCCAACGTGACTCTCTACGAACGCGATTTTACTGACATCTCAATTAGCGTCACCGATGACGAGTTCACGATAGAGGTATCCCGACCCGAAGAAGACCCAGAAGACCGCATGGCAACGTTCTGGTCTGCAATGAAGGAGGAATCGAAATGAACCTCTCTATCGTGTTACTCGGCGTCGTGAAGATCACTGCCCTCATTCTCGGGGGAATTGTGTCTCTGATGGCGTACAGAGCATACAATCGCACGCGAATCGCGGGCCTCCAGTTCTTTGCGATAGGATTAGCAGTCATCACACTTGGAACGTTTCTCGTCGGAGTCTTCAACCACATCGGTGGAGCGTCCACTATCACCGGGATGACTCTTGAGAGTGTGATCATCAGCATTGGATTCGTCGTGATGATCTACGGACTCAACCAGACGTAGAATCCGGTCTGTCGTCGCCGACGGTCGCTACTCCAGTAAGAACGTTCGAAGCTACGACTGGTTCTCCCACATCTTGGGACCCTTCCATCGCTCCTTATCAATCCCCATCGGAATGCGCATATGGACACGTCCGATACAGAACAAACTCGATTAGACATCGTATTTTCTGGTATAGCTGGGGGTGTCAGTAATCGATGAAGCGAAGCCTTACTTCTGAGTACGCAGATTTCGTCGCATCGCGGAGCAGGTTGGTTATTGTACTGTTGCTCGTCATTAGTGCCGTCGTTGGGGCTGGCGCGATTGTCGGCACCACTGGGGAAGGCCAGATCGGCCAAACCGGCATCGATTCCCCAGAACAGGCAGCACTCGATCGTATCGAAGCGACGTACGAGACGGATGATACAGTTGTCGCACAGGTTGTTATTAGGGACGAGGGAGGTGACGTTCTCACCCGCGAATCGCTACTCGAAAGTCTCCGTCTTCAGCAGGATCTCCGAGAGAATGCATCGATCAATGCGACACTTCGTGACGGAACGGGGATCGTCGGCCTTGAGAATATAGTTGCCAACGTTGCGTACGCACACCAACAGAGTAACGGTTCGTCAGCTATCGCCAATGGTTCTGGAAACAATACGTCGATGGCAAGACAGGGTCAGTCGTCAGCACCGGCACTTGACCAGCAGATCACAGCACTTGAATCCAGCACCGACGAGGAAGTGGAAACGTATCTCAGCCGAATCCTCGACCCAGACGCGTCTGTTCCCGGCAACGAGCCAACTCAATTTCTGCCGACGGATTACGAACCAGGGACGACGAGTGCAGACGCGAGAACGACTCTCGTCTTTCAGCAGAGTCCGAGCAGTTCGACTACAACAACCGAATCGGTGAACGATGCACAGCTGGTCATCAGCTCTCTCGTCGAGAAGCGCTTCGACGACGCGTTCGTGTTCGGGCAGGGTCTCATCGATGCGGAATCCTCGCAGGCCATCGGCGACACGTTCATCATCATCACACCGGTCGCAATCGTTCTCTTGCTCACCGTCCTCACAATCGCCTACCGCGACCTCATCGACGTTCTCGTGAGTCTATTCGGCGTGGCCGTCGTGCTGGTGTGGTACGCTGGCATACAGGGGTGGCTCGGGATTCCGTCGAATTCGACCCTGATCGCCGTTCCGTTCTTGCTTATCGGCCTGAGTATCGATTACTCGCTCCATGTCGTCATGCGCTACCGCGAAGCCCGAGAGGGAGCGCTCGACACCGACGATGAGAACGTCAGTCGACGAGATCCCACGACAGCGATGCGTCTCGGAATCGCTGGGGTCGTTCTCGCCCTCGCTACCGCCGCGTTCTCGACGGCTGTCGGGTTCCTCTCGAACTACATCAGTCCGCTGGGCTCAATTCAGGATTTCGCCATCCTGAGCGGTGTGGGAATCGTCGCCATCTTCGTCGTTTTCGCCGCGCTTGTACCAGCCGTCAAACTTGAACTCGAACAGTTTTTCGACCGCCGTGGCCGCGACCGGCATACCCCCGCCGTCGGCGTCGGTTCGGGGCGGCTGAACCGTGTTCTCTCGGGTACCGCTACGCTTGCTCGGCGAGTCCCCCTCGTCGTCATCGTTCTATCGTTACTCCTCGCCTCCGCAGGGGCGTACGGCGCGACCAGTATCGACACCGAGTTCAACCAAGCCGATTTCATCCCGCAGGATGCGCCGTCGTGGATGGATTCCCTCCCGGAACCGTTCGCACCCGGTGAGTACGAGGTGAGTGAGAATCTTGCATACCTCAGCGACAATTTCCGGCAACGTGGAGAGGGATCAGAAGGTCAAATATTGATACGTGGGAACGTGACCGCGCCAGCACTCCTTACCGCGACCGACGATGTGGTCCGCAATACTAAGAGCAGCGGGACAGTCGTTATTGGTTCCGATGGAAGACCAGCTATCGAAAGCCCAACATCTGTCCTTCGAGCTGTGGCTTCGGAGAATCAAACGGTTGCGGATGCAATTGCAGCCCGTGACACGGATGGTGATGGTCTCCCAGATAGAGACGTCGCAGCAGTCTATGACCTAATGTTCAATGTTGCTCCCGAACAAGCATCGTCGGTTCTCTATCGAGCCGAGAACGGGTCATACGAATCTGCACGGCTAACTGTCGGCGTGCAGGGGGACGCCTCGGCTCAGTCGGTCGCAAGGGACGTACGAGACATCTCCTCGACCATTGAACAGGACGCCCCAGTACGAGCTACTGCAACAGGTGGTCCGGTCATCACTGCTGTCGTCCAGAGTGCTCTGTTCGAAACGCTCGTCGAGGGATTCGCTATCACCTTAGGAGTCATCCTTGCCCTTCTTATCAGTATGTACTGGTGGCGATACCATGCACCGGGGCTGGGTATCGTGACGCTCGCACCCGTCGTAATCGCGCTCGCGTGGTTGCTCGGCACCATGTCTGTGCTCGATATCCCATTCAACAGCGAGACCGTCGTGATCACGAGTTTAGCCATTGGTCTCGGCGTGGATTACAGCATTCACGTCAGTGAGCGGTTTGTCGATGAACGCGTTCGCCACGATTCGCTCGCCGAAACGCTGGGGACAGCACTTGAGGGAACTGGCGGTGCGTTACTCGGAAGTGCGGTGACGACTGCGGCGGGCTTTGGGGTGCTCGCACTGGCGCTGTCACCCCCGCTCCAACGGTTTGGCATCGTCACAGGCTTGAGTATCGTCTACGCGTTCATCGCGTGCGTGACGGTACTTCCGTGTCTGCTCGTGGTTCGGGAGCGCGTACTCACAAGAGTTGCCTGAATCTCCATAGGGCGCACACGCATTCGTCCTTTCACACGATGCTGTAATTTCTCAACCGGGTTGACCACTTTGCGATTCAGAGACCAATCTGAAGTGTAGCCGATTGTGCAAGCCTGCTCACGGGTGAGGCACGAGAAACTATCTACTCCGTGCCTGTGTCGAAGTTGACGCGAACACCTATTTATTCCCGCCCGCAGACCACATGTTGGAATTTTGTTGATTTGTAGAAATCCAAACGCAGAATCTGTGTCTTCGAGCGACGGCAATTTGATATAGTGGTATATGGTTTATCTATTCGACCCTGGCGTTTTTATCGTGGCCCGAACCAAGTACTGCCGATGGGTCCTGTCCCCGAACTGGCCGATCGCGCTCGCTCGTGTGCCGACCGACTCCGCCAGGCGGAGTCTGTCCTGTTGGCATCTCATATCGACGCCGACGGGCTGACCAGTGCCGCGATCGCCGCCAGCGCCCTCGAACGGGCTGAGATTCCGACGACCGTCGTCTTCAAGAACCAGCTGGACGACGAGGAGATCGCTTCGATCGCCGCCCGTGAGGAAGAGACAGTGCTGTTTACGGACTTCGGAAGCGGGCAGCTCGACGCGATCAGTGATCACGAGAGCCGTGGAGACTTCGAGCCGATCGTTGTCGATCACCACCAACCGGCCGATGCCGAGACGCGCTACCATCTCAACCCGCTTTTGGAAGGGATCGACGGCGCGTCCGAACTTTCCGGGGCTGGGGCGTGTTACCTGCTCGCGCGTGCGCTGGAAGACGACACGGACAACCGGGACCTCGCCGGGCTCGCGGTCGTGGGGGCAGTCGGTGACATGCAGGCCAGTGGTGGCGAACTGGTGGGCACAAACCGGGCGATCGTCGACGAAGGCATGGCCGCGGGCGTCCTCGAAGAGCGAACCGACCTAGCACTGTACGGGACACAAACCCGGCCACTCCCGAAACTGCTCGAATACGCAGATCGACCACGCATCCCTGGGGTGACAGGCGACCAGGCGGGTGCAATCGAGTTTTTAGAGTCGGTCGGGATCCAACTGAAGGCCGACGGCGAGTGGCGACGGTGGGTCGACCTCTCGATGGACGAACGCCAGTCGGTCGTTAGCGCCCTGCTAAAGCGTGGTGTCAACCGAGGTGTCTCGGCGGACTCGATTGATGGCCTCGTAGGGACGACATACACGCTTGCCGAGGAACAACCGGGGACGGAGCTTCGGGACGCAAGTGAATTCTCGACACTGCTGAACGCGACCGCACGCTACGAACGCGCCGACGTCGGACTCGCTGTCTGTCTTGGTGATCGTGGGGATGCTCTCGCCCGGGCCCGCCGTCTGCTCGCTAACCATCGTCGCAACCTCTCTGAAGGGCTCGAATGGGTTCGCCAACAGGGTGTGACTCTCGAATCCAACCTCCAGTGGTTCGACGCCGGTGACGCAATCCGGGAGACGATCGTGGGGATCGTCGCCGGAATGGCGTTTGGGACGCCCGGCGTCAAGCGCGATCGGCCCATTGTAGCTTTCGCCGAGAAATCCGATACCGAACGGAAGGTGTCCGCTCGGGGGACGCCTGCACTCGTTACTCAAGGATTGGATTTGTCCGACGCGATCGGGGCGGCGAGTCGAGCCGTCGGCGGTGACGGTGGCGGACACGACGTCGCTGCCGGGGCGACGATTCCAACGGACCAACGCATGGCCTTTCTCGACCGGCTGGACGCAGCGATCGGCGAGCAGATCGCGTAATTGGCGGGACGTCTGCCCGTAGGGGGCGGTGTGTAGCCGCCGAATAAACTATATGCCGCTATACAAAAGTGGGGCCGCGGTGCCTTCGACACGTGGTTATTTGAGTTGAGGCGCGTTACCAGGGTGATATGGCAGACACTACTGGTGCGGTGAGAGACAAAGAACGGCTGTTGCTAGCGGCGGGCTTTGCTTTCGGTGTCATGTTGACGTTGCTCGTCTTGGAGTTAGTCCTGGTAGCGAACGGTACCGTTGCGGTCGGGGACCTTCTGACGTCGGCGGACGCCCTGATCGTGATTGCTGGGATCGTCTTTACAGGTATCGTTGGGGTGGCCCTGTTCGTGCTCTCGTTTCCGGAAAACCGGTCTCGAATTCCGATCGCTGCCGACGATCAGGAGTAACCTGCCGACGACAGTGCCCTTTTAGACGCCCACCGGGAACTGCCCCCAATGACAGCGTTCGATCCCGACCGCTTCGAAGAGAAGTACGAACACTACTTCATGGAACTGCAACAGGCGTACCGGCAGGCTTTCGAAGCCATGAGTGAACGACACGATTCCGAGTTGATCCACGCGATCGATCAACAGATCCTCGCCGAGAGCGAGCCGTTTTATGTCGGCGACGGGGAGTTTCGCATCGAGCTCCCGGCAGATGCTGCCGATCGCCTCCCCGACCAGGATCGAGACCGAATCGAATCTGCCCTCGAGGAGTATACTTCGACACTGAACACCCAATTGCAGGCGGTGTTCGAATTCGACTCGTGACGCCCTCGTATTGTCGGATACCAAAGGCCTAAACCCGGCCGTCACCTACCTGTCTCCACCAATGAGTACAGATACCCAGGAAGGGGACTCCGACCTCGAACAGCGCGTCACCAACTTCCTGCGGCGCAACTTCCCGCAGATCCAGATGCACGGCGGCTCGGCGGCGATCCAGGAACTCGACAAGGAAGCGGGTGAAGTGACAATCGCTC
The DNA here is from genome assembly GCF_009690625.1 of Halorhabdus sp. CBA1104. Classification (NCBI taxonomy): domain Archaea; kingdom Methanobacteriati; phylum Methanobacteriota; class Halobacteria; order Halobacteriales; family Haloarculaceae; genus Halorhabdus; species Halorhabdus sp. CBA1104. The sequence continues at coordinate 1,658,141 of NZ_CP033878.1, read as the reverse complement.
TGGGCGGTGCCTGCAGCGGATGTGGCATCTCGCCGATGACTATCCAGGCGATCAAGTCCCGCATGACCAAGGAAATCCCGGAAATCGACACGGTGCACGCCGACGCCGGTATGGGCGGCGGTGGCATGGGCGGGATGGATGGGTCGACCAGTCCTGGTGATTCTCGCGGTGGCAGTATCGAGAGCGACGACGACGAAGGCCCCAGCGCCCCCTTCTAACGCCGACGTGTTCGCTCGCGTTCCCACGTTCGCACTAGCGCGGCCAGCGTCTCGTTGACCGGTGTCTCGAGGTCGCTGTCGGCCACGATACCGTTGATCGCGTCGACTTCCGTTCGGTGTTCGCTCTGTATATCGCGGTACATCGACGACTCGTTGTCCGCCGTGGCCTCGATGACTGCTTCCAGTGCGGTCACTGCGTCTCCTTCGGCCAGGGCGACACCGTTTCGATCTGCGACACGCGCAGTCTCACGAGCGGCCCGGTGGGCCACCATTCTGGCCGGCTCCTCGGCAAGTGCGCCGTTTTCCACCTGCGCCAGGGCAGTCGTCGCGTTGATGCCCGCGTTGACGGCGAGTTTCGTCCAGAGCCGGCGTGGCATATCCGTCGCGACGGTCGTTTCGATAGCCGCAGATCTGAACGCCGCACCGACCCTGTCGGCAACTGTGTTTGGTCCCCCGTCCGGATCGCCAAGCACCACCTCGCCGATGCCCGTACACGTGACGTGTCCGGGTTCGGCAGCGATTGCGCCGTAGGTTGCCGTGCCCGCAAGAATCTGGGCATCGAGTGCATCCGCGAGTGTCGCTTCGTTGTCGATCCCGTTCTGGACAGAGAGTACTACCTCACACTCACAGTCCCGGAGTGCGTCGGCGGCCGTCGCCGTGTCGTAGGCTTTGACAGTGACGATCACCAGTTCCGCTTCAGCCGGAGTCGTTGTCGTGGCCTGTGGCCGAGCGGTTCGCTCGATTTCGCCATCGATCGTCAGCCCAGATTGCTCGATCGCTTCGACGTGTGGCTCACGACCGACGAGTGTCACGTCGTGGTCGCGAGCCAGCAGCCCCCCGATCAGGCTGCCCAGGCTGCCGGCACCGAAGACGAGGATCTCCATTGGTCGACGTTCCGGCCCCCAAAAGCAAGACAGTACTGGATCTGTGCCGACTCACTTCCGGCGATGCTCTTCGAGCTCGTTGGCGTTCTCCTGGACCTCAGCCAGTTCCCGATCGACGTCGTTCCGGCCGCTTCCATGGGCGAACAGCACCGACCGGTCGAGGAGGGAAGGCCGAAACCGTCGTTGTTCGTCGGCATCGCTGGGGGCAAAACGCGACCGGACCCACTCGGTCAAACCCTCGAGCATACAATATCTTTGTCACCGAGATCACATAACATCTGGGCCGTCCCTGACGATGGCCCTGTCTGTCGGCTATTCAGTCCTCTTGCCAGTAGTAGATGTCCTCCTTCGGTGCGCCACAGGCCGGGCACTCGGTCGGGATCTCCTCGATGTCGCCCATCTCGCCACACGCCCAGCAGCGCCACATCAACTCGGCCTCGCCGGCGGGGCCACTTGCGAGGTGTTCACTCGAAAGCGCGGCGATTCCGTCCTCGGTGGAGACGTAGAAGCCGTGCTCGTCGACCCCCCTGATAGTGCCGAGTTCGTTGCCGTCGGCGTCGTAGATCGATTCCCCGAACCCCGCCTGTCGGTTCGTTGCTTCCCCTGACATGGCACTGTGTTACTAGGTACCAACAAACAAAAACCTGTGGTCGCCACCGCAGCCACGTATGGCCGAGCGCGTCGTCGACCGGAAAGGCATATTACGCCACGTTCGTATCTTGCTTCGAGACGACGGTTACGCATGAGACGAAACCGACGGCATTCCACGGAGGAGATGCGATGATCGGGGTAGCTGGACTCCCTGTCGTCCTGGCATCACTGTTGGGTGTGCCGGGCTCAGTTGTCCTCGCCAGTGGCTTGGTAGGATTGCTGGGCGTTGTCGCTGGCTTGCTCTATCGTCGAACCGGACGACCGACGCGGGCGTCGATTCGACAGTCCATCTCGACGAGAGTTGCGGCGGTGATCGTCCTCGCCACTGTCGGGGCCGCCCTCGTCGTGTTGTTCGTCCTCGAATTCGACTTCTTTGCGCTCCCGACCCAGACGACCGGGCTTGCCAGGGGTTTGCTCCGGGACTACGGGCTGATCGCGCTGTTCGTCCTGTTCGTCATCGAGGGTGGACAGGTCCTGTATTTCGCACCCAGCGAGAGTCTGGTTCCGGCGGCCGTCCTCTTGCTTGCCGACTCACCGCTCGGGTACCTGACGATCGTTCTGGTCTCGGTGGTCGGGGCGACGATCGGGCAGTGTCTGTTGTTCAGCCTCGCGAAGTACGGCGGCCGGGAGTACTTGTTGAACGCCCGCTGGTTCCACGTTGGTGAGGATCGCTTGGCCCGCTTCGAGGACTGGTTTGGCCGGTGGGGTCCTCTGGCAGTGCCGATTTCGAACACGCTTCTGTTTGTCCGCGGACTGGCAACGGTTCCGGCGGGCCTGGCCGGGATGGGACTCCGGCGGTTCGCGCTCCTCTCTGCGCTCGGGACGCTTACCTTCGAGGTGATTCTCGCCCTCGCGACTCTCGGTGTCGTCTCCGCTATTTAGCAGTGACTTACGGCGAAAAGAGGCTCGTATGGACCGGTGCAAAGTCGCTTTCGGGAACCGACTCGTCTGTCTCGGCCGTGTCAGTGACGGCCGACCCGTCGACCCCGTCGGTCAGGAAATCCCCGAGCGGCGGCCCGACGTTTTCGGGTTCGACGAGGAAGGCGTCGTGACCGTGATCCGAGTCGATCACGTGGTGGGCAACGGCAGTATCGGTCTCCCGAAGCGCGTCGGCCAGCGATTCCGATTGGGCGACCGTAAAGTGCCAGTCCGAGGTAAAAGACACGACCAGTGCCTGGCCGTCGAAGGCCGCCAGCGCGTCGGCATCGGATTCAAAGCCCGCGGCGAGGTCGAAATTTTCCGTGGCACGGGTCATCGCCAGGAACGCGTTCGGATCGAAGCGCCCGACGAACTTCTCGGCTTGGTAATCCAGGTACGACTCGACGTCCCGGTAGGGGAAAAACGAGGCGGCGGGCTCTTCGGGGAACGTCCGGTGGGCCTCACGACCGGCCGACCGGCGGCCGAACTTCCGGTCCATCGAGGCCTTCGAGAGGTACATGACGTGGCCGATCTGCCGAGCGAGGGCCATCCCATCAGTCGGGTTGGGGTGCTCGTCGTCGTAGTACTCACCGTTGTCCCAGGCCGGGTCGCTCGTGATCGCCCGGCGTTTGATCCCGTGTAAGGCAAGGCTCTGGGCGTCCAGGCGGGCCGACGTGGCGATCGAGACGATCCGGTCGACGTGATCTGGGTGGCGCTTGGCCCATTCGAGGACGTTCATGCCCCCGACGCTGCCGCCGACGACGGCGTGCAGGTGTGGGATACCCAGCTCGTCCAGAAGCTGGCGCTGGGCGTCGGTCCAATCGGTGACTGTCACGGGCGGGAACTCCGTCCCGTAGGGCTCGCCGGTTTCGGGATTCGTACTCGCCGGCCCGGTCGTCCCGTAACACGATCCGGGGACGTTCGCACAGACGACGTAGTACTCGGTGGTGTCGATGGCCTTGCCTGGACCCACGATGTCGTCCCACCAGGCACGGGCCTGTCCGCTGGTGGTGTCGTCCGCATCGGGATGGGCGGCGACGTGGGCTGAGCCGGTCAGGGCGTGACAGACCAGTATTGCGTTGTCGCCCTCGAACTCGCCGTAGGCCTCGTAGGCGATTTCGAGTTCGGGAATGGACTCGCCACACTCGAACTCGAACTCACCTACTGAGATCGTCTCGCGTTCGGCGGTGACCGTCATGTGGCTGTCTCTATCCCCGCTTGCAGGTCCCCAATGATGTCTCTGGCGTCTTCGATCCCGACCGACAGGCGAACCATGTCCGGCGCGACGCCGCTTGCGCGTTGTTCCTCGGGGTCAGTTTCGCGTGGGTCGTCGAGGCCGGGTGGATGACCAGGGTCTTGGCGTCGCCGACGTTTGCGAGGAACTGTGCGAGATCAGTGTCCTCACAGAGTCGTTGGCCCGCCTCGTAGCCCCCGAGAGGCCGAAGGTGACCATGCCGCCGTAGCCGCCGGCTGACGTACCGTCACCTGAGGATCGGCTCGCACTGCTCGCCTCACCCCCATCGAGATACTCGCTCGCGTTGTCGTGGGTTTCGTGACTCTCCAGACCGGGGTAGGACACCCACGCCACCTCGGGGTGGTCGGCCAGGAACTCGGCGACGGTCATGGCGTTCTCGCAGTGGCGTTCCATCCGGACGGCCAGGGTTTCGGTCCCTTGCAGGGTCGTCCAGGCGTCGAATGGGTTCTGGCCGTCGCCGACGTTCCGGACCGCCCGCTGGCGGGTCGCCACCGCGAAAGCACGGTCGCCGAATCGATCGACGTAGCTGTCGCCGTCGAGTTCCGCCGCACTGTCGCCCAGCGCGGGATACTGCTCGGGATACTCCGCCCAGGGGAAGCTCCCGCCGTCGACGACGACGCCGCCGACGGTGGTGCCCGAGCCGTGGAGCCACTTCGTCGTCGATTCCCAGACCACGTCGACGCCATGCTCGATCGGATTGCAGAGATACGGTGTTGCGAAGGTATTGTCCACGACGAGCGGCGCGCCGTGCTCGTGGGCGATCTCGGCGACGCGCTCGATGTCCGGCGTGATCAGCGAGGGGTTACCGATCGTTTCGAGGTGGACGTAGGCCGTCTCGTCGTCGATGGCCTCAGCGTAGGCCTCATAATCCAGCGTGTCGACGAACCTCGCTTCAATGGCCCGCTCTCGGGCGGTCGTCGTCAGATAGGAGTGAGTGCCGCCGTAGATCGAGGAAGCAGAGACGATATTCTCGCCCGCGCTCGCCAGTACAGTCGTCGTCGCGTCCAGGGCGGCCATCCCCGAGGCCGTCGCGACGGCCCCTGTCCCACCTTCCAGTGAGGCCAGTCGGCGTTCGAGCGTTCGGACGGTCGGGTTGTCGAAGCGACTGTAGATGTTGCCTTCGGCCGCTAAGGCGTAGAGGTCGGCCGCGCGGTCGGCGTCCTCGAAGGCATAGGAGGTCGTCTGATAGATCGGCGGCGCGACCGCGCCGGTCTCGGGATCGGGCGTCTGGCCGGCGTGCAGACACCGCGTCCCGAAGTGCGGTGGCTCGTGTTCGCTCATGTTTCGTATGCATATACCTCTGGACTGGTATAACTACGAGTTACGGCAAATTTGGGCAGGGTCGGTTGCGATCACTGCATTCGTAGACCCCGGGAGAAGTCGGGGGTGAGCAAACCGTCGGTCGTGATACCGACAGCGGCGTCCGGTTATCGTCCTGAACTCTGTGTCTCCTGTTGGCCTCGTTCCCGTGAGTGGGCCTTTAAATCCGCCTATCGGCACTCGATGTCGGATCAAAACTACCATGCCGGCCGACCGTGAGCGTTAGCCTACCAAGGTGAGTTCCGTGACCGAGAAACGCGAGTATACCGACGACTACCCCGAAAAGACGTTGTACATCCCCGGCCCGACCGAAGTTCGCGAGGACGTTCTCAGTGAGATGGCCCAGCCGATGTTTGGCCACCGGATGGACCGGATGACCGACCTCTACACCACGATCGTCGAGGATACGAAGGAGTTCCTCGACACCGACAACGAGGTCATTATCCTGACGGGCTCCGGGACCGAGTTCTGGGAGGCATCGACGCTGAATCTGGTCGAGGAGAAGATCCTCGTGCCGACCTGCGGGAGTTTCAGCGAGCGCCACGCCAACGTCGCAGAGCGACTGGGCAAGGACGTCGACCGCTTAGAGTACGACTGGGGCGAGGCGATCAAGCCCGAGGACATCCGCGAGGCCATCGAAGCGAGTGACAACGAGTACGACGTCGTCGCCAGCGTCATGAACGAGTCCTCGACGGGTGTCCGCAATCCGATCGAGGAGATCGGTGACGTGGTTGCCGACTACGAGGATACGTACTTCGTCGTCGACGCCGTGAGTTCGCTGGGTGGCGATTACGTCGACATCGACGAGCACAACATCGACGTGATCTTCACCTCGACCCAGAAGGCCTTCGCGATGCCGCCTGGCCTGGCGGTCTGTGTCGTCAGCGACGATGCCTACGAGCGGGAACTCGAATCCGACCAGGCCTCGTGGTACGGTGGCTTCCAGCGCTGTCTGGACTACTACGACCGGAAGGGCCAGACCCATTCGACGCCTTCGATTCCGATTATGCTTGCCTACCGCAAGCAGATGAAGTACATGCTCGAAGAGGGACATCACGCGCGCGACCAGCGCCATCGCGAGATGACCGAGTACGTTCACGACTGGGCCACCGAGCACTTCGATCTGTTCGCCGAGGAGGGGTATCGCTCCCAGACGGTCACCTGTATCGAGAACACGCAGGGCATCGACGTCGCCGGGACGATCGAGGAAGTCTCAGAGCAGTACGACATGGTGTTCTCGAATGGGTATGGCTCCCAATTGGGCGAGAAGACCTTCCGTATCGGGCACATGGGCGAACACGACCTCGAGAGTATCAAAGCGCTCACTGACGCGATCGAAGACGTGGCCGATTTCTGAACGACCCAATCCCGCTGTCCGGATTGGGTTGTCACCGCCGACTGGCTTGGACGCTCGGTCTGGCCTTCGTATCTCGGCACACGGATCCTTTGAGTGGCTATTCAACAGGTTTCTTCCACCAGAATCACCCGACCGATCGATGTTTCACACGCTCGGGCTCCAGCCCCGTTCTGGTGTCGTATTAAAATGCGACTGGGTTTTCGTCCCGTGGGAACTGATCGACGGGTTATCCCCGTCTGCGTGGTAGCCCGGCGTGTATGGACGCAGCCAGATATTACGGTCAGGAAGACATCCGTGTCGAAGACATCGAACCTGATTCGGTCGGTCCCGAGCAGGTTCGGATCGACATCGAAGCGTGTGGCATCTGTGGGTCGGACCTCCACGAATATACTGCCGGACCGATCTTCGTTCCGGGGGACGCCCCGCACCCGGTCTCGGGTGCCACGGCGCCGCTCACGATGGGCCACGAGTTCAGTGGGATCGTCTCGGAGGTCGGTGCTGACGTCACCGACTTCTCGGAGGGCGATGCCGTCACCGCGAATCCGATCATCTACTGTGGGTCCTGCCCGCGTTGTGAGGCCGGTCAGTACCACCAGTGTGAAGCGCTCGGGTTCACCGGTCTGGCGGCCAACGGCGGGTTCGCCGAGAACGTCGTCGTCGACGCCGAACGAACCGTCTCACTGGGTGAGATCCCGGTCGAACACGGTGCACTCGTCGAACCCCTCTCGGTCGCATTGCACGCAGCCAGAGTCGCCGACGTCTCGGCCGGCGACTCGGTTGCTGTCTTCGGGAGCGGTCCGATCGGGCTCTGTCAGATTCAGGCGTTGCGGGCGGCCGGTGCCGGTCCGATCATCGTCTCGGAACCGCGCGACGAGCGACGTGCACGTGCTGATGCGTCCGGCGCCGACGTACTGATCGATCCGACCGAGCAAGACCCACTCGAAGCGATCCGTGCAGAGACCGGCGAGGGTGTCGATATCGCGTTCGACGTAGCCGGTGTCGAAGCGACGTACAACCAGGCGATCAACAGCACGCGACCCGGTGGGCGTGTCGCAGAAGTGAGCATCTTCGAAGAGGCTCTCGAAACCCAGCCCAACGACCTCGTGATCCCCGAGCGCTCGATCGTCGGCTCGATCGCCTACCAGGGCGGCCCACGCTCCGGCGAAGAGTTCGGCATGGTCATCGACATGCTCGAGGACGGGCAACTCGACCCCGACCCTCTCATCACCGATCGAATCGATCTCGCAGACATCAGTGAAGACGGATTCGAACCACTCCTCGATCCCGACAGCGACCAAGTAAAGATCCTGGTCAAACCCTAACTGCTCGCCCGGACTCGTTTTAGGCTCTGTTGGGGTTTCGGACTCCCCATCGAATCTTCAAAGAGGGAGCGGCCGCGACAGCAGAGTAATGACAGCCAACGCCCCGGAAGCCAATCCGTACCTTGCGGATCCACCGACGGACTTTTCGCCCGTCGCGGCACTCGACGCTGACGGTGCCCGAAAACAGGCCCAGCAGTTGCGCGAGGCGATCCGCTATCACGACCACCGCTACTACGTACAGAACGATCCCGTGATCGGTGATCGAATCTACGACGCCCTCTTTGCTCGCCTGCAGGACCTCGAAGAGCACTTCGACCTCGATCGCGAGGACAGTCCCACCCGGCGCGTCGGTGGGCAGCCACTGGACGAACTCGACTCCCTCGAACACGTCGCGCCCATGCAGTCGATCGACCAGGGCGGCGAAGTCGCGGACGTCCGGGAATTCGACGACCGCGTTGCCCGCCGACTCGACGACGCTGGCTTCGACCCCCACGTGCGGGCCTACTTCTGTGAGCCCAAATTCGACGGCCTCTCGGTGGAGATCGTCTACGAGGACGGCGTCTACCAGCGGGCGGCCACCCGCGGGGACGGCGAGGTCGGCGAGGACGTCACCGAGAACGTCCGGACGATCCCGAGCGTGCCGGGACGACTGCGGGGTGACTACCCCGACTTTCTGGCGGTACGTGGTGAAGTCCTCATGCCGACCGAGGCCTTCCAGGCGCACAACCGCGAGCGAATCGAACGTGGTGACGATCCGTTCGCCAACCCGCGCAACGCCGCCGCGGGCACGCTCCGGCAACTCGATCCGTCGATCACGGCCGAACGACCCCTCTCGATTTTCTTCTTCGGCGTGCTGGACGCGAGCGTGGACTTCGGGACCAACAGTGAGGTCTACGAACGCCTCCCAGAATGGGGGCTCCGCGTCACCGATCTCGCCGAACGCGCCGACTCGATCGAGGGGGCGATCGATTATCGCGACCGATTGCTCGCCGAGCGCGATGCCCTCCCATTCGAGATCGATGGCGTCGTGCTCAAATTGAACGACCGCGAAGCCTGCGGCGCACTCGGCTCGACCGCCCGTGCGCCCCGCTGGGCCTTTGCCTACAAGTTCCCGGCCCGGACCGAGCGGACGACGATCCGAGATGTCGTCGTTCAGGTCGGTCGGACTGGCCGGTTGACGCCCGTCGCGCTGATGGATCCTGTCGAGGTCGGCGGCGTGATGGTCTCGCGGGCCTCGCTGCACAACCCCGCCGAGATCGAACGCCTGGGCGTCGCCGTCGGCGACGAAGTACGCGTCCAGCGGGCCGGCGACGTGATCCCGGAAGTCGCGGAGGTCGTCGAATCGAACAGCGACGGGACATTCGACTTCCCGGCTACCTGTCCTGTCTGTGACAGCCCGGTCGAACGCGACGGCCCGCTGGCCTTTTGTACCGGCGGGCTGGCCTGCCCAGCGCAATTGGAACGGGCAATCGTTCACTACGCCAGTCGCGACGGCCTGGACATCGAGGGGCTTGGCGAAGAACGCATCCAGCAACTCCTGGATGCCGGCCTGGTCGAAGAGTTGGCCGACCTCTACGAACTCGGGCAACTCGATTTGACCTCGCTGGAGGGGTGGGGGATGCAGTCGGTCGCCAACCTCCAGGAGGAACTCGAGGCGAGTCGGGAGCCACCCCTCGATGACTTCCTCGCGGCGCTGAACATTCCCTCGGTCGGTAGCGCGACGGCGACTGCCCTCGCTCGGGAGTTCGGCACGTTCGACGCCATGATGGACGCCGATCGCGAGCAGTTACAGGCCGTCGAAGACATCGGACCGCGGGTCGCCGAAGACGTCCGTGACTTTTTCGAGAGCGAGCGCAACCACGACGCCATCGAGCGCCTGCTCGAGCACGTCGAGCCACAGCCCTACGAGGTCGAGGGTGGCGACGCACTCGACGGGTTGACGTTCGTGTTCACGGGATCGCTGTCGGGCTTCACTCGCAGTGAAGCCCAAGCACTCGTCGAGGCCCACGGCGGGTCAGCGACGAGTAGTGTTTCGGGGAACACCGATTATCTCGTGGCCGGCGAGAATCCCGGTCAGCGCAAGCGTACGGATGCCCAAGAAAACGACGTCCCGATTCTCGACGAGTCGGCGTTCGAGTCGCTACTGGCCGATCGTGGCGTGACCGCTTAATTGTCGAATCCGTCTTCGAAGACAAACGTCCCGTCTTCTTGGATCCGCTCACCGTCGACCTCGATGTAGGACGCTTCGCTCATATCGACGATCATGTCCATGTGCATCGCGCTGTCGTTGCGTTCGTTGTCGTCGCTAACGGTCTCTTCGTAGGCTCGACCTAGGGCCAGATGGACCGTATCGCCCATCTTTTCGTCGAATAGCATGTTGTAGGTGAACTGATCGATGTCGCGGTTCATCCCGATACCGAGCTCGCCCACGCGACGTGCGCCGTCGTCGGTGTTCAGGACGGCCGTCAGGACGTCCTCGTTTTTCTCGGCAGCATGCTCGATGACTTCTCCGTTTTCGAATCGGAGGTACACGTCTTGGACCTCACGACCCTGGGCCATCAGCGGTTTGTCGAACAGTACCTCGCCGTCGACGCTGGCCGGCAGTGGCGCCGTAAACACCTCTCCACCCGGGAGATTTTTCTCTCCGTAATCGTTCCTTGTCGGATTCCCCTCGATGGACATGGTAATGTCGGTCGTGTCTCCGGAGACGATGTGGACCTCCGAGGCCGGGTCGAGAATCTCGACCAGCTGGTGTTGAAAGTCTCGCACGGCGTCCCAGTCCTTGTTGATCGCCCCCCAGACGAACGCCTCGTAGGCGGCGGTACTCATCTCTGCGTCCTGGGCGTTGGCCGGGGCCGGGTACTGTGTGCTGACCCAGCGTTTGTCCATCACGAGCTCTTGGATCTCCTTGTTGGCCGACGCGACCGCACTGGCTTTCTCCGGGTCGACGTCGCTCGTTTCGAATGTGTTGGCGTCGGCCCGAATTCCGATTACCACGTCTGCTTGTTGTGTGGCCGCATAGGCCACCTCAGATTGGCTGATGTTCTCGGTGTCGATCGCCTTGCGATAGGCACGGTCCACGCGGGGGCTGACCGCCCGGGCCGAGATGTTCGCCCCGCGCCGGCCACACAACTCCGCGATCGCAACCAGCAGGTCTTCGGCAACCGGGTGTCCCCGGATGATAACTTCGTCGTCCTCGTGGATGTCGACCGAGTGATCGACGATCGTTTCGGCGTGTTCGCGCACTCGTGGATCCATGGCTGGTCCCTTCGAGCGTTCGAGCAAAATACTACCGATGCGATCGGATTAGAGGTCGGTCGTCTGGAAGCGGTAGTAGCCGATCGCCAGTGGCAAGACGATCCACGCGAGGACGACGATCCCGGCAAAGACCGGCTCTTGATACCACGGCAGGCTCTCGCCGATGCGCCCTGGCGCTAGCGGGAACCCGGCGACGAGATCAGGCAGTACCGGGTGTGCGAGATTGCGCAGGCCCGCAAACGGCGACAGTTGTCCGAATATCGAGACCCACTCCGGCTGTGGCCCCGTGGGTAGCGAGAGGCCGTTGAGCACGAATCGAATCCCCGTCGGGATGGCCACCCACAGATTCATGACGAACAACAGGAAGATACCGAACGACCCGCCGGCAGAGACCGTCGTCGACTTCGTGAACGTCGAGATTCCGAGTGCGATCGCGGTAAAGATCAGCGACAGTCCCCAGATCACCAGGAACGAGCCTGCCAGGACAACTGGGTCGATCGGGACGCCCCGGAACGCTGCCACGAGTGGGGCAAAGACGAACGCCGGCAGCAGGACGACCGTCATCACAGCCATCCGCCCGGCGTAACTCCCGGCGACGATCGACCGCCGTGAGAACGGGAGAGTCAACAGCACGGAGAGCTCTCCGGTCGTGCGCTTGCCGACCACGTCCGCCTGGCTGATCGTCAGCGCCACGATCGGGGCCAAAAATCCGAACACGCTGAGCAGTCCGAACGCCGTCGTTCCCTCCGATGCTATATCGGGCGTTTCGCCGATGAAGTAGCCGATGGCGAGCCCGACCACTCCGAGCAGCCCCAGCAGGTAATACAGCTGGCGCTCTCGCCGTGCATCGGTGAAGTCCTTCCGGGCGAGCTGGAGCCACCCCATCTCAGGCACCCCCTGTGTAGGCGGCGAACAGATCCTCTAAGCTCGCTTCGCTGGTCTCGATGTTCTCGACGGTCGCACCGGCGTCCTGGCAGGCCCGGACGATGGCCCCCTTCGCGGGATTTTCACAGCCGACCGTGACACTGCCGTCTTCGCGACGGACGGATGCGACGCCTTCGATCCGTTCGATCTCGGCGTCCAAATTGTCGGGCACCGAATCGAGTTCCAGGGTCATCTCTCCCGTGGTGCCGGCCGCGTCCCGAAGGCCATCGATTGAGTCGACAGCCACGAGATTCCCTTGATCGAGAATGCCGACCCGATCACAGACGGCCTCGACCTGTTCGAGGATGTGACTGGAGAAAAACACCGTCGCTCCCCTGTCGGCTTCTTCGTGGACGATCTGGCGCAACTGTCGTGCGCCGTTTGGGTCCAGTCCGGTCGTCGGCTCGTCGAGGATCAACAGGTCGGGATCGTCGACCAGCGCCATCCCGAGCATCAGCCGCTGGGTCATCCCCTTCGAGTAGCCTTTGGTTGGCCGATCGGCGGCGTGGGCGATTCCCACCCGCTCCATGATCGCATCCGGATCATCCTCGGCACTCTTCGCTTCGATGGCGAATTCGAGCTGTTGGCGGCCGGTCATTTCGCCGAGTGGTCCGAACCGCTCGGGCAACACGCCGATCCGTTCCCGGACGGCGACGGTTTCTGTCTGTGCATCCATCCCAAGAACCGTTACGTGACCGGTCGTCGGGCGGGCGTGATCGAGCAGGATGTCGATCGTTGTGGACTTGCCGGCCCCGTTCGGGCCCAGAAAGCCAAACACCTCGCCTGATTCGACGGTCAAGTCGACTCCTTGGAGGGCAGTGACGCCACCGTAGGTCTTGGTGACGCCATCGAGGTCGATAGCGACCATGCCCCCGGTTCCGGGGCGGCTGGCATAATCCTTGTCTTACGTACTGTCGCCCCCGCTGCCCTCAGAGATCTGCGTTCGAGAACCGCCAGTAGCCGATCGCAAGCGGCACCACCAGCCAGAAGACGAGCATGACGATGCCAACCCACGGCGTCGCGTAGAACGCCTCGAAATCGGGGCCAGCCACACCCGAGATATCGCCCGGGATGAATGCCGTCAATCCGGTCGTGAACGCCGCGCTCGGCGGAACCTGATTGACGAGGAAGACCCAATTCGGGAACTCGCTGAGGGGCGGTAGCGCGAACCCGTTCGTCAGCCACACGACACCGTAGCTGACGGCTCCCCACATGAATTCGAAGACGACGAAAAAGCCGATCGTCAGCATCGACGCGCGGGAGGTCGAGCCCGTCAACGCGGAGAGGCCGACGACGACGCTGATGTACGTCATCACAAACAACAACGACGTGACCAGTAGTGCCGCGAACGCCGGGGCGGCGAACTCGCCCATCAGCACGCTCCCGAGTGCCCCGCCGGCGGCGAGTCCGACGAGCGTGGGGACGGCCAGCGTGGCCCCCGGCCGAGTACCTTCCCTGCCAAGACATCCCTTCGCGTGTGAGGCAGCGACAGGAGAATCTTGATCGAGCCACTCTCGCGCTCGCCCGCGATGGCCTTGTACGCGATGACGATGGCTGTGACCGAGACGAACAGCCCGATCTGGCTGGCCAGGAAGTACGCCAGGCCTTCGGCGGTCTGTTCTTCGACCCCCATCTCCGTGGTAAACTCTCCGAACGCGTAGGCGATCAACACCGAGAGGAGGACGAACAGTGCCGACAAGCCCCAGAGTGCGCGCGAGCGCAGTGCATCTCGGAAGTCCTTCTTGGCGACGGCGAGTGTACTCATCGCGACCCCTCCGTGTAGCTCATGAATATTTCCTCGAGCGATGTCTCCTCGGTCCGGAAGTCGGTCACCTCGTGGCCGGCGTCCTCCAGGGCCGACAGGACGGCCGTCTTCGACCCGTCCCCGACCGAGACAGTCACCCCCCCATCGCGCCGCGTCACGTCCGTGACGCCCTCGACGCCTTCGACGACTGCGATGGCGTCGTCGGTGACCGCCGTGAGTTCGACCCGCAGCGTCGCGCCATCGCCGGCCGCCTCTCGAAGTCCTTCGATGGAGTCGACGGCGACGAGTTGGCCTCCCCGGAGGATCCCGACCCGGTCACAGACGGCCTCGACCTGTTCGAGGATGTGACTGGAGAAAAAGACCGTCGCGCCACGATCGGCTTCTTCGCGGACGATTTCGCGGATCTCGCGTGCGCCTGCGGGATCCAGTCCCGTCGAGGGCTCATCGAGGATCAACAGGTCGGGGTCGCCGACCAGCGCCATCGCCAGCGTGAGTCGCTGTTTCATCCCTTTCGAGTAGCCTCCAGCTTTCCGGGTTCCGGCCTCGGGATGCCGACCCGTTCTAGCAATGTGTCGGGGTCTGCCGTGGCGTTTTTCGAGTCGATCACGAACTGGATGTGTTGGCGGCCAGTCAGGCGGTCGTACACCTGATAGCCTTCCGGAAGGACGCCCGTTCGTCGGCGAATCGCCTGAGAGTCGGCCTGTGCATCCATGCCGAGTACCGTCGCCGACCCCTCACTCGGGCGGACGAAATCGAGCAGGATATTGATCGTCGTGGATTTGCCCGCGCCGTTTGGGCCCAGAAAGCCGAAGATTTCGCCTTCTTCGACGCGGAGGTCGATGCCGTCGAGTGCGAGGATCTCCTCACCGTATCGCTTGCGTAATCCGCTCGTTTCGATGGCTGCCATAGCGATCGTCGGTACTCCCCCACATATGTTATAACTACGCGCTCGATTTCACCGGCTGCAGTCCAGTGTGGATCGATGCAGCTGCCGTCTCTTGTCGATTGGCACACGACTCCCCGCTCATCTAGACCCAATCACGCCTGGCTGACCCGCCAGGTCGTCGCGTTCGAGTACGCCCAGCGTTCGACGTCCAAGTCGCTTGCATTCTCGCGAAGGTCGGCGAACAGTTGCCCGATCTCACGCGTCGAGAGGTCGAGGTCTTCGGCGACGAATTTGCTCTTACAGTAGCACTCACCGTCGGCGGTCCGCTCGCGAAGATACTCCTGGAAGCGTCGGCGTTTGGTTTCGGCCGTTGTCTCGGCGGTCGTGCTCATTGCCCACTCACCCCGGCGACGAGTCGATCCCACGACTGCGACCACACGCGTCCGTCAGGCTCGTGCCGGTGGCCGACCACCAGACACGCGATATTGAGCGCGATCATCGCACTGGCCTGGCCCACAGAAACTTCCCCAAGCGCCAACAACGGCACGTACCCGAGCGGGAGCCCAATCGCACACCAAAAAGCGATGCCACACAGTACCTGTCGGGGCGAGCTTCCCATCGCCCCGCCAGGCGATCGGTGGGACCAATTCGAGGACATATCCACAGCCTCGATCGGCATTCCCCAAAACCTCACGAACGGTCAAACGCGTCTTTGAGCTATCTGTGGCCCCCTCCGGGACCGACACACTACACGTCGTCGTCGGGATCGTGTGAGCTAGCCATGCGCTTGGCTTCTCTGGCGTAGCGCTCGCGCTCGTCTTCGGTGACGGCTGTTAGTCGATCGCGTTCGACGTCGATCGCGGCGGTGACCGACTCCTTCATCAGGAGTGCCGTCGAGCGCTGCTGGGTGACGTGGCGGCTTCCGTCGGGCGTGGCATAGACGAGCGTCACGAGGTCCTCGTCGTAGAAGTCCCGCTCGACCAGCCAGCACCGTACCTCCTCGGTCATACAGAGCCGTTGGCGTCGCACCCGGTTGTATCCTCCGACGCGTGGTTGCTTCGACGCTGGGATCGATCGGCCCGAGGCTTCTTGAGATCCGGCCGCGTACGTCAACCCGATGGACGCCTGGAGTGATCGAGTCGAGGACCTGCTTTACGATGGCGAGGACGTCGAGCGACGGGTCGATCTCGGCGACGCGGCCGTGGTTGTGACCAGTCACCGCGTGCTGGCGTTTACGCCACAACTGGACGGCAAGAACTTCCGGGAGGTCAAGCGGCCGAACGTCTCCGGGGCGGCGCTCTCGACGACGGCCGAATCGAACTTCCTCGCGATGGGCGTCCGTGCTGGACTGTACGGTGTCCTGTTGCTCTCGATCGGTCTGGTCGTCGACTTCAGTGCCCTCATGGGCGGCGTCTCCCTCAGCGGGGGCGGCACCCAAGAACTCGGTATCGGAAACGTCCTGGGCATGGTCGAAGGCATGATCTCGCTGATCGGCCAGCTCGATTACTACATGCGCCTGTTTGGCGCGCTGTTGCTCGTCTTCGCGATCGTGCCCCTCGGTGTGTACGCCTGGACGCGGGAACGCCACCTCGTCATCGAAGTTGCCGGCGACGACGACATTCACGTGGCCGTCCCCGAGGACGCCGGGGACGCTGTCGAACGCGTCCGGGCGGCAGTCTTGCCCGAGGGCGTACCAGCCGAGCGCTCGTCTGGGCTCCTCGGTGGCTCTTTGAACCCCTTCGAGTGAGCGGACCGTTCTCGGTCTGCCGCTGTGGGGGTGGGAAACAAGGCGGTCACACGACCGCAGACGCTACGTTCAACACGCTCAAGCGACAACTGCCGGTACATGGACGCCGACGCAGTGGGTGATCTGGCCGCCGATTTTCCCTCCAAGCCCGGCGTCTACCAGTTCGAGGCAGCCGACGGGACCGTTCTCTACGTCGGGAAAGCCGTCGACCTTCGGGATCGCGTCCGGTCGTACGCCGACCAGCGAGGTGGCGACGGCTCCTCAGCGTCCGACCCCAGCGCCACGCCGAGCGGCCCCCGGAGTCAGCGTATCCGGCAGATGGTCGCACGCGCCGTGGATATCGATATCGTCGTCACCGACACCGAGACCCAGGCGCTGCTCTTGGAGGCGAACCTGATCAAGCGCCATCAGCCCCGGTACAACGTCCGGCTGCGCGACGATAAGTCCTATCCGCTGGTGCAGTTGACCGACCACCGAGCGCCGCGCATCGAGATCACGCGCGATCCGGCTGCAGGCGCGGACGTCTTTGGCCCGTTCACCGACAAGGGACAGCTCGAAACTGTCCTCAAGGCGATCCGGGAGACCTACGGGCTGCGGGGCTGTTCGGATCACAAGTACGCCGGGCGGGATCGGCCCTGTCTCGATTACGATATCGGCCTCTGTTCGGCTCCCTGTACGGGCGAAATCGAGATGGCAGCCTACCGTGCAGACGTCGATGCCGTCCGCCGTTTTTTCCGGGGGGAGACGGGTGTGCTGTCCGAGCCGATCCGCGAAGAGATGGATCGGGCAGCCGAGACCGCGGCCTTCGAACGGGCGGCGAATCTCCGGGATCGCCTGTCGGTCGTCGAGTCGTTCCACGAGTGCGGCGGTGGGGTCGTCGAAGGTGAGACGGGAGTGAAGACGGATGTCCTCGCCGTCTCCCTCGAAGGCGAGTCGGCGGTAGTTGCCCGCTTGCACAGCGTCGACGGGTCCTTGCTCGATCGCGAGCGCCACGAGGTCGAGACGCCAGCCGACAGCCGCGGCGGGGACGTCCTGGCGGCGTTCGTTCCCCAGTATTACGCCGAACGTGCCTTGCCCGATCGCCTGCTCCTTTCGGACCGACTCACAGACCAAGAGGTCACTGCGTGGCTAGCCGAGGCCGGCGTCGAGGTGACCGTTCCTGGGGCGGGCCGGGAGGCAACGCTCGTCGACCTCGCACTGAAAAACGCCAGACGGAACATTGGCAAACGGGACGGGACGACAGCCCTCGCCGAGGCCCTTGGGTTGGACGCGGCCGAGCGAATCGAAGGCTTCGACGTGAGCCACACCGGTGGGTCGGGCGTGGTCGGCAGCGACGTCTGCTTTCTCGACGGCGCACCCGAGAAACCCGACTATCGCCGTCGGAACCTCGGCGAGGGCAACGACGATTACGCGGCGATGGCGCAGCTGCTCACCTGGCGAGCCAAGCGAGCCGTCGATGGCCGCGACGACCGGCCGGACCCCGACCTCCTGTTGATCGATGGCGGCGCGGGACAACTGGCTGTGGCCCGCGAGGCGATCGAGGCTGCAGGATGGGACGTCCCCGCCGTCGCCCTGGCGAAAGCCGAGGAGCGTCTGATCACGCCCGAGCGAACCTACGAATGGGACACCGATGCGCCGCAGTTGCGCCTCCTCCAGCGCGTCCGTGACGAGGCCCACCGGTTTGCGGTACAGTACCACGAGACGCTTCGTGACGACGCGTCGACGGCACTCGACGACGTTCCAGGCGTCGGCCCCGAACTTCGGACGCGTCTTTTGGGACGGTTTGGCAGCGTCGCCGGCATCCGTGACGCCTCGGAGCACGAACTGCGCGATGTCACTGGAGTGGGGCCGGAAACGGCGGCGACGCTCCGCCGGCAGCTGTAGGTTCCTCGGGGCGTCACGGGTGTCACTATCGCACCGGGACGCTACAGCGGTCGACCCAGAGCCGGCGTCTCAGCGGTTGGTCACGCCTGTATTGGCCCTTCTCAGCCGGTTCCAATGCGGTGGGTTTCCGCCAGGTCCGTGGACATTTACCGACGGAGGCCCAGGTACGAGTATGGACGAATCGACGACTGCATCGAGTGACGTTCCGGCGTCCGACGAGGAGTGGCAAGAGATGTTGACCGAAGAGGAGTATCACATCCTTCGGGAACGCGGCACCGAACCGAAGTTTACCGGCGAGTACCTTGACGTCGACGACGACGGCGTCTTCCGGTGTGCCGGTTGTGGCACGGCCCTGTTCGACACCGATTCGCAGTTCGACTCCGGTCACGGCTGGCCGAGTTTCACCGACGTCCTCGAGGACGGCAACGTCGAAACGGAACTGGACACCCGTCACGGGATGGAACGAACCGAAGTGCTCTGTGGTGCGTGTGGCGGGCATCTGGGCCACGTCTTCGAGGACGGCCCGGATCCGACTGGCAAACGCTACTGTATCAACTCGGCGGCCCTGGACTTCGAACCTGGCGAGGACTGACGGCCGGAGGTTTTTTCCCGGTCTTCGGTGAGTTGTTGGTGTGTCGCGAAACGATTCCACCGGTCGGGGTGCCGATCTGCTCGCCGACGATTGGCTGGCTGATCTACGGGACGTGCCATTGCTCCCAGGTGTTGTCGCTGGGGCCGTCGCGTGGCTGGTCGGCTACGGGTTGATGGCCCTGCTGTTCTATCTGGGCCCAGCGTCGTTGGGGGCTGGTTCGACCGGTGAACGGCTTCGGGGGATCGGTGTGATATTCTACAACGCCCAGTTCGTCGACGGGATCGAAACGATAACGTCGGCGAACCTTCAGGAAACGGTGCGGTTTAACGTCATTCTCGAACAGGGAAGCACGGCGGTCCCCACGTTCGTGTACTTTGCTATCCCCTTCGTCGCGCTCGTCGCTGTTGGGGCAGTGCTCGGCTACCGGGCGATCACAGCTGACGTCGAGTACGTCACAATCGCGCTCCTCGGTGTCGCAGTGGCGATCGGCTATCTCCCACTTGCTGTCGCCGGGTCCTTCGTCGTGGAGCTGTCTGTCGGGTGGAGTCTGGGGACGCTCCTCCTCGAACCCGATCTGGTCGAATCGGCCGCGTTCGGGTTTGCGTATCCGTTCGTCGTCGGGACTCTCGGCGTTGCTGTGGGCTATGTGGTCCAGCGGTAGCGTTCTGCCCTCGCCCAGAGTACTACGGTGGTAGGGCTTTGGTATCGATAGCGTTTCGCCGCCCATCGAGTACGGCGAAGTGCTCGTCGCGACGGTCTTCGAGCCAGTACAGCAACCGCTCGGCCCAGGTGAGTTTTCGCCCTTTTTCGGCATCGACCGTCTCGTCGTCGAAGTCCCACCCGGGAAAGACAAGCCGGTCGGCTCCGAGCGCGTCGGCGAGAAAGGCTGCCCGATCGCCGTCGGTAAACCCGCCGAAATTCCGGACCGGACCCACCGGCTCGGCCTGGGTTGTCGGTAGCACCCACTCACAATCGAACGTGGGAACGGCCTCTCTGATGGCGGCGGTGTTGTCGCCGTGGGCGTGGACGACAACTGGGGTACCCGAGTTCGTCAGCTCTCGTACTGTCTCGGGATGCTTGTCTAAGTCCGTCACGACGACATCCGGGCTCGTTTGGGCCTCAATCAGTCGATCGGCGGCCGTCGAGGCAGCGACGATAGCATCTGCCCTTCGAACCGCTTTGCGTTCCGCCGAAAGCGACGGGCCTGCCCCAGCAATGGCGACCGTCTGGCCCGCGAAGGCAGCAGCTTCGGGTTCGTACGGTTCGGCGTCTGTCGCCTGGTACAGCGAGGAAAGCAGGTCCCGTACGCGCTCGTCGGCCGCCCGATCGTACCCAAAGTCCGCGAGGATCGCCTCGTAGACCGGCTCCCACGTCGAAAAGTCCATTATCGTGCCTCGGCGCTGTCGCCCAGTTCGTGGCCGACGAGCGCTGCATCGCGCGTCTCTGCCACATCGTGGGTACGGATGATGTGAGCGCCACGTTCGACGGCCATCGCCGTCGCCGCGAGGCTGACCGGCAACGCCTCCTCGGTCGATCGGCCCGCGATCTCCCGGAGGAAGTTCTTCCGATTGATCGAGACCAGCATCGGTCGGCCCAGGTCTCGAAACTCACGGAGGCGTCGGAACGTCTCGCGGTCGTCTTCGATCGTCTGGCGGTCACTCCAGCCGCCGAAAGCTGGATCGACGATCGTCTTCTCCGTGAAGCCGTGCTGTGTGAGTGCCTCGTGGACCTGATCGACGTAATCGGCGTCGGCACCCCATCCCTCATCGCAGCGCTGTGCCCAGTCTGTTTCCCTGACGGCACCTGGGCGTTCGAGGTCGGGCGGGCTGGCCATCTTCACGACGGCGGCGTCGTGGGTCTCACAGACGACCGGCATCTCGGGATCGGCGAAGCCACAGATGTCGTTGACCATGTCGAACCCGCGGGTGAGTGCCTCGTCGGCGACCTCGCTGTACCGGGTTTCGATGGAGAAGACGGCCTCGCCGCTGACGGCCTCGATCGTTTCGATCGCCGTATCGAGGCGATCACGCTCCTCCTCGGCCGAGAGAACGTCTAGGCGTTTGTTGGCCGATTCGAGGCCGACGTCGATGATGTCGGCCCCCTCGCTGATCATGTCCTCGACGTAGGCGGCAGCCTCGCTCGCGTCGTCGAAGACACTGGGTTTGTACGGCGATTCCTGACTCACGTTGAGGACGCCCATGATCCGGGGTGGATAGTCGTCACCGATTCCCAGGCCTGCGGCGTCTACATTGTGCATGGGGGCGGTGACGGGCGGGGCCGTGAAAAACGATCGGTCCCCGGCGACGGCTGTCAGCCGAGTGGTGTCCGACAGCGCGCTCTTTTAGTCCGGCAGGCGATTACCGGACCTATGGCCAAGGTTTCGATCGGGTTACGCGGCTGGCGCTTCGACGAAGACGCAGTGTTCGACGCTGAGGGGATGCTCAAGCGATTGACGGCGATGCCACCGGACGCACGCGAACGGATCCTCCGGCTGACGGCGCTGGTTGGCGAACCCTGCGACGCCTGCTACATCGAACACGGCGAGGCTGCGATCGAGCAGTGCAACGCCGGTGCGATCGTCTACGGCGAGCCGATGGGCGAAGTCTTGCTCTGTGACGCCCACGAGAGCGACTTTCTGTACTGGTTTCGCGAGGAGGGCGGCCAAGAGCTGGCTGGCACCCGGGAGATGGCCAACGGCTTCCAGGCGTGGTTCGACGACGGGAATCGGGCACCCGCGGGCTACAGCGGCCTCGATCACGTCGAGGAGGCACCCGAGCAACTGCCGGCGTTCGATCCTCACGAGATCCAGGGGCTCGAAGACGACCTCCAGGAGATGGACGAGGCCGAGCGCGAGGCCTTAGACGTCGACCTGGGTGACCTCGATTTGGACGTCGATCTATGAGTCTCGCCGTCGCTGTCGTCGACGCTCAGACGCCCGGCAACGTCGGGACGATCGCCCGCGCGATGAAGAATTTCGGCCTCTCGGATCTCAAACTGGTCGATCCACCCGAACTCGATCCCGACGGCGAGGCCTACGGCTTCGCCGGCCAGGCCCGCGAAGATATCCTTCCGAACGCCGACGTGGTGACATTCGAGGCCCTCATCGAACAGTATCACACCGTCGCGACGACCGCAGTCACCAACGAGGACGCGGCCAAACACGTCCGGTACCCGTTCGTGACGCCGGCCGAACTCGCTGCGGACCTCGCGGGCGTCGACAGTGACGTCTGTGTGATGTTCGGTCGCGAGCGCGTCGGCTTCACCAACGACGAACTCGCCGCCGTCGATCAGATCTGCTCGATTCCGGCCAGCGAGACGTATCCCGTCTTGAATCTGGGCCAGGCCGCGACGATCGTGTTGTACGAACTGCGTGAGCTAACCGTCGATGCAACCCAGCATCCAGACGCGATCGATCGCGCGGCCCAGCCGGCGATCGACGGCCTCGACGGGCAGTTCAGCGACTTCCTCGAGGCGGTTGGCCACCCCCAGGAGAAACGCCCGAAGGCACAGCGACTGTGGCGTCGCCTGCTCGGTCGTGCACACCCGACTGGCCGCGAGGTACGCACGCTCAGGGGACTCTTCCGGCGTGCCCAGCAGCAAATCGAGGAGTGATGGCCCGTCGGCGGCAGTCGGTCCCGTTGAGGGATCTCCCCGACACTTAATAGGGCAACCGGAGAAACGCCGTCGAATGACGTCCCGTAACGATATCCACGAGTCGGTGGCCGAGTCGGCCTATCACGAGTGGATTCGCTTCGACGGACTGGGGGTTTGGACCTACCAACCACAGGTGGAGATCAGGCTCGAACGGGAGGGGCAACTCGGCACTGTCCAGCAGCCCTGGACGAACGGCTTCCAGGCCACGAGCACCCGACACGAGTACGTCCTCTATTACGGCGATTCGCCGGTCGAGTATCACACCATCGTCGGCGTCGACGACAGCCGCGCGTTCGTCCCCGATCCACAACAGCCACAGTCGCCAGGCGGCACCTATTCGATCACACCCTACCAGGCGACCCTGGGCGAAATCGTCACCGGGGACGTCGAGACGTTCAACGCCTATCTCAACCGAGCGGGTATCGTCGTCCAGCAGTGACCGACGGCGACGGAGCTGTGTCCGCACTGCCCCTACTTACCGCCGGACGGTCTCGAAGGTCCGCAGGTCGGCGACCAGATCAGCCAGAAGATGTGCGTACAGCACGACCGCCGAGAGCGTCCCGAGGAAGGGATCGACCACGAGCCAGACCGCGGGACTGATCGCCCCCGCGATGACGACGTGACTGACGAGTCGATGGTACGGACCGAGATCACTGTCCTCGAAGATCGCGCCCGGGTCTGTCGCGGCGATCCACGGTCGCCGAGCGACTCGCTTCAGCGGGGCCAGACTGTCGCCTACGGCCCACGAGAGCAGGAAGTGGTCGAGGTCGATCAACACGCCAAGCGCCACGCCGTAGCCCACGGCCAGCGCTGGATTGACAGTCGCTTCGCCGACGGCGACGGCCCCGACGGCGACGACCAGCGAGATGATGGCGTGGGCGAGGGGGTACATCTCACTCGGCGCGTTTTCCGATCTCTTCGCGGAGGACGTCACTAACCACGTCGCCGTCGGCTTTCCCACGCAACTCACCCATACACTCTCCCATCAGCCCGGAGAAAGCGCCCATTCCCTCCGCGCTGACTTGCTCGGCGTTGCGTTCGACGACGCGGACGACCGCCTCCCGAACCTCGTCTTCGGCTGCACTGCCGAGGTCCTCCTGTTGGGCTGCTGCTTTGGCGCTCAGCTCAGGGTCCTCAGCAAGTGCGGCCAGCAGCTCCGGGACACCTTCCTTGGCGAGTTCGTCCTCGGCCAGCAGCACGAAGACCTCACGGAAGTGGTCGTCGGTGAGGTGCTCGACGGGCACACCGTCTCGGCGGATCTCCGTGATCGTCGACTCGACCGTCTGGGCGGCCAGCGTGGCGTCGACGCCGCCCTCGACGGCTTCCTCGAACAGCGCCCAACGCTCCCCGTAAGCGACCTGTTCGGCCAGGCCGGCATCGAGGTCGAACTCCTCCTGGTAGCGGTCGGTCTTCTCGGTGAGCAACTCGGGGGGCTCGACGGCGGCCGGATCGGGTTCGACCGGCGGGACGTCCGTTTCAGGGTACATCCGCGCCGCACCGGGCAGTGGGCGCAGGTAGCGGGTCGTCGCCTCCTCCGTGGCGTCGCGGGTCTCCTCGGGAACGCCGTCCATCGCGGTCTCGGCTCGCTTTGCGACCGCGTCGATGGCCTGCTCGGCTATCTCGGGCTCGTCGGCGACGATGGCGACTGCATCCGTCGCGTCCTCGCCGACGACGGCCGTCGGATCGAGGCCGACCGCCTCCGCGAGTGCCTCGACCTCGCTGTCGGTGACGCCGTAGGCGGGCAGTTCGTCCGTGTGGAAGATGCCCCCGGCCCCGTGTCGCTTGGCGTGATCGGAGAATTCGGTGCCGAGGCGTCGATCCGGCTGGATCTCTCGGCCGACGAGCCCGCCAAAGCCGGGCAGCGCGACCGCCCACACGTCGCCCCCTCGTCGAGCGCGCCCTGGATGACGCCGCTGTCGGTATCAGTGAACACGCCCGTGACGTCTTGGATATTGCCGACCGTGGCGTCCCTGTTTTCGAGTTCCGCGGCGATCTCGAGCAGTTCGGCCTGTCGACCGACTTCGTTGCGGACGATCGCCTCGATGTCGCCGAGGCTCTGGACGCCTTTGATCTCGACGCGGGCACCCTCGGCGATCGAGACGTTGACGTCCTGGCGGATCGTGCCCAGTCCGCGTCGGACTTTGCCGGTCGAGCGCAACAGCATGCCGATGCGCTCGGCGGCCTCTTGGGCTTGCTGGGGCGAGCGAATGTCCGGCTCGGTCCCGATTTCGACCAAGGGGATGCCGAGCCGATCCAGACTGTAGCGGACGCCCGATTCGGTCTCTTCGACCCGCTGGGCGCTCTCCTCTTCGAGCATCAGATCCTCGATTCCCACTGGCCCCTCGCTGGTCTCGATCGCCCCGTCGGTCGCGACCATCATCGTCCGCTGGAAACCCGAGGTGTTCGAGCCGTCGATGACGAGCTTCCGCATGACGTGAAGCTGATCGACGACACTCATATCGAGCAACTGGGCGATCTCCATCGACACCGCGAGTGCCTCCTCGTCGGCCCGATGCGGTGGCTCGTCGTCGGCCTCGACCAGACAGGTCGAATCGTACATGAGATACTCGAACTCGCGTTCGACCTGACTCTCTTCGAGTGCGGCCTCGTCGAGTTCGCCAAGCTCGCTCGTCGTCGGGTGCAGGTATCGCGTGATCGTTTTCGACGATTCCTCCGGCTCCTGGAGGGCTGTCGGGCAGTTGCAGAACAGTTTCGTCGCCGTGTCGAGTTGCTGGTGGATCTCGAGGCCGGCAACCAGGCCCAGATCGTCGTAGTCGTACTCGGCGGTCATTACCGGGCAGTGACACGGCTGCGGGGAAAAACGCTCCGTTGTTACCGTCCGGGGCCCCCATGGATGTCCGCTTCGTTGCCGGTCTCCACGTGTTTTTGTAGCTGGCACACCCAGGTCGTGGTATGCGATGGCGTGTTTTGTTCGTCGTCGTGGTGGCGACGACAGCGGGGTGTAGCGCCATCGATGGTGGTGCCGCCGACCCATCGACGGTCACGCCGGTTCCGGTTCCCGACGAGGCCCCCGAGAGCGGCCCCGGAGCGACGGTTGCGCCCGGTGTGTGGGCTGACGGTCGCGTCGATATCGGGCTACTCGCCGACGCCCAGGCGGCTGTCCTGGCCAATCGATCGTTCCGGTGGCGGGCAGAGCGAAACTGGACCGGCACGGTTGGCAACGTCACATCGAGTGCAGAGACGTACGACGAGATCGCACTCGAAAACGAGACGCGCTTTTCTCGTGACGCGACGATGTTTCTGACCCATCCGAAAGACGCCTTCTACGCCAGATACAGCCAGTACGCCAATGGTTCCGTCCAGTTCGCCCGGGCGCAGTCGTACTCCTGGTGGCGAGCACGGTACGATCGGTCACCTGTCGTCCCCAATCGCGACCGGCTCGTCAGGTCGACGACTGCAGCCGTCCAGCGGTATTTGACCGTCGAGACGGTTCGCGTCGATCGCGTGTCTGTCGAAGGGAAAACGATGTATCGGCTCGTCGGCCGAAACGCGACGGGACTGGGTGGCTCGATGATGGAAAATTACAGCGTCCGCGCACACGTGAGGCCGGACGGTCTCGTCCGGAACCTCACAGCGAGCTATACGACCGTCCAGGCTGGCTCGACCGAGCACGTTCGCTATCGCTTTACATTCTCCCAGATCGGCACTGTCACCGTCCGACAGCCCCCGTGGGTGGAGACGGCCCGGTCCAGACATGAAAACGGGACGACACGCCCCATCCAGTGAGGCCCGTTCGTATCGCTTGTCCGGTCGCGTCAGTCTTCCCCGAGAATGACTCGCTCGGTCATCCGAGCGGGATCGAGTACTTCCTCGGCTTGTTCGGCGGTGAGATAGCCCTTCTCGATGGCCACCTCACGGATCGTTTTACCGGACGTCATCGCCGCTTTGGCGACCTCGCTGGCCTTGTCGTAGCCGATCGCGGGATTGAGTGCCGTCGCAAGCGCCATACTTTGCTCGACGCGCTGTTCACAATGGTCGCGGTCGGCTTCCAGTTTCGCGACGAATTTCTCGGCGAAGGTTCCACTGACGGTCGTGAGCAATTGTACAGACTCCAGGAAGTTCTTCGCGATCACGGGCTTGTAGAGGTTCAAATCGATCTGGCCGTTGGCTGCGCCCGTCGAGACCGTCGCGTCGTTGCCGACGATCTGGGCGTAGACCTGGTTGACCGACTCGGCGACCACGGGGTTTACCTTCCCCGGCATGATCGAGGAACCGGGCTGGTTCTCGGGCTGGTCGATCTCCCCAATCCCGTTGCGCGGTCCCGAGGCCAGCAGCCGGAGGTCGTTGGCGATCTTGTGCAGCGAGCCGGCGACCGTCCGGACTGCGCCGTGGGCCTCGGCCATCGCGTCGTGGGCGGCCTGGGCTTCGAAGTGGTTGTCGGCCTCGCGGAAGGGGAGCAGCGTCTCCTCGCCGATGTACTCCGCGGCCAGTTCGGGAAACTCGGGATGGGTGTTCAGCCCGGTCCCGACGGCGGTCCCGCCCAGCGCGAGTTCTTCTACGCGCTCGCTTGCGTTCTCGACCCGGGCGATCCCTTTTTCGATCTGCGTCCGATAGCCCGAGAACTCCTGGCCCAGGCGGATCGGCGTCGCATCCTGGAGGTGTGTCCGCCCGGTCTTGACCACGTCGTCGAATTCCGTCTCCTTGACTTCGAGTTCCTCACGGAGAGTCTCTAAGGCTGGCAGGAGGTCACGTTCGACGGCTTCCAGGGCGGCGACGTGCATCGCCGTCGGGATCACGTCGTTGCTCGATTGGCCGTAGTTGACGTGATCGTTGGGATGGATCTCCTTCGAACCGACCTCGCCGCCGGCGATCTCGGTCGCGCGATTGGCGATCACCTCGTTTGCGTTCATGTTCGTCGACGTCCCGCTGCCGGTCTGGAAGACGTCGACGGGGAACTGGTCGTCGTGGTCGCCGGCGATGACTTCCTGGGCGGCTTCGATGATCGGCCCGGCCGTTTCATCGTCCAGCAGCCCCAGCTCCCGATTGGCCTGTGCGGACGCTTTCTTGACGATCCCCAGCGCCCGGACGAACCGCCGCCCGAAGCGCTGGTCGCTGATCGGGAAGTTCTCGATGGCCCGCTGGGTCTGTGCTCCCCAGTAGGCCTCTGCCGGTACCTCAACCGCCCCCAGACTGTCCCGTTCGGTCCGATAATCCTCAGCGTCGGTCATTGCGTCCGGAGCCACACGCGCCAGTGGCTTAACTTTCGGCGTCAGTGCACAGAGTACTCTTCGAAACACTCGCTACTGTGCGACCAGTTTCGGACCTTCGCTGAGCCAACAATTATTGTGCCAGACGCTGTATATGCATCCGACATGGCTAGCTCCACCGTGGACGGTGACATTCACGATGAAGAGATCCGTCTGTGGCGTGAAGACGACTGGTGGGTCGCTACGGACGTTGCATCGGGTGTCACCACACAGGGCCCATCTCGTGAGGCTGCATTAGAAAACCTCGACGAAGCAGTCGCACTCCATGAGGGCGAAATCGGTCGTGAACCATCTGACGCAGAACTTCGTGAGGCGGGAATTGACCCTGCGGACAATTCGACTGGGGACGGCGACCCCCCGGACGTGCTCGACTAGCGATGGGACGGGGGACTTTTTCCGGGATGGACGTCGTGAAAGTGCTCGTCAACGTCGGCGGCTTCGAATGGCGGCGGACAGTTGGCGATCACGCTCAACTGTATTACGAACACCCGACCAACGAGGACGATCGTCGGCAGGTAACCGTCCCGCTGCACGATGAACTCAAGACGGGCACACTCCGTTCGATAGCTGACGACGCTGGCGCAAACGACTTCGACTCGTTCTGTGTGTGTGGATCGCTTCGAACACGTGATCAGTCCGTCCGGGGTAACGCGATCGTCCCGATAGCGAACGCGACCACAGCGAGCACCGCGAGGACGACCAGATTGAACAGCGGATCGGGTCCCGAGGGCCAGGCTGCGACGACGGTCCCCTCGGCCGACGGGCCGGTATCAGTTACGACCGCTCGGACGCCCCGCGAGAAGTACGAAAGCGGCGAGAGGTCCAGCAACGGACGGAACCACTCCGGCAGCAGATACGGCGGAACGAACGTCTCAGAGAGGAACAAGAGCGGAATCGCGATGGCGTTGCTCGCCGAAATCACGCCGTCCTGTGAATCGGCGAGCGACCCGATCAGCGCACCGACCGCACAGAACAGCGCGACCCCGAGTGCCAGAAAGACCGCGAGCAGCGGCGAGAGGACGATTTCGGCTCCCGTCACGGCGACCATCACGGCGAGGACGAGTGCCCCTGCAATCCCGATGATCGCGACGTTGACCAGCGTCTGGGCGGCCAGCCACTCCCCGCGGGAGAGCGGTGTCGTCGCCAGCTTCTCGAAGCGATTGCCCTCCCGGTGGCGGGCGACTTCGCTGCCGACCCGCGACAGCGGCGTAAAGAGGACGACGACCGCGAGATAGCCCGGCACGTAGTAGGCCGGCGCTTCCGTGAACAGCCCGCCGCCGGTGGGTTGGGTCTGGACCAAGGCCCCGAAGATGACGACGATCAGGAGTGGAAACAGGAACGTAAAGAACACGGCCGTCCGGCGGCGTAGGAACGACTTCGCCGCCGCACGCGTTTCGCTCGTGATCCGGCCTCGGCGGCTCACGACGATCCCTCCGTCGTGATTGTGTCGAGGTCGCTCCTTTCCGGCGTTGCTGTCTCGCCTCGCCCCAGGTCCCTCTCGATGGATTCGCCCGCGAGTTCCAGATACACGTCTGCGAGAGTCGGTTCACTCCAGGTCAGCGACTCGGCCTCCAGACCGGTAGCCGTCAGCGTATCGACGACCGTTCCGATTTCGGTCGGTCCGACGTCGTAGACGACGAGTTCGGTCCCGGCCACTGCCGTCCGGTACTCGAGATCGAACGCGACGGCCTCCGGCGCTGGCGTCGTCTCGATGGTCAGTCGCGTCTCGCCGCCATGGGCGTCGATCAGTGCGGCTGGCGTCCCGACTGCGACCAACTCACCGTCGGCTAATAATCCGACCCGATCGGCCAGGCGCTCGGCCTCGGCCATGTAGTGCGTGGTAAACAGGATGGTCGTCCCTGTTTCGGCCAGTTCTTCCAGCAGCGTCCACAGTTGCCGGCGACCAGCCGGGTCGATCCCCGTCGTCGGTTCGTCCAGGATGAGGAGGTCGGGATCGTTGACAAGGGCCGTTCCCACGCAGGCTCGGCGTTGCTGGCCACCGGAGAGATCCTCGTAGGCA
The DNA here is from genome assembly GCF_009690625.1 of Halorhabdus sp. CBA1104. Classification (NCBI taxonomy): domain Archaea; kingdom Methanobacteriati; phylum Methanobacteriota; class Halobacteria; order Halobacteriales; family Haloarculaceae; genus Halorhabdus; species Halorhabdus sp. CBA1104. The sequence goes on along the minus strand of NZ_CP033878.1, from coordinate 1,628,258 downwards.
ACCCCCGCGCTGTCGGTGAGGCCGACGTCAGTCAGAATCTGCCCTGGTGGGTGTGCTTGGTCGTACAGCCCGGCGTAGTAGGCAATCAACTCTCTTGCACGCAGGCGCTCGTGGGGCGTGAACTCCTGGGGGAGCAACCCGAGCCGCGATCGATCGAACGATCGGGGATCCTCGCCAAACAGCTCGATCGTTCCCTCGTAGTCCGTCGTCCCCGTGATCGACCGGACGAGCGTGGTTTTGCCGGCCCCGTTCGGACCGACCAGTGCGAAGACCTCACCGGCCGGCAGCGACAGGGACACGTCGGATAGCGCCACAGTGTCGCCGTAAGCGCGGCGCACGTTTTCGGCGACGATTGCATCGGTCACGTCTCGATCACTTCCGGCCTCCGGGAAAGCCGATTCGATTCAGCGACGATACCGACGGCCGCCAGGCCAGCAACGCCACGGCAAGTACGAAGATTGCTGTCGAGAGATCGTAGCCACCGGCGTAGACGAACCCAGCGATCGCCGAGGTGCCGCCGATGGCACCGGTCAGCGGGAGAACGACGGCGGCCCACACGCACGAGACACACGAGAACAGTCCAAGTACGGCCGGCAGCATGCCGGCTGCTTCGACGACAGTCGTGTATACGAGGTACGACAACGTAATATATCCGATCGTCTTGAACGGAAGCAACGTCACCAGCACGCCGAACGCGTCGATAGAAAGTGCCGGTCCCCAGCCGGGTGGAAGCGACAGTGCGGTGATCGAGACACTCACGCCGCCCGAGCCTGCAAGCGAGACGAGTCCGCCCAGGAACGCCAGCACGAGGAAGTAGCCGGCGGCCAGGGTCCCTGCCAGCAGTTGTCGGCGGCGAGGAGCGGTCGGCGGCCGGACGCGGACGAGTGCCCACAGCGAGACGTTGATCCAGACGAACGGGTAGCCGTACAACCGCAGTGCTGCGAGGTTCAGCAATTGGGAGTCGCTGACGAGGAGATATCCCAGCAGGAGGAGCGCCTCCGTGTTGATTAGCAACGCACCCCACAGCAACGTTCCTTTCGAGGGCACCACTCGCGAGTGTCCGAACGAGACCGCGCTCATACGGCCAGGGTGTCGATCACGATCGCGACCAGGGCAGCCCCGAGGAAGGCATTCGAGGCGTGAAAGGCCCGGAAGGCCGCGGCTTTCGTTCGCTCACGGTGCAATCGCAGGACGGCCCACAGGAAGACGGCTCCGACAGTCGCGACCGTCGCGCCGTAGATCACGCCCAGATTCGCCAGCGCCGCGAGCCCGCTCGCGGCCAGCAGCGTCGCCCCGAGGTACAGCAGGATGTGCTTGCGGGTCTCGGTCTCGCCGCGGACGACGGGCATCATCGGGAAGCCACCGCGTTCGTAGTCCTCGCGGTAGGCAAGCGCCAGGTTGTAGAAGTGTGCCGGCGTCCACAGAAAGACGATCCCCGCCAGCGCGAGGCCGGGGACGCCGAACGTCCCAGTGACGGCGACCCAGCCGATCAGTGCCGGAAGCGCGCCGGCGAACCCGCCGATGACCGTATTCTGGACCGTGTTAGGTTTGAGCAAGAGCGTGTAGACGACGCTGTAAAAGAGGATCGCCGAGAGGCCCAGTGCAGCTGCAAGCAGGTTGATCGAGGCGAAGACGGCAAGCGACAGCGCCGCCAGCGCGACGCCGAAGGCCACCGCGTTCCGGATGGGGATCCGGTCGGTCGGGACCGGTCGATCCGACGTACGTTCCATTCGCTTGTCCCGGTCGCGTTCGAGGACGTGGTTGAACGTCCCGCTCGCGCCGATCGCAAGCACACCGCCAGTCAACGTCGCCAGGACCGTCCCGACCGTCAATGCCGGCCCCGCTGCCAGCGCCATGCCGGCGGAAGCGACGAGACAGAGCAACCACATCAGTCGCGGTTTGGTCAGACTGATGTACGCGCGAAGGGTCGTGATCGCTTCGTGGATGGGACTCCGGTCGTTCTGGACTCCGACATCCGGGGTCCCACTGTCGGGCCCCTCGTCGGGCGCTGGAGTCGGCGTGGGTTGGGCTGTTCCGCTGTCGGCTGGATCGCCGTAGGCGACTTCGAGGTGCCAGGCCAGCGCGAACACGAGCGAGCCGAAAATGGTCATCGCTACCCCGAGGTGGACGGCCGGCGAGAGCCCGGCCGCGCCAGTGACTGTCACCACGGCCCCAAGCGCGATCTGGATCGGGAAGAGCACGACGGCGACGACGAGGGCGGTCCGGACCCGCCGATCCGAGACACGGCCCAAGCCCACCACCGCACTCAGCAGGACCGCGACGCCGACGACTGCTGCCAACAGCCGATGGCCCCAGGCGACCAGTAGCGCCGGCGACTCGGCGGAGGGGGCCTGGCAGGCCGGCCAGGTCGAACAGGTCGCGGCGGCGTCGGCGACTGAGGCTGTTGCCCCCGCGATGACGAGCAGATAGACGCCGACGATCGTCCCGGCCAGCAGCGTCGACAGCGGGACGTCATCGATCCGGTTCCGTAACACTGGTTCTCGTTTCAGTTCCGTCCCGGGCGATACTTAGGCTTCCCCCCGCTGCAACACTTGTCGGGTTTGCCAGTCGACCGGTCGCCCGCTGTCCGCCGGCCAAACGGCCCCAAGCGCTGGTTACACTCCATTCGCGGCTCGAACGCCGGGAGGAATCACCGAAATTCGCCGCATAAACGCTCTTTATGACTGGCTGTCCCGAAGCAGGCATATGAGCGAGACGCGAACCGGGCTGGTCGCCGCGTTCACGCTGGCGGGGCTTTCGACACTCGTCCCCACCGTGGCGGCCCAATCGGGGTCCTCGACGACGGACGGGCTAATCTGGGGGCTCAATATCGAACTGCTGGCGATCGCCATCCCGATCACGCTGCTCGTCGAAGGGATCCTCATCTACACGGTCTGGCGATACCGTGCTGGGAACGTCGAGAAAGCCATGCCGACGCGGGAAAACCGCCGTCTGGAGATCACCTGGACGGTCGCGACGGCGGTCGTGTTGCTGTTTGTCGGTGTCGCCTCCTACGGTGTCCTCGCTCAGGATCACGTCACGACGACCGGGCAGTCGGCCGAGGCCGACGGGGACACACTCGAAGTCCAGGTCGTTGCCGAGAAGTACGCCTGGACGTTCGAGTATCCCGAGCACAACGTCACAACTGGGGGCACGCTCGTTCTCCCGGTCGACCGCGAAGTGCGCCTCAACGTCACCTCCAAAGACTGGTTGCACTCCTTTCACGTGCCGGGGATGGGACTGAAACAGGACGCCTTCCCCGAGCAAGCCAACTACCTGGTCACCGAGCCGACCAAGACCGGCAAACACCAGCTTTACTGCGCTGAGTTCTGCGGGGCCGGTCACTCGGGCATGCTCGGGACTGTCGACGTCACGAGCCAAGCCGCCTTTCAGGATTGGCTCGACGAGCAGTCGAACTGAGCCCAGTCGCTTTTGTGCTGCCGTCTCGTCACTGCATTCGATGACTCGGTACTTCGAGGACTTTGCTGTCGGTGACCGCTGGACTGCGGGACCACGGACTGTCAGCGCCGAGGAGATCGTCACCTTTGCCGAACAGTTCGATCCGCTGCCGATGCACGTCGAAGGCCACTCCGAGGGCGGTATGTTCGACGGCCTGATCGCCAGCGGGTGGCACACCGGCTCGCTGACGATGCGTCTCGTCGTCGACGGCGTGCTGGCAGATTCGGCGGTTCGGGCTGGCCTGGGGGTCGACGACCTCCGCTGGCCGACACCGGTCGAGCCCGGCGAGGAACTCACCGCGGAGATCGAGGTTGTGGGCGTCGAAGAGTTCGACGACGAATGCGGCCGGGTCGACCTGCGCGTGACGACCACAAACCAGCATGGCGACGTCGTGCTCTCGATGCTTCTGAAGGGGCTGTTCGGGCGCCGAGCAGCGCCAGCCTAATCAGTCGTCAGCCGGGACCGCCTTGGCGGTTGTCGCCTCGGTGATCGCCGGGACGAGGCCGTGTACTGTGGCCGTGGTGGCTTCCGACTTGAGGTCCCGATAGCGCCGTCGAGCCCCCTCGCCGGCCCGGTTTCGCTCGGCTACTGGCCGCCGCTCGAGGAAGATCGATCGGTCGCTGGCTTCGGCGAGATCGAGAACGTGTTCGTCCGCGCCGATCACGGGGTCGGCCAGGACAGTCGCCCGTGCTTGGCGGCAATACTCCCGTGTGTCTGTCAGGGCGCGCTCGTCGGGACCCGAAAGCGGTGGCGTCTCGATTGCGTCGATGCCGAGTTCACGAGCGACCGAGAGTGCGGCGTCACCACTCGGAAGCGGGCCGACAGTCACCTCGAAGCCGGCCTGCCAGAGCTTCGTCAGGACGCGGGCAGCCGTCGCTCCGCATCCAAGGACGTGAACCTGCGTCCCTCGATCGCGCGCCGGCTCGGCGATGGCGGTCACGTTCGGTGTGCCGGTAACGACGTCTGGCGTGACAGCGGTCTGGGTATCGAAGGCAGGCTGGAGATTGTCGTCGGTCAACACCGTTTCCGGGTCGCCGACGGCCTGGAGCTGCCCGTCGGAAAGCAGTGCCAGCCGATCGCAGTAGCGAGCCGCCAAATCGAGATCGTGAATCGCGGCGACGGCGGTCGTTCCGCCTGCCACGAGATCCTCGACCAGTTCTAGGACCCGCACCTGATGGTTGATATCGAGACTGGCGGTCGGTTCGTCGAGCACGAGCGCGGGGGTCTCCTGGGCCAGTGCGCGAGCGACGTAGGCGCGTTGGCGCTCGCCGCCGCTGACCTCGGTGATCGGGCGCTCACGCAGGTCGCACATCTCGGTCCGTGCCAGGGCGTCCTCGACGGCATCGTGATCGTCGTCGTCGGCGACGATGTCAGTCCGCGAACGGTACGGTGTCCGCCCCATTCGAACGACATCTTCGACGGTGAACTCGAAGGCGACCGAGGTGTCTTGTGGGACAGTCGCGACCCGGCGGGCGACGGCCTGGGAATCGAGACGATCGATCCGGTCTCCGTCGAGGTTGACGCGTCCCTCGTCCGGTTCGAAAACGCCGTTGAGTGTCCGCAACAGCGTCGTCTTGCCGGCTCCGTTCGGTCCGACGAGTCCGAGGAACTGCCCTTTTTCGACCGCCAGTGAGACACTTTCGAGGACATCTACTGCACCCAGCGACAGGGAGATGTCTTCGAGGACGATCGTCGGCTCCGTCTGTGGTGGCTCGCTCATAGCTCGTGTACCTCCCGTCGTCGCAGCAGATACAGGAAGAAGGGGGCACCCAGGGCGGCGGTGACGATCCCGACCGGTAACTCCGCCGGGCCGGACCGAGCGACGGTATCGGTCGCGACGAGGAAGGTCGCGCCCGCGAGTGCGCTCGTCGGCAACAGCAGTCGATGATCCGGGCCGACTAGCAGCCGCATCACGTGTGGGACGATCAACCCGACGAAGCCGATCACGCCCGCGACGGCGACCGCCGCGGCGGTGACGATGCTCGACAGTGCCAGCAGGATACGCTTGGTCCGCTCGACCGGGATGCCGACCGTTCGTGCGTCTTCTTCACCGAGCATCAAGACGTTCAGATCCCGTGCGTAGGTGAGCAACCCGAGGAACGTGATCACTGCCAACGGGAGCGTCACCTCGACTTTCGCCCAGGTGCTGTTGTTGAGGTGGCCCATCAACCAGAAGACGGCCCGATCGAGGCTCTCGCCGGCTTGCAGCAGCGTATAGGAGATCACCGCGCCGAGAAACGTCTGGATGGCGACACCCGCCAACAACAGCGTCGCGACGGGCGTCCGGCCGTTCTCGGTTGCGATCGCGTAGACGACAAAGGCGGCGACGAGCGCGCCGACGAACGCGGCGGTCTGGAGCCCAAGCGGCACGGCGACCGGGAACGCGATCGTCGCCACGGCACCCAGCGCGGCCCCCGAGGAGACGCCGATAATCGACGGATCGGCCATCGGATTCCGGAAAAAGCCTTGCATGACCGCGCCGGCCGACGCCAGCGCGAAGCCGACGACCGCGCCCAGCGCGATGCGAGGCAGTCGCACCTGCCGGACGATCGTCTCGGCCGTTCCGGGAACGTCGAACGAGAAGGGGTAGGCATAGCTCACGTCGACTGTCGGCGACGGGATCGTGACGCCGGCCACCATACTCTCGCCGAGGCCCACACCCAGTCCCGACGGGACGCCAACGGCGTTGAGTGTCGCCTTGGCAACCGTCAGTAGATCCAGTGCGACCGGGCCGATCGCAGCGCTCACCACGATAACGGTGAACAACGTCGCGACGAGCCCGACTGTCCAACTCAGGAGGCGTGTGCCGAACCGCATCTGTGAGCAAGTTGAGTTGCATTAGGTAAATATTTATTGAACAAGCCCACAGCCGGGTGTACAATGAAGCGCACTATCGGTAGTGTCTTGCTCGCGGTTGTGTTGCTCGCCAGTCTGGGCGGAGTGGCCTTTGGTCCGGTCGCCGGTCAGGCCGGTGGAAACGAGACGACTGCCAACTGTACGTATCCCATCGAGGTCACCGACGCTAACGGCGCGACAGTGACTATCGAGGAGGAGCCCGAGCGCGTCGTCACGCTCGCCCCGAGTGCCTCGCAGGTGATGTGGGAGATCGGTGCCCAGGAGAAAGTCGTCGGGATGCCGGTCAATCCCTACACCAGCTACCTGGACGGATCGGCTCAGAAGCAAAACGTCGTCGGCCAAGAGGGACAGCCACAGACGGAGACGATCATTGGTCTCGAACCCGACCTCGTGCTCGCCCCGAACATCGTCAGCGAAGATGCGGTTGCCCAACTCCGCAATGCGGGCCTTACCGTCTACCGGTTCGACCAGGCTGCCTCGATCAGTGATGTCGTCGAGAAGACTCGCTTGACGGGCCGGCTCGTCGGGGAATACGACACCGCCCGTGAGATTAGCGCCCGAACGGAAGCGACACTCCGAGCCTATCGGAACGCCACCAGTGGGGCTGAGCGGCCCACAGTCCTCTATGCGATGGGTGGTGGGTACACGGCCGGCCCGCAGACGTTCATCGGAGACGTCATCGACGCCGCGGGCGGGGAGAACGTTGCCGCCGCAGCGAATATCAGCGAGTACGGGATCATCAGCAACGAGATCGTCGTCCAGCAAGACCCCGACTGGATCGTCGTCCCGGAAGGCCGGTCAGTGCCGTCCGGGCCGGATATCAACGGCACGACTGCGATTCAGGAAGAGCAGGTCCTGTTCGTGGACAATAACTTCATCAGCCAGCCCGGGCCGCGCGTGACCCAGCCCCTCGAGCCGATGGCGGAGGCGTTCCACCCCGATGGGACCGCCGCGATCAGCGTCGATCCGGCGTCGGTCTCCACACCGACCTGTGAAGCCGACGTGACGCCGACTGCGACGGCGACGGCAACGGCCACCGAGACGCTCGACATGGACGGCACGGTCACGCTCAAGTCCAACCAGACGATGGGGACGACGACCGACACGACGACGACCAGCGGCCCCGGATTCGGCGTGATCGCGTCGATCGTCGCCCTCTTGGGCGCTGGCACGGCCGCCCGTCGTCGCTGAGTCGATGGTCGTGATGGTTGCCCTCGGCACGCTGCCCGTCCGCGTCGAGCCGCCGGTCACTGTCCTCCTCGCCGTGCTGCTCGATGCAGTGATCGGGGAACCGCCTGAGACAATACATCCTGTCGCGATATTCGGGCGAGCGATCGCCGGGCTTGATCGGCGGTGGCCGAGCCCACGGCTTGTCGGTCTTGCCATCGCGACGCTGGCTCCCGTGAGTGTGGCGGCCCTCGCCTGGCTGGCAGTCTCGGCGCTCCCTCGCGTCGTCGGCACCGTTCTCGCCGGCTTGCTCCTGTTCAGTTCGATCAGCTTGCGTCGCTTGCTGGGGAGCGCACGCGCGGTGATCGACGCCACCGAGACTCATCCGGGGCGAGCCCGCGAACGCATTCCTGCCCTCGTGGGTCGAAACCCGGAACCCCTCTCTTCGCCTCAGCTTCGAAGCGGTGCCGTCGAGAGCCTCGCGGAGAACCTCGCCGACGGCTACGTTGGCCCGTTGCTGGCCTTTGTCGTCGGGGCACAGCTGTCGCTGTCAGTCGGTATCGCGGCGGCCGTCTGGGTGAAGGCCGTCAACACGCTGGACTCGATGCTGGGGTATCACGAGAAGCCGATCGGCTGGGCGAGCGCCCGGCTGGACGACATCGTGATGTGGCTTCCGGCGCGCCTGACAGCGGTGATACTCGCGGTAGCGGGCGGGAGACCCGGCGCGTTGTGGCGCGCCCGCCAGTTTCGGACCCAGCCGTCGTCGCCCAACTCCGGCTGGCCGATGGCCACGCTCGCGGTGGTCCTCGATGTCCGCCTCGAAAAACCGGGCGTGTACGTACTGCATCCGGACGCACAACTTCCAGATGGCGACACGGCGACGGCGGCGATTCCCGTCGTCGCGATTGCAGGGGCGATCGCGGGACTCGTGTCCATGCTGCTCGTGGCTGTGCCGATCGTTCCGGAGTCCCTCTTTGCCATGGCAGTGGGGGTGGCACGATGCTAGATGCCTTCCGGGGCGCGCTGGGCTTTCTGACGCGCTTGCCGATCGGGCGCGACGAGGCGGCCTGGCACGCGTTTCGCGCCCGTCCGGCGACGTTCCCGCTGGTCGGTTATCTGACCGGCGGCCTCGCGGCGCTCCCACTGCTCGTCCCGGTCTTCCCCGCTACCGCTGCGTTCGGTTTTCTCGTCTGGCTATACGTCCTCACCGGGATCAATCACCTCGACGGCATCGCGGATCTCGGCGACGCGGCGGTCGTCCACGGCGACCGTCAGCGCCGCCGCGAAGTGCTTTCGGACACGACTGTCGGTGTCGGCGCGCTCGCGGCGGTCGGACTGGTGTTCGTGGGACTGACGACGGCCGGCTACGAGCTGGCGGGACTGCCGGCCCGTGTCGCGCTGGTCGTCGTTGCTACCGAAGTCGGGGCGAAGTGTGCCGTCGCACTGGGGGCCTGTTTCGGGTCGGCTACCCACGACGGCCTGGGCGCGCAGTTTACCGACGGGCTCGATTCCCGGAACGCTCCTGGGCCGGTCGTCGTTGCCCTTCCTGTGGCCGCCCTGACGTGGCCCGAGCCGGCGGCCGCCGTCGCGCTCCTCACGGCGGTGGCGACTGTCGGGCCGATGGTGTTGTGGGCTCGACGGACGCTTGGCGGCGTCGACGGGGACGTACTGGGTGCGACTGCCGAGATTGCTCGCCTCGTCGGGCTGCACGCGGGGGTGATCGCGTGGACGCTCTCCTGATGTGTGGCGGTCGGGGTACCCGCCTGGATGTCGGCGGCGAGAAACCGCTCGTCGAGATCGGCGGGCGAGCGTTGGTCGATCGCGTCGCCGACGCACTCACGGCAAGCTCGATCGATCGAGCCTACGCCGTCACGTCACCGAACGCGCCCCGGACGCGCGAGTATGTCTCCCTACCTCGGATCGATGCCCCTGGCGACGGCTACGTCCCGGACCTACAGTACGCCCTCGACCGGATTGGGCGTCCGGTGTTGACTGTCGCCGCCGATCTGCCGTTGCTCGCGGCCGAAACGATCGACGCTGTGGTAACTTCCCATGAAGGTACTTCGATGACAGCCTGTGTTCCAGTGGCCCTGAAACGACGCCTCGGCGTAACGATCGACACGACGGTCCCGGCAGACGGCCGGGACCTCGCCCCCTCGGGCGTGAACGTGATCGCGGCGGGCGACCAGGATCGACGAATCGTCTTCGAGACGCCGCGGTTGGCGGTCAACGTCAACCACGTGCGAGACCTGCAGGTGGCAGAGGCGCTCCGTCGATCGGAGGTACTTCCGTGACGTTCGTCCTCGTCGCTGGGACGACCGAGACCGCACGGATCGACGGGATTAGCGCGGCCGGGGCCGATCCCGAAGCGATGGCGGTGACGCCGACGGCGGACGCCGAGATCCTGATCGAGGGGAATGTCGTCGATGCGCCGGCCGTCCCGGTCAGTCCGTCCGGCTGTCCTACACCGGCGCTGGTGACGCGGGCCGTCCGTGAACTCGCTGGGTTCGACGCCAGGGTGATCGACGCCGGACTCGCCACCGCGCCCGGAATCGACACGACGACTGTTGCCGAACGCCCGGGCGGCGACGTGCGCACGGCGGAACCGGTTCCGGACGCAGACGCGATCTGGGAGCGTGCCAGGGCCGTCGGCGAAAAGATCGCCGAACAGACTGCTGACCGAGTATACGTCGGCGAGACGATCCCCGGCGGGACGACGACCGCGTTCGGGGTCGCCCAGGCGCTTGGCGTCGATCTGTCAGTCTCCTCGTCGTTGCCCGAGAACCCGCTCGAACGAAAACGAGCCGTCGTTCGGGACGGTTTCGACGCAAGCGGAATTGAGGCGGGCGAACTGGCCGGCGAGCCCCAGCGGGCCGTCCGTCGGCAGGGGGGTCCAGTCCTGGCCGCCGTTGTGGGTGTGGTCGAGGGCGCACTGTCGGCCGGGGCGTCGGTGACACTGGCGGGCGGGACGCAGCTGCTTGCCGCCGCGGCGCTGCTCCGCCACGCAGGGGTCGACGCCGGTCTCGAACTCGCGACGACGGCCTATGTCGCCGCGGACGCCACGGCGACCGTCCGCGAAACCGCCGCTGCGCTCGATCTCTCGCTCACGGTGACCGACCCGGAACTGGGGGACTGTGGCCACGCCGGCATCGAGCGACTTGCCGCCGGCGAGGGCAAAGAGGGCGTCGGGATGGGCGGCGCGCTCGCGTTGGCCCGCCGTCGCGGGGTCGAACTGCAAGCGATTCGGGATCGCACCGAGCAACTCTACGATCGATTCCTGGGGGATATTTGAGATGGATCGAGCGCACGTACGCGACGTAGAGCGCGTCGAACACGGCAGCAGTGACGACCCCGACGTGCTGGATCTGAGTGAGAACATCAATCCACGAACGCCGGACGGCCTCCTAGGGGTCTACCGAGATGCCTTCGAAGATGCGCGACGCTACCCGGTCGAACCGCCGACTGCCTATCGCGAGACGGCCGCCGAGTACGTCGATTGCCAACCCAGTAACGTCGTCCCGACGCCGGGTGGTCTGGCCGCGATCAGGCTGGCAATCGATCTTGCCGTCGGCCCGGACGATTCCGTGCTCGTGCCCGCTCCGAGTTTCAGTTCTTACGCCCGCGAGGTCAGATTGCAGGGCGCCGAGCCGACGTTCCTCACTCAGGACGAGATCCTAACGGCTGACCCAGCTGACCACGCGCTGGCGATCGTCTGCAATCCGAACAACCCCACGGGGACGCTGTACGCGCGGGACGACCTACTCGCGTTCGCCAAGCGTTGCCGTGAGGCCGAGACGCACCTGCTGGTCGACGAAGCGTTCCTCGGATTCACGGAGCAGACCTCCCTCGCCGGGACACCGGGCGTCACGGTCGCCCGGTCGTTGACGAAGTTGTTCGGCCTGCCTGGGATTCGGGCCGGCTTCGCCGTGACGACCGGCGAGATGCGCGAGGCCATGGTCGCCGCCCGGCGGCCCTGGAACGTGAGCGTGCCGGCACTGGCGACCGGCCGCTACTGCATGCGCCAGTCGGGGTTCGTCGCGGAAACGCGGCGTCGGATTCGCGAGCAGCGTGACCGCCTGCGTGACGGTTTGAACGATCGGTTCGATGTCCGCCCGTCGAGTGCGCCGTTTCTGCTGGTCGAGGTGGGCGAGCCGGGTGTCGATGCAGTGCTGTCGACCGCCCGCGAGTACGACGTTGCGATTCGGGATGCACGGACGTTCCGCGGGTTGGCGAATCACGTCCGGATCGCTGTTCGGGATCGAACGGCGACCGACCGGACGCTGGAGGTGTTTGCGGATGTCTGAGTACTTCGAAACAGCCCGATCGGAGGGCGTCCTGCGACTTGCTCGACCCGAGACGCGGTGGCTCTCGACGGGTTGGGACGGCGGGTTCTGCCGGGCCGAAGCGGCATACAACTGTACGGTACCGAAGGGATGGGACCCTGGCGACATTCGGGCGGACGTTCAGGATCGCCTCGACCGGGCTGACTTCGACGCGGCGGCTGGCCCGATCCTGCTGACCGGCGTCGATCAGCGTCACGCCAGCGGGGCGCGGCTCGGTCCGGTCACCGTCTTCGCGACCGTCGGGCTCTCGAACCCCACGACGCTGCCACTCGAACCCGACGAGCGTCGTGCCGAAGTGGGGGCCGTCGACGGGTCGGACGAGTCGCCCGAGCCCGGCACAGTCAATCTCGTCGTCGGCACGACGCGGTCGCTGACGGATGCCGGCATGGCCAATCTGGTCGCGATCGCGGCCGAAGCCCGGACGGCCACGCTCCTGGAACTGGTCGGATTCACCGGGACGACCAGCGACGCGATCGTCGTCGCGTCTGACCCTGCGGGCGAGCCCACACAATACACGGGAAGCGCCACGCCCGTCGGGCGGGCCACGCGAGCCTGTGTCCGGGCGGCGATCACGGCGAGTTTCCGGTCGCGATACGAGGAAACCGACCCGCCTGCAAGCGTCCAAGCGGCCGAACACGGGCAAGCCACAACTGCCCGGGCGGAGGTGTTCGAGCCGTGACGGGCCTGGTCGTTGGCGGGACGGCATCGAGCGTCGGCAAGACCGTCGCGACGCTGGCGATCATCCGGGCGTTCCAGCGCGAGGGGCTGACCGTTCAACCCGCCAAAGCCGGCCCGGACTTCATCGATCCGAGCCACCACGAAACCGTGGTCGATCGCCCGTCCCGGACGCTGGACACCTGGCTCGAAGGCAGGGAGGGACTGCGACGGAACTACCACCGCGGCGAGGGCGACGTTTGCGTGATCGAGGGTGTGATGGGCGTCTACGATGGGCACCGATCTAGCACCGCCGACGTGGCCGACGCGCTAGACCTGCCGGTCGTCCTCGTCGTGGACGCCAGTGCCGGGGCCGAGAGCGTTGCGGCGACGGCGCTTGGCTTCCGGACGTATGCTGCCCGAACTGACCTGGATGTTCGCGTCGCGGGGGTGATCGCCCAGCAGGCCCACGGCGGGAGCCACGAGCAGGCAATTTGGGAGGCGCTGCCGGCGGAACTCGAATACTGCGGTCGGATTCCACCGGACTCGGATCTGGAAATCCCCGATCGGCACCTGGGACTGCACCTCGGGGACGAAGCGCCGATCGACGAGAACGCGCTCGACGACGCAGCGACACACCTTCGGACGGACCGCCTGCGAGCGATTGCAGAGGAGCCGGCTCCGGCTCCTGGTCTGCAGGACGGTCCCGCGCTGGGTGACCAACCACGCGTGGCCATCGCCCGGGATCGGGCGTTTCGGTTCGTCTATCCCGCTGTTCGGGAGCGTCTGGCGACCGCTGGCGATCTCGTGACGTTCTCGCCGGTAGCCGGCGACGGTCTCCCACCGGCCGACGCCATCTACTTGCCTGGCGGGTATCCCGAACGATTCGCCGCGGAACTGGCCGCGAGCCCGACGCTTTCCGCCCTCGCTGACCGGGCGACCGAGGGAGTACCGATCTACGGCGAGTGTGGCGGATTCATGGCGCTGGCGGACTCGTTGCGGACGACTGACGGCAGACGCCACGATATGTCGGGGATTCTCCCGGCAACGGTCGAAATGTGCGAGCGCTACCAGGCGCTTGGGCACGTCGAGCTCTCGGCCGATCGACGGACGCTGACCGCCGATACGGGCGATTCCCTGCGGGGTCACGAGTTCCACTACTCGCGGGCCAGCCTCGACAGCGATGCGACCCTCGCGTTCACCGTCGACGGGGAGGGTATCGCCGACGGACGGGACGGACTCACCGAGTACGAGACGCTGGGAACCTACGCCCACGTCCACGCGGCGAGTGGCGCGTTCGATACGTTACTGGAGCGATTACGATGACACGAGACACTACCGAAGACGAGGCATCGACGACCGACGAACCGACAGCGCCGAGCGACCAAGACGCGGTGCCCGACACCGAGCCGATCGAACCCGCCACACCCGAGGCATTCGGCCTGGTCCAGGCGTGGTGGGGCGACGGGAAAGGCAAGACAACGGCCGCCCTCGGGATGGGTCTGCGCGCGGCCGGCCACGGCTATCGCGTTCACGTCCTCCAGTTCATGAAGGGCGGTACGCCATCTGTCGAGGGCGTCCGCGGGGAGTTCAACGCGATCGCCCAGGTCCCCGGCTACACCATCGAGAACACCGGCCACGTGGGCTGGCACGGCTTCATGGACGACACCGACGACGACGAACACGCTGCCAGAGCACGGGCTGCACTCGCTCGCGCCCGGGAGATCGTCGCGGCCACGGCCGAGCGCGATCCGACGACTTCGCTCGATGCCGACGGAGCACAGACGACGGCCTTCGCGCTCGACGGCGAGCCGACTGCTGGCGTCCACATGCTGATTTTGGACGAAGTGCTCTACGCCGCCAACCGGGGGTTGATCGACCCCGACGACGTGCTCGATCTGATCGACGACACGCCCGAAGACCTCGAACTCGTCTTGACCGGTGGCCACGAGTACCCAGCGTACCTCGAAGGAGCGGCAGACCTCCTCAGCCACGTCGAAAAGCAGGCCCACCCGCTGGAGGCAGGCCAGCCGGCACGGAAGGGGACCGAGTACTGATGACTGAGGTGGGCTGGCCATGGCGGTGACGCTGCTCGTCGCCGGGACGGCCAGTCACGTCGGCAAGAGCACGATCGTCGCCGGACTCTGCCAACGGCTGGCCAATCGGGGCATCTCCGTCGCACCGTTCAAGGCCCAGAACATGTCCAACAACGCTCGCGTGGGGTTCAAACCAGACGCCATCGGGGAGAGAGGTGACAGCGACCCAGCCGCAGGCGATCCCGACGCCTACGGCGAGATCGGCATCTCCCAGTACGTCCAGGCGCGGGCGGCCGGCGTCGTGCCGACGACCGATCACAACCCCGTCCTGCTCAAACCGAGAGGGGGCGGCCAGAGCCAATTGATCATCGATGGCGAGGCAGTCGGGCACTTCTCGGCAGGGACGTACTACGACGAGCACTGGGCACGCGCCCGCCGGGCCGCCCGCGAGGCCCACGATCGACTCGCTGCCCGCCACGACGTGATCGTCGCCGAAGGGGCTGGGTCGATCGCCGAGATCAACCTCCAGGATCGGGACCTGTCGAACGTCGAGACCGCGCGCTTCGGGGACGCCGAGATTTTGCTCGTCGGCGACATCGAACGCGGCGGCGTCTTCGCTAGCCTCTACGGGACGCTGGAACTGCTCCCTGCCGATCTCCGGGAGCGCGTGGCCGGCCTGGCGATCACCAAGTTCCGCGGCGATCGCTCCCTGCTCGCCTCCGGGATCGAGGCGATCGAAGAGCGGACGGGCGTGCCCGTCGTCGCTGTCCTCCCCCACGACGATCCCGGGTTGCCCGAGGAAGACAGCCTCTCGCTGCCCGAGGCGGGCGAACGCGGCACCTGGGGTGACGGTGACGGGCTCGAACCGGAGCGACGGGTGACGATCGGCGTCCCACGATTACCACACCTTTCGAACGTGGCCGACCTGGCCCCGCTCGCTCGCGAGCCAGGCGTCCGTGTCACATTTCTGCCCCTCGGAGACAGAATCGGTGACGCCGACGCGCTCGTCCTCCCGGGAACAAAGAATACCGTCGACGACCTGCTCGCGTTGCAGGACGCCCGTCTGGGAGAAGCCGTCGAGGATTTCGAGGGGCCGATGGTTGGCATCTGTGGCGGATACCAGCTACTCGGCGAGGCCCTCCACAACGTCGGCGTCGAGAGCACGACTGCGACGGGGACGGTTCCCGGCCTCGGTCGACTGCCCGTCGAGACCGAATTCTCGACCGAGAAGCGCGTGACTGCCGCAACCTACGAGGCGACGGGTGTCGACCCGATCGCGGGAGTCAGCGGGTCGGTTTCGGGCTACGAGATCCACATGGGAGAGACGACGGTGCGTGCGGACGTTCCGCGGCCGATCGAACCCGAGAGTGCTGCGAGCGGCCGGGTCCTCGGCACCTACCTCCACGGCTGTTTCGAGAATCGGTCGCTCCGGACGGCGTTTCTCGATACCGTCTTCGCGGACGCCGGCGTCGAGCGCCCGGATCGCTCACCTGCCGAGGCCGATCCGTTCGACGCGGCGGCTCAGTTGGTCGAGCCGATCGACGCGTTCGGACTGGTCCCGGAGTTCGAAGGATCGGGTGTGCGCGACCAGTAAGGCGTTTACCCCTGGGCCGACGACCAACCGATATGGTCGAGAACGTCATCTGGCCGGCGGCCCTGGACGTGCGACTTACGCGCAGCGAGGGCCGGCGCGTCGCCGAGGATCTGGCGGTCGCAGAGCCGACAGTCGACGAGATTGCACAGGCAGTCCAGCAGGTGGGGTACGACGCGGTGATCGAACGCGAGAAGACCTATCCACGAGAGTACGAGACTCGCGGACGAGTGCTCGTCAAGGATGCTGACGACGCGACCAAAAGCGACCTCCTGGGGGCCGTGGCGGCCTACGTCGCCGCGATCCGTGAGTGATGCGCCGGGCTGGCGAGGTTCGGGGGCTGGCCCAGGGCGTGGCTGTCTTGCAGTGTGAAGAGGAGACATATCCCGACATTGGCACGGAAGTCATCGACGAGTCTTTGGAGACAGTCGGCCGCGTCGTGGATGTTTTCGGCCCCGTCGAACAGCCGTATCTCGCCGTCACGATCGGCGATAGCGTCCATCCGCCCACGCTCGTCGGTGAGACGCTGTACGCTCGTTGAGAGCGGCGAGCGAAACTGCCGGTCGGAACGGAATCGCTTTTCCCGCCCCCGCGATTTCCCCGTGACATGGATCGGAATCCAGGGCTGTGGCTGGCGGTCTCTATCATCGTCGGGATCTTTCTGGCTGTCCAACTCGGTGCGCTGGCGCTGGTCGAACCGCTGAAAGGGGCTGGCCTCCAGCCCGTCGAAGACCCGCAGGATCCGACGAACAGTCTGTTGTACATCCTGGCGATTCTCGTCATGACTGGCGTGATGCTCGCTGCGTTTCGGTACAACGGCGAGTGGGCGATTCGTGGGCTGATCGTCCTCACTGGGGTGTACATCTCCTGGCTCGTCTTCTCCATTCTGGTCCCGCCAGTCGTGACACTCCCGGTGGCCGGTGGCGTGCACGTTCTGGCGGGGGCGGGCGCAATCGCGATCGGCGGCGGCTTGCTCGTCTATCCCGAGTGGTGGGTTATCGACATCGCCGGCGCGGTAATGGGTGCCGGCGCGGCCGGTCTGTTCGGCATCACGTTCGGTGTCTTGCCAGCGCTGGTCTTGCTGACCGTGCTCGCGGTCTACGACGCCATCAGCGTCTACGGCACCGAGCACATGCTGACGCTCGCAGAGGGCGTGATGGACCTCAACGTCCCCGTCGTGCTGGTCGCGCCGACGACGCTTGGCTACTCGTTCATCGATGACGACGGGCCGATGGACGGTACCGAGTCGGCAGAAACCGAGACCGCCCAGCAGAACAGTGAAGACGGCGACACTGACGCCGAGGATGCCTCTTTCGACGACCGCGACGCGTTGTTCATCGGGCTGGGCGATGCCGTAGTCCCGACGGTACTGGTCGCTTCGGCGGCCTTCTTTGCGCCCGCGTCGGTCCCGACGGTCGGCATCGGTGGATTCACGACCGTACTGCCGGCCGCTACGGCGATGGTCGGCACCTTCCTCGGGCTGGCTGTCCTGCTGTGGATGGTGCTGAAAGGCCGTGCCCACGCAGGATTGCCGCTGTTGAACGGGGGCGTGATTGGAGGATACCTTCTCGGTGCGCTCGCAAGCGGCCTTACCCTCCTCGAGGCACTCGGCCTCGCACCGTATCTCTGATCACATTGCGTCGCTGGCCGGCGCGAACGAGATCGACTCGCCGACCCCTGCTTTTCTGGCTCGTTCGTAGAGTAGTCCGGCGGCGGCGACTGTCTCGATCGCCGTCCCGCCGCTGTCGAAAACAGTGATCTCTCGATCGCTGGTGCGGCCCGGCGCGTTCCCGGCCACGATATCCCCCAGCTCGGCCTGGACGTGGCCTTCGTCGATCGCCCCTTCGGATTTGGCTTGCAGGTATGCCCCGGCGTCCTGTTCGAGGCGGGCACGCAGGTCCGGAACGTACGTCGCTTTGGCGACCGTGTGTGCGTCGATTTCGCGTTTCTCGGGATGGTACTGGCCCATCGCCGTGACGTGGGTTCCGGGCTCTAGCCACTCGCCGTCGAAGACCGGCTCGCTCGCCTGCGTTGCCGTAATGACGATGTCAGCGTCGACCACTGCCTGCTTTGGTTCCGTGACGGCTCTTACCGCTGGATCGAGTTCGTTGCCCATCTCCTCGGCGAAGGCCTCGCGGTGGGCCGGCGTCGGAGAGTAGACGTGTACCTGCTCTAGATCACGGACTGCGGCGGCGGCCCGTAACTGGTCGCTGGCCTGTGATCCACTGCCGAACAGACCAACCTGGGTCGCATTCTCTCGGGCGAGGGCGTCGATCCCGACGGCTCCGACTGCCCCTGTCTTGTGCGGATTCAGGCTGGCACCGTCGAAGACAGCCAGGGGTTCGCCGGAGTCGGCGTCGAATACCGGGAGCACGAAGTGGGCGTCACGCTCACCGAACCCCGCCGCATAGGTGTACCCACCCATCACGCCCGAATCGGGCAGAACTGCCAGATACCCAGTTAGCATCCCCGGCGGGTCCTCTGCCCGCAGCGTCGTCCGTGGCTCGGCGGGCGCACCCTCCCCGCGCTGTCGGTAGCCGTCTCGAACCGCCGCGATGTATTCCGACGGTGTCGCCAGAGTCGATACGTCTTCACTTTCGAGAAACAGCGCTTCACTCTCGGCCATACGCTTTCGAGGCGTGGCACACAGTTAGGCGTCTCGCCTACTTTCCCCGTTCTGTCTTGGTATTACGTACTGAATTTACCAGCGTGCCGAACGTATCTCTCTATCCGGCGAATATGAATCTCGTGTATTTGTCTGCTTTCTTTTCACGCTCTTTTGGTCGGCGATCAAATTATACTCCTTGATAATGTGGGAGTGGCCTTTATTTGTCTGTCGTGCCCAGACATAATTAGGAGGCATCGTGTGGCTAAACGCCACCATGAAAACCAATGAGTGCAAAGCCTACGGACGATACGGCCGACATGCAGCGCCACCAATCCGGCGACCGCTACGCACCGCTCCGTCTCGATTCCGACGAGTTCGTCATTTACGACCGGGAGAATCACAAGGCCTGGGTACAGTCGTCCGTGGCAGTCACACTCGAAGACTATCGCTGACGAGTAGTGCCGTTTTCGAAATTTCGGGCGAGCGTCCGAGTTAGTGCCACGTTCCGTCGCTGAGCCAGTAGGCAACGATCCCACGCCAGGGTCCAAGCAGCACCAGGCCCGTTGCGATCGAGACCGCCAGAAAAATCGCCGAGAACGAATCCGGCGTCAACGGCGACCAGCGGAGTACCTGTGCGATAAGTGCGGCCGTAATCCAGGCAGGGATGGTCCAGGACACTGCCCGGAGGACCGACCGCCGGGCGTCTTCGGTGTAGAGACTCCCCAGGAACGCGGCCAGCACCCACCCGACGAGAAACGGGACGAGCGTTTCCAGCATGCCAGCAACGTTCGATAGCGAGCCCTGGTGGGCGCCGACTGTTCCGATCACGACGAACGCAGCGATCGCAACCAGGTCACCTGCTGCGAGGATAGCTGTCGCGGCGGAGACATCGATGCGGTTCCGGAGTGTGGCGGCGACAGACACCATGTCCCAAGCGACTGTGGCCCACAACTTGGGCGTTCCCGTTTCGATCCGGGGACAGCCACTTTACCGGCCGGTTCGTCACGCCGGTGTGGACTCCGAAATCCTGGCCTGGCCCCCGGCCAATGTGACACTCGATCTCGACCACGAACGGTTCGCCTACGCGGGGAAGTTCGTCATTTCGAGTACGGGCAAAGCCGTCGTTCGTGACGATGGCGTGATCGTCGCCGCCGTGGCGTTCGACGCCGATCGGACCGACGAAGACTGTCTCCGGGTCCGGTACGTGACGGTCCGGGACGATCTCCGCGGCGAAGGTCTCGGTTCGAGGCTGCTCCGATACGTCGTCGCTCGTGCCAGCGAACGCGGCTACGACGAAGTACGTGCCGGCGTCAACAATCCGATCGCCTACGAAGCCTTCTACAAGGCAGGTCTCGCGTTTACCGGCGAGCGAACGGGCCTTGCCGAACTCGTCTGTTCGACAGCCGCCGATCGTGACGGCCAACGGTATCGCGACGGACTCACCATCTATCGTGACCGCGAGTTGAGCGAGCGCCAGCGAGCGTTCGTACAGTCCCAGGAGGGGGCCGACCCGCCAGCGATCGTTCCCGCCCCCGCGGGTGCGGACGGCGAGCCAGCGACGGGGGATTCAAACCAGCGTGGTACCTAATCGGCGGCGATGGGAAACGCCGATCTCCGGGACATCGCGGCCATCGAATCGATCGCTTTCGAGGAGTTGGCTGGCTCGATCGTCGCCGTCGACGCCCACAACTGGCTGTATCGCTACCTCACGACGACGGTCAAGTGGACGAACGACGACGTGTACACGACGACCGAGGGCAAAGAAGTCGCCAACCTCGTCGGCGTCGTCCAGGGATTGCCGAAGTTCTTCGAGCACGAAGTCACGCCCGTGATGGTGTTCGACGGTGCCGTCACGGATCTGAAAGACGACGAGGTACAGCGCCGGCGCGAGCAGCGCCAACAGTACGAAGAAGATCTCGAAGCGGCCCGCCAGGAAGGTGATGCGGTCAGGGTCGCACGCTTAGAGTCCAGAACCCAGCGCCTCACCGATGTCATCCTGGAGACGACACGGGATCTTCTTGAGTTGCTCGACGTGCCTGTCGTCGATGCGCCGGCGGAGGGCGAGGGACAGGCTGCTCACATGGCCCGCAACGGCGACGTCGATTACGTCGGCACCGAGGACTACGACGCCCTCCTCTTTGGCGCACCCCGGACCCTTCGGCAACTCACGAGTTCGGGCGCTCCCGAACTGATGGACTTTCAGACCACCTTGGAGGAACACGACCTCTCTTGGGAGCAACTGGTCGACGTTGCTCTCCTCTGTGGGACGGACTTCAACGAGGGCGTCCACGGGTACGGCCCCAAGACTGCTGTCGAGGCCGTCCGCGAGCACGGCGACCTCTGGGGCGTCAGCGAGAGCGAGGATGTCTACGTCGAGAACGCCGATCGGATCCGCGACCTCTTTCTCGATCCTGCCGTCACCGACGCCTATGCTTTCGAGACGGACCTCGAACCGGACCTCGACGCCGCCTGGGCGTTCGTCACCGACGAGTGGGAGGTCGAGGCAAGCGAGGTCGAACGCGGGTTCGAGCGCATCGAGTCCTCGCTCGTCCAGACGGGACTGGACGACTGGGCGTGAGCGCCGTCGCTGTCATTCCCGCTGTTCGAGTGCGTCGGCGATGCGCTCGTGTGCGCGGACGAACCGCCAGAGGAGGTAGAACACGAGGAGGACGGAGACGAGATTCAGCCAGAGCAGTGGCATCCCCGCGACGAAGAGGCTGTAGGCGAACGTCAGGACGATGCCGCCCGCGACGAGGACGGCGACGAGGTGACGACCCTCATCGTTGACCATAGTCGCGGTTTCAGGGCCGACCTGATGAATCTGCCGTGTGTCTGCTGAGACAACAAGTCGACCAGCAGGGTTTTCCCAACGTGCTATCCTCTATTCCGTATGTATCCCCGTCGTGGCCGGCTCGTGGCTGTGGGTACCCTCCTGGTTGTCCTGTTGGCGACGATCACGCTCGTCGCTGCCCCACGGCCACCACCCCAGCCGCTCTGTGACGTCTGCACCGACGACGTGATCGCGGGCAGCGACGTCGAGTCCTCAACAGTCACGATCCAACTCGACGAGGACGGGGACGGACACTGGACCGTCACACTCGATCCGCGCGCGAACGCGAACGTCAGCCGGTCGGCCGTGTGGTCGGCGGCCGAGAATGCACTTCACGGTCACCGTGGCGAGGCCCAACCGCGGAATCTGTCGGTAAACACGAGCGCCAACGCTGTCGTCGTGACCTACGACGTTCCGCGGATGGGACATCGGAGTCTCGGCGGCGTCCTGGTCGCCGATTATTTCCACTCACAGGGTGAGGGCAGTCGCTGGTACGCTGTCAATGCTGACCGGCTTGTCATCACCGGTCCCGTGGGAGACACACTCGCCCGGGCACCTGCGAAGCATCGACTCAACGAGACAGCGATCGCGTTGGATGGAACGTACGGCGATTCTTTCGAGCGAACCATCTCGCCGGGTTGGTATCTCGCGTTCGCCGAGGACAGGGGTGTCTTCACCAGTATCGCCGCTCAGCTCGCAGTCAGCGTCGACGTCGCACAGCTGAAAGGCACAGCTGTCCCGGAAACAGTCGCCGTTCCGACGGTCCTGCTCGCGGCCT
This sequence comes from Halorhabdus sp. CBA1104, assembly GCF_009690625.1. NCBI lineage: Archaea > Methanobacteriati > Methanobacteriota > Halobacteria > Halobacteriales > Haloarculaceae > Halorhabdus > Halorhabdus sp. CBA1104. Next base: position 1,605,936 of record NZ_CP033878.1, on the reverse strand, counting down.
GTCTCGCGCTCCGTGGCCGATTGCGTGCTGTATTGGCCGACGCCTCGAAGACGAGGATCTTGGCCTCCATCGGCGTGATCGCCGGGCTGGGCGTCGCTTCTGGGCTCGCACTCGGACTGGATGGGGCCACCTTCACGCTCCTGTTGAGCGCGTCCGTCCTCGCTCCGATCCTCGCACTCTCGGCTGTCTTGATTGGGGTCCAGTATGCCTTGCTCACGGGTCGGTTCGGTGTCGACGTTGATACCCGGTGGCTCGTCCGGTCGGGGGTCGCCGTCGCGGTGGTGGCGCTGATCGCGGCCCCGCTGGTCGCCGGGCAACTCGGACCGATTGCGAGCGGGTACGGGAGTGCGGTTGCGGTCGTCACGGCGACGCTGTTCGTCCCGCTCGCACTCACCGAACAGCGGTCGGAACAGTGGCTACTCACCGGCGTGATTTTACTCTCACCGCTGTTGGTCGCCGTGGGGTGGGCTCCGTACGGGAGTTACGGGGATATGTATGCACCGGCGATCTTCGCTTTCTGGGCACTCACCACCGCACTGCTCGGATCAGTCGCGTACGCATTCGGCCATTCCCGACGGCCGATGACAACCGACACCGGGCCGACTCAGTAGAACTCTCGGACCAGTCGATCGGCGCGTTCGGGCGCGCCATCGGGGATGTCGGCCATGTTTGAGTCAATCCCTTCGCGGTCACTGAAGGGGACGCTGTCCTCGGCCTGATAGAGCACGCCGATGTGCTCGGTGCCCGGATCCATGATCTTGTCACGAGCGGCCTGGTAGTTGCCGGGATCGTGACCCGTCTCGTCTAGATTGACGATGGCGTCCCGGAAGTAGTCGTAGGTGTCGACGTCGTTGAACGTCACGCAGGGCGAGAAGACGTTGACGAACCCAAAGCCGTCGTGTTCGATGGCCTGCTGGACGAGATCAGCGTGCCGTTGGGAATCCGAGGAGAACGACTGGGCAATGAACGTCCCACCGGCGGCCAGCGCGAGGGCGAGGGGATTGACCGGCGGTTCGACGGTACCGTCCGGCGAGGTTGCGGTCTCGAAGCCCTGCCGCGAGGTCGGGGAGGCCTGGCCTTTCGTCAGGCCGTAGATGCGGTTGTCCATCACGACGTAGGTGATGTCGATGTTCCGCCGGACGGCGTGGATAAAGTGGCCGACGCCGATCGAGTAGCCGTCGCCGTCCCCGCCGGCCACCATCACTTCCAGATCGGGATTGGCGAGTTTCACACCCGTCCCGACCGGCAGGGCGCGGCCGTGGACGCCGTGGAGCGCGTAGCTGTGCATGTACGTCCCGATCTTGCCCGAACAGCCGATCCCGGCGACGACGAAGGTGTTGTCGGGGTCGTTACCCGTCTCGGCGAGGGCTTTCATCATGCCGTTCATCGTCCCGAAGTCACCGCAGCCGGGACACCAGGTGGGCTGCTCGTCGGATTTGAAGTCAGTGAAGTGTGTCTCAGAACTCATCGTCGGACCTCCTGTGGTGGAGCCTCGTTGTCGATCGCCGCTTCGATCTCGTCGGCGAGTTCGTCGGCCATGAACCGGACGCCGGTGTACTTCGTGACCCGTTCGACTCGCGATAGCGTATCGTGCTCGATCAAGTCCGCGAATTGGCCGGTCGCGTTACACTCAACGACGATGATGGTCTCGGCGGATTCGACTGCCTCGGTCAGATCGGGCCGCGGGTAGATGTACGGCACCGAGAGGAACCGGACGTCGATCCCCCTGTCGTCGAGCATTTCGAGGGCCTCGCGCATCGCGCCCTCGTTCGATCCCCATGAGAGCACCAGCGTGTCGGCGTCGGGATCGCCGAACTCCCGGTAGTCGAAGTCCTCGCGTTCGCGGGCGGTATCGACCTTCCGCTGGCGTTTCTGGACCTGTTCGACGCGAACGTCCTCTTCCTCGGTCCGGCGGCCGAGTTCGTCGTGTTCGAGCCCGGTTGTCATGTGTGCCGCCTCGGGCGTCCCGGGGAGGGCTCGCGGGCTGATCCCGTCCTCGGTCGCGGCGTGAGCGCGGAAGCGTCCTTTCTCGTCGAGCCACTCCTCGACTTCCTCGGGATCGACGACCTTGCCGCGGTCGATCTCGACGCTCTCCATGTCGAAGCGCTCGGGTCGGTAGGTCTGTTCGGTGACTGCCATCGAGAGGTCTGCCGTGAGATACACCGGGAGCTGGTACTTCTCGGCGAGGTTGAACGCCTCGACTGTCTTATCGAAACACTCGCCGATCGTCGTCGGCGCGAGGACGAAGCGTGGAATCTCGCCGTGGCCACCGTACAGCATCGCATTGAGGTCACCCTGTTCTTGCTTCGTCGGCATCCCCGTTGAGGGACCCGAGCGCATGACGTTGGCGATCACGAGGGGCGTCTCGCTGGTGGCCACGAGGCCGAAGGTCTCGCTCATCAGGTCGATCCCCGGCCCCGAGGTGCCAGTCATCGCTCGTGCGCCAGCCCTGGCTGCACCGAGGGCCATGTTGATCGCCGAGAGTTCGTCTTCGGCCTGGACGACTGCGCCGCCGAAGGCTTCGATCCGGCCGGTCAGGTACTCCATGATGTCCGTCGCGGGCGTGATCGGATAGCCCGCATAGAAGCGACAGCCGGCGGCGATAGCGGCCATACCGATCGCCTCGTCGCCGTTGAGCAGGACGTAGTCTTCGTCGGTCGTTTCGAGGCTGAACTGGTTTGGGCAGTCGGTTTCCTCGCGGACGTACTCTTGACCCAGGCGCGCGGCTTCCCGGTTGTTGGCGACGATGGCTTCACCCTTCTCGCCGAAGCGCTTGACCAGAGCCTCATCGAGGTACTCGACGGGGAACCCAGCGACCTCGCAGGCGGCCCCAAGCGCGACGACGTTGCGCATGATCGCCCCGCCTGCCTCCTCGGCCAGAGCCGTCAGGGGGACCTCCAGTCCGATCATCTCCGTGGGGACCTCGACGTCGGCCATCGTCGTCTGCTCGCCGTCGTAGATGACGACACTTCCCGCCCGGAGCTCGTCGAGGTTCTCCTCGATGGTCCGCTCGGTCAGTGCGATCAGGATGTCGAGTCGATCGACGACACTCTCGACCCGTTCGACCCCTGTTCGGACCTTGTAGGCCGTATATCCTCCACGGATGCGCGAGGCGAAGTCCTTGGAGGTGAAGACGTGCCGGCCCGCACGGGAGAGTGCCCGAGCGAAAATCTTGCCCGTCGAGTCGATCCCGTCGCCGGCTTCCCCGCCGATGGCCCAATTGAGATCGTTTTCCATGTAGGTTTGACCTATCCCGCCACCGAGAAAAAGCCTTCTGCAACCTGCAGTGTGCGGGGCGTTTTGCCGCTCTCGGGTGCCGCTACCCCAAATGGCATTGGTGGCTCCACCCGTACCCCCGCGCATGGATCGAACCACGACGACCGTCAGTGCCGTCCGCACAGTCGGTCCCGACGCAGTCACAATCGATGTCGCGACCCCGGCCGATTTCGACGCGGCTCCCGGTCAGTTCGTCAAGTTCTCGCTCCCGTCGGTTGCCGATGAGCCACGGTTCTACACCATCTCCTCGCCGACCGTCACGGAGACCGTCGAGATCACTGTCGAGATCGACGACGACGGGACGCTCGGCCCCCACATCGCCGCACTCGAAGCTGGTGACGAGGTCGCTCTCTCCGGCCCGTTCGGGAGTGCCTACTACGAGGGCGAGGACCGCGTCGTCCTCCTCGCGGGGGGACCCGGCGTTGGGCCTGCCATCGGGATCGCCGAACGAACCCTCGACGACGGCGGGCAAGCGGCCCTGATCTATCGCGACGACGAACCGATTCACGAGGATCGATTGGCCGCTCTGGCCGATCGCGGTGTCGATGTCTCTGTTCTGTCCGAAGACGACGCCGTGGGCACAGTCGCCGCCGAAGTAATTACCGGGGGTGGCGACGAGCAGGTGTTCGTCTACGGCTTCGCGGACTTCCTGGATGTCGCGACCGACGCTATCGAGGCCGCAGGCGGTGACGCTGGCCAAGCGAAAGTCGAGAACTTCGGATAGCTGGAGTTCCCCCTTCGGGGACGCCGACTAGCTTTTTCCCCTGAACCGGTGAAATTCGGCACGCGTGGCGTCTGACGCCCGTCGGACACGATGGGAAAGATAATTAGTATTGAACTGCTACGGGACACTTAAATATGGACTCCATTATCGACGACGCTATGGAAGACGCCGAGGAGGACCGCGAGGAGCCCCCCGCAGACGACCCGCCCGGAACAAGCGAGACCACGACGGAAGACGTCTCCACGTCGGGACAGATGACCGACGAGGAACTGGCCGATGTCGTCGAAGATCTCGAAACCAAGATCACCGTCGTCGGCGCCGGCGGTGCCGGCGGCAACACGGTCACGCGGATGATGGAAGAAGGCATCCATGGCGCGAAACTCGTCGCGGCCAACACCGACGCCCAGCATCTGGCCGACGAGGTCAAGGCCGACACGAAGATCCTCATCGGCAAGAAGCGTACCGGTGGCCGCGGTGCGGGCTCGGTCCCCAAGATCGGCGAAGAGGCCGCCCAGGAGAACATGGAGGACATCCAGCAGTCGATCGACGGCTCGGACATGGTGTTCGTCACGGCCGGGCTGGGCGGCGGGACCGGCACGGGCGCAGCGCCCGTCATCGCTCAGGCCGCCCAGGAGGCCGGCGCACTCACCATCTCGATCGTCACGATTCCTTTCACCGCCGAAGGCGAGCGACGGCGGGCCAACGCCGACGCCGGCCTGGAACGGTTGCGCTCGGTCTCGGATACGGTCATCGTCGTGCCCAACGATCGGCTGCTCGATTACGCCCCCTCGATGCCCCTACAGGACGCGTTCAAGATCTGTGACCGCGTGCTGATGCGCTCGGTGAAGGGCATGACGGAACTGATCACCAAGCCCGGGCTGGTCAACGTCGACTTCGCCGACGTTCGCACGATCATGGAGAACGGTGGCGTCGCGATGATCGGCCTCGGGGAGTCCGACGGCGACAACAAGGCCCAAGACTCGATCCGTTCTGCCTTGCGTTCGCCGCTGCTCGACGTCGAGTTCGACGGCGCCAACTCCGCGCTGGTCAACGTCGTCGGTGGGCCAGATATGTCGATCGAAGAGGCAGAGGGCGTCGTCGAGGAGATCTACGATCGGATCGACCCCGACGCGCGGATCATCTGGGGTGCCTCCGTCAACCACGACTACGAGGGCGAGATGGAGACCATGATCGTCGTCACGGGCGTCGAGAGTCCACAGATTTACGGCAAAAGCGAGGCCGAACGCGAGAAGGCTGCCCAGCGGATGGGCGACGACATCGATTACGTGGAGTAACTTTCTCGGGGAAGACGGCGGCCCCGATTCGGTTGTGAGTTCGATTTGGCTCGTCACTTCGCTTTCGCTGGCTGTCCTGTCATGTGGGTGTGTGGAATGTTATCACTTGTGATATTTGCGACAAAGGGTATTTACTGAAAAACTCCTGTCCTCTCGGTATGGGAACGACTAGACGAGGCTACCTCGGACGACTATCCGGCCTGGGTGCGCTCGCGGCCACCGGTGGGTGCCTGGGCCTCCCGTCTGGATCGGGAGGCACAGTCGAGTTCGGTGCGCTAGCGCCGCTCAGTGGCACTCTCGAGGCGCTGGGTAGCGATGCAAAGCGGACGGTCGAACGGGCGGCCCAGGATATCAACGACGCCGGCGGCATCAACGGCAACGAAGTCGCGTTGACTGTCCTCGATACGGAAGCCGACGTCGATGTTGCGACCGACCAGTACCAGTCACTGCTGGATCGAGGGGTCGTCGGTATCGTCGGCGGGCTCGTCAGTGACGTCTCGATCGCACTGGCGCCCAAAGCAGCCAGAGACGACGTCATGCTGGTCAGCTACGCGAGTACCGCCCCACAACTGTCGACTGCCGGTCAGGCTGACGGGCGAAAGTACTTCGGCCGCACTGTGCCAAACGACGGTACGCAGGCTGCCGTGATGGCGAAGGTCGTCGACAGCCCGCTGTACATCGATGCGAGCTCGGTCGCCTTGCTCAGTATCGACAATTCGTTCGGTTCGGGACTCGCTGGGTCCTTGCAAGACGCGATCGATGCGTCGATCGTCGCGGACGTGCGCTACGATCCGGGAGCAGACTCGTTCAGCGACACGATCGAGGCTGTGTTCGAAAACGACCCCGACGCCGTTGCCTTCACCAGTGTCTCCGGACAGGAGCGTGGCATTCTCGACGCCTACGCCCAAACTGACTACGACGTTCCCTGGGTGTTCTCGGCCGGCATGTTCGGCAGTGACATACCTGCCTCCTACGATGGCTTCTACAGCGCGTCGCTTTCCTCGAACCGGACAGACGGGTACTTCGATCTGGTTCGGCGACTTTCAGACGTCGACGAGCTCGCATCTTACGCCGCAAACGCCTACGACGCGTTGTTCTTGATGGCTGGGGCCGCCGAGAAAGCCGACGACGCCAGCGGCCCGGCCATCGCCGAGACGATCCGGTCGGTCTCCGGTGGCACGGGCCATACCGTCTCAGTTGGCGACTTCGACCGCCTCAGATCGCTTACTGATGCCGGGCGCGAGATCAACTATCAGGGCGCGTCCGGTAGCGTCGACCTGACGGCGAATCTGGAGCCGTTGAGTTCGTACCTGATTCAGCGCGTTACCGACGGGACGGTCGAGTCTTTGGAACTGCTTCAATCCCAGTTCTTCCGGTCGGGAGGTAACCAATGAGTTCCCTTCGCAAGCGATTCGTGGTGGCGATCGAGAGCGCGCTTCCGGGTGTCGTCAGGCGTCGCTACGCGGCGAAGTTCGGTGTGCTGTTGCTCGGTGTGGTCGCCGTCCTCGTCGTCGGCGGGGTGGCGATCCACTTCCAGACCGGCGGACTCGTCGAAGCTCAGACCGAAGAACAGATCCGTGGCGTCGCGGATTCCCAGGCCAGCTCGATCGCAGACTGGGCCGCGACCAAACAGTCGACGACGTCGTTCCTCGCGGACTCGCTTGCCGACCAGTCGGACTCACTGTCGTCGTCAGCCCACCAGCGATGGCTCGAAGGGAAGCTTATCGGATTGCCGGCCGATATCCAGGCGTTGCACTACGTGACGACTGCCGATAGCGAGGTGATCGCCAGTACCGACGACGACCTGACTGGGGCGTCTCTCGCCAGCGTCGAGGGGGCATGGACCGACAGCAGTGGTGCGGTCGTCGCCTCCGGGCCGACAGACACGTCCCGGCCATACGAGCACGATGGGCAGGACGTCATCGCGTTCGTCCAGCCGGTCAGTGAGACTGAATCCGTCGTCCTTACAGTGTCTCTGGAGGCGCGCTCTCACGAATTCACCTCGCCGTTTGCGACCGGGGACGTGAAAGTCCTCAGTGCCGATCGTACGATCCTCCTCGACAACCGCAAGGCATCGATACTCGACCAGTACGAAGCGACCGGGAACACTGGTTCTGAGAGTATTACCGCCGCTCTGGGCGGTGCATCTGGCTACGCACGCGTCTCCGCAGGAACGGGGATGGACGAAGGCACGTACGTCATGGCATACACGCCGATCACCGGGACCGACTGGGCTCTCCTCTATCACGTCCCCGCTGAGCGTGCGTTCGCACTGCAGTCGGCCGTCTCCCAGAACATCGCGTTACTCGTCGCGTTGGCTGTCGGCGCGTTGCTCCTCGTCGGGGTGACGATCGGTCGCGGGACTGCACAGTCGCTTGCGACCGTCGCCCAAACGGCCGGTGACATCGCAAACGGCAAGATCGACAGTACGCTTCCGGAGACGACACGCGTCGACGAGATGGGCCAGCTGTACGATTCGTTCGCGTCGATGCAGGCGTACCTGGGAACGGCTGCCGAGCAGGCTGATGCGCTTGCAGACAAGCGGTTCGACGATCCGGTCCTCGAAGAGGACGTTCCCGGTGAGTTCGGAGCGGCCCTCGAAGAGATGGGGACGGACATCCAGGCGCTGATCACTGACGTCGAGCAGGCCCGAGACGACGCCGAGTCGATGGCTTCGGCGCTCGAAGCGAAGGCGTCGCAGTTCAGTGCTGTGATGAACCGGGCAGCCGCGGGCGATCTCACCCAGCGGATGGAGACCGACAGCGAGTACGAGGCGATGGTCGAGATCGCCGAGAACTTCAACGACATGATCGCCGAGCTGGAAACGACGATCGATCGTATCGAAGCGTTCGCCGGCACTGTCGACTCCTCGACGGACACGATCTCTGCGAGCGCCCGGGAGATCAAATCCGCCAGCGAACAGGTGAGTCAATCGGTCCAGCAGATCGCCGAAGGGGCCGACCGACAAAACGAGAACATCCAACAAGTCTCACAGGAGATGACCGATCTCTCGGCGACGGTCGAGGAGATTACTTCCTCGACGGACGAAGTGGCCGCCAAGTCGAAGGGGGCCGTCGAGGCTGGTGAGTCCGGCCGCACGTCCGCCCAGCAGGCAGCCGCGGAAATCGAGACGATCGAACGGAAATCCGCCGAGGCCATCGAGCAAGTCGAGGCGCTGGCGGCGGAGATGGACCGGATCGGCGAAGTCACGACGCTGATCGACGATATCGCCGACCAGACGAATATGCTCGCGTTGAACGCCGCGATCGAGGCCAATCGCGCCGGTGATGCGGGCCAAGGCTTCGAGGTTGTGGCCAACGAGATCAAGACACTCGCCGAAGAGACCCAAGAAGCCACCGACGACATCGAGTCACTGATCGATACCGTCCAGTCTCGGACAACCGATACGGTGGCAGACATCCGGGAGATGGACGAGAGCGTCCAGACAGGGAAAGCGACAGTCGACAACGCCGCGGAGACGCTGACCGATATCGTCCGCCAGATCGAACAAGCAAACGACGGTATCCAAGCGATCAGCGATGCGACCGACGAACAGGCGGCTTCGACCGAAGAAGTGGTCGCGATGGCCGACGAAGTCGGGTCGATCAGCGAGGAGACGGCCGCCGAAGCCGAGAACGTCGCCGGGGCCTCACAAGAGCAGACTGCCTCCATCACGGAAGTCTCGGAGCGCATCGAGACCCTCTCCGGCCAAGCGGCCGATCTCAGGGACCTTATCGACCAGTTCGAAACCGGCGAGACGGACGACACCCACCGCTAGTATCGCTCGGAGTCATCTCGATACACGCGGTCGCTTTTCGGTGCGTCGGCCCAATTGCTGCCTCGCTCCGTGTTCTTCTGGGCGTGTCTCGTTCCATGCGAGTGGTACTCTTTCAGTCAGCTTGCTGCTGACTCTTCGTCGCGCACCACAATATAGAAAAGCCATCAGTGGATAGCACCTGCTATGGACGTACCGTACGATCTCACCTCATACGTGCGGGTGCTCAAGCTCGCGAGTACCCCCTCCTGGCAGGAGTTTAGCCAGGTCGCGAAGATCGCTGGCGCGGGCATCCTGCTGGTCGGGCTGCTCGGATTCGTCATCTTCGTTGCCATGATGTTACTCCCGGGTGGTGTCTGATGGGGATTTACGCCGTCAAGACCACCGCCAGCCAGGAACGCACCGTCGCAGACATGATCATCAACCGCGAGGAAGAGGCGGTCCACGCAGCCCTCGCTCCGGACTCGCTGACTTCCTACGTCATGGTCGAGGCCGAGGACGCCTCGGTGTTCGAACGCATCCTCGACGAGATCCCCCACGCCAACGGCGTCGTGCAGGGCGAGTCCTCCATCGCGGAGGTCGAACACTTCCTCTCGCCGAAGCCGGACGTCGAAGGGATCGCCGAAAGCGACATCGTCGAACTCGTCGCCGGCCCGTTCAAAGGCGAGAAGGCCCAAGTCCAGCGAATCGACGAAGGCAAAGACCAGGTGACTGTCGAACTCTACGAAGCGACGGTTCCGATTCCCGTGACCGTCCGCGGAGATCAGATTCGGGTGCTCGACTCCGAAGAGCGATAAGACGTTCTTTCCTGCTCGTCGTGTCGACGCCACGTCAGCGCCCAACGGCGAGCAGGCCGCGGTATAGAGAGTCGAGACTGCAACGGACAGCTACGTTCGTTCAGTCACGTGATCGGTTCCGTACAGCGTTGTGCACAGCGAACGCCATCTCACCCGAAGACGACCGATCGTGGCGCGCATTCTCCTTGCGAGCGGTTCCTCCTGGGACCGCCGATGGCGGGTGCTCGCGAGTGCTCAGTCCGTGGCCTCGACGACGAGGACGTCTGCGACGGAAACGGCCACGCCGTCGTCTCTCGGGGTCGCTTCGATTGGCGCTCCGGTGACCAGTTCCGTCGAGCCAATCCCTTCGGGGAGTCTCACTGTCGCCGTCCCTGGGCCAAAGTGGAGTGCGACGAACACGCGCTGGTCGTCGGTCGCGCGTCCGAACGCGACCGCCTGCTCCGTGTCGGTGTGGTACTCGATTCGTTCGAGGGTCCCCGATTCCAGCGCCGGGGTTTCCGAGCGAGTCTTGCTGAGTCGACGGTGGACGTTCGTCAGCCCGGTGTCGCCGGACTGCCACTCGATCGGCCCCCGGGAGTCGGTCATGCCCCGTTCCTGTCCGGCGTAGATCATCGGGACGCCCGGCATGGTGAACGTCGCGGCGACGGCCCCGCGCAGGCTGTCCCGGCCGTATTCGGCGAGATAGCGCTCCTCGTCGTGATTCTCGACGTATCGCATCTGAAGGGCCTGGTCGGGGAACCCGGCGCGTTCGGCGTCAGCGACGGCATCGAGGAGTGCCCCCGCTGGCGCGTCGCCGCTCCCGATCTGCCGGAGGGCACTGTAGACTTCCGTTCCGTAGTGGAGGTCGAACTCCAGGTCGTGATAGTCCGGGTCGTGGACTGGGACCGTCTCGTCCAGTAAGAGGAATTCCGGGTCGATCTCGTGGACGCGCTCGCGGACTTCTTTCCAAAAGCCGTGTGGGACGCCCCAGGCGACGTCACAGCGGAACCCGTCGACAAGCGGTGCCCACTCCTCGACGACGTCGAGCAGGAACGATCGGACCGCCGGTTCGCCGTAGTTGAAGTTCGGGATGTTGCTCCAATTGAAATACCGTTGGGCGCGCATGTCATCCGGGCCTGGCCCACGCGAGCGGTCGGCGTCCGGCTCGGCTCGATCGTTCCAGACGAACCAGTCACGGAACTCGGGGACACCCGCTGCACTCTGTGCGAACGCCGGATGTTCGTGGTCAGCGTGATTGATCACGAGGTCGAACACGACCTTGATATCTCGCTCGTGGCAGGCGGCCACGAACGACTCGAACTCCTCGCGGGTGCCAAGGTCCGTTGCCACTTCGAAGAAGTCCGTGATGTGATAGCCGTGTTCGGTTGGCGAGGCCAGGATCGGCGTGAGCCAGACGGTATCCACACCGAGTGATTCGATGTACGGGAGTCGCCGTTCGAGGGCCGAAAACGTCGTCTGGACGCGTTCTCCAGCGAACGCCCGGACGTAGATCTCGTAGATCGTCGCTGTCTCGACCCAGGCGGGTGGCTCGTTGGGGTGAGCGATGGTGTCTCCGCCGTCACCGACGACTACCGTGTCTCTGACGCTGTGGCGCTGATCGAGTGCCACGGCGTGGACGCCGACCGGCTCGTCGATCGCACTCGCCGGGAGCTTGGCTGTCTGCCCGTCGACCTCGAGGACACTCTCTTCGAGGTCCGCGCGGTCGTCGAGGCAGAACACGACATCGAGGGCCGACGCCTCGGTCGAACTGTCTGCCGGTGGGCGAGCATTGGCCTCGATACGGAATACGTCGCCGTCCCGGACGGCATCGAGCGAGATCCGCGGCCGTCCCGGTCCTTCGACGGTGAATTCCCGGTGGTGGTGTTCCTCGCCGTCGTTGACGATGAACGTACTGTTGTGGACTCCCGGCTCGAGTTGCGCCTCGAAGACGTAGCGATCCCCCTCACGGACCGCCTCGTCGCGTCCCCAAAGGTGGTCGTTGAACAGGCCGATGACGCCGACCCGATCGATTTCCTCAGCAGGTGTCTCGAAGTCCTCGACCGGGATCTCGAAGCGGGCGGGCTCTCGTTCGTCCGGGAACGTCCGGACTGTCAGCTGGTGTGTGCCATCGGGTGCCGCGAGTTCGACGCGATAGACGCCCGGCACGTCGGGTCGCAGGTACTCGACTGCTCCGTCGCCGACGGTTGTGTCACTCTCGGCCGGTGCGTCGAGGAGAGTCCACTCGTAGGACTCGTTCGGATCCGGGTCTCGTGGGGCCAGTTCGACAGCGTCGCCGACGGTCGTGAACCGCGGTGGGCCTGGATGGTGCATGTCTCTGCTGTCACCGCTGGATGCCAATAAACATATTCTGAATTATGTTTCTGTCCGGTGGTTGACCGCTTTCCGTGAGCCGCCCCGTTCACCGATCACTCGGCCCAGTACCCGAGCCAGATGGCCCACACAGTTCTCACGAGAGCGGGCTGTGTGCAGTCGTTGTGAAGATTCTTTCTGTGTGGGATCGGGAAGGTACATTCAGGGAGCTTCGGCTGCTACCTCGGGCATGGTCGAGGACGCGGTCTCAATGACTGTCGATCGGGCCGCCGACGCCTTTGGCACGCTTGCCGACGAGAACCGCATCGCTATCTTACTCGCGCTGTGGAACGAGCAGCCACTCTCCTTTGCTCGACTGCAGTCGGCAGCCGACTTCGAGGACAGCGGTCGATTCAACTATCACCTCACGCAACTGCTGGGCCGATTCGTCCGGAAGGACGACGAGGAGTATCGCCTGCGGCCAGCCGGTGGGCGCGCGATAGATATCCTCTTTGACGAGCGCTTTGGCGAACCACCGTCTCCGATCGAACGTGACCTTGAGACGCCGTGCCCGGACTGTGGCGCGTCGCTTCGGGCGACCTACGAAGACGGCCACATCGAGATCAGTTGCCCCGCGTGTTCGGTCGTCGTTCACTACGGATACTTTCCGCCGCGCGGACGGGCATCTCGCGATCCAGAAGGGTTGTTTCTGGCGTATTCACGACAGCTCTGGCGGGATTTCACATTGGCTTCCGCCGGGGTCTGCCCCCATTGCAGTGGTCGCATGGAGACCCATGTCACGCCCGATCCCGACTGGTATCTCGACGTCGCGACGATCAGCGTCTGCCAGCATTGTGGCGTCGACATCGGGACGCCCGTTGGCCTGCGGTTGCTTGCCGATCCGGCTGTCGTTGCGTTCCTGGCCGATCACGGGGTCGATATCGACCAGGTACCGTTCTGGACGCTCCCGTTTTGCGTGGGCGACGACAGCGTTTCGATCGACGCGACCGAACCGCTCCGGGTATCCGTTCACATCGAGCAAGGCACCGACCGTCTCGACGTGACGGTCGACGAATCGGGTGCCGTCACCGAGACGGCCCTCGTCGAATCCCGATAGTCGATCCGGTGTGGTGGGTGCCGATTCGGGACGCCAGCCGGAAGTAACGCGACTGTTCGTGCCGTCTCGTCGCCTTCCTCCTCGTTTCAGAGCCCGACCGCGTTCGCGGTCGAAGAACTCGCTGATCATCCGGGTTCCGGGATCGCCCTAGGCGGGCCATCGACGGTGGCACCACCCTTCTCGACGTCCGGATGGCCCATCACGTCCGGGTCGGCTGTCGCCGAGACGACGAGCTATCCCAGGGAACTCTCGCTGTCGTTGATCATCTGGTGGGCACTCGCTTCACCCCACGGCAGCGCGACGTAATCGCCGGCCTCGATGTCGTAGCGGGTGCCATCGAGCCGGAGGGTGTCCTGGCCGTCGAGGACACAGATCGCCTCTTCGTTGCCAGTGTGGTAGTGATACGGCCAGATGCGTTTCTCGGTGGGCAACTCGTAGAGACTACAGCCGAGGCGCTCGCCCCCAGCGACCTCCCCGAGTTACGTGCGCTGATTTGAGTCTCGCCACGCTCGGCTTCAGGCCACTCACTGTCGTCGCCGTTGACGAGCGGTCCCATTCTGGACGGTCAGGGGCGACACGAAAAGTGTGTGGTCGTCAGACCGTCACTGCTCACGCTGTCAGTCGGCCCTGCGTGAGCGCGCTTTGCCGGACACGGCGCGTCCGGGTGTTGTCGATCCAGATTTCTGCGAGGGGGGTTGGGCTCGAAAGCCAGCAACCCGACGATCTAAACCGGTGGCCTTACATGTAGCCCAGATCGCGCAGCCGTTCCATCAGGTCTTCTTTGTCCTGGGCGCGGCCGGCACGCTCGGTCGTGTTGGCCATGTCTTGGAGCCACGCGGGTTCCTCGGCGGACTTGTCAGTACTGACCTGACTCCCCAGCGAGCGGAAGCCGGCGAAGTACTTCGGACTGACCGGGACGTCCTCTTTCTGTACACCGTCGGGCAGGTCGTCCTGGCCCTGCGGGACGTAGCCGTCGTCGGGGTACTCCTCGACTGTGTCCGGGACCGCAAAGTGCCAGAACGCCTCCCAGACGTCCGGTTCGGCGAACTGGAGGATCGGCTGGATACGGTCGTGGGGTGGGTAGATGTCGGGATCGTGGCGTGGGCTGAAGAAGGTCTCGTCGGCGCGGGCCTCTTGTTCGTCCCAGCGGACGCCGCTGAGGATGCCGTCGACGTCGTGTTCATCGATGGCATCGTTGAGCGCAACCGTCTTCAGCAGGTGGTTGCCGACGTAGGTGTCGAGCAGGAACGGGAACGTCTCGTCCTCGTATTCGAGGATGTTCCGGATGTGGTGCTGGTTGTGCTCGCTGAGGGCGTCGACGGGGATGTCGTCGCCGGGTTCGAGCCCGTTTTCGTCGACGTACTCGCCGACGTCGGTGTTTCGAGCCCAGATGACTTCGAGATCCCACTCGTCAGCCCAGTGGTTGACGAACTCGATGAGCTCGTCGAAGTGCTGGTAGTGGTCGATAAAGACGACCGGGGGGACTTCCAGATCGAAGCGGTCGGCGACCTCCTTGACGAAGTAAAGCGTCAGCGTCGAGTCTTTGCCGCCGGTCCACATCACGACCGGATTGTCGTACTGTTCGAGGCCGGTCTTCGTGACCTCGATTGCCTTCTCGATTTTGTGCTCGATGCTTGGATAATCGCCAGGCTCCTCGCCGTCGCCATCGTCGTACTCGACGTCGAGGTACGCGGGGAAGTCGGCTTCGCTCGCCATGAGTGTAATTAGATATAATTAGCCGGCAGTTGAGTCTTTCGAAGGCCGCTGCGGAAGCGCTTCTCAGGCGATAAAGTCGTTGTCCCGCCAGTCGACGCCGTCTTCGCCCTGGTCGTCGGCTGGGTCTTCGGTGACGCCGATCGAGGCCGGGCGGCGTTCGCCGTCGACGATCTGGACGGCTTCTAAGGTGTCGTCGATCGCGATGATCGCGGTCAAGGTCCCTTTCTCCGCGATTTCGGCGATGTCACAGAGGACCTTGAACATCGGGAACTGGACGCTCGTGTTCTGGAGAACGGTCTCCCGATCGCCCTTGAAGCAGGCGTACTCGACGAGTTCCGACTCGATCTCTTCTTCTTCCTCTTCGGTGAGCGCGCCCCACTGGCCACCTCCACTCCCGCCGTGGGGTGGCTCGGGCTCCTCTTCGTAGACGCGATTTTCGGTCACACTCGCTTTCAACTGAGCGGTCGGGGTGTACTTGCTGATTTCGCCGTCGGTGGCGACAGCACTCAGGATGAGTGTGTTGTTTCGTCGGGTGATGTCTACGTCTTCGATTTCGGCCGGTAAATCCGGGTCCTCGAAGTGGTCGTAGACGTCTTCAAGTGGCAGTTCGAGTGTCGAATGGAGTCGGTATACGCGGCTCGTCATAGTTGTGGGCGGTGACGGGGCCATCTCGCGGGCCGAACGAGTGACACCAGTGATCACCCATGTGTACGGACCCAGGGCATATATGGCCTGCCCTTTCGGTCACTGTCGACGGCAATCTGTATTGCCCCCATCGGCCGACGCTCGTCCGCCCGAGGAGTGTGGCTCACCCCCACGGTCCAAACGGTTTTTCTTCGCGCCAGCCTGTGTTCGTGTATGACCACACACGTGGCCGTTGTCGGCGCCTACGGCAGCGCTGGCTCGGCTGTGGCCGATGAGTTGGCTGCAGAGCCCGACGTCGAACTGACGTTGATCGACGACGGCGACCCAGGTGGCGGGCTTTGCATTCTGCGCGGCTGTATGCCCTCAAAAGAGGTCCTTTCGGCGGCTGAACACCGCTTCAGTGCACAACACGACCCCCGACTCGTCGGGGACGCCCCCGACGTCGACCTGGAGGCTGTCGTCGAGCGGAAAAACGAGCACACGTCGAGTTGGTCACAGCACCGCCGGGAGAGTATCGCTACACTGGCCGAGCGCGACAACGTCGAGTTCATTCGGGACACCGCCCACTTCGTCGACGATCGCGTTCTCGAGGTCGACGGCCGACGACTCGAACCGGATTACGTCGTGATCGCCACTGGCTCGAACGTGGCAATTCCGCCGATCCCGGGTATCGAAGACGTGCCCGTCAAGACGAGTGCGGACGTCCTCGACAGCACCGAGTTCCCCGATTCGGGGATCGCTCTCGGGCTGGGTTACATCGGTCTGGAACTCATTCCGTACCTAACTGAGGCTGCCGATATGGATCTCACCGTCGTCGAAGCGCTCCCCGACGTCCTCCGTGAGGCGGACGAGCCCTTCGGTGCGGAACTGCTTGCCTACTATCGCGAGCACTTCGACGTCGACGTACTCGTCGACGCTGATGCCACCGCGGTCGAATCGACCACAGACGGGGTTCGCATGGAGGTCGCCACCGACGGCGAGACCCGAACGATCGAGGCGGACGATCTGTACGCCTTCACCGGCCGGGAGCCGGCCATCGAGCGTCTCGGCATCGAGCACACCGCACTCGAACCCGACGACGGCTGGGTCCGGGACACGATGCAGGCCGCCGGTGACGATCGCGTCTTCGTCGTCGGAGATGTCAACGGCCGCGAGCCGATCCTGCACGTCGCCAAAGAAGAAGGCTTCACGGCGGCCGAGAATATCCGGCGACACCGTGCAGGCGAGGCCCTTTCGGCCTACGAGAACGTCCACCACCACGTTATCTTCTCGGGACTTGGAGTGTTGCCGTTTGCCCGGGTCGGACACTCAGTCGAGTCGGCCCAAGCCGCCGGTCTGGACTACGTTACTGCCACCCGGGATGCATCCAGCGACGGTGTGTTCAAGACCAAGAACGTCGCCGACGGCCTCGCCCGCCTCGTGGTCGGCACGGACGGCACCGTCCTGGGCTATCAGGGCCTGCACTACCACGCAGACGTGATGGCAAAGACGATGCAACTGGCCGTCGAGATGGATCTAGACGTCAGGGACATTCCCGATCGGGCTTACCATCCGACGACGCCCGAACTCATCGACGGACTCGTTCGCGACACGGCCGCAAAACTAGACTGATCTCTCGCA
Source organism: Halorhabdus sp. CBA1104 (assembly GCF_009690625.1). Taxonomy (NCBI): domain Archaea; kingdom Methanobacteriati; phylum Methanobacteriota; class Halobacteria; order Halobacteriales; family Haloarculaceae; genus Halorhabdus; species Halorhabdus sp. CBA1104. The sequence goes on along the minus strand of NZ_CP033878.1, from coordinate 1,588,682 downwards.
GTGGGTCGAGGCCCTCTCAATCGTCGGCCGCTGCGTCTTGGCCCGGATCACTCGCGGCCGCCGCCTTGGCCTCGATACTCGGCGGATACTTCCCGCGGTCGAGTTTCAGATCCGACTCCGGCCGCGCCATGCAGGTCAACGCGTAGGATTCTTTTTCTTCCTCGGTCAGACCGCGTGCCGCCGGCTGGGTGACTTCGCCTTCGACGATCTCGGCGGTACAGGCAAGACACATCCCGACCCGGCACGAATACTCCTGGGCGATGCCGTCTTCGAGACACTGGCTCAAGATCGTGTCCGTGTCTGCAACCTGAATAGTCTCGCCCGTCCCCACGAATTCGACGGTATACTCTGTCATGCCCACTCGTTGGGATGACCTCGACAAAACTCTTTATTCACTGTTGTGACCTGTTCGAGCGGACACAACCGGCGGGCAAGCGCAAAGAATTAACCCCGCTCGGTGCTGAGCGAGGGGCATGACCACTACCGAGTACGACGTCGTCGTCGCTGGGGCCGGGACGGCCGGCTGTTATGCCGCGGCGACGGTCGCCAACGCGGGACTAGATGTGGCGATACTCGAACGCAAGCCCGAAGACGAAGCGGGGCACATCGCCTGTGGCGACGCCCTGAAGGGCGCGAGTCAGTTCCCCGAGGCGATTCCGCGCGAACAGATCGAACCGGCGTTTACGAACACTGACATCGATCACGGTCGCTTCGAGATCCCCGACGAAGACACGGTTCTCGAAATTCCGATTCCGGGTGACCTCGCCGTCATCGACCGCTTTGAGTACGGGCGCAGACTCATCGATGGCGCCCAGGATGCAGGCGTAGACATCCACTTCGATACCGTCGTCACGGATGTCCTCCAGAACGGAGCCGTCGAGGGGCTGGAGGCCGTCCAGGACGGCGACGCGAAGACTTACGAGGCCGACGTCGTCATCGACGCCGCCGGGGCGCTGTCGACTCTCCAGGACGAGGCCGATCTGGACGATGGGACCTTCGATACGAACGTCACGTATTCGCAGTTTTGCTCAGCTTACCGTGAGATCGTCGAGGTCGAGGAGCCAGTCGAGTGGGACGATGCGCTGGTGTTCAAGCCGACCGAGCGCTCGGCCGGCTACGTCTGGTATTTCCCGCGGACCGAAACCGAGATCAACGCCGGCCTGGGCTTTCAGATGAACGAGGACCCCATGGAACTCGTCGACGCGCTCAAACGCGACCTTCAGGAACGCGAGGAATTCGAGGGCGCAACCGTCGAGGACAAACTCGGGGCGGCACTCCCGACTCGCCGGCCCTACGACTCGGCGGTCGCGCCCGGCTTCATGGCCGTGGGCGACGCCGCTGGCCACGTCAACCCCACCACTGGCGGGGGTATCGCGGGTGCTGCCTACGCTGGCCAATACGCCGCCGAACAGGCCGTCGAGGCGATCGCGGACGGCGACGTCAGCGAAGCTGCGCTGTGGGAGTACAACGAGCGCGTGATGGATCACTTCGGGGCACGGTACGCTGCTCTGGACGTCTACAACATCTTCACGACCGCCTACGACATCGACGATCTCACGGGCATGCTTGCCGGGCTCCCGGTCAGTGCGCTCTCCGAGGCCCTGTACTCCGGCTCTGCGGATCTCACACTGTCGCTCAAGCTCAAGACGGCCCTGAAGAGCTTCGGTCACTGGGGCACGATCATCGACCTCTATCGAACGAAAGCACACGCCGACGACCTGCTCGACCACTACGAAACGTATCCGGACTCGCCCGACGCGTTCGCTGCGTGGACAGAGCAGCGCGACGCTATTCTCGACCGGGTGTACGCGACGACAGGCGCGGATCCGAAGTACTGAGCGCCGGACCCTTGCAGCCGGCGACGCAACGGACTTTTCTCACGATACCTGCACCGACGTGCCAGTCGAGCATCCTGTCGTCTCCAGTACGTAGACTGACTCCAAGCGAGGGCCAGGGACCGAAGAGGACCCTTGGGATCCGTCTTACGGTCGCTGCTCGGCGATCTGCTCGATCGCCTGCCCCAGGACGTCGATACCGATGCCGATCGACGCCTCGTCGATGTCGAACGTCGCCGTGTGATGCCCGCTGGGGTGGTCGGTCCCGATCCCGACGAACGTCGCTTTCCCACCCTGGTCTTGGACGCGTCGCATGAGGTAAGTCGCGTCCTCGCTCCCACCGAGATCGTCGGATTGAAGCCTGTGTTCGACTCCCGGCACCTCGCCGGCGGCCCCAAACACGAGGTCGCGGATCGCCGCGTCAGGGTCGGCACTCGGTGCGTCGCCAGTCCATTCGAGGTCCACGTCACAGTCGTGCATCGCCGCGGCCGATTCGAGAACGTCCGCCGCGTGTTCACGCATGTAGGCTTTCCCGTCGGTCGTCTCACCGCGGACTTCGCCACGGATGTAGGCGTTCTCGGGGATGACGTTCGAGGCCGATCCCCCGCCGACGTCGCCGGCATTGACTCGCGTCGCGCTATCGCCGTGTCGTGGGATCGCATAGAGGTTCTGGACGGCGGTGGCCATCGCTTGTACCGCGTTCCGACCCCGGTCTGGGTGGCCGCCGGCGTGGGCTGGTTCGCCCGTGAATGTGGCGTCGAAGTTTGCGACGGCGAGGATCCCCTCGACACCGGCGACGATCTCGCCCGTCGGGTGCCCCAGGCCGATGTGGATGGCAAGGAGGTAGTCAACGTCGTCTAGATGACCGCTCTGGGCAACTGCACGCCCACCGCCGATGACTTCTTCGGCGGGCTGGAAAATCACTTTCAGCGTTCCCTCGAAGTCGCTGTCGGCGATCGCTTCGAGGACGCCGACACCGATCGTTGCGTGGGCATCGTGGCCACAGGCGTGCATCGCGTCGTCGTGGTCCGGTCGGAAACCAGCCTCGACGGGATGGTGGCCCGGGTCGGTCGATTCAGTCCGGGGGAGGGCGTCGATATCGACCCGGAGGGCGACTGTCGGCCCCGCCCCGCGTTCGAGGACGGCGATTGCGCCGGTCGTTCCGCCTTGGCACTTCTGGAGTGTCGCGTCGTCGGCGCCGGCCTCGCGTGCACGCTCGCGCCACCGTGCCAGTTCGTCGGCTTCGGGCACGCCGGTACGAGCATCGACGTCGAGTGCTTGGGGGCCGACAAAGAGCTCATCGACGCCGATACGTTCGATCTCTTCACAGAGACGCGCGGTCGTGTAACATTCTCGCCAGGCCGGCTCGGGGTGGCGATGCAGGTCTCGACGGAGCGCACGGAGGTGTTCGCTGGTGTCAGTCATAGCTACGGAAACGAGTAGGGTCCCTAAACACCCCGCGGTTCACCCATCTGGCGGCCCCTCACCGACCGGTGCCACGGCGTTGCTCGATGCTGGCCTCGACGTGGACGCGATCGGGAAACTCCCACCCGGAGACGTCCCGAGCGAACGTTTCGTAGCCGACAATCTCGATCGTCCGGGTAAAGACGGTGTGTCGCCAGGGATCGAAGCGCTCGCCCTCCGCGCTGAGGCGTTTTGACTGTGGCACCGAAATATCCTCGGGGGATTGTGGGTGTGGCCCCTTCAGCTCGACACCCTTGCGGGCGGCCGTCTCCTTGATTTCGGTCACCACGTCCTCGAGGACGTGCCGATCCCCGCTTTCGACCGTCAGCTTCGTCACGAACGGCATAGCGTCACTGGATCGACGGCCGAGACTCAAAAAGCCACGCTTTCGTCGTTCGCCTGCCGAGCCCAGCCCGACGCTGTATCCCCGATCGGACGCGATCGTCGATTCGACGGCAGACCGTTCCGCGCTCCGATATCCTCTTAAGGTCCGCTGAATTATCGTTCGATAATGATCGAGGCCACGAGCGCGGGAGCCATCCTCTTTCGCGATACGCGTGGCCAGCGTGAGTACCTGCTGCTCAAGAGCCGACCGGGGGACTGGGAGTTCCCCAAAGGGGGCGTCGAGGGCGAGGAGGAACTCCAGCAGACGGCCATCCGCGAAGTGAAAGAGGAAGCCGGAATCGAAGATTTCCGGCTCATCGACGGCTTCCGTAAAGACTACGACTACGTCTTCGAGGCGAACGGTGAGACGATCCACAAAACCGTCCACCTGTTCGTCGCCCAATCGTTCGAAGCAAGTGCAGAGCTATCGACCGAGCATCACGACCACCAGTGGCGTGATTACGAACAGGCCAAAAACACCATCACCCAGGATGGACCGCGGGAAATCTTCGAGGTGGCACACGACTTTCTGGACGAGAAAGGGTTCTGAGCCGATCGGCTGCCGGGAGGTAGCGGATCGAAACGCCTTCCAGACCGAGTGTCGTCTCTTCGAGCGTGACTCTGGGCTACGGGGCTGAGTTCGACTTCGAACTCCGGGTCTGTCAGTGGGCCGAGCGTGCCTGGCCGCCCGAGGCCGACCGAAAGCGACCGATACTCGTCGCCCGCCAACTCGGCACGAAGCGCCGTCGCTGGGACACGATCGTGATCGAGTGCGACCCGGACGGCCTCCGCCAGCGCGCCCACTTTGGCGAGCGTGCCCTCGATTCGGATTTGCTTGACGTCGTTCCACACGCCCCTGCCGAGTGGACGTATTACCGCGAGGCACTCCCGGACCCAGGCTATCCCTGGCGGTACGTCCGGGAGGCGATCCACCGGGCAGCCGACCGCGACATTCTGGACACACGAAAGCGCGAGGGGCGCATCGAGATCCGTCGCCAGGCGGTCTACCCGGATTGGGTCGATCGCATCGTCGCTATCGAGAACAAACCGGATCTGGACGCCAGCGCGGCCCGCGATCTCGCTCCGCAACTCCAGCGAGACGTGGCTATGGGGCTGGCCGACGAAGTGTGGGTCGGGACAGCGGCGACTGGCCAACGAGTCGAGCCAGCACTCCTCGAAGATTTCCCGGTCGAGGCCGGAGTTTTGGTTGTCGATCCAGTGGCTGGTGATGCCGATGTCGCCTGGCACCCCCGTTCGCTGGACCCCCAGAGCCCGGGAACGCGCATTCTCGACCGACCAGATGGTGGCGAGCGGGACGCCTCGGCCGCTCGCTTCGAGTACGTCGACCCGGACTGGAACGGTCAAAAGCGCGTCGAGATTGCCGAGCGGGCCTACGAGCGCGGGTGGCGGGCTTACGTCGAGACGATGCGCCCGGACTGTCGGTACTTCGATCTCGACTGGATCCAGTCCGGTCCGATCCCAGTCTGTCAGGCAAAAGAGCGCCCCCAGACCAGCGCGGAGTGTCGCGGTGCCTGCTCGGCGTTCGAACCGGAACCGCCTGCTTGGCGCACGGCAGACTGGCCGCTTTCGGGCGGTCCCGGGACGGCGATCCAACGGGTGCTCGACCGTCGCCGCCGTCGACACCGGCCCGGGCTGGAGTAACGTTACGCTTCGAGAACGTCGACCACGAGTTCGTCCCGTTCGACGGCGAGTCGGAACGTCGGAACCGTGGTGCGCACGCGCTCGAGGATCCCTTTGTCCGTTAGATTCCGGAGAGCCTTCCGGACGTCCTCGACTGCTGGATCGCGACCGGCTGCCCGGAGGGATTGGAGGACGCTGACGACACTTTGGGTGTCCTCGTCGGGGCCGGCAATGACGTCGACGATCGCGGCTTGCAGTTCGGGGACGTGCAGCACCTGGTCGTCGTTCCCGCCTTCGATCAATCCTTCTTCGGCGACGAGATCGGCTGCCTCCGGCGTCGCACAGATGAGACTATCCTCGTCGCGGTAGTAGTAGTCACCGAGTTCGTCTTCGAGCACGCGGTGGACTTCGCTGCCGCTGTCGAGATCCCACCGATCCTGTAGTTCGGCATTTTTCGTCGGCTGGAGGGCCACAACGTCGGCCAGCCGCTGGATAGCGTCCTCGGAGAGGGTCATCGGCGAGGATTCGGGCAGGCGCTATTACTGCCTTCCGCATTTGTCTGGGCGCGCTACAGCTCCCGCAGGGTCGCTGCCACGTCGTCCCAGTGACTGCCTTTCCAGAACTGCTGGCCACAGGATCTACACTGCCAGACGCCTTCTATCGCCGGGTCCGGGACGTCTGCCGGTGTCTCTGTGTCAGAGTCGAGTGCCACAAGCGGGCCGTTACAGCGCCCGCAGTGGGTGGGCGATTCGGCGAGGGTCAGATCGAATCCGGCCTCGTCGAGCTCTCGGAGCTGGGCCGTAACCTCTCGCGATTCCAGGAGGTGACTCCGCTCGGTCTTTGCGGCCAGGGCACGGTCGCGTGTGAGGAGGAGACGATCCTCCTCGCGGGCGATCTTGCGGAGCCGCTCGTCGGCCTCTATGCCACGGTCCAGCGCGTACGCCGCGTCGTACCCACACATCCGCAAGTACGTCCCGAGCTTGCCGAGCATCGCATCCAGCAGGAGCTTATGCGAGGGCATCTGGGTATCCGTCAGTCCGTTTCGACCAAAAGCCTACGCACGGCCGCTGGCCCCGGACGGACTGGGGTGGAAGCACGACGGACGAGCGAGTCTGTATAGTATAAAATCCTACGAATATTTAGAAATATACGAATATTTATGTGATATCGTCGTATTCGAAAAGTACAAAGAAATCAACCATCTCTGCGGACATAACGTCTCGCAAGACCCAAAGTACAAAAATCTCTCCCACTTTTGATTTCAGATCTGCGTATCTTGGGTAATTTGTGTTCTACGTTAGTGCTGTCTATTTCGTACTGTTTCGCGCGTTGTGAGTGCGCTGTATGCAAGCAAGCGCGTGTATAGTGTTGGAGTTACTGTCGTAATCATACTATTTACAGGTATTATTCTTTCTTTATGTTTCTATCGCAGCGAGTGGCTGTTTTCCTGGTCCGTGGTCCCACTCCACGACGCCGCCAGGCTTTTGCAACTGGCCCGAATCTCCGAGAGTGATAGCGTCATGACTAGCGAGCCAACCTACCGGGTTCGGTCACCCGGACGAGTGAATTTGATCGGCGAGCATACCGATTACACGGGCGGCTACGTGATGCCGTTCGCGACAGACTTACATACACAGCTCGAAGCGACACCGAGTTCGGCAGTCGAGGTCGCTTCTGATGCCGTCGAAACGACATACACGTTCGAGACAGATGCTCTCGAACTCGAAGACGACTGGATCGATTACGTCAAAGGCTGCTATGCGATTCTCCAGGCGGAGGGCTACGAACCGGGTGGGTTCACCGGCGAACTCAGCGCCACGTTGCCGCTTGGCTCGGGATTGAGTTCTTCTGCGAGTCTCGAACTGGCAGTCATGGGTTTTCTGAACGAGGCCTACGACCTTGGTCTCTCTCGGGAGCGGATGGCGGTGCTGAGCCAGCGTGTCGAAAACGAGCACGTCGGCATGTCGTGTGGCATCATGGATCAGTTCGCTGTGGCGCTGGGCCAGGACGATCACGCCCTCATGATCGACACCGAGACCCTCGAATACGAGCCAGTGCCTATGCCGGAGGGGATCCGAGTCGTCGTCTTCCATACCGGTGTCTCCCGGGAGTTGGTCGACTCGGCGTACAATCAGCGTCGCGAAACCGTCGAGCGCGCACTGGCGAAGCTGGGTGTCGAGTCCTCGAAGGCCGTCAGCGAGGACGACCTCGACGAACTGTCGGCCCTGGAACGCGACCGTCTGGGCTTTGTCGTCCGGGAGAACAACCGTGTCACACAGGCCAAGGCGGCACTGTCAGACGGCGATCTCGAACAGTTCGGCGAGCTACTGGTCGACGCTCATCGCGATATCGCCGAGCACTACGAAGCCAGCTGTGCGGAACTCGATTACGTCGTCGAACAGGCCCTCGAGGAAGGGGCTTACGGCGCGCGGCTGACTGGTGCCGGTTGGGGCGGGGCGGCCATCGCGCTCGTCGACGACGAGCAAGCGGACGCGTTCGCAGACTCCTTGGCGGCCGCCTATCGTGATCAGTTTCCCGACCTCGATCCGGCGACCTATCTCGTCACGCCCTCGGCCGGTGTCCAACTCGAGCAGGTCGAGTAGGGGAGAGACGCCGTGGGTCGTCGAGACCAGCGGTGGGATCGACGCCGTTCAACTCAAATGCGGCTCGTTCTCGGCCCCGTCGAGGATCTCTTGGACGCCGTTTCGGATGGCTTGATCGCTGGCAGTCGAGGGTTCCCAGCCGAGTGCGGCGAGTTTCTCGATCGAGAGGCGCATCTTCGGAACGTCGCCATCCCAGCCGCGGTCGCCGCCGGTGTACTCGTAGTCGGGGTCGACGCCCATCTCGTCGGCCACGATGTCCGCGATGCGGTTGACCGACGTGGTCGTCCGCGTGCCCAGGTTGTAGGTGTTGACCGGCTGATCGGCGTGTTCGACGACGTAGCACATCGCGTCGATGCACTCTGTGAGGGTCATGTAAGACTTCTCTTGGCGGCCGTTGCCCCGGATCGTGAGCGTCTCGGGGTCCTCCGAGAGCTTGTAGATGAAATCGGGGACGACGCCAGCGCCGTATCGTGGGCCGACGATGTTGGCAAACCGGAAGTTCCAGACCGTGAAGTCGTGGCTGTGGGCGTACACCGACAGCAGTGATTCTTCGGACAACTTCGCCGCGCCGTACTCACTGATGGGTTCGAGTGGGGCGTAATCCTCTGGGGTCGGGCGGGGGGCTTCCCCGTAGACCGTCGACGAGGAGGTAAAGGCAATATGCTCGACACCGACTGCCGCCATGCGTTCGAGCAGGTTGTAGGTCATTTCGCCGTTCGTCTCGAACTGTTCGCGCGGTTGCGCGGCGTTGACGTATTTATCGGCCGCGAGGTGGAAGACGATGTCTGTCTGTTCGTCGATCGCTTTGGCGACGACCCCTTCATTGGTGAGATCGCCCTCGATGAACGTTGCGTCATCCGGGACTGATGCTTCGATCCCGTTCGAGAGGTCGTCGACGACGACGACGTCGTTGTCCGTGACGAGTCGCCTGGCCAGCGCCGACCCGATGAGCCCGGCACCACCAGTGACGAGGATCCGCTTATCGGTCAATTCCATAGCAGACAATGACACGGTAGCTCTCAAAACAGTTCCGGTGCGGTCTGCCAGTGTCGTGATCTAGCCCATCGACTTGCGTTGGCTGCCGAGGCACCGACCGCATCGCCGGTCTGGTGGCAGGACCGGTGGTGGTCTTCGTCGAACAGTCCGGTACTATTATGATGGTTCACACAGAGATTGGAGTCGTATTCCAATGGACAGTCACAAGACCACGAACCACAACGACCGGTACGTCGTGTTCTACGAGTTCGACGACGAGGGCACCACTCGGTCAGAGTCGGCCACGGCCGGGACCGAATCCGAGGAGGACGATTGACGTGACCGAACGCCGTTGGGATCCGACCTTACAGGAGTGGGTCATCACTGCAACTCACCGTCAGGAACGGACGTTCAAACCGCCGGAAAATTACTGTCCGTTCTGTCCGACCGCCGAGGACGCCGCGTATCCGACGGCCATCCCCGAGCCCGAGTACGACATGGCTGTCGTCGAAAATGGCTTCCCGTCCCTCCAGCCCGACCCGCCCGAGCCCGCCGTCGAGGGGACCGATCTCGCGCCGGTCGAGCCCGCAAACGGCCAGTGTGAGGTCGTCCTGTTTACCGCCGAGCACGACGGCCAGCTGTCCACCGAACCCACCGAGCGGTTCGTCAATCTGGTCCAGCTCTGGCGTGATCGCTACGAGACTCTCGGGGCTGTCGAGGACCACGAGTACGTCTACATCTTCGAGAACAAGGGCGAGGAAGTCGGCGTGACGCTCCATCATCCACACGGCCAGATCTACGCCTACCCGTTCGTCCCGCCGAAAGTCCGTCGGGAACTGGACAACTCGGCCGACCATCACGACGAGACCGGCCGGTGTCTGTTCTGTGACGTCATCGCCTCCGAACGCGAGGACGGGCGACGCATCGTCGCTCAGAACGACTCCTTTACCGCTGTCGTGCCGTTTCACGCCCGCTGGACCTACGAAGTCCACGTCTACGCCAACGAGCACGTCCCGTCGATGGCTGACTTCACAGATCAGCACGAACGGGACCTCGGGGCCGTGCTGAAAGAACTGCAGGTCAGCTACGACGCGCTGTTCGGCTTCGAGATGCCCTACATCATGGCGACCCACCAGCAGCCGACGACCGGCGAAGGCGCGGCGTACGCCCACTTCCACATGGAGTTTTACCCACCCTACCGCACTGAACACAAGCTCAAGTATCCCGCCGGCAGCGAACGCGGTGGTGGGGCGTACATCAACAACAAACTCGCCGAGGAAGCCGCGGCTGAACTCCGGGACGTGAACTGATCGAGCGAGCACCTGTCTGTCGATATCGCCCCACATTCGTCCAGATAGATTGTCTCTCGTTTCGGTCCTCGTCGGATCATCCGCCAGCCGTTCGCTGACCTCGAACGGATATCCAGGGACAGAGGGCTCTCGTCTTCGTCTTTCTCTTTTCGTTTGCTGACTGCAAACAGTGGTTCGCGGCGAACAGCCCACCCATCGACTCGGTGTCGTCTACGCCCCTGACGTATGCTTTGTGGAACCGATCTATCTCGTCTGATCTCACTGGGCCAAAAATGCATATGCAGCCTGGCGCGATCGCCGGGGCTGATTCAACTATTTACGTCCATATGGATGTAAAACATCTCGTGGCACGTCACCAGCGCCGGTTGTGACCGATCACCGCTTCGATCGAGCCGTCTGCCAAGACCACCGACCCACTGATTTCGGGGGGTCGAAATCCCGTCCCTGGAACTCGTCTCACCCTTTCGCGTCTTCGTCTCCGCGGTCGGATTGCTCGATCAGTGCCGCCACCTCCACGTGAGTTCGCCGAGCAGCGCGTCGATGTCGTGTCCGCCCTTGGTCAGACGGATCACTGCCAGCGATCAGTGGCTGCTCGCTGTGGTGTGCATCCAGGCCGGTCGAGTGTGTCGGCACTCAGTCGGTCATGGTGTTTTCGAGCGACTTCGAGGCGCTGACGATGAGGCTCGCGTCCGCTTCGAGAGTCCCGCCGAGGAGTTCTTCGGTGCCACTCGTGACGACGACCGACCCTCGGGGATAGCCCCCGGAGTCGACGATCGGTGCCGCGACACACTCGACGGCCGGATCGTATTCGCCATCGTCACGGGCGAGTCGCTGCTGGCGCACGTCCCCAAGCGCTGCACGGAGGGCTTGGGGATCGGTCAGCGTCGCCTCGGTGTAGGCTTCCAGATCGCCTTCAAGTACCGAGTCACACTCCGAGTCGGGTAAGTACGCGAGAATCGCCTTCCCGCCGGCAGTCGCGTGCAACGGGAGCGAGTCACCGTCCCCAAAAGGCTGTACTGAGGCCGTGGCGGGGGCCTTCGAATAGACGACTGCTGCAGTGCCGCTCTCGTAGATCACGAGCGTGACGACGTGCCCGATCGAGGCTGCGAGGTCGTCGATGATCGAGCGAACCTGTTCCGGCATCAGTCGATCCCGGACGTCGGTCCCGAGCGTCCAGAAGCCGAGACCGAGCCGATACGTGCCGTCGTCCTCGACCAGATAGCCGAGATCGGCGAGGGTGTGGACGTGCTTGTGAATGCCGCCTTTCGAGCGATCGAGGTGCCGTGCCAGTTCACTGATTCCAGCGCCATCGAGTTCGGCGATCGCCTCGACGATCGCGAAACTCGTCCGGGCAGTTTTGACGCCTGTGTCGTCCGCTCGTGTCATGCGTTGCCCAACGGCTCACGGGTACATATGCTGTTCGCCCGAAGTGAACGATCAACTCACTCTCGGGGACGTGATTCGTCGTCCCTACAGGCACAGCCTCCAGCGTCTAGTAGGTCCCGAACGGCGTAGGAGCGACCACAGTCTTCGCAGGTAATCCGCGCCCTAACGCTCGTTGTCGGCTCGCCAACCGCGATCAGTCCCGCGTTCTGGAGTCGCTCAATTGTCTCTGCAATCACGTTCTCCGAGCGTGTTCTGGTCCACTCGATCGTATCGATGGCGTCCGATTCAGTGATCGACGTCTCCCGGCTCGTATCGACGGACAGACACTCGTTGAGGTGGCTCTTGATCGTCGCGTGGGATACCCAGTCGTCGGTGACTGCTTCGACGTCGACGCCGGCCTGTTCCAGTCTCGTCTTGACCCTGACGCGTTCTGTGTCCGTCGCTTCCGTGCTGCCATCGAGGACGTCAAACAGCGCATCGACACCGCGGTCGCTGGAGACGAGCGTCGACGTGTCCCCGCCAGCCCGCTCGAGTGCCGTCCGGAGGATTCGCTTGTTGAGGACTGTCGCTAAGGCACGCAAACTCGTTCCTGCGTCGTGGCGACTCTGTAGGTCGGTATCCAGATCCGAGAGATCGTAGCGTTCGGCGACGCGACCGACCTTACACGAGCACGGAGACTCAGCCATCGATAGTCACCTCAGCGGTCAGCGAGAGCACATACATTGGCCGTACGTACCGGGTCCGCGGACATGATACTATCGGAGCCTACGGTCGATCGACGTCAATCACTGACCAGTGTCGCCTGTGGAATCTACCCACACTACCGATGGGAATTTATAGGACGTCTCCTAACTTTCCGATCAATGGTCCACTCAGCTACCGATACGGATATGGCGGCCGATGCTATCACTGTCTCCGTCGAGAACGTCGGTGGGATCGAGCAGACAGACGTGACGATCGATCCCGGCGTGACTGTTCTTCGCGGTCGCAATGCGACCAACCGGACGTCGTTCCTTTCGGCGGTCGACAGTGCTCTTGGCGGGACGGCTGGCTCGATCAAGACAGATGCCGACACTGGGTCGGTGGCCCTTCAGATCGGTGACCAACGGTACGAGCGGACCTTCCGGCGAGACGGTGAAGACGTCCACGTAGACGGGGAGCCGTACGTTGCCGACGGTTCACTGGTCGAGACGTTCGTCACGTTGCTCGAAAACAATCCGGCGCGACGAGCAGTCGAACGGGGTGGGGACCTCCGCGAGATCATCATGCGTCCGATCGACACGGACGAGATCGAACGCCGCATCGAGTCCTTACAGCGGGAAAAACGGCAACTCGACGACCGGATCGATCGGGTCGGTGAGCGGAAAGACGAACTGCCGGCCCTGGAGGATCGGCGACAATCCCTCCAGGCGGACGTCGAGTCGATCGACGACGAGATCGCCACGCTTCGGACGGAGATCGACGCCTACGAGGCCGATCACGAAACGGCGGCCGAGGCCGATTCACTCGTCGAAGAACTCGACGAGGCCCGACAAGAGCACAACCGCGTCGAAAACGAGATCGAGGTCGTCGAAGCCGAGATCGAGTCACTGGAAGGGGAACTGGCGGAACTCACCGGCACAGACGAGGGCGTCGAGTACACTGACGAGGATCTCGAGCAGGTCAAAGAGGATCTCGCCGTCGCGCGTGAACGGCGTCGACAGCTCGAAGAGACGATCAACGCACTGTTTACGATCGTCGAATTCAACCAGGACCTACTCGACGGGTCACTGGAACTGCCTGGCATCGAACCCACCGACAGTGATCCGACCAGCGAACTGGCACCGGACGACGAACGTGATTTGGTCTGTTGGACGTGTGGGAGTCCTGTCACTCGCAACGACGTCGATGTTCGGCTCGATTCGCTTCGAGCGGTCATCGAACAAAAGCGCGCCGAGCGGACAGACGTGACGTCACGCGTCGAGACGCTCGAAGACGAACGGGAGACGATCGAAACGACGCTCGACGAACAAGACCGGATCGAACGTGAGCGCTCGTCGCTGCGCAAGCGACTCAACCAGCGGCGTGAGCGTCGGTCCACACTCGAATCGCGACAGTCGGAACTCGCCGACACCATCGCAGATCTCGAACGCGAAGTTGCAGACACACAGCAACTCCGGGACGACGATCTACTGGAGATGTACGAACGGCTCAGCGACTTACAGTACGAACGGGGCCAACTCAATCAGCAACTCGAAGACGTTACCGACGACATCGAGTCGATCCAGGCGTTACCGGCTGTGGCAGATCTGAACGAACAACGGTCGGAGTTGCGCGACCAGATCGCCGAGCAGCGTGCCCGTATCGATCGCCTCGAACAGCGGGCCGTCGAGACGTTCAACCAGCACATGGACGAGCTACTCGACGTCCTGGGGTACGATAACATTACTCGTGTCTGGATCGAGAAGCGCTCGTCCCAGGCTAGCCCAGCTGCCGATAGCAGTTTCAACCTACACGTTATTCGGGAGTCGGCCGACGGCGTTGGGTACGAGGAGACGATCGACAATCTGAGCGAAAGCGAGCGCGAACTGATCGGGCTCGTCTTCGCCCTCGCTGGGTATCTCACCCACGAAGTCTACGAGGACGTCCCGTTCATCCTTCTCGACTCCTTGGAAGCGATCGACGCCGAGCGAACGTCGAAACTCGTCGATCATTTCTCGGAGTACGTCGATGTCTTGCTCGTCGCCTTGCTTCCCGAGGATGCCCAGGCGGTGGCCGACCGTCACGACCGGATCCCGGCGGAGGCCCTCCAGTAGCCCACTACGGACCGGATTCTCGACGACTTCCCCAGCCTGAGAGCCCCTGATTCGTGTGTCGGGAATTTGGTATTACAAACGTACGCTTGTTACGTTGGTCGCTCGACCCGACCCGTTCACTGACTGGAAACGATACGCTCCGTATGACGGTTCGTCGTCTTCGGATACTCCTCGTTCGTTCACGATGTGGAAACGAATTCGGACCAGCTCGCTTTGGACGTCTGGCCCAGTCTTCGTGCCGACCGTCGTCGACGCGATGGGTACTCCAGTGCGTACCTCGCCCGATGGGCGACATCTCTGACCGGTCTGCAGAGTACGTCTTGGCGCTGGTGGTGAGGCCCACTCCGATCGGCTGTGCCACGGACTCCCCTACTGCATCGCAATCATTAGCGTTTGCAAACAATGAACGATTTGCACCCCTTCAGCTCGGTATTCCGACGGGTGGCGAGCGAGTTCGGGGTAGGCGGTCTGTGTGTTTGGATTCATCCGTCTCGTCCGATTCTAGTGGGCTCTTACTGTTCGCCCATCGCAAACGTTTGAACGACCATTATGATTTTTGTCTAACAATATGGGTCCCGGGACTGTGCAAAACTGCTTTGAGAAACATATACGGGGCCATACCACATGGGTACAATCACGAGGATAAACGATGACAGATGATCGGGAGGTCGATTCGACGGCTGGGTCCGATGGGGGGTCCGTATTCAGTCGAGTCGTGCCGAATTTCATCCGCCGGCGCTTCACGCTCAAGTTCGCACTCATCTTGGTGGTCATGGGCCTGGCGATCGGCGTTATCGGAGCGACGGCAACCGGGGCCGTCGCCGAGCAGGTCGAACAGAACGTCAAAGAGGAGTACCAGAATCTGGCGTCTCAACAGGCAAACGCGATCGAAACGTGGGTCGAGCGCAACTCTATCTCGGTGAAACTCGCATCGAAAGACACCGCGTTGAGTCGAACAGACCCGGGGTCTCGATTCGATATCCAACAGGAACTGGCAACGACAGCCGGGAACGTCTACGGCGTTCACGGCATCTATCTGCTGAATTATTCCGAGCATGCTCCCCGGGTCGTCGCCAGCCCGCAGATCTCTTTCGAGATGAATCTCTCAGAGACGACCCGCGCGTGGATTCAGTCTACCCCCTTCGATTCGCTGGACGTGATGGACGTCCACGTCACTGACGTCCATCGGGTTGGCGAGACGCCTGTCGTCGCGTTCGTCAGCCCAGCCGCTGACCATCCAGATCGGTACCTCGTCATGGAGTACTCCGTCGCTGACCTGGCGTCGTCGATCGACACGACCAGTGACGATCGTTTCACGCAGGTCGTCAACGACGACGGTATCGTACAGGTGGCTGGCGAGAGCGCGGAGGTCCTCGGCCAGTACGGCGACCAGCGGGCACTGCACCCGGTCACGCTCGCAGCGACGTTGCGTGGCACCGATCGGCCGGCTGGTGTGATCCCCGATATGGCGGCCAAAACGGCTGTTATCGACGAACAATACACTGTGGGATATGCTCCGATCAGTGTCACGAACGTCCCGCTGAACTGGACTGTCCTCGTCCACGAACCCCGGTCGAGCGTCTACGGGTTCGTCTGGGCCATCTCGCGATGGGGGCGGCTTGCTACCCTCGGCGGCGTCATCCTCGTCGGTGTCTTGGGGGCCGCGATCGGGTACAACACGACACGTGACCTCAATCGCTTACGCCACTGGGCAGGCAAGCTTCGCGATGGCGATCTCGAAGCGACAGCGGGGACGTCCCGGATCGACGCTATCGGTGAACTGTACGACGGGTTCGAGAACATGCGCTCGTCGCTCAACCAGCAGATAACGGAGGCCGAACGGGCTCGCAAAGAGGCCGAAGTCTCCCGAGCAGAGGCGATGCGGATGAACGAGTACCTCCAGCAGAAGGCTGAGGAATACTCAGACACGATGCGACAGTGTGCAGACGGGGATCTGACCCAACGTCTCGACCCGGATGGGGAGAACGAAGCGATGGATCAGATCGCGACGTCGTTCAACGAGATGGTCGCGGAACTAGAGCGGACCACCGAGGAACTGAAACAGTTCGCCGTCCGGGTCGAGGAGACCGGCGAGGTCCTCCAGGCCAGTTCCGACAGCGTTCGCGTCGCGAGCGGTCACGTTGCCGATTCTGTCCAGCGGATCGCCGACGATGCCGACGATCAAAAAGAGCGCCTTCAGGACGTCTCAGCGGAGATCGACGACCTGGCCGACAGCTTCGAGCAGCTTGCTGCCGAGGAAACTGACCAAGACGTGGACGAACAGGTCGATCGTCTCAACGAGATCGCCGCCCGGGTCGGTGAGGTCGCGACCCTGAGTGAGGAGACGCTCGCGGAATCGGGCATCGTCGCCGGTGCGGCCGAAGAACAAGCCTCGGAACTCACTGCGGTGTCCGAACGTGCCCAAGACCTCACCCAATACGCGCGCCCGCTCCACGACGCCCTCGAAGAGTTCGACACCGACAGCGAGGGCGACCTCTACGTCGGCGACCTCTCGGCGGACTGAGTGGGTTGGCCCCGGACGACTCCCTCCTCGTGTCGGGGTTTCGGCTCCGTCTGCGATCGTGATCGTTAGACACAATAAATTATTTATACCAGAATACCGCACAATCGAACATGGCGAACGTAATACTCGACGGAGTGACCAAAAAATTCCAGGATCAGAGCGGCGAGATTATCGCGGTTGACGATCTCGATCTCAACATTCAGGACGGTGAGTTCCTCGTTTTGGTCGGTCCGTCAGGGTGTGGTAAGTCGACGACCCTTCGGATGGTCGCCGGGCTCGAAATGCCCACCGAGGGCACGATCAGTCTAGACGATAAGCCGATTACGAACCTCTCGCCCCAGGAACGTGACGTGGCGATGGTCTTCCAGTCGTACGCTCTCTACCCCCACATGACGGTCCGCGGGAACATGTCCTTCGGGCTCGAGGAAGCCACTGACCTCTCGAAAGATGAGATCCGTACACGAGTCGAGGACGCCGCCGAGATGCTGGGGATCGACGCGCTGCTCGACCGGAAACCCGGTGAACTTTCGGGGGGCCAACAGCAGCGGGTCGCGCTTGGCCGAGCGATCGTCCGCGAACCGGAGGCGTTCCTGCTGGACGAACCGCTGGCGAATCTGGACGCGAAACTCCGCTCGGAGATGCGGACGGAACTCCAACACCTCCAGGAGGATCTCGATACGACGACCATCTACGTCACTCACGACCAGACGGAGGCGATGACGATGTCCGATCGAATCGCCGTCCTCAACGACGGTGAACTCCAGCAGGTCGGGACGCCACTGGAGTGCTATCACCGGCCCAACAACCAGTTCGTCGCCGGCTTCATTGGCGATCCGTCGATGAACTTCCTCGAGGTCACGCTCGAAGATGGGCGTCTCGTCGGCGAGTACTTCGAGTACCCGCTCAGCGACGACGTACTGGCAAACATCGAGGGTCACGACGAGCTCGTCTTTGGCATTCGGCCCGAGGACGTCGAGATTCTCGATGCAGCGGAACGGAGACACGAGTTCCCGGCTACCGTCGACGTCGTCGAACCGATGGGCGACGAGAACACGGTCCACCTCGCTTTCGAGAGTCAGGACCGGACTGAATCCGCGCTGACGTCGACGATCAGCGGGATGCGAAACGTCGACGAACTCGAATCGATCGGGATCGGGCTGCCCGAGAGTGCGATCCACCTCTTCGATGCCGAAACGGGCGAATCGTTGCACAATCGGAGTCTCGGGGAGATCGAAGGTGACCGGCCACTCAAAGGCGCAAAACCGGCTTGAATCGGTCGCGGCGAGCAGTTGGTCGTTTGTTTTGCCGTCTGTGAGTCTCAGGGCTCGCTATTCAACATAAAAATTCTACCACAATTACTAAATAGGAGTACGTTGAACACAGAAATGTATGACAGAAGATACCAGTACCGGTGGCGACACCGTTTCCCGTCGGAGTGTTCTCGGAGCGTCAGCAGGGCTTGCCATGGCTGGGTTGGCCGGTTGTGGCGGTGGCGATACGACGACCGAGGCCCCCGCGGACACAGATACGACGACCGAGAGCAGTGAGCCGACACCCAACGATACCGAGCTCGAAGTCCTCCACGCCTGGACCGGCGGGGACGGTGCGGCGGCCGTCGAGAAGTTGACCTCGATGTTCAAAGAGGAGTACCCGGATCTGGCGACCAACTTCCGGCCGATCGGCGGGACGGGGAACGTCAACCTCGACTCTGTGGTCGCGCGACGGCTCGCCAACCGGGACCCGCCGGCAGCCTGGCAGGCCTGGCCCGGCCAGAACATCACCCAGTACGGTGGGTTGCTGGCAAACATCACCGACGTCTGGGAGGAGAACAACTACACGGAGACGATGAACTCCAGGGCGGCAACGGAGTCCCAGCTCAACGGCGAGTACCGGTCGATGCCGCTGGTCTCTCACCGGATGAACAATCTGTTCTACAACGTGCACGTCTTCGATGATGCCGGTGTCGATCCGAGTGCGATCGACAATCCGAACGATCTCCTCGACGCGTTCGAAACGATCGGTCAAGAAACCGACGCCGACCCGATGGCTCACGCCATGTCGGGTGCGTGGACGACCCTCCAGCTGGTCTTCCAGAACTTCCTTGGCATGGATGGCGGCTACGACGCCTACATGAACTACATCGAGGGGGACGTCGACGAGGACCACCTCCGGAACGCTCTCGAAGTCACCAAGGAGATGCTGGAAAACCATATCAACAGTGACGCTGCGACGATCGCCTTCACCGAGGGCAACCAGCAGATGATGGATGGCAACGCCGGTTGCATCCAGCAGGGGAACTGGGCGTACGGCATGTACCGTGCCGAGGACAGTGGCGTCTCCTACCAGGAAGACTGGGACTGGATCGCGTATCCGGGCACGAGCGACATGTACATGCTCCACATCGACGCGTTCACCTTCGCCCGTGACACCAACACGCCGGTCAAGCAGAAGATGTGGGCGAAGTTCCTGGGGACGAAAGACGCCCAGGTCGAGTTCGGGAACCGCAAGGGTGCGATCCCGCTCCGGACCGATATCGATTCGAGTCGGCTGACGCCGTTCCTCGAGATGAACGCCGACCACCTGGCGAACAAAGAGAAGTTCCCGCCCACGATCGCACACGGCCTGGCCGTCTCGCCAGAGCAGCTGAGTGAGGCAAAGGACGTGATTGGAAGTAACTTCATGGGGCCGTACAACGTCGACCAGACAGTGTCGGGCCTTACCGACGTTGTCTCACAGTAACGCCCAAATCTTCACCTCATCGTTTCAATCATGGCAGGTTCACAAGACACGGTAGCTGGACCCGGTGCTAGCGGTGGCCACGCTACTGAGACCGATAGGCGCGAACGCTTACGGCGGTTCTGGAAGAGTGACTTCGTTCGATCCTCGCCGTTCTGGCTGATCCCATTACTGCTGATGGGGCTGGCTGTCTACGGCGGGATCATCTGGAACTTCTTGATCTCGTTGACGGATTACGAGGGGTTCCTCCAACCGCCGGACTACAGCCAACTGGACTTTGAGATGTACGCCCAGGCGTTGGCGGATCCGGCCGTGTTCTCGACCGGCAGGAACACGTTCGTCCTGCTGGTCGCGTTCACGAGCATCTCGCTCATCCTGGGCCTGTTCCTGGCGATTCTCCTCGATCGAGACATCCGCCAGAAGGGCGCGATCCAGACGATCTACCTGTTGCCGATGGCCCTTTCCTTTGTCGTGACGGCCCAGTTCTGGCTGTGGATGTACAACTTCGAAAACGGACTCGTCAACACCTTCATCGGGTTGTTCGGCCTCGGACCGTACAACTGGATCGGGGATCCACAGTTGGTGCTGGGAGCTGTCATCTTCGCGTTAATATGGCAGTTCAGCGGCTACTGTATGGTCGTGTTCCTGGCCGGCTTGCAGTCGATTCCCAACGACCAGTTCGAGGCCGCGAAGGTCGACGGCGCGAGCATCATCAAGACCTACTGGCGGGTCATCATCCCGCAGTTGAAGTCGGCCTCGGTGAGTGCAGCTGTCGTGCTGATGATCTTCGCGCTGAAGATCTTCACGTTCCTCTATGCGATGTTCGGGACGTACCGACCCCCCAAAGGGACTGACGTGCTCGCGACGCTGATGGTGCGCGAGGCGTTCAACCTCCAGCACTGGGCGTATGCCGCCGCGATCGCGACCATCCTGCTGGCGATGGGACTGCTCGTGGTCGCGCCGTACCTCTACTACCAGTACAAAGCGAGGGCGCTCTAAAATGAGTCAATCAACCACCTCGAAACGCGACGGTGTCGCACGCCTCCTGCCGGAGATCAGTTACCGCCGGCTCGGGCTGTACTTCGTGATCATCGCCTTCGTGGCGTTTTTCCTGTCGCCGATCTATACGGGACTGGTCACGTCACTGAAAGCGAGCGGAGCCGCGACGACGCCGTTCCTTCCACCAACCCCCGGTAACTTCACGCTCGAAAGCTGGGGCCAGGCGTTCGATCAGTTAGCTCGCGGGTTCGTCAACAGCTTCGCGATGGCGATTCCCTCGACGATACTCGACGTGATTCTCGGGAGTACGGCTGCCTACGGGCTCACCCTGGTCGACTGGCGTCGCCAGATGCCGGTCGTGTTGCTGTTCGTCTTCGGCATCTTCCTGCCCTACCAGGCGATCTTGGTCCCGCTGAGCGACTTCTGGGTCAACATCTTCCCGCTCTCGGAGGGTCTGATCATCGAAGGAATCACGATTATCCCGGCGAACGAACGTTGGGGGACGCTGGCAGAGCTGACGATTACCCACGTCGCCTACGGGATTCCGATCTGTTTCCTCCTGTTCCGGTCGTACTACAAGACGATCTCGACGGAACTGGTCGAGGCCGCGAAAGTCGACGGTGCGAGCATCACGAAGATCTACACGCGCATCGTCCTGCCGCTGTCGAAACCGATGATCGGCGTCGTGTTGATCTACCAGTTCACCCAGATCTGGAACGAGTTCCTGTTCTCGCTGACGCTGATCGGGAGCTCTTCGGACCAGGCGGCGACGATCACGCTCATCCTCTCGGGGATCGGTGCTGACCTGAGCGGGGTCAACTTCCCGCTCCGGATGGCTGCAGCGTTCCTCGCGGCGCTGCCGACGATCGTCATCTACGTGCTGTTCGCCGAACAGTTCGCCGAAGGGATCGCGACGTAAGGTCTCCCGGCGAACTCCGCGGTCCGGTTGTCCACCACGCGTCTTCTATTTTTCACCCCGACAGCCACAGACTCGGGGCTGACGAGCGGCAACGTTTTGAGGTAGCTGATCCAACGATCGACCGATGAGCGAAGCTTTCAGTCGAGGGAAAGCAGTGATTTGGGCGATCAGCTTGGGCATTCTCACGGCCTTTACCGCCGGATCCCTGATCACCGTTCAGACTGCCCGCCAGGGCATGGTGATCACGGGCTTGTGGCTCGTCTTTTCCTCGGCCGTCCTCTACGTCCTCGTCGTTGAAAACTGGGACCAGTGGGCGCGCGAACAGCCCCTCGTTCGCATCGTCGTCTACTTCGCCCCGCTGTTTTTCGGGACGGTTGTCCTCGACGCCACTCTCTCTCTGATCGTGGGCTGGCAGGGCCTGCTCACGACGGTACTGGATACGCTCGTTGCAGGTTTCGTCTTTGCCGGTGCGATCTGGCTGTCGTTCTACCGGGGAGCCGATCTCGTCCGGGAGTACGTCGTCGACAAACTCGATGCCGAGTGGTGACTGGCATCGACATAGACAAAAGATAGTCAATATGGTATAAATAGAGTACGGTGTAATTTTTGACTGTTTTGCTCGGTCACCCGACTGTGTAGCGACTCAGCAGTCAGCCGTCCAACGTTGGTATAGATATGCGTTTCGAGCGCCTTTTTGACTGGCGGATCCGTCTATACAGAGCGGTCCCTGATCGAGAGGTGATCGAAGCCCCCGATCACTCGTCTCCGGGACGACAGATAGCTGCAAGTCGCCGAAATTAGCACTCTCTGGCGGTATCCTACGATATCGGTGTGTTTCGATCGTTGCCAGTCCGAGGAGTCATCGATCTCGGCCGTTCGAAATAGATACGAAATATTATATGAATGGTAAAATGGTAGGTTTCGGCTACTGTCTCCCTTCTCAACCGTCGGCGCCCCTCCGTTCAGGACAGAAACGGCCGGATGTCTTCGATTGGCCAGGTGTTGAGTACGTCTTCCGCCTCGGCCCAGCCACGCCGTGCCGTGTGGATGCCAAATCGCACGTACTCGTCGTTTGCGGGCCGGTGGGCGTCGGTGTTGACGGCGATGGTCGCCCCAGCTTCTACGGCCTGTTTGACGGCGTTCCCGCCCAGATCGAGCCGCTGGGGGTTGGCGTTGACCTCCAGGGCTGTATCGTGGGCGGCGGCGACACTTGCGAGTCGCTCGACGTCTACATCCAGTCCCGGCCGGCGGTTGAGATAGCGGCCGGTGGGATGGCCGATGATATCGACGTGTGGGTGCTTGGCAGCGGCGATCAACTGTTCGGTCCCGTCACCGTCCAGCCCAGCGTGGGGTGAGGCGACCACGAGATCCAAGTCGGCGAGCAACTCGTCGGCGACCGAAACGGTCCCGTCGGTGTCGATGTTCGCCTCGACGCCGGCAAAGACCGTGATGTCCGCGCGGTCGTCGTCGATCGCCCGTATCTCGGTGCGTTGCTCGCGGAGTTGCTCGTCCGCGACGCCGACGCCGCCGACCATCCCCGGCCCGGTCGCGTGATCGGTGATGGCGACGTACTCGTCGCCACGCTTGGCGGCCGCCTCGACCATCTCCTCGATCGAATTGTTGCCGTCCGACCAGTTCGTGTGGACGTGGAAGTCGCCACGGACGGCCTCAGTCTCGACGAGGTTCGGAAGCGCGTCTTGGGCTGCCGCTTCGACCTCTCCGCGGTTCGCCCGGAGTTCCGGCGGAATCCAAGGTAGATCGAGGGCCTCGTACATCGCCTGTTCGGTCTCGCCGGCGATCCGGTTGCCCGCCCGCTGGTCGTCGTCCTCGACGTCGGCGACGTCGAAGACGCCGTACTCGTTTACCTTCAGATCGCGTTCGATGGCCCGGTTGCGGACCGCGACGTTGTGATCTTTGCTCCCGGTGAAGTACTGCAGGGCAGCGCCGAATTCGGGGGGCGCGACGACCCGGAGGTCGATCCGGACGCCGCCGGCCCGGAGACTTGCCTTCTGGGAGCCGGCTTCGATCGTCCTGTCGGCCCCGTCCCAGTCGGTGAAGGCCTCGAGGACCGTTTCGGCGTCGTCGCTGCCGACGAGCACGTCGACGTCGCCGATCGTGGCTTTCCAGCGCCGCAGTGATCCGGCGAGTTCACACGCTTGGACGGCATCGACAGTTTCCAGATACTCTTTGACGGCTTCGCCCTGTGGCCGGGCCTCACCGAGCAACTGGCGTTCGTGGGCCTGGCGGGCGAAGTCGATCCCGTCGTGGATGTTCTGTTCAGTTTTCGCGCCGAATCCCGATACTGCCTGGATGTCGCCGGCCTCGGCTGCTGCTTCGAGATCGTCGAGCGTCTCGATGCCCACCGCCTCGTAGAGGGTCCCGACCGTCTTCGGACCGACTCCCTCGACGCTCGTCAGGGCGTCCATATCGACGGGCAACTCCTTGCGAAGGTCTTCGAGTTCCTCGATGGTCCCAGTCTCGACGTACTCGACGACCTTGGCGGCGATCGCATCGCCGACGCCCTCGACTTCTTTGACGGCGTCCGTCCCGTCTTCGGCGAGCGTCGCGACGTCGCCCGGGTAGGCAGCGATGTTTTCGGCGGCCCGACGGTAGGCCCGGGGTTTGTACGCAACGTCTTTGGCCTCGAGGCGGTCGGCGAACTCTTCGAGGCGGTCGGCGATCGCTGCGTTGGCACTCATGGCTCGACACCACCCTGTGCCCGTCGATCGTCGGTGTCGTCTTGGCCGAGTGCCTGCTTGAGGAATCGCACCCAACGCTTCTGGTCGGCCGTTTCGGCGGCCGCCCGTTCCTGTTCGAGATCGGCAGAGCCGAGATCGTTCAGGGCGTTCAGCGCCCGGTCGATGCCGACGATCGATTCGGCGAGTCCCTCGCCGGTCTCCCGGGATAGATCCGCAGATTCGAGGCGTTCCTTGCGGGCTCCTCGTTCGCGTCTGAGCGTCGTCTTGACGTCCTCGACACGCTCGCGGTGGGCCGGCGGGATGGAGTCGCGCTGTCGCGTCTCGAAGACGAACGCGTGCAGGCTGAGGGGCTCCCCGTCGATCTCGATGGTCTCGGGAATCTCGGTCCCGACCGTGGCCCCCTCGCGCTCGATCCGTTCGAGGAGTTGCTTGCGCTCGTAGTCGTGCACAGGGACGTCTCCGAGTGCAAGTGACAAAAACCTCTCCGTCGGGACGAGATCATCTGGGACGGCCGTCTAGCTTGCCCGAGTTGGTCGCGGCAAGCACAATCTCTTTGCCCGAGGGTCCGTTACGCACCAGCAATGACGACCTGTGACGTCTGTAGCACACAGACGAACATGCCGTATCACTGCAAACACTGCGGTGGGACTTTCTGCGCCGAACATCGCCTGCCCGAGAATCACGACTGTCCGGGCCTAGAGGATTGGGGTGACCCAGAAGGTGTCTTCGATAGCGGGTTCGACGAGAGTGTGACGACTGGCAGCGGGTCCACTACCAGTTCGTCGAGGAGTACGTTGGACCGCTTGAAGCCCGACACTGGACCAGGTGGTGTCCTCGGATACTTCCGTGGGAACATGACCTACGTGTTCCTGATCCTGATGGCAGTAACGTTCTTTGCCCAGGAGCTGTTCAAGGCGTTCTTCGTCGAATTCAAACAGGTTCCAGGGGGAATAATCACGACCACACCGGAGGCCTGGGACCTCTATCACACGATCTTTACCCTCCAGCCTGGCAATCCCGAGTACGTCTGGACGTGGTTCACGTCGATCTTCGCCCACGGTGGGGTCAGCCACATCGTCGTCAACGGGATCGTGATCTTCTTTTTCGGCCGTCTGGTCGAGCAGTACATCGGCTCCAGAGACTTCACACTGCTATTTTTGGGAAGTGGTGTCCTGGCCGGTCTCGGCCAGATCGCGATCATGTCGATACAGGGGAATCTGGCACCCGTCCTCGGCGCGTCGGGTGCCGCCCTGGCGATCATGGGCGTGCTGACGGTGTTGAACCCTGACCTGCGCGTGTACTTGTACTTCATCTTCCCGATCCCGATCTGGATGTTGACGATCGGCCTGGTCGCGATCAACGTCCTCGGTATCTTCGGCACGGGCGGACAAGGCGTCGCCAACGTGGCCCACCTGGTCGGACTGGCAATTGGACTTATCTATGGCCGACGCGTCCAGAGCCAGATCCGAGTCCCCAACCAGTTGCAGTTCGGCGGTGGCCCGGGCGGTCCCGGCGGCCCTGGCGGTCCCGGTCGCCGTCGCGGCCCGTTCTGAGTGATGGAGTCCGTTCGCCCCGAGTTCGTCCCCGATCCGTCGCTGTC
This sequence comes from Halorhabdus sp. CBA1104, assembly GCF_009690625.1. NCBI lineage: Archaea > Methanobacteriati > Methanobacteriota > Halobacteria > Halobacteriales > Haloarculaceae > Halorhabdus > Halorhabdus sp. CBA1104. Next base: position 1,562,812 of record NZ_CP033878.1, on the reverse strand, counting down.
TCACGAGGCGATGAAAGCCCTTCAGCGTGACATCGCCGACGCCGCAGTTTTCGACGATGATTTCGACTTCGATCCGGCGGCGGTCGCCGTCGATTCGCCCGTCGAACTGCTCGACGACACCCAGCAGCGACTCACGGACGACGGTCCGATCGTCGCCGGCGTCGATCAGGCGTTTCTCGACGACGGCGACCGCGCCCTGAGTGCCGTCGTCGCCCTGCAGGACGGGGCAATCGTCGACCGGACGCACGCAGTCGTCGACACCGAAATCCCGTACATTCCTGGCCTTCTGAGTTTCCGCGAGGGCGGAGCCATTCTGGCCGCGCTCTCGAATCTCACTGTCGAACCCGATCTTCTGGTCGTCGACGGGAGCGGTCGCATTCACTTCCGGGAGGCGGGGCTGGCGACCCACGTCGGTGTGACCGTCGACGTCCCGGCGATCGGTGTCGCGAAGAACCTGCTCTGTGGGACGCCGGTCGAGTCGATCCCCGACCGCATGCCGGCGGGCGAGCGCGTTCCGATCGCGGCCGACGCGGACGTGACCGCCGAGTCAGGGACGGTCATCGGCCACGCCGTCCAGACCCGTCAGTACGAGTCCGGGTCGACGTCGATCAATCCGCTGTCCGTCAGTCCCGGCCATCGCGTGTGCGCGGCGACGGCTGCTGACCTCGTGACCCAGTGTGCTGGCGGGTACAAACTCCCGGAGCCGACACGACTCGCCGACCGGGCGGCCGACCGGCACAAACGTGAGTGCCTCGATGGGTAGCGATTCGGCAATCGACCGCCAGGGCTTACTTGCGGGCACCCGAGGCGACGGTATGGACGACCGTATCGCACTCATCACGGGCTGTTCCTCGGGCATCGGCCGGGCCAGCGCCGAACGGTTCCTCGAAGAAGACTGGACGGTCTATGCGACTGCCCGGGACACTGACGACCTCGCCGACCTCGCCGAGGCCGGCGCGGAGACGGCAAATCTGGACGTGACGAACGCGCGCGCGGTCGAGCGCGTCGTCGATCGGATCGTCGACGAACAGGGCCGGATCGACTGTCTGGTCAACAACGCCGGGTACGGCCAGTTTGGCCCCGTCGAGGACGTGCCGACCGACGGCTTCCACGATCAGTTCGACGTGAACGTCTACGGTCCACACCGCTTGACGCGGGCAGTGTTGCCCCACATGCGCGACCGAGAGGCGGGGACGATCATCAACGTCTCGAGTCTGTACGGTCGGATCACCACGCCCGGGATGGGCGTCTACTCGGCCTCGAAGTTCGCTCTCGAAGCGATGAGCGACGCCCTCCGTGCCGAGGTCGACCCACACGGAATCGACGTCGTGCTGGTCGAGCCGGGTGTCGTCGAGACGGACTTTGCCGACACGGCAGACGCCACCCGCGAGCGACTCGAAGAATCCGGCGCCTACGAGGCGGTCTACGAGGGCCAGGACGATCGCCGAGCCATCGAGTACGACGGCCTGTTCGGAATCCCTCCGGAAGACGTCGCGACTGCCATCTTCGACGCCGCGGCGATGACTGATCCGGACCCACGCTACGCGATCGGGCGCGGCGCGAAGCTGATCCTGGCGTTGCGATATCTCCCCGACCGGTGGCGAGACGCTGCCTTCCGCCTGGTACGGAAGGCGACGAGCCTCGGGCGATGATCGCCGATCGCGATCGGCTGGCGAAGACGCCGGCCCACGAGGTTGCACTCGCTTCCATCGAGGCGGGGATCGAGGCGGCGACGCCCCAGCACGTCTTGCGAGAGTCACTCATCGTCGAGGACGACATTCTCACTGTCGCCGACAGCGAGTACGACCTCGAGGCCTACGACTCGGTGGTCGTCCTCGGCGGTGGCAAAGCAGCCGATATGGTCGCACGCGAACTCGAACGAACACTTGAGGGGTACCTCGACCGGGGGCTTGTTGTCTCGACGACCCCAGTCGCGACGGAGACCGTCGAGACGGCAGCCGGCAGCCATCCCATCCCGGACGAAGCCAGCCTGGAAGGCGCTCGACGCGTCTTCCAACGGGCGAAGGGATTGGGCGAGGGGACGCTGGTTCTGGCCCCGATCACGGGTGGTGGCAGCGCGCTGTTGGCGTTGCCGGCTGGCGATATTACGCTCGTGGATCTGCAGGATGCGACCGAGCAGTTGGTCGAGAGCGGGGCCTCGATTCGTGAGATCAACGCTGTCCGCAAGCACTGCTCGGCGATCAAGGGTGGCGGCCTGGCCAGGGTGGCCGCGCCAGCGACAGTGGTCGGACTCCTCTTTTCAGATGTCGTCGGTGACGATCCCGGCGTGATCGCCAGCGGACCGACCGCCGTCGACGAGACGACCTACGCGGACGCCCTCGATATCTTGGACCGCTACGACGTGGGCGTGCCCGCGCCGGTCCGTGCACATCTCGAAGCTGGTGCCGCCGGTGAGCGTGCGGAGACGCCGGCCGAGTCCGCGGCACTGGCTCACGTCGACAATCACGTCCTCGCCGATGCCTGGACCGCGCTGGAAGCGGCCCGCGATGCCGCCCGCGAGGCCGGCTACGAGCCCCTGGTCGTTTCCTCCCGGGTCCGGGGCGAGGCGACCGAGGCCGCCCTGTCACAACTGGCGATCGCAGCGGAGTCGGCGGCGACCGGCACACCGGTCGAACCGCCCGCCGTCCTCCTTTCGGGGGGCGAGACGACAGTTTCGGTCACGGGCAACGGCGATGGCGGACCGAACCTGGAGTTCGCGCTCCGGGTGGCCATCGAGCGACCGGAGCGGGTCGTCTGTGCCAGCGTCGACACCGACGGCGAGGACGGCGGGACCGATATCGCGGGGGCGATCGTCGACGGGCAGACGCTCGAAAACCCCCAGCGTGGCCGGGCGGCACTGGTCGAAAACGATGCGTTGAGGCCTCTCGAAGCGAGCGACGCGGTGATCGAAACCGGGCCGACGGGAACCAACGTCAATGACTTGCGCGTGTTCGTGATCAACGAGTAGTATCGTCACGCACCGATCGCTTTCACTCTTCCAGACACGCGGCGACGACCCGGAGCAACTGCTCGCCCCGAACTTCGTCGGCAAACAGCGGTACCCGACGCACGTCGTGACCCCGGAAGACGTCCTGTGACCGTTCGAGCGCCTCTTGTTGGACGTTCCAGCGGCGCTGGCAGAACTCACACGTTTCGAGGTTCGGCGAGACGTACCAGTCGGCGTCGACGTCTGCCACGTCAGCCAGGTCTTCCATCACGCGATTGACGACGACAGTCTCGACTGGAATGTCGAAAGCGGCGAGGCGATCGAGCAATCGTTCGGACTCCATGACGCTCAACTCTTCAGGGACCATGACGACCCGGAAGTCCGTCTTCGTGGGGTCCTGGAGGATCGAACGGAGACGCTCGATGCGCTCTCGAAGCACGCGCAGGTCGTCTAAGCCCTCCTCGATGTCTTGTTCGTCGGCATCGCCGAACATCCCGGTGATGGATCCCATCATCCCGCTCAGGCGCTCCCGAAAGGAGAGGAACTTCCCGACCATCGAATCCATGACTTCCGGGAGTTCGAGCAAACGGAGTGTGTGACCGGTCGGCGCGGTGTCGACTACGACCCGATCGAAGCGCTCGTCGTCGAGATAGCGGATCAAGAGCCGAATCGCCGCCGCCTCGTCGGTCCCGGGCATGGCGTTCGTGAACGGATCGGTAACGTCTTCGCCCAGCAGTTTGTCGAGCCCACCCATTCCGTCCTGGATTCCGAGCGGATCGTCGCCCAGCGCGGCCTCGGGATCGATCTCGGCCGCATAGAGTGGGATGTCCTCACGGATCCGTCCGGGCTCGGCGGGGATGTCTGTCTCCAGGGTGTCTGACAACGAGTGGGCGGGATCGGTCGAGATGACCAGCGTCGCGGTATCGTCACGGGCGCTGGCGAGGGCGGTCGCCGCCGCCATCGTCGTCTTGCCGACGCCACCTTTCCCGCCATAGAGGACGTATTCTGGCCCTTCGATCCCGCTTGGCACGACAGATTCGTCGATTTCTTCGACGGCTTCGACGTCGATATCGTTCATGTGCGGTGTTTTCCGCCTGGCCTTGAGAACTTCTCGGTCGTTGCACGCGCGCGATCCCCTCAGCGATCGGTCCGGGTCTTGGGCGTTCTCCGAGGTGCTTTCGACGCCCGGATTCGAGTACCGACTCGGCTAGTGGGGGCTCGATCACGCCCAAATCCGTGAGAACCTCGATTCGATTCCGACGGCGATTTGCTCGGTGCACGTGGGGTAATCGATAGCGAGAACGCGATGGGTGGGTGGTACTGTAGAGACAGCGGCGTTCATTCAGTAGCGGATTCGACGCCAGTGATTTCGAACCGTGCTCCACCATCCGAGCCGTCGGTGAGACGGATGTTCCACCCGTGGCCTTCCACGATCTGCTCGACGATAGCCAACCCGAACCCGGTCCCTTCTTCGGTCCCTGAGTAGCCATCCTCCCAGATATCTTCACGTTCGCCTTCGGGGATACCAGGGCCGTCGTCCTCGACGTAAAACCCCTCGGGCAGTGGGCCGATCCTGATAGTCACGTCTTCGTCTCCGTGTTCGACCGCATTGCGGAACAGGTTCTCTAGCAATTGTTGCAGTCGGTTCGGGTCGGCCTGGATCGTCTTGTCTATCTCGCTGGTGAGGGTCGCCTCTGTCGCCTCGACGGCTTGCCAACTGCTGTCGAGTACATCAGCGAGCGTGACAGCTGTGGGCGCATTGATCTGAGAGTCCGTCTGGGCGAGCGTCAGAAGGTTATCGATGAGTGTTTCTACCCGTTCGTGTGCTTGGGCTACGGCGTCAAGATGAGTGCTGTCACACTCTTCTCGGGCCAGGTCCAACCGCCCCTGCGCGACTTGTAGTGGGTTGCGCAGGTCGTGGCTGACGACACTGGCGAACTGATCTAACCGTTCGTTGTGGCGTTCGAGTTGCTGTTCGTGTTCGAGGCGATCGAGGGCACTCTCGGCGTGACTCACGAGAAGTTCCGCCAGTTCGAGGTCGGATTCGTCGAACGCACCCGGCTGCTCGGCGACGGCCTGGAACACGCCGTGGTCACCGATCGGGACACTGATCCCCGACCGGAACGGCCCCTGGGGTTCGGCCTCCGGGTGGGCCTGGATATCGTCGATCAACAGCGACTCACCCGTCCGATAGCTCTTCCCGGCGAGTCCCTTCTCGATCGACATTTCAGCCGTCGCGCGCTCTGGAGTGTCCGCCGAGAGAGCGACGGTCCGGAGAACGCCGTCCGCCGCGATGTCGATCACGCTGAGATCGAACTCGAGAATTTCCCGGCTGGCCTCGATCGTCCGTTCGTAGACGGACTCCGCCGACGTCCCCGCCTGGAGGGACGTCGCGATGTCGTGTACGGCCGCGAGCTTCCGCTTGTATCGTTCGCGGTCCGTGACGTCGATGGCCGTCAGGTACACCCGGGAGTAATCGTCGGTGTGTGCGTCCGGGACCCGAATGTCGAGGATCTCGTCGAGATGGTCGCCGTCGAACGTCTCGGCGACGGTCTGGATCCTGAAGTGAGTCTCGCCGTCCGCGAGCCGACGCCAGAGTTCGGCGTTCGCCTCGTATGCTTCCGGGGTGAAGAGGTCATCCACGTTTGCCAACAGGGCCTCTTTCGACGGCGCACCGTAGCGGTCCAGAGCCTGCTCGGAGACGTCCAGAATCTCGACCTGTTCGAGGACCGTCTGGGCCTCTTGTGGGTTCGCTTCGAGATACGCCTGCACGTCGTCGACGTCGGTTCGGAGTGTCTCGATATGCTCTCTCACTGCCGAGAAATCCTCGACCCAGACGACCGCTGGATTCGACTCGAACAAGGATCGATACCGGCGTTCACTCACTTCGAGGGCTCGCTCGCGTTGCTTGCGCTCGTCGATGTCCTGATGAATCCCGGCCGCACGGACCGGACTTCCCTGTTCGTCCCGATCGACGACCCTCCCGACGCCACGCACCCACATCCAGGAGCCGTCGGCAGTGCGCATCCGGTTTTCGTCGTCGAAATACGCCGTCTCGCCGGAGATGTGTGTCTGGATTTTTGCCTGGACTGCCGACAGATCGTCGGGATGGATGCGCTCCTCCCAGGCGTCGAAATGGGGCTCGATATCCGCTGGCGAGTGCCCGAATATCCTCGCCCACTGGTCGTTGAACTGTACCGTATCGGTCTGCATGTCCCAGTCCCAGATGCCGATCTCGGCCGCTTCGACAGCCAGGTCGAACCGTTCTTTGAGGGCTTGAATTTCCTGTTCTTTCTGTGTTCGCTCGGTGATGTCGATCCCGGAGGAGAGAACGCCAGTCACGTCTCCTTGCTCGTCCTGTATTACGGTGTTGTGCCACTCGACGACGACCTGTTCGCCGCTCTTTGTCACGATGGCATTCACGTTCTTCTGGACGGGGTTCCCGTCCTCGCTCCAGAACGCAGAAAATAGCTCATCGAGTTCGCCTTCGATCTGCTCGGGCACGAGCAGATCCATCCAGTCCGAACCGACGAGTTCCGAACGCTCGTAGCCAAGGAGATCGCACCCTCGCTCGTTGATATGATCGACGGTCATGTCTGTGTTCAGGACGACCATGATATTTCCGGCCGTCTCGAAGTACCGCTCGGCTCGTTGCCGGGCCGTCTGCAAGCCATCTTTGACTGCCATTGCATGGATTGCGTGCCCGATATCGCTGCCGAGTTCTGCGAGCAACGCGCGTTCATCCGCGTCGAAGGCGTCGACACGATCTGAGTACACTAACAGCACGCCGTACAGCGAATCTTCGTGTTCAATCGGGGCACCGGCGGCCGACTGATACCCACGCTCGATTGCGTCTTGGCGCCACGGCTCGAAGTCGGGGTCTTCGTGGATATTTTGAAACGCAGCGACACGTCGCTCCCGAATCGCCGTACCGCCAGGACCGCGACCCGTCGCCGTCTCGTCTGCGGTGACCGTGATATCTTTCAGATATCCATCCTCGACGCCGGCCCATGCGCGTGGTTCGATGCGATCGCTCTCTCTGTCTACCTCGCCGATCCAGGCGAACAGATACGGATCGGACTGACTGATAATCTCGCAGATGCGGGTTTCGATCTCGGACCGCGAGTTCGCCCGCACCAGTGCTTGATTGACGTCTGCGACGAGCGTCCGGACCCGTTCGAGTTCCGCAGCTCGCCGTTGTGAACGAGACTTTTCGACCGCGTTCTGAATGCGATTTGCCAGGAGTTCGTACTGGTCGGTTCCACTCCCTTTTTGCAGGTAGTCGGTCGCGCCGGCAGAGAGAGCGTCGCTGGCGACTTCTTCGTTTCCTCTCCCCGTGTACAAGATGAATGGGAGGTCAGCATCCTCCCCACGAACCGATTTGAGGAACTCGATGCCGTTCTGATCGGGCATCTGAAAGTCACTCACGATACAGTCAAAGTCGTTCCCAGCAAGTCGATCCAATCCTTCATCGGCGCTCGTGGCGGTCTCGACGGAGAACCGGTCGTCCTCACGTTCGAGCATCTCCGCTGCTAACTCCACGAAATCCGGTTCGTCATCGACGTGGAGGACTTGGATATCCGCCGGTTCAGTCATGTGGTATAAGTACACATACGTGTGTAATAAGCTCAGTGGCTCGATTTTCAACCACACTACCGGATGCTGCTTTCCTCACAGCCACCACGCGCTGGCAGCGATCTCAGTCTCCGATACGGTGACATCCCAGTCCGCATCAGTGTCGTCTCAGTTCGGTATCGATGTACGAGGCCAGCGAGACGCGTGCCGCTGCCGTGGCACCGCGGCGGTCTGTCGTCGCACGACCGTACTTTGCACCGTTTATGGTCGCTAATATATGCTCTGCGACCCGCGACGAGTCCACGTCACAGAACGTCCCATCCTCGATGCCACTCTCGACGATCTCTCGAATGGTCGTCGCTAGTCGCTCATCGATTTGCGTGAATTGCTCGCGGAACTCCTCGTTTGTCACGGCCTGTGACCGGAGTCCGGTCAGCACTGTTTGAAGTTGCTGTCGCTCCTCGTCGAGTTGCAGTGGGAGGAGCTTCTCGATGATGTGTTCGAGATCTTCTGCCGGTGCATCACCCGTTTCGGTTTCGATTGTCGTTTCGAATCTATCGATAGCGAACTGGAGGAACGCGACCAGAAGGTCGTCTTTCGTGTCGTAGTGATAGTACAGCGCAGCCTTCGATTTGTCGAGTTCCGCGGCGATCCGAGAGATCGACAGCTCGGCGTAGCCGTGTTCACCCAGCGCTCGATACGTCGCTTCCATGATCTCCTCTTCGGCGGAACTCCAGTGTGTGCCGGGTTGCTCGGGTGCCATCAATCGTTCGAGTAGTTTTCGTCGAGTTGCGTTCGTTCGGTGACGTCCTCGACGTCGAATTCGGTCGTACACCAGTGACAGAATTCGAGATCGGGGTCGACCGGCTTGCCACAGGTAGGACAGGCCGGCGATGCATCCGCCTTCGCTGGCCCAACAGAACCGTCTGTGTCGGCACTCTCGGTCTGTCTTCTCATCTTCGCGATGAGATACGCGTCGAAGACGCTAGCGGCACTGATCAAGACGATTGGCAGAATGGCGATGGGATCGGGGAGTGTGCCCGAACGAATCGTCGACACCGCAGAGTCAGGGACGGCCAGAGTGGACGTAGCGACCGTCACCCCCAGCCATCCAAGTGCTCTCAACCACCGTCGGAGATAGATGTGGCCGAGTCCGGCCATCACTGTTCCCAACAACGCAGCGAGTACTGGATTGTTTCGGAGCGATTCTCGTGCCATGGTACTGACTAATCGATCGTTAGGTGTTAAACCCTTCGTCCAGATTCCAACGAACACGGCCAGAGGCGACGTCACTCCTCTCTAGCTAGAATCGACCGAAAGAGGGGCCTAAACCTACGTTCAGTCGTTACTGGTTCGTAACTGAGAGAGCGCTTGCAGGCAGGGTCCGGAGGGGAAAGATTGATACTTACCGAACGTTCAGTATGTGCTGCGGCGTAAACCAAACGCCAAAGTACACTATGACCGACCAATCCCGACCCACTGACGAATCAACCGCACCGTGGCACGGTCGCTACCTCACTCGCTGGGGGGCTGAGACACCCCTCTACGAGGCCGTCACCGACGCCGTTTCGGCCGTCACCGGCGATGCCCGTTCGGCAGTCGCCTCTCGATACGACCGGGCACACGCGGTGGCACTCAGTCAGTTGTTCGGCGAAGACGACGACCCATCAACGCCTTCGACGGGTGTTGTCAAGTTCCTGGTTTCGGAGTGTGTCGTTTCAGTTCACAGCGATGGGCGACTGGCAGTCAGTCCTGCTGATCGTGACCACGACGCAGTCGGCTAATACCCGCCATATCAACCCAGCGGTCCTCTGTGTGGCTTCGCGTGCCGCCTGCGTGGCGACACTGCTGGAGGTCACGAAACCAGTCTACGTGCTTGGGCGTCTGCGATGGGGGGTCGCTTGGCGAACCCGTTGGGACAGTTTCCGCTGACCGACGAGTCACCGCTCGGTCCAGAACCGGTCGATCTGGTCGGCGAGAAACTCCGGGCTCATCTGGACGAATTCCTCGCGTTCGGCCGGCGACAGATAGCCATAGACCGAGTGGCGTGCGTCGGGCGTATATCGCGCGCCGACCAGCGCTCGCACCCCGACCTCGTCGGTCCCGCGGATCACCCGGCCGATCGCCTGCCGGGCACGCCTGATGGCAGGGATCGTCAACGCGTACTCGAAGGCCTGCTCGTCGCCGAAAACGTCGCCATAGGCGCGCTGGACGGCCCGGACCCGCGGTGAGCCGATGTTGACTAACGGGACCCCGACGACTGCGGCCGCCTGCAGCTTCGCCCCGTCGTAGTCGACGCCTTCGGTGAGCGTGCCCCGCGTACTCGTCACCAAGACTTTCCCCTCCCCGGCGAAGAACTCAGCCTTCAGCGATTCGGTCGCTTCCTCACTCGAGGATTCATCGACGAGAATCGCCTTTTCGACGACCTCATCGAGGTACGCGCCGGCCCAGGTTGCTTCCCGATAGTTGGGCATTGCGATCAGGACGTTGCCAGGATTGCGTGCGATCGATCGGAGGACATGGGCGTACTCGTCTCGCGTCGCGTTCCACTCCCCGCCAAGCGGGTCCATCGTCGCGGGGTCGCCGCGGTTGCGCGCCGTAAAGGGCGTCGCGTCGACGATCCAGCTTGCGCGGTTCTCGGGCGGGAAGGTCAGCCCGTACGAACGGGTCAGGACGGGGCGGCCCTCGTCGTGTTCTTCCCGGCCGTCGTCACCGTCAGCCAGGGCGTCCAGTCCCGCGACGCGGGTGAACACGTCGAGTGGTTCCAGGGTCGCACTCATCAGGACGCCACCGCCCACGTCGTCGAACGTCCGGGCCAGCGGTTGGGCCGGCAGGCAGTCAAACAGCGTCAGTCCGGCGGTGTAGGTGTCACGCCAGCCATCGATTCGCTGGTCGTCCTGGGCCGCGTGTTCGAGTTCGATCTCTCGGAAGGTCGTGGCGTGATCGCGCTCCCACCAGCGCCGCATGATCATGCCCGCGGCGGCGACGACGGGTGCTCGCGAGATATCGAGCGCTTCCAGGGTCTCTTCGACGGCCAGCCCGACCGTATCCAGCTGTCGCCAGAAGTCCCCGTCGTAGCCCGCCTGCTCGGCCCACCGCGTCAGTTCGTCGGGCTCGGGTTCCTCTGGGTCCCGTAACGGAACTTCCAGGTTGCCCTCCGGGAACACACTCTCGTCAGTCCGCCAGTCTCGGCCCACTTCCGCGTCGAGGAATTCGGCGATGCGGTCGTCCAGCCAGCCAAGCAGATCGTCGAAGAAATCTCGCGCCCGATCGATCACTGCCAACGGGATGTCGTGATCCCCCAGCCGGGCCCGAACTTCGCGTTTGTGGTCGGCACTTTGTCGCGCCTGCGAGAGCAACTGGTAGCAGTCGTTGCGCGCCTGGACGATGGTCTGGCGGCCGAGGCGATCCGACAGCAAGTCCCTGACCCGTCCCTCCAGGCGGTGGGCTTCGTCGACGACGACGAAGGTTCGCTCGTCGAGGATCCCCTCGATCAGCGGGCGTGAGCCGGGATCGAAGAGGTGGTTGTAGTTGCCGATCACGACGTCGGCCGCTTCCACCAGGACACCCATCGCCCGGTGGGGACAGGTCCCGCGCTCGACCGCATTCGGGAGGTACTCCTCGGCCGTGAGGACGTTCTCATCGCCGGCCTCGAAACCGATCGGCGAGCCCTTGTTCCGGGCGAACCAGTCGGCCTCGAAGGGACAGTACAGCGGCGGATCGTCGCCACCGATCTCATCGGGGGCGGTCGGCTGGGTCCGGCGATACGGCGATTCCCCCCCGGCCGTCGAGAGCGCGCCCGCGACAGCCTGCTGGCCGATCCCGCCCGTCCGGGCCGCTTTCGTGAGATCGCTGGCAACCTGTGGATCCCACCAGATATCGTCGAGACGAGGGCTGACAGCTGCCTGGCCGACTGGTCTGTCGTCGCTTTGGCCGTCGCTTTCGACCAACCCGGCCGTGTTCTCCCGCAGGTCCTCACAGCGATCTTGGACGCTGGCGTCCGGCGGGAACACGTCCTCGCGGCCGTACGGACAGAGGTCGCGCTTGCCGACGAGTGCGAGGCCGTCGAGTGGGTCGGCCAGTCCCGCGTTCAGCCGACGGAGATCCTCGACGAACTGGCGACGCTGCTGTTTAACCGGTGTGACGACCAGCAGCCGCTCGTAATCACCCTCCCGGATCAGGGTCGCCCCCGCGGTCAGGGCGGCCATCGTCTTGCCAGTTCCGCACGGGCCTTCCATCGCCAGAAAGCCCCGCGACTGGCCGGCCTGTAGTGCCGACTCGATTGCCGCAGCCTGATCGTCGTAGGGGGCCTGAAAGCCGAAGTACTGCGCCCAGTCCGGCTGGCCGGAATCCCCAGACCGTGACATCGACGGTACTGTGGCCCAGCCGGATTTGAACCCACGGGTTTGGCTCTCCTTGATGCCAATAATCTTTCCTCAGGGATGCATTTCGACAGGGATATTACGTGATGCGCCGAGTGTACGGACAACCGTGTCTAGGTCTGCTGGTGCGATCGAGGCCGTCCTCGAAGAGTCCGGCCCGGATTACGAGACGTTCTCCTCTCAGCAACTCACCGGCGGGACGCGAGCGGCCGTCTACCGAGTGACGTTGCAGTACGAGGGCACCGAGTACGAAGTCGTCGTCAAGTTCGCCCCGGAGACGGGCTCTACGTTCGCCGTCGAGCCGTTCTTACACGAGTTCATCGCCGAGCGGACCGACGTGCCGCTGCCGGGGATTCTCGTTTTCGAGGAGGATCCGGACCAAGACGTCCCGCCGTACTTCGTGACCGAGCGGATGCATGGCACCAACCTCGACGAGCGCTTCGAAGGCCTCGCGCTCGATCAGCGCAGCGAGCTTCTCGAAGCAGTCGGCCGGATTCTGGGGGATCTCCACTCGACGATCGCCTTCGAAGGGTACGGCCGCCTCGCCCTTCGTGACGGGCGGCTGTCCGTCCGTGACTTCTCTAGTGACTGGCGGGCGTACTTCGCCGATCTGACGCGTGGGCACATCGATGGGCTGGCCGCCACTACCTTCGAGGACTTACAGGACACTGCCAGAGAGCGACTGCGAGCGCGTCTCTCGACGGTGCCTCGCCAGGGCATTCCCCGCGTGGTCCACGACGACTTTCGGCCGGGGAATCTCCTGTTCGAACCGGACGGCACGTCGCCGATCTCGGCCGTCCTCGACTGGGAGCAAACACTCGCGGGCGAACCGATGTACAACCTCGCGCAGGTGGAGTTCCTGTTTATCGATTCGGTCTTTCGCGACCCCGAGGAGTGTGAGCAATTACGCGCGCACCTCCACGACGGGTATCGGTCCGAGCGCGACTTCGATCCCGACCAGCGGTACGCGAAGAGCAAACCCCTCTATCAGTTTTCGACGCTCCTGTGGCGGATGGGCGGGTTCGACGATCTCTACGACGGTGAGGGGTCGCTTGCTCGCTCGCGCGCAGAGGCGTACTACCGCCGGCAGTTCGACGACCTGGCGGCCACACTCGGCGGCGAGTGACGGTTCCGGCGCGTTCGCTCAATCCTCGCTGGCGACGAAGGCCTCCAGGCGTCGACTCGCTTCCGCGATCCGTGGCGTCAACAGCGAAAAGCGGAGCCAGTCAGCCTTCGTCTCCCCGAAAGCCGACCCCGGCATCGCCGAGATACCCGCCGTATCGATGAGGTCGAAGGCAGCGTCGATCGAGCCATCGAGGCCGTCGATGCGGGCCATGACGTAGAAAGCACCCTCGGGATCGAGGTAGTCGGCACCGATCGTCTCCAGCGTGTCGGTGAAGCGCTCGATTCGGTCCCGGACGCGCTGGCGGTTGTTGGCGTACCACTCCGGGGTCGTGTTCTGGAGGGCGTGGGCCACGGCGTACTGTGCCGGCCGACTCACCGCGACGTTGGTCAGCATGTGCCGCGTTTGTGCCCGCTCCCGTAGCTGTTCGTCGGTAATCACGATGTAGCCGATCCGTAACCCCGTCACCGAGAGCGTCTTCGAGAAGGAGTTCGTGACGATGCGGGCCGGCGAGTCCACGTCGAGTACGCTGGCGAACCGGCCCGAGTAGTCGAAGTGGTCGTACACCTCGTCGCTGATCAGGACGGCGCCGTTGTCCTCGGCGATCGCGACGAGTTCGGCCATCGTCTTCGCGCCGTAGACTGCCCCAGTCGGGTTGTTCGGCGTCGTGACGACGATCGCCGCGGTGTCTCCATTGGCTGTCTCTCGGACTACATCCGGGTCGAGATGGCCGTCTTCATCCGTCGGCACGAACCGCGGTTCGGCACCCAGCACGCTCGCCCGGCCAGCGTAGTACGGATAGACGGGGTCGGTCACCAGCACCTCGTCGCCGTCGCGTTCGTCCAGGGCCGTGGCCGTCGCGAGGTGGTTGGCCTCGCCAGCGCCGTTGGTGACGAGCACGGCTTCCGTCGGGACGTCGCGACGCTTGGCGATTTCCTCGCGGAGTGTCGGGATGCCGGGACTGGGCGGGTAGCCGTAGGCCTCGGCGTCGAGATCCGCGTACGCCCGGAGGCCATCGCGCACGGCTGGCGGTGGCCCCCAGTCGGGGCTCCCCGAGACCATATCGACGACGTCCCGATCGGCCTCGGCCGCGTACTGCATGACGCGGTAGAACTGCGGCGTCTCGTAGTCCATACTCGTGGTGGACGGTCCCGGCAGGTTTGTCTTTCCGTTCGCAGTCGTCGAGGCCTCGCGCCGCTCCCAGGGGCAGTGGCGCTCCGTCCGGGACCGGACGCTTTTGGTCCGGGCAGCCCCACCAGCGCGTATGACGGAATCCGAGGTGCCGATCGCGGAACCCGTCGGCCAGGCCCTCTGCGAGGCCGACGCCACAGTCGCGGTTGCCGAGTCCTGTACTGGAGGATTGATCGGCTCACTGTTGACAGACGTTCCCGGTTCCTCCGACTATTTTGATCGCTCGCTGGTGACCTATTCCTACGACGCCAAGCGAGAAGCACTGGCGGTCAGTCGCGAGGCGCTCGATGCGGAAGGGGCGGTCAGCGAACCGGTCGCCCGGCAGATGGCCCAGGGCGTCCGAGATCGGGCGGGCACGACGTGGGGCGTCTCGACGACGGGCATCGCTGGACCGACCGGCGGGACGGACGAGAAGCCGGTGGGAACGGTCTTCGTCGGTATCGCCTACGCCGCGCCGTGGGGCAGTGGTAACTCGTCGACGCGCGTGCGTCGGTACGAGTTCGACGGCTCGCGGACCGAGATCAAGCGCCAGATCGCCGAACAGGCCCTAGAAGACCTCCTGGCGGCCGTCGACGGCGGCGCGCCGTGAGTGGCGGGATGCCCCTCCTCGCCCGTCGCGAGTGAGAAACGCTTTCGGTGCCGCCCGGCGTCTACCCGATCGATGAACAAGCGCGGCCACGTCCTCAACGCCCTGCTGTTGAGCCTCGGGATCGGGTACTTGTTGGAGCCGTCCGGCGACGTCGAGACGTTCGTGACGATCGCGGCGGTCTCGGTCCCGATGGTGCTTGGAGCGTTGTTTCCGGACGTCGACACTGCTTTTGGCACCCACCGCAAGACGCTTCACAACCTCTTCGT
Organism: Halorhabdus sp. CBA1104; assembly: GCF_009690625.1. Taxonomy (NCBI): domain Archaea; kingdom Methanobacteriati; phylum Methanobacteriota; class Halobacteria; order Halobacteriales; family Haloarculaceae; genus Halorhabdus; species Halorhabdus sp. CBA1104. The sequence goes on along the minus strand of NZ_CP033878.1, from coordinate 1,547,739 downwards.
ACTCGGGATCGTGGGGGCCTACCCGCATTATTTCGGCAATCTCCAGTACGTCTGGATCGGTGTCCTCTCTCACTACGCACTGGACATCCTCGGGACCCGTCGCGGCCTCGCATTGTTCTATCCCTTGCTCAGTCGGGAGTTCGACCTGCCGATCGGTGTCCGCGTCGACAGCAAGTACTCGACACCCATGATGCTTGCCGTGACCGGCTTCGAACTCGTCGTGGCCGCCGCGATCATCTACCAGGTTCCACAACGGGCCTTCGGGATGGGCCTGCAGGCGATCGGATTCGCCTGAGTGGCCTCTCACGATCCACCGGCGTCAGTAGACGCTCGCCTCTTCGAAGCGTCCGTCGTAGGCCGGATCCTCGGGGTGGGTCGCTTCGCGGCCTGAAAGTAGGATCCGATCGAGCTTCTTCCAGGAGTTCTCCCACCCGAGGTGGGAAAACTCCAGTGCACACCGGCCCTGGTGGACGAGTCCGGATCGGTGGCGAACCGCTCGCGTGGCCCCGTCTTTGAGGGCCTCGACGAGATCATCTTCGTCGTCGATCTGGCGGTCGAATTCGACCCACGCCTCACCAACTGTCTGCCGACGGTGGGCGTACGACGAGGTGAAGGTGGGAAGCTCTTGATCCGTGGCAATCCGTCGCGCCCGGCGGTTGTGGTGGGGCCAATGTTTCGGGTTGTACGTCTCGATCGCATCGATCGAGTCCCGGTAGCGGTCGATCAACGTGGGACCGAGACTCACAGACAAGAACGTCGGATGTGGCACCAGGACGGCGGCGTCCTGGCGGTCGAAGGCGTCCATCGCGGCTTCGAGCGTGATGAAATCGGGTACTGGGTCGGCCAGCCCGATCGCGAGGACGTGCCGGCGAGTGCGCCACGAGCCAGTAAACACCTCTCGTCCGGGGACGACCAGCAACTCCTCGTCGGAAAATTTCTTGGCGGTCGCTCGTGTCCGTGGCAGGCGCTGGAAGTGCGGGGCGTACACCAGGACGTCAAGTCCCCTGGCTTTGGCCCGTCGCACGACTGCTTCGTCGAGCACTTTCACGTGGAGATCGACCGACGTCGTTGTCACGCCCGGTGGTATCCCGGCGGCGACAAAAGCCGTTCTGATTCGCGGACGGCGATGGGTGGGTTTTTACCCTCGGTGGGGCGTATGACCGGGTATGCCACGCTGGGAATGTGCGCTCGAAGGCTGTGGTGAGTCCTTCGACCGGGTCGAGGACTTGATCGTCCATCAGTCGACCAGCCACGAGCGCATCGAGTGTGCGGTCTGCGGGACGGTCTTGCCCGACGGATACTTCGCCATCCGGCACGCCTTCGAGGAACACTCTCGGGCCGAGTACGTCCGGGCCTACAACGCCAGTGCCGCCGAAGTCCGCCGGCGTGAGAAGGTCAAAGAGTCAATCGAAGACTCTGCGGACATCCGCGAGGTTGTCGATCGACTGGAAGGGGGCGACGGCAGTGGCTTTTGAGCCAGCTGCTCGCCCGGCCGTCTGTCTGTCCGCTCGGTAGCGACGCCGACGAAATTGGCTCGCCCGCTGTCCCGCCAGCAAATACTTTTCCCGCGGGGGTGCTACCACGTAGTATGTACGTCCGGGACGCACGCAACCGCGACGAGGTCTGGCTATTGGATTATATCGAGGCGTTAGGCCTCGACGAGACGGCCTTCCGTTCGCGGGATTACGTCATCGCGGTCGACGAACGGAGCGACGAACGTGCCGGCTTCGGGCGCATTCGCATCCACAAGGCGGCCGAAGACATCTGTGAATTGACGAGTATCGGCGTCCTCGAGGCCTGGCGCGGCCAGGGCGTCGGCGCACACGTCGTCGAGCGACTCGTCCAGGAAGCGAGCGACCAGGCCTTCGACACCGTCTACACGCTTTCGGGCGAACCCGAGTATCTCGCGCAGTTCGGCTTCGAGGCCATCGACGAGACGGATCTTCCAGGGGTGTTGCAGGATCGCTTGGAGTCGAAACGCGACTCCCTCGATCCCGATGCGGTCCCGATGCGTATCGAAGTGGCGGCGTTCTCGATGCCACAGCGGTTCCGGGATGCCTTCAAGGCTGCCGCGGCTGCAGACAGCGACGACGAACCCGAAGAAACGGCCGAGGACTTCGGTATCGACGCTGACGAGGCGACCTACAAGTACGACACCAGCGACTGACGTCTTGGTTTCCCTTCGATCTTGCTCCACGACTAGCCCCCGCTCGTCTCGTCGATTATCACTAGGTTATATAACAAAGTAGTACGACGGGCCAGTGATGACAGCGACACAACTTTCGCGTGCACGCGACGGCGAGATCACTCCGGCGATGGAACGGGTTGCCAAACGGGAGAACCGCGAGCCCGCATTCGTTCGCGAGAAAGTCGCCGCCGGCGAGGCGGTGATCCCGAACAACCACGAACACGAGTCTCTCGATCCGATGATCATCGGACAGGACTTTGCGACGAAGATCAACGCCAACATCGGCAACAGCGAACCCGAGAGCGACCGCGAAACCGAGCGGGAGAAACTGCACACTGCCATCCAGTACGGTGCGGACACGGTGATGGACCTCTCGACGGGGGGTGATATTCCGGCGCTCCGTGCTGGCCAGATCGAACACTCACCAGTCCCGCTCGGAACCGTCCCGATCTACGAAGCGCTGAAGCAAGTGGGATCTCCTTCAGATCTGACGGCTTCTCTCCTGTTGGACGTTATCGAATCTCAGGCCGCTCAGGGAACCGACTACCAGACGATTCACGCGGGCATCCTCCAGGAACACCTGTCGCTGACTGACGGCCGGATCACGGGGATCGTCTCGCGAGGTGGGTCGATCCTCGCCGAGTGGATGGAAGCCCACGGCGAGCAGAACCCGTTTTATACGCACTTCGAGGAGATCTGTGCGATCCTCGCCGAGTACGACGTCACGATCAGCCTCGGTGACGGCCTCCGGCCCGGATCGATCGCGGATGCCAACGACGAGGCACAACTGGCGGAGTTAGAGACGTTGGGCGAACTCACCGAACGCGCTCACGCCCACGGCGTCCAAGTCATGGTCGAGGGGCCGGGCCACGTCCCGCTCGACGAGATCGGCGAGCACGTCCGCCACCAACAGGCCGTCTGTGACGGCGCGCCCTTCTACCTCCTGGGTCCGCTGGTGACCGACGTTGCGCCGGGCTATGACCACATCACAAGCGCCATCGGGGCGACTGAGGCTGCCCGTCACGGCGCGGCGATGCTGTGTTACGTCACGCCCAAAGAACACCTCGGACTCCCGGATGCCCAAGACGTCCGCGACGGCCTCGCCGCGTATCGCATCGCCGCCCACGCGGGTGACGTCGCTGCCGGGAAACCCGGTGCTCGCGACTGGGACGATGCCATCTCACAGGCGCGATACGACTTCGACTGGCGCGAACAGTTCTCCCTCGCACTCGACCCCGACCGCGCCCGCGAGTACCACGACCAGACACTCCCGGAAGACAACTACAAGGAGGCACGGTACTGCTCGATGTGTGGCGCTGAGTTCTGTTCGATGCGAATCGACCAGGATACGAGAGACGGCGAGGAGATGGATGGACTGGACGCCGATGTCGACCTCACAAACTCGCCGGCTGCCGAGGTGAACCTGCCGCCGACGGGGACTCACGACACCAGTGGCCTGCCGACGGTGCCCGAGGTGCTGTGTAATCACGCCGACAGCGTACCGGGCGAAGACTGAGAGATTACGGCAAAACCCGTCTCGAAACCAACTGTTACCCCCGCTTCGTGGTAACGGCCGGTATGTCACAGAGCGACCCCGACGCCCAGCAAAACGTCCTCGGCGAGCCGCTTGCACCCTGCAGCGATCCGCTCTCGACCGGCTATCAGCGCGATGGCCACTGCAGGGCTGTTCCCGGCGACCGCGGCCAGCACCATCTCTGTGCGAAGATGACCCAGGCGTTTCTGGAGTTTTCCCGCGCGCAGGGCAACGATCTGATCACGCCGCGGCCGGAACGTGATTTCCCTGGATTGAATCCGAAAGACCGCTGGTGTCTCTGTGTCGGCCGCTGGCTGGAAGCCCACGAGGCCGGGGTTGCCCCGCCGGTCGTCCTCGAAGCGACCAACGAGACCGTGCTCGAAGCGATCGATCTGGAGACGCTGAAAGCCAACGCTGTCGACCCTTGATTGGCTGGTAGACACTCATCCGCTCAGACCGGGAACGTCACTTCTCGCTCCCGAGTCACTGCCGCTGGCTCGACGCTTTCGCCGTCTACTTCGACAGCCTGCCCGTTGGCTAGCTGTCCGAATTTCGGCCCCTCCGGGACGCCAGCTTCCGCCGCGAGTGCGGGATCGAACGCTTCTTTCCTCGCGACGACGCGATCGTCTTCGACGACTACCGCGTCGTAGTCGACCTGGAGTACGTCCACGAGTCTGCGTATCAACGCTTCCCGGTCCGCACTGTCGGCGACGGCGGCTCGATCACCGACTCGCGTGGCACTTTGCTCGGTCGTGAACGCCAGCCCAACGCCCTCGACGGCCTCGCGGGTCGCCTCACGGTCGATTCCCTGGGCTTCGTCCAACAGCTCGCTGGGTAGTTCGACGATTTCGAAGTCGCCATCGTAATCGCGGGCCGGGGCGCCAAAGCGAAGCCCGTCCTCGACGGACGCCAGTCGCTGTTCGACACGATGGACGAACGGAAGCGGGACGCCTTCGACGGCCCGCAGCCACGTCTCGCCGACCACGGTGTGTCCCGCGTCCTCGATTGCCGCTTCGATCTGCGGGTACTCGCCGTCGATCAAGGCGTATTCGGCCCCGCTCTCGGCGAAGGCTGCCTCGAGTACATCCTCGTGCTCGGCAGGATCGCCCAGCTCTGCAAGCCCCCAGTCGGCGGCGATGTGGCCGACCGCCCAGTCTGTCTCGCGGACGATGCGCTCGAACCGTGGGACGTAGTGGTTCCCACCCAACCCAACGAGATGCCGGCGGGCGCTTTCCTCGCCGTCCTCGCGGGCCACGTCGGGAGCCGTCCCGCGGAGGTCGAGGATCGCTCGCGCCGCGGCCGCCGCGGCGTCGGGATCGTCCCACTGGTCGGGGCCGCTCCCGACTTCGACGAACAGCGAGGGGACCCCCACGTCCGTCGGACCGTGGTGGGTACATTCCATCCCGACTTCGTAGGCTTCGGGGGCGTGGGTAGCCAGCGCCTCGACGACCTGGCTCTGTGCGTTCGGTGCGGCGCGGGCGAGAGCGCGCTCCTCGCCGCCGTACTCGGCTGGTCCGAAGTTGCCCGTGTGGTGGGCCGTCAACAGCGCCCCGGTCTCGCCGGAGTGGCGGGAGGCGAAGACGACGAGATCCGGATCGTCGAAGACCGTTGCTACGCCGTCGAGTTCCAGGTGCCACTCCTCGAAGGTCCGCATCTCGAAGCCGCCGGTCCGGAAGACGTCCCCTCCCCCGTCGGCTGCGGGGTGGTCGGTGTCTTCGGTGATCGTCCAGTCTGCCAGATCGAGCAGGTGGTCGTGGATGTGTTCGGACGCGCGGTCGGCCGCCGAGACGACGATCCCGACTGTGTGGTCCGTGGCGTCGGTCATGGCTCGTCGAGGCGCTCGAAGTCACTCCGTCGGCCAAACGCCGTCTGGACCACTTCGGCCGTCATCGCGAGCATCTCCGTGACCGCCTGCCGGCGGTGGACGAACAGCCCTAGCCCGGCGATGAGGTAGACTGCAGTGTAGCCGAGCAGGATCTGGTGGCTGACTGCTTCGGGATGGGCCAGCGAGAGGACGTTCAACACCATGAACTCGGCGAACACTTGGCTGGCGAACAACACGAGCAACGAAACTGCCTCCCGGAGGCTGATGTTGAAGTTGACCAGGATCGCCAGCGCGAAGAACGACTGGGCAGCGGTAATCCAGATCTCCAGGCTCTGTTTGTAGTCGAATTCGAGGACCCCGAGATGCCCGGCTGCGATGGAGTAGACGATCGCGAGTGTCCCGATCAGTAGCGTCCACTGGTTGAGCTTCGAGGAGATCAGGGCGTTGAACCCGGCCGAGGATCGGGCCTTGTTGACCAGATAGACGACGACGATCAACTCGGGGGACTCACTGGCAAGCGGGGCGATCCATTGGATCATGAAGAACTTCGGTACGCCGTACTGGAGACCGAGCTTCTCGAGTCCGTGGGCGAAGGGCTCGACGGCGATCAGGATCATGATGCCCGAGTAGATGAACAGCCCGAGTACGGTTGCGATCCGCTTGGGCTTGCGGTAGGATTGCAGGTAGCCAGGGACGCCGATCTGTTCGTCCTCCGTTTCGATGCCCGACCGGATGATGACGAGGATGTAGCTCACGTACAGGCCAACGAGGACAACGGTGTCGATCAGGTCGATGCCGCCGCCCAGCGGGACCAAAAAGGCCCACAGTGTCGCCAGCCAGAGGAACGTAATCTCGGTCGTCAAGGCCTTATCGAGCGTGACGATGTCCGCGAGGAACCCCGATCGCTTCTCGACGTTGTCGTCTCGAACCTGATAGGCCCGATAGACGGTGAACATGGCGATCCCGGACCAGCCCAACCCGATCAAGATTCGGTTGGCCCCGGTCATGTTCGCGATGGCGAGGTTGCCGGCCTCGGCGCCCGCGGCCGTTCCGGCGCCCGCCCCTGCCTGCCAGGCGTACAGCGCGTCGACGGCGTATTCCGGGGCGACGGCAAGCACTGCAAGGACGGCCAGCGCGAACGCCCGCGGGACGTCTTTCTCGGCAGTCTCGGCTCCCCAGGCGAGCAGGAAGGACGCACCGACGACGGCAAGCCCCGTCACCAGCACCGTCAACCCGGTCGACAGTGAGAGCCCAGTCCCGATCGGTATCCATGCGGTCGCGGCTGCGAGGCGAGACCCCTCGACGACCACCCACGGCAGCGACAGTGCGACGGCCGCGGCGACAGCAGTCAGCGGATGGCGTAAACGAGACACGTCCAGACGTCTCGCCCCTCAGAAATAATGTCTTGCGGAGTCGAGATCGGCGTGGCAGTTTCTCACACGTCGCGTGTGGGCCGTGGCCCTATCCGTTCTCTGGCCCAATCGCCGCGGTTTTGGTCGTCCCCGTCGTTGCTCGGTCCATGGATGTCTACGGACTCATCGGCAATCCGGTCGAGCACTCACTGTCGCCGCCGATGCACGAGGCTGGCTACGACGAACTCGGCCTCGATGCCCGATACGTCACGTTCGAACCGCCCGTAGACGAGGCCCCTGAGGCCGTCGCGGCGGCCCAGACACTCGGCATCTCGGGACTGAACGTGACGATCCCGTTCAAGCAGGCCGTCCTCGAGGCCGTCCAGCCGGACGACCTGGCTGCCCGCATCGGGGCCGTCAACACGATCGACTTGACTGGCCAAGCCCCGACCGGGCACAACACCGACGCGATCGGGGCGGTGCGTGCGCTACAGAACCACGATGTCACGCTGGCGGGGTCGGCTGTCGTCGTCGGCGCGGGCGGTGCCGGCCGGGCGGTTGCCTTCGGCCTCGCAGACGAAGGCCTGACAGTTTCGATCGCCAACCGGACCGTCGAGACAGCCCACGACCTGGCGGCGGATGTCCCCGGGGCAAGTGGCCACAGCCTCGACGAGTTGGGTGCGCTCCTCGCCGACGCCGACGTGCTGGTCAACGCCACCAGCGTCGGGATGGACGAGGACCGATCGCCGGTTCCGGCCGACGCCCTCCACGACGGACTTGCCGTCTTGGATGCCGTCTACAGCCCGCTTGAAACACGATTGCTGCGCGATGCTGCCGCGGCAGGCGCGAAAACCGTCGACGGCGCGTGGATGCTCCTCTATCAAGGTGTCGAAGCGTTCGAGCGCTGGACCGGTCGGGACGCGCCAGTCGAGGCGATGAACGAAACACTCCGCCGTGCGTTGTAGCCGGACGGTCAACGTGGACGGCTTTAAGTCGTGGCGGTCGTATCACCGTACATGGGACTCATCGAACGGATCAAGGCTGCCCTGGGATTGGACACCTCTCGGCGTCAGGGTGGTCGGTCGACTTCGAGTGACGAATCGACGGCACAGGACGTCGGCGTCACGGTCGAACGTCAACCGGACACGACGACCGAGGACGCGGTGAAAGGGACCGACGACGAGGCCGACGAGACGACATCCGACGCCAGTGAGGAGACAGCGACGGCAGCCGACGACGAACTGACTACGACATCGGCTGCGGAATCAGAATCGACCGCAGACGAGCCCGAATCGGCCGCCGAAGCCAGCCAGACGGCGCCTGAACCCGATGGAACCGCGACCGAAGACGTCCAGTCGATCAAGGGTATTGGCCCGGCCTACGCCGAACGACTGGCCGATGCAGACGTCGAGACGGTCGGCGACCTGGCCGCGGCAGACGCCGGCACCCTCTCAGAGCAGACAGGCATCGCTCAATCACGCGTCACAACGTGGATCGACCGGGCCGGCGAATAGTACATCGACCGCAACACGGTAGTCGTTGCCCTGCTTGACTCTTCGTGATGACCGAGCCGCGGCTGGTAACTGACCGGGCGACGTTCCGAGACCTCGCGTCCGATGCTACCCCAACGGCACGCGTCCCGATCGAGGTGCGGACGACGGTCGATGACCCGTTTACAGCCTACCGTCGGGCCCGTGACGGGCCGGGCGGCTGCGTTCTCGAAACCAGCGGCGGCGCCGAGGGCTGGAGTTACTTCGGCGTCGATCCCGTCGAGTGGCTGACTGTCGGGCCGGACGGCCAGGCGATCGAGACACTGGTCGAGCGACTGGCCGACGAGTCCCTCGTCCGGGGCGACTGTGCAGTCCCGTATCCCTGCGGGGCAATCGGGTGGCTCTCCTACGATCTCGCCCGTGAAATCGAGGACCTTCCCACGGACGCCGAACGCGACCGCAACCTGCCGCGTGTGCAGGTCGGCATCTACGACGCGCTGGTCGCCTGGCGCGAACCGGCCGACTCGCCGGTGACTCTCCACGTGACGGTCTGTCCACGCGTCGGTGACGATCCAGACGCTGCCTTCGAGGGCGGCCGAGAGACGGCACTCACGTTGGCCCGACGCGCACACGACGGCGATCCGACGATCGAGCAACCGGCCGTCGAGGGTCCGGTCCACTTCGAGAGTGACTGCGGTCGCGAGGCGTTTAGCGATCGCGTCGATCGCGTCAAACAGTACGTCCGTGACGGTGATACCTTCCAGGCGAACGTCTCCCATCGACTCCGGGCACCCGCCGCGGTCCACCCGGTGACGACGTTTGCGGCGCTCCGAGCAGTCAATCCGGCACCTTACTCGGGGCTGCTCGAGTTCCCGGACGCGGATCTCGTCAGCGCGAGTCCGGAACTCCTCTTGGATCGGGACGGTGACCGGTTGGTAACTGAACCGATCGCCGGTACCCGGCCTCGCGGCGAGACGCCGGACCGCGACCAGGGCCTGGAAGCCGACCTGCGTACAGACGAGAAAGAACGTGCCGAGCACGCGATGCTGGTCGATCTCGAACGCAACGACCTGGGCAAAGTCAGCCAGTTCGGAAGCGTCGACGTCACGGAGTATCGTCGCATCGACCGGTACTCGGAAGTCATGCATCTCGTCTCGCTGGTCGAGGGACGCCTCCGGGCCGGTCAGGATCTGGCCGACGCGATCCGGGCCGTCTTCCCTGGCGGGACGATCACCGGCGCACCCAAACCCCGGACGATGGCGATCATCGACGAGGTTGAGGCGACGTGGCGCGGTCCATACACAGGCAGTATAGGGATCTTCGGGTTCGACGACCGAGCGACGCTGAACATCATCATCCGGACGCTGGTCCGACACCAGGGGGAGTATCACTTGCGCGTCGGGGCCGGTATCGTCGCCGACTCCGTCCCCGATCGGGAGTACGACGAGACGCTCGATAAGGCCCGCGGGCTGGTCAAGGCAGTCGGAGACGCCCTGGACCGCGAGGTCGGCGTCACTGGCGACAGGGAGACGACCACAGGCCGGGGGGCCGACACGTGACGGTCCTCGTCGTCGACAACTACGATTCGTTCGCGTACAACCTCGTCCAGTACGTCGGCGAGGTGGTGACGACCGACGCGTGGCTGCCAGCCGTCGATGGCGAGGTTCTCGTCAGGCGCAACGACGCCGTTGACCTCGCGGACATCCGCGAGATCGACCCCGACGCGATCGTCGTTTCGCCCGGCCCAGGCACGCCCCAGGCGGCGGGCGTCTCGATGCCGATCTTCGAGTCGCTGGCGAAGCCGACGCTGGGGGTGTGTCTGGGTCACCAGGCGCTGTGTGCTGTCCACGGTGCCCCGGTTGGCCACGCGCCGTCAGTCGTCCACGGCAAGTCCTCGACCGTCTCTCACGATGGCGAGGGCGTCTTCACCGACTTGCCCCAGGGTTTCGACGTGGGGCGGTATCACTCGCTTGCGGTCGACCACGATGACTTGCCAGGCTGTCTCGTCGAGACCGCCCACACCGACGACGAACGATCAGTTGTCATGGGTGTCCGGCATCGATCGAAGCCACATGTCGGTGTCCAGTTCCATCCGGAGAGTATATTGACCGACCACGGCAAAGCGATGATCGCCGCGTTCCTGAAGCGATACGTCCACTGACGGGACGTTGGATCGGCGTCGGTCGCTCAAATCGACGTTTGATCGTGAACCAGGTTTTTGACCGATCCGTTTGACCGCCACACATGACGAAGGTAGCGCTGATTGAATCACCGCTTGGGGATTTGTCTCAGCCAATCTCACCTCTCCGTGGGTCGCGACCGGAGGACCGGTATGCGTAGGCGTCGTTTCCTCACGACTGCGGGTGCCGCCGGTGTCACGGCGACTGCGGGTTGTGGCACATTGGGTACCGAGCAAATGCTCTCGAATCCGACCCGTCACTCGGATGGCCAGGGTCGAGCCAGCATTCACTTCAGTGACGAGGGATCCGAGATCGGCCATTTCGGCGTCGACGGCGCGGTTGCGGACGGTGTGATCCCGCTCCGGACCGAGATCTGGCACCGCGAGGGGACGACCGTCGAGTCGGTCGAACTTCGGGTGTGGCTGCCCGAGGCAGAAACGCCTCCACAGGTCGCTGTCGTCTCCCCGGTTGAGGGCGACAGTTCGCCCCCACCCGAGATCCGGCTGTATACGCCCGACCGCGCGAGCGGCACGGCGATCGAGGTGACGGATCTGGATGACCTGGCCGACGAGACGATCAGCACACTCGAACTGCTCGTGCGGCCGCGCTCGGCGTCGGCCACGACCGTCGTCTTCGACGTCACGATGGGCCTTTCTGCCGGCGGCATCCTCAGCACCGAGTACACCCTCGACGGCGAGTTGCGCCTCGAATATCCGGCTTTGGGCCAGTAGCGGGAGCCCCCTGCTCGAACGCCAACACACAAGCCCCGACCGCCCCAACGACGGCGTGATGCAGTATCACGTCGACGGCGAGATCGTCCCTGCCGAGGAAGCAACTGTCTCCGTCCGGGATCGGGGCTTTCAGTACGGCGATGGGGCTTTCGAGACACTCCGGGCCTACGGCGGCGAGATCTTCGCCTGGGACGCTCACGCCGACCGCCTCGAAGCGACTGCCCAGACGCTCGGATTTGCCGAGGCGATCCCGTCCCGGGACGACCTCCGTGCGCGAATCGACGAGACGGTATTCGCCAACGATCTCGACGATGCCTACGTGAAGCTCTCGATCACGCGTGGCAGCCAGCCCGGCAAACTGACGCCCGATCCAGCCGTCGACCCGACGATCGTGGTGCTCGTCGACTCGCTGCCGCGGGGCGGCGTCGACGGGCAACCCGTCTGGGACGGTCCGGCCACCGTCGCAACCGTCGATACCGAGCGCGTCCCGTCGGCAGCGATCCCCGCCGGCGCCAAGACGCATAACTATCTCAACGGCATTCTCGCGCGTCTGGACCTCGCCGCCGACTGCGAGGAGGCACTCATGCTCGACACCCAGGGATATCTCACGGAGGGCGCGACGAGCAACCTCTGTTTCGTCGCTGACGGCGTGCTCCACACCCCGACGAGCGAGCAATCGATCCTGCCCGGTGTGACCCGCTCGACCGTCCTCGATCTCGCCCGTGCGGAAGGATTACCGGTCGAGGAAGGGCGGTACGAGCCAGCACGGTTGCGTGCCGCCGAGGAGGCCTTCCTGACGAACACGACCTGGGAGATCCGGCCGGTCGATCGTGTCGATGGCCAGTCGATCGGCGGCGGCCCCGTCACCCAGTTGCTGGCTCGCCTCTACGACCGTCGGGTCGAACGCAGCTGTTACTGATCTTCGATCCGGAAGACCGGGGGGTCGATGCTCTCGCTGTGGCAATCCGGGCAGCGACTCGGGACGTTCACGCGGTCGTCGAAGTTCGTGAACCCGCAGTCGGAACATTCGGGTGGAGCGACCAGTAGCTGTTCGTCGCTGCCGGACAGCGACGCTGCGACGTGTTCGACGTGCTCGATCGCGGTCGCCGTCGAGAGGTCGAACGCCGCGGCGATCGCTGTCGCCGAGAGGGCTTTCTCGCGGAGTCGGTCGGCGATCCGCTCGCGGGTTGTCTGTTCCATGCTGTCCTGACAGTCACGTGCGGGCAAAGCCGTTTGGATCTAGGGGTGGGCTTTCAGATCTGTCCTGTCTCCTCTCTTTTCGACCGGCTGCGCTGGTATGTCGGCGACGTGCGTCCGGAATCGTCCGGCGCGACATTCCGACGGGCTTTTTTAGCGTGCCCGGCTTGGATCGGGTATGGCCGACTTCACCGTCGCGGTGGCCGACCCGGACACCGGCGACACCTACCAGGTCGACGTAGACGGACAGAACGCAAATCGATTCATGGGCCGCGAAATCGGCGACGACGTGGCAGGCAGCGCCGTCGGTCTCGACGGCTTCACGCTCTCGTTGACCGGTGGCTCGGACGATGCGGGCCGCCCGCTTCGGGAAGATGTCCGTGGTCCCGACCTCAAATCGGTGCTTCTCGAGGGCGGAACTGGCTTCAACCCCGATCGGGAGGGCGAGCGCAAGCGCGTGACTGTTCGTGGCCGAGAAGTCAGCGACGCGGTCCGCCAACTCAACGTGCGGATCGTCGAGCACGGTGAGGGCGACGTCGCCGAGCTGCTGAGCGACGACGAGTAACGGCACCCGTCCACGAGTATCTTCTCGTGCCGTTTTTTCGATTGATATTCACACGAAACCCTCAATACTTGGCCCTTCGTATACCGGTACATACTCGCGGATACACATGTCGGAATCAGTCATCGCGGATTTCGTCGGCAAGTTCAACTCGGAGCATACCGCCCGGTCCGAACCGACGACTGGACGGGTGCTGTTGAGTCAGAAGCGACTCGTTCTCGCGGCCGACGAGACGAAGACGACGATTCCGCTGGGCGACGTCATCGATGTTGCGGTCGGTCACGTTCCCCCCGATCTGGGTGATTTTTTCGACTCGACAGTGACGGTCGCCTTCAAGAAGGACGATCGCCGCCTCGTCGCCGTCATCGAAACTGACGACGAAAAGATCGATAAATTCTCGACAGTCCTGTACAAGGCGTTGCTGAACGGGACTGAGGCGACAGTCAAACACCCCGCCGAGATCGGCGGCCGGGTCACCGACCAGACGTATGCGCCTGCGAAACTCGCGTTACGGCCCAAAGCAGTGACGTTCAATCGCGCAGACGACGCGATCACCGTTTCACTGTCTCAGGTGACGGAGTTTACGCGTGAAACACGCGACGTCGCCGGCGCCCAGCGAGCGACGCTGACTGTCAAGCACAATCCAAATGGGCAAGCTGTGACCACGATCGCTGCTCTTCCCTCCGCTCGAAAGCTCTCACTCTTGGGCCGCTACATCCGGCTGGAGTACAGCGATCTCATGGCAGATCTCAAGGACATCGAGCTCTCGGACGCGGAGATCGAACTACTGGTTGCGGTTTACTCCGCCGGCGATATCGAAAACGTCCCGCTGGCGAACGTTCTCGACCGGGAGGCAAGCCAAGTGACGATGCTCCTCAACGACCTACAGAGCAAAGACCTCCTCGCTTCGACGGACGCCGGCCCGACGCTCACGTCTAAAGGTCGGGTTATCGTCAACAAGCACTTAGACGACGTCAACGATTGAGGGGCCGGCCGACTGGGAGCTAGCGATCGCCGATCACGTCGCCGGCGATCGACCGCCCTCGTGGTTTGAGGCCGACCTCGCGGCGGGTCCGTACCCTTTCGACGACATCGCGCTCGGCGAGGTCGTCGAAGATGGCCTCAACTTCATCGACGTCTATTCCGACGAAATCGGGGATTTCGAACGGTGAAACGCCCGAATATAGCGCCATCAGGACCTCACGCTCGTCGTCACTGAGATCGATATCGGATTCGACGTGTTGGTCACCCGACCGTAACAGCGATGCCAGGACCGCACTGTCACCGGACGATCCAGACAGGTACGTCTTGATACTCGTGCCGTCGATCGCGTGCTCGGCTTCCAGGACGGTCCGTTCGTCGCCCATGACGGTCCGTTCAGTTTCGGCGACCGTCCCGACGTCGTCGAGTGCAATCTCGACGAACTGCCCACTCGAGATCGCCAATTCGACGGCGTCTTCGCCGACTTTGACACGTGCTTTCTCCCAATCAGTATCCTGGACGACGCCGCCTTTGACGGCCGGATGCTTCGCCAGGACAACCTGCTGGTCGAGCCGAGCACGAAAGAGTTCCGTCGCGAATTGTTCCTCGTCGGCCGGTGAGAGCAACAATACGTCTCGGCCGTGTTGGATCGAAATGTAGCCCGACACCTGTGCGATCGCCTCGTTGACGTTCTGGCGAGTCCGGATGCTCCGAATGTCTGCGACGCTTATGGTCCGCTTGCCTTCGTTGCTCGCCAGCACGAGTCGTTTGTTCGAGAGGACCAATCGCCCGGGAATCCACTCGACATCGTTGAGCTTCCGGCCGTCCTTGACCACCTGGACGAACCTGCCCTTGGCATCGGCGAGCGTGTGTTCGCCTTCGCTCATTTGTTTCGACTGTCGTCCCACGACGGTTGGTCAGCCACCGTAATAACATCTCGGCTCCCGCTGCTTTCTTCTAGATTGAATGATCCACGACGCCACGATGTGACACTGAATACTCTTCGGGATTTATATACGCAGATACTTATAAAGTAGCCGAATATCGGGACGAGACAGTTGCTGACGGGCATCGAGATCATTCTCTTGGCTCCTCTATCGACGCGAAAATTCGCCATCCATTTTCCACGTTCGCTCCGCTTGGCCCCGTTTCGGTTCGAGTTGTGGTCCTCAGATCGAAGCGGCAACGAAAACGCTTTACCAAATCTTTATATGAGTATGTAATTATAAATGTAAGCCGTGTCTCGAAATAACACATCCGTTTCCCGACGTACTTTGCTGAAAACGATCGGATCGGCAGGCGTCTTCGTTGGCCTGGCCGGTTGTTCGTCGTCGGACGAGACGGAGACGGCCGAACCGTCCCAAACTGCGACGCCGACCGAGACGGCGACCGAAACGCCCACGGAAACGCCGACAGAAACCGAATCGGCGACTGGTACGGTGTCGATCATTCACGATACCCACTTGCAGGGTCGCTAC
This sequence comes from Halorhabdus sp. CBA1104, assembly GCF_009690625.1. Lineage (NCBI taxonomy): Archaea > Methanobacteriati > Methanobacteriota > Halobacteria > Halobacteriales > Haloarculaceae > Halorhabdus > Halorhabdus sp. CBA1104. The sequence continues at coordinate 1,532,221 of NZ_CP033878.1, read as the reverse complement.
GGGGAACTCGACGAGACCGAGAACATCGCCAACTACATCGGGTTGATGGATCAACTCAACGAGGAATATCCCAATGCCCTGCGCCTCGGGGTCGGTGACGACCTCGCGTCGTCAGTCCTGTCGTCTGTCTTCGACGGCAAACACATCGTCGACGCCCTCAACGCCGGCTCGCTCGACTACGATGGGTTCGGCAACCATGACTTCGACATGGGGCCGGACACGTTCCGCGAGCAAGTCGCAAACAGCGACTTTCCGTGGCTCAGTGCTAACACGATCAACGGTGAGACGGGAGAGATGTTCGCTAAAGCGGAGGGCGCAAAGCGATACGAACTCACCGAAGTCGATGGCATCACAGTCGGCGTGACGGGCATCCTCACTGAAGAGACGCCCAACGTCGCGACGGTCGGGAACGCCGAAGTGCGCGATCCGGCATCTGCGCTACAGGAAGTCGTCCCGGAGATGCGACAAAAGGGGCTGATGTCGTCGTCGTTCTCTCACACGTGGCCAGTCCGGTCGTCGAAGAGGAAGTCGCCCCGAAAGTCGACGGCGTCGACGCCTACGTCGGCGACCACGCGGCACTCGACTACGAGACGCCGAAGGTCGTCAACGGCAGTCTCGTCTCGATCATCGGAGACGAGTTCAAATATCTCGCCGAACTTCACCTCGATGTCGAGGACGGCGAGGTCGTCTCCCACGAGTTCACCCGTCACTCGCTGGCCGAAGCGGTCGATCGCGGCCTCGAACCAAACACAGAAGTGGCAGACCTCGTGCGGTCCTATCAGGACCAACTCGAGGAAGAAGTCGGAGAGGAAATCGGCCGTACCGAGACGACCCTCGACGCGCGTGAAAAAGTCGTTCGCCGTGAGGAGTCAAACCTCGGGAACTACGTCGCCGAGAAGATGCGCAACCACCTCGATGCAGATGTCGACGTCGCGCTCATGAACGGCGGCGGAATCCGAACGAGCGAACAGTACGGACCCGGAACGCTCACCCAGCGTGACATCATCAACATCTTCCCGTTTGGCAACCGCCTGACTGTCTTGGAAGTCACTGGCGAAACGCTCCGCTCGGCCCTCGAGAACGGAGTCAGCGAGGTCGAGCGTCTCTCCGGCCGGTTCCCACAGGTCGCCGGCATGGAGTACACCTGGGACATGAGCAACGAGGTCGGCGAGCGTATCACTGAGGTGACTGTCGATGGGGACCCACTCGATCCCGACACGACCTATGCTCTGGCCACGAACAACTTCATCTCTGGTGGTGGCGACGGCTACGAGATGCTAGCCGACGCTCCACAGACCCTCAAGCCGGTCAACGGCCCGTTGCTTTCCAGTCTGCTCATCCGCCGTATCGAAGCCGAAACCCCGATCGCACCCGAGCGTGACGGCCGTATCACGGTCAAGAACGCCAACTGGGAGACTGTCGCCGCCGAGAAGATTCCACTCTTCGCCTGATCGCCCTCGGTGTAGTCGGTCACTCGCGACGATTCACGACCGACCGCCGAGCTTCGAGATCGCAGAGAACGCTCGCTTTCGGATCTCTTCGGTGTCGGTCTCGTCGAGCAACGTATCGAGTGTTTGTCTGGCTTCCTCACCGCCGACTTTCCCGAGCGTGAAAATCGCTTGTGCGCGAGCGTCGGTCGGACGGTCCGTGTCGGTTACGACGTCGAGCAGCCGATCGGCCACGCGTTCGTCTGCATCTAGCTCGGCCAGACTGGTCGCGGCGAATTGGGCGGTCATCTGATCGTCGTCTTCGAGTGCGGTGATCAGTGCGCCGACTGCCCGCTCGTCCGGGTCCGTCACGACACGCCCGAGTAACCACGCGGTGTTGCGTCGCTGGGCCGCCTGGGTTCCTTCTTCGATGATTTCGACCAAAGGCACGACGACGCTCTCGTCGTCGGTCTCGCTCAACTTGTCGACGATCTCCTCGCGGATCTGGTGACTCTTCTGTGTCGGGACGTTCGCAAGCAATTGGATGAGCGCGTAGACTGCCGTTCGGCGGACGATCGCCGATTCGTCGCTCAGCGCCGTGACCAGCGGGTCGACTGGGGCAGCGTTGTCGAAGTTGCCAAACGAGCTGACGGCCACCCGGCGGACCTGATCGGACGGGTCGTCGTACATCTCGAGCAACGCCTGCAACGCCTGGCGATTACCGATCCGTCCCAGGGCATCGGCTGCCTCGCGACGAACGCTTGCGACCCTGTCGTCGAGTAGTGTTTCGAGCGGACTACAGGCTCGTGGATCACCGATCGACCCGCAGGCCCGGGCTGCGCGTGCCCGAACGCGTGGGTCGTCGTCCTCGAAGCACCCAACTAGCGGTTCGACCGCGTCACTCTCCCCGAACTGCCCGAGTCCGTTTGCCGCGGCCATCCGCAACTCCGGAATGCCGGCATCCAGTGCTTGGACGAATGCCTTCGCACGCACCCACTCTGCTTCCTCGCCCTCGAAATCGACGCTAGCCATCGTCTCGATCAGTTGCTCGATGGCCCCCTGGCCGAGTTCTTCGAGTGAGTCGACGGCCGCCGCGGTCACCGTGTCTGCGTCGTCTTCTTTGGCGGCTCTGACCAGCGCACTGATGATGTCTCGCCGATCTTCGTGCTCGCCGAATTCACCCAGCATTTCGGCGGCTCGTTGGCGGACTTCCTCGGTGTCACTCTCACGGAGCAGTCTGATGAGTTCCTGAACGTTGCCTTCCCGGTGTAGATCGAACAGAGACATGTCAGCGGCGTTCGTAGATCCGGTGTTGTTTGTCGACCGCGTCGAAATCCGAGCGCGCCCCGGCCGGGATCGTCTCCGTCATGCCGATCATCAGGTAGCCGCCGCCCCGGAGTGACCCGCGGATCGTCTCGAAGATCGGGTCCTTGTAGGAGCCGTCGATGTAGATGAGGAAATTCCGACACAACAGGAGGTCGAGGTCCTGTTTCGGGTCACCTCTGATGAGGTCGTGTTGCTCGAAGGTGACCATGTTCTTCACACGGTCGGTCACCGAGAAGGTGTCTGCATCACGATCGACGTATTGCTGGTTGTTCGTCAGCGGCGCTAATTCCTCGGCGATATCCGACGTCTGTGAGGCCTCGTAAACCCCCTCCCGAGCTACTTCGAGGATGTCCGGGTTGATGTCTGTCGCCAGAATATCCAGCCGACGGGCGTCGATTTCCGGATCGTCGAGAGCGAGCATCGCCAGGGAGTAGGGCTCGCGACCGTCCGCACAGGGCGCACTCCAGGCTTGCACTTGGCGGTTTTCAGCCGTCAGTGTCCGGAGAACCGACCGCACCCCCTCCCAGGCGTCCGGGTTCCGGAAGAAGCCGGTGACATTGATCGATAGTGAGTCTAACAGTGCTGCTTGCTCGTCCGAATCGCGCTGGAGGAGTCGTTCGTAGGCCTGGTAGTCGTCACTCCCGGTCCGCCGGATGCGAGCAGTGATCCGGCGATCCAGGTAGGAGTCGTTGTAAAAGTCCGACTCGAAGGCCAGTTCCGACCCGATGTAGGCGAGCAGCGATTCGAATCCCCGCTGTGATCCCGACCGGCGACTCATCGATGCATCACGTTATGTTTTCTCATGGCTCGTTGGTAATGAGGTCACCGGTCTACAGCGTCACGACGTCGAGGATGTGGACGATGTTCCCGTCGCCCAGGACCGCCGTGCCCGAAAGTCCGGGCGTCCCCGAGAGGATTCCCTCGAGGGGCTTGACGACGACTTCCTCCTGGCTGTTGACCTCGTCACAGCGTAAGGCCACTTTGCGTTCCGATTCCCGGACGCGAACCAGCATGCCGTCGCCGTTTTTCGTCTCCCCGGGGACATCAAAAGCATCTTCGAGATGGATGATCGGGTAGATCTCGTCGTTGTGTTTGATGACCTCGCTGCCGTTGATCGTCCGGGCTTCCGTGGCGGCGGTGATCTCGTCGACGTTCTTGATCGGGATGCCGTACTGCTCGTCACCGACTTGGACGAACAGTACCTTCACGATGGCCATCGTCACCGGCAGGCGTAGCGAGACGGACGTTCCGTCTCCGGGTGTCGATTCGACGTTGACGGACCCATCGAGTTGCGTTACTGTCTCGTGGACGACGTCCATACCGACCCCGCGGCCCGACGTGTCGGTGACCTCCTCAGCCGTCGAGAACCCGGGGTGAAAGACCAGATCGTAGATCGCTGAATCGTCCATCCGTTCGATCTCTTCGGCGGATCGAACCCCCTTTTCGAGGGCTTTCTCGCGGATCTCCTCGACGTCCAGCCCGGCCCCGTCGTCCTCGACGGTGATGACGACGTGGTCGCGCTCACGGCGAGCGCGCAGTTCGATGTGCCCTTCGCGAGGCTTGCCCGCGCGTTCGCGCTCGTCGGGCGACTCGATCCCGTGATCGACCGCGTTCCGAAGGATGTGCATCAGCGGATCGGAGATCTCGGTCAGGATCGTCCGGTCGAGTTCGATGTCTTCGCCCTCGATGGTGAACTCGACTTCCTTGCCCAGATCCCGTGAGAGGTCACGGACCAGCCGCGGGAACTTCCCGACGACCTTTCGCAACGGGATCAACCGCATGTCCATGACCGTGTTCTGGAGGTTGGCAGTGATCTTATCGAGTTCGTTGAGTGTCTCGGTCGCCGAATCCACGTTCTCCTGTTCGGTCGCCCGCCGGAGCTTGATCCGGCTGGTCACCAGCTGCTCGACCTGGCCGTGCAAATCATCGAGTTGACCGACGTCGACCCGGACGGATTTGATCTCGTCGACAGACGAGTCCCCGTTGCTGGCGGAGGCGGCTGCCCCAGCATCGTCGTCTTCGGACCCAGTGTCGGCGGCGGCGACCGCCGCTGTGACGTCGTCGACCGTCGCCCGCTCGATCGAACCTGCCTCGTCGATTGCGGCTCGGACGGTTGTTTCGTCCCCAGCAGCGGCGAACACCGAGAATCGATCCTCGAAGTCCCCGTTCTCGACGTCATCTCGATCGGGATCGGTCGCCAGCAGGTCAAGCGACTCGGCCAGTGATTCGACGGCCAACATGGCGTCGACACCCTGCATGTTCCCGTCACCGACGTCGACGTCGATGTGATAGACCTCGCCCTCGTCTGGTTCTGGGACGTCGGTCCGGTCGAGAATTGCCGTCACGTCGCTGTCCGTAGAGTCGGTGTCGTCGTCTGCCGTGTCCTCGGTAGCAGACTCCTGGCTGTTTTCGTCGCCGCTGGATCCAGCTGCTTGGGATCCTTCCTCGATGACGGTCCGGATGTCATCGACGATGGCGGTCGTGTCGGCTGTCGGCTCACCGCTTTGCTCGATTTCGTTGACGATGGCCTCGATCTGGTCGACACCGGCGAACACGAGGTCCATTACTTCGGGGGTGACCTCCATCTCGCCCTGGCGCATCTGGTCGAGTAAGTCTTCGACCGCGTGGGCCAGGTCGCTGGCGTCGTCAAAGCCCATCGCGCCGAAGTTACCCTTCAGCGTGTGGGCCGTCCGGAAGATCGATTCCATCGCCTCCTGGTTTTCGGGGTCCGATTCGAGTTCGAGCAACGAGTTGTTCAACTGCGTGATCGCCTCCTCGCTCTCGCGGATGAAGGCGTCGAGGTATTGATCGTCCATTGTGATTAGTGCACCTCCGGTTTGACTGCCTCGATGATCCGGGTCGAGATCGAGTCGAGCGAACAGACGTCGTCTATCTTTCCGGTTTCGACGGCTCGCTTTGGCATGCCATAGACCGCCGAAGACGCCTCGTTCTGTGCGAGCGTCGTGCCACCGGCATCTTTGATCGCACGAATGCCGTTGGCACCGTCTTCGCCCATCCCAGTGAGGATGACGCCGACGAGCGGATCGTCAATCGCGGCTGCCGCACTCTCCATTGTCACGTCGACCGACGGCCGGACACTGTTGACCGGCGCGTCTTCGGTCAACGCGACGCGGAGTCGTCCATGCGTGTAGTTCGAGACCTCCATGTGATAGCCGCCCGCTGCGACGAGGGCATCACCGCCACCGATCCGATCGCCGTCGCTGGCCTCACGGACCGTGTACTCGCTGCGGCCATCGAGTCGGTTGGCGAATCGGCTGGTAAACTCGTCGGGCATGTGTTGGACGACGAGGATCCGTAAGTTGGCCGCGACGGGCAACTCCGAGAGGACCCGTTCGACGACGGTCGGCCCTCCCGTCGAGGAACCGATCACCAGCGTCGGATTGTCGACGTACTGCTCGGCACCACCGGCTGGTGTCGCCGATTCCGTCGTGGCTCCTTGACTGTTCCGGGCGGCCCTCGCAACTGGGTCTACGTCCGCAACCGTCCGCACCATTTCGACGAGCTGGTCTTTCAGGCGGGACATCTCCATGGACACCTCGCCGCCGGGTTTCGTGAAGAAGTCCACGGCCCCTTTTTCGAGGGCTTCGAAGGTCACGTTGGCGTTCTCGTCGGTATGGGCGCTGAGCATCAGGACCGGCGTCGGACACTCGGCCATGATCTGCTCGACTGCTTCGATGCCGTTCATCTCCGGCATCTCGACGTCCATCGTCACGACGTCCGGTTCCTGCTCGCACACGATTTCGGTTGCCTCGCGACCGTTCTTCGCAGTCGCGATGACCTCGACTCCGCCCTCCTCGAGGATATCCGAGATGACACTCCGCATGAAATGGCTGTCATCCGCGACGACGGCGCGAGGCGATGACCGTGCTGACATATTCAGTATGATACCCTATGGGGCAGTTCGGTTAAAGGTGATCACCGCGGCTCGATCTCGTCCGGTCATTGGCGGGTCACTCCTTGGACAATCTTGCCCAACGCAGCAAATAAAGACTCCGCCGTCGGAATCATCGCTGATAACCTGATGAACACACTTAAGGTGATTTTCGCGGAACTAATGGTCAGAAACGATTCAGCGGCGTCCCCCACCGCGGAGCGGTCGCCACTGGGAGGCTATCACAGATGTCAAATTCGACCGGCCAAGTCCTAGAGTTCAAGCTCGGCGACGAGCGGTATTGTGTCAGTATCGACTACGTGACCGAGATCGTCGACGTCGGCGAGCTCACGGCCGTCCCGAATTCGCCGCGCCACGTCGAGGGTGTCATGGACCTCCGAGGTCGCACGACCTCGATCGTCGATCCGAAGGTCGTCTTCGACATCGAAGAGTCCGGAGAGCAGCGCCGGATCATCGTGTTCGATCCGGAAATCACGGCCGATCAGGAAGCTGCCGGGTGGCTCGTCGACGAAGTCTATCAGGTTCGGGCGGTCGACGAGGAGAACGTCGACCCCTCGCCCGCCGGTGCTGGCGCGGCCTCGATCAAGGGCGTCGTCAAACGCGACGACGGATTCGTGATCTGGGTCGATCCAGTCGCGGTACACTCGGCGTAACGCCTGTCGCCGTACGGTCAGTCCCCGCACGATGCAGAAGCCTTTTTGACTGTTCGCCTACCAATCCACTATGACCCAACCTGGGACTATCTACGATGGTTGAACTCACCACAACCGGTATCGACGGGCTCGACTCGATCCTCAACGGCGGGATCGTCACCAACTCGACGACGCTCGTTATCGGGACGCCCGGCGCTGGCAAGAGTATCCTGGGCTTGCAGTTCATCTACAACGGCGTCGAGCAGTTCGACGAGCGTGGGATCTTCTTGTCCTTCGAGGAAAATCGTGAGGACTTGGCCGCTGCGGCCGAGTCGATCGGCTTCGATCGGTGGGCCGAACACGTCGAGGCAGGCGATATCAAGGTCTACGATAAGCGTCGTCTCCTGCGGGAGAACGATTTCTCGGACACACTCGAAGTCCTCCTCGACGACATCGAGCAAGACGAGTACGATCGGCTCGTGTTAGACTCACTTGCGATGTTCGAGCTCTTTTTCGACGACGAGAGCGAACACCGGACGTATCTCCTGAAGTTCACCGACATCCTCAAACAAAACGGGTTGACGAGCCTGTTGACGAACGAGCAGTCGACGGTATTCCCGGATACTGATATCGGACTGGAGAACTTCCTCACCGACGGCAATATCTACCTCATCCAGACGCCGACAGAATCTGGCGTCAACCGCTACGTCTGGGTCGCGAAGATGCGCAAACAAGATATCGAGACAGATATCTATCCCATGGAAATAACCCAGGGTGGCATTGCGGTCCACGACAACGCCAGTGCGTTCTCGATGATGAACGACTCCGAGTCGCCGCTCTGAGCCCCTCTCCCGTAGTGAGAATCTCTTCTCATTCGTGAAAACGACCGTTTCACCACCGCAATCGCCGTCAAACGTCATTTCTCGCTTCCGTCTCGGGATATCGATTTTACCGCGCTTTCATGGTCGATACCTTTACTTTACTGTGCTTCATTATCTGATAACAATGGTATCGGTCGATTTGCTCCGGACCCTCGGAAACAAGTACAGCGCCGAGATTCTGGACGCGACCGAGGAACCGAAATCTGCCCAAGAGTTGAGCGATCAGCTGGATATCCCGATCGCGACGTGCTATCGGCGGATCGACGAACTCACCGACCACAATCTGCTCGAGCTCCACGACAACGTTCTCTCGGACGACCGTCGACGCATCAAGGTGTACCGGCGGAACGTCGACGCAATCGAGGTCTCCTTCGAGGAATCGATGCTGATCGACGTCGAAGAACGATCGGAAGTCACGAACAAACTCGACGAAGCCTGGCGTACGTTATCCGAGTCCTAGCGCGCCTGCGCGTGTGTCGCCCGTCTTCTATTCGTCGTCGCCCCTACCGCCATATTGTCGTCGTTTGTTACTGCATACGTGCCTACTCTGGCCGGGACCGGCCGATTATCAAAGCAGATATTTTCGAGGAATGATTTAATAGGTGACCTCGGTAATCATCAGTCGGTGCCAGTGATAGAACTCCTCTATGCGGTGTTGACGCTCGTCTTCGTCGTCGCAGGCCTGACGATGGTCGGGATGGCAATGCGGGCGTACGTTCAGACGTCGCGTCGTGCTATGCTTCACCTGTCGTTGGGGTTTGCCCTGGCAGTCGCGGGCGCCGCGTCGACGATGATCAGTGCGTTCCTGACTGGATTCAGCGGAACGCGGGGGCTGTTGCTCGTCAATAGTGGACTGACCACGTTCGGCTACTTGTTCGTGATGTACAGTCTCGTCACGTACGAGGCGTGATCGAATCGGCTTGACGTTGCGCGCTTGCTCTTTCTGTTGGGTGGTTTCTCCGCTGTTTTCGATTTTGTTACCACTCATTTCTGCCCGTGATTGTTGTTTTCATGTGCGATAATCGAGGGACTATTGTTAAGTAAATGCGTGAGAACCGTTCGGATAGAGTCTGGGAAGTAGAGCCCAGGCGGAGATACAATGTTCGAACGCAACGACAACAATCGGAACGAACGAGCCCAGGTCGGGATCGGCACACTGATCGTGTTCATCGCGATGGTGCTGGTCGCGGCGATCGCGGCGGGCGTGTTGATCAACACGGCTGGGTTCCTGCAGAGTAGTGCCGAAGAGAGTGGTGAACAAGCAGCAGAGCAAGTGACGAATCGGCTAGTCGTCGAAAACGCTGTCGGGAATACGACTGGCGAGGACGTTGATCGAGTTAACATGACGGTGCGACTAGCCCCAGGATCGAACAACGTCAATCTGAACGAGACGACGATTCAGTGGGTGACTGATACTGACAGTTTCAACCTCGTCTCAGATCGACTCGACAGTCCCCAGGGCGATGCCGTGTTTAATTGGACGGCACTTCGGGATGACGAAGGAGAGACCGACTCGTCGATTGAGAACGACGACACGCTGAACTCTCAAACTGACCGGGCAGTCCTGGTCTTCGAGACAAATAGCTCTAGCTCGTTCGTCAACAGCTCAGGCGCTGGCACGATAAGTGCTCTCGAAGCGGGTGACACGGTTGAAGTGACGATCAACACCCGGTCAGGCGGGACGACGACCTCGACGTTGGTCGTGCCACAGTCCCTCTCCGGAAAGGAAACTGTCTCCCTCTAGGCTAACTCCGCAGTCTTCTTCGGTTCTGCGTGCCGATTTTTCGACCTCAACAGACATTTTCATCCATGAGAATCGGGGGCCTGTTCTTAAGTGAACGCGTGAGAACTGTTCGGATAGAGTCTGGGAAGTAGAGCCCAGGCGGAGATACAATGTTCGAACGCAAAAGCGACAAACCGAACGAGCGAGCCCAGGTCGGGATCGGCACACTGATCGTGTTCATCGCGATGGTGCTGGTCGCGGCGATCGCGGCGGGCGTGTTGATCAACACGGCTGGGTTCCTGCAGAGTAGTGCCGAAGAGAGTGGTGAACAAGCAGCAGAGCAAGTGACGAATCGACTGGTCGTCGAAAATGCTGTCGGGAACACGACCGGCGATTTAGTTGATCGAGTTAACATGACGGTGCGATTGGCCCCAGGGTCGAACAACGTCAATCTGAACGAGACGACAATCCAGTGGGTGACTGATACTGATAGTTTCAACCTCGTCTCAGATCGACTCGACAATCCCCAGGGTGATGCTGTGTTCAACTGGTCGGCACTGCGAGACGACGAAGGAGCAGACGATTCATCGATCTCGAACGACGACACGCTAAACTCTCAGACTGACCGTGCTGTCTTGCATTTCCCCAGTGATGAGGATACTAGCGGCTCTGTTATCACTACTGGGAATAACGTTTCGGCGCTTGACCCGGGTGACACAGTTGAAGTGACGATCAACACCCGGTCGGGCGGGACGACGACCTCGACGTTGGTCGTGCCACAGTCCCTCTCCGGCAAGGAAACTGTCTCCCTCTAGGCCAACTCCGCAGTCTTTTTCGGTTCTGCGTGCCTGTTTTTTCGGCCTATACAGATATTTTCAACTCCGATAATTAGGGGATTGTTCTTAAGTGAATACACGAGGACAATTCGGTAGCCTCTGAGAAGTAGAGCCCAAGTGGACAGACAATGTTCGAACGCAACGACACCAATCGGAACGAACGGGCCCAGGTCGGGATCGGCACACTGATCGTGTTCATCGCGATGGTGCTGGTCGCGGCGATCGCGGCGGGCGTGTTGATCAACACGGCTGGGTTCCTGCAGAGTAGTGCCGAAGAGAGTGGTGAACAAGCAGCCGAGCAGGTCACGAATCGGCTGCTCGTCCAAAACGCTGTCGGGAACACGACCAGCGAATCCGTGGACCGAGTCAATATGACGGTGCGGCTGGCCCCAGGATCGAACAACGTCAATCTGAACGAGACGACAATCCAGTGGGTGACTGATACTGACAGTTTCAACCTCGTCTCAGATCGGCTTGACAATCCTCAGGGTGATGCTGTGTTCAACTGGTCGGCACTCCGAGACGACGAAGGAGCGGACGATTCATCGATCTCGAACGACGACACGCTAAACTCTCAGACTGACCGTGCTGTCTTGCACTTCGTGAGTACTGACGATAGCACGTCACCCATTACTCTCCAAAACAGCGCCGACAGCAACAAAATATCGCCTCTCAAAGCAGGTGACACGGTCGAAGTGACGATCAACACCCGGTCGGGCGGGACGACGACTTCAACGCTGGTCGTGCCACAGTCTCTCTCCGGGAAGAAAACTGTCCTTCTCTAAGCTGACTTCCGTTTCTTCTTGTATTTTGCCACAACGACTTGGTCCTTCCCTCTCTCGAAGTGTCGCTGTTTGACTATCGAAGTTCCTCCCACCGACGGAATTATTGTCGCCCGTCACTGAATCTCATGCATGGAGACGGGGGACGACCCTGACGACGAGGATGATGGTCGTGTGCTCGCACCGGAAGAGCTCGACATATCTGACGATGAGCACGTCGCAGAGATCGAAGACGGTCGCTACGTCGTCTCTCCGAACGATCCGATCGGTGACGTTAACGGAATCGGCACTACCGACTCCGCACCGTCGACTTCTGCTGATCCGGTTGCGGATGCGCCTGACGAACGGGACGAATCAGACTCTGCGCCCTCGACACAGCGACAATCCGACGAGACAGACCCACCGTCAGCGACTACGGAGCAGACTGACTCTCAGGAACTCACGGAAGCGGACATCGAAGCCTGGCTGCGCGAGTCCTTCAAATCGGCTAATTCTCGGTACGGCTTTCACGTCACGGCGACGTTCGACGGGCGTGTCTCCCAACGGCGGATGATGTCTAACGACGTGGTGACGATCTTCGAAAGCCTGATTCTCTGGTACGCCCAGCACATCGATAGCGAGACACCAGTCGAAGAAATTCTCGGGATCTTACTCACCGAATCGAACGTTCCGATCAGTTACCCAACAGAGCGCCTCTCTTCGCTCGTAAAATCACACGACCTTGGGCCGGATGATTCGATCGGAGACCTCCTGGAATGCGTCGATGAGGATGGCTTCGAGTTGTGAGTCCCCGGCGTGTCTTGCACTTGTGCGGACCGTCGTTCGGTTATCGGCTACTCAAATCGGTATCAATCGCGATAATCGTACGGAAGCATTTATTTGCTGAATTCGCCAACCTGCGAGGTACAAGACATGCCAGAAGTATTGATCGCGGACGACTCGGAGTTCATGCGGAACCTGCTACGTGAGATCTTGGAGGAAGATCATCGGATCGTCGACGAGGTCGAGAACGGCGTCGAAGCCGTCGAGGCCTACAAAGAGAACAACCCAGATCTCGTCATGATGGACATCGTCATGCCGATCAGGGACGGGATCGAAGCAACAGACGAGATCAAGTCCACAGACCCCAGTGCCAACGTCATCATGTGTACGAGTGTCGGGCAGGAAGAGAAGATGAAAGAGGCCGTCAAGGCGGGTGCTGACGGGTATATCACCAAGCCCTTCCAGAAACCGAGCGTGATGGAAGCCATCGAAGACGTCGTTCCATCCTGACCGATGAAGGTCGATATTCAGTCGCTCGGGACGTTCAATCAGCTCGCTCACGAGGGTGCCCAGCAAGCGACTGCATCGATGGCCCAGATGACAGGCATCGATGCAGCGGTCGACGTGACCAAGATCACGCTGGTCGACCGAGACGATATCGGTGAGCAACTGGACGAGCGGGATTTCGTCGGCGTCCAGTTCGACTTCGAGGGCGAACTGTCCGGCCAGACCGCTCTCGTGATGGATCAGTCCTGCAGTGAGACGCTTACCGACGCCCTGCTTCCGGGAGACTCCGCAGCCGAGATGGCCGAAAGCGGCGTCAAAGAGATCGGCAACATCATGATGAGTGGGTTCATCGACGGCTGGGCCGATTACCTCGAGACGACGATCGATCACTCGCCACCGACGTACATCGAGGGAGTCGGCCGGGACGTCATTCCCGATTCGAAGCCGTCTGAGACTCCAGCCGACGGTGCCGACCAGTTGTTCGTCTTCAAGAGTCAAATCGAGTGGCTCGAAGAGTCAGTCGATTTTTACATCTACATGTTGCCCGACTACGACTCGCTGACCGATCTGATGATGACCCACGCCGACACCGCGGGCGACGCCATTCCGATCGACAAGCTGCAGGTGTTCAATCGGATGACCGAGCGTGGGACCGAGAAGGCAGCCGACAACGTCTCGATGATGACCGGCATCGAGACGGAGGCGGAAGTGAGCCAGATCAGCTTCGCCCGCATCGAGGACGTTCCAAAGCAGATCGGGAACGCTCAGTACGTCGGCACTGTCGTGGAGTTTACTGGCCTCCCGAGTGGCTTCCTTCTGGTGTTGTTCGACGAGCAGTCGGCCAAAAACGTCGCCGAGGCGCTGATGCCAACTGACGTCGATAGCGACGAATTGACGGACCAGCACACCGCTGCAATCGAGGAATTGGGTAACATCATGACCAGTGGGTTCGTCGACGGCTGGGCCAACGTCCTCGAGACGTCTGTCGATCATACGCCTCCGCGATTGGTCCACGATATGGGCCAGGCAATCCTCGACCCGCTGGCTGCACAGGTCGGCCAACACCAGGAACACGCGTTCAGTATCGACTCTCGGATGCGGACTGACGAGATCGAGTTCGAAGCCGAGATTCACGCACTCCCCAACGAACGCGAGTTACGCCAGGCCCTGGACGAACTCATGGTTGAGCGCGCAGACAAAACTGAGGCAGATCCCGACGAACTGTTCCAATGAAGGTCTACGACGGCTCGGAACAGGCGGATGCAAGTACGACCGAACGGATCAAGGTCGGTATCGCCGAGTACGAGGTCTCGACGAACGGGGCCGTGTTGACGACCAGCGGACTCGGGTCGTGTATCGGCGTTGCGATCCGGGATGAGGCCATCGGGGCATCAGGACTGGTCCACGTCATGTTGCCCGCAGCCGACGAGGTCGATGGTGGCAATCCTGCCAAGTTCGCCGATACCGGGGTCGAAACGCTCGTCGACGAGATGGAAACTGCCGGCGCTGACCGATCCGATATGATCGCCAAGATCGCTGGTGGCAGCGACATGTTGGACTTCTCGAAAAAGGGGTCCGGGATCGGTGCTCGGAACGCGACCGTCGTCAAGGAGACGCTCCAATCGATGGACATCCCCGTCGTCAACGAGGATGTCGGCGGCAACCACGGGCGATCGCTCCGGTTCGAGGGCAGCAGTGGCGATCTCGTCGTCAAGAGCGCGAACATGGATTCCCGTCGTCTGTGAGATCGCCGTCTGTCCGATACCCCTCTGCATCTTTTCACGTTCTCGGCCACGACCAGTCAACGCAATGGTCGTTCCGAAAATCGATATTTCGAGGGTCCTGGAGCCGCCACGTACCGTCCAGTTGGGGGCGTCAGACGCTAATTTCTTTCCCGTCTCGCGGAATAGAACAATCAGTTATCAGATATGATACTCTAAACGGTACATTGAAGGGTGTGAGCGGCTACTTTTGTTGTGATGAGTGGTCTCTCGTCCCTGTGGCTCGAATCGGCCGTAACGACGGCGGCCGGTCGGCCCGTGTTGGATGCCGGCGGGTGGTTCCTGGGGCCGGCCGGAGCAGTGTCGCCGGAGCCGTTGCTCGTCGCACTGCTCTCAGTGGGCTTTGTCGGTATGAGTATCAGGTCAGTTTTCGACTCGATTCTTTCCGACGACGAGGAGGCACAACCGGACGATGCAGGCGGTGGCGAGGGACTGATGCCGGAGGAAGGCGGTGGCGACGATTTCGGTGAGCTGGGTGGACTCGACGATGGTGGTGACGAGTTTGGGGAATTCGAAGACGACGAGTTCGGCGACATGGACGGGGGGTCAGACACGGACGAGCTGGAACATCGACTGGACGAACTCGAAACGGAAGTCGGAAGTCTGTCTTCGACGGTCAACACCGTCCGCAACGAGAACGAACAGATTTCCGAGACGGTCGATGACGTCGAGGAGAACGTCCGGAAGCTGCTCGACATTTACGAGATGGTGACCCGCGGTGTCAATCCCTTCGCGGACGATATCGATGCCGGTGGACTCGGTGGCCCGGGCGACGAATCGTTTGGCTTGTTCGACGATGGCGACGACGACCAGGCCGACGACGATCTCGAAGAAGATATCGCCAACGCCGATGCAGAGGGGTTCTTCGACGAGGATCTCGTCGAGGACGACGACGAACTCGAGGCCGACACCGACGTCGGTGACGTTCTCGGGGGCGAGGAGCTTGAGGAGGGTGGTGAGGACGTTGCCTTCGACGACGAGTTCGAGGAGGATTTCGACGACGGCGACGATTTCGAGATGGACGATGACTTCGAGATGGATGCGGACGGCGACGAAAGCGATGGCGGCGAAGAAGGCGGCAAGTCCTTTGCGGAACTGAAAGACGAGTACGAGTCGGGCGACGCCGAGTGGGCCGAGGGCGACGAGGCCGAGCAGGCAGACGAGACGAGCTCGGACAACGAGGCGACCGAAGCTGACGACGAACTCGCAGACGAATCGGCTGACGCCTTCGACGAGATCGAGGACGAATCAGCTGATGCCTTCGACGAACTCGAAGACGAGTCAGCCGACGACGCGCTTGCGGACGACGACCTCTTCGATACGGTCATCGACGAGGACGAACAACAGGACGCAGTCGACACAGAGGCCGACCCCGACGCAGCCGCAGAGACTGACGACGCTGAGAAGCCCGCTGCCGACGGTGTTGCGGACAGTGCCGAAAGTGTGGACTCGGCGACTGTAGACGAGGCGGCTGTCGAGGAACCGACGGCGGATGCGGACTCTCAGTCGAACACTCAGGCGAGCGATCAGGCCGACACGGCCGAGGAATCGGCCAGCGGCGAGGACGGGAAGCCGTACCTCACGGAACTCCCCGATGGCTTTCTCGCCGACTTGATCGTCGTCGAGTGGCTCGAATTCCTCGTCGAGGAAGTCGGGATCCGAGCCACTGCCGAGGCGATCCACTACTACGAGCGCATCGACTGGATCGACGAGGACGTCGCCGACCAGCTTCAGGCGTATCTGCAGGGGTTCGACGCGGACAGCGAACCGGCGACGTTGACTATCGATCACCACACCAAGAGCCTCCGGTACGTGAGTCAGTTGAACGGCGGCGGTGCCGAGTCAGTCGCTCTCGAACAGATGCCAACTATGGCTGGAGGTGGAGCAGATGGGCTTCAGCGTTAGTGCCTCGGTGGCGATCATCTTCGCTGCGACGCTCATCGCCTTCGGGATGTTCCACACTGCCGCGTTCAACACCGTCGAGCGGGTAACAGACGCTCGTAACGCAGCCGAGGATGACTTGCTCACCCAGCAAAACACGGCCATCGCGGTCCACAACGCGACGTATTACGACGCCAACAACAGTCTCATCGTCACGGTCAACAACACGGGTGCGTCCGAACTGACCGTCGACGGGACGGACCTCATCGTCGACAACGACTACCAGACGAGTTTCGCCGAGCGGTCTGTCGACGGTGACACTGGGACGGGCCTGTGGCTGCCGGGCGAGCAGTTGCGATACAACGTTTCGGCCACTAGCCAGCCCGACCGGATCAAGATCGTCTCCGGTCCAGGGGTTGCCAGTACGGAGGTGGTCGTGCGTGGCTAGTGTCTCTGCGTCTCACCTGATCATCTTCATCGCGAGCATTCTCGTCGCAGCCAGCGTCGCTGGCGTGCTCACGAACACGGTCGGTGAACTCAGTCAAGCCGTCGACGAACTCGGCTTAGACGTCAGTGACGACGTTCGCACCGACATCGAATTCATCAGCGATAGCGGTGCGACCGTCTACGACCGCTCCGGGAACGGCAACATCACCCTGTACGTCAAGAACACTGGTTCTCAGAGCCTGCCCCCGGATCCCGTGGTGATGGACGTGTTGCTCGATGGCCGCTTCCAGACTGACTTCTCGGTGACGGTCGTCGACGGGGAGACTTGGGCCATCGGAAACGTCGTCCGGATGGATATTTCGGCCCCGGACCTTTCGAGTGGCGATCACCGTGTCCAGATTACGATCAACGGTGACGAGGAGGTGTTCGAATTTCGCACATGAGTATCGCAACAACTGACCTCTACTCGCTTGGCCTAGACGAGCGGGATCGACTCAACAAGGAACTGGGCGGCGGCATCCCTCCTGGTAGTATCGTCCTCGTAGAGGGCGACTACGGGGCCGGGAAGTCAGCGATGAGCCAGCGGTTCAGTTACGGGCTCTGTGAGACTGGCCAGTCCGTCACGATGCTCTCGACTGAATTGACGGTCGGGAGCTTTCTCGATCAGATGCACAGCCTCGACTACGGCATGGTCGAGCATATCCTCGACGAGAATCTGCTGTTCCTGCACGCAGACATTGGCGATTCGAACACGTTCCAGGGCGGCGACGAGGAGACCGATCGGATGGACCTGCTCAAACGCCTGATGGACGCCGAGGTGATGTGGGAGACGGACGTCATTATCATCGATACGTTCGACGCCATCCTCCGGAACGACCCCAAGTTCGAGGCCCTCGTCCGCCAAAACGAGGAACGCCAGGCTGCCCTGGAGATCATCTCCTTTTTCCGGGACGTCATCGCCGAGGGGAAAGTCATCATGCTCACGGTCGATCCCTCGACGCTGGATGAAGATGCGATCGGCCCGTTCCGGGCAATCGCCGACGTGTTCATCGAACTGGAGATGGTCGAGGTCGGCAACGACGTTCGCCGACAGATCTCGGTGAAACGCTTTGCCGGCATGGGCGAGCAGGTCGGGGACACGATCGGGTACTCAGTCCGTTCGGGGACAGGCATCGTCATCGAATCACGCAGCGTGGCCTAAAACAAACACACTATGACAGATCACGGCAGACCGAAACCGTCAGATGAACTCCGCCAACACGCCGCCAGACGGCCCCATCTCCGTGATCACCTCCAGAAGTTCAAGCAGATCACCGGCGAGTTCCCCATGTTCGTCGACGAGGCCGACGGGGAGTACGAGTCCCAGCGCCCGAACATCATCTACCCCGTCGGTGGCCCGATTTACACGCACATCTACGGTGACATCGGACAGGACATCAAGTACTACGCCATCGAGCCCGAACTGGAGGACGACGAGTGGACCGTCTTCGAGAAGGTGCGCAATCGCTTGCTCGAAAAGAGCGTGATGAAGCCGGCCCCAAGCGAAGAGGCCGAGTACGACGACCGCATCGAAGAACTCCTCCAGGAGACGACGGCCGTCAAGTCGAGTGGTGACGAGAACGGCGTCCTCAGTCGCTTCAACGACATCACCAACATCGGGAAAGTCGAGGTGACCGAGGAAACCTACGAGAACATCCGCTACCGACTCAACCGAGATATCGTCGGCCTCGGCCCGCTGGAGCCGGTGATGCGCGACCCGGCCAACGAGGACATCCACGTCATCGGTCCCCACGAGTGTTACGTCGATCATTCCGTCTACAGCCTCATCAAGACGACCGTCGACTTCGGCGAACCCGAAGAGTACGAACAGTGGCTGCGGAACATGGGCGAGCGGATCGGCGACCCCGTCTCCGACAGCGACCCGATCATCGACTCGACGCTGCCCGACGGCTCACGTATCAACATCATCTACTCGGACGACATCTCCGTCAAAGGCCCGTCACTCACGATCCGACAGAACGAGGGCGAACCCCTCTCTATCTTCCAGATTACCAAGTGGGGGACCCTCAGCCCCGAGCTCTCGGCGTATCTGTGGCTCGCCTTGGAGAACGAGCAGACGGTCTTCGTCGTCGGGGAGACTGCCTCAGGGAAGACGACGACGCTGAACTCCATCATGTCGTTCATCCCCCGGGACAACAAGATCTACACTGCCGAAGACACCGCGGAGGTGCTCCCGCCACACGATACGTGGCAGCAACTGCTCACTCGCGAGGGTGACGACGAGGGCACGGACGTGGACATGTTCGATCTCGTCGCCGCCGCGCTCCGGTCTCGTCCTGACTACATCATCGTCGGCGAGGTCCGTGGCGAGGAGGGGCGAATGGCGTTCCAGGCCGCCCAGACTGGCCACCCAGTCATGCTGACCTTCCACGCTGCCGACATCGTTTCGATGATCCAGCGCTTTACCGGTGAACCGATCAACGTCCCCGAGACGTTCATGGACGTCGCCGACATCGCACTGTTCCAGAACCGTGTCAAGCAGGGTGACGAGGTGCTTCGTCGGGTGACCTCCGTTCAGGAAATCGAGGGGTACTCGAAGGAGATGGACGGTGTCGTCACTCGCCAGAGCTTCTACTGGGATCCGGTCGAAGACGAGATCGTCTTCCAGGGGATGAACAACTCTTTCGTCCTCGAAGAGCAGATCGCGACGCTGCTGGGATACGAGGACACGCGCGACATCTACGACGACCTGAAGTTCCGTGCTCGCCTCATCGAACGGGCGATCCAGGAGAACATCTTGGGCTATCACGAGGTCAACGAGATGATCGAGAACTTCCAACGGGACGGTGTCGAGGGGCTCTCCTTCGATATCCACCGCCAAGACTGATGGCCTCCGAAGAAGCCACCCTCGACCTGACGATCTCCGGTACGATAGCTTCGCTGATGGATTCCTACCGTCGGATGGGAATCCCGATCCAGCGATATCTGCTGGCTATCTTGCTGCCAGCGTTCGTGTTTTTCGTCATTACCATCGCGGTCGCGGTCGTAATCCCGCTCCCGCTGGCGATTGCCTTGCCGTTCCCGCTGCTTGGGTTACTGTTGTTCGGGGCGGCAGTCTTCTATCCGAAAGTCCAACTCTCCCAGCGCCGACAGGCGCTGAACAACCGATTTCACCTGCTGGTCACGCACATGACGGTGCTGGCGACGACCAAAATCGACCGGATGGAGGTCTTTCGGGCGCTGGCCGAAGAAGACGAGTACGGCGAACTCGCCACGGAGATGGGCCGGGTCGTCGAGTTGGTCGATACGTGGAATTTGAGTCTTGACGATGCCCTCAGGCGGCGGGCCAAAGAGGTCCCGAGCGAGCCGGTCTCCGATTTCTTCGATCGGCTCGGCTACACGCTCGGGGCCGGCCAGAGCCTCGAGGACTACCTGCTCTCCGAGCAGGACATGATCATCGACAACTACAAAACCGTCTACGAGGGCGCGCTCGGCAATCTGGAGGTCATGAAAGACCTCTATCTGTCGATGATTCTCTCGATGACGTTCGCCCTGGTGTTTGCGGTCGTCCTCCCGATCCTGACGGGGACGAACCCGATGATGACCGTCAGCGCCGTCATCGTCCTCTTTATTTTCGTTCAATCTGGCTTCTTCGTCGCGATTCGATCGCTTGCGCCGTACGATCCCGTCTGGTACCATCCCGAAGAGATCACGTCGCCGATGGAGCGCCGTCTCAACCTGAGTTTCGCTGCTGGCGTCTTCCTGACGGTCGTGCTCGCGCTTATCACGTTCGGCGGGGCAGCGGGCATCAGCCCGATTACGCTGAACATGTTGGTCCCGATTTGGGACCCTGTTCCGCTCCCGTTCTATGCCGCTGTCCCAATTTCTCCGTTGCTCATTCCCGGCCTCGTGATCCGTCGTGAGGAAAAGAAGATCAAGGCTCGCGACGAGGAGTATCCCAGCTTCATCCGCGCGCTCGGCTCGACGGAAGGCGCAAAACAGTCCACAACCGGGACGGTCCTCGAATCGCTACGCAGCAAAGACTTTGGCCCGCTCACCGAGAACGTCGACAACCTCTATAAGCGGCTCAATATGCGTATCGAGCCCGCCAAAGCGTGGGGGCACTTCACCGCGGAGTGTCGCTCCTATCTCATCCAAACCTTCAGCGAGATGTACCTCGTTGGCCGTGAGATGGGTGGCTCTCCGAAGCAACTGGGCGAACTCATCAGCGAGAACATGAACGAAGTCCAGCAACTCCGCCAGCAACGCGACCAGGAGACGACGACTCTCATCGGCGTCCTCTACGGGATCTCTGCGGCCTCGACGTTCGCCTTCTTCATCGGGCTGCAGGTCGTCAATATCCTCTCCGAAATGAGCTTGAATCTCGACACTGGGAGCCGCTTCGAGGTCAATGCCCTCGTTCACACCTCTGTCTACGACATCCCCGTCATCGAGTTCCTGCTCATCATCGTCATCGTGTTCAACGCCATGCTGTCGGCGCTGATGATCCGGACCACCGACGGGGGCACAAGCTCAACAGCTACATGCACTTCGTCGTGTTAACCTGGGTTGGCGCGGTCATCGCGATCTTCACGAAGTTCGTCGTCTCTAGCGTCATCAACATCTGACCGCTTCAGATTTCAGTACCGATCACCGATCGCCTCCGAGTCGTTTTTCCCTCCCTGTGCCGTCGCCTGCGGTATGACCGATCGCGAGGCCTTTCTGGCCGGCGACCGACCCGATGACGTCGCCGTCTTCCTCCACGAGGCGGCCGTCTCGAATCCCGAAGCGCTCGAATCGTATGCTGAGTCCGTCGAGGACGGTGTTGTTCTCGTGTTGCCCGGCGAGGACGGCCGCAGTGCCTTCCAGTCGGCGACGGACATCGACCCGATGGCGCTGGCCCAGGAGGCCATGGACACCGAGGGCCACATCGACGACGACCTGACTGGTGGCACCTGTCCTGTGGCTGCCGATGACCACGACGAGGATCACACTGTCCGCTTCGTCTTCGCGTTCGCTGAAGCCCAGAACGAGGATGTCGGCGGGCTATACGCCGAGGGCGACGTCATTCACGCCTATGCGGTCTGTGCCTGTGGGGAACGCTACAGCGAGAAGTGGGTCGCGGATACCGTTGATCGACAGTAACGGTTTTCAGGTTGGCGACTCGAACCGTCGGTCCGCATGGATCGCCACAAACTGATCCTCGGCGGAACGGCCGGTGTTGCCGGCGTTCTCGTCTTTCTGGGTCTGTTCGTCTTTCCACTTCAGTACGGCCCCCGCGAGAGCGCTGTTGTCGCCGGGCTCGTCGTGCTGGCAGGGTTGTGGGAGCTCGTCCTTGACGACGCGCTGGTCGACTGACGGTTGTGTCCGGCCCGGGTTTCAGTCGCTTTCGACCTCGAGCCGCCGGAACGCATCGATAATCGCCTGTTTCGCCACCGCGCCCCTGGTCGTCCAGTGGTGAGCGTAATCGAGCATGTCGTCGTAGACGTCCGGTTTGCAGCCGGCGGCTTTCGGGTGGCCGCCCCCGTTGACCTGAGCGGCGACCTCGTGGGCGCGCTCGAAGGTCTCGGTCCCTCGAATACTCGCAGAACCAGCCGGCTTGACGATCACAGCGGCGTCGGCACCCTGTTCGCGCAGGGCTTGGGCAACCTCGTTTTGCGAACAGCGGCCGTAGGTCACTCCCACGGTCCAGGGACCGATCTCGCGCAGTTGGGCGCGTTCGACGGCCTTCTCGATGAGGGCGTCTTTTTCGATGCGTCGCTCGGCGAGCAGTTCTTCGGCCTCGGGCGGAAGGTCGGCCCCATGCTCGCGGATGATGTCGACGTATTCGTCGGGCTCGACCCAGTGGGCGAGATCCGCGAGATCGTCACTTCGTGGATCCTCCCGGATCCAGAGGTCGTGGTCGCGTGTCACTGCGGCTAGCTCGACGAAGCGCTCTTCGAAGTCACCGTCGAGTTCTCCTAGGGCAACGTCAGCCGTACAGACTGCCTCGGAGTCGCCGACCGTCAACTCGACGCCGGCAGTCTCGACGGCCTCCGCCAAATCGGGTTCCCACTGGTGGTGGTCGAACCATCGGACAGCGCCAGCCTGATCGACCAGTGCCCCCAGGGCGTCGAGGTCTTCGGGAGCGTCCGGACAGAGATCACAGACGAACACATGCGTCCCCGGATCGACGTATTCGGCGGCCCACTCGATTGCCCGGCCGAGGTCGTGGGGGCTGGCCGGGAGCAGTGACACCTCGCCGAACTGAGTTTCCAACAGGGCGACACAGGCAAGGCCGTCGGCGTCGGTGTCGGCGATGACGACCGTCTCGGCGTCGGTGAGTCGATCGGCGGCTTCGCGTTCGCGTTCGGTCTCTTCGAGCGTCTCCGGGTAGAAAAACCCCTCTCCAGGGAGCACTGATTTCCGTTCGATCGACAGTCGCTCGTCGTCGATGAGCCAGTCGTCCATGGTCAGGCCACCCCTTGTGGGCGTCGCTGGGCGTGTTCGTCGGCTTCCAACTGTCGGACGGTCAACACCGGGATGGGGGACTGGCGGACGACGGCCTCGGCGACGCTGCCAAGCAAGAACGCGTGTTCGCCGTGCCGGCCGCGTGTCCCTGTCACGATTACGTCGGCCTCGACCGACTCGGCGTACGCACAGATCTCCGTTGCCGGTTTCCCCTCTCGGATCGACGTGATCACGTCACTGTCTGCCTGCTCGGCGATCTTCGCGAGTGCGTCCTGACCTCGATCTCGAAGTGCGTCACGAAGGTCTTGACGGACTGCCTCGGGCGTGGCCGCGATGTCGCTCGCATTGAGGACGTACAGCCCGTGGACAGTGCCGTCGAACCGCTTGACGAGGTCGAGTCCGACCCGTACCGCTCGTTCAGTGCTCGCCGAACCGTCGGTCGCGAGCACGACCGTATCGTACATGCAGATGAGGTATCTCCCTGCCGGGATAAAGCTGGCGTGGCACCGTTGCCGACTGGCCGTGACAGCGCTCGGTGGGTTTTTGATGGTTCCTGACACAGTAGTCACAATGAGTGTCGACATCGAGACGGTCTTCGTCCCCGTCGATGGGACGGATACGTCCGAGCGGGCCGCAGCACACGCCCTGGCGGTAGCTGATCAGTACGGGGCTGACGTCCACGTGCTTCACGTTATCGACGATCAGATCGCGCGTGGGATCGACTCCGGGACGATCGCTGCTGACAGTGTTGCCGACGAACACCGGGCGTTTATGGGTGCCGTCCGGGAGATCGCGCGTGCGGATGGCTACGACGTCACGCTCTCACAGTCCGCGGCTGCCGGCTATTCTTCGACCTCGCTGAGTCGCCATCCGGTCAGTGTCGTGTTAGACGCAGCCGAGGAACTCGGAGCCGATTTCATCGTCGTGCCACGGGAGTCGGCGATGGACGAGCCGGGAGCGATGCTCGGTCGCGTCGCTGGCTACGTTCTCTCGTATGCCAGCCAGCCAGTTCTTTCGGTCTGATGGGCGGTAGAAAGCGGTGTTCAAAGCAGCGCCCTACGAGTCGGCGATGCGAATCGCCATCTCTAGCTCGAAACTCTCGGTGTTGCGGATCTCGAAGCCAACCTTCTTATAGAGGCCGATCGCGGGATCGTTCCAGCGCTCGACCGTCAGCCAGACGCACTCGATTCCGTCCTGTTTGCCGTGGCCCAGCAGCGTTTGGAGCAATTCCGTGCCGATCCCGGCCGACTGGTGGGAGCCAAGCACGAAGATCGCCAGTTCGTAGGCGTCCTCGTCGTCCGGGACGAGCATCGAATGCCCGACGGCATCTCCATCGTGCCAGGCGATAACGTTCAGACACTCGTCTTCGAAGACGCGCTCGAGCCATCGCCGGATCGATCCCTCACCGACTGGCGGGATCCCCTGTGCGCGATCTTCGGGATCGAAGGCCTCGTACATCGAGACGAGTGCCTCGCGGTCGTCGGCGACTCGGACGACGATGTCCCGACCGTCTTCGTCGGTGAACGCGTGGGGTGGCGTCGGGAACGGCCCTGACACGTCTGTGGGGTAAGAACGGTCGCCGCTCATCGGATGAGTGTCACCGGGGTTTCTGCGTTGAGTACGACGAATTCGGCGACGCTGCCCAGCTGAATCTTCCCGAGCGGGCTCCGGGTCCCACCGCCGATGACTAACCGATCGTATCCCTCTTGATCGGCCAGTGTAACCAGTTCGCCACCAGGGTGACCTGAGACACGCGTTACCTCTGCGGTCACGTCGTGGGTTTCGAGCACTTCGTCGACGTCCGCTTCGATGTCTGTCAGCGGTGCTTCGACTGCTTCGGACCGAAAGATGGCTACGGTCAGCTCGTCGCCGGTTTCCCGGACGCGGTCTGCGGTTTCCTCGAGCGCCCGCCGGGAGTGATCGCTCCCGCCGACTCCCAGCAGAATCTTCATATGCCTCCCATTACTGTTGGAGATAAAAATTCTCCGTTCCGTGACCCGGTGCGGGCGCCGACATGTTTTTTCGAGCCCGGCCCACACCCCCTGGCATGGACGACAAGCAAGCCGACGAGCCCGCCAGAGAACCAGTCCCGTCCGGTGATGGGTCGGCGGATCGCGCCCAGCCCGAACCGGCTGACACCGAGCCATCGGGCGAGCCAGTCTCCGCTACGGGGGGTCACGAGGACACCGAAACGGCGTCCGTAAACGCCGATAGGACGGCCGGGGATGCAGACCGGGCAAGCGAGACAGCGACCGAGCAGGACCCGCCGGCGGATGTCCGTTCCTACGAGCGCTTTCAGAAGATCGACGGCGGGACCTACGAACGCGCAAACGACTTCCTCCGTGAACGAACCTACATCACTGCCCGGGAGTGGGCGATCGCTCGCCTGTGTGCTGATTTCCGGACCGAAACTGGCGTCGAGATGACCAAGATCGGCGAGAACCTGCCCGAACTGGTGCCGTTCATGACTGATACCTACACGCCACAGGCCGTCAACCAGGCCCGGGCCTCCTTCGAGGAGAAGGTCCGTATGGCCGGCGCGACCTTCCTCTATGGGGCGATGAGTGACTTTTTCACCGCCGACGAACTCGACGAGGTGATGTACGAGGCCACGGAGGTCGCGAAGTTCCTGCTGGAGGTCGAGGGCGTCGAGTTGAGCGTCGACGAGGAACTCGAAGCCGAAGATCAGATCTCAGATGTGATGCGGGAAGTCCGGGAACACAGTGCGGCGCTTCGCCACGACGAGGTCGAATGTCCCGACTGTGGACACTCCTTTCAGGTCGACGGCGAGGAGTGATCTGCAGTCCAGACCGCTCAGGGATAGACGCTAACTGGTGGTTCTCGAACGCAAAGCGTGCTCCGCCGACGCCAGTTGCTGTGTGCGGTTTCGATCGAGCTACGAGGGCGTCTTGGAACCGTTCACGAGGCATGTTTCCTGTCGGCCGACCGATTTCAAAACGGTGCGTGGGTATCGAGTATCGATGAGCTCCTCAACAGTCTGGAGTTTGCCGATACCTTTCTGCGATGCAGGGCGTGTCTGTGCCACGACCAGTGGGTGACTACGGGACGTAACTCGATCCACAGCTACCAGCATCCACAGCAAGCGGTCCTGCCCGATCACAGATTACACACAGAGTGCTCACTCCGCACAGACGGACCTGTCACTCTGCGTGAGGTCTTATGTACTTCGGACACCTACGAGCGGTATGGAGACGACTGTGACCGAACATAACGGACGGTTGCTCGCTCGAATTGACGGCGAGGACCGGGTGTTCGAGGTGAACTTCGACTCGATCGAGCCGACTGACGTGACGCTACGGTTTATCAGAGACGGCGTACGCGTCGGGAGCATCTACAACGACGACGGGACGAACCGAACGATGGCGCGACTGACAACGGGACGCGACGGGGCCGATTTTATCGGCGTCGAAGTCCCTCCAGAGTTCGTTACCGAAGTCCTCGACGCCGCGCTTGAGGCCGGCCGAGTCACCGACGAAACTGCCGCTGAAGGCTACAGGGTACGGGTGTTGTGAGTCCCGTCGAACGCCTTCTCGTTGTCTGTCCAAGCGATCGTTTCACTGTTCGTGAGTTCGGCGCTCGTTGCATGCACCCTCCATATCTCGCACGACGATTGCACCAAACAACACTGACCTCACCGCAATCAGCACCCCCTTGTCTGCCCAGTACTGCCGCACTTGCCGATTGTACACCCTCACAGCTGACCGGCCTGCAGCACTCGGACGCTGGGAGTCTCTCAGTTGTCTGACTTCTCAGCAGTTACTGCTCTGTCGGCGTCCTCGCCCGCGTTGTCGCCCGGCTCGGTCGTCGATTCGCCGCCACCGTCGGCTTCGACTGGCTCGTCTGCAGGCTCGCCGTCTTCACCGGCGACCGACTCGTCTTCTTCGACAGGATCGGGGGCTTGGTCACTGGCCGATGGCTCAGCCTCCTCCGTGGGGGTTGCCTGGCTGTCCGCCGTGGGTCGGGCCAGCCTGACGTTCCGGCCCTGGTTGTCGTGGAATTGCTCGCCGTCTTCCGTCCGCTCGTAGACGATCGAACCCCGAACCATCGTCCACTCGGGGAAGACGGCTTGCCAGCCCTCGAAGGGCGTCCAGTCACAGTTGGTGTGGAGCGCCTCGCCCTGAATCTCCCGTGTGTCTTCAGGATCGACGAGGACGAGATCGGCGTCGAATCCGGGCGCGATCCGGCCCTTGTTTGCCAGCTCGAAGAGGGCGGCCGGGTTTGCGGCTGTGAGGTCCCGGATTCGTTCGTACGTGAGGTGGTCACGGCGGGCCTCTTCGAGCAAGAGTGGGAGTGCTGTTTCCACGCCTGGGACCCCGCTGGGGGCGTCCCAGATACCCGTGTCTTTCTCCTCGCGCGTGTGTGGGGCGTGGTCGGTGGCGATGATGTCGACTTGCCCGTTGCGGACGCGATCGTAGACGCGTTCACGGCGCTTCTGGCGGCGCAACGGGGGATTCATCCGCCCGAAGGTATCCAGATCGGTGAGATTCGATCGGGAGAGAAAGAGATGGTGCGGGGTTACTTCGCAACTGACGCCAGCTTGCCCGGCGGCGTCGATCGCTTCCGGCGTCGAGGCGTGGGCAATGTGGCAATCGACGTCGAACTCCTCGGCCAGTTCACAGACGCGCTCGACGGCTGCGATCTCCGCGCGGGCCGCCCGGTAGGCCGACCACGCGTCGGCGTCGGTCCGTTCCTGGGCCCCCCGGTTGAACCGGCTGGCATCCTCGGCGTGGACGGTGACGGGCACGTTCTGACGCTGGGCTTTGGCCAGTGCTTGACGGAACAGGCGTTCGTCGATCCCCATATCGCCGGTCGAATCCGCGAGGAACACTTCGCCGAGCGCGAACACCGGCCGCTCGAGGAGCGATTCGGGGTCCCACGACGGCAACACCCCGCCGTTGAGGCCGAAATCGACCAGCGAGGACTCGGCAATCGACGCTTTCTCGTCGAAGGCGTCGCCGTCGATCGTCGGCGGTGTCGTGTTCGGTTGGTCGACGACCGTGGTGACACCACCGGCGGCGGCACTTCGGGACCCGCTGGTCCAGGTCTCTTTGTGGCTGTCGCCCGGCTCCCGGAAGTGGACGTGGGTGTCGATCATTCCCGGGAGGAGGCGTTTCCCCGATGCATCGATCGTCCGGCCTTCGTGATCGGAGAGATCTTCGGCGACGGCCGCGATCCGCTCGCCCTCGATGTGGACGTCCCGCTGTCGTCCGTCGGGCAGCGTCGCGTTCCGGATGCGCATGCCCCGACTGAGCACCCCGCGACCCTAAGTGTCCCGGAGTCCGGTGGCGCGCCTCCCTCTCGATGGGTTCGATCTTCGAGGACAGACGCGACAAGCTACTGGATTGTTCCCCGGCCGCCGATCATCATAAACTCTTAGACAATACCCGTCGTCGGCTTTCGCCATGGACGAGTGGAACAAGCGACCGCGAATCTCGACGGCCTACCAGTATCAGGGGATCGACGCCTCGATCCTCGAAAATCGCCACCTCCGGGTGATGGTCCTGCAGGGCAAGGGCGGTGATATCGTCGAATTCCGGGACAAGCGGACCGACATCGACGTCCTCTGGCACGCCGATCACGAGTGGTCGGCCCCGCCAAACGCCCTGCCTTCGATCGAAGGTACCTGGGATGAATACTACCCTGGCGGCTGGCAACTCAACATTCCTGGAGCGGGCGGTCCCTTCGAATTCCCCGGCGGGCGCTACGACCACCACGGCGAAACGGCACTCCTGGAGTGGGACGCCGAGATCGTCCGGGACGACGAGGACGCGGTGACACTCGAACTCACGACCTCGCTTCGGCGCTATCCGTTTACCGTGCGGCGGGAACTCACCTTGCGGGCCGGCGAGGCCGCCCTCGAGATCGAGGAGTCGATCACCAACGAGGGCGACGTCACGGTCGAGTACGCCCACCAACAGCACCTCACGCTGGGGCGACCGTTGATCGGCCCCCAAGCCCGCCTGGACGTCTCCGCCGAGCGCGGCTACGTCGAAGCGTACGATCCCGGAACCGAGAACCACCGGCTAGAGAGTGAGGCGTCTTTCGAGTGGCCAGTGGCGCCCGGCGCCGACGGTGAGTCGGTCGATCTCTCGCAATTCCCGCCGACCGACGCCGAGATCAACGACATGGCGTACCTGCACGAGCTGGACGAAGGCTGGTACGCGGTGACGAATCCGGCGTTGGACCTTGGCTTTGGCTTGCGGTGGCCGGCCGAGCACTTCGAGTCACTGTGGTACTGGCAGCCTTACGGTGGTCTCGCGGCCGCACCGTTCTGGGGGCGCAACTATACGGCTGGGCTGGAACCGACGACGGCCCACCCCGCCCACTCGTATCCGGACGCCCAGCGGGAAAACGGCTCGATGCGGTCGCTGGGTCCGGGCGAGACTGTCGAGGTGTCGCTGGTGGCACAGACGTTCGACGGCAGCCAGCGAGTGAGTCGGATCGGTCCGGATGGGACCGTCCAACGGGACGACTGAGCGGTTACAGCGCCTTTTCGAAGTCGAGTAATTCGTAGCCGTTCGTTTCTCGCGTCGCGACTCGCTCGTAGCCACGATCCGGATAGAATTCGGTCGCGGCAATCTGTCTCCCCGCTGTCGTGAGGGTAATCCGGTCACACCCTCGGTCGGTGGCGATGTCTTCGAGGCGGTCGACGATTGCAGTCCCCAGCCCCTCGTTTTGCTGGGCCGGATCGACGGCGATCCGCATGAGTTCGGCGGCCGCTCCGTCGACGAGGAGGCCGCCACAGGCCACGATCTTTCCGTCCCGTTCCGCGATCAGGAACGCCCCGTCGGATCGCAGATACGTCTCCTCGACCCAGTTGAGATCTGCGTTACCCGGCACGTCGGCCGGATCGGTGCCTGCATCCGCGAGCGCCCGGTGATACACGCGCCTGACACCTGGCCCGTCACCTGTTTGGAAGCGACGGATCATCAGGCGAAGGTGACCGAATCCCGGTCGGTCACTTCACCGAACAGCCAGTCAGCGTGATCCAGTGCGTACTCCCGGTGGTCGTCTTCGATGAATCCGATAGCGTCCTCGACCAAGACGGGGCGATAGTCCCGGAGGCCGGCACTACCTGCGGTGTGGAGGACACAGACGTTCGCCAGCGTGCCACAGAGCAGGAGATCGTCGATCCCGTGGGCTTCGAGCCAGCCGTCGAGTTGGGTCTCGTGGAAGGCGTCGTAGGTGTGTTTCTCGACGGTCAGGTCTGCCTCGCGGTCGGCCAGTGGATCGACGAGCGCGGCGTCCCAAGAGCCTTCGCGGACGTGTTCACCCCAGCGGTCGAACTCGTCGTAGTAGTGAGCGTCCTCGAACTGCTCGGGTGGATGTACGTCCCGCGTGTAGACGACGGACGCGCCGACAGCACGCGCCCGATCGACGAGTTCGACGCACGGTTCGATCGCATCCTCACTCGGCGGTGCGTAGAGGTTCCCGTCGGGGTGGCAGAAGCCGTTCTGCATGTCGACCACGACGATGGCAGTCCGGCCCGGTTCGAATGTCATTGTCGTCTCCTCGTTCGGGAGTGTGGCCATTAGTGGTTCTGGCTCACAACCTTCCACGAGTCGTTGCACGCTGGGACCACGAAACATGCGCGCCCGGCGAAAGCAATCAAACGCGACAATAAGGAAAATACTTATTACTATTGGTAAAGCAAGCTTTACATCATGCGAGCCGAGCGCACAGAACTCCTGGCTGTCCTCGCTGTTGCAATGCTGGCTCTCCAACCAGTGACGGTCGGGGCGACACAGGCAGGTGTCTCGACGGCACAGTTCGACGATCAATCCGTGGCAGTGGGGGCTGACGGGGAAGCGGCCGTTGTGGCGAGCCCGCCCGATCCGGAGTCGGATCGGCTTGGGTGGGAGAACGGCGTGTGGTACAACGAATCCATCAACGTCGACGCTTCCGACGGGATCGACAGGGAAGAGGCGTCCCGGTTGTTAAACCGGACGATGGCCCGCGTCGAGGTGATCCGCGGCGTGGAGTTCGACGAACCAGTCGACCTCAACTTCATCAATCGAAGCTCCTACGCGGCGTACGCCGAATCGTTCGCGGTCGATCCGCTGTCGGCGAACGTTCAACTGGAGGCCCTCGGGTTCCGGGGCGAAGATCGGAACGCGACGGCTGCAATCAGAGAACGCCAGAGTGGGTTTGCGGCCGCGTTCGTGGTCCCACAGTCCGTGCCGCAACTCGACTTACAGGCCGGTGACGTCACGATCGTCGTCGACGAAGGACAGGCATCGTTCTCGGAGCTGACACTCGGTCACGAACTCGTCCACGCGCTGCAAGTCCAGGAACTGAACGTCACCTTCCGGGGAACCAATCAGACGACGGACGCGTTCAACGCCCGCCGAGGACTGATCGAGGGTGACGCCAGCCACGTGGGCTATCTGTACGAACGGCGCTGTGGGGCCGACTGGGAGTGTGTCACGCCGGCAACCGGCGGCGGCCAGAGGTTCTCGGATGCGGCTGTGGGTCTCTCCATCCTCAATTACGTCCAGTACAGCAACGGGGCCGAGTTTGTCGCTACACTGCGTGAACGCGGGGGCTGGGACGCTGTCAACGACGCCTACGATAGTTTCCCTACCAGCACTGAGCAAGTCATTCATCCCCAGACGTACCGCTCGGACCAGCCCCAGACGGTGGCCGTGCCCGATCGGAGCAGTGCCGGCTGGCAGCCGCTCACCGTCGATGGCCAGTCGGCAGCGGACACGATCGGCCAAGCGGGGCTGTACACGATGCTGTGGTTCCCGAGCTACGAGTCCGGTATGTCGGTCGTCATGCCCCGATCAGCGCCATTCAATCAGTCGCTTCGTGCTCAATCGCCGTTCTTCTACGATTACGATGCCGACGCGACCAACGGCTGGGACGGTGACAAACTGGTACCGTACGTGACCGACGAGTCAAGCGAGACCAACGAGACGGGCTACGTCTGGTCGACGGTCTGGGACAGCCAGGCTGACGCGACAGCCTTCGAAGACGCTTACGTCGAGATCCTCAAATACCGTGGCGCGGAGCCAGTTGCTGGCCACGAGAACACCTACCGGATCCCCGACGAGAAGACCTACGGTGACGCGTTTTACATCAATCAGACGGCCGATCGCCTGGTGATCGTCAACGCGCCCAGCGTGCCGGCGTTGTCCGACGTACGTTCGGGGGCTGCCCCGGAGGGTGCAGCGCCGACGCCGACGGAGACAGAAACGCCGACCGAAACAGCGACCACGACCCGGACGACGACAGCGACGCCGCCCTCGACGACCACCGCTGGTGATAGCACTGAGCAGCCCACCGACGCCACGACGACCAGCGGCCCCGGGCTCGGATTCGTGGCCGCGCTGCTTGCCCTTCTCGGATTTGTCGCCGCTGGTCGACGCTGATCGGGTCATATTTTCGGCTTCCGACTGCGACTACCGGGAGATTTGTAAGGCTCTCACTCCCAGAGACGGTATGGTTTCCCGAACTGGAGTGGTCGTGGTCATCGTCGCAGTCGCACTGGTCGGCGTGCCGGTGGCTGGGGCGATCGGTCCCGGTCCCGCTGGTCCTGGCCCTGCCTACGATACGTTCAACGAGTCCCAGCAGGCTGCTGGCACGGATGCGAGCCCCATTGCGGACCAGCAGCCACCCGATCCCGACGAGGACGTACTGGGCTGGGAGAACGGCTACTGGTACAACGAGACCCTCGACGTGACGCCCGAAGACGGGCTGAACGACTCGGAACTCGAGGCCGTTGTCGCCCGTGGAATGGCTCGGGTCGAAGAGATTCGTCGCCTCGAGTTCGAGACGACACCGCCGGTCGAGGTCATCGGTCGTGACGACTATCAACAGCGCGTCGAGAACCGGACGACGAATACGACCGAGGCCCAGGAACTTCACCAGAACGTCAAGTACGAGGCCCTGTTCATGATCAACGAGTCGACGGATGCCGTCGCGGTCCAGGCCAGCAACCGCGCGGGTGGCGTCGGCGGATTCTACGATCCCTCGACGGGCGAAATCAAGATCGTCTCCGAGAACACGGAGACGCCACAGATGAACGAGATCACACTCTCCCAGGAGCTGTTTCACGCCCTGCAGGACCAGCGATTCAACGTCTCTGCCTACAACCAGTCGACGCGGGAACTACACAACGCCAAAGACGGTATTATCGAAGGTGACGGCAACTACGTCGATCACCTCTATCAGGAACGCTGTGATGGAGCCTGGAACGGGACGTGTCTCGAACCGTCGGGACAGGACACGCCCTCTGACTTCCAGCCTCACCTTGGCCTCTATCAGATTCTCCTGCAGCCCTACAGCGACGGCCCGGCTTTCGTCGAGGGAGTCCGCGAGGACGGGGGATGGGACGCGGTGAACGCGATCTACGAGAACCCACCGGCCTCGACCGAGCAGACGATTCACCCGGAGAAATACGGCGAGGACGAGCCGACTGACGTATCTGTCCCAGACCGGAGTGACGAGCGGTGGCGGCCCGTAGATACCAACGGGAGTGTCGATTACGCCTCGTTTGGCGAGGCGGGATTGTACGTGACGCTGTGGTATCCTGCATTCCAGACCCAGGGGATGACTGCGATCGTTCCGTTACAGAACCACATCAACTACGCTCCCGACGGCGGGGTCGACCAGTTCGATCCGTACGATTACAACCACACCGTCACGGCGGGCTGGGACGGTGACAAACTGGTCCCGTACGTCACCGACCAATCCAGTGAGACCAACGAGACGGGCTACGTCTACAAGATGGCCTGGGACTCGCCCGAGGACGCCACCGAATTCCAGACCGCCTACGAGGAACTCCTCCAGTTCAACGGTGCCGAGCCCGTCGACGGCCGGATAGGGACCTACCGCATTCCAGACGGGCAGGAATTCGGTGACGCGTTCTACCTCAACCAGACTGACGACCAACTGGTGGTCGTCAACGCGCCAAGCGTCGAGGACCTCTCTGCGGTCAGGGACGGCGCCGCTCCCGACGGTGAGCCGACGCCGACTGAGGCTTCCGGGTCCACGACCACGACAACGTCCGGTGACGGATTCACGGTCCTCACAGTGTTGCTTGCCGTCGTTGGGCTAGTTGGGATCGCCACTCGCCACCGATAAGAGCAGACACATCACCCCCTGGCCCGTCGTTTATTTTCACGACTCCGAGAGATTTGTAAGGCCTTCGCGCCCATCGTTCGTATGGTCTCTCGTCATCTCGTCGCCGCCCTGATAGCCGCTCTGGTGGTGGGGACGGCCGTCGCACCGACAGCCGCCTCGGTCGCGGCCACACCGGGAATCGACAGCGAGGCAATCGACTCGCCCGCTGGGGCGAATGACTCTGCCCTTGGAGACGCTTCCCAGTCGGACCCCTCGTCGGATCGTCTCGGGTGGGAGAACGGCTACTGGTACAACGAGACCCTCGACGTGACGCCCGAGGACGGGCTGAACAACTCGGAACTCGAGGCCGTCGTCGCCCGGTCGATGGCCCGCGTCGAGCAGATTCGGCGCCTGGAGTTCGAGACGACGGTGAGTGTCGACGTCGTTTCCCGAGACACATACCGCGACCAGTGGGGAACGAACGCGAGCACGCCGAACACGTCGACGGCCAATCGCCTCCACCAGAACGTCAAGTGGGAGGCGATGCTTTCGATCGGCGAAGACACGGATGCGGTGGCTGGTTACCAGTCGACACAGTCGGCGACCGTGGGTGGGTTTTACTCGCCCGCCAACGAGCAGATCGTCGTCGTCTCGGCAAACGAGTCAGTCCCGAAAATGGACGAGATCACCCTCTCACAGGAACTGTTTCACGCCCTGCAGGACCAGCGGTTCGACCTCTCGTTCGACCGGCCGACACAGGAGGGACACAACGCCGCCGATGGGATCGTCGAAGGTGATGCCAACCTCGTCGATCGACTGTACCAACAGCGCTGTGTGGCCGAGTGGGACTGTCTCCAGTCCGGGACCGGCACGGACGGTGCCGACGGCGAGACGGATCGCGAGGGCGACAGTGAGCCAGCTATCAATTACGGCGTCTATCTGACTCAGTACCAGCCCTACAGCGACGGTCCCGCCTTCGTCACCGAGATCCGCGCCACGGGCGGGTGGGATGCGGTCAACGACGTCTACGAGCAGCTCCCGGTCTCGACCGAGCAGACGATTCACCCCGAGATGTACCCCGATGAACGGCCGCACAATCTCACGTTCACCGACACCAGCGCGGCCGCCTGGCACGTCCCTGATCTCGGGAATGGCAGCCCCGAGTACGCTCGATTCGGCCAGGCTGGCCTCAGTGCCATGTTCATGCGGCCGGTCTTCGCCAGTGGTGGCACGGCGACACCCGTCGTCGGGCCGCTTGCGATCTACAATTTCACGGCTCGCGGTGACGTCAGCAGTGTCGATCCACTCAACTACGGTCTCGACGTCACGAACGGCTGGGACAACGACCGGCTATACCCCTACGTGAGAAACGATTCCGCAACGACCAACGAGACGGGCTACGTCTGGAAGACGGCCTGGGATAGCCAGGCAGACGCCGCCGAGTTTGCCCAGGGGTATACGGACCTGCTTGCCTACTACGGTGCCCAGCCAGTCGATGGCCACCGAGACACCTACTGGATCCCCGAGGACAAGGCGTTCGGCGACGCGTTTTATCTCGATCAGACTGGCGACCAGCTCGTGATCGTCAACGCGCCCAACGTCACTGCGCTGTCGGCAGTCAGGGCCGGCGCTGCTCGGAGTGCCGAGGCGACGACCCCTCCCAGCAACGGGACCGCCGCCCAGCCACCCACGACCACCAGCGGTCCTGGATTCGTCGCTACCGGGGCTGTGTTCAGTCTGTGTGTGATAGCTGGGCTTGCTGTGTGGCGCGATCGGGACGGGTAAGTTTTTGCTGTGGGGCCCAAAGCGATCGACACCATGACCGAAGAGTCGCCGTTCGACATCGTGCCCTCGTCGGCGATCGCGTCGGGTCGAGGGACGGACGCTTACTTCGACCGGACCATGGAAGCTCTCGAACACGCTGGCAAGGATCCCACCGTCGTCGCGGAGGTCTCGGCCGACCAGTTCCCGACCGGCGAGTGGTCGGTGCTGGCTGGACTGAAAGATGCAGCCCACTTGCTCGAAGGCCATCCTGTCGACGTCGATGCCTTGCCCGAGGGCCAGCTGTTCGATCACGGGCCAGTCATGCGCATCGAGGGGCGGTATCGGGCATTTGCCCAGTTAGAGACCGCCCTGCTGGGCTTTCTCTCACATCCGACCGGTGTCGCAACCAACGCCTTACGTGCCCGGCTGGCTGCGCCCGACGCGACCGTCTTGAGCTTCGGCTCTCGGCACGTCCATCCCTCGTTGGGGGCGATGATCGAGCGCAGCGCCCTGCTCGGTGGCCTCGATGGCATCTCGAACGTTGCCGCCGGTGACGTGATCGGACGCGAGGCCGGTGGGACGATGCCACACGCGCTGGTGATCTGTTTCGGGCCGGGCAACCAGGAAGCCGCCTGGCAAGCCTTCGACGAGGCAGTCGGCCCAGACGTGCCACGAGTGGCACTGTGTGACACCTACAGTGATGAAGTCGACGAAGCGCTGCGGGCCGTCGAAGCTATCGACGACCTCGATAGCATCCGGCTGGACACGACCAGTTCCCGACGGGGTGACTTCCGGCGAATCGTCCAGGAAGTGCGCTGGGAACTTGAGGCCCGCGGTCACGACGACGTCGACATCTTCCTCAGTGGTGGCCTAGACCCCGAGACGTTGTGGGACCTCCGTGACGTCGCCGATGGCTTCGGTGTCGGCGGCTACGTCAGCAATGCCGACCCGAAGGACTTCGCGCTGGATATCGTCGACATCGAGGGCGAGCCCGTCGCCAAACGCGGGAAACTCTCGGGGAAAAAGGCCGTCTACCGGACGCCCGATGGCGGCCACGAGGTCGGGCTCGCAGGCCGGGCCGGTCCGGCCGACGGCCAATCCCTGCTCGAACCACTCCTCCGGGACGGTGAGATCCTCAGAGACTTCGACCTCGAGGCGGCCAGCCGCCGCGCCCAGGCAGACGCCGAGACGGTCGATTTCGGCCTCGATGTCTGACTGGGAGACCGTCAGCGGGACCGTCGATCCGTCTCCGCCGCCGAATTCGCCGGCTCCGTCCCGGGAGTAGCTACTCAACACAACCCAAATCACAGCCACACGTCGTTCCTCGGTCGCGATTCGAAGCCCAACCCCCTTTCCCGCGTTCGTCGAACGCTGTCGCTCGCGTGTCGATCCCGTAGATTCACGTATGTCCACTGCGATCACCCGTCCATGACAGCGCCACCGCCGTTCGAGGGTGTCTATCCGGCGATGACGACACCGTTCACCGAGGACGAAAGTATCGACTTCGAGCAACTCCGGGCCAACGCAAAGCGTCTCGAAGCGGCGGGCGTGGATGGACTCGTCCCCGTCGGTTCTACCGGTGAGAGTGCGACCCTCTCCCACGACGAACACGTCCAGGTTATCGAGGCCGTTATCGACGCCGTTGCGGACGTCCCCGTGATCGCCGGAACGGGCTCGAACAACACCCAGGAAGCGCTTTCGCTGTCACGGCGAGCAGCCGACGCTGGCGCTGACGCCCTCTTGCTCATCTCGCCGTATTACAACAAGCCCGAACAACAGGGGCTGTTGGACCACTACCGGACGATCGCTGCTGCAATCGATCTCCCACAGATCGTCTACAACGTCCCCTCTCGAACGGGCCGAAACATCGAGCCCGATACCGCGGTCGCACTCGCCGAACACGAGAACATTCAGGCGTTCAAGGCAGCCTCGGGAGACCTCGGGCAGATCTCTGAGATCATCGAACGGACCCGCGAGATGGATGTTGCGATTCTGTCGGGCGACGATCCGCTGACGGTCCCGATGCTGTCGATCGGTGCGACCGGTGCGATCAGCGTCGTCGCGAACGTCGAACCGGTCCGGACGTGTGCGATGGTCGGTGCGGCGCTGGCTGGGGATTTCGAACGCGCTCGGCAACTCCACCACGAACTCGGTCCGCTTGCCCGTGCGCTGTTCGTCGAAACCAACCCGATTCCGGTCAAAGAAGCGATGGCGATGCGGGGTCTGGGTTCGCCGGTGCTTCGATCGCCGCTGACGCGATTGTCCGAGCACCACCGCAAGCACCTCAAAGAGACGCTTGGGGCTCTCGAGCCCATCGATGTCGAGACACCAGTCGAGACGACGGACCGATAGTCATTCCGGGACCGAGCACGGAGCGACGGATATGATCCGCATTGGCGTCTCCGGCGCGGCCGGACGCATGGGACGGACGGTTATCGAGACAGCGGCCGATCGGGAGGACGTGGCAGTCGTCGTCGCGATCGACGACGCGGACGCCGAGATGGTTGCCGAGAAACCTGTCCACGACCCCGCGGACGTTCCAGCATTACTGGCGACCCACGAACCCGACGCGATGGTCGACTTTTCGGTCCCGGCCGCGACAGCTTCCCTGGCAGACGCCTGTGGTGAGGCTGGCGTCCCGTTGGTCACTGGCACGACGGGGCTGACCGACGACCAACGTGCCGCCCTCGAAGCGATCAGCGAAGACGTCCCGGTACTGAAAGCAGCGAACTTCGCGCGCGGCATTCAGGCGCTGCTGGAGACGGTACGGGCGGCCGCCAGCGCGCTCCCGGGCTATGACACCGAACTGACCGAGACCCACCATAACGGGAAACAGGACGCGCCAAGCGGCACCGCTGAGACTATCCTCGACGCCCTCGCCGAGGAGCGTGACTTCGAGGAGACCTATGGCCGTGAGGGGATACAACCGCGTGAAGATGGGGAGGTCGGTGTCCACGTCCGACGGGCCGGTGACGTCCGCGGCGAGCACGAGATCATGTTCGCCGGCAACGACGAGGTGCTAACGCTGACCCACCGCGCCGAGGATCGCGGCGTCTTCGCCGCTGGCGCACTCGATGCTGCCGTCTGGCTCGATGGCCGCGATCAGGGATTCTATACCTTCGGGGACGTAATCGAGGGCTAACATGAGTCTGCAAGCCGACGTCGAGACGCTCTGGGAGCGATCGGACGACCTCGCCCCAGCGGACCTCACCGAAGACCAGCAGGCCACCCTCGACCGGTTTCTTGAAGCGTTGGAAGCCGGCCAGATTCGAGCCGCCGAGAAACGCGACGGGACCTGGGAAGCAAACGCCTGGGTGAAGCAGGGTATCCTGCTCAACTTCGCTTTGCGCGAGACACAGCCCCGCGAGTACGGCGACGTGACGTATCACGATGTCCTTCCCCTCCGTGAGACGGCCGATCTCGGCGACCGTGGAACGCGAAACACGCCCGACGGGACGGTTATCCGACGCGGTGCCTACGTGGGTAGGGACGCGATCTTGATGAGCCCCGCCTTCGTCAATATCGGCGCCAACGTCGGCGACGGGACCTTGGTCGACTCCAACGATGTCGTTGGCTCGTGTGCCCAGATCGGCGCGGACGTGAAACTCGGTGCCAACACCGTCATCGGCGGCGTCCTCGAACCGGTCGAGGACGCGCCGGTAATCGTCGAGGACGGCGTCGCACTCGGGGCGGGGAGTCGCGTCACCTCGGGGTTCGTCGTCGGTGAGAATTCGGTGGTCGGCGAGAACACGCTGTTGTCGCCCCGCATTCCCGTGTACGATCTTGTCGATGAAGTGATCATCTACGGCGAGCTGCCACCGGAACGGCGAGCGTTCCAGCGCTTCGTCGAGTCTTCGATCGGCGAGCACGATCTGTTCGACGGTGGGGCGTTCAAGCCGGCAGTCGTCGCGACGCACGTCGAAGAAGAGACCCTAGAGGGTGCCGAGCGCGAGGACGCGTTGCGGGAGTAACGATCGTGGGCTGGGTACCCTGAAGCGCAATCCTTGTTATTGCCCTTCCCGTGTCTTCCCCAATGAGTCACTCACCGCCAGTCCGTCGACTTTCCGAGTGGGACCACGACCGCTTGCTCGATCTCGCTGCCGACCACGAGACGCCCCTGTACGTCCTCGATCCCGGCCGTGTTCAGGCAAACTACCGTCGTTTCGATGCCGCATTTCCCGATGCCGAGGTAATGTACGCCGCCAAGGCCCACACCGGGCGGGCCGTTCTCTCGGCGCTGCTTGACGTCGGTGCCGACGTCGAGTGTGCCGCTCGCGGCGAACTACAGCGGGCGATCGAAGCGGGCGCCGACCCCAACACCCTCCAGTACACGGCGGTCAATCCGCCCGCCGAAGACCTCGATTACGCCGTCGACCTGGCCGAAGACTATCCAGGGCTCACGATCACCGGCGGTGCCGAAGACACCTTCGATCGCCTCGAAGCGCGTGGCTACGACGGCCGCGTCGCCATCCGGGTCAACCCCGGTATCGGGACCGGCCACCACGAGAAGGTCGCGACGGGCAAGGACGCCAAGTTCGGGATCCCCTACGACCGCGTGCCCCAACTCGCCGCTGATCTTCGGGACCGATTCGACCTCGTCGGAATTCATGCCCACGTAGGCAGTGGTGTGCTGACGGACGAGGTTGACGACCACGCACGCGCCCTGGGCACGGTTGCCGATCTGGCTCGCGACGTCGGTGACAGCGATCTGGAGTTCGTCGACTTTGGCGGTGGCTTCGGTGTGCCCTACCGGGAGGACGAACCGCCACTCGATATCGAAGCCGTCGCCGAGACAGTCCGCGAATCGATCGGCGACCTCGAGGCAACGGTGAAGTTCGAGCCTGGTCGGTACGTTGTCGCCGACGCGGCGCTGATCCTCACCACGGTCAATACGATCAAGGAGACTGCGGAGGCGACCGTCGTCGGCGTCGACGCCTCGCTTTCGACACTCATCCGGCCGGCGATGTTCGATTCCTACCACCCGATCCGGAACATCTCCGACCCTGATCGTGAGCCAGCGCCCGCTTCGATCGGTGGCCCGTGCTGTACCAGTGCGGATGTCTTCGCGACTGATCGGCCGGTCGCACGGCCCGAACGTGGTGACGTGCTTGCGATCGGCAACGCCGGGGCCTACGGCTACGAACTCGCGAACAATTTCCACTCCCAGCCCCGCCCCGCTGAGGTCGCAATCGACGGTGAGAGCGCACGGGTTGTTCGTCGTCGCGAGACGATGGCCGACGTCACTCGCGTCGAAGACCAGGCCTCGGGCGCGCCAGAGTCGGAGCGTGAGTGATGTCGTTTGATGGTCTCGATTTCCACGAACGGGCGGTCCAGACACCGTCCCACGAGTCGGTGGCTGACATGCAGTCTTTCCTCGTCGAGACGCTCGAATCCGCCGGTGTCAGTGCCCACATCGACGAAGCCGGGAACGTCATCGCCCACCGGGGCAGTGCTGACGGAACACACCTGCTGTTGAATACCCATCTCGACACGGTACCGCCACACGTGCCGTTCGAACGCGACGGCGAGTTCGTCAGGGGACGCGGTTCGTGTGACGCGAAGGGGCCGTTGGCCGCGATGGTCGGTGCTTTCCTCGACGCCGATCCTGGCGACGGGCGCGTCACGTTGGCAGTGACACCCGACGAAGAGACGACTCAAACTGGCGCAGCCCACCTGGCCGAGACACTCGCCGTCGATGGAGCGATCGTCGGTGAGCCGACTGCTCTGGACGTCTGCTATGCCGCTCGCGGGCAGTTCGAGGGGACGATCACGCTCCGCGGTGAGAGTGCTCATGCGAGCAATCCGGCAGACGGGACCAACGCCCTCCGTGCCGTCGGCCCGACGATCGAGGCGATGGACCGCTTCGACGACGAACACGAGACCGAACCACACGACACCCTTGGGGAACCCACGCTGACGCCGACGATGGTCGAGGGGGGCGAGGCACCGAACCAGGTGCCGGCCGAGTGCACGATTACGTTCGATCGTCGGAGTGTTCCGCCCAAACGGAGCGAGGCGTTTCCGGCGGCCCTGGAGGGACACCTCGTCGAATCCCTCCCTGTCGAGATCGGCGTTGACGTCGAACTGGTTCGTCCCGAGACGCCATTCCCGGAGGCCTTCGAGACGGACACGGGGGCACGGATCGTCGAGGTACTACAGGAAGCCAGCGAGGGCAAGGTTCGCCCGTTCGGTGCAGCGACCGAAGCCGCGCAGTTCGCCGACCTTGCACCGACTGTCGTCTTCGGTCCGGGTGAACTGAGCGACGACGAGGGGCCGGTCGCTCACTCGCCCCGAGAGTACGTCGATCGGCATTCGATTCAACGGGCGGCGACTGTCCTGACCGGTGCGATCGAGACGCTGCTGGCGTAGGAGCGCAACCGGCAGCACCTGACGGTTCCGGTAGCTACTGCAATACGGTCGTCGTGGCTCGAGTATGGAGCGGCCGCCTATTTCGGTGTTGTTGCCGACGACGACCTGGACGCCGGCCTGCGGGCAAGTGGCAAACCAACTTCAGGACGGCGACGAACTCCTCATTCTCTGTGATTACGAGAGCGACCCAGTCTCAGAGCGAACGGACATTCCCGCGTCCGTATCGGTAATTCCGGCCGGCGAACCAGCCGGGTGTTCCGGGAAGGCCAACGCGATCGACGTCGGCATGGAGCGAGCGCACAATGATCGGATCGTCTGGACCGACGACGACTTCGAGCACCCGGACGGCTGGCTCGAGCGGCTCTCGGCCGACTACGACGCGAACGGTCCCGTCTCTGAAGTCCCCTTCTTCCGCGGGCGGGACCCGCTTTCGGTGTTGCTCGAACCGACCAATGCCTTCGGTGGCACTCTGATGACGTGGCTCGGTGACGTCGCCTGGGGTGGTGGCGTGATTTTCGAGTGCGATGATCTGGACGTGGCGGCGTTCCGGACGGATCTGACCCGGACGGTCAGTGACGATGGCACGCTCGGGGAGCATCTGGACGTGACGACGGTCAAGCGCGTCCGTGTGGTGCCCGCCGGCGGAACCACGCGGGAGTCCCTGGAGCGGTACGTCCGGTTTATCTCACTGACCCGGTTTCACGCGCCAGGGCTGACGGCGTTCAACCTCGGTGCACTGTTCGCAATCGTCGCTGCACTCGTCGTTGCTCCGCTACTGACGATCGGTGGGCTGACAGCGACGTACGGAGCGGTGTACGCAGCCTTCGGCATCCGGCGCTGGACGTTCCTTCTGGCGGTCCCGGCCACCGTGGGTAACCTCCCGCTGTTCGTGTATGCACTGGCACGACGGACGTTCGTCTGGGGCGGACGACGCTACCGCTGGCGAAGCATGTTCGACGTCGAGGTTGTCGAGTGACCGTCGTTTTGAGTGGAGCTGACGGCTGACAGTAGGGGATTTGTTTCAGTCGTTAAGCTAGGCACTCAGCGTGTCATAAATATCCCCATATAGTCTGCTTGTTTGAGTCTTGGCAAGACACCCCTGCAAGATGGAAGGCGCATACTCAGCACAATGATTATACCACATCCGTAGAATATTGAAATGACTCGGATTCTTGGGAGTTAGACAATATGTGGGAGCGACGATCATCTGTAGGGAATTCTATCGGGAACGCTGCAGAATTCACCTCGGTATATCTCCTCCCCTTTGCGATAGCAACGATCTTGATGTCTGTAGTAAACAATCTGGTTCTAATTGCCCTGAAGGAATCTTATCCTCCAGAAACTGAAGAGTACCTTCGTGTTTGTTTACAACCAATAATCGCAGCAGTTCAAGAACCGATAACCTCCAAACTACTTGGTT
Source organism: Halorhabdus sp. CBA1104 (assembly GCF_009690625.1). Lineage (NCBI taxonomy): Archaea > Methanobacteriati > Methanobacteriota > Halobacteria > Halobacteriales > Haloarculaceae > Halorhabdus > Halorhabdus sp. CBA1104. The sequence goes on along the minus strand of NZ_CP033878.1, from coordinate 1,488,232 downwards.
CAATACTTGTGCTTTATATTGCTAGTAGAAAATCACAAACATGGAGGGCACGATCAAACCCTTTGAAATTCGGCTTGCTGGGTGGGCTAACAGTAGGAATTGTGGAATCATTGAGCAAGATAATTCTATCATTTACTCTCAATGTGACTGCTCTCATGCCGATTCTGATGCATATGACGACAGGCGCAGTCATAGCGACAGTAGTGTTTAAATACGGAAGTCGGTCATTAAGCCGCCAAGACACTCTGAATATTGTCGCGGCTATCTTATTTGGAATGCTCATCCATCTATTTTGGAATACTCGAATCGCGTTTTGGATAGCAGGTGCGAACCCCTGCTGAATGTATGCTCTATATCTTGCACTGCTTCCGTAACTATATCGACCGCAACATTTGACTATTCGGAGTGCACTGCAGGTAATCGGCTGTGAATATTTCTATGACAGGAAAAGAACGTATATGCGGACGGTTGTCCGCGCGAACGGAGTGAGCGCGGTTCACCGACGGCGAGACCGGCGGTCGAGCCGTCGGCCTTTTTCACCCATGTTTTTGCCGCGAGAGGTTCGCGCTTTGCGCGAACCCGAGCGGGAAAAAGATGGTTTAGTAGGTTTTCGCGAAGTAGGCAGTCTCTTTGGCCTCCTCGCCACAGATCGCACAGTCGTCGTGGATCGGTTCTTCGTCCCGATCCTTCGGAACCATCACGATCTCGGCGGCGATCGCGTCCTTGATGGGTTCCTCACAGTCTTCGTCGCCACACCAGCCACACTTGACGTACCCGCCGTGTTGGCCAATCGTGCCCAGGATCTCCTCGCGGGATTCGGCCTCACGGATCTCACCCTCCAGGGTTTCCTCGGCGCTGGCGTACAGCTTCGCGAAGACCGTCTCCAGGTTGTCCTCGACGGTCTCGGCGACGCCATCGCGGTCGGCAGTGAGTTCCTCGCCGTCGGGCCGGTGGACGAGCGTGACTTCCTCGTCTTCGACCTCGTAGGAGCCGATTTCCAGACGGAGCGGGACGCCGTACAGCTCCCACTCGTTGTACTTGAAGCCGGGGTTGCGGTGCTCGCGGTCGTCGAGTTCGACCCGGAGACCAGCGTCTTCGAGGTCGGCGGCGACACCCTCGGCGTATTCGAGCACCTCGTCTTTGGTCTCGTCGTCCCAGATCGGAACGATCGCGACCTGGGGATCCGCGAGCGCGGGTGGGAGGACGAGTCCCTGATCGTCGCTGTGAGTCATGAACAGCGCGCCAAGTGCCCGCCAGGACAGCCCCCAGGAGGTCGTGTGGGCGGTCCGTTCGTCTTCGTCTTCGTCGATGTACGTGACGTCGTAGGCCTCGGCGAAGGAGGTGCCCAGATAGTGGGAGGTCCCGCCCTGAACGGACTTGCCGTCGGGCATCAGCGCCTCGACGGACATCGTGGTGTGTGCCCCCGGGAACTTGTCGTGTTCGGGCTTGCGGCCGGTCAGGACGGGCATCGCCAGCACGTCCTCGTAGAGGCGCTCGTACTGGTCGAGGCGTGTTTCCATCTCCTCCCACGCACCGTCCTGGTCGTGGTGGGCGGTGTGGCCTTCCTGCCAGAGGAATTCCTTGGTGCGAAAGAACGGTTTGGTCTCGGTGGCTTCCCACCGAACGACGCTACACCACTGGTTGATGCGGATCGGGAGATCGCGGTGAGAGCGCGTCCACTGGGAGAGAAATGGGGTAATGATACTCTCGCTGGTCGGTCGGACGGCCAGTTGCTCTTCGAGTTCGTCGTAGCCGCCCTCGGTGACCCACGCCACTTCGGGGTCGAATCCTTCGACGATGTCTTTCTCCTTTTCGAGATATGACTCCGGGATGAACATCGGGAAGTAGGCGTTCTGTACGCCAGTCTCTTTGAACCAGCCGTCGAGGTGGTTCTGGAGGCGCTCCCAGATGGCGTACCCGCGCGGGCGGGTAACGATGAACCCGCCCATCGGGGCGTAATCGGCCAGTTTGGCCTTCTGGACCAGTTCTGCGTACCACTCGCCTGTTTCGTGTTCTTTGCTCGTCGTGATACCGAGTTCTTGTTCGGACATTTGTCGTAACTTGGTTCGAATCGGCCTGATTGTTTCGAGCGAGCGTTTATCCGTGATACGGCATCATTCCCCGATGCCGGTCGGTGCCCCAGTTACAGATGGACACCTCTGTGATCGAAGCCTGCTCGCCGCTCATACCTGTGTGTCCGCGAGCGACGGCATAAACCCGCCGTGTTCGGGACGCAAGGTGTACCGACCGGAAACCGCCCTTCAGTCGGCCGTCAGCGTCGCGGTCCCGTCCTCGGTGGTTCGGAGCGTCCCCGCGAATGCGCCGCGATATCCGAAGATGTGTTCGTACCCGTACGCCGAAAACAAGATCGGGTCGAACCCGTCCTCGGCTGCGATCCCTTCGCCGTCGACCGCCGCGTAGGTTTCGCCGGCGTCGACGTGGACGAAGTTCTCGGCGAAGACCTCGTACTCGTCGGCTGGGGGCTTCTCGACTGGCTTCCCCTGCTCGTAGACTTCCAGATCGTGGGCGATCGTGTCGCCTGCCAGTGCGCCTGTCGTCGTGAGGAACTCCCGGGCGAGCCGATAGGCGTTCTCTGCGGCTTCTTCCGAGCCCTGGTAGCCGGCTTCGACTTCGATGATATCGGCCTCGGCGGCGAACAGCCGCCCTTCGGCGTTGACGCCGGTCTCGACCAGCGCCCGGACCGAGAGATGAGGGACGATTCGGCGGGCGATCTCGTCGAGCCCTGACGTGATCGCGAACGGCTTTGCGGCCGATCGCGTCGAGTGGATCGAGAGGACTGTACAGCCACGGACAGCGTCAGCCAGCTCGCTGGCCAGTTCACGTTCGTGGGCGTCACCCGGTGTTTCCTCGTCGAACGCTCGGTTGAGGTCGGTATCGACGTAGCGAACGTTTTCTTCGAGGGCGCTCTCGTTGGCGACGATTACTCGGACCGGGCGTTCGACGGTCGACTCGTCGGCCACGAGGCGGTCGACTGCGCGGACGCCACAGGGCTCGTCCCCGTGGACCGCTGCGACGATCGCCAGTTCCGGCTCCCCGTCCCCGAGTTGCTCGACACGCATAGGGGCCGGTAGGCCAGCCAGTGCCAAGAGCCATTGGAATCGCGGTCAGTTGTCGGCTGAGACGGCGCACAGACTCGCTGTGATTTCCCATTCCCAGCCAGGTCGTCGGCTCTGTCCTGTCTTTTCCGAAGGTTTTTATAATCCGAGGGGAATATTTTGAGGCGAGATCGGTTTTCCGGGCTCTCTTGGTTACTCAGATGGGTCCGGACTAGCACGATCGCGAGCGCAGCACTATCGCATCATGACACTATTAATCAGTCGCCGTCCCGCATACCGACGGCAGTTGCCTTCCGGGCCGTGGGCATCGTCCTGTCGGCGTATCGGCGGGCAAGGCAGTGCGGACTTTTTGCAGCTATGAGCAACGTAGATCAGCAACTCGAAGACGCCAAGGAGACGATCGAAAGCGAAGTACCGAACAACATCTCGATCACGGACGTCACCTACGAAGGGCCGAAACTGATCGTATACACGCGGGATCCGAAGACGTTCGCGGACAACGGTGATTTGATCCGCCGACTGGCTTCGAAACTCCGCAAACGGATTACTGTTCGGCCCGACCCTGACGTCTTGACCCCGCCACCGGAGGCCAGAGAGGAGATCATGTCGGTGATCCCCGAGGAGGCAACGGTCACCGACCTGGATTTCCACGAGGACACTGGCGAGGTCATCGTCGAAGCCGAGAAGCCAGGCATGGTGATCGGCCGCCACGGCGCGACTCTCCGGGAGATAACCAGAGAGGTCGGCTGGACGCCCGATGTCGTCCGCACGCCGCCCATCGAGTCGTCGACAGTTTCGAACGTCCGGAGCTTCCTCACCCAGGAGCGGGACGAACGACGGGATATCCTCGAACGCGTCGGCCGGCAGATCCACCGCGAAGAGATGTCCGACGACGAGTGGGTTCGGATCACCACGCTTGGCTGTTGTCGAGAGGTCGGTCGTGCTTCGTTTATCCTGTCGACCCCCGAAACGCGCGTGCTGATCGACTGTGGCGACAAACCCGGGGCCGAGGGCGAAGTGCCGTACCTTCAGGTGCCTGAGGCGCTCGGTTCGGGTGCCAGTTCGCTGGATGCGGTCGTCCTCACCCACGCCCACCTCGATCACTCTGCGCTCATCCCGCTCCTGTTCAAATACGGCTACGACGGGCCGATCTATACGACTGAACCGACTCGCGATCTGATGGGCTTGTTGACACTCGACTATCTCGATGTCGCGGCCAAAGAGGGACGCGCGCCGCCCTACGATTCGGAGATGGTTCGGGAGGCGATCAAACACACCATCCCGATCGAGTACGGCGACGTCACTGACATCTCGCCGGACATCAAACTCACCCTGCACAACGCCGGACACATTCTCGGTTCGTCGGTCGCACACTTCCACATCGGTGAGGGACTGTACAACGTCGCCTTCTCGGGGGACATCCACTACGAGGACACCCGGCTGTTCAACGGGGCTGTAAACGAGTTCCCGCGCGTCGAGACGCTGGTGCTGGAGTCGACCTACGGCGGTCGCAACGACTATCAGACCGACCAGGCTGATTCCGAGAAGAAACTCCAACAGGTCATCCAGAACACCTACGACCGAGGTGGGAAAATCTTAATTCCGGCATTCGCCGTCGGTCGCTCCCAGGAACTCATGCTCGTCTTAGAAGAGGCGATGCGTGAAGGCGACATTCCGGAGATGCCAGTCCACCTCGATGGCATGATCTGGGAGGCGACGGCCATTCACAGCACCTATCCGGAGTATCTCCGTGATGACCTTCGGGACCGGATCTTCCACGAGGACGAGAACCCCTTCCTGGCCGACCAGTTCAACCACATCGACGGCGGGGAAGACGAGCGCCAGGACGTCGTCGACGAAGGCCCGTCGATCATTCTCTCGACGTCGGGGATGATGGAAGGCGGTCCGATCATGTCCTGGATCGAGCACCTCGGTCCCGATCCGGACTCGACGCTTGCGTTCGTCGGGTACCAGGCCCAGGGTACCCTGGGGCAGCGTATCCAGAACGGTTGGGACGAGATTCCACTCGGCAACGGAAACGGCCGTGCCAACACTCTGAAACTGAAGATGAACGTCGAAACAGTCGATGGCTTCTCCGGGCACGCAGACCGGCAGGGCTTGGAGAACTTCGTGAAGACGATGAACCCCCGCCCGGAGAAGATTCTCTGTGTCCACGGTGACGAATCGTCCGTCCAGGACCTCTCTTCGGCACTCTACCACGAGTACAACATGCGGACGTTCGCGCCCAAGAATCTCGAAACCTTCCGGTTTGTCTGATTTGGTCCGCCCATGGCTTCGAAGCGGTTGATTTAGGTACGCACCGAAAATTTCGGCTACCATGCACGATGAGACGCCCCGTCTGGCGTCGGCGAGTCGAGCGTGGGTCAGTGAGCGTCCTCGGCCGCTGTTGCTGTTTGCCACGCTGGTTGCCCTCGTCGCAACGACTGGCAGTCTGTATCTCAGTCTCGGGCTCGGATTGGTCCCGTGTCGACTCTGCTGGTATCAACGGATCCTGATGTACCCGCTGGTGGTCGTCCTCGGGATGGCTGTCGTCGACGGGCGCCGTGCAGTCTACCGGACCGTCCTCCCACTGTCGGTGGCCGGTGGCGCGATCGCCGCCTACCACTCTCTGTTGCAACTGTCGGCCGCCACTGGTAGTCAGTGTACGCTGGGCGGCGGTGGCTGCGGGACCGTTCTGTACGAAATATACGGATTCTCGATCCCGAATCTCTCGCTGATCGCGTTCGTGCTCATCACGGTCGCGATGCTCGTTTTGGCCGTTCGACCGGCCCAGTAACGTCCCCTGGCGTTTCGGCATCGCGTTCGGAGCCACGGTGCCCCGACCGATCGCAGTTGATACGAATTATCACATCAGGGTTAAAAGGGGCGGCGCACTAGCCAATAGATATGGAGTACGTCAGACTCGGCACAACTGGACTCGAGGTATCACCGATCGCTCTGGGGACGTGGCGGTTCGGGATGGAACACGAGGAGACGGGCGTCGTCGAGACGGGCCGGGAGGAAGCCCACGAACTGCTCGACGCTTACGCGGAGTTGGGTGGGAACTTCATCGACACCGCAAACGGCTACGGCGGGGGCGACAGCGAGCGCTGGATCGGCGAGTGGCTCGCAGAGCGCGACCGGGAGGACTTCGTGATCGCCTCGAAGTGCTACTGGTCGGACGTCTCTCGATTCCAGGAGAACCTCTCGGCGAAGAACGTCCGGGCCGAGGTCGAAGGCTCTCTCGAGAAACTCGATACGGACTACCTGGATATCCTGTATCTCCACCGCTTCGACGACGAGACACCAATCGAGAAGACGCTACGAACGATCGACGATCTGATCGGCGAGGGCAAAGTCAACTACGTCGGCCTCTCGACGGCCGACGCCTGGAAACTCACCAAGGGTCTCTGGAAAGCCGACGTCAACAACTACGAAGCCGTCACCGTCACGCAGCCACAGTACTCGGCGGTCCACCGCGAGCCAGTCGCGGAGTACCTGGATGTCTGTGCCGACCAGAACCTGGCAGTCTGCCCGTACTCGCCGCTGCACGGCGGCTTCCTGACTGGCAAGTACGAGCGTGTCGGCGATGGCGAGGTTCGTGCGCCGGACGGTTCGCGCGGGGACATCGACGATCACTTCGCAGACTGGTACCTCCGAGAGGAGGCTTGGGACGTCCTCGAAGAGATCCGGGCCGTCGCCGACGAGACCGATGCCTCGCCGGCACAGATCTCACTGGCCTGGCTGTTGGCTCACGAGGATCTGACGATCGTCCCGATCATCGGTGCTCGTACGCCCGACCAGCTTGAGGAGAATCTTGGCGCTGTCGAGGTCGCACTCACCGACGAGCAGTTCGAACGCATCGACACGGCGATGAACTGACGCCCGGGCCAGTTAGAACTGTTCGGCTTCTGTGCGGTTCATGTACGCCGCGATGAGCGGCCGGCGTCGCCAGTAGTTTGTGGAGACGGCCCCAGCCAGGTTGACGAACCCCACCATCAGACTGTCTTGCTCGGTCTGGAGGAAGGTCAGTCCCGGATCTTGGCCGCGGTAGGTGGTGAGCATCACGTACTCGCCGAGGACACAAATCAGGTCCGCGCAACTGCTGAGGCCAGTTCGGTTGGCGTAGTGTTTGAGGACGGCCGCTTTGAAGACGTCCGGGTCTGGACCGTCGTAGGCAACGACGGCGGTGAAGTGGTGGTCTCGCTGTTCGAGGTCTCTATCGATGGGCATCCGATCGGTGTCGAGTCGCTTGATCGAGTCGACCTTGCTCAGTGCGTGATCGATTTCGCCAAAGAGGTCTGCCTTGACGTCGATATGTGCGTGGACGCCGGCACTCAAATACCGATCGTGGCCGCTGACGGACAGAACCGGGAGGTGTTGATCGTAGAGGACAATCCCGGCCCGGTTGCTCTGCTCACCGCTCGCGTCGACGATTTCGCCGCCTTCGTTGATGTACGCTGTTGGATAGACCGCTTCGAGGAACGTCTCGAGGAACGCAGCTCTGGCATCCCGTTGGTGTTCGAAACCGTCGGCCGCCTCGTAGGCATCGACCAATTCTGTCGAGACGGCACGAAAATACTCGTCGAACGGCGCCATGCCGTAGTCTACGATCAATACTAATAAAAAATTAGGGTCGTTGGCTGGCCGGCAGTTACTGGTTGGCCTCGGCTGGGTCGACGACCTCGCTCGCAGCTGGATCGACTCCGACCCTATCACACAGGTCGTACAGCGGGCAGGCTTCGGGCCCGTCGAGACAGGCAGGCTTGCGCGCCGAGCAGTACTCGCGACCGAACTGGATGCTCGCCGTATGGCCGAACCCACAGTGCTGGTCGGGCACGTCACGTTCGAGGATTTCACGGACCCGTTCGTGGTCGGCCCCAGCTGGGGCGATCCCCAGGCGGCGATAGATCCGGTGGACGTGTGTATCGACGGGAAAGACCCCATCCCGGCCGCCCGCAAACAGCAACACGCAATCAGCGGTTTTCGGCCCGACGCCGGTCATATCGAGTAGCGTCTCTCTGACTGATTCGGCCGGCTCGCCTCTGAGGAACGCGTCGAACGCGGCCTCCCCACCATATTCCGACCGGATCCGCTGGGCGATATCGATGATCCGAGCCGATTTCTGATTGTGGAGTCCGGCCCCGGAGATCGTCTCTGCGAGAGACGCCTGGTCGGCGTCGGCGAGTGCCGCTACCAGATCGGTCCCGTCGTCTCGGGACTCACTCCGTTGGGCGTTCGATGCTTCTGTGAGGCGTGGCGCCTCGCTGTCACCGTATCGTTCCAGCAGGGCGTCGTGGGCGGGCTGGCTCGCCGCGTCACTGGTGTTCTGACTCAGGATCGTCCGAACGAGACACTCGAAGGCATCCCGCCCGCCGTAGGTCTTCTCCCAGTAGCGGTCCCCGAGCCGATCGACGACCGCTGCCCCACGGGTATCCGTACGTTCGCCGCTACACGATACTTCCGCGCCGCCGCCAGCGGCGCCCCCGCTGATGTTTCGATCCGGTTCCGGGTCCTTACTCATATGCCGGTTTTCGCGTCGCACTTCCAAAAACGGCCGGAACGCTTCTCACTGCTATCGCCTTCAGTGCACGTCGTCCAACGGGCTCTACTCCAGTCGAGTAATCAATTCATTCGACACTGAGTGTTAGCGTTACTGACGCGCCTTCCGCCAGTGCGTCGATCAGGTCACGATCGACGTCGGTAGCAGCGCCGTCGGCCCCGACCATGACTGTCCGGTCGTCGACGTAGTCGCTGGTGCGGATCACCATGCTTCGCTCGTTCTCGAAGTGGAGGTCCGGGTGTCCGCTCCCCTCGATGACGTGCCGGTACTCGTCCGTTTCGATCGTTGCCGTGATCGTCGCTTCAGGGTCCCGGCAGGCCGCGACGAATTCCGGGTCGAAATCGGTAGGGACACGATCGGCCTCGATACCGAGAATACAGTCTCCTGCAGGCGTCAAGTAGTCGTCGCTGGTGAACTCTAGGGTACTCTGATGGGTCGCCGTGACGTGTTCGTGCCCGTGTGCGTGAACGATTTCGTCCATGCACGTCCGTTCGGGTCCGGTCACTTGAGAACCGCGTTTCAGGGCTGGCCCTCGTTGGCGAGTTCCTCTTCAACGCCTGCACCGCTGACGTAGGCTGCAAACCGGACGCCGACGAGGCTGACGAAGATCCCGGCTAGCAGGAACATCGCGAGGCGAGCGCTCGGTGAGAGGGTGAATCCCTCGACGACTATCGGCCCGAGGTCGAACGACGAGATCGTCACTGAGGCAAAGACGGCTGCTCGCTCGAGGAAGTACCCGGTCACACCCCTGACGACGAGGCCGACAGCGACGACGCCAAAGGGGAGGTTCAGGTACGCACTCCGGACGCCTTCGTGGCGGATCAGTTCATCGAGCAACCGACCAGTACTGGCTGCCAGCGCTGCGGCTGTCAGCCACGGGACACTGTCGAATCCGAACCGCATCGCCAAGATCACTTCGGCGTCCGAAGCGGTGGCCGACACGCCAAGCACACCGACGAATATCCCGATCAGCCCCAGCCCCGCCGCGACGACGTAGGTCACTAACGATACCTGTCCCGAATACAGGGCGTTGTGTACCTGACGCGGGACGTTGGCGACGTACTCGTCGATGCCAAGCCCCTTATACAGCAACAGCAGGCCGACCGCCGCCGCGATCGCTCCGACAGTCATCGTGACGCTGTTGAGAACGACCAGCAAGATTGGCAACGCCAACAGTGCAGCACCGACCGGCACGAGAACCGTCTCGCGGAGCTCTTCGTCGGCCAGAAACTGCTTGAGCAGGTAATACGTCGATTCGATGTCCCGTGCCTGTCGGACGACAACCCGATCGACGGCATCGACGGTCACTCGGCTTTCGATGATCGGGACCAGTCGCTGATCTTCGGCACTGTCGGTCACGACGATCGCCGAGTCTGGATCGTACGTCTCCAGCAGTTCGTCCGTCTGTCGAGCGACCGTCCGATCCAGGCCCACGGCGTCGGGGCCGGCGGAGACGACCGCGACGGTCGCCTCCTCGCCGTCGTCTTCTAGTCGTTGGACAACCCGGAGCCCTTCGAGCAGACAGTTCACTCGACTGTCTTCCGGGTCCTCGACACCGAACTCAGTGACTAACGATTCGACAGCTTCGTACCCGACGACGGGCGGTTCGGTGGCTGTCGCGAGGTCCCCACCGCGGTCCAGACACACCACCAGGGTGCTCACAATCGAGTGGTGGCTGCGATTCCATAAAAATCCTCGTCACTCGCTCCCTCACAGACGCCGGCCGCAGAACTATCGTCTCTGACGCGATTACAGCAGGCCGGTCTTCTGGAGTTTCATCAGGTCTTCGGTCTCCAGGGTTTCGCCGTCCTTGAACTGCTGGTAGATCTCCTCGGCTTCTTCGCGGGCAGCTTCTTTCTCTTCTTCGCGGCGCGACCGTTCCTCTTCTTCCTCTTTCTCGTCGAGTTCGCGCAGGCGCTTTTGGACACGAACGAAGTCCTCGTGGTGCTGGTCGGCAGCTTCCTGGGCCTCGACGAACTTCTCGTGCATCTCGTCGGCCTCGTCGCGGACCTCGTCGGCCTCGCGATAGGCCTCGATCATCTGATTGTGGTGTTCCTGGGCCTCATCAGCCAGTTCGGTCACCTTCTGGTGGTGCTGGCTGGCCTCAGAGCGGATCTCCTGGGCCTCGGCTTTGATCTCATCGACGTCACCAGTCTGGTCGAGTTTTTCCTTCCGGTCGGCGAGCTGCTCCCGCTTTTCCTCGATCTTCTCGATCAGCTCGCGCTCGTCTTCGGTACTGAGTACTTCCGTCTGCTGTTTGAATTCGAGATCCTCGATTTCCTCTTCGAGTTGGTCGACGCTTTTGCCCTCGTCGAGCTCGAGGTCCTCTTTTTTCTGCTCGACTTCGTCGAACAGCTCGTTTGCCTTGGCGTTGAGCTCGTTGCGGCTTTCCTTGTGCTCTTGGACCTGCTCGTTGAGCTCGTCGCGCTTCTCGCGATGTTCCTGGGCCTCGTCGACTTTCTCGCGGGTCTTTGCGTTGAGGTCGTCACGCTCGGAGGCCCGCTCGGAGGCCATCTGGTTGAGATCGTTCCGCCGATCCCGTAGCTGTCCAGCGAGCTTGATGAGCTCGCCTTTCGACTTGTTCTGGAGTTCCTCGTCTGTTACTGATACGTTCTTGGATTGGTCTATCGAATCTGTCATAGTTAACTCTCTGTGCCGTTCCCGCTTCGGCGTTCGACAGTCTCGCGACTCCAGGCGTGCTGACTCCTGATAAGTAGGTTCCCTGTCATTCTGGGCGTCGCACGGTACTGCCGAACGCTTGAAGCGTTCAGGTAACTGCTACTACAAGAGGCCAGGGTTTAAAGATTCCGGTCACTTTGGGGCATGCCGGGGCATATCATAGACTTGGCCCTCGTACTCACGGATGTGAAACAGTACCATAGTTTTTTATAAGTGGTACGTGTTCGACACGGATCGCTCAGGGGTAGCCAGAGAGGTTTCGATACGGGCTGCGTCCGCCGGAACCGTGATCGATTCGACGACCGTCATCTCGTTTCCTTCGACGGCAAATTCTTCCTCACCGCTAACGTCGCCTGTCTCCCAGGCTACCCGGCCCGAGACATCTTCGGGGAGGTCGTTACGAACGACTAGCTCTGTCTCGGTGCCTGCCGTCGGCGCGTCCACGATCGCTTGCACCGGCTCGAATGCCGTTTCGAGGGTATCGTATCCAGCTTTTGGTTCTCCCTCGTCAGTGATGACGCCCATCCCGGCACCAGCGAGATCCCGCAATCCGCTAGCGATCAACAAGTCTGCATCGTGGAGGCGGAGCGATTCGGTGACGGTCTTGAGCACGTCCCGTTGGTATGTGTGGGAAGCGTCTCGATCACCGTCCACCCGCTGATCGTGGCGCTCGTGGTCGAATCCAGGGACGTCTTTGGCAGACTCCGCACTACCGAGCGAGCCGGCCCCGTAATCGGCAACGACGTCACCGATCGCCGGATACCGATCCAGCAACCGGTCGATGTCCGCCGCTGTGCCGTATTCCCAACCGGGGAACAGAGCCGTCGCGTCTGCGTCGATCCCCGGCTGGCCGATCACGGGGATCGTCACCAGCCAGTCAGGGACTGCGCTGGCGACGGCATCTGCCGCCTCGCGGTCGTATTCGGCACGCCACAGCCGCCAGCGAAGCCGCAGTCGATCGACGATCCCCGACCCGAGGCCATCCTCGGCCAGCGAGACGGGATCGTCGTGGACGCCGAGGGCGGCCAGACTCGGATGGTGGTCGTTTGCAGCAACGAGTCCTCTCGCCAGATCTCGGCCTCGTTCGACGTCGAACGGCCCTGGCCCGGTCAAGGGCAGGTCCTGCCAGACCAGCACGCCGGCGTCGTCGGCTGCTTCGTAGACTGCTGGGCTGGGGACGTGTGCCTGGGCGCGAACGACTGTGGCATTGAGGTCGACCGCTCGCTGTACGTCTGCGGGATCGGCAGCCAGCAGGTTGATTCCGCGGGCACTCACCGGCACGCCGTTGACTTTCAGGCCGGCCTCCTCGTCGTACTCCACCGAACAGAGTCCCGTCGTGACTGTGCGCTCGTCGTCGAGTTTCGCCCGGAGAACGTACCGAGACTGGTCGCCCAATTCGTGGGGCCACCACAGGGCCGGATCGCGAATCTCGATCGTGTGTTCGACGGTCGTTCGCTCGCCGGGTGCAGCCGTGACTCCAGTCCGTTGCATCATCCCGCGCCCCCGGCGACTGCCTTCCGGCTTGACCGAGAACGTCACGCTGTCTTCGAGTGCCGTTTCGGCCAGGACCGTCGTCCGGACTTCGAAGCGAGCGCCCTCTTCGTCGACTCGCGGGCGCGCCGAGAGGTCCAGAATTCGGCTGTCGCCGTAGGTCTCGATGTCTGCGTTCCACCAGATGCCAGGGACGGACTCGGCATCCGGAACACGGTCGCTCTCGTAGCTCCCGCCAAACCGGTCGTCCGGTCGCCGACACTCGACGATCAGTTCGTTTTCAGCCTGGAGGTCCGCATCGAGCCGGAGCCGACAGGGTTCGAAGTAGGCGTCGTGTTCGCCCAGAAACGCGTCGTTGAGCCATACTCGGGCGTGTGCGTAGACGCCTTCGAGCACCAACAGTGCGTGCTCTCCCTCGTCTCCACGGGGATCTGGAAACGTCGTCTGGTAGGCTACTGCGTCGGCGCCGGCGAATTCGCTAGGCTTCCCCGGAACATCGACGGCGGGCCAGTCGTCCGCCTCGGGCTTCTCGCCGCCCGGCTCGACCGTCCCAGCACGCCACTCTCGCAACATACTATTGACCGCGAACGCCGCGGGCATAGCCTTTACGTCCCCGGCGTCTACGAGAACTACCCATCTCTCGGCGATCCACTGCAGGCCCGCACGTTCACTTCAGTGCGGGGTTAGCTCGCCTTATTGGTGGCTGCCAATCGAGCAGTTGGGACGATCGAATCACGCGTACCGACCTGTGAGGCAAGCGGGTGCGCACAGTCTCTCGACGCTGCCCACCGGCGGCCGGTGTACGAATCGCTTGGCGGCACTCGGCACGTTTCGGCGTGTGGCACGGTGACGATCACGGTCTACCGCTCGTCCCGACCGGCAAGTCTAAATCCGGTCGCGCGCGACGCTGGTGTATGACTGACGGCGCGTGGCTTAGCCTCTTTTCCGGCGGCAAAGACTCTTCGTGGGCACTCTATCAGGCCCTACAGCAGGATCTACCCGTCGAGCGACTCGTAACGGTCCACCCGCAGGGCGACTCTTACATGTATCACGTTCCAGCGACGGAGCTGGCTACGCTGGCTGCGGACAGCGTCGGCATTCCGCTCGTCGATGTCCACCCGGACGCTTTCGAAGCCGAGGATGCCACCGACGCCACAGCGCAAGGCGATGCCGAACTCGAACCACTGGAAGCGGCCGTCCGTGAACTCGACGCCGAACTCTCGGGTGGCGTGGGCGGAGTCGTCGCCGGGGCGGTCGAAAGCGAGTTCCAGACCTCCCGTATCGAAGGCCTGTGTGAGCGACTCGATGCCGATCTCTTTGCTCCTCTCTGGAAGCGCGAGCCCGAGACGCTCGCCAGGGATATGCTCGACGCTGGCTTCGAAATCCGCATCATTCAGGTCGCCGCCGCCGGCCTGGACGACTCGTGGCTCGGTCGACAACTCGATGCGGCTGCACTCGATGAGTTGCTCGCACGCAACGACGAGTACGGCGTCCACGTCCTGGGCGAAGGCGGCGAGTTCGAAACGCTGGTGACCGATGGGCCACACATGGATCGGCCGATCGAACTCGACGCCGAGACTGTCTGGGACGGGACCCGGGGACACCTTCGGATCGACGACGCCTGGTTAGCCTAGCCAGTCGCCATCGACTCCTAAACCGCATCGATCCCACGCGGGAGACTCTCAGGCGCCGTTGGTGATCTGGGTGTGAGCACCGATGAGCGCGCCAGCCAGATCGAGGTGCTCGACGTGGGTCCCCCGATCGATGATCGTGTCGTGGATCTCACAGTCTTTGACAGTGGCATCAGAGAAGATGATCGACTCCGAGACCGTCGAATCTTCGACGGTCGCGCCGGGAAGGACGTGGACGTTGTCACCGATCGTCGAGTCGACGACTGTCGCGCTGTCGGCGATGACGCTGTCACCTTCCAGCGTCCAGCGGATCGCTTCGAGATAGCTTTCGGGCGTGCCGATGTCGAACCAGGCCCCATCGAACGCAAACGAGTAGACCTCACCACGGTCGACCAGCCACTCGATGAACCAGCCGGGCTCGTCCGGATTGTTGCCTCCTTCGAGGTACTCCTCGAACCTGACGTCTTCTGCGGGGAAGGCATAACACGCGATCGAGACGAGCGTACTGTCGGGGTCGTCCGGCTTTTCCTGGAAGTCGACGACGCGGTCGTCTTCGACGTTGATCAGTCCGTAGGATTTGGCTCGCTCCCGGGAGCCAACGTCGTAGGCTGCAAGCGTTGGCTGTTCGCGCTGCTCGAACGTATCGAGGAAGTCACTCAGATCGAAGCTGATCAGGTTGTCTCCGGCGACAACCAGGAGATCTTCGCCCTCTAGGCCTTCCCGCTCGACCAACTGGGCGAGCGCGCCGATCACACCGAATTTTTCGTCCTCTTCGACTGTTTGTTCGACCGACAACGTCGGTTTCTGGAGGTCTGTGTCCGCGATGTGGTCGAGGAAATCGTCCGCAAAGCGCTCGTTGGTACTGACGAACACGTCGTCGATCCGGTCGTCGGACTCCAGTTCGTCGAGAATCCGGTCGATGACGGTCGTCTCCCCGATCGGGAGCAACATTTTTGGTCGATTTCGGGTCACCGGCCACAATCGCGTCGCATACCCACCGGCGAGTACGACGGCTTTCATACCCTGGGCATCGCAGTCCCCGTGCCAAGTTCTTTTCCATTTGGCTACCTGTCTCGACCGCCCGACACCGAGGGGCCGAAACAGAACAATCGGTCGATATTGCCCCTTTAGGGGTCCATGATACCGTTTTCAGTCGATGGGAATGGCCCGTTCGGTTATGCCCTGTCCGGCCAGAGTTGTACGTACTGATGCCGGGAATGCGCGCCGAAGTCGAAGTTCTCTCACCGGAGACCTGTCCGGTCGCCGAGTTTTCCGAGCGAGCGGAGGGACCACTTACATCGGTCTCACGGGCGGGCCAGGACGGGGACGCGATTACCGAAGAATTCACTGCGAGCGGTGAGACGGCACTGGCTGACGATCGGCTCTCGCAACTGTTCGAGTATCGGTCGGCCAGTGTCTATCGGTTCCGCCACGAACCGCTCGATTGTGTCTGTGAATTCGTCGAAGAGAGCAGCCATCCGATTTCCGAGATCCGCGCCCAGGATGGCTCGCTCGTGCTCTCGTTGCATCTTACGGCGATCCAAGACCTGCGAGACCTCGTTACAGACCTTCGTGAGCGGTACGGCTCAGTACGAATCCGCTACCTCCTGCAAGTCGAGAGCGACGAGGAGGGGAGTGCTGATGTCGTTCCGATCAACCGCAACCGGCTGACCGACCGCCAGCAAGAGGTCCTCGAAACGGCCTATCGGATGGGCTATTTCTCGTACCCACGCGAGGCAAACGCGACGGACGTTGCCGACGAACTGGGCATCGACTCTTCGACGTTCACCGAACACCTCGCAGCTGCCCAGTCGAAGTTGATGGACGAATTAGTCGCCGAACTGTGATTGTCGGCGGTGAGTAGATCGGTCACGGCAGGTCTCTCGATACGCACATTCCCGACTAGTATTCCCGTCTGCTGGGAGTTTCGGACGGCCTTAAATATTGATCTGCAAAACTAACGACTACGATGGACGTCGTAGACGATATCACTGCACTGATCGGCGAGACGCCGTTACTGAGACTCGACGACGGGACGGGAACGACGGTCCTCGCGAAGGTCGAATCGTTCAATCCGTATTCGATCAAAGATCGGATCGGTCGAGCGATGATCGAAGCCGCCGAGGAAGCCGGTGAGGTTACCGACGATACCGTTATCATCGAGCCCACCAGCGGCAATACCGGGATCGGGCTTGCCAGCGTCTGTGCGGCCAAGGGGTACGATCTCGTCCTCGCCATGCCTGCATCGATGAGCGAGGAGCGTCGGCAACTGCTGGCTGGTCTCGGAGCGGATCTCGAACTGACCGACGCCGACGGTGGCATGAACGGTGCTATCGAACGGGCCGAGGAACTCGCTGCGGAATACGACGACACCTTCATTCCCCAGCAGTTCCAGAACCCGGCCAATCCGGGCGCTCACCGCGAGACGACGGGACCGGAACTGTGGGCGGATACCGATGGCGAACTCGACGCCTTCGTGGCCGGAATCGGCACTGGTGGGACGATTACGGGCGTTGCCGAGTACCTCACCGAAGATGTCGAGGCCGACGTAGACATCGTCGGGGTCGAGCCCGCTGATTCGGCCGTCCTCTCCGGTGGCGAGCCGGGGAGTCACGGGATCCAGGGCATCGGGGCCGGATTCGTCCCCGAAATTCTCCGGACCGACCTTCTCGATGAAGTCGTGACTGTCGAACGCGAGGATTCGCTCGCCGAGGCACGCCGCCTCGCCAGTGCGGAAGGGCTTGCCGTCGGTATCTCCGCCGGGGCCGCTGCCTACGCAGCGAAACACGTCGCCGAGGACTATCCCGACGACGCAGTCGTCGCGACGGTCCTCCCGGACACCGGCGAGCGGTATCTCTCGACTGACCTCTTCGAAGCCACCTGACGCCGTCCGTGGACCCTCAAATCGCTCAGTGCCCCACCTGCGTTGTGATCTGACTCGGCGCACCTCGTCCGTGCACTGGGCGTGTCTATCGAGAAGTTCTCCTTCGGCTGTGATCGTCGCCCCGAATCGGTATTGGTAATGGTTCTGCACCAATCTATAAGTATTGTCTGTCTGTATAAGTGAACGAACATACTATGGCAACTGATTTATCGAGCAACGAGCTGCTCGTCACGTGGTATCGCGAGCGGATCGGTGACCCAGCCACCGAAGACGAAGTGATGGGCTATTGGATATTCGTTCTCGGGGCATTGCTCGGCGTTCTCGGCATCCTGCTGTTGATCCCGAGCGAACCAGCCAGCTCGATCCGGGGTTGGGCAATCGTCATCGCCGCACTGGGGCTGTCACTGTTGCTCGCCGGATCGATCGTCCGGCTGCCGCTGCGAGAGTACAGCTCCCTGCTGGTGCTTGCCGGTGTTTTGGTGACTGTTGGGGGAATTATCTGGTTTCTCGTCGCGTATCCGGACAACTGGCGACCACGGTCCAGTCCGATCATTGTCGTCTATGCACTGGGCTTGCTCTTGATGACGTTCGGTGGCGTCTTCGCGCCGTTGCTCACCACTCGCGCGGAGGAAGATGTCTCGAAACTCCAGGATCAACTCGACGACACGATTGCCGACGAGTCCGATCTGGCATCAGTCATCGACGACTTGCGTGGTCACATTGCGGATGCCGAAGCTGACGAGGAAGACCTCGCTCGCGAACTGGAGACACTCCGGGCCGAGCTTTCGGCCACCTTAGCCGACGAGGCGGACCTGGCTGCACAACTCCGAACGCTTCGTGAGAGTCAGGCCCGGTTCGAACTCTACGAGGACGCCGGCGGTGAGTGGCGCTGGCGGCTTCGCCACCGTAACGGCAACATTACCGCAACCTCGGGCGAGGGGTACACACAAAAGCATAACGCCCAGAATGGTCTCGCCAGTATCCGTCGGGACGCACTCGGAGCGACTGTCACGCTCATCGAAGAGGAAGCACAACTCCCGGCCGAAGACGACCCCTTCGAGCCGCCCGAAGACCGCGAAAGTCAGGCCACTTTCGAGGCATACGAGGACAACGCCTCCGAATATCGCTGGCGGCTTCGACACGACAACGGACACATCCTCGCCGACGGCGGTGAGGGGTATGACTCACGGGCAAACCTTGCCCGGGCAATCGACAGCGTTAGGGAGTACGTCGGGCCGGCCCAGTATCTCCGGTTCGATCCGACTGCCTTCGAGATCTACCAGGACAACGCCGGCGAATATCGCTGGCGACTGGTTCATCGCAACGGCAACATCCTCGCCGACGGTGGCGAGGGCTACTCGCGATACCACGACGCCCGCCGTGCGGTCGATCGCATCCAGGAAGATCTCGACAGCCTCGACTTCGAGATTTACGAGGACAACGCCGCCGAGTATCGCTGGCGACTCTCATCGACAAACGACCGGATCGTCGCCGACAGCGGCGAGGGCTACACCGAGCGCAGTGAGGCCGCGGATGCCGTCGAGCGCGTCGAGAACTACGCGCCGGATGCGGACGTCCTCGACGTGACGCCCGCCGCGTTCGAAGTCTACGAGGATGCGGGCGGTGAGTGGCGCTGGCGGCTTCGCCACCGTAACGGGAACATCATCGCCGACAGTGGCGAAGGATATGCCGACCGCTCGGGAGCCTGGAACGCTATCGACGGGGTCAAACGCAACGCACCGGCGGCCCCGACAGAAGACATCTGAGAGCGAGGGCCGCTCTTCGTGTGGCCCCGTCTGCTGTGATCGGTCGTCTCTTGTCTCCGTCTCGGTCACCACGGCGCGCCCAGTGCGCCGGCATCGAGCAAGAGGAGGATAGCGACGAGCGAGGCGGCGAGGAAGAACGGGCGTGCCTGTGTGGCCGGCGTCCGGACTTTCCGTTGTTGGGTTCCGTTGGTCAACTTTGCTGCACCGACCTCAGAGAGGCCAGCGAGTACCAGCCAGAGCACGACCATTGTCACGACCAGGTGCCCGCGAGGCGAGGACAGCAGACTGTCGACAGTGTAGCCCGTTGTGGCCTGGTGGGCACCAGTCAGCAACGTCACGAGCACGCTCGCTCGCGTAATCAGTTTGAACCGATCGGTGATCGCCGAGAGTGGTTGGCTATCGATTCGACCGTCCAGTGCGGTTGGCACGACGGCGAACGTGACGAACAGCACGCTCCCCGTCCACAGTCCAGCGAACGTGACGTGTAATCCGGCGACCAGCGCGTCTGTCAGTGCCATAGGCACGAATCGGGGGTGGCGACCTTTCAAAACACTGGATCGGCTTCCGTATCGTCGTCGTCGATCTCACCGACCGAGAGGTGATCGAGTAGATTGACGAATGCGCCGGGGTCGGGAATCAAGAAGAGGCGGATCTTGAACTCCTCGGCCTGGTCAGTGACGTCGACGATACTGTCGAGGACGATCGAGACCGAATCGACGCGAACGTGAGAGAGCATCTCATCGGCGAGTTCGTCACCACAGGCCTGCTTCAGTGTCGGCGTACTCATGTCGATGGTCGTCCCGAGGGTGTTTGCGATCCCGTCGACGAACCCGGAGGTGAGGATGTTACAGACTTCTTGGAGAGCACTCTGTTGTAACTGGTTGAACTCGCCGTCGACGGTTGTCCCAGTCAGCAACGTGGCCATTTCGGCAGCCGTCTCCTCGTAGAAGGTCATCAGGAAGATGCCGTAAGGTGGCTCTTTGAGCCGAATACTGGCGCTGTAGACCGTTTCAGTGCCGATTTGGGCGCCGATGTCCGGTGGCTCGACGAACGAGAGGCTCTTGATCTCGACGGTGGCGTCGACACCTGCCAGCGAACCGAGGGATGTCGCCGCATTTTCCGCCCCCGCTTTGATCAGTTGGTTGATCACTCGCAGCTTCCTGATATCGATGAGCAACGGCATCTCTTCGTCGTAAATCACTCGCAACTGCTACTTAGTGGTTTGGTCCGTGATGGGCGCAGATTCTCTCATCTCCGTTAGTCGATAATCTCGGCGATACGCTGTGGCTCACCCGAAAGTGCCGGTTCCGGATCGACGAGTTGCAACACTTCGTGGTCGGTCACGTCAGGATAGGCCTTGCCGACGGCGTCTTCGATCAGGGCTTTCTCTAGACGAAAGTCGGTCCCCTCGTAGACGACGTCGACGCCGTGATCGTCGAAAGACAGGGCGGTCATGGTCGACTCTACGTGTTCGTGGATAAAAGCATCGCGGAGTACCTCTCGACTCTCGTTGTCTCCGTCAGACGACCGTCAGACGCGGGCTTGGGGTTTAAGATGCCTGATTTCTCTTCTAGATGTGTGCTTCGATCGACGCCGCTCGAAGAACTCGCGATCCCCGACGGGACGACCGTCGAGGAGCACGATCTCGTCACCGACGGCGACGTGATCGTCGGCGGCCAGAGTACGGTCGAGTTCGGCGTTCGCGGCGAGACGGTCGTCGCTGGCGAGCGTGTCCGGTTTGGCGGCCACATCGAGGCCGCAAGTGACTGCCGACTCGACGTGTGGTCTGACGTCGAGGCAGATGTCTTGGTCGGCGGGGATGCCTATCTCGGCGAGCGGGTGCATATCGGTGGCGAGTTGAAAGTTGCCGGTGATCTGGATATCGGCGACGACGTCGAGATCGAAGACGGCTTCGAGGCAAACGGCTGGATCGTCATCCGGAACCCGATGCCGACGATCGTCTTCCTGTTTGTCTACCTCTCGCATTTGCTCCGGATGGGTGAACAGGAGGCTGCCCAAGAGACCCTCGAATCAGTCGTCGGTTCCGACTCCGAACACGACCCGCTGATCGTTCCGCGAAACGCCCACGTCAGCGACGACGCCTGGCGGGTTTCGGCACCCGCCTTGATCGGTGACGACTGTCGATTGCACGGCAATCTCCGCGCTGAGTCGCTCACGGTCGGCCGGGACACGACCGTCTTTGGCAGCCTCCGGGCGCGCGAGGACGTGACCGTTGGTCGGGCAACCGAAATCAAAGGTGACGTCACGACCCGCAGCGGGACGGTCCGGATCGGCCCTGGTGTCCACATCTGGGGAGACATTGCAGCCGAGAACGTCGAACTTCACGAGAATGCCACCGTCGAAGGGACGATCCGTGCTCGTGGCGAAATGGAACTGCACGCCACAGACGTGCTCGATGACGTCGACCAGACTGCCCAGGCGATGGCCAGCGCAGCCGAACGCTTAGCGGCCGAGGAGACTCTCCCGGCGGACGCACAGTCTCCCGATACCGCTGGCCCTACGCCGAGCGACGTCGAAGACACTGCCCCTGAATCGTCGCCGACCGAGTGACGATGGCGATAGGTATCCACGCCCCTGGCGTGTGAACACTCCGCACATATTACTGCAACTCTATTAGCAGCTAGCCGGTGATGAGTGATTCCGATCAAGACAAAGAAGCGATCCTCCCGGGAAGCCCGTCGTTACTCGGTGGTGTAGCGCTCGAACAGCGCCGAGAGCTGCTGGGCTCGCATGGTCAGCATCTTCGCGTTGACGTACATCTCGCCGAGGGCGAGGGTCTGCTCTTGGGCGATGGCAGCGACGTTCTCGGCTTCCTGCATGTTCTCGCGACTGACTTCGGCCGCACTGTCGGCGATACTGGCGACTTCTTCGGAGGAGGCTGCCTGATCGTCAGTGGCACTCGAAATCTCTTTGACCCCGCTGGAGGTGTCTTGGACGTAGTCGAGAATCGATTCTAGCGCTTGGAGGCCCTCGTCCATCGTCTCTTGGCCCTCCCCGACCGTCTCACGCATCGTCTGGATTTCCTCGACTGCCTGGGTGGTCTGGGCCTGGATGTCGTTGATGAGATCTTCGATCTCGTTGGTCGCGTCTTTGGTCTCTTCGGCGAGGCTCTTGACCTCGTCGGCAACGACCGTGAATCCGTTGTTATCGCCGCTCGATGCGTGGGCGGCCTCGATCGAGGCGTTCAGCGCAAGGATGTTCGTCTGTTCGGCGATATCGTCGATCAAGTCGACGATCTGTCCGACTTCACCCATCTGATCGTCGAGCGTCTCGACGGTCCCGACGACGGATTCGGTCTGCTCGTCGACCTCGTCCATCGCATCGCTGACGTCGCGGGCGGCCTCGATTCCTTCGACGGTTCGCTGTTCGGTCTGGTCTGCCTTCTCGGCGACTTCGTCTGATGAGGCCGCAATCTCTTCGATCGTCGCGGACATCTCGCTCATCTCGTCGGAGATCTGGTTGATCTGTCCGTGCTGCTCGTGGAAAGCGTCGGCGAGTTGCTGGACGCTGTCGGCCATGCTTTCGCTGGCCTCCCGGACGGCTTCTGTCGCCGTCGTCACCTGTTCGCTCGATCCCGAGACATCACCACTGAAGTCCCCCGCTGTTTCGATCGTTTGCTCGAAGGCGGCCGCCATCGCGTTGAACTCGGTTGCGAGTTCGTTGAGTGCCTCCGAAGGCGTCTCGGCGTCGAGCCGAACCGTGAGATCTCCATCGCTGGCCGCTTTGGCCGTTGTTGCACTCTGAGATAGGTACTCGTCGATATCCTCGATGGAGTCGACGCTCGTGGCGGCGACGCCACCATCCGGGGTCAGCGCCGTGACTCCAGACTGGGGTCCCCGCTCGCCTCTCGAACGAAGCGCTTCGAGTTCCGTCCGGGCATCGGCGAGTTGCTCTTCGAGGCTCGTCCGCTCGTCTTCGAGTTCTGTTACTCGCGAGCGTAACGTCTCGCGTGTCTTCGAGAGCGATTCGATCCGTCGCCGCTGGTCGAGAAACGCATAGCCGAGTACCATACTCGCGAGGACGAACCCACCACCGGCCAGGATTGGGTACAGTGACGGCGGGGCAACCACGGGAAGTACAGCCTGCCAAATCACGTGCAGGAGCTGGAATGAAACCACAGCACGAAGCTTCCGCGTGTGAGCATCAACCATACACGTATCTTAAAAGATGATGCATATATATTCTTCTACCACCGTTTCACATACTGATAGTGGCAGGCGCCCGTCCGTGCCGGTGGAGCCGTGGTGGCCAGCGCGATACACGAGTGGGTCGGGACGCTCTCCGGAGACGACAAAAAGGAAAATAGACGCGACTGATTGGGGGTCAGCTCAGGCGTCGAGACCGAGGTCTTCGGCCCGACCGTCGATCCACTCTTGGAGTGCTTCGATCGTTTCCTCTCCCTCTTCGCCTTCGAAGAGGTGCTTGAAGCGACCCTGGGTTTCGAGCCACTCCCGGACGGGCTTGCGGTCGCTGATCTTGTTGACGTTAGTGATCTCGCCGTTCTCCATCTCGAAGACCGGGAACAGCCCCGTTTCGACGGCTAGCTCGGCGAGTTCGACCGTCTTCGAGGACTCGTAGCTCCACCCGACCGGACACGGCGAGTAGACGTGCAGGAACTTCGGCCCGTCGATCTCAAGGGCCTTCTCGACTTTCTGCTTGAAGTCGTGGGGGTTCGAAATCGAGGCCGTCGCGACGTACTCGACGCCGTGGTCGGCCGCGATCGAAGCCATGTCCTTCTTGTTGGTGTCGTTCCCGATGCTCTCTGTCCCCGCCGGCGAGGTCGTCGTCGACGCGCCCAGTGGCGTCTGACTGGAGCGCTGGACGCCCGTGTTCATGTACGCCTCGTTGTCGTACATGATGTAGGTGACGTCGTGCCCACGTTCCATCATGCCAGACAGGGCACGGAAGCCAATGTCGGCCGTGGCACCGTCGCCACCGATCGCGATGATGTTGAGGTCGTCCTCGTCGCTGACATCGAGGTGATCGGGATCCCGGCGGTCGAACGACTGGTAGGCGGCCTCGACGCCGGCGGCCACCGAGGCAGCGTTTTCGAAGATGTTGTGGATGTAGCTCGTCCCCCAGGAACTCTCGGGGAACGGCGTCGAGACGACCTCCATACACCCCGTGGCGTTCGTGACGATCGTATTCGGTCCGGCCGCCTCGGTGATGTATTTCATCGCCAGGGCGGGACCACACCCGGCACAGGCGCGATGGCCCGGGTTCCACAGTTCCTCGCCGTGTTCCACCTCGTCGGTGAAGTCCTGATCTTGCAGGTCTGAACTCATTACTGATCGCCTCCGTTGAGGATTTCCTCACGCAGCTGGGGCCACGATTCCTGCTCTTCGAAGGTCATCGGGGCCGATGCTTCCATGGTTTCCTCGATCATCGTCCCGATCTCCGGGGCGTTGACGTCTCGGCCAGCCATGCCGATGACGAAGCTCTTGATCGGGGGCTGGTTCTCGGCGTGATACAGCGTGCCCTTGATCTCGCCGGCCAGCGCACTCTCGTAGCCGGGCGACATCTCCTTGGTCAGGACGCCGACGGCTTCGGCATCGCCCAAGGCCTCTCGCAGCTCTTCGGTCGGGAACGGGCGGTGGACGCGTGGTCGGACGAGGCCGACGTCGACACCCTCGGCGCGGTACTCGTCGATGACACCGCGGATCGTCCCGCAGATCGAGCCCAGCGCCACGAGCAGGTAATCAGCATCGCCGTGGTAGGTGTCGAGCATCCCGTTGTACTCGGTGTAGTCCCGGCCAAAGACCTCCTTGAACTCCTGGACGGTCTGGGCCCAGACGTCTTTCGACTCCATCATCGCTTCCTGGATCGCGTACCGTGTTTCCGTCCAGTGTTCGGGCCGGGCGAAAGCACCCATCGTCTTCGGATCCGACGGGTCGAGGGTGAACTCGGGGTCACGCGGGGGCAGGAACTCGCTGACCTCCTCTTCGCTGGGGATGTCCGCGGGTTCCTGAACGTGGGTCAGGATGAACCCGTCGAAGTTCGAGAGGACGGGCAGGTTGACCTGCTCGGCGACCCGAAAGCCCATCAGCACGTGGTCGATGGCTTCCTGGACGTCCTCGGCGTGGAACTGCAGCATGCCGCCGTCCCGCTCGGCGAAGGCGTCGGTGTGGTCGGCCCAGATCGACAGCGGGGCCGACAGCGACCGGTTGGCGACCGCCATCACGATCGGCAGGCGCATGCCAGCCGCCGTAAACAGCGGTTCGCTCATCAGTTTCAGGCCCTGACTGGACGTCGCCGAGAAGGCTCGTGCGCCAGCGGCCGACGCGCCAATACACGTCGAAGCGGCGTTGAATTCGCTGTCGACCTTGATGAACTCGCTGTCGAGTTGGCCGTCGGCAACCAGTTCCGAGAGCTTCTCGACGACCCCTGTCTGGGGCGTGATCGGGTACGCCGAGACGACGTCGGGGTCTGCGGCCATGACACCTTTCGCCACGGCCGAGGTACCCTTCATGACCTCCTGCTCGTCAGAGGGGTTCTGTTCTGCTTTGGCCATCTCACTTCACCTCCCGAACCATCTCGATGGCGTCAGTCGGGCAGACTTCCTCACAGATCCCACAGCCCTTGCAGTAATCGAGGTCGAATCCGTAGTAGTCCTCGCCTTCGACCGGCTTTGCCGCCTGGTCGGGACAGTACGTATCACACTGTCCGCAGGCGATACAGGCGTCGACATCGATGACGGGCTTGAACTGCCGCCACGAGCCCGTCTTGTTCACTCGGGAGGTGTTCGGTTCGACGACGGCACCGGTCGTGATCGTGAGGTTCTCGTATGGGTCGTCTGATTGGCTCATGCTGATACCTCCGTGAAGGCGTCGTTGGTCGCGGCGACGTTCTGCTCGCCGATCTCGCCGCCGAATTTCCGCGTAATGACTGCTTCGAGACTATCCTGGGACAGCAGGCCGGTCGCTCCGGCGAACGCGCCAAGCAGCGCGGTGTTCATGATCGGCTTGCCGAGGTGCTCTAAGGCGATCTCCGTCGCGTCGACCGTCACGACCTCGGCGTCAGTCTCGATGTCGACGTCCTCGGGGTCGTCGCTGGTGTTGATCAACACCAGACCGCCATCCGCGAGCCCCTCGGTGACGTCGACGTACTCCAGCAGACTCGTGTCCTGGACGATCACGTAGTCCGGCTCGTCGACCTGACTCCGGTCCGTGATCTTTTCTTCGTCGAAGCGAGTGAACGCCTCGACGGGTGCCCCTCGGCGTTCGACACCGAACGCCGGGAACGCCTGTGCCCACGTCCCCTCTTCGTGAGCTGCCTGTGCCAACAGTTGCGCCAGCGTTACCGAACCCTGGCCGCCACGTCCGTGAATCCGTATTTCATCCATCGTAATCACCTAAGTGCGCATTCAGTTCGCGGTGGGCTCCTGGCTGACCCCCTTTGTCGCGTCCAATTGCGTCATCGGTCATCAGAGAGTCCACCTACTTCTGTAGTATGTAACAAACAATAACTAAACCCTACCCCCATAATTCGGGGTGTTTAAGGGGGCGAGAATTGGTTTTTCACGATTTTATCGCAACGAATGTAACGAAGTCGGGGTTTTTCAAACGAACAATCATTACAGTAAATATCTGCATTCCTGCCGCCCTCTGTGGGTTTTGCGATATTTTCACGACGATCGCCGTACTGGCCTTTGCCAATCGTCGATCCCGCGATATAGGGGGTATGCCGTGTGGCCACGGCGTCGGTACCTCCCTGTCTCAGATCACTCCTTACCACCAGCGTGGCGGCATGAATATTCGGACGACAAATATATTTTTCTATATATGAACCTCATAGATCGTGGTAAATCTGGTAGCCAAATCGCAAGAAAGGGGCTTCACGAATCATTAATCAGGCCCTATCTTACATTCTTCCAATTCCGCTAGTGTTATACCGCTCGGACTATCACGGGGTGGTATGACTTTGCACGCCAGAGACCTCAACCAGGACGTCCGTGAACTGGGGGAACTTCTGGGAACTGTCATCGAAAGTCAAAGCTCGAGTGACGCATTCGATGTCGTCGAGACGATCCGGAACAACGCCATCGGGTACCGGCGTGGGGAGGCTGAGTCCCGTGAGCCAATCCACGACGAACTCGATCGGTTGTCTCCGGAGATGCAAGATGTCGTCGCCCGAGCGTTCACGACTTACTTCGAACTGGTCAACTTGGCCGAGGAGCGCGAACGCGTCCGCGAGGTCAGAGAGGGCGTCCAGAACGGCGAGCTCTCGGATACGGTCGGGAAAGCTGTCGAACAGTTGGCGGCCGAGGACGTCGATCCCGACACTGTCGAGGAAATTCTCGACGACGTCATCATCGAGCCGACGTTCACCGCCCATCCGACCGAAGCGCGTCGCAAGACGATCAAAGCCAAGCTCTGGTCGGTCGGGAAGATCATCCAGGACTTGGACGAGATCAGTTTCACGGAGCGGGAACAGCGACGGATCAAACGGGAACTCAGCGCCGAAGTGACGAGTCTCTGGCAGACGCCCCAGGTTCGTGATCGACGTCCCGACGTCACTGACGAGACGCTGAACATTCAGTGGTATCTCGAAAACAGCCTCTTCGACGTCATCAGTGAGGTCTACGACGAACTCGAACATGCTTTGGCAGAAACCTACGACGGCGAGGTCGACGTGCCAAAACTGTACGAGTTCCGGTCGTGGGCCGGCAGTGACCGTGACGGGAACCCATTCGTCACGCCCGAGGTCACGAAGGAGACGCTCGACCGCCAGCGCAGCGTCGTACTCGATCTGTATCGGGACGACCTCAAAAGCCTCTCCGGTGTGTTGAGCCAGGACGTCGAGAACCTGGAGATGAGCGAAGCCTTCGAGGAGAGTCTGGAGACCCACAAAGAACACCTCCCGGGCGTCGCCGACGAGATCGACGAGCGCTACCCGGACGAGCCCTACCGCCAGAAACTGAAGCTCATGCGCGAGAGTGTGCTTCGGGTCGATGACGTTCGGTCCGGCGAGTACGACGCCGATGGCCAACTCATCCGCGATCTAGAACTCATCGCCGAGAGCCTTCGGGCAAACAACGCCGAGGATATCGTCGAGGCGCACGTCGAGCCGCTGATCCGGAAGGTCGAGACCTTCGGGTTCACGCTTGCGAGTCTCGACCTGCGTGATCACCGCGGGAAACACACGAACGCGCTGAGTGAGACCCTCGATCGGGAGGGAATCGACTACGAGTCGATGGACGAAGACGAGCGTGTCGAGTTCCTAACTGAGGCAATTTTGCAGGACGATCAGGTTATCGACATCGAAGACACCGACGGCCTCTCCGAGGAGTCTGAAAAAGTCCTGACGCTGTTCTCCGAGGCGGCCGACTGGCAGCGGGAATACGGCGTCGACGCGATCGATACCTACGCGATCAGCTGGTTCGAAGAAGCCTCTCACGCCCTCGAAGTCCTCTTCCTGGGCGATCAGGCCGGCATCGTCGACCTGCCAGGGTACTGTGGGTTCGATATCGTGCCGCTGTTCGAAAGCGAGTACGCGCTGACGCGAGTCCGGGAGATGCTGAGCACGCTCTTCGAGAACGAGGCCTACAGCCAGGCCCTCGACGCTCGGGACAACATTCAGGAGATTCTGCTGGGGTACTCAGATTCCTCGAAGGAGAACGGCTACCTGGCTGCCAACTGGGAGCTGTACCGTAACCAAAAGCGGATGGCAGACATCTGTGACGATTTCGACGTCGACCTGCGGTTGTTCCACGGTCGTGGCGGTTCGATCTCTCGTGGCGGCGTGCCGATGCACGAAGCGATGCTCGCGTTGCCCAACGAGACAGTCAACGGCCAGATCAAGTTCACCGAGCAGGGCGAGGCCATCGCCGAGAAGTACGGGAATCCGGAGGTCGCCGAACGCAACCTCGAACAGATGCTCAACGCCCAGATCCTGGCCCGACACAACGCCATGGAGAACCCTGTCGAGGACATTCCGGACGAATGGATCGACGCCTTCCAGACGGCAGCTGACTACGCTAGCACGGAGTATCGCGATCTCTTAGAGACCGACGGCTTCGTCGAGTACTTCGAGCAGGCGACCCCGATCACGGTCATCGAAAACCTCAACATGGGATCGCGGCCGGCCTCCCGGAGCGAAGATCGTTCAGTCGAAGACCTCCGGGCCATCCCGTGGGTGTTCTCCTGGACGCAGGCTCGCTGTATCGTTCCCGGCTGGTACTCCGTTGCCACGGGCATCCAGGGATACCTCGACGACGGCGGCGACATGGAGACCCTCCAGCAAATGTACGAGGAGTGGCCGTACTTCGGGACGATCATCGACCACGCCGGGATGGCCTTGGCCAAGTCCGACATGGAGATTGCGACCGAGTACGCCAACCTGGCTGACGACGATATCCGTGAGCGCATCTTCCCCCGTATCCGCCAGGAATACGAGGAGTCAGTCTCACTCATTCAGGAGATCTCCGGCCAGCAAACGCTGCTCAACCGAAGTTGGCTCCAAGAGAACCTCGAGCGCCGTAATCCCTATGTCGACCCGCTGAATCTCCTTCAGATCCGTTTGCTCGCCCAGTCGCACTTAACTGAGACCGAGCGCCGTACGCTACGTTTGACCGTCCACGGTATCGCTGCCGGCATGAAGAACACCGGGTAGTCCTGTCTCGGTACTCGTTCTGGGTGGGTTGTCACGAGAACACGTAGTTTCTTATCATCCGGCTCGTATCTATAGCCATGACGCTCGAAACCGTTCTACTGGCCGTCGGGCCGAAAGATAGCGATCGTGCCGATGAACTCGCCGAAGCCGTCGTCGAAGTCGCCGGGCCGAGTGATGCGACCGTCGACCTCGTTCACGTGTTCACGCCGAGTGAGTTCGACGACGTGGTCGATCGGCTCGACTTCGATGAGCAAGCGACGGCCGACCCCTCCGAGGTCGCCCGTCGCCACGGAACGATAAAAGAACTGACAAACGTCCTCGACTCGGCGGGCATCGAGTACGATATCCGCGGCCGAAAGGGCGATCACGCGACCGAGATTGTCGACCACGCGGCCGAGATCGGGGCCGATCGGATCGTCGTCGGCGGAAGCAAACGCTCGCCCAGTGGGAAAGCAGTGTTTGGCAGCGTCGCTCAGGACATCATGCTCGATGCGTCCTGTCCGGTCACGTTCGTCAAAGGCGAGTAAGCGGCGGGTTTCCCGTCGATTCTACTGCGGTGTGGCCCGCTCGGCCAGACCGTCAGTGTTCGATTTGCTCACTGGAGGGCCGCATCGAGCACTTCGATCGGGTGTTTGATGTCGTAGCCGGTCCCGTGTTCCATCTGCATCGCACAGGTCGGACACTCGGTCATGCCGTGTTCGGCGTCGGCGTCCTCCATGTGTTCGAACATTTCCTCGCCGATCTCCATCGACGTCTCGTACTTTTCGCTCTTCCAGCCATAGGTGCCCGAGATCCCCGAACAGGAGTCGCCGACGTCGGTCACCTCGATGCCATCGACCGACTCGAACAACTCCAGTGCTTGTCGAGCCAGGCCCTGGTTACGTGAGTGACAGGGGGCGTGGTAGGCGACGTCCGGGAAGCCCTCGACGCTCGCGTCTTCGAGTTTCGAATCGAGATCTTCGTGGATGCGGAGGTACTCCAGGGCGTCGTAGGTGTGGGCAGCCACTTCGTGAATGCCGTCCAGATCGAACAGTTCTGGGTACTCCTGCCGGAGCGCTAGCGAACACGACGAACACGTACAGACGATGTCGTAGCCCTCCTCGATCGCGTTCCCGAGGTGCTCGACGTTGACTTTCGCGTGGCGTCGGGCGTCGTCCAGTCGGCCATTGGCGAACATCGGCGTCCCCGAACACTTCTGTTTCGGGACGGTGATCTCGTAGCCCAGAGACTCGTAGGTCCGGACCATTGCCTTTGCGACCTGGGTGGTGTTGTAATTCGAGTAACAGCCGTGGAAGTACGCCACCCGTTTGTCTTCGTTGTGAACCGTTGGGCCGCCTCGCTCTGCTCGCGCCTCCTGCGCTCGCTTCTTCGAGGCGGTTTCACCGCCTCGCTCTTCCCACCACTCTCTGAAGGTCTCGGTCGCAAAGGCGGGAAACTCCCGCTCGCTCGGAATCTTCAGGGCTTTCTCCATCACCCAGCGGACGGGGCCGAAGTTCATCATGAAGTTCGACGTTCTGGGTAGTTTCGAGGCCAGCCAGGCCGAGGTTCGGTAGTTGGCGAGGATGCGGTTGCGGATCTTCTTGATCGAGAGGGACTGGTCTTCCTGGACGTACTTGCCGCGGGCGGTGTTGTGCATCTGTCCCAGCGGGACGCCCGACGGACAGCCAGTGTCACACCGGAGGCAGTTGGAACACTTCGTCAGCGAGTCGTCGAGTTCGGTGTCGCCTTTCGTAGCGAGACGCCACTGTTCGGGCCCCTGGAACTGTGGTCCAGCGAAGTCGTCGTCGACTTCTGCGACGGGGCACTCGGCGTCGCAGGCGCCGACTTTCGTGCAGTTGTCTGCCCCGGAGCGTAGATCCATCTCCTCGCTACGCGGGAAGACCTCGGTCGGTTCGTACTCGCCGCGGTCGTCTGTCGATTCGATCGGCGCTGTCCCGTCGTCGGGTTGTTCTGCATCACTCATGGATTAGACCTCCGTTGCCGCACGTCGACCGGCCTCGTAGCCCGTTGCGATCGAGACGCCGCTGCCGGACTTCTCGGCCGCGTAATCGTACCCCTCGATCACCGCGCCAGCGGCCCGCAGATTCGGAAACTCCGCTGTCCCGTCGGCGTCGGTTGGGCGAAGCTGCTCGTCGACGGCGACGCCAAACCGGGCGAAGGGGTGATCGCCGAACGCTGCTTCGTCGAACCACTCGTAGCGATCTGTCGGGTGCGGGACGTGACAGCCAAACAGCGGCTCGGCGACCGCTTCACGGTCGGCTTCGATCCCCTGGCCGGCGACCCCTCCGGTCGCGAGGACGAACTGCTCGGCCGCGTAGGGGATCTTCTGTCCGGAGCGGTCCAGGAAGACCGAAGAGACTACGCCGTCGTCGGTCTCGGCGTCTACCACCGGACTGCCGATCTCGAAGTGGCCACCGGCTTCGTCCAGGGCGCCATACAGTCGCGATTCGAGGCGCTTTCCCAGGAGGCTCGGCGGCCCCATCGGGAGTTCGAACACGCGAGTATCCAGACGCTCGGTCAATTCTCGTCGTACTGCGTTAGGGTGGTCCTCACCCAGCACGGCCGGGAAGCCGACCCGCTCGACGCTCTCACAGTGTGGTTTGACCGCCTCGGCCACTGCCTCGCGGACTGTTACAGTTCGTCCTTCGTGGGTGAGTTCGGGGTTCTCGTCGAGAAGATGGGCGTAACGCGTCACTTTCGCGTCATCTCTGACGATTACGGGGAACTCGACCGTCGCCGCGCTCGTTTCGGCCGGAAGGCCCGTGTTATCGAGGTGGGCCGCGGCCGTGGCTGCGTCGAAGGCGGTCACCCGCTCGAACCCGACCAGCAGCATCGCCCGATCGTCGCTGGCCAGCCCCGGCGCGACGCTGTCCGGATACCGGGCCGTCGGTTTGATCGTGCCGCCGTAGGTCGGGACGAGGGCGTTGTCGTCAGTATGCTCGCCCCGGTACGTCTCACCCAGGATGTCGTCGACCATCGCCAGCCCGTCACGGACCGCCGACTCGCCGACGGTCGCGTACGGATGCCGGGCCGGCAATTCCCCTATCGCGTCGAACGGATCGACGAGCGGTCCGTCGCCGTCCGGTGTGTATCCCATGACGTCGAGGAGTCCGCTGGCGTGTCTGAGGGTGGTTTCGGACTCGCTGAGCAGGCGGACGTCGGCCCCCTCACGGGCCGCCCCGAGGGCCGTCGAGAGGCCGGCAATGCCGCCGCCGATGACGAGGACGTCTTGCTCAATCGCCACAGTGATCACCTCCGCCGTCGGTGGCGACCTCACCTGGCCCGGCGTCGTCGGCGTCACCCGGCACGCCGGGGCCAGTGTCGAACGCTCCGAAATCCAGGGCCTGGTCTTCACTCGCCGGGTCGTGGTCGCGGTTCATGGTGGTCGCGTGCATGGCGTAGGTGATCATCGCCTGGCCGAGTTGCTCACCCCAGAGGGCGTGGCGTTGACCCTTCCAGCGTTCCTGGTAGAGCTCGTCCAAGGCCGTCCGGGCCTGTCGTTCGTCGTATTCATCGTAGAGTTCGTTCGCCAGTCGGTGGGCACAGAACCCGCCCTGGCAGTTCCCCATCGAGGCCCGGGTTCGGATTCGGACCGCGTTGAGGTTACTTCCGGACTCGTCGATTGCGTCCCGTATCTCGGCGCGCGTCACGGCCTCACAGCCACAGACGACCGGGTTCGGATCGTCGGTGTCCAGCACCTCCTCGGTCCGGGAGCCGAGGCGTTCGGCGCTGCGCTTGCCGACCGGCGACCGCAGGCCGAACTCGTTCATCGCGGCCTCGATGGCACCCGCGTCTTCGCTTCCGGGAAGTGGCTCTTGGGCTGTCCGGCAGGCCGTGTCCACCCCACATTTCTCGGCGAGGTGGTCGACCAGTTGCTCGGCCATGAGGCGGTAGGTCGTCAGCTTTCCACCGACGATGGTCGTCAGCCCCGGTCGACCGTCGCGCTCGTCGTGATCGAGCAGGAAGAACTGGCGAGTGATGTCCGTCGGGTCGTCGGTACCGGTGTCGGGCGGTTCGTACAACGGTCGCACCCCCCAGAACGACCGGATGGTTCGTGCCTCTTCGAGGATCGGGACGAGTTTCCCGAGTTCTTCGATCATCAGGTCGACTTCCCACTGCTCTTCGGGGTACTGGGCGGGATCGCTGACTTCCTCGTCGGTCGTCCCGAGGATCGCCGTCGTCTCGTGGGGGACGACGATATCGGCATCGCCCTTGGGCTTACACCGGTTGATCACGGTGTCGACCTGCCGGACGTTCATGATCGTCATGACGCCTTTCGAGGGCCGGACTTCCACGTCCAGATCCGCCATGGCCGCGAGCTCGCCCGTCCAGGCCCCAGCCGCGTTGACGACGTGATCGGCTCGGATCTCCTCGACGGTCCCTTCGACCCCGTGGACGTGCTTGCCTGTGCCACTCTCGTGGGTGACTTCGACGCCGACGACTTCGCCGTCCTCGACTAGCAGGTCGGTTACTTCCGAGAATGTCTCGATGCGGGCGCCGTGGTTCTGAGCACTCTTGGCGTTGGCCACACAGAGTCGGAACGGATCGATCGCGGCGTCGGGTACCTCGATCGCCTTCTCGATGTCTTTCGCGAGATACGGTTCCTGTGCCCGTGCTTCGGCCGCCGTCAGTTCCGTCGCCGGGATCGAACACTCCCGTAAGCCCTCGAGTTTCTCTCGATAGTACTCCTCGGTGTCTTCGGGGCGTTTGACGAACAGGCCGCCGGTATCTTCGACGCAGTGGGTCGCGATGTCCCGGAGGATCATGTTCTCCTCGATACACTCGCGTGCGCTCTCCTGATCGGAGACAGCGTATCGGCCACCGCTGTGCAACAACCCGTGCATCCGGCCGGTCGTGCCGTGGGTGAGGTTGCCCTTCTCGAGGAGAGTTACGTCGAACCCACGCATCGCCGCGTCGCGGGCGATCCCGACACCTGTCGAACCGCCACCGACGACGACCACGTGTGGCGTAGATGTCATACGATATCCCAACCCACGGACCGAGATCACTTTACTGTTCTCACGTGACTGGGTGTCTGGTCGACAGTAGATATATTCGATAAACATTGGAAAGGCTCCGTAAATGCTGGATATACGGCAACCTACCACGTCACCCCAATGATTTATAATCATATAATGAGAACGCTACTGGTACGGTATCGTGTTGAAATAACCTCAAATAAGTTAGCAACTCATGACAGAAACGTACATCGGCGCGATCGATCAGGGAACGACCGGGACCCGGTTCATGGTCTTCGACCACAGTGGTGCAGTTGTTTCCAACGCGTACCAGACGCACGAACAGCTATATCCCGAACCTGGCTGGGTCGAACACGATCCACTCGAGATTTGGGAGAATACCAAGGATGTCGTCTTGGACGGGCTTGCGGACGCAGACATCTCGCCCGAGCAACTCGAGGGCATCGGGATTACCAACCAGCGTGAAACGACTATCGTCTGGGACGAGGCATCGGGCCGGCCAATCCACAACGCGATCGTCTGGCAGGACCGACGGACAACCGATCGCATAGAGGAACTACAGGAGGCCGAGAAAGTCGAGTGGATCCGTTCGAAGACAGGTCTCGAAGCCGACGCGTACTTCTCGGCGACGAAGACCGAATGGCTTCTCGACAACGCCGAGCCGCTCAAACTACAGAGTACGCGCGCAGAGGACGTTCGAGACCGGGCAGCAGCCGGTGAACTACTGATGGGCACGCCCGATTCGTGGCTCATCTACAATCTCACTGGCAATCACATTACCGACGTGACCAACGCGTCCCGGACGATGCTTTTCAACATCCACGACCTCGAGTGGGATACGGAACTCCTCGAGGAGTTTGGCGTCCCCGAGCCGATGTTGCCCGAGGTACGCCCCTCTTCGGACGAGAACTACTACGGGCACACGGATCCGGACGGCTTCCTCGGTGAGGCAATCCCCGTGGCGGGCGCGCTGGGCGACCAGCAGGCGGCCCTGTTCGGCCAGACTTGCTTCGACGAAGGCGACGCCAAGAACACCTACGGAACGGGCTCGTTCTACCTGATGAACACGGGTTCCGAAGCCGTCGAGTCCGAACATGGGCTCCTCACCACGATCGGTTTCCAGATGTCCGGCGAACCCGTCCAGTACGCACTGGAGGGGTCGATCTTCGTCACCGGCGCGGCCATCGAGTGGCTGGAGGATGTCGATCTGATCAATAACGCCGCCCAGACCGCCGAGCTTGCCAGCTCGGTCGACTCGACCGATGGCGTGTACATGGTCCCGGCCTTCACCGGCCTGGGAGCCCCCCACTGGGACGGGCGGGCTCGCGGGACGATCGTGGGGATGACCCGCGGGACGCGCAAGGAACACATTGTCCGGGCGACGCTGGAATCTATCGGCTACCTCACGCGGGACGTCGCCGAGGCGATGGAGGCGGACTCCGGCGTCGAGACCACGACGCTCCGGGTCGATGGCGGCGCGGTCAAGAACAACTTCCTTTGTCAACTCCAGAGCGACATCATCCAGACGGAGATCGCACGCCCCGAGGTCGACGAGACGACTGCGCTGGGCTCAGCCTACGCCGCCGGACTCGCCGTCGGCTACTGGGAGACACAAGAGGAACTCCGTGACAACTGGCAGGTCGACCGTGAGTTCTCCCCAGAGGTCGATACCGACGAGTCCGACCAGATGTACGATCGATGGGATGACGCCATCGAGCGCTCGCTCGGATGGGCACGAGACGAGGAGGAATAGCCGTGTTTGACATTGCCCTCGCGGTCCCGGTGATCGGCGGCTCCTGGGAGGATTTCGCTCTCCTGTTTATCACGGCGCTTGCCGGCGGTGCGTTCGGTGCCGCACTCGGCGCACTTCCCGCGTTCATCTTTACCGGCTTCGTGGTCTTCCTCGGTGAAGGGATCGGCATCGTCACTCGCGTCTTTGGCCTCGACGCCGTCCCGGGAACCGCCTTCACGGGTGACGTGACTGGCGTGATCGGGTTCGGTGCGATCACCGGACCACACATCGCCTTCGCGGGTGGCGTCGCAGCGACCGCCTACGCAGCCAAGCAGTATCCCGAGATGGAACCGGACGGCTGGGACTATCACTTCGGGAAAAACATCCTGTACGCCTTCGGGACGAAACCCGACATCCTCGCGGTGGGCGCTATCTTCGGCGCGATCGGGATGCTGATCACTGAAGTCGGGTACGCGGTTGTCGTCGTCGATGGGACCGCAGTTACCGACTTCATCGCGTTTTCGGTCTTCGCGACGGCGTTTCTCGCCCGCCCGGTCTTTGGCTACCCGATAATCGGCACGTCGAGTGGGTCCGACCATCTCGATATGTCGCCGTTCGAGCGAGAAGACCCACATCCGAAGGCTGACGACGGCGCCGTCGAACACGATGGGCGAGTAGCGACCGAACCGTGGCTTCCCCACCAGTACAAGTGGACTGGGGTCACGGCAATCGGAATCGTTGGTGGGTTGCTCGGCGGCTTCATCTACATCAAGACCGGCAGTGTGTTCATGGGATACGCCATCTCGGCGATGAGTCTCCTCTTTTTGAACCTGGGTGTCGAGAAAATCCCGGTCACTCACCACATCACGCTCCTTGGCTCGGTCGGTGCAGCCGTAATCGTCCCCGAGTTTAGCCCTGTCGTTGCACTGCTCGCGGCCGGCGTCTTCGGTGCCGTTACTGGGCTGTTCGGTGAACTGACCCAACGGCTGTTTTACGCCCACTCAGGCACGCACGTCGATCCGCCAGCAATGGCCATTGCGATTGTCATGGCTATCGTCGCTGTCCTCTCGATCGCCGGAATCCTGCCCAATGCCGCGTATCTCTAATTGAGACGTCATCGCTTTTTGGGCGGTCGGAAAATCGGCGTCCCACTCGACGTATCTGGGCTGATCGATGAACGGTGTAGACTCGACTGTTTTGTGCCAGAAGAACGGTCGCTGTCTCTTATCGCCGAGACAATCCTCGCGATTTACTCGGGGAGTTGATTTCGGTCGCCGGTGCCCTCGGTGAGTGCGCTGGCGAGTGCCCCCTCCAGAACGACGTCGTCGCCTAGGGTCGTGAGTTTGATCTCGGGGATGTTTCCGAATACCATCTCGGGTAACTGCTGGCGAATCTTGTCGACGACCAGCTCGGGGTTGTTCTCGGCGACGCCACCGCCGATGTAGATGACAAGCGGGGCGTAGGCCTGGACGATATTGGCGACACCCATCGCGTTGAACCGGGCCAGGCGATCGATAAATGCATCGGCGAACTCGTCTTCGCCCGCGTACGCAAAGAGATCCGGGGCGGTGAAATCAGCGTCCATGACAGGCATGTCCGTTTCCCAGTCGCCGGACTCGTAGTACTCTCGGGCGTACCGGGGGATGTTCTGTCCGGAGGCGTAGGCTTCCCAGTGGCCGTCCTGGCCACAGCCACAGCCCATCCGACCCTCGGTGTCCAGGGTCATGTGGCCGACTTCGCCAGCGTTGCCATCCCAGCCGCTGAGGATGTGTCCGTCACAGGCGATCCCGGCGCCGATCCCCGTCGAGATCGTCAGGTAGACCATGTCGTCGGGATTGCGCTCGCTGTGGAAGCGCTCGCCGATCACGCCGGCGATCGCGTCGTTGTGTAGGTAGACGGCCTCGGTTTCGGCGAGGTTACTGATCGGTCCGGTCAGCGGGATCCGATCGATCGTATCCGGCAGGTTCGCCGGATTCTCGATTTCCCCTTCTGCGAGATTCAGTGGACCGATCGTCCCCATGCCGACCGCTTCGAGGGCCGAAGGCTCGACGCCGGCGTCCCCGCAGGCGTCTTTGAGAGTCTCCAGGACCGCTTCCGTGACAGCGATGCCTGTCGGCCCCTGCGGTGTTTCCCGTTTGTGTTTTCCGAGTTCGTCGCCAGTTTCGTCGCCGACGACGGCACGGACGTAACTTGCACCGAGGTCGATCCCTGCATACGCGGCCATATGCGCACATAGATGGTACTCCGACACTTAATTGCACATATTTCCGGCCGACAGTACTCGCCGAACTTCCGATGACTGAGTAGCGCTAAAAACGCGGTATAGTCGTCGGTTCGTTCGGTGTCGCCTCAGTTTTCGTCTTTGAGCGTCCCCAGCGGACCCTTATACAGGACGCCGCGCTCGGCGTCGAGCGTGACCGTCGATCCGTCTTCCAGATCGTCCGGGACAGTCATGTGGCTGACCGTCGGGAGGTCGAGTTCGCGCCCGACGACAGCCGCGTGGCCGCGCCGGTCGTCGCTGCCGTCGATAATGCCGCTGAGTTTGCCAGGATCGCCTGCGAATTCGCCATCGAAGGACTCAGACAGTGCCAGAATCGCTCCCTCGGGGACCTCACTGAGATCGCCGTCGGTGGATTTGACCACTTCACCGGTGACGAGTCCGTCGACGATCGACTCACCGGAAGAGACGGTCTCGGCTGCGACGTGGACCTTCAGCATGTTCGACGTGTCGACACCGTCCAGTTCGGTCATCATCCCCGAGATGACGACGACAGTATCGCCGTTCTCTGCGATGCCAGTTTCGAGTGCTGACTGGACCGCGTTCTGGATGATCGCGTCGGCTCCTTCGGTGGTGTACGGTGCGGTTGTCGGGTACACGCCACGCGAGAGCGCGAGCTGTCTCCGGACCCGCTCGCTGGGCGTCGAGGCGATAATCGGGATCGGTGGCCTGAACTTCGCGACCCGAAGGGCCGTGTAGCCGGATTCGCTGGCTGCCACGATCGCCTCGGCGTCGATGTCCTCAGAGAGCGTTCGGGCGGCGTGTGCCAGCGCATCGGTCCGCGTCTCGTCGGATGTCGGGACGCGCTGTTGGCGGAGTTGGGCGAACTCCCCACTCTGCTCGACTTCTTCGACAATATTGCCCATCGTCCTGACGACGCGGGGCGGGTGGTCGCCGATCGCCGTCTCGCCCGAGAGCATGACTGCGTCGGTCCCGTCGAAAATCGCGTTGGCAACGTCGGAGGCTTCTGCTCGCGTCGGACGCCGGGAATCTTTCATCGAATCGAGCATCTCCGTCGCCGTGATGACCGGGACGCCCGCTTCGTTGCACTTTCGGATGATTCGCTTCTGGTACAGCGGGACTTCTTCGAGGGGGAGCTCGACACCCAAGTCCCCGCGGGCGACCATCACGCCGTAGGACGCCTCGATAATGCTATCCAGGTTTTCGACGGCGCCTTTCCGTTCGATCTTCGAGATGACTGGCACTTCCGTGCCCTGCTGTTCGAGGTACTCGCTGATCTTCCTGACGTCGTCGCCGTCTCGGACGAAACTCGCTGCCACCAGATCGACTTCCTCCTCGGCGGCAACCTGCAGTTCGGTCCGGTCTTTCTCGGTCGGGAACGGCAAGCTGAGTTCGACACCGGGGACGTTGACGCCTTTGCGTGCACCGAGTTCGCCGCCGTTCTCGACGTGGGCGTAGACGTCGCCGTCCTCGACTTTCTCGACGGTCGTCTCGATGCGGCCGTCGTCCAGCAGCACGTTGTCTCCCGGTTCGACGACTGAAATATCGACAGATAGCCCCACTTCTTCGGGTGTGGCTTCCTCGCCTTTGTAGAATCGAACTGTCGTTCCGCCCTCCAGTTCGATCGGTTCCCGGATCGGGGCGGTCCTGACCTCCGGCCCTGGGATGTCGTGCATGACGGCGACGGACTTATTGAGCTCCGCGTCGACCTCGCGGATCCGTTCGACCATCGTCCGTCGGTGTTCGGGTGAGCCGTGGCTGGCATTGAGCCGGGCGACGGACATGCCGGCCTCGGCCAGGTCCTTGATGTCTTCTTTCGACTCCGATGCTGGTCCGAGCGTACAGACGATTTTGGCGTTTCGCATTTGTTAGTACCCCCTGGTGGAGGGTGACGGCCGCCGTCCGCTGACGGTGCTCGCCATACCTAGGGACCTCTGTCCCCTGGGGATATGAAACTTATCAGAGCGATCTGATACGGCAAAATATACCACGAACGGCCGTGGTATGTGTACTCGAACCGCAATCATCGACGGCTGAATGTCAGGATCGTTATCTGATTTAATTCCTTCGTGAATATGTATGCTGTTCTCCCGTTTCGTGCGTATTTTTGATTCTCTCCAACCGGCACAGATCGGCCCACTCTTCTCGGGGCATTGCATCGGGCTCTTCGGAGAGCCGGTTGTCGGAGACAAGGTGTGCGGGGAGCGATCGTCCGTGAGTTCAGTCACTGCGAAGCGTCGACACCGGCTCCGATCATCGTCGACCGAAACGTCGCCAGACGTCTCGCCTCGTTTGTGTCGGATCTACTAGCTTAGTCATGCATCTGTCTGTCGCCACTATCCTCGATACGATGGACTCTCTGCCGCCGCAATTCAGTCAACACACTCTCGATATGGCTGTCGAGGGCGCACGAAACACGGGCACTTGCGGGATCTACGCGCCTTGACGCGCCGAGCGGAAGGCCGCGTGCGCAAGCTACAAACGCCGGCCTCCTGTACAAATTGGTATGTCTGAGAAAGCTGCACACCGCCGGTTGATCATCGCCGGCTCGGGTATCGCCGGTATGACGGCGGCCGTCTATGCCAGTCGCGCGAACAACGATCCATTGGTCTTGGAGGGTGACGAACCGGGTGGCCAGTTGACGCTGACGACCGACGTCGCCAACTACCCCGGCTTCCCCGACGGGATCAACGGTACCGAGCTAGTCAACCGCATGAAAGAACAGGCGACGAACTTCGGGGCCGACGTCGAGAACGGCATCGTCGAGTCGATCGACGACGATGCCCGCCCGTTCCGCGTCGAACTGACGGACGGCACTGTCTACACCTGTGACGCCTTCATCGCCGCCAGCGGTGCGAGCGCGCGCACGCTTGGCATCCCCGGCGAGGACGAACTCATGGGCTATGGCGTTTCGACGTGTGCGACCTGCGACGGCGCGTTCTTCCGCGACGAGGACATGCTCGTCGTCGGCGGCGGGGACGCCGCCATGGAAGAGGCTTCCTTCCTCACGAAGTTCGCCGACACGGTGTACTTGGCTCACCGTCGCGAGGAGTTCCGCGCCGAGGATTACTGGGTCGACCGCATCATGGAACACGTCGATGCTGGTGACGTCGAGATCATGCGCAACACGGAAGCCGTCGAGATCCACGGGTCCCGTGAGGACGGCATCGACGGCGTCTCGCTGGTCCGCCACCCCGACGGGCATCCAAAAGACAAACTCGATTCCGACCGCGCCGACGAGGTCGAACACTTCGAGCAAGATGTCGGTGCTGTCTTCCTTGCCATCGGGCACACGCCAAACACCGACTACCTAGCAGACACCGACGTCGAACTCGACGAGACGGGCTACATCCACACACAAGGTGGCCGCGACGGTGGCCAGACCGAGACGGCCGTCCCGGGCATCTTCGGCGCAGGCGATGTCGTCGATCATCACTATCAGCAGGCGATCACCGCCGGCGGGATGGGCTCGAAGGCTGCCCTCGATGCCGACGACTATCTCGATGACGAAGCCGAAGCCGCCGCTGCTGAGGCCAGCGTGGCCGAAACTGACGACTGATTCTCGGTTGCGGGCTGCAAACAGCTGACTCCAAATTCGCCGCCCTCGTCACCCTGATACGCCTCGCGGTCCTACAGCTGGCCATGGCAACAGCGACGTTCGGTGGCGGGTGTTTCTGGTGTACTGAAGCCGCGATGAAAGAACTGGACGGCATCGAGTCGGTCACGTCGGGCTATGCCGGCGGCCACGTCGAGAACCCGACCTACCGGGAAGTCTGTTCCGGTGACACCGGCCACGCCGAAGTTGTC
This sequence comes from Halorhabdus sp. CBA1104, assembly GCF_009690625.1. Lineage (NCBI taxonomy): Archaea > Methanobacteriati > Methanobacteriota > Halobacteria > Halobacteriales > Haloarculaceae > Halorhabdus > Halorhabdus sp. CBA1104. Next base: position 1,445,752 of record NZ_CP033878.1, on the reverse strand, counting down.
CAGGTCGAATACGATTCTGCCGTGATCAGCTACGACGAGTTGCTGGAGGTGTTTTTCGCTACCCACGACCCCACGCAACTGAACCGGCAAGGGCCCGACGTGGGGACACAGTACCGCTCGATCGTCCTCTATCACGACGACGACCAACGGGAGCTGGCCGCCGCCTACATCGAGGCCTTAGACGCGGAATACGACGAGGAGGTCGTGACAGAACTCACCGAGTTGGACGAGTTCTATCGTGCAGAGGAGAAACACCAGGACTACTTCGAGAAGAACCCGACCGACGCCTACTGTCAGATGCACGCTGCACCGAAAGTCGAGAAGGTACGCGAACGATTCCAAGCGCTGGTCGCAGACGCCTGAGTGCGGTCGATCGAGGGGAGACGCCGATGCTGGAACGCAGACTGAAACTCACGGTCTGTCGCCGTCGACACGGCGTATAAAATAGCCGCACTATTCGCGCGATCATTTGTCACAATCACCGTCGATAGCATCGCTCGACGCCCCGCGTTTGCTTCGACCGAGACGGTGCCTTCCCTGTGAGTTACGGGTGCGCGAAGTACGCGACCAGTTCGTCGTCCTCGCTCACGTCCGTTGGTTCGGTCGCTTCGGGCACGGTATCGAGACGGGCGAAGCCGACCCGGACGAACTGGACCATCTCGTCTTCGCCGTAGCCGAGCAGTCCCGGCTCGACGTGACCGGTCACGTCCCCGTCAGGTGTCCGGAGTCGGGCGGGAACGCTCGTCGTCGCCGGTACCCAGTGGATTACGTCCACATCGCCCTCGCGAACGACGTCAATATCGTCGTCGGTGTACTCGAAGGCCCCCTCGTCGGTTCGGCGGACACAGCCATATCCTTTCAGCCAGACGCGTTCGCCTTCGGGTGGCAGGTCCTCATCTTCGATCAGGACCGCCGAACCGACCGGGATCGTCCGCTTGCCTCGCTCCTCGTGGTTTGGATGCATCGGCGGCTGACCGCGTTCCGGGCCGCCGGAAAGAGCCACTTCGACGCCGTCACGGACGAAAAAGGCCCGGTCGCTGTCGTCGTCGATCATCTCGCGATTGTTGGCGTAGACCGAGGACAGCGCCAGATCGACGTTGCTGGTCGAAGTCCCGAGTTCGGTCATCGCGTCGACGATGGCCTCGCCTCGGATGCCGCGTCGACGGAGACTGGCGATCGTCGGCGCACGCGGGTCGTCCCAGCCGTCTAACTCGCCGTCTGCGATCAGTTCCTTGATCGTCGAGGTGCTCATCGGCACGTCGAAGTCATCGACCTGCACGTGGCCCCAGTGGATCACCTCGGGGTACTCCCAGTTGAAGTACTCGTAGACGAACTGCTGGCGCTTTGCCGAATCCTGGAGGTCGATCCCCCGGATGATGTGTGTCACGCCCGTGAGGTGATCGTCGATCCCGCTCTGGAAATCGAGCATCGGCCAGCAGCGATACTCGGCGGCTTCCTCGCGAGGGTGGGGCGTATCGATAAGCCGGAAGGCAACCCAGTCTCGCAGGGCTGGATTCTTGTGCTCGATGTCGGTCTTGATCCGTAGCACCATCTCGCCAGGCTCGTAGAGCCCATCGATCATGCCCTGGAACTCGTCGCGCACTGTCGCCGGGTCTTTCTCGCGGTGGGGACAGGACTCACCGTTGTTTTTCAGCGCGGAGAAGTCCTCAGCCGGACACGAGCAAGTGTAGGCTCCGCCCAGATCGATGAGGTCGCGCGCGTAAGCGTAGTACGTCTCCAGACGGTCGCTGGCTTTCAAGACGCGATTCGGTGTGAAACCGAGGTACTCGATCGCTTCGAGAATCCCGTCGTAAGCGTCCAGATCGGGACGCTTGGTTTCGGGATCCGTGTCGTCGAACCGGCAGACGAAGTAGCCGTCGTAGCGGTCCTTGTACGTCCCGATGACGGCAGCCATCCGTGCGTGGCCGATGTGCCAGGGACCGTTCGGGTTCGGGGCGACCCGCATCCGGACCTCCTCGTACTCTTCGACGTTCGGCAAATCGGGGAGCGCATAATCGTCCTCCTCGTCGTCGGCATCGAGTTCTTCGAGGCGCTCGGGCGCGAGTTCGGCCAGGCGCTCGCGTTGGTCGTCGGTCGAGAGGTCGTTTACGTTCTCGACGACGGGGGCGATAACGCCCGGGATCTCGTCGCCGAACTCCCGGAACTCCGGATTCTCGCCCATCAGCGGCCCCATGATGGCCCCGACCTGGGCGTCGCTATCGTGTTTCAACGCGTTGAACAGCGCGTCGGCCTCGGCGGCCGTCTCGACGCGCTCGCGAATATCGTCGTCCATTGCTGTGCGATTGCGGGCCGGTCGTCAAAACGTCGTCGGGTTCGAACGAGAACGTTTTTCGGCCACCTCAATGTGGTTTTCATTCGGATGTATCAACAATAAGAGAGCGGAGTAAAAAGAGGAATCCGATCGCTGCGGGGAGAAAACTCATTGGGACATAGTTCATCGGTTGAGCGCTTTCGCTACTCACTCCAGCAGCGATCCCAATGGAAACGATATAGATTGCGAGCAGTATCCAAGGTGTTCCGTCTCTAATCGAGGTCATATATTACGAAAAATCACAATTCCTTACGCGAACAAGAAACTGTCGCTTCGAATTCTGGGAATATTGGGATATCCGTGTAGGGATGAGTCCCCATGGTGTAGCTGTTTTTAAATTCATGCGACAACTTCACCGATAGCATACTTTCTTCATCCTCTGGATTTTGGATCCATCCTTCTGCTATATTTTCGAGTTCAATGAAATTTCTTTCCGCTTCTTCGTCCCAGAATGCCCACGACGACGGATACGTATATGTGTGGGCTACTGTCTCATTGGGGACGGACTCTATTTCACGAGCAATATACGGGACATCGTATGAAGCTGTGACTCCTCCTTGTGCCCCTCCAGGCGTATACGATGCGGACATCGACCAATCCAGTGAACCGGTTTTCGGCGTCGTCGGTCCCCAATCGGTTATTTCGTACCCGCCGGACTCATTTTCGTCCCAGTCCTGCGTTAACGTCGTTTCGTTGTTCTTGGTGCCATCCCATCCTGCAGAGTATGCCGTTCCAGGGTAGATTCCTGCCCGTGGAGTACAGGCGATATAGTTTTCGTCATCCCGACTGTCGTTTTTTACTCCCCACATTTCGACAAACAGGTCCACCTTTCCGGCCTCTTTTATTTCTCCATTGTCCAATTCGGCAGATACGGTATCTTTCACAGTTGTCGTTCCAATCCGAGACCATTCTGGTTCGGGCATTGTTATTTACCCCCGTTTTCCGCAAGAAATTGCTCGATAGACTCGTGTGCGTTACGCTCCTGCTGCTCCCGATACTCACTTGGCATGCCCCCTCTCGATGAAGCAGATTGGGCGATATCAGTACGCTGGGTCGTCGTCCGTCCGATGGTTCGTTTCGAGTTAGCTGTTATTTCTGATAGAGGCTGTGGTTCACTCACGCGAAAAATCTGCTCGATCGGTGCACCATCCGCAACCACAACGGCATATCCAGCCAGATACCCATTGTCCGGGATTGGATCTCCTGCGAGGACGACCTGATCAGTATCACTCGACACATTTGGAGCGGCATGAAGTGCTTGCTCCCTAGCGTTCTCGATGTGCTTCTGTTTCACTGGCCGACGATACGTTCCTTTGACACCGACTGGATCGGGTTTTGACTCCGCCGATACGGTAAGCGGTATCGAACTGATACCGATGGTTGCTGCAGTCGCTTTCAAAAAACCGCGACGGTTCGTTGTGGCGGGAGCCAATCCATCTCTAGGCATTAATTTCTATCTCATCTTCCATATAGAAAAACATCACCAATTGGTTGTATGGTGCCCTGTAATTGCATTTGTGTTGATGGAGGTCGAGATGCTAGTCGTCTTTCATCCAGTAGTGATCGGCAAATTGGAATCCACTGACTGCATCCAGCAGTTCCCGATTTACAATCGATATCGAGGTGGGGGCGGCGTAGACAAAAGTGCCAGGAGGTCGCGTCCTCAGTATTCGCGTTCGATCAGGAAGTCCGCGATCCCTTCGAGTAAGTTCCGTGCCTCGTTGTCTGGCAGCACGTCGAGGTTGTCCTTGCCGTCTTGAATGAGCCCCTCGGCCGTCTCACGCGCGAAGTCGATGCTGCCGGCGGCCTCCAGTTCCGCGACGGCGGCTTCGATAGTCTCCTCCTCGACCGCTTCCACGTCGTCTTCGGGGACGAGCCCGTCCACGTCGACGCCCTGCTGGCGGGCGTGGACAGTGATGATCGTCCGTTTTCCCTCCACGAGGTCGCTGCCCCGCTGTTTGCCCAGTTTTTCGGATGGCGTCGTCAGATCGAGCAGGTCGTCCTGGATCTGAAAGCCCCGTCCGATGTTCAGCCCATACTGGTAGAGCGCGTCGATTTTGTCCTCTTGGCCCATCAGGATTGCGGGGATCGAGGCCGCGGCGGCATAGAGGACCGCCGTCTTGAGTTCGACCATCTCCAGGTACTCGTCGGTCGTCACCGCGTCGTAAGATTCGAACTCGATGTCCAGTGACTGGCCTTCACAGATCTGCGTGCAGGTGGTGGCCAGTTCAGACAACGCGCGGACCGACCGATCCCCGGTCGCCCCGGTTTCGAGCATGTTCTCGAAGGCCTTCGCGTAGAGCGTATCGCCCGCGAGAATCGCCGTCGAGAGATCGTACGCTTCGTGGACGGCGGGGACGCCACGGCGCATGGCGTCGTCGTCCATGATGTCGTCGTGGATGAGCGTAAACGACTGGATGATCTCGATGCTCACTGCCGCGGACATCATGTCGAGGTTGTCGCCGGCCGTCGGAAAGTTGCGATAGGGCTGACTCCGTGGGGACACGTCGGCGAGTGATTCCGCTGCGAGCAGCAGGATCGTCGGCCGGAGGCGTTTGCCGCCGGCGTCGAGCAGATACCGTGAAGCCTCGTAGAGTTTCGTTGGCTCGACGACCGGGAGATTCTCCGGAATGGCCTCGTTGACCTGCCCGCGACGCCACTCGATGGCCTCCATCACCGCGGCCGAGTCGTCGGTATCCGTCATCGCCATCTGATTATTCGACCAGCGTGATCACGTTACCGTTTCGGGTCACGTGCAGGTCCTCGCCCATCTCGTAGCCCTCGCCCTCGGCGAGGTCGACGTACGGCGCGAACCCTTCCATGTCTTGGTGGGCCGGGATGAGATTCTCGGGCTGGAGGGCATCGAGCATCTCGTAGTGGCCTTCGCGGTTGAGGTGGCCCGAGACGTGGACCTCGTCGTAGATGCGGGCCCCCTGCATCCGGAGGAGCGTCTCGCTTTGGTAGCGCTGGCCCTCGTTGGTCGGCTCGGGGATGACGCGGGCCGAGAAGATGACCTTGTCGCCTTCTTCGAGCTCGTAGGGCGTGTCGCCACGACCCATCCGGGTCAGCATCGCGCGCGGTTCGCCCTGGTGGCCGGTGACGATCGGCAGGAAGTTCTCTTTGCCTTCGCTCATAATTCGCTTGAACGTCCGGTCGACGGATTTCCGGTGGCCGTACATCCCCAGATCGTCCGGGAATTCCACGAAGTCGAGCCGTTCGGCCGTTCCGGAGTATTTCTCCATCGATCGGCCCAGCAGAACTGGTTTGCGGCCGATGTCTTCGGCGAACTCGACGAGACTCTTTACGCGTGCGATGTGGCTGGAGAACGTCGTCGCGACGATCCCACCGTCGTAGTCCTCCATGCTGTAGATGACGTCTTTGAGGTGTCGGCGCGCGACGGATTCACTCGGCGTCCGCCCTTTCTTCTGGGCGTTGGTACAGTCCTCGATATAACAGAGGACGCCTTCCTCGCCGATCTCCCGGAACCGATCCATGTCGATCGGGTCGCCGACGACCGGATCGTGGTCCATGCGCTTGTCCAGCCCGTAGACGACTGCGCCCTCGGGCGTGTGGAGGACCGGGTTGATCGCGTCGATGATCGAGTGGGTGACGTTGACGAATTCGAGTTCGACACCGTCGTCGCCGATCGACGTGGTCGCGCCGGCGTCCATCTTCACGAGGTCGTTCTCGACACCGAACTTCTCTTCGCCCTGGATCTGCTGTTTGACGAGCTCGATCGTAAAGGGCGTCGCCATGATCGGGGCGTCGTAGCGGTGGGCCAGCTTGCTGATCGCGCCGATGTGGTCGAGGTGACCGTGGGTCGGCACGATGGCCTTGACGTCGCCTTCGATCTCGCTCATGACGCGATCGTCGGGGATCGCGCCCATATCGATCAGATCCAAGCTGTGCATCCGCTCGGTCTCGACGTTGTCGTGGATCAGGACCTTCGAGAGGTTCAGGCCCATGTCGAAAATCACGACGTCCTCGCCCGCTCGCACCGCAGTCATCTGTCGTCCCACTGCTTCGTAGCCGCCGATGGTGGCAATCTCGATTTCCATAGTTGCTCCTCCGAGTGGGGCCACCCGACGGAAGCCGCAACAGCCGACAGCACCGCACTGTCGATCGCGTCTGTAAGCGGTGTCGATCGCCGTCCGGTCGATCGGACCGATCGGACCGCGAGCCACCGTTCTTCGATGGCCCGCAGTCGAGGCGATGACGTGGGCAAGGAGTGCCCGACGCCGCCGCGACGATCGCGCTGACGTCCATCCGTCGGCCGCCGGTTCCGATCGGGCGGCCGAACGCTCGGTTGTATCGGTCTATGTGTCGGGGCGATAAAAACCGTGCGGGTTCGACCGGCGACCGCTATCGTGGTTCTTGGGTGTCTTCGTCGTCCTCGTTCTCCGTTTTATCCGTCTCGGGGAACGAGTCTGACGGCGTTGTTTGTTGGGGGTCGATCTCGTCTGGGGCGAGGGGGTCGTCTGACGATTCGTCGCCTGTGTCGGCTGCCTCCTCGTCGCTCGAAAAGAGGTCGCTCGCGTCTCTGGGCTTTTCTGGCGCGTCAGTCGCCGGCGTCTCTGTAGAGTGCCCATCGTCCGTTGCCTCCGCAACCGAGTCAGCCGATTGCTCGCTGTCTTCGGTGGATGGGTGCTCTCCCCGGACTGTCTCGGCACTGACCCACTCGTCGGTATCCTCCCCTCCAGCATCCGTACTATCGGCTGGTATGTCCGTCTCCGGGTCGTCTTCGGCGGACCGATCGCCACCTTCCGTTTCCGCCGGTAATTCGTCGGCCTCGTGGTCTGGTTCTGTCGGGGCGGTTCGGGTGACTGATTCGCCTGCATCCGCCCGTTCCTGCATGTCGGGCTGGCTCGTTGCTCGCGAGCTACTGTCGTCAGCTGTCGTCTGTTCCGGACGCGGGGCGCTTCGTTCGGCCGTCACTCGCTCGCTTTCGGTCTGGAGCTTGCGCTCGACTTCTCGCTTCCAGGCTTCGTCGTCTTCCGGACTGGATCGTGGCTGGGACGAGGGTGCTCGCGCTCGACCGTCGCGGGCGCGGGGGGCCGACGTGGACTCTCCCGGAGCAAACTCCACCGTTTTGGCGTCGTCTGTCGCTGGCTCGTTCCCTGTCTCGGCGTCGCTTGCAGCCGTCTCAGCTGGGCTACCTGCCGCTTCGACACCGGCCCGGACGCCGTCGGCGACGACGTTGAGGACAATCGTCAAGAAACCAGCCAGCACCAGGAGGATGCCGAGGGTCGTGAGGACACCACCGGCTGCCAGTTCTGTGCCGATGTCGACGGCCGGACCGCCGGGGAATGCTTCAGCCTCGTCGAGCAGATAGATACCGCCGCCCGTGAGGCCGCCACCGGTCACCGCGAGGACTAGGAAGTACCCGAACAGCCGTGCCCAGTAGCGGGCACTCGCCTTCGGATCGATCGCTGTCATACCCTGGCAAACGGAAACCGCAGGGAAGTAAATTACGGGCGTCGCCCCGTCACTCGCCGCCGCCGATCAGCGTCCCCGGGCGTTCGCCACCCAGAAACGCCGACAGCGCATCGGGACCAAAGATCGAAGCCGGGGTGGATACGTCCAGCAGCGCCTGGACTTTCCCGGCCATGCCGCCGGTGACGTCGGTCGCCTCGCTGTCGCCGACGGCCGCGGCGACGGCCCCAAATTCGTCGATACGGTCGATCACCGTCCCTGAGTCGTCGAGCACACCCGGCACGCTCGAACAAAGGCCGATCCGGTCGGCCGAAAGCGAGTGGGCGAGCATGACGGCGATCTCGTCGCCGCTCAGGATCGTTGCCCCCACGCCGGTTTGGACGACTACGTCACCGAACAACACCGGGACGAACCCCTCGCCACGAATGCGTTCGATGCCGTCCGTGGGGAGCGTCGTCTTCCCGTCCTCGTCCCGGGAGGCGACCGAGAACGGGTCGACCGGGACCGCCGGGACGCCGGCCGACTGCAGCGCCGCGACGACCGCGTCGTCGAGTCGTCGCATGGCGTCGTGGATCGCGTAGACGCCCGCCGCGTCGCTGGTCCCGCTTGTGGCACTTACACCGTAGCGGTCGGCGTGATGGTGACCGAAGCTCCCGCCGCCGTGGACGATCACGAGGTCTTCGACGCCGCTGTCGGCGATGGCATCGGTCGCCCTTGTCAGGGCCGCTTCGTCGACGGTCTCGGGGGTGTCCTTCTCCGTGATGACGCTCCCGCCGAGCTTGAGAATGGTCGTCACGTGTGGCTCCCCCGCACTCTTCGACTCATTGGTCTTCCACCCGGACACCGTCGGTGTCCAGTTCCGCCCGGAATGCCTCCTCACACCCAGGCGTGTAATCGAGTGCCCGTTTCGTCGCCTCCGTCTCGTCCAGTGCGACGATACAGCCACCGCCGCCAGCCCCGGTGAGTTTCGCCCCCAGCGCGCCCGCCTCGCGGGCTGCCCAGACCATCGAATCCAGCGAGCGGGCCGAGACACCGAGTGCCGAGAGGAGCCCGTGGTTGACGTCCATGAGGCGGCCGAGTTCCGCCAGATCCCCTGTGGCGATTGCAGCCTCGCCCTGACGAACGAGGTCCCCGATCGCGCCCACTGTGTCTGTGGCGAAGTCGTACTTTTGGCGCAGCGCGCGGACATCCGAAACGAGCGCGCCGGTGTCACCCGATCCACCGTCGTAGCCGATTACAAACGGTAGATTCGGGACGTCTGTGAGCTGTCGGCAGTCGTCACCTTCGACCCGGACGGCTCCGCCCATCGCCGAACAGAAGGTGTCCGCACGCGACGCCTCGCCGTCTTGGACCGCGAGCTCGACCTGATAGGCACGATCGGCGATGTCTTCGGCTGCAAGTTGGGTGCCAAGTTCCCGAGTAGCGGCGTCGATCGCCGCGACGACGACTGCCGCTGACGAACCCAACCCGGCACCGAGTGGGATTGCACTATCGATCGTGACGTCGAAGCCGGCTTCGGGGTGCCCGGCGGCGTCCCGTGCTTGCTCGATCGCTTCGTTGATGTAGCCCATTGCGGCGTCCAGCAAGGGTTGTTCGACGTCGATGTCTGGCCGCCCGGCCGCGTCGCCGCTGTACTCGACGGTGAATCCGTCCAGGGTTAGATCCCCTGCGTAGACCCGTAACGCGTCGTCGTCTCGTTCGGTCGCCGTCACCGAGGCTCGGCGCTCGATCGCACAGGGGACGGCAGGTTCGCCGTAGACGACGGCGTGCTCGCCGAATAGATACACCTTCCCCGGCGCGCTCGCTGTAACCATGTTCGAGGTTTTCCGGGGGACGGTAATGGGCGTTGTGAACCGGTGGCTTAGATCTCGACGTCAGTTTCGGTGGCGACGTATCGGCCGAGGAGACCACCGAGTGCGCTCATCCCCACCGAATAGGCGAGCAAGGCGAAGACAGCCAGAAGCGCGAAGATACCGAGCAGGGCTGATATCGACCCGGGAACGCCGAACGACGGGAGAAACGGGATGATCGAGCCCAGCACCACGAAGACGAACACGAGTGGAATCGCCGCGAACAACCCAGCTAGAGCTCCGACTGTTATCGCGCTGGACTGGTCGCCGCCTTGCAGATAGCCCGCGACGGCACCACCCAGCAACGGCGAGAACGGAACGAACGCCAAGATCGTCGTCGCGACTGCCCCGAGCAACGCATTGAGGAAGGTGTTTCCTTCGGCCATAGTGAGTTAACGCCGGCTCCCTGGAAGAAGATTGCCCTGGTCAGTTTTCGCGATATTCTCACCGAGCCGGCGGCCAAACTGGTAGCCCCATATCGTCACGTACAGCACCACGCTCGCGAGGCCGCGAGGACGGTAGCCCCGGATAGCGGGAGCTTCGCGATCGAAGCCTTCGCAGCGAAGCCCAGCAGGACCGACCCACCGCGAGCATCACTTTCTAGGCTTGTATCCTCGCCCGCTTGCCTACTCGTCGCCTATCGCTTGTCGCCTTCCTGTCGGGACGTGGCTCTTTACCGCTGGCACACGTAGCTTCCCTATGCAACCGACGCTCGTCTACGACGACGATTGTGGGTTCTGTACCCGCTCGGCCCGCTTTGTCGCTCGACACGGCACTGTCACGATCGTCGGCTTCTCCGCGCTATCGCCCGCACAGCGCGAGCGCCTCCCTGCGGACTACCGGGAGTGTGCACACCTGCTGACCGACGACGCCGTCTACTCTTGTGGGAAAGCCGTCGAACGCGCGTTCGCCGAGACCGACCTCGCCCCTGCTGCACTGTTCGACGCGCTGGGACGGGTGCCCGGCTACCCGGCGACGCGGGAACGCGTCTATCGATGGGTCGCTACGAACCGCGGGACCGTTGGCCGTCTGTTGCCCTGCGGCCGTAGTCGGACAGTCACGCTACCACGTCGGCCGGACGTTCATAACGATCGCCGCCCTACCGAATCTATGGAGTACGTCACTGTCTCAGACACGGAGGTCCCCGCGATCGGCGTCGGCACCTGGCAGATGGAGACCGGTACCGCCTACAACGCGGTCAGCAACGCTCTCGACAGCGGGTATCGACACGTCGATACCGCCCAGATCTACGAGAACGAGTCCGGCGTCGGTCGCGCCATCGCGGAGGCCGATGTCGATCGCGAAGACGTCTTCCTCACTACCAAGGTCAACCCGACCCATCGTTCCGTCGAGTCGATTGTCACCTCAGTCGAAGACAGTCTCGAAGAACTGGGGACCGACTACGTCGACTTGCTGTTGATTCACTGGCCACACCCGCTCGCCGACCTCGAAGACGTCATGACCGGACTGAACGAGGCTGTCGACCGTAGCATGACCCGGAACATCGGCGTCAGCAATTTCGGGAAAGACCGCTTGGACCGCGCCAGGGAACTTTCGGACGCGCCCATTCTGACCGACCAGGTGCTCTTTCACCCGTGGTGGCCCCAGCGGGAACTCCTCTCCTACTGCCAAGACAACGATGTCATGCTGACGGCCTACAGCCCGCTGGCGAACGGTGCGCTGATCGGTGACGAGCTGCTGGCGAACCTCGGTGATCGCTACGGGAAGACCGGGCCACAGGTCGCGATCCGCTGGGCGACCCAACACGAGAACGTTGCGACGATTCCGATGTCGACGTCCCGGAATCACCTCGCGGAGAACATCGACGTCTTCGACTTCAAGCTCACCCGCGAGGAACACGACCGCGTCACTCGCCCCTCCTACGCCCGGACCGGAATCGCGCTCGCTCGCGGTATGATCGGTGTCTGAACCGACAACTACAGCGAGAGCGTCACAGAATGCCAGCCGGTCGACCCGCCCGGGTGTGGGTTAGATCGTCCGCGGCGCTGTCGGTTTCCGTCGCCGTCCGTTGCTCTGACGCGGACATCCAGTGCTTCCGGATTTGGCTGTGTGAATTCGTAGCGCCACCGGTTCCAGGCAGAGGCCGATGGCGCCGACTCCAGGGTAGCCTCGGCCCACGTCTCACCGCCGTCGAGACTCACGTCGACGCCTTCGACTCCCCGAATCCCGGCGTAGGCGATCCCACCGACGGCGATCTGTGCACCTCGGCGCTGGATCGCGCGCACGTACGACAGCGTGTTGATCACCGCACGCTCGTCCCACCCGCGTTTTTCCCAGTAGGCCTCGTGATCGCTTGCCGAGACCTCGAGGCCCGTCACCCACTTGGTCGACTTCATGCCGTACCGACCGGGAATGAGCAACCGGGCCGGGAACCCGTGGCGTTTGGGTACCGTTTTCCCGTCCACGCCAAATGCCAGGAAGATGTCTTCACGCTCCGAGACGACTGACCACGGGAGGGCTTCGGAGTAGCCGTCGGCCGCGTGGGTGACAATGTCGATGGCGTCTGCTTCGACGCCTGTCTCTTCGAGGAGTGTCTTGATCGGGACGCCGGTCCAGTCGGTCGTGCTGATCAGGTCTCCACCGACCGTATTCGAGATACAGACCATCGTCAGCGTCAGGTCGCGAGCCGCCGGATGTGTGGTCAACTCGTCGTAACTGAGCACCCGAGGCTCTTCGACGGCCCCCTCGATCGTCAACTCCCACTGTTGGCTGTTGACGGTGGGCGCCGAGATATTCTTGTCCACGACGTAGTGATTGTCGATTGCTCCGACGCGATCCGGCATCCCCTCGAAGTCGAACCCGAATGTGGCGTCGCTCGCTGCCTCGGACACGACGACGCCGTTGGTCTTACTCCGTGATTCGAGTGCCTCCCCACCAGGTGTGCCCGTCGGTGCTGGCGTCGTCCTTCCAGTCCCCGTCTTCTCGTCTACTGGATCGAGATCAGCGCCGGGCTGGACGCCACCCACGGATGGCGACTCGCCGAGGACGCGGGCGAGGGCACCGCCCGCGAGCACTGTCCCGGCGGCCCCACTCATCCGTCGCATGGCGCGTCGCTTTCCGACTGCCCCTCGCGGTCCGACCTGTGCCCACCAGACCGCGCCCGGCGGGACGATCGCGAGGATTGTCGCGAGTAGCCAGCGACTCGAAATCCCGCCACCAGCCACGTAGAAGCCACCGGCCGTGACGGCGAACACGCCCAGCGCAATTACATACGACAGCTGCAACTGCCGCTGGACGCCGAGCCCACCCCGATCGATCGCGACGCCGATCGCTACACCAGCGCCGACGATTCCGAACGATACCCCCACGACCAGCAGCCACTGGGCGTATTTTCCGAACGTTTCGATCGCCCACGTCGCGATCGACCCAGGTGCGGCCTCGATCAGCGTCTGGGCGACGACCAGCGTCGGGTCGCCCCCCACCAACGGCCGCGCGACGACCATCCCGAGGACCCAGGCGAGGGCTCCCGCCCCCCAAAAGAGGGCCGTCGTCCGAGTGCGTGCCATACTGTCACACAGTCCGGTTCGGTGTAATGTCTTTGGTAACCGGAGAGATCGGCACTGAGGCAGTTGTTTGTGGGTTCGAACGTATCGAAGCGTCGGTCGTCAAGACTGAGTTCGAAATCTGGACGTGCCCCTGCGATACGGGGGAGTTATCGAAAAATCCTCGCACTGAGGTCATGGCTCTCCTGGGATCGTTTCATGTTCGTCATTTTTGATGGCAGTGACGAGAGGGGGCCGGCATCAGACCGAAGAACGATAGCGGGGTCGTTCTTTATTACAATTGCTTCCAGTCAATCAAATCATAACAGCCTCATTTATTCTGGATGGACCCTCACTTTTGGTGCTGGTATAGACTCTTTGTAGGGTTAATTGGTAACCATGTTCCTCCGTGAAGCACGATTAGTTTGTACCTATAGAACCTCTTGCAATGTCTTAACAGTCAGAGGTGACTGATCGGAGATACCCCTACTATCCATAGTCAAGAATAGCACACTCCTCTACTATTCTTAGCACCCATTTCAAGGGTACTTTCTGGTTTTCAACCAAGGTATGAACTGTATGATGTATACATAGTAACAGAGTAAATGATTGACTAAAATCCGGTATATTTATTATTACTGGATAGTCAACTTGATTGTGATATCTGATAATCAAATTGGTGGCCGACTTCCGTTCAGTAGGCGTTCCGTTTTAAAACAGATGAGTGGTTCGGTGGGTGCTGGACTTGTTGGATTATCGGGTATTGGCACTGTAGCCGCTGATTCGAAGAGAAAGTTTGTCGGGGTAACGTATGACACACGCACCCATCAAGTACAGCGACCAGCACATGCCCAGATCCAACACCATGGAGAGGGCGAGATCTCTGGAAAGTTGCAGCTTGGAGGATTCAATATCAAATTGGGTGATTCGGGAACATTGAGTCCCTACAAAAAAGCCGGACCGCTCTGGCAGTATTATATTGAACTTACCGAACCGCAATACACTCGCGATGGAGAGAAATTGATTTGCAAATTGGAGTTTGACGGTCACCATATTGTGGGAATCGTAACCCGTCCAAGTGACCGATTTGCAGACCTTAGCTACACAATGAACGCGAAAGAAAACGGCGCGTCTGTCGGCAAAATAAGAAAAATGCTCTCACCAGAAGAAGAGGCCAAAAAGTTCGATGAAGTCCCGGACATTTCTGAGAAAGGGGTTCCAACCAGCACGTCATTGAAAAATCTGAAACCAAAGGGTAAGAAGAAACGAAAAAAGAAGGACAACAAAGGGGGTGAGAAGTAATGTCTGAAGAATATGATGTTACGTATGTCGATGAGGACAAAGCGACCCCAAGCTATTCCTTCGATACTAGAGACTATGATACAGATAACTGGGACGTATGCCTAAACGATACACAGGACAGCACCAGCGTTGACTTCAGATCGTCAATGACGTTGCGGGGGGACCATACTTCGCCGCCTGTGATTTCGGAAGGTTCGTTCGAGAAGATAACTCTTGAATGCTATTTTGAAGAACTTCCTGGTACTTTACTTGGAGAATGTGAGTCGGACTTCCAAGATATGTATGGGAAATATGTGGACCCAGTGGTGAAAAAATTTGAATTCATGGCTCATACAAATAACGAGTCGAAGACACCACTTGCTGATCCACGACCCAGAGCTGACGGGAGTACAAAATCTGAGTCGTTTGTGGATGAAGCGATCGCAATAGGCCTCACTATCGTGGGTGCATTCACTTCCCCTCCAAGTGGTCTTGCGCTTGGATTTGCTTCGTTTCTGATTGACCAATGGGATAACGGTAATCCAGAAGATCTCATAGAAGTCGATCACCAAACACCCAGCAGCGAGGATGGTGAAGAACGGTATATCTGGACGTATAATGTTGATCCTAATCTTGGAAAAGATAGTTTCCCCACTGCTTCGGACGATAGACTTGGTATCACGGTAAATGTCCTAAACGATAATCTGACTGGGAATGAGATGGACGTGGTAACAGGGACAGTCAGCACTACGTATCGTATCCCTGATCTGGGCGGATATTGTCCTTGTGAAGATTACGGGTACGTCAATCACATTGCGGAGACGGAAAATTATCTAGTCTATGCAGAAAGTAAATAAGGTTCACTGGGATTAAGTAGTATCAATCTACATTGTAGATATGGTTGATCCATCACACATATTTTTTTGGATTTATCTTCCTTCTTTTTGGCTTCTTATGCACTGCTAAGCCCCGAAGCCTTGCACGATACCGGAACCGACATGCAGCCGACCCAGAGCCAGACCGATTTCAAGTTATCACCACACGATATGTTACTGGCCCAATGTTCATCGGTTTGGGACTGATCGTAATCTGGTTTGGCTAGTTTTCACGATGACCTTATAGCGTCGCTCAGACTGTACTCACGGTAGTCCGGAGGCCAATCTTCATCCGTCGTTGCTGACTGCGATGACGAGACAAAGATACAGCTACGAGGTGGTACTGCTCTTGTAAAAACGGAAATACCGCCGAATCCGAGACTGCGAAACGATCGACCTTACAGTTCGCTCTCGAAGTCGTCGAGGCTGTAGGCCGGTTTGGCACCGCGACGGTCCAGCGTCTCGTTGGCCAGCAGCCAGTAGACGACCGACAGC
The DNA here is from genome assembly GCF_009690625.1 of Halorhabdus sp. CBA1104. Classification (NCBI taxonomy): domain Archaea; kingdom Methanobacteriati; phylum Methanobacteriota; class Halobacteria; order Halobacteriales; family Haloarculaceae; genus Halorhabdus; species Halorhabdus sp. CBA1104. The sequence goes on along the minus strand of NZ_CP033878.1, from coordinate 1,429,983 downwards.
GCGCGCCGCCCCTTGTTGTTGGTCGGGACGACCAGATCGACGTTGCTGGTCGTGTTGTTGGAGTCACACATCGCGATCACGGGGATGCCGACCGTGATCGCCTCCTTGACGGCCTGGGCGTCACCGATCGGGTCCGTGACGACCACGACGTCGGGCTCGATGTAGCCCTCGTAGTCGGGGTTGGTGAGTGTCCCAGGGATGAACCGGCCGGTCCGGGCGCGAGCGCCGACGGCGTCGGCGAACTTCTCGGCCGGGAAGCGACCGTACTGCCGGGAGGAGGCCACCAGAATCTGCTCTGGCTCGTAGTTGGCCAGGAAGTCCGCGGCTTTGCGGATGCGCGTATCGGTCATGCTGACGTCCAGCACGTACAGACCGTCGGTCCGGACGCGGTGGATGAACCGGTCCATGTCCGTGGTCTTCTGCTGGGTCCCGATGTGAACCCCGGCAGAGAGGTAGTCATCGACCGGGATCAGCAGGTCTGCCTCGGCCTGCTCGTCGGGCATGACGTTCTCGTCCTGGCTGGGTACCTCTTGGGCTTTGTCGTCTGCCGGCTGTTCGTCTGCCTGTTCCCCGACCTCGTCGTCGCCCGACGGCTCGCTCGCTTCCGCCTCGGGCGTGGTTTCCTCGGCGACCGCACCGGCCTCTCCGGCGGGTTCCGAGGCGGCCTCGGGTTCGTCTGCTTCGGTGTCTGTCTCGTCGTCGTCGCTCATGCGTTCTCTTCGATCCTGATGAGTTCGTTCAGCTTGGCCGTCCGCTCGCCGGCCACCGTCCCCGTCTTGATGTAGGGAGCGGCCGCGCCGACGGCCAGATGGGCAATCGTCGTGTCCTCGGTCTCGCCCGAGCGGTGGGAGACGACCGACTCGATGCCGTTCTTCGAACCGAGTTCGATCGCGTCAACGGCGTCGGTCAGCGTCCCGATCTGGTTGGGCTTGATGAGGATTGAGTTCGACGAGCCCAGGTCGATACCTTCCTGGAGGCGCTCGACGTTCGTCACGTACAGGTCGTCGCCACAGATGAGCGTCTGGTCACCCACACGCTCGGTCAACTCGGCGAAGGCCTCGAAGTCGTTCTCGTCGAGCGGGTCCTCGACGTAGGCCAGGTCGTACTCCTCGACCATCTCGACGACGTAGTCGATCTGCTCTTGCGTCGAGCGGTTGGGTTCGCCCTCGTAGACGTACTCTTCTGCCTCGGCGTCGTACATCTCTGCGGCGGCCATGTCCAGCCCGAAGCTGATCTCGAAGCCGCGCTCCTCGCTGACACGGTCGGTCGCTTCCGCGACAACCTCGAAGGCTTCGTCGTCGCCGATCGGCGGCGCCCACGCGCCCTCGTCGCCCTTGTTGACGGGCACGCCACGCGATTCGAGGATGTTGCTGATCTCGGCGTGGACCTCTGCGTTGGCGAAGACGGCCTCCGTCACGGAAGGCGCGCCGACAGGAGCCGAGAGGTACTCCTGAATGTTCGTCGCTTCCTCGGCGTGTTCGCCACCGCCGACGACGTTACCGAGCGGAGTCGGGAACTGATCGCCACGGAAGGTCCCACCGAGATGCTGGTACAGCGGTGCGCCCAGCACGTCGGCGCCGGCCTTCGCAGCGGCCATCGAGATGGAGACCGCGGAGTTGGCCCCAATCTCCGAGAAGTCGTCGGTCCCGTCGGCAGCGTGGAGTGCGGCGTCGACTTCCCGCTGGTTGCCGGCGTAGACTTCGCCTTCCAGTCGCGGAACGGCCAGATCGCGTGCGTTCGCGATTGCTTCACTCGGCGGGAGTTCGATCGCTTCGTGTTCGCCCGTGCTTGCGCCACTCGGTGCGGCCGCACGACCGAAGCCACCACTCTCGGTAGTGACGTCGGCTTCGACAGTCGGGTTGCCTCGCGAGTCCAGTACGCGTCGGAGTGTTACGTTGGTGATAAGCGTCATTGTTAGTTACCTCGATTGATTGTAAACGGCAATACCCCAGCGTCGTACTCCTCGGCCGCGATGAGGATCGGCTGGGTCTGTTCGGTGTCGATTAGTACCGGCGCCCCGTATGCTACCTGCAGCGCCCGTGCGCCCAGGACGCGAGCTTTCTCGTAGCGGTTGTAGTCTTGGTCGCCAGTCATTGGTAGGGTGCCACGACGTCAACCAGATCCTCGTGGGAGACGAGCATCCGGCGACAGCAGTGCCGTTCGACGCCGAGTTCGTCTAGCACGGCCTCGGGATCCTCGTCGCCCTCCCTGGCGCGCTCTTTGAATTCTTCCCAGTGTCCGGCGATTACGGTGCCACAGGTGAAACATCGGACCGGTATCATCATGACGTGCGCTCACCTCAGCGGTAAGATTTTTGGTATCGGGCGCGGGCACCCGGGCCGCCCCACTTTTTGGGTTCGCTCTGGCGAACGTCGTTGACCAGTAGCGACCGGTCAAATGCCATATAGGCATCCCGAAGTTCCGCATCGTTGGTGTGTTCAACCAGCCCGCGAGCGATCGCCGTCCGTGCGGCGTCGGCCTGTCCCATGACGCCGCCACCTTCGACGGTCACGTCGACATCGACAGCCGCTCGGAGCCCGTCTTCGGCGATTCGGAACGGCTCCAGCATCTTCAGTTGCGCCAGCTCCGGGTCGAATAGTTCGACGGGCTGGGAGTTGATTCGAACCTTGCCCTCGCCTTCCGAGACGGTTGCGCGGGCAACGGCAGTCTTCTTCTTGCCTGACGTGTTCGTTACCATGTTACCTTGGCTCCCAGTCGTGCCGAGAGATCGCCCAGTTGGACGAATCTGATGTTCGACAGTCGATTCAGTGACGTCCCTTCGAGGACCTGCGGGTCCTCGTCGTACGGGTTGCCCATGTAGACGCGGACGTTCTCGAAGGCCTCGCGACCACGCTGTTTCTTGTGGGGCACCATCCCGCGAATCGCCCGCTTGAGGATGCCATCCGGGCGCTTGGGGTACGCTCGGCCCTGCTCGTTGCCGACATCCGTCCGCTTCTTGTACGTCTCGAAGACGTCCTGGTCGTCGCCGGTGATCACGGCGTGTTCGGCGTTGACCACGGCGATGGTCTCGCCATCCATGGCACGCTCGGCGACCTGGCTGGCGACCCGACCCATGATACAGTCGCGGGCATCGACGACGATATCCGCGTCGATCGTTGCAATACTCATCGAATCACCCGGACGTTCGAGCCGTTGGGAAATTGTTCGAGTGCCTGTTCTAGCTGTAGCGTTTCGCCAACCTGGTCGATCTTCCGCTCGGCCGTCGACGAGAAGTCGACGGCGGCGACGGTAACGTCTTTCTGCAAGACGCCGCTGCCAAGCACTTTCCCGGGCACGATCACGGTTTCGTCTTCCTGGGCGTACCGCTCGATGCGGCCCAGGTTGACTTCCGCGTGGGTGCGCCGCGGTTTTTCTAAGCGCTCGGCGACGTCGCTCCAGACGTCTCCGTCGCCCTTGCGGGCGGCCGACTTCAGGTCGGCGATGAGACTACGCAGTCTCGGATTACTTTTACTCATAACGTTCCTCCTGAAAAGTGCAGGGAGCAGGATTTGAACCTGCGGACCCCTACGGGACAGCGCCCTGAACGCTGCGCCGTTGGCCAGACTTGGCTATCCCTGCACGCGTAATTCGATTTTTCCTGCCCCTTCAAACCGCTTTCGATACGGACGGTCGCGCCGCTCGCACCACGAGGGGCAGCGGGCGCCGTCGATTTCGGTTTTTGGGGGCGAATCATCGTTACAGTGCAACCGCGTCGGTCAGTGCCTCAGCCCGTGACCGGAGCGTGTCTGTCGCCTCGGTCACGAGTGTGTCGACGTCGAACGAACCGTCCGTTTCGACGTGGAAGACGAACGCTTCCGGGACATCTTCGACCGCAACTTCGGTGTTGGGGTAGCGGTTCGTCAGATCGTTGTCGAAGTCCTCGGTGGGAATCAAGTCGCCGTCGTCTTCGATGACACCGCGAACGATGTGGGACTCGTCGTCGGCGAACTCGTCGCGTTCGCCGCCCTCTTCGATGCGCTGGAGGTGTCGATAGGAGACTGCCACGCCGCCCTGATGTTTGGCGTGGTCACGACCCGTTTCGAGAACGGCATCGGCTTCGAGTTCGAGTCGCTGATCCTCCTTGAGCTCGATGATCGGGATGTCTGTATCGGCGGCTTCGACCATCTCGTCGTTTGCCACCAGATCGCCGGAGTATGCCGTTCCGGGACCTTCGACGTCCAGTGCGAGGGTCACTTCGTCACCGATTTCGAAGTCACCGAGTGGCGTCGTCAACGGAACGAGCCCGAGTCGAAGGCCGATCTGCTCGTCGAACATCACGCTCGAGTTCTCGATAACGCGGACAGTGTCGACACTGAACGTCGGCACGTCTGCGATCATCGCCCGCCGGATGCCGTTGGCGAACGCGGGGGTGACACCCCGGATTAGGAACCGGGCTTCGCGTTCCTCGCGTTCGATGAACGTGACGTCGTACTCGGCCATGTTAGAATCCACTCGACTTTGGACTGCGGGTACCGTCGTGCGGGATCGGAGTCACGTCCTCGATCCGGCCGATTTCGAGACCCGCGCGAGCCAGCGCCCGGATGGTCGCCTGCGCGCCCGGTCCGGGGTTTTGCTGCTGGTTCCCACCGGGGCCGCGAACACGAACGTGCACGCCGTCGATGCCCCGTTGTTGTACTTGTTCGGCGACCGTTTCGGCCATCTGCATCGCGGCATACGGCGAGGCCTCGTCGCGGTTTTGCTTGACGACCGTCCCGCCCGAGCTCTTCGCCAGCGTCTCGGCGCCGGTCTGGTCGGTGATCGTGATGATCGTGTTGTTGAACGATGCGTGCACGTGGGCAATGCCCCACTTGCCGTCGTCTTCTGCCATATTATCGTTCCTCCGCGCGTTCTGGGTGGAGATCGTCGGCGAGCGGACTCGTCTCGTCGAACTCGATGCTCGGCTCCTCGGCGACGGCCACCATCTTCGAGGGGATCGAGACGCGCCGACCCTCGACCAGAATGTGGCCGTGCGTGATGAACTGCCGGGCCTGATCGACCGTGTTGGCCAACCCTTTCCGGTAAACGACCGTCTGGAGCCGCCGTTCGAGGACGTCCGTCACTTCCAGGGACAGCACGTCGTCGAGGCGGTCCTCGTCACCGAGAATGCCGAGTCGTTTGAGGCGACCGAGGAACTCTTCGGCCTCGCGTTCGTCGGCGTCCCGACCGAGCAACCGCCGAGCCTCCCGGCGGTACCCTCGCAGTTCCGATTGGGCACGCCAGAGCTCTTCTTTGTTTTTGAGGCCGTACTGCCCGATGAGGCCCATTTCGTCGGCGATACGTTCGCCCTGGAAGGGATGGTTCGGCGTCTCGTAGAACTTGGTGTTGGATCCGAGCGCCATTATTCGTCATCCTCCGTGGCTTCTTCTTCACGCTCTTCTTTGATCGCCTCGACGTTGACGCCGATGGTGCCTTCGGTTCGACCAGTCGACTTCGTTCGCTGGCCGCGGACCTTCTGGCCACGCTTGTGGCGAACGCCTTTGTAGGCGTTGATCATCTTCATCCGGTTGATATCCTGTCGACGGGTGAGGTTGAGATCGTTTCCGATCTCGTGGGTCGTCTCGCCGTCGAAGAAGTCGTTGCGGTGGTTCGCCAGCCACTCGGGCACTTCTTCGGCGAACCCTTCGACGCGCTCGACGATCGCCTCGATCTGCTCGTCTTCGAGCCGGCCGAACGTCTCTCGGCGGTCGATGTCGACGTCGCTGGCGATGATGCGGGCCGCGCGCTGGCCGATACCGTTCAAGTCTGTCAGGGCTCGTTCGACGGACTTCGTGCCGTCGAGGTCTGCCTGGCCGATGCGGACGAAGTACCGAAGGTCTTCGTCGTCCTCCGGTGCGTCCGCGTCTGGGTCTTCTGCGCTCATATGTTGGGATCGTGAAACGTCGTGGCGGGGATTCGAACCCCGGAGGCTTTACGCCACATGGTTAGCAACCATGCGCCTTGGGCCGCTTGGCTACCACGACTCGCTGTCACGTACTTGCGCCCTTGCGGACTCGGGGCCAAAGCCCCTACACGATGCGTACCCTTCGATATCCGTCGTCGGTATATAAACGCAACGAAAGGGCTGTCTCCGGGCGCGAAAGTCACGGTACCGTGGCACATGGAAATCACCACTGGCAATCGTCATCGCTATCGCCGTGAGCCGCTCCCGTCAGCGCAACCCTTTCAGTACCAGCAGTCGACGATACGTTCCATGAAAACAGTGCTCGTGACGGGCGCTGCCTCCGGGATTGGCCGGGCGACAGCCCACCAGTTCGCGACTCGTGGTTGGAACGTTTACGCGAGTGACGTCGATCCCGACGGACTGGCGACGCTCACAGGCTGTCACACGGCGACGGTTGACGTGACCGACCAGGACGATCTGGACCGTATTTTCGAGCGGATTCACCAGGATGCTGGCGGACTCGATGCGGTGGTCGCCAACGCCGGCTACTGTCAGCCCGGCCCGCTCGAAGACCTCCCGCCCGATTGGATCGATCGGCAGTTTGCGGTCAACGTCCACGGGACCTTGCGGACGATTAGGACCGCGCTGCCGCTGTTGGGCCAGCAGGGTGGGACGGCCATCGCAGTCTCCAGTACGCACGGGCGCGTAACGACTCCCGGGATGGGCGCGTATGCAGCCTCCAAGCACGCAGTCGAGGGGCTGCTCGATACGCTTCGCGTGGAGCTTTCGAATCAGGACGTGGCCGTGGCCCTGGTCGAACCCGCCTGGGTCGACACTGACCTCGCCGCCACGTCAGACCGCCACCTCGACGGATTCGATCGCTCGGACAGATACGCGACGATCTACGAGGCCCTCGATGGTGATGCGCTGCTGGGTGGCGGGCCACTCGCCGTCTCACCCGAGCGGGTCGCGGCGACGATCTACGACGCCGCGACGACTGAGACGCCGGCCGCCCGCTATCCCGTTGGCTTGCCAGCGAAGCTGATCCTGGCGACCCGATGGTTGCCACAGCCGATCCAGGATTTCGGGCACCGGGTGACCATCGCCGCGCTTGCGGCTCTGAGCCGATTCCGGAGGTCGATTGTCGAATGAGCGAGACCGTCACTGTCTCGACGGGCCACACGTTCGAACTCCCGGTCAGTCTCTCTGCGACGATCGTGGGCGCCGTCTTTCCCGCAGATCGAGGCGACGTGCAGAACCTCCTCCCGGACGGACTGCAACCCGTGGGAACGCGTGCTGACCGCGCCACGCTAACCGTACTCGTCGTCCGGTACGACCGTGTCGGCGAGGAGACGATCCCGCCATACGACGAGGTAGGTGTGCTGATTCCCGCGGTCGAAGCGGGGGCACGAACGGTGCCGTATCTCTCGCTGCTGCGGCGCCCTGTCAGTGGCTACGTCTACACGCTCCCCGTGACGACGGAACCCGCCCGCGCGTTCGGTGTCGATATCTGGGGTTATCCCAAACTCGTCGCCGACATCGACGTGACCGACGAGGGCCGGACGCGGACGGCGACAGTCACTGCCGACGGGGCGGAATTGCTCACCGCGTCGATCCAGCGACCGCCGACCGTGCCACTCCGGCTGTCGGGGTACAATTTCACGGAGACGGACGGCGAGTTGCTTCGGGAGCCGACCGCGTTGCGGGGGCGGGCCGGCGTCTGGCCGGCGAGCCCCCGGGCGTCGATCTCGTTTGGAGACCATCCGATCGCGCGGCAACTCCGCGACGTCGATCTCGGTGATCGGGCCGTGCTCAGACTGGCAGCGGACTGTGCGTTCACGATCGGTCCGGGCGAGCCCGTGACTCGCTGACCGTCGAGGACGGCCCACGGTGCGGGGTCACAAGCCTTTTCGCTCGCTCGGGGCCTATCGGACCCCATGGACGAAGCCGAGCTGCTGGAACTGCTGGAATCGGTCGAGGATCCGGATCTGAGTGACGACATCGTTTCGCTTGGGCTGGTCAACGACGTCGAGATCGACAACGGGACTGCGCGGATCGACCTCGCGCTGGGTGCACCGTTCTCGCCGAACGAGACGGTTATCGCCGACCGCGTGCGCGAGGTAGTCGGTGATGCCGCGCCCGATCTGGCCGTGGAGCTTTCGGCGACGGTCGAACGCGAGGCCGACGGCGAGGTCCTGCCTGGGGTAAAGAACGTCATCGCCGTCGCCTCGGGGAAAGGCGGCGTCGGAAAGAGTACCGTCTCCGTCAATCTCGCTGCGGGACTCGCCGACCGAGGCGCCCGCGTCGGGCTGTTCGACGCCGACATCTATGGGCCGAACGTCCCGCGGATGCTCGACGCCCACGAACGTCCCGAGGCCACCGAGGACGAGCGCATCATCCCGCCGGAGAAACACGGGATGAAACTCATGAGTATGGACTTCCTGCTGGGTGAAGACGATCCCGTCATCTGGCGTGGCCCGATGGTCCACCAGACACTGACCCAACTGTTCGAAGACGTCGAGTGGGGCAACCTCGATTACCTCGTCGTCGACCTCCCGCCGGGGACTGGCGACACACAACTCACGATGCTCCAGACAGTCCCCGTCACCGGCGCGGTCATCGTCACGACACCCCAAGGTGTCGCCTTAGACGACGCCCGCAAGGGCCTGGAGATGTTCGGCCGTCACGAGACGCCTGTCCTGGGTATCGTCGAGAACATGAGTTCCTTCAAGTGCCCGGACTGTGGTAGCGATCATGCCATCTTCGGGGAAGGCGGCGGCGAGGAGTTCGCCGCCGACGTCGACATGCCGTTCCTCGGATCGATCCCGCTGGACCCGGAGATCCGCGAACGTGGCGACGAGGGTCGACCCGCCGTGCTAGCTGATCTGGATGTCGGCGATGCGTTCCGGAACTTCGTCGCTAACGCGGCGAACAACCAGGGGATCGTTCACCGGCGGCGGGTTGCCGATCGCGAGGAGTAACGACCGGATTGCCGGATCGTCCGGACCGGGAAACGAATTGTTTTAGGCACCGACTCCGGACCAACGGATATGGACACGGCCGAGCGAGTCGAACTGGCGACCCGCAACACGGCGGAGGTCGTCACCGAGGACGAACTCCGGGAGCTGTTCGAACAGCGCGAGGACCCGTCGGTGTACATCGGGTACGCGCCGACCGGCGAGATGCACATCGGACATTTCACGACGATCCGCAAGCTGGCGGACTTCCTGCAGGCCGGGATGGACGTGACGGTTCTGATCGCGGACTTGCACGCTCATCTCGACGACGCAAAGAGCCCCTTCGACCTGCTCGAAGCGCGCTCTGAGTATTACGAAGAGACGATCCAGGCGATGGTCGAGGCCGCCGGTGCCGATCCGGGACAAATCACGTTCGTGCGCGGGCGCGAGTTCGAACTCGACCGCGAGTACACCCTCGAACTGCTGCGGATGACTGCCGAGACGACGATCGCCCGCACCCAGCGTGCTGCAAGCGAGGTCGTCCGGGAATCGGATTCGCCCAATCTGGGCGGGCTCGTCTATCCCCTGATGCAGACGTTGGACGTCGACGCACTGGACGCTGACGTCGCATACGGCGGGATCGACCAGCGCGGGATCTACATGCTCTCTCGGGAAGTCCTGCCCGAACACGGCGGCCAAGCCCCGACGTGCGTCTTCGCACCGTTGCTCTCCGGGTTGACGGGCGGAAAGATGAGTGCCTCCGAGGAGTCCTCGAAAGTCGAACTGACAGACGACCCCGAGACGGTCGCCGAGAAGATCGGCGACGCCTACTGTCCGATGGGCGAGGTCGAGGGCAATGGCGTCCTGGAGTATGTCCGGTACCTCGTATTCCCGATCCTCGAGGAGCGCGAGGCGGCCTTTGTGGTCGAACGGCCCGAGCAGTACGGCGGGAACCTCACCTACGACACCTACGAGGAGTTAGAGGTGGACTTCGTGAGCGAGGAACTCCACCCACAGGATCTCAAAAACGCCGCCGGAGAGTACATCGGCGAAATCGTCGATCCGATCCGGGAACGTCTCGAATCGCAGCCCGATCTGCTGGCCGAGGCCTACCCGGAAAAGTACGACTGATCGAGGCACCCAATGGACCGCTCCCGCGTGGACGTGCGTGACACGTACGATCGTATCGCCGAGCACTTCTCGAAGACGCGGGAATACGCCTGGCCGGAAGTCGAGACCTTCGTCGAGAACGCCGAGAGCGTCGAACGCGCGCTCGATATCGGCTGTGGCAACGGCCGCCACGTCGAAACCCTCCACCAGCGAGCCGACCGAGTACTCGGAGTGGATGTGAGCCGCTCGCTCTTGGACGCTGCCGGCGAGCGGGTTCCGGACGCGGGAGTGTTGCTCGGGGACGCCTCGCGGTTGCCAATCGTGAGCGAGCGCGTCGATCTGGCTGTCTACGTCGCGACGCTGCATCACCTTCCGTCCCGAGAGGCACGGATCGCTAGCCTGGACGAACTCGCGCGGGTGCTGCACTCCGACGGCAAGGCGCTGGTCAGCGCCTGGAGTACCGCCCACGACCGCTTCGACGTACCCGCCGACGCAGAGGAGGGATTCGATACGACCGTCGAGTGGACATTGCCCGGCGGCGAGGCCGTGGCGCGCTTCTATCATATCTATGCGCCCGCGGAGTTTCGAGCGGACGTTGAAGCGAGTGAGCTCGCGCTGGTCGAGTGCGAGATTTCCAGCGGGAACTGCTATGGGACAGTCCGGCCGGCGTCGCACTGAAAGGAAACACCCTTAACGTGGGCTGAGTTACGTTCGGATGCGAACGCGGGGCTGGTCATCCACAGTGGGCAGTTCCGTTGAACGAGCGCGCCGGTGTTGAGACGGACGGAGTCCGTCGATGCTCGGCGCGAACGAAGTGAGCGCCGGTGGTCTAGTGGTATGACAAGAGCCTTCCAAGCTCTCGACCCGGGTTCAATTCCCGGCCGGCGCATCTCATTCCTCCCTACAGTCGTCATTCGATGCGCCGCCCGTAGATCGCGAAGCCTTCGGCTTCGCTCACTCCCGGCCGGCGCACTCCCTCTTTTTACTCGCTCGGGTGTCCTCGCTCACTACGTTCGTTGCGGGCACCTCTCACTCGCAAAAACGCGGAGAAAAACATCCTCGGCGCTCCCGATAGTCGCGCCGAGTGAACCGCGCTCGCTTTGCTCGCGCGGATAAAGAAACGCCGGTGCCGAGTCGCGTGAAGCGCGACGAGGGCTCGAAAGGCGAGCGAAGCGAGTCTTTCGGTGCACTCCCTGTGGTCGTGTGTCGCCCGTAGCTCGCAAACGCTGTGCGTTTGCTCACTCCCGGCCGATACTCTCGACTGTCCGACACTGGCGGAGTGGACAACTCTGGGTGGTACCTATCGAGGCGGACGGACAACTGGCAGTTCGAGACAGTGCGTCGACACTGTAAAGACAGTTTCTACAGAACAACCGGACATGGACGATGCTGGACCGATCGAGCGACTGTGCGAAAACGCGACGGGCGTCGTTTCGATCCTCGTGACGGGCATTTTCCTCGGCGCGTTGTTTACCGGCCAAGACTGGTGGCTGCCGTTCATGCTCGTTGGATACGTTATGATCGTCCCGATCGTCGCGTTACTGTTCGGTGACGAGGAAGATATCGAAGAGTGGTGGGACGACGAGACGATCACTGAACCCGAGCACACACAGAACCAGGAAACAGACGAACAAGCACTCGAAACACTCAGAGACCGGTATGCGCGCGGCGAACTCACCGACGACCAGTTCGAACGCAAACTCCAACGCTTGCTTGAGACCGAGTCCCTCGAGGATCTGGAAGACCGACAGGACAGCGAACGAGAGCCAATTTTCGATTCCGAATGAGGCCGTTCGCCGAGGCTCGCTTTACTCGCTGCTGTGTAGTTCGTCCATGTGGTCGATCCGGGACTGAACCAGTTCAGCTTGCCCGATGTCCCAGCGGACGCGCAGGCCTTCGGTTCCAGCGCTGTTGAGTGCCCCCGTTGTAATTTCTTCGGCGTCCGTGATCCCATCGGCCACACCAACGACCGCAAAAGAGCGGGACGTCGTCGTATAGATCCCATCCTCACGTTCGTCGACGCTGGCGTAGTACAACAGCGCGTCGCCGGCATTTTCGGGCGAGATCTGGACCTTCGCGCCGGCGTCCGGGTCAGTCGGATAGCCGTCGGGCACTGCGTACTTACAGACCGTCGCCTGGGGCTGGAACTGGAGTTTGGGGAGCGATTCGCCCTCGCGGGCGGCAACGAGGACATCGAGCAGGTCTGTCTCCATGACGGGCAAAGTGTTCATCGCCTCGGGGTCGCCAAAGCGGGCGTTGAACTCGACGACTTTTGGCCCCTCGGCGGTGAGCATGAACTGGCCGTAGAGAACGCCCTTGTACCCCTCAATGGCGTCGACGGTCGCTTCGAGAATGTCCACCGCTTCCAGGTAGTCGTCTCGATCCATGAACGGCAGTTCGAGGCCCGCGTCGCTGTAAGACCCCATTCCGCCGGTGTTGGGGCCGTCATCGCCCTCGTAGGCGCGTTTGTGGTCCTGGACGGCGGGCGTAACCCGGAGTTCGCCGTTTGCGACCAGCGCCTGGATAGTGAACTCTTCGCCGACTAGTCGCTCTTCGAGGACGATCCGGTTGTGGCTAGATTCGCGAATGTACGCCTTTGCTTGTTCGGCGGTCACCTGATCGCCGATGACACGAACGCCTTTCCCGCCGGTGAGACCGGCCGGTTTGACGACCAGATCGCCGTCGTATTCCTCGATGTGTTCACAGGCAGCTTCGTTGTCGGTGAACTCCTCGTAGTCGGGACAGCCGGGAATGTCGTGACGATCCATGAACCGACGCTGAAAGCCCTTGTTCGTCTCGATACGGGCCTGCTCGGCCTGGGGGCCAAAGGCGTAGATGCCGGCCTCGTCTAAGGCGTCGGCGACGCCTGCCTCCAGGGGCGCTTCCGGGCCGACGACCGCCAGCGAGGCGTCAACCTTGTTTGCGTAGGTCGTCACGGCCTGGGGTTAGTCGTCTCCAGCGTCTCGAAGCCATCGGCCAGGCTGGCGATCCCCGGATTACGGTTGCCGGCGGCGGCATACAGCGTACAGTCCGACTCGGCGAGCGCGCGGGCGATCGCGTGCTCCCGGCCGCCGCCCCCGATCAACAGCACCGTTTCTGTCATGGCAGAAGGGCCACACCAGGGGAGTGTAAAGGTTGCTCTTGGCGGTGCGAGCCTCGCCGGCGACGCCACGGGTTTACCCGTTGGACTCTGACAGATAGCTATGCCCACGCCCACCGAGCGCAACCGCCTCGATGAAGAGGCGAGTCCGTATTTGACCCAACACGCAGACAACCCGGTCAACTGGCAGCCCTGGGACGACCAGGCGCTGTCGACCGCCACGGAGACGAACACGCCGATCTTCCTCTCGATTGGCTACTCGTCGTGTCACTGGTGTCACGTCATGGAAGAAGAGAGCTTCTCGGATCGTGTCGTCGCCGAGACGCTAAACGAACACTTCGTCCCCATCAAGGTCGATCGCGAAGAACGGCCGGACGTCGACCGTATTTACCAGACCCTCGCACAGCTTCTCGGTCAGCAGGGCGGGTGGCCCCTCTCGGTGTGGCTGACGCCCGATCGCCGGCCCTTCTACGTGGGGACGTACTTCCCGCGGGAGCCCCAGGGCGGACGGCCGGGCTTCGAGGAGTTACTCGAGGACCTCAACGAGACCTGGGAGAACGACCGGGAGAACGTCCAACAACGGGCCGACCAGTGGGCCGACGCGATCGCCGGACAATTGGAGGGGACGCCCGAGACGCCGACCGAAATGGACGCCGGCACAGGCGGAGTCCTCCTCGAAGACGCCGCCCAGTCAGCGCTCCGCCAGGCCGACCGTGAACACGGAGGGTTCGGACGTGGCGGACCGAAGTTCCCACAGCCGGCGCGACTCCAGCTCTTGTTGCGGGCCGACGCTCGGCTCGACGGCGACAGTGGCTCCACCGCCGACGTTGATCTGGAGGGAATCGGCGGCAGTGACGTCGGAGACACCGAACGGACGGAGGCCAGTGGCGAGGACTATCGTGCCGTTCTGACGGAGACGCTCGACGCGATGGCGACGGGCGGCCTCTACGATCACGTCGGCGGTGGCTTCCACCGCTATGCGACCGATCGGTCCTGGACCGTTCCGCACTTCGAGAAGATGCTCTACGACAACGCGGAGATCCCGCGGGCGTTCATCGAGGGCTACCGGGCGACCGGAAAGCGGCGCTATGCCCGCGTGGCTCGGGAGACCTTCGCCTTCCTCGATCGGGAACTGTCTCACCCTGCTGGTGGCTTTTACAGCACGCTCGATGCCCGTAGCGAGGGCGAGGAGGGCCGGTTCTACGTCTGGACGCCCGAGCAGGTTCGGGCGGCGGTCGACGACGAGACGGACGCCTCGCTGGCGTTGGAGCGGTTCGGGATCACCGAAGACGGTAACTTCGAGGAGAGACAGACGGTGCTGACGATCAGTGCCGAGCACGAGGAACTGGCAGCGCAGTCAGGACTCGACGTTGCGGACGTTCGAGATCGCCTCGCACGGGCTCGTGAGCAGTTGTTCGACGCCCGGTCGGAGCGGACCCGCCCGGCCAGAGACGAAAAGATCCTGGCCGGCTGGAACGGGCTGGCGATCTCGGCCCTTTCGGAGGGTGCCCTCACACTCGATGCCGACCTGGCCGATCGGGCCAGCGAAGCACTCGCGTTCGTTCGTGAGCATCTCTGGGACGATGCAGAGGGGCTGTTGAAACGCCGCTATGCGGACGGCGACGTCCAGATCGACGGGTATCTGGCGGACTACGCCTTTCTCGCTCGCGGGGCGTTCGACTGCTATCAGGCGACCGGCGACCCCGACCACCTCGGGTTCGCGCTCGCACTCGCTCGCGGGATCGAGTCGCGCTTCTGGGACGACGAGGACGGAACGCTGTACTTCACCGAGGCCGGCGGAACGGCGTTACTCGCGCGTCCCCAGGAGGTCACAGACCGCTCGACGCCCTCGAGCGCCGGTGTCGCGGTCGACGTGCTCTGTTCGCTGTCGGCGTTCGTGCCACACGACCGCTTCGACGACGTGGCTCGATCGGTCTTGTCGACCCACCACGACGCGATCGCAGCCGACCCGCTCCAGCATGCCTCGCTGGTGCTTGCGGCCGACCACGCGACCAGTGGGGCCAGCGAACTGACGGTGGCCGCCGATTCCATTCCCGAGTCATGGCGTGAACGGATCGGGGAAACCCCCTTGCCGAACCGAATTCTCGCCCGGCGACCGCCGACAGAGAACGGGCTGGTGCGGTGGCTCGACCAGTTCGGTCTAGAGAAGGCCCCGCCGATATTTGCCGAGCGAGCGGCCCGCAACGACGAGTCGACCATCTACGCCTGCCGTGATTTCACCTGCTCGCGGCCACTCGATGACGTCGAGGCGGCGCTTGCGTGGTTCGACGGTGACCGAGCGCAATAATTTCGATTCAGGCCGACGTCTCGGCCGATTCGAGTTGGGTCGCCAGATGGGAGGCGATCGGTTGGCCCTCGTCCTCGACGAAGCGAGCGAGTTCTTCGCCGTCGCGTTCGACGACGACTGTCGGAATGTACTCGATGCCGTACTCTTCGACCCCCTCGCCGTCTTTCTGTTGGTCGACGGGATGGTGTACGACGTGCTCGTCGGGGATGTCGGCGGCCGCGAGTGCGGCACCGAACTCCGGAAGCAAGGATCGGCAGTCGCCACACCAGTCTCCACCCCAGATGTGGTAGGTCACGTCGTCGAGGGCTGCCAGCGTTTCGACAGTCTCTTCGTGGGCGTCAGCGTTCCAGACCGGGTTCGGTTCTAGCGTGTCCAGTGGCATAGACCACGATACGATAGCGAGCCCTATAACCGTCGCGTCGTTGGCGACACTATCCGGTCTCGGCGTGTTCGATCGACCGATCGAACCTGCCACAGATCGAACTAGCCCCACAGCGATGGCATACCTTCCCGATCTCCCTGCGGGTAGCCCCACTCTGGGAAGGGGTTCGCTGTCGCTCTGTTGGGTATATGCCAAACTTATCAGCTCGGCATACAGCGAGCCATTCCCAGTCCGAGATGGTAGCCTTCGAAGGAAATCCATCGCCGGCGGTGGGACCGAGCTGTCGATGGTGGCCTCCAGCGCCTACACAGTGCCCGGTTACGGACTGTGCGTTCACCCTACACTTATGCGAACGCCCACCCACACTAGTGACATGTCGGGGGACGACGCTGTCACTGTACTCTGTGTCGACGACGATCCGGACTTTCTCACGTTGAGTGAAACTGTCCTCCAGCGTAGCGCAGAGCGCTTCGAGATCATCACAGAAACGGACCCCACTGCGGTCCTCGATCGACTGTCGAGCAACGCCGTCGACTGTGTGGTCAGCGATTACGACATGCCCGGCATGGACGGCCTCGAATTACTCGAAGCGATCCGAGCCGACCATCCCAAACTCCCGTTCATTCTCTTTACCGGCAAGGGGAGCGAGGAAGTCGCCAGTGAAGCGATCGCACGCGGCGTCACTGACTATCTACAGAAGGGGGGCGGCCGGGAGCGATACGCGTTGCTGGCCAATCGGATCGAACACGCTTTCGCCCAGCGACGGCGCGATCGGGAGCTAAAGCGCTACGAAACGCTGTTCGACGTCGCCCCGATCGGGATCTTTCGCACAGCCTCGGACGGCACGGTCTACGAGGTCAACGAAGCGATGGCTGCCCTCGTCGGCTACGACACACCGTCGGCTGCCATCGATGCGTACAACGATCTCGCCCAGGAACTGTACCGGTCTCCGGGGCGACGCGAGACGTTTATCGACCGACTGGCCACCGAGGGGACCGTCACAAACTTCCAGTACGAGGCTCGCACGAAGTCGGGCGAAACACGAACGTTTCGTATGAACGCAACGGTACTGGACGAGTCCGATACTCGGCCCTTCGAAATCGTCGGCTACACCTGGCGTGTCCCGGAGTCCGAACGGGAGTGACACTTCAGGTGGGCGTCTCGGCTCGTCGTCGCTGGTCAGTCGCCCCAATCGTCGAACCCCGTACAAAAACAGCCCATCCAGTGGATCGCGTCCTCGGCCACGGTAGATCCTGCCGGTGTCCGGGAGAGATTTACGTCCCACAGCGCTAGCCGGTCCAAATGGATACGTCGATTCTGGAGACGATCGGCTCGCCGCTGGTCGAGCTATCCTCGCCGCCAGGGGCGACCATCGCCGCGAAGGTAGAGTCGTTCAATCCGGGCGGGTCGGCGAAGGACCGCCCAGCCTTGCGTATGATCGAGGCCGCAGAGCAGGCGGGTAAACTCGAAGCCGGCGACAGTATCGTCGAGCCGACGAGCGGGAACACGGGCATCGGACTCGCGCTTGTGGGAGCGGCAAAGGGCTACGATGTGACTCTCGTCATGCCCGAAGACATGTCCGTCGAGCGCCGTCGTCTCATGCAGGCCTACGGGGCCGACCTCGAACTCGTCGAGGGTGACATGACTACTGCCCGCAAGCGGGCGGACGAACTCGAAGCCGAGGCAGGCACGTTCCAGCCCTGCCAGTTCGAGAACCCGGCCAATCCGCAGGCCCATTACGAGACGACGGCCCGCGAAATCCTCGATCAGATCGGCGATCGGACGATCGACGCGTTCGTCGCCGGCGTCGGGACGGGCGGCACGATCAGTGGAAACGCACGACGACTCACGGAGGCGTTCCCCGGGGTCGACGTCATCGCCGTCGAGCCCGAGTCCAACGCCGTCCTCTCGACTGGCGAGTCCGGATCTGACAATTTCCAGGGGATGGGGCCGGGGTTCGTCAGTGACAACCTGGATCGCGAGTTGCTCGACGAGGTACGAACCGTCGCTCTGGACGATGCCAAAGCGGAGTGTCGTCGTCTGGCCCAGGAGGAAGGCATCCTCGTCGGCCAGTCGAGCGGCGCGATGGGGGTTATCGCTCGGGAAGTTGCCGAAGAGCGCGCCGACCCGGAGGCTTCGGACACACCGCTGGTGGTGACGGTGTTCTGGGACAGCGGCGAGCGGTATCTCTCGACAGGGCTGTTCGATTGAGGAACGCGTTCGAGCAGACTATTCGACTGACGGACACTTCTTGGCCCTGCCTCTGCGGGCGGGTTTCAGAACAATTTTCCACCATCATTATAATGGCAGAGTGTGTCGCCCCGCTCATGTCAGGGCAGGCCGTCACGGTGCTTTGTGTCGACGACGAGGAAGATCTGGTCGCGCTGACGGCCTCGTACCTCGAGCGGGCTGACGAGGCCATCGAGACGATCACTGTGACGGATCCTTCTCAGGTGCTGGATCGCCTCGATACATCATCCGCCGACTGTGTAGTCAGCGACTACGACATGCCGGGGATGGACGGTATCGAATTGCTCGATACCGTCCGGGCATCGTATCCCGATCTCCCCTTTATTCTGTTTACTGGTAAGGGGAGCGAGGAGGTCGCAAGCGAGGCCATCGCAAGTGGTGTCACCGATTATCTCCAGAAAGACACCGGCAGCGAGCAGTACGAACTCCTCGCCAACCGGGCACGCAATGCTGTCGAGCAGTATCGGGCCAGCCAGCGGGCCAGCAGCCTCGATCGCATCCGGACTATCCTCGGGGACGTCAATCAGGCGCTGGTGCGGTCACACGATCGGGCGACGATCGAGCACCACGTCTGTGAGATCGTCGCCGGCGCCGAGCCGTATCGGCTCGCCTGTATCGCCGAGCCCCAATCCGCTGGTGACTCACTGACCATCAGGGCGAATGCTGTTTGTGACGATGCTGATCTCGACGGCGAGAAACTGCTTGCAGACTCGGCTGAGGGGGCGGCCTGCCCCGTCTGGGACGCCCTGGAGGCGGGCACCATTACAACGGCGCGGGTCGACGAGACAAACCAGTGGCCGGCGACGGCCACAGAGCGTGGCTACCGCGCGGCGGCAGCCCTCCCGATCGTCTACGAGGGGGACCGCTACGGCGTCCTCTGTCTGTACGCCGAGGCGGCCGATGCCTTCGACTGGCGCGAACGGGAACTTCTGGCCGAGATCGGCGACGACCTGGCCCACGCGATCTACCGGATCGAACTGCACGAACGCCAGCAGCGCTACGAGCGAATCATCTCGAATGTTCCCGAAGGCGTCTATCGGAACTCGCCGCTGCCCGACGGGACGCTGATCGAGGTCAATCCCGCGCTGGTCGACCTGTTTGGAGCCGCCGATGCATCGGATCTCGTCGGGCGCCCCTTCGAGGAACTGTACGCCGATCCCGCCGACCGCGAGCAGTTCATCAGGGCCCTCGAACGGGAAGGCATCGTCCGGGATATGGAGCTTCGACTGCAGCGACTTTCCGGAGCGGAATTCTGGGCGTCAGTGACCGGTATTATGACCGAAGAGAGCGGCGAGCGGTACTTCGACGGTGTCGTCCGAGACGTGACCGAACAGCGAACCCGCGACCGCGAGTTGAAACAATACGAGACGCTGTTCGACCTCGCACCGTTCGGTATGTTCCGGACTGACACCGACGGTGAGGTACACAAGGTCAACGAGTGGCTGGCGTCACTGCTGGGGTATGAATCACCGGCGGCTGCCATCGAGAGTGGCGACGATCTGGCGACGGACGTATACGCCAACCCGGAGCGACGGGAAACACTTCTCGATCGACTCGTGACGGCCGGATCGATCTCCGAGTTCGACATCGATGCGTACGACAGCGACGGGGAGCTGATCGAGCTCTCGGTCCACGCAACGGTTCTGGAGGATGGCCACCCCGCTGCTTTCGATATTATCGGGTTCGTCGAACCGATTCCGCCTTCACCCGAGCGATCACCTGCTTAGTCGTCGGCTGAGAGACACTGTTGCTGTCGGTAAGCGATTGTTCGCCATCGAGGGCCATTCAGCTACTGAATTCCGATTCGGTCACGCGAACGACGACAGTGTCGGTCACGTCGCGTAGGTCGTAGGTCGGGATCGAGCCGTCCGTTCGGGTCACGTACATCGGTTCGACGAGCCGCCGAGCCGTATTCGCCTCGTCGCTCGTCTCCTCGCTATCGCTGTCGTCCGGGTCGATGACGCCGTAGACTTTGAGATAGCGATCCGATTCGTCCGGATCGATGCGGCCGTCGCGGATGTCCCTCGCCAGCTCGCGGGATAGCCACTCGGTCTCGCTGACGCTCGGTTCTCTGAGGAGCGTGTCCGCGACGTAGCGGACGAGATACCAGTTGAGATCATTCAGCAGGGAGATCGCGGCCCCGAGACTCACGGTTTCTACCTCGACGGCGTTCCGGTATGGATCCGTCAGGTCGTAGGTCCACAATGCGTCGCGAGCGGTCTCGTGGGAGCGCAGCGTCTGCCGGAGGGCGACGTCGTCGGTCCCGAGCAGGCAGACGCGAGTCATCGGTTGGCCTTGTGTCCCCGCGTTCCAAAGGCGTTCCGTCTTGCTTTGTGTCGGCGGTGAGTGCGCTCGTTTCGACCGCTCGTTGTCGCTGGTCGCATCGTCACTCGACCTGGGCCGGCGGGTCAACGACCGCGGGATTCGAGCCCGCGCTGTCCGCCAGTTCCAGCAGGTCATCAGGCTCGCTACCTTCGACCGCTGCTGGATCGGCGTGTGTCTCGGGCTTGTCGGGTGCGACCCGGTTGCAGCCCGCGGGGACGGTCGCGTCGTCGTACGTGCCCAGGTCCCGGGCCTGGGCGATGATATCGGTCTTGTCGGCCGACACCAGCGGGCGATGAATCGGCAGGTCCGTCACGGCGTCTGTGACCGCGATGTTGGCCGTCGTCTGACTCGACTTCTGGCCGATGGACTCGCCCGTGACGATTCCGACCGCGCCGACGTCGCGGGCGATGCGTTCGGCGGCCCGATACATGAACCGTCGGAACGAGAGCATCCGCGTGTCTTCGACGTCGGTCATCAACCGCTCGACGGCCTCGCCACCGTCGACGACGGACAGCTGCAGATCGAAGTTCGGCGCACGCCTTGCCAGCGCACCCGCGGCTGCCTCCGCTCGGGCGCGATGGTCGACGCCGCCGTAGGCTCCCAGGTCGACGTACACCGGAACGACCGGCGCGCCGCGAGTCATCGCTTGCCAGGCCGCGACGGGCGAGTCGATGCCACCGCTGAGGAGGGCAACGAGGGGTTTCTGGGTCCCCAGGGGGAGCCCACCCGGCCCCGATCGTTTTTCCAGGAAGACGAACGCTTCGTCGGGGCGTGCTTCGACGAAGACGGTAAATGCGGGATCGTCGAGGTCGACCTCGGGTGTCTTCCCCATCGATTCGATCACGTCCCAGATGGCTTGGCCACCTTCGTTCTCGATGTCCCGACTCGAAAAGTCGTGGACGTCGTCACCGCCGGCACGCCGCGCTACCACAGCGAAGGGGCCACCGTCGTAGCAGGCGGTCGTCGTGTCGGCGAGGGCGTCCGTTATCGCGTCCATCGTCGGCGCGACGGTCAGTGCGGGACTGGCCGAGACAACGCCCGGCGCCTCGGTGGCTGCCGCAGTCGCGGCCTCGACAGCGTCCTCTGTGGTCCGGACGTAGAGGCGATTGCGTTCACAGCCCGTATCGCCCGGCAGGCCCCGATCGGAAAGCAGTGCGTTGAGGTTCTCCTGGAGCTGGAACTCCATTTTCATCCGCACCTGATCGCTCTTGACACCGACCTCGCCGTGACGAACGACGACGGTATCGGCCCCCGGTGGATGCATAGCCGAGCGTATTCGATGCGGGAGTAAACAGGCTTCGACAGCGATCGGCCGAGAAACCGTTTGGCGATCGCCCCCGATCGCTTGCCGGTCGGGTCCGGATTCGGTTACTCAGAACGTCGAGAGATCGCCTTCGATGACCCGTTCGGTGATGTCGGTGATGTCGGCGAGTTCTTCGTCGATGATGGCCGAGACGTCGTCCTTGACGTCGGCGACCGCAACACCGTCCTCGGTGATGATCGAAGCGTCGGCGACGTGTGGATCGTCGATCGGCGAGCCGATCTGGCTGAGTAGCCGGACTTGCAGCTGTCTGATCCCGTCGACTTCCGCGACGACCGACTGGGCGATCTCGGTACTCAGCAGGTTGTAGATCTTCCCGATGTGGTTGACGGGATTTTTCCCGCTCGTGGCTTCCATACTCATCGGCCGGTTGGGCGTGATGAGCCCGTTGGCGCGGTTACCCCGGCCGACCGAGCCGTCGTCGCCCTGCTCGGCGCTGGTGCCGGTCGTCGTCAGGTAGATCGCGCCTTCTTCGTAGTCGTCGGCCGTGTTCACGTCGACGTTGATCGACCGGTCGGTGTACTCGCCGGCGAGGTCGGTCACGTACTCCCGGACGCCCTCGACGGCGTCGCGGTACTCGTGGATGTTCTCGACGTGGGCATCGACCGTCGCGGCGGCGACGGTCACGTCGATGTGGTCACCTTCACGCTTGCCCATCACCTTGATGTCCTGGCCGATCGCCGGGTTCTCGACGGCGTACTCCCCGTTGAGGCGGCGCTCTGTGTTCAGGACGATCTGTTCGGTCTCGGTCAGCGGGGCGTGGCCGACACCGTAGGAGGTGTCGTTGGCCATCGGCACGGCCGCGCCGTCTTCGCCGAACACTTCCTGGAGGTCACCGCTTCCCTCGCCCAGCCGGACGTCGACGATCACGTCCGAGCCAACGTCGAGGTGCGGGAAGGCCTCGTCGAGATACTCGCGGGCAGCCTCCAGGGCGATCGTATCCGTCGGGATGCGCTGGCCCTGAAACTCCTTGGTCGCTCGGCCGACGAGCAACAGGTAGATCGGCTCGATCACTTCGCCGCCACCAAAGGCCGGGGCGGACGTGCCGGCGACGAGTTGTGTCTCGTCGGTGTTGTAGTGCAGCACCTTGCCGACACGATCCAAGTACGCTTGGGCCAGCGCCTGTGAGACGCGCTCGGCGACGCCGTCACAGATCGAGTCTGGATGACCCAGGCCCTTGCGCTCGACGACTTCGACCCGCTGGTCCTCGACGGCCAACCCGCTGGCTGGCGTGACGCGAATGTTTCGGTCAGTCATTACTACCAGCTTACCTGCCGCACTGTCTATAACTTACGGAAACTTTCGGACCGCGATCAATTACTTGGAGTTATCCAAGAGCAAGCCGAGGTAGGACCGCCGGATGCTTTCGGCGGGATCCAGTCCGAGGTCCGCCAGCTTCCCCTGGAGGGATTCTCGCGCCCCTTCGACTGCACTCTCGTCGTCGACTTCGGTTTCGATTTCGACGAACTCCCCGAGATCGCTTACGTCGTCGAGCGTGACGATGTACCCGCTGAGTGCGTATCGATGTCGTTCTTTCTCGACGGTTGCGGCGGGTTCGAATCCGAGTCCGCGGACGATAGCGTCGGCCGTCTCGCCGTCTCCGACCGTCGTCTCGGCTTCCTTGCGGCTCTTCGATTCGCTGTCGATCTTTGGCCCCTTGTAGGTGAGCTTCGCCGTCGTCTCGCCGTGACGGTGTTCCCGGCGGACCCGCAACGCTTCGTCAGTCGCCGCGAAGTCCCGGTGGGGGGCGTCGTAGTACGTATCGACCTGCCGGATCGTCCCGAGCGGGTCGGCCCCAGCGTCCAGCAGTGCCTGCCGGACCGTCTCGTGGTCTGCCCGCACTTTCATCTCTACCTCGTACATGAGCGAGCACAGCGGTCTACAGGCCAAAAACCGCACGCATCTCCGATCACGGTCGATAGCCCCGAAACGTTGTCCTTAAGAGTGCAACGGGACTCCTTTTCGGTATGACCGACGATTCCGCGGACGAGACGGCCGAGGAACAAACGCAAAGCGACGAGGCGACCGGTCTGGCGGAGGGTGACTTCGTTACGGTAGAATACACCGCACGGACCGTCGAGGATGGTAACCTCGTGGATACGACCAGTCAGGAAATCGCCGACGAGGAAGGCGTCGGTGAGGACGAAGAGTTCGAACCCCGGACGATCGTTCTGGGCGAAGGCCACCTCTTCGAACCCGTCGAGGAGGCCGTCATCGGCGAGGAAGTCGGCGGGGAAGGATCGGTCGTCGTCGCGGCCGACGACGCCTTTGGCGCCTACGACGAGGAAGAAGTCCGGACCGTCAGCGCCAACAAGATCCCCGAGGACGACCGCTATCCCGGCGCTCACGTCGACGTCGACGGCGAGCACGGCCACGTCGAGACGATCATCGGCGGGCGCGCTCGCGTCGACTTCAACCACCCACTCGCCGGTGAGGACATCGAGTACGAGTACGAGATCGTCGACACTGTCGAGGACCGCGAGGCCAAGGCCGAGAGTCTGCTCGAAACCATGCTCAGCATGGAACTCGACGTCTGGTTCGAGACCGACGTCGTGGAAGAAGAGGAAGTCGTCGACGACCCCGAAGAGCTCGAAGATGCCGACGACGACGAGGACGGCCCGGTCACCGAGACCGTCGAAGTCGAGAAGGACACGCTGTACATCGAGGCCACGCCTCAGCTGTCGATGAACCAGCAGTGGATGTTCCAGAAACAGCAGATCGCCCAGCAGTTCGTCGAGCTGCTCGGTGTTGACCGCGTCATCGTCCAGGAGACGCTGGGCGAGGGCGGTGGCATGATGGGCGGCATGGGCGGCATGATGGGCGGTATGGGCGGTGGCGGCGGTGGCGACCTCGAAGAAGCGCTCGAAGACGCGGACGTCGACGCCGACGAACTCGCCGAGGAACTGGACGTCGACGAAGAGTAAAGCCCCGGCCCTAGACGAGTTATCGCCAGGGTAACAGCCGATCGATTAACGGCGCGGTTTCATTTTCCCGCCCCAACCGGCGCGGTATCGATTGTCCACGAGCCTTCAGTAGCGGCGTGTCGGTGTCCGATCGCTCGTACTCGTCGACGGCGGCGACCAGATTCCCCACGGCTTCGATACGGACGTCGCCGATGGCCAGACAACCGCTCTCTCGGTCTTCTGCCACCCAGACGGGTTGGTCGACCCGCGCGGTTTCGGGCTCTCTGTACTCGATCCACGCCCGCTGACGGATCGACTCCGCGTCGACGGACGCCTGCTGGTCCATACTGGTGGTACGGCCGCCGTCGACAAAACGGTACCTTGGCGGTGGCTTTACTGTCCCGCGAGCGAGGCGAGGTCGCAATGCGATCTTCCCAAAGCGTCCCAGTTCGCTGTGAGTTCCGGGCAACTCGCTTTGACGCTTTCGCGAGCACGTCTTCGACGATAGCTGCTATCGATACCCGCGACCGCGCTGTTGCTTCCTTTGTGACAAGAAATATGTACTTACGGGGTAACACCGCTAGCTGTGCAATTCAAGGCCCTCCTCGTCTGTTGTTGTCTCGTCCTCGCCGGATGTAGCGGTGCGTCCGGCACAGTGACGGACTCGCCGGAACAGCGCTTCGATGGCGACGCCAACGCCGAGGTCACGGTGTACAATCCGACGAATGGGACGTGGAACGTGTCCTATCGAGTTGAACGCGGTGGCGTGGCCGTGTTGAACGCGACGCGATCCGTTCAACCCGGAACCGAGTGGGACGTGACCACAATCGACCGACCCGGAAACTATACGTTCACCATTTCGACTGCCGAGTGGATGGATTCCGCTTCAGTCCGACTGCCGCGTGCGGTTGGCGACCGCGAGAGCTATATCGAAGTCGCTGAAACAAACGGTGAATTCGGGCTCCGACTCCGCTGGGAGCAGTGACAGATCTGTTCGTGTGCTGGCCACTTGTCCAGACAGGTCTGGCTCCTGCTATGGTCGGTTAGTGGCCGCAGTCGGCACCGGGATTGTGGAAAGAGTATTAGTGAGATGCAGCCGAACGATCGAGAGTGTCAGAACAGCCCTCCTCACAGTCGAATGGTTTGGTTCGCACAGAAACCAAGATTACCGCATTTTTCGTCGTCGTCGCTCTCGTATCGGTGTATGGGACAACAGCCGTCACCGACCGCCAATGGGTTCACTTCGCCGTGCTGCTCGGCGTTGGCGTTATCGTCCCGACACTCATCAACGAATGGCGCAACTGATCGGCTACTGCACCCGATACGCTGTTTGACCACCGAGCGAAGCGGTCTGTGAACCCCTCCGTTCCATGGTGGCTTCGCTTCATCAATGGGGGCTGTAGATCTCTCGAAGTGTCCGCGTCGAACGAAGTGAGACGCGGTTCTCTCCGAACGCGCCGGCCGGCGCGTTCGGAGGAGTTTTTGGTCCAGCTTTTTGCGAGGGGGGTTCACTCTGCGAACCCACCGCAGTAAAAAGGTGGTCAGGCGATATCGCGGCTGGTGTCGATGCTGACCTCTTCGACCAGATCGAGTTTGATGACGCTGGTCGGGGCACGGCCGCCGCGGAACTTGGGGATCGCCAGCCGGTTCTCGACCTCGTCGTTGGCGATCGTGGTGTGGAGGTCGAAGACGACGTCGGCGAAGTGTTCGGTCGTGTCCCGCAGCGGTGGGACACCTCGGCCGTCCAGGCAGTGCAGGACGGCGAGACTCCCCGTGTTGAAGATGTGATTCTGGAGGTCGTTCATGAAACTCCGGAACCGGGAGGGTGGCTCCTGTGCTTCGAGGACGTCTAAGGGGTCGATGATGAGGTTGGACGTCTCCGGGAGCGCACTGACGAGTTTGCCGGCGTTGTCGAGTGGGGCCTCACCGGAGACGTGTCTGACCGTCGGCTGGCCGGTAGCCGTCGGGGACTGTTCGAGACTGTCCTTGATCGCCTGTTCGGACCGATCCAGTGAGAGATACAGCGTGCCGCGTGTCGCCGTCAGCTCGTAGAGAAACAACTCTGCCTGGCTGGCTGGCGTCGCGTTCAGCACGACGATAGAACCGGCCGGGAGCCCACCATCGAGTTTCCGGTCGAGGACGTCGATCCCGGTCCGGAGCCGATCGGCCATGTGTCATCTATAACAATAGATAGCCACGCGATTAAAGATTCCGGATTGAGGGGTCGTGGTGACTGCTTGGGCCGTTTTCTCGCGCACTTCGGGGCGTGTCGGGGGATTCAAGAACCAGGCGAGCGGGGATGTGATCGATGCGTCACGACCACATCATCAGCGCCAAACAACTCTCGCGGGCCGATATCGAGGAGGTGTTGGATCGGGCGGCCGAGATGGACGACGATCCGGCGGCGTTCACCCAGCGCCACCCCGGCGCGCTGCTTGGCCTGCTCTTTTCGAGCCGAGCACGCGCACGAAAATGAGTTTCACGGCGGCGATCAAGCGCCTGGGCGGAGACATCGTGGACATGGGGCCAGTGGAGTACTCCAGCGTCGAGAAGGGAGAGAGCCTCGCAGATACGGTCCGTGTCGTCGAAGGGTACGCCGACGCCCTCGTTATGCGCCATCCCAGCGAGGGTTCAGCCAAGATGGCCAGCGAGTTCGTCGACGTCCCGCTCATCAACGCGGGCGATGGAGCCGGCCAGCATCCGACCCAGACGCTGCTTGATCTCTATACGATCCGAGAAAACGCCGGTCTGGATGACCTCACGATCGGCATTATGGGCGACCTGAAGTACGGTCGCACCGTCCATTCGCTGGCCCACGCGCTGACGAACTTCGATGCGACCCAACACTTCATCAGCCCGGAGAGTCTCAAACTCCCGCGGTCGGTTCGCTACGACCTCCACGAGGAGGGGGCGACGATCAGAGAACACACCCAACTCGAACCCATTCTCGACAGTCTGGACGTCCTGTACGTGACCCGCATTCAGAAAGAGCGCTTCCCGGACGAGAGTGAGTATCGGGCTGTCGCCGGCGAGTACCAGATCGACGCTGAGACCGTAGCGGGGGCTGGCGACGAGCTGACCGTCCTGCATCCGCTCCCGCGAGTCGACGAAATTGACCACGACGTCGATCGTACAGACCACGCACAGTTCTTCGAGCAGGCCCACAACGGGGTGCCCGTTCGGATGGCACTCCTCGATCTGCTGTTGGAGGGTGAGTCGGCATGAGTACCGACGAGCAACTCCGCGTCAGCAAGATCCCGCGTGGGACGGTCATCGATCATATCACTGGTGGGGAAGCGATGCACGTCCTCTCGATTCTCGGTATCGAGGGCGGGGACGGCGACACCGTAAGTATCGTCATGAACGCCCCGAGCGACCGCCTCGGAGCCAAAGATATCGTCAAAGTCGAGGACCGGGAGCTAAGCCAGGCCGAACTCGACGTCCTCTCGCTGATTGCACCCGCGGCGACGATCAACATTATCCGGGACTTCGAGGTTATCGAGAAACATCGCGTCTCTCGGCCCGCAGAAGTCGTTGGGGTCCTCTCGTGCCCGAACCACAATTGCATCACGACCGGGAACGAGCCGGTCGACTCACGCTTCGATGTCCTCGATGAGGGCGTGCGCTGTGCGTACTGTGAGACGATCGTTCGTGACGATATCGCCGACCTGATCGACTGACGGGCGGCCTGTCCGTCGTCGATTGGGTCGTCTGTCGATCCAGTGTCGGGGCGTTTCACTGGAGATGGCAGGATTGGCTGGCCTTCCAGAAACGTTTTAGGCCACTGGGTGGACAGTTTAGGTGATGTCGAAAAAGAAACTACTGGTCGCCCTGGTCGTTGTCGCCTTCGTAGTCGCTATGGTGAAGAAATCGAAGGGAGACTGAGGTATCGTCGGGGGTGATCCGCCATCGGTGTGGGAGTGACGTTCCGTGTCGGATCATCCTCCTCCGGATCGTTACGACTGGTAGTGGCAACTATCGCTGGGCGTGATACTGTTGGATTCGTCTTACCCGTCTCTCTTCCGTGTTTCGAGCCAGCGCGTGAGGACATCTCTATCACGCGCGTCCCTCGGTAGCGTCTCGAACCACTCGGCGTCAGTGATCTCGGCGTCGGGGTCTTCGACCGTTAGCGTCGTCGTTTCGGCTCGGGCTTCGTAGATCGGGAGGACCCCCCACGTTTCGTACTCGTCACAGTAGAATTCGACACGACCCAGTAGCTCGAGCCCGCAATAGGAGCCGTCGATACCTGCTTCTTCGCGCAGCTCGCGCCTGGCGGCCGCCCGAAACGATTCGTCGCCACTGATCTCACCGCCTGGCAGGACCCACTTGCCAACGGCCTCGTGTCGGACGAGCAATAGCGCGTCGTCGTTGGTCGCGACGGTGTGGGCCCCGTACGGGAGGCCATTGTCCTGGATCCGGGCCGTGATCGTCTCAAAGCGGGGCCGAGAGACGTGTCGCGTCCGGGTAAACTCCATGACGTCGGTAGCTCCCTCACGGAGCCCATGATACGTCTGTTCGGCCTGCTGGGCGGCTTCCTCGGCACGGTACCACAGGTTGTCGACGACCGTCATCCGCCCGAACGTCCGCGCTCGTCTGTCCTCAGCCCGCGATCCGATCGCTTGCTACCGAACGTCCGAACAGTCATAGCTCGAACTTGGACGGTCACTGGCTTAAGTGTTCGACACCGCGAACCGGCGTGTGAGCCGAATCAGTCCCTTTTTAGTCGCCACTCCAATACCGATGGGTATGGCATTCGAAGAAGACGATCACGTCACCTTGCACGACGAACACAGTGAGTTCGACGGCGAAACCGGGACCGTCACCCAGATCATGGAGACGATGTTCGGCGACGCGACCTACACGGTCGAGTTCGCGGAGGGCCGCGAGCAGGGTGTCCCGGAAGACGCCCTCGAAGCAGCCCCCGAGGCCGAAGACGAACCCGAGGACGAGGACGCGGAACCAACCGACGAGTCGGACGCCTGATCGCTCGATGTCGACGGTCCCGTTCCACTACGTCGATCTGCGGACGTTCTGCTATGCGACCGAAGACGACGCGCGCATCGAGGACGCGTTGGGGACGTTCCTGCCCGAGGACGCGCCCATCGAGCGCGCCGAGACCGAGGGCCACCACGGCGATCGCATCCTCATTCTCTCGACGCGGCTGGAACGGGCCGACGAGATCAGACACGTCCTCTCACAGGTCGACTCGTTGTCCGAGACTGAACGGGGGCAGTTTCTCGACCAACTCGAGGATCGGATCGACGAGAACTGTTCGTTTTTCCTGACGCTGGACAAGCAGGCGGCTTACAACGGGACCGTCAAGCGTGGGGATGGTATCACGCTCCGGGGTAAAGTCGAGGCCTATCCGGCCGAGAAAGACCGGGCCGTCGCGAACGTCCGTGAGGCCTTCGAGGGGTCGTGATGTACGAGGCGGTCCACGCCAGGCCGGACGGCGAAGCCACCGTTGCCCGGTTTGTCTCGACCGCTGCCGAATACGGGTTCGACGGGATCGTCGTTCGCAATCACGGCGACGCATTGCCCGCGTACGATCGGGCGTCGATCGCAGACACCTATGGTATCGATGTCGTCTCGGGCGTGGAGATCCACGCCGAGGATCGCTCCCGTGCAAGCGGATTCATCGGCAACCATCGCGAGTCACGGACGATCGTAGCAGTCCACGGTGGTGACCTCGACATGAATCGCTTCGCCGTCGAACAGCCGGCGGTCGACGTCCTCGCTCATCCGATGGCAGGGGACGGCGACGTCGATCACGTCGTCGTCAAAACGGCCGCCGAAAACGGTGTCCATCTGGAGTACTCTCTCAGGCACGTACTACGGGCCGAGGGCGGTCAACGCGTTGCTGCCCTCCGTGATCTGCAGAAATTGCAAGACCTCATCGAGGAGTACGATGCCCCCTACGTCGTCAGTGCCGACCCCCGGACTCATCTCCAGTTGCGCGCGCCACGAGACCTGGCGGCGGTCGGCGAGGCACTCGATTGTTCGGCTGCCTGGATCGAGGCAGGCCTGGCGGCTTGGGGTGCACTCGCGACGCGTAACCGCGAGCGCGCGAGCGACAATTTCGTCGAACCGGGTATCCGTCTGGCGGACACAGACGATCGCTGATCGGCAGCGTCGATCAGCGATTGTCGGGACGGCCCTGGCCAGGGCCACTGTAAAGACGGGTGAGCACCATGCTTGCGTGGGACGCCAGTAGTTCAAGCAGTTGCTCGTCTTCCGTCGATATCGGCTCGGCCGTGTCCCTGATCGCGACGAGCACCCCCGTCGTCGCGGCCGTGTTTTCCAGTCGGACTGTCAGTACCGAGGCGACATCTGCGGGCACGCTCTCGCCTTCGTGAACGGCCACGACGGCCTCGTCTTCGGCCGCGTGACGGGCGATCGACCGGAGCTGGGATTCGAAGCCGTTCGAGACCGTACTGGAGGTGATCGGCGTGTCTTCGGGGCCGACTTCGACGAAGGCGGTCTCTGAGAGGCTTAGCAGCGAGGAGAGTCCCTCGATACAGTAGGCGCTGACTTCTTCGACGGTCGTCGCCTGGGCGAGTGCGCGCCCGTAGTTGTTGAGGTCGGCCGCTTTGCGGGCGAACGCTTCGGTTCGGTCACGTTCTGCCTCCAGTTTCTGCCGGTGTTGCTGGCTCTGTGCGTCGTAGAGCCCGACGACGGTGCCCGCGACGGCACCGACTGTGATGCTATCTGCGGTAATGTATGTGGCTCGCTGGAGGGTTCCCGTCGCGACGCGCTGGCTGAACAACGTCAGCGCAGCCACCGACGCCAACAGGAGGGTTCCGCCGACGGCCCAGGCGGCGATCCGCGGCAGATATTCCTCGAATTGTTCGCTACTAGCCAGCCAGTAGCCCGCAAAGGACAGTGACAGTCCAAGCAGCGCGAACGGGGCACCGTCGACGACGATCGCGATCGGTACCGCAGTTTGTTCGGTTGCGTGTAGCAACTGGACGCCCGCGAGCAGGACGCCGACGATGCCGAACGTCGCCCCGTAGAGGTGGCGCCGATCCATGCCATCGACCACGTAGACCGGGCAATTTAGCCTTCCGGTGGTTCAAACCGTTGGCCCTGGCACAAGATTGCAGCCACGATGACGGCGGCTGTCCCGTGGCGTTGAAAGCCTTCGATCCGCAACTAACGGTATGAAACGCTCCATCGAGGACCACGCCGCCCGCTTCGACAAGGCCGCTGCTACGTACGACAGCGAGGGGAGCCCGGAGTATCGGGCGGCCGCCGATCTCGTGACCGACCACGCCGCACCCGAACCGAACGACGTCGTGCTCGATCTGGGAACTGGCACGGGAGCGATCGCCCTCGCGCTTTCCGAGACGGCCGGCGAGGTAATCGGCCGAGACATCAGCGAGGGGATGCTCGATCAGGCCAGCGAGAAAGCCACCGATGCCGGTCTCGACAACATCTCCTTTGGCACGGGCCGGTTCCGCGAGCCGAACGTGCCGGCCGACACCGCCGTCGATATCGTGGTCTCGAACTTCGCGATGCACCATCTCGACGACGCAGCGAAAGGCGAGGCAATCGAGACGATCGCGGCGCTTGGCCCGCGGCGATTCGTCCTCGGTGACGTCATGTTGTTCGGCGAGGCCGATCCGTCCGAACCCTTTTACTCGCCCGAGGTCGACGACCCGGCGACAGTCGGAACGTTGGCAGATGCCCTGACCTCGGCCGGGTTCGCCCTGTCGGCCGTCGAACGCGTCCACGATCAGGTTGGCGTACTGGTCGCTGAACGGGCGGTGGGGGACGACTCGTGAATCCGCTGCCGAAACACGTCCGCCAGCGCTGGCGATATTTGGCCGTTGAGCTTGAGGGGTGGCCGGACCTCGCGATCGATCGGCGGACGCTCCAGCGGGAATTGTGGTTCGCCGCACAGAATTTGCTCGGTGACGTTGGCTCGGCCCGGGTCGATCTCACTGTCGAACAGTTCACCTTCGAAGACGGGACGGGCAACGCCATCGTCCGGACGCGCCGCGGGGCGGTCTCGGACGCTCGCGCTGTTTTGACTTGTCTCGATACCGTTGATGACGAGCCAGTTGGCGTCCGCGTCAGCGGCGTCAGCGGCACGGTGCGTGCGTGTGAAGAAAAGTATTTAGGAAGTCGCCCGGAAGCCACCGAGCACAGCGACGTCGCCTTCGCGGGTGCTGACCGCTCCGCCGTCGTCCGGAACGGCTGTGTCGACGTGCAGATCGGCGAGGAGTTCCTCGGGGCGACGCAACGCGATCTCGAGTAACTATGCAGGGACAATCCCAACAGCAGGCCTACGACCGCGGAATCACGATCTTCTCACCGGACGGTCGCCTCTACCAGGTCGAGTACGCCCGGGAAGCCGTCAAGCGCGGGACGGCGAGCATCGGCGTCAGGACGGCCGATGGCGTCGTCCTCGCCGTCGACAAGCGTATCCGATCACCGTTGATGGAGCGATCCTCCGTCGAGAAAATCCACAAGGCAGACGACCACATCGGCATCGCCTCGGCTGGCCACGTCGCCGACGCCCGCCAGCTCATCGACTTCGCTCGCCGGCAGACACAGGTCAATCAGCTTCGGTACGGCGAAGCGATCGGCGTCGAGACACTCACCAAGCAAGTCACCGATCACATCCAGCAGTACACCCAGATCGGCGGTGCGCGGCCCTTCGGCGTCGCCTTGATCATCGCCGGCGTCAGTGACGGCGAGCCCCGACTGTACGAGACTGATCCGTCCGGGACGCCCTACGAGTGGAAGGCACTCGCGATCGGGGCCGACCGTGGCGATATCCGGGAGTACCTCGAAGCGAACTACGACGAGGAGATGGATCTCGACGCGGGTGTCGGGCTCGCACTCGAAGCGATGGCTGCGGTCAACGACGGCGAACTCGCGCCCGAAGGAATCGGCGTCGCGACGATCAGTGTCGAGGACGCCCAGTTCAGCGAACTCACTGACGACCAGAAACAAGCCCATCTCGACGATCTCGGATTGCTTCCTGCAGCCGACGAGGCCCCAGGCGATGAGGCCGAGGACACAGACGAGGAAGCGACCGACGAGTCGGACGCTGACGAGACCGACGACGAGTAACGGGCCATCGCGTTCAGTGTCTCGGGCTGGATTTTCTCGTGGCCGTTTCGTCGCGGGGTCGTTCGGAAACACCTTTGTCGGGGGATTGTGTAGGTCTCGGTATGATATCGCTTGACGAGGCAGTGACGGCTCGACTCGAGTCACATGGCCAGCGCTTCGAGGTACTCGTCGACCCGGACGCGGCCCTGGCTATCAAGCGCGACGAGTTCGACGACGAACTCGAGGACGTCATCGCCGCCGAAGACGTCTTCGAGGATGCCTCGCGTGGCGACCGCCCGCCCGAGGAGTCGCTCGAAGAAGTCTTCGAGACGACCGATCCCCTGGCCATTATCCCACAGGTTATCACAGACGGTGAGATCCAGATTACTGCCGACCAGCGCCGCGAGATGCAACAGCGCAAACACCGGGAACTCGTCCAGCGCATCACCCGCAACGCCGTCAACCCGCAGATGGATGACGCGCCACACCCGCCAGACCGTATCGAGTCCGCCCTCGAAGAGGCAGGCTTCCAGGTCGATCCGATGGAACCAGTCGAAAACCAGGTTGAGGACGCCTTAGAGCAACTACGACCGATCATTCCGATCCGCTTCGACGAGGTTACCGTCGCGGTCCAGCTGCCGGCCGATTACGCGGGCAGCGGCCAAGCGAAGATTCGGGAATTTGGCGACCTCGAACGCGAGGAGTGGCAGGCCGATGGCTCTTGGGTCGGCGTGGTGACCTTCCCGGCGGGGCTGCAAAACGACTTCTACGAACTCGCAAACGAAGTGTCCAGTGGCGAAGCTGAGACACAGATTCTCAAAGACGAGGACGACATCAAGACGCGGTAGCGTCGCGTTGTCTCACTTGTGGCCCTTTGGTGGGATACCGACCGAATGGCTATTGTCGCTCCGTCATCAACCGTCGATCGATGGCCCGCCACTCAGTTTTCGATCGGTACCGACGGCCGGCGTACACCGGCGACAACCGGTGTCTCCCGTGTACCGTCACGAACACGCTCATCGCCGTCTTGGGTGGCCAACTGGTGGCCGGGGGACTGCTCGTAGCCGGTCAGTCGCTGCCGATCGCCGCCGCCGTCGGGGGACTGGCGATACTTTTCGGACTCGCTCAGATCTGGCTTCGGGGCTACCTCGTCCCGGGGACACCGACGTTGACGAAGCGGTACTTTCCACCGTGGCTGTTGCAGCTGTTTGGCAAAGAACCGGCCCCCAACACACAGGCGATGCTCGACGCCGAGCAGCAACGTGACGTCGAAGACATCCTCGTAGACGCCAACGCCCTCCAGTTCGACGAGACGGGCGAGGATTTCGAACTGGTTGATACCTTCGCGACGGCGTGGCAGGCTGCTATCGACGACGTTGCCGAGGCAGACGATCTTCCGGGACACATCGAGACGGCCTTCGGTGTCGAGGGCGCGATCCAGGTCGAGGAGACCGAGCGGGCGACGATCGTCCGTCTCGACAACCGCATCATGGGCCGGTGGGAATCCCGGGCTGCCATGATTGCCGACGTCGCAAGCTGTGCGATCCTGGCCGACCGCTATGAGGGCTGGGCGGACCTCCCGCCCGCCCAGCGGGGGCACCTCGCCGGCGGCCTGCGGCTGTACATCGAGCAGTGTCCGGCTTGTGGCGGCCCGACGTCGTTCGACACTGAGACGACGACCTCCTGCTGTTCGGAGTACGAAGTCGCTACTGTTTCTTGTGTGTCCTGTGGCGTTCGGCTGTTCGAGATTCCCGTCGAGACCGTCTCTGAGGGGTCGGCTCCGTCATCGTAGCGGACTTTCTGATTGCTTTCGAATACCACTCTTCATCACGTCGCAATTTACCAGCCAACTTTCTCCTGCAGAAACGTCAATGACGTCGACAGGGTGCCGTCTCTAACACGATCGTTCAATCCACGGGCATCCAGCAATCGGTCACTGAGTGACTTTAGGATAGCCAACTACGCTTTTTTGAAGCCGAGCATGAAGCCACCGGCGAAACTCGCGCCGATCCCGGCCGTCGAGACGAACGTCTCGATGACGGTCTGGCCGGCTTGGGCAGCTTGTTCGGAGGCGTTTGCCGAGGCGTTCGTGAGGCGTTCCCAGTTCACTGAGAGCACGCCCCGCGATTCGAGGAATTTGAACAACATCAACTCTAGCCCGATGATGATTGCGATGATTTTGGCGATCTTCTTTGCAGCAAAGCCGATTACGGCACCGACGATGGCGCTGCCCCCCATTTGCGCGCCTAATTGCGTCGGGTCGATATTCTCCAGTACCATGACCGAGAAGTCATTGTCGATCAATAAGTCTCTTGTGCCCGATGGCGGCCGTGGTAATCGCGATCACGTCCGTCGAAATGTGACAGGGAAGCGCCCCGCTGTCCGTGGTGGTGACGACTGTGGCCCAGCTTAGAGGCCGTCGAGCGATTCTTCGCTTTCGAGCAGTTCCTTGTAGCGGTTGCGGATCGTCACTTCGGAAATGTTTGCGACCTCGCTGATCTCACTCTGTGTGATCCGCTCGTTACACAGCAAGGCCGCCGCATAGATCGATGCCGCGGCCAGTCCGACGGGGCTCTTTCCGCTGAGGACACCGGCTTCCCGCGCCGAGGAGAGCAGATCACGCGCTCGATTGGTCACTTCCTCGGGAAGGTCCAGATCCGAGATGAACCGGGGGACGTAACTCTCGGGGTCGGCTGGCTTGATCTCTAGATTCAGCTCTCGGACGACGTATCGGTAGGTCCGGGTCAATTCCATGCGTTCGACCCGAGAGACCCGCGTGAATTCGTCGAGACTCCGTGGAACGCCCGCCTGACGGGCAGCGGCGTACAGCGAGGCGGTAGCGACACCTTCGATGGAGCGACCGGGCAGGAGGTCTTCGTCCAAGGCCCGGCGATAGATGACAGAAGCGGTCTCGCGGACGTTCTCGGGGAGGCCGAGTGCGCTCGCCATCCGGTCGATCTCACCGAGAGCCTGCTTGAGGTTGCGTTCTTTGGAGTCCCTGGTGCGGAAGCGTTCGTTCCAGGTCCGGAGGCGCTGCATCTTCTCGCGTTGGCGACTGGACAGCGAGTTGCCGTAGGCGTCTTTGTCCTGCCAGCCGATGTTCGTCGAGAGGCCCTTATCGTGCATCATGTTCGTCGTCGGCGCGCCGACGCGGGACTTCTCGTCTTTCTCTTTGGCGTCGAAAGCGCGCCACTCCGGGCCGGGGTCGATCTCGTCTTCCTCGACGACCAGTCCACACTCGCTACACACCGTCTCACCGCGTTCGGCGTCGCTCGTCAACGAACCACCACACTCCGGACAGTGTTCCTGCTCGCTCTGGGTTTCTTCATCAGCTCGTTCGCGCTGCTCGGTCGGTCGCTCACTCGTTTCGTCTCGGGTGTACAGGGGTGTCGTCGTTTCACTCATGATGGGTGGACGCGGGCAACCGTAGAGGAAAATATTAGTACTCTCGGTTGCCGTTGGTGATCTATAGTAAGTCCGAAAAGTATATAAATCTTTCCCAAACCCTTATCGCCACACGGCAACTAGGTACTCGGTCACACCCGCATCGACCGACCGCTGCCAGACTCACACGGTAAAAAGGTGTCCCTCTTCGGGAACGTCGAACAGCCCGATCCGGGCCCCGGCATCGAGCCAGGCGTGGCCGTAGGAGAACGCCGCCAGCGCATTGACCAGGTCGTCTTCGGCCCGGAAGTGGCGGCCGTCTTCGAGGTACGACCGGGCCATCTCCAAGCAGTCGGTCGCTGCGTCGCCGAGTGGCGTCGTCTCGGGCGCCAGCACCGTCGCTTCTTCGAGGGCCCTCGCCAACAATCGCTCGTAGCGGTCGGTCTTTTCGGTGAGATCGGCAGGCATGGCCCGCTCTATTCGGGGTCGCCCCCTCAATCTGTCGACCGCTCGCCTGCGGCCGACTGGCCTGCCGAGCGCGTATACTCATCGACGGTGACAGGGCCGTTCGGTGACTCCTCGGCGAAGACCTGTGCCGAAAAGCGCTTGACGGTCGTCTCGGCTTCCCGCCAGGCAGCCTCTGGAAGGCCGGCTTTCCGGGCTGTCTGGGCGAGAAACTGTTGGGTCGACCACTCCTGCTCGACCGCGACCTGTGGCAACAGCAGGCCGGTCTGTCGCCCCTTCGAGACGATCAAGCCGTCTCGGCCGATCTCGATCGAGGAAGGCACCTCCCCCGAAACAGTCACCGGTGGCGTCAGGACGCTCACCGAGACGGTAACGGCGTCGAGTTCGTCGGCCGAAAGCGGCGGGAATCGCGGATCGTCGCTGGATGCGCCGACGGCTGCAGCCTGCAATCCGTCCGAAAGGGGCTGTGCCGGTCGCGGCCGACCGATACAGCCCCGCAACTGGCCGTCCAATTGCAGCGTCACGAAGACGCCACGCTCCTCGTCGAGGACGTCGAGATCCGGAGCTGCCGGCGCCGATCCGTCGGTCGCGGCCGCGGTCACGACTGCCCGGGCATGTTCGACCAGGCGCTGGCCGGTCCCGCTGTCGAGGCGCGCCGCGTCCCCAGGTGACATCGCTACCTCCCGATAGGGCTGCCAGCTCCGTACCGAGCGACCCCCAACACGTGGGGTCTTTAGGCGGACCACTCGGCGTCCGACAGCGTGCGCTGGACCGCTTGCTCGCCGACCGCCTCGGCGAGGGTCCGGAACCCGGAGCGTTCAGTCCGGTCCTCGGCGTCGGCGACGAGCCGCGAGACGATGAACTCCGGCGTCGAGCGGCCAACGGTCTCGAAGCGGGGCTGATAGTCGACTTCCAGTTCGAGGTCGGTCGTCAGTCCCTCGGCGAAGATCCCGTCGGTCCGGGCCGTCTGTGGTAACGGCTCCAGATCGTCGGCCAGGTGGGTGACGAACACGCCAAGGGCTGCCCGATCGACGGTCAACGTCACCAGACCGTGCAGGAGGTCGGCGGCGCTACCCGGTTCGGTGATCGCCTCGAACTCGTCGACGAGCATCAACGTCCGGCCTTCGTCGGTCAGTGGCGGGACGACCGACCGAAGCGTCGATTCGAGCACGCCCGCGTTGAAACTCGCGTGCCGGCGGTGGAAGACGATCACATCGACGATCCCCACTTCTGCGGTCTCGGCAGGGACGGGCAGGCCCATCTGGGCGAGCAACTGGACTTGACAGAGTGTCTCAAGCAGCGTCGTCTTCCCACCGCTGTTTGCTCCCGTCAGGACGGCAACGCGGTCCCCGTCCGGCGGCACCCGTGCCCGATCGACCGAGAGGGTGTGATCGCCGACGGCGTAGGTGATCGGCTGGACGTCCGCCTCAGCTCCCAGTAGCGACAGGTTGTCGGCGTTCTCGACGGCGATGACGTCCCGATCCTCGACGTAGGTCGGGGCCGTGAGGTCGAACGCGATCGCGAAGCGAGCCAGCGAGACGGCGAGTGCGATCTCGTCGACGGCCGCGACGGCCCGGTCGATCTCCTCGCGAGCAGCCGAAAGGGTCGTCTCCAGCTGGTCGCTGACTTCCTGTTCTCGCTCGGTCACGGCGTCCTGGCGGTCGGTGGCGAGGGTTCGCAACGCTTCGGCGACGAAATCGGTCGCGTTGGCGGCCTCGCGGGGCGTCGCGTCCCGGACCGCCTCGACGTCGACACCGGCTTCCTCGACGACGTGGCGGACGAACGTCTCGCGGAAGGCATCACCGCCCCCGACGCCGGCCTCGCGGACGGCCTCGATGACGCGTTCGGGGTTTGCGGCCATGTCCTCGACCGCCCCACGCTGGCTCCGGAGGTCGTCGAGGCGCTCGTCGGCGCCCTCGGCGACCCCGCCCGCCGACAGTGCGTCTAGGGCCTCGGCCCCGACCTCGAGGTGCTCTGTGTCGAGATCAGCGAGCGTCTCGAAGGGGCCGGTGGTCATTCCGGCCGCCTTCAGTGCCAGCGCGGCCCGGACGCCGGCCAGATCGCCGCCCTCGACGCTGTCGTAGGCTTCGAAAGCCTCGGTGACGCGTTCTCGATCGCTCTCAGAGAGCCCCGTCCAGGCGTCTCTGGCCTCGATGACGGTTTCGAGGTGGGCTTCCATCTCGGTCCGGCTGGCTTTCGGTGTCAGTAGTCGGATGCTATCGGCTGCGTGTTGGGTGACGGCGAACTCGGCGGCCAGATCCAGGACCGACTTGTAGACGTCCCGAGCGTCCCGGGTCGCCAGTACGTCCATCGCGGCCCCGTCAGTCCGCCGGAGGATCCGCGTCGCCCGCCCGCGGCTCAGTCCGGCTTCGGTCAGCGTTCGGAGGTCACCGCTCTCGATCGCTGCGATGGCGGCCTCGACGCCGAGGTTCTCGGCCAGCAACTCGCGGGTCTTTGGCCCGACGCCCCAGTAGTCCTCCAGGTCCATACGGCCACCCTCAGGGGCTGGCGACAAGTCCTTTCCCCTCTCTGGAACGGCCCGACCACGGTGATGGACACGCCCACCCTGATCAAACCGTCACCCACGATTCCGACGCGTCGCTCTTCTCGATGGCCGCCAGCACACGCTGGACCGCCAGGCCGTCCGAAAAGTCCGGGGCGTAGCCATCTCCCGACGCGACGGCGCTGAGGAACTCGTAGTTTTCGTGGACGAACGTGTGTTCCCAGCCCAGGACGTGACCGGCCGGCCACCAGCGGTCGCCGTACGGGTCGTCCTCTTCGGTCACCAGAACCGTCTCGAAGCCGCGGCCGTCCGGCCGTCTGACGTCCAGCTCGTTGAGCCGTTCGAGGTCGAACCGAAGGGACCCCTTCGAGCCGTTGACTTCGATCACGTTGCTGTTGTCGTGGCCCGTCGCCATCCGCGAGGCCTCGAAGGTCCCCATCGCGCCGCCCGCGAAAGTCGCCTGGGCGCTGAAAGCATCGTCGACGGTGACCGGGCGCGTCTCGGTCCCGCTGTCGTCGGCCCTGCCCGCTTCATCCGGGACCGGCCGCTCGTCGACGAACGTGCGCAGGTGGCCCGAGACGCGTTCGACGCGATCGGCGAGCAGGAACTGCGCGAGATCGATCGAGTGGGCACCGAGATCCCCGAGCGCGCCCGATCCGGCGACCGACTCGTCGTTGCGCCAGCTCCAGGCCGCCTCGGGATCGGCCAGCCCGTCCTGTAGGTACCGAGCGCGAACGTGATAGATCTCGCCCAGTTCGCCCCGGTCGATCAACTCGCGAGCGAGCTGGATCGCCGGGACGAACCGGTAGTTGAACGCGATCCCTGTCGTCGCGTTGCTCGCTCGGGCGGCCGCCGCCATCTCCTCGGCCGCGTCGAGGGTGTGAGCGAGTGGTTTCTCACAGAAGACGTCGACGTCCTCTTCGAGGGCAGCGATCGAGGGCGCGGCGTGGAGGTTGTTCGGACCGAGGTTGTACAGCACGTCGATCTCGTCGATCGCCGCCGCCCAGTCGGTGACGTATCGGTCAAAGCCCAGCCGATCGACCGCCTCGGACAGTCCATCCTCGTCGCGGCCGATCAGGACGCTCCGTTCGACCGCGGGCGCTTCCGGGAAGAACAGCGGCAGCCGAGCGAGTGCATTCGCGTGTGCCCGGCCCATGAACCGGTAGCCGAGGAACCCGACGCGGACGGTCATGCCTGATCCGCCTCCTGGGGGACGCTGGCCCACCCGGGCGCTACCGTGTCGATCCGCAAGTTGGCAACTGACGAGCGTACATCTCCGAGCACGGGAGTGAGAACTCTCGTATCCATAGCTTGAGCCACGAGCGTTGGGTACAAATAACACACTGGCGGCTGTGATAGCGCGACGCGACGTTGCGGCCAAACGTCAAATACCCGGCCGACCAACTCCGGCCAATGAGCGACTCGGCAGCGAATCGTTGTCCGTCCTGTGGGGCTGGCCTGGATGGGAGCCGCATCTGTCCGGGTTGTGGCCTCGAAATCCGCACGGACGAGGGCGACCTCTCCTCGGCAGCGACCGATGCGATCGTCGATAGCGCGCTGTCTACCGCCGAGGAGAGTCACACAGCCCGCGGCCGGACGTTGCCGTATCCACTCCGACTCGCGACTGCTCTGGCGATCTCGGTCCCCTTCGCGCCGCTGTCGGGATTCATGTTGGCGAGTGTGCTCCCGGCGACCCCTCTCGGGCTGGTACTGGTCGGCATGAGTGCGTGGATGGCTCCCGCCGGGCTGCTGGCCAGAACGCACGTGCCCTCGTTGATCGTCGGCCGTGGTCTCACCGTTCTGGGCGGCCTGGTCGGGGTTACGCCGCTTTTGCTTGCCCTCGGGCGTAGCGTTCTCGGTGACGCTGCCGTAGCGAACCCGCCAATCAGTAGCTCCCGGGCGGTCGTCGGGTCGTTTCTGGCCTTTGGCCTGTTGATTCTCGTGTTCGGACTGGTCGTCTCACGGGTCGCCGTTCGCAAACGCGCCGCGTGGCACGAGGACGAGACCGGGACGCTTCGGAGTGACTGACCTGCGCGTTGCCCCGTCTCGTCGGTGCCGACTCGACGACACTCACTCCCAGAACGACCGCGTTCGGGCGTACTCGCGCTCGCGTTCGAGAATATCCCGGTAGAATTCGGCCTCGTTTTCCCGGAGTTTGTT
Source organism: Halorhabdus sp. CBA1104 (assembly GCF_009690625.1). Classification (NCBI taxonomy): domain Archaea; kingdom Methanobacteriati; phylum Methanobacteriota; class Halobacteria; order Halobacteriales; family Haloarculaceae; genus Halorhabdus; species Halorhabdus sp. CBA1104. The sequence continues at coordinate 1,387,874 of NZ_CP033878.1, read as the reverse complement.
GATGATGCGGGCGGCGTTGGTCGGCCCGACGCCGCGTCCGGCCAGGGCGATCACCGCCTGTTTGCCGTGGCTCTGGACCAGATCGGCCGCCTGATAGCCGCGTTTGGTCCGCTTTTCCTGTTCGTCGTCCTTGTCCGTTGCCCGCACCGCCGCGATGGTCTCCTCGTCCCAGGGATTGAGTGCGGCGATCCGTGTCGAGTCACACTCCGGACAGTGCGGTTGGTCGCGGACGCGTTTGACGGGTTTGGTCCGCCGATAGGACTCACAGTGGACACAAAAGAGGATCACGCGATCGTCCTGGATGCGGTCTTTCAGGGTCTCGATGACGCTGGCGTCGGCGTTCTCGGGGGCGAGCAGTTCGGTGCCACCCGAGCGACCGCCCAGCCCGATCGCCGTTCGGCCGCCGACGGTCTCGACGTCGATATCGCCTTTCTGGATCGCGGCGAGGACGTCACCCGTCCGCTCGATCGCGAGTTTCTCGTGGATCAACTCCCGGAGGGCCTCGTCGTACATCGGTGTGTCTTCGAGGGCATCGAGCAGGCGGTCGCGACCGAACCGCTGGCTGCCCCGTCCGCGCCAGCGTTTGAGCGAGCCGAACTTCGCCGCGACCTGTGCGAGCCGGAACTTCAGGGCGTCGGCGTTCTTCAGGCTGAGTTCGATCAACCCCTCGACGTGTTCGGGCGCAGTCGATTCCAGAATGTCGACCGCATCGCCGGCGGTGACGTTCCGGGGCACTTCCAGGCTGATCCGAGAGGGATCGACGTCGAGGCCGACGGACGATCCCGTCCGCTGGCCCAGGAGTGCCGACAGTAGCCGCCCCAGCGTCTCGTTGACCTTGTGGCCGAATGGTGCGTTGACCACGACGTCTCGGCCCTCGAACTCGACGACGATTCGGTTTGGTCCCGGCACCGGCCCTTCGTGATCGTCGACTTGCTTGAGGGCGGCTTCGAGGGTCTCGCTGTCGGCGTCGTATCGCCCGGCGAGGTGGCGCGCTACCGACGCCCGATCGCCGCCGGCCCGGAGTTGCTCGGCCGCGACCGTCCGGATTTCGGCGACTTCCTGGGCGACATCGTAGGGGACGGGGATCTCCTGGCCGGTCCATGCGGGGACCTCGCCGGCGGGATCCTCGATGGGCGTGACGTTGACGACGTCTTCCTCCTCGTCGATCTCGGTGATGCGCCACATCTCGCCGCGCTGGACGAACACTTCTCCCGGCGCGGCGAAGTTGACGACGAACCGTTCGTCAAGCGTCCCGACTTGCTTGCCGCTGGCTCCGTCTTCGACGTCGTAGGTCGCCTCGTCGGGGATCATCGAGAGGTTGTGATAGAAGTACTGCCAGGTGCCCCGTCGTTTCGAGAGTTCGTCGTCGTCCGCTTCGAGCCAGACGACCCGATTCTCCGCGAGTTCGCGGACGATCTCCCGGAACACCGGTTCGGAAATGTCGGCGAAGGGGTAGGCCCGCGTGACGATCTCGTAGGCGCGTCTGGCGTCGACCTCCCCGAGATCCATGACGATCCCGGCGATCTGGTTGGCGACCGTATCGCGGCTCCCGTGGTGGATCTGGGCGGGTTCGACCTCGCCGGCCTGGGCCTGGCGGGCGATCGCCAGCGCCTCGAAGGTCTCGTCCGGGCCAGTCGTGACGACCGTCCCCTTCGAGGTTCGATCCCGGCGGTGGCCCGCCCGTCCCACCCGCTGGAGCAGGCGGGAGACCTGTCGGGGGCTGTTGTACTGGACGACGTGATCGACCCGGCCCACGTCGATGCCCAGCTCCATCGAGGAGGTACAGAGCAGCCCGTCCAACTCGCCGGCCTTGAACTGGTCTTCGACCTCGACGCGGGCGTCAGTCGCGAGCGAGCCGTGGTGGATACCCAGGTCGGTGCCGTACTCCTTGAGTCGCGATCCCAGCGCCTCGGCAGTCTGTCGCGTGTTGACGAACACCAGCGTCGAGTCGTGGGTTGCGATCAGTTCGTCGATCGTCCGGACGTGACTCGCGACGTCGGGGTCGGTGACGAGTTGGCCGGCGATCTCCTCGTCGCCGTCTTTGACGGTCGGCTGGACGACGTCGATTTCGAGGGTACTCCCGGCCCCTACCTCGACGATCTCACAGCCCCGATCGCCGGTGAGAAACCGGCCGACTTCCTCGGGATCACCGACCGTCGCCGAGAGGCCGATCCGCTGGAACGGGCCAGCCAGTTCCCGGAGGCGTTCGAGGCCGATTGCCAACTGCGCCCCGCGTTTTGCGGCGGCAAGTTCGTGCACCTCGTCGATGACGACGTGGCCGACGGATTCGAGCGCGAGCCGGAGTTTCTCCCCCGTGAGGATTGCCTGCAGCGTCTCGGGGGTCGTCACGAGCACGTCCGGTGGATTCTCGGCTTGCTGTTGGCGGCGGTAGTCGGAGGTGTCGCCGTGACGGATGTCGACTTCTATCTCAAGGGTCTCGCCCCACCACTCTAAGCGATCGCGCATGTCGCGATTCAGTGCGCGCAGCGGTGTCACGTACAGTGCGCCGATCCCTTCGGGTGGATCCGCCGCGAGTGCGTCGAAGACCGGCAACATCGCGGTCTCGGTCTTGCCACTCCCGGTCGGGGCGATCACCAGCGCGTCCTCGCCGGCCGCCAGGGGCGGAATCGCGCGGCGCTGTGGCTCGGTCGGCGTCGTGAATCCCCGTGCAGAGAGCGCCTCCCGGACGGCCTCGCCGAGGTGGGTGAACGCGGCCTCGCCCTCGCTCATCGGCTACGTATAGCGGTTTCAGCCGATTAAACGCATCGGGGGAGGGGTGAAAACAGACACCATGGCCGTTCCGTGGTCGCCCCACAGCACGACGATCGGTCGCGGGGCCGACAGCACCGGCATCGAACGCACTACCTTCCCGGAGTTCTGCGAGCAGCCGCCTTCATTGCGCGACGACATCCTTGTCGGTCGGTCCCTGTCCGTCGTAGCGGTCGACCAGCTCGTCCAGTCGGTCGGCGTCGTCTGCGCCAGGCAGCTTGCGTGTCGCGGTCTCGCAGTCGGCATCGACGCCGAGGCTCTCACAGACGTGATCGGCGGTCGTCTCGGCCATCTGCCGGTAGGTCGTCAGCTTTCCGCCCACGATGCTGGTGACGTTCTCAACCCCGTCATCGGTGTGATCTAGCACGAAGTAGCCCCGCGAGATCCCGCGGCGGTCTCCCTCGGCTTCGTCGGGGGCATACAGTGGCCTGACGCCCCACCACTCGCGCACGGTCGGTGCGTCGGCGACCGGCGGCAACAGCTTCGCACACTCTTCGATCGACGTCTCGACTTCCCAGGCGGCTTTCTCGTAGTCGTCGGGGTCCGAGACCGGGACACTCGTCGTCCCGAGCACTGCCTCATCAGCGTGGGGGACGACGATGTCGCCGTCGGCGGGGTCCCGACAGCGGTTCAACACTGGGTCCAGTTCGTCGTAGGCCACAGACACCATCACGCCCCGGGACGGAGCCATGGTGACTTCGACGCCCGCGAGTGCAGCCACCTGTCCGGCCCACGCACCAGCCGCGTTGACGACGTGTTCCGGTTCGATCGTCCGCTCGACCGTGCCGCCGAGTGTCGCTTCGGTTATCCGGCCGTCGACGACACTCACCGCTTCCAGCGGCGCGTGCGGGTAGATCGTCCCACCGTGTTCTTCGGCATCAGCGGCGTTGGCTGCCCCGAGCCGCGAGGGATAGATCGCGCCGTCGGGGACCCACATTGCCCGCTCGACGTCCGGTGTGAGATCGGGCACGCGTTCCCGGGCCTCATCGGCATCGAGCAACGCCGTCTCGATCCCGATAGCCTCACAGGCCGCGCGTTTCTCCTCGAAGTACTCCGGATCGTCTTCCTCGAGTTGGACGAACAGCCCACCGGTGTCCCGGATGCACTCACCGGCGATCGAACGGAGCACGGTGTTCTCCTCGATACACTCCTCGGCACCGACCCGATCGGACTCGGCGTACCGTGCGCCGCTGTGGAGGAGTCCGTGTGAGCGTCCCGAAGTCCCACTGGAGAGACCGTCCCGGTCGACGAGCGTCACGTCGACACCTCGAAGCGAGAGGTCCCGCGCGATGCCTGTGCCGGTCGCTCCACCCCCGACGACGAGTACCGTGGTCGATTCTATCATCATTTTCTGTTGGTTTGTGTGCTTATATGACTAGCGCCGCTCAAGAGACCCCGTCTTTGGTTTGGGCGCTCTGGGACTTACAGCTGCCAGACTGTCTCTCTGGCCCCGCTGCAATCGCCTTACGTACTCGTCGGCCGACCGTGGCTGCGGATACAGTCGCTTGGCCTCACTACGCCGCCTATCTGAACGACCCGCCGGTCACTCGACAGCGTGGGACACGTTCATGGGTACGCATCCCCGAGACTGGAGCATGTACCTGCCAGACGAGGCCTGGCCGGACCTCGAATCGTACTTCGAGTCGGAATCGCTGGCGCTGGTGCCGCTGGGCTCGACCGAGCAGCACGGTCCACATCTCCCTGAAGGAACGGATCATCTCATCGCCGAAGCGTTCGCCCGCGAGGCCGCCGATCGGACCGGCTTTCTCTGCACGCCGACGATCAAGATCGGCGTCTCCGATCATCACCTGCAGTTCCCCGGGACGGTCTCGGCCGACCCGTCGGCGTTCCGGGAGTACGTCGAGACCATTACCCGGAGTCTGACTCAGCACGGCATCGACCGCGTGATCTACGTCAACGCCCACGGCGGGAACGTCACGCACCTTCGCGAAGTGGGTCGTCGGCTTCGCAACGACGAGATCGCCTACGCCATCGAGTGGATGTGGGACGAGAGTATTCCGGAACGGATCGACGAGGCCTTCGAACACAACGGCCCCCACGGTGGCCCGAAAGAAACGGCACTCATCCAGCATCTCCACCCCGAACTCGTCCACGAGGATCGGCTGGAAGACGCACGCGACGGTGGGCTCGTCGAGGTCGGCGAGAGAATCGGTCGCGTCCACGGCTCACGAACGTTCTACGACTCGATCGACAACAGTGCAAACGGTGTCTTTGGCGACCAGACGGATGCCACCGCCGAGATCGGTGCAGAACTGTTCGATGCTGCCAGCGGTGAACTCGTCGCGCTGGCCGAGTGGCTTGCCGAGCAGGACTTCCCCGACCTCATGCCGAAAACACACCCCTGAGCCACGACGGCCCGATCAGCGCACGACGGTGACCGAGACCGGCGAGCGACGGACGATCTTTTCGGCGACACTGCCAAGCAGGATCCGCGAGACGCCGTCCCGGCCGTGACTGCCCATGACGATCCGATCGATATCGTGGTCCTCGGCGTAGCGGACGATCTCCCTGGCGGGTTTCCCGGCGGTCGTCTCGACAACGTAGTCGCCGTCCGTCGCTTCGAGGACCGACAGTACCTCGTCGGCAACGTCTGCCGCGAGTTCTTCCGGGTCGTCTTCGAGGCTGTCCCGGATGAGATTGAACCCGGCCTCGAAGGTATCGTCGGCGACTTCGATCACGCGAAGGAGAACGATCCGCTCGTCACCGTACTCGCTGACTGCTTCTTCGAGGGCGTCTCTGGCCGGCTCTGAACTATCGTACGGCACCAGTACTGCCATACGATAACTCGAAGGCGAGGGACTATAAATCTCGATTCGACGGGCGCTACCCGCTCTCGACAGTTCAGGCTCATCTTTGTCGCCCTGCCGGTACCCCGTGTTGCTCGAACGACGCTCTTTAGGGCCTCAGCCCGCAGCTCGTCTGGCTGCTGGGCGTCTTCGCCAGGGGCTTGGCTTCGTGGCCTCCGTCCTGAGCCGGATCCTCGGCCTGGAACGAGCCATTCCGTTCACGGGGTTCGTCGTCGCGCTCGTCTCCTCGACTGCGACGACCGGCTTGGCACCCTCGTCACGACTGGCCTGGATCTCGTCGTCGTGAGTGGCATCTTCGTGTTGGTCGTTTGATCGTCGCTGATCGACCCGCACTTACGATGCCCGATCGACCTGATTCCGATGCCGATTCAGATATCGATCGTCTGGTCAGTTCCCCGCCATGTTTGGGGTATCCCGGAACCTGTCGCTGTCCGAAATACATCAATGGATATTTACTTAGGTGGGCTGAGCATTCAGCTATGACCGAACGTGTCGATTCACAAATGGATGGGGAGAGCGTTTCGAGACGCGCCGTCCTCGGCGGGGTCGCTGTGGGTGGGAGTGCCCTTCTCGCTGGTTGTAGCAGTGTCAGTGGGATGTTTTCCGACGGCGATGGTGGGGACCAATCTGACCGTCCCGAGGCACAGCTTTTCCCAGTTGCGACCGACGCAGCAGACGACGCTTGCCAACCGGCCTCGGGCGAGTCCAAGTCGGCGACGGGGCCGGGCGCAGCCGAGTGGTTCGCATACGGTGGCTGTGGTAGCTACAAGACCTACTCGGTCGTCCCCGAGGAAACGTACTGGATACTGTCCCGGACTGACAGCGCTCTGTTGACCGATGGGTCCTACGAAATTCACGAGCAAGTCGGGACTTCCTGGGAATCACAACAAACCGTTTCCGGGCCACAGGGTGAGCAAAAAGAGCGCATGAGCAAGTACGTTCCGGCAACCGAGCAGTTCCGCATCGTCAACGTCGGCGCTGGCTTCTACGTCGAAGTGTACGGCCCGAACCCGTCTTCGACGGTGTGATCGGCCCTCGAGGCCCGGATTGCATCGCACTCGGCTTACACGCTCTGGTAGGGGCCCAGCCGCGTTCCATCGAGGAGATACGCGTCACCGTCGGCGAGCCCCGCAGGCAGGAACGGCGAGAGAAACGACTGCCCGGCGACGTTACTCCAGGTGCCTCCCGAGAGATCGTTGAACGCTGGGCAGACGACGAGTTCGCCGTCGATCGTCGGACAGTCCTCGCCGTAGTGGGACTCGAAGGGGACTGAATCGAGCGTGCCCCGCAGCCACACGCGCTCTTTGCGCGTCCCGCCGACGTCGTCTTCCAGTCTCACGACCGGATGCTCGTGGCCGATACAGACCGTTTTAGCCCTGAGGACGTCCGGTGCCGGCCAGGTGTGTCCGTGCACGAAGCCGACCTCGCCCAGCCGAGTGCCGTCCCCGCCGGTGATCGTCACACCGTCCCGATCGGCCAGCACCGATTCGATCTCGCCGTCGTGATTGCCCTTCGTGAGCGTCAGTGGAACCCGATCGGTAATTGTCTCGACGATCCCCGTTATCTCCGCACGCTCCGGGCGGTCGGGGCTGCCGATAGTGTGACCGAGGTCTCCCAGAAGTACGACCCGATCCGGCACTGTCCGGTCCAGTAACGCCTCGATCGTCTCGCGGCGGGTATCGGCCTGTGACGGCACTTCGACGCCGTCCCGGCGGAGACCAGCCTCGATCCCGGCGTGGACGTCCGCGAGCAACAGGGCTCGTCCTTCGGGCACGTCGGCGACTGCGGCGGGCGCGTCGGGAACCGGCTCGACAACCATCAGATTGGCTTCAGCGTGCCCTCGCCGGGCTCGTAACACTGCCCGTTCATCAGTGCGTCCTGAATGGCATCTTCGACGGCCGACTCGGGGACGCCTTCACTGTCGACAACGTGATCGATCACGGCCTCCCGGTTGGCCCCATCGCCGTCGTCCAGTTCAGTCATCGCGTCCATGACAGCATCTTCGAGGTCGAGCTCTGCTGTGTCATCGTCGTCCTCGTCGGCGCCAGGCATTCCTTGCCCGGCTGAGTCTCCCCTAGCGGTATCGGTAGGTACGCCTGACGTGGCGGCTTCGCTTGGCTCTGCTGTCGTCGTTGCCGTCGCTGCATGCTCGTCGGTCTCGGCGCCCTCCTGTTCGGCTAGGTCCTCTGGATCCGGCGTCTCGATGTCGGCCTCGCCGGGCTCCTCGACGTCTGTCCCCGCGGTAAACTCCGTGCCGAACTCGGTTTTGATCTCTTCGCGCTCCTCGTCGTCGAGTTCGAACTCGCCGTCGAAGTCGCCCAGTCCCGCCGATTCGTCGTCTGTCGCGACCGTCGAGCCCTCGTCCGTCGTGGTCTCTCCCGACTCGTCACCGGCCTCGGTCGCGGCCGTCTCCCCTCAGCCGCGGTCGTCTCGGTCTCCCCGAGTGTCGTCGACTGCTCGGGGGTAGTTGTCTCCGCCGAATCGTCCGGCTTGGCGACCGTCTCGTTCGGTTCTGTGGCCGAGTCGACTATCTCGTCCGGTGTCGTAGTCGCCTCGGTGGTCTCGCTTGTCTCTGTGGTCACTTCGCTCGTCTTTGCAGCCGGTTCGCTCGTAGGTTCGTCGACCGCCTCGGTCGTTGCTTCGCTCGCCTCGGGTGTCGCCTTGGTGTCCGTTGTCTCGGTTGTCTCCGTCGTGTCACCGACAGCTGTATCACTCGCTTTTGGATCTTCGAGGGCTGCCGTCTCGGCCAGCGCCGCGAGGTCGGCCTCGCCACCCTCATCTGGCGCGATCGCCAGCTCTTTGACTTCCTCGCGCTCGCCCGCGACGAGTTCGGCGGCCGACAGCGCCAGCTCCCGCACGGCCCCGAGGTAGCCCGGCGTCGTCCCGTAATGGTCGATCGCGAGGGGGATGCCTGCGGCCAGTCCGCCCGGAACGCCTCGTTCGCCCAGGGTCGCGGCGAGTGTGTCTCCCTCGGCGTCCAGTTGCATCGCTGTCGCCATCGTTCCGACACGCTCTAGGGTTTGGCGGGCGGTCTGGACCGTCCAGCGATCACGCGTCCCCTCGTCGACCTCGTTGAGGCTCTCGGGTCGGATCGAGGTGTAGACGACCTCACTGTCGTCTGGCTGGAACGTCCGGGCCTTTCCGGTGACAGCGACGTAGGCCGGCGGCTCGGCGCGTTCCAGAAACGCCTGGGCGTCGGGCTGGTACTGGCCAGCGTAGACGACGAACGTGCCCGTCGGGTCGGCGATCCGCGCCCGGAGCACGTCCTCGCCGGCGGGCTGAACCTCCGTCAACACACCGACGGCGAACAGCCGATTGACACGCCCACCGGTCGGCGTGATCACGTAGTTCGGGGCGCGTTCCTCGTCGCTCTCGGAGTAACCGAAGTCGGCGTCGTCGAACTCCCCGGCGAAAACGCGGTAAGCGACTTCCCGTCGTCCTGGACTCCCGTCGTCGCCGTCTTCGTCGGCGCTCATCGGCCCACCTCCGCGAGCAGATCGCGGGCACGATTGGCGGCATCGTCAGCGCTCGATTCGAAGGTGCTCGCGTTCAGCGTTGCCCCGTAGTCGTCGACACTCAACGAACCGCGAACACGGAATTCCTGGCCGACGATCGCCTCACGGATCGCGTCTGTGACGACCTCTTTGTCCATGGCGTCTCGAGCGTGTTCGCGAGCATCGTCCAAGTCACCGCCGTAGATCTCGGCGGTTAGCTCCTCGTCCAGAACCGCCGTGACAGTCCCCGTGCCGTCGTCGATGATGGCTTTCGTCCGCAGGTCGTCCTCGCCCTCGACGCCACCGTGACTCCGGCACTGGCCGTTCTGGACGACGCGGCCACACTCCGGACAGCGCTCGATCAGCCCCGAGCCGTCACGGACCGCAATGGCAGTGCCGACGACTGCGACGTCGAACTGGCCGCCGCTATCGACGGCTTCCCGTATCGACAACTGTGGGGCGTCGTCGGTCACCTCGACCGGCCGGTCGAGGGGCGTGACCGTCGAGAACTCCGAGACGTTCACCGATGGCGCACCGCGGAACTCCCGGACGAAGGCGTCCTCGATCCGGACTGCAGCGCCGGTTTCGATCGAATCGTGGGGGTCCCAGTCGGTAAAGGGGAGCCGTCCCGACTCGTCGCCGAACACACCGCTGAGGATCTCCGTCTCCCCGTCGCGGCCGTCGATGTGCTTCTGTTCGACTTCAAGCACCTGGATATCGACGTTGACGCCACGATCGCCGGGGGCGAGGTCGGCGAGTGCGCGATCGCCACCGACCTGAGAGGGCACGTCGATCGACTCGTCGCTGAGGGCGATCGTCGTCCGCTCGCCGAGATTGAGTTCCGGCTTCCCCTCCCACTCGCGGATGCCCGCGTTCTCGATCGTCACCACGTCGCCGGGCTCGATCCCGAAGTCTTCCCAGGCTGTATAGGATATCTTGCCCGTCTCGTCGGCGAATTCACCTTCGTGGATGACGTGATCCGAACCCTGATACCGGATCGAGCGTGTGCCGGCCGTCAGCACCACACCAGTCACGCTCACGCTGTCGTCGTCGGTGGTGATTTCGACGATATCTTTTTGCGGGATTGATTCCGCTCCGTCGTTTCCCCCGTCGCCGTACTTGCGTCGCACACTCTGGACCGCTTCGTCCAGGGGAACGCTGTAGGAGACGAGGTTCTCCAGGTCGTCTTTGACCTCCTCTTTGGTGACACCGAGGTCGGAGGCGAGTTCCTCGGCTTTGTCTTCGACGTCCATGCCCATCGATTCGACCGGCGCGAATAAAAAGACAGTCCTCGGTCCGCTTGTTCGTCACCGCTTGGGGGAGCCGAAAGTCGTTTTCGGGGGGCGAGAGAAACACGGACGATGCACGTCGTCGTCAACGCGGCAACGAGTGTAGACGGCAAGCTCTCGACCCGCGAGCGCGAACAGGTCGCCATCAGCGGCCCGGCGGACTTCGATCGCGTCGATCAGGTCCGGGCCGACAGCGACGCCGTCATGGTCGGGGTCGGGACCGTCCTCGCCGACGATCCATCGCTGACAGTCGACGACGAGGAACAGATCCCCTCACGCCGTGGGCGTGGCGACACGCCCCAACCGGCCCGCGTCGTGGCCGACTCCCGCGGTCGAACGCCGCCTGACGCAGCGATTCTCGACGACGACGCCGAGACCGTCGTGCTCGTCAGCGAGGCCGCATCCGCGGACGCAATCGACCGTCTCGAAGCGACGGGCGCGACGGTGATCGTCGCCGGCGAGGGGCGGGTAGACCTCGAGGCGGCCCTGGCCGAGTTGGAAGCCCACGGGATCGAACGACTCATGGTCGAAGGCGGGGGTGAACTCATCTTTTCGCTGTTCGAGGCCAGTCTCGTCGACGAACTGTCCGTGTTCGTCGGCCCACAGATCATCGGCGGCCGGGGCGCACCCACGCTGGCTGATGGGGACGGGTTCCTCACGGACTTTCCCGACCTCGAACTCCAGGCAGTCGATCGGCTCGACGACGGCGTCCTGTTGGAGTGGGCTGTCGTGTGAACGCGGTCGACGGGTTTCCGGACCGGTCGCAGGCAGAACGGCTTTAGGTGCTTGCCGACAGCCACTCGATAATGACGCGCCTGGTCTCCGCTTCGGTCGCGCTTGGCGTGATTGCTGTCGTCCTCGTCGGTGCTGGCACGATCGTCGCCGGCCCCGCCGTGGCCCAGGACGGCCCGAACAACGACACCGCACCGGCCGATCCCGAGAGCGACGTGATCGGCTGGGAGCACGGCTACTGGTACAACGAGACGATCGACATCGACCAGACAGACGGGCTCACACCGGCCGAACGCGAGCACGTCCTCGCCCGCACGATGGCCCGCGTCGAACACCTCCGTGGCCTGGAGTTCACCGCGAACACGTCTATGGAATTCGTCTCGCGGGATGGTGTCGAACGGTACGTCGATCGCAACGTGACCCAGCTTCGAGGTGACAATCCAACCTGGGAAGCGCTGTTCGTCGTCGGCGAAGACACAGACGCCAGACGAGCCGTCCGCGGGACGATTCTGGCCAGCGTCGGCGGGATGGCGGCCGAAGAGGGCGTCGATCACGTCGTGCTCGTAACCTCCGATCCCGACCGCCCGAAGGTCTCGGAGTACGTCCTCGCTCACGAACTCGTCCACGTCCTCCAAGACCAGCACTTCGATCTCTCGGCCCCGCGCTACCAGCGGACGACGTTGGACGGGGAACTCGCCAAAGACGGACTCGTCGAGGGGGAGGCCTCACTCGTCGATGGTCGCTATCGGCGCCAGTGTGCCAGCGGCGAGTGGGACTGTCTGACCGGTGGTCTGGCACCGCCAGCAGGGGATATCACGCCCGCGATCGCCCGGCTGATGGGCGTGCCTTACCAGGCGGGCGCGACCTACGTCCAGGCCCTACGGGATCGTGGTGGCTGGGACGCCGTTTCGGAGACCCACCAGTCCCCGCCCCGGACGATGAAGTCTGTAATTCACCCCGAGCGCAACGTCGAGTCTACCGCGTCGATCGAGTCCGAGGATCGATCGGGCCCGGCCTGGCAGCCGACGGGGACGGATCAGCGGATCGGTGCGGTCGGCATCCGCCTCCTCTTCGAACAGCAAAACCGGACGCGAGACGTGGCGATGCCGGTCCCGAACGCCTCGTTTTCGGGCGGGTACGCGAGTGTGCCCGCCGACGGCTGGGAAAACGACACACTTCGTGCGTACACGAACGGTAGCCACGCCGGCTACGTCTGGGAGACGACCTGGGACACGGAAAGCGACGCTCGCGAGTTTGGGACTGCCTATCGACGCGTACTCGCAAGTTACGACGCCACGCGCGTCGGTGCCGATCGCTACGTTATCCCGAGTGGCCCGTACGCCGACGCCTTCGCCGTCGTCACCGATGGATCGAACGTAACAGTACTCAACGCCCCGGAGAAGGCAGCGCTACCAGAGATAGACCAGTCCTTCGAGCCGATCGTCTCCGAGGGAGGAGCAACGACACCTTCGAAAACGGGGGTGACGACCACGAGCGGTCCCGGCTTCGGGTCGGCGCCAGGAATAGCGTCACTCCTCGTGATCGCGGTGATTACCCGAGTACGGCGCGTCGATCAGTGACTGTGGTCGAGCAGCTCTTCGAAACTCGAACCAAAGCGCTCCTCGAAGCGCTCGTCGGTCGCGGCCTCGATGTCCTCGATGTCCGCGTCGATGTCCGCGCTCGGGTCGCCCTGGCTGTGATGGACGGCCGTGTGCACGCGCTGGGCGAGGCCGAACATCGCGATGTCCGCGACGACGGTCGGGACGTCTTCCTCGCCCTCGGTCAATAGCTCGATCAGCGCGAGTGGGACTTCCATGTCGTCGCTTGCGTCGTCTGTCGATACCGTTACGGTCGTCGTTTCGAGGTCTTTGGCTGCCATGGTCGGCTTTCGCCGAGGGTCCTTATCCCTCTGTTGGACGACTGTCGAGTTATCGCCGTTCCCCGGAAACGAAACCGGGGATCACCGCCCGCTAACGTAGTTTTAAGCCCTCCCACGTCGGAGGCTGACCTACAGTGCCCATCGATCCCGATTTCGAGTCAACGCGTGAGGTTGTCGACGACCACGACGGCCACGACGTCTGGGGGCCTGTCGAAAAACCCGAATCGCTGGGGATTCACGGGACCCACGTCGCCGTCGACTTCGACATCTGTCTGGCCGACGGCGCGTGTCTGGAAGACTGCCCCGTCGACGTCTTCGAGTGGGTTGAGACGCCCGGTCACTCCGTCAGCGACCGCAAAGCTGACCCGGCCCGTGAGTCCCAATGTATCGACTGCATGCTCTGTGTCGACGTCTGTCCGGTCGATGCGATCGACGTCGATCCGACTCGCCACGACGGGTAATCCCGGGTCGCAGTGCCGATTCCGGAAATCCCGGCGGGTATTCGTCACGGAATAATATGTAGGATTCGTGTATCCCGATAGATAGCTATGATGCCTGGAAACATATGGCTGCCGACTGCGATCGCATCCGTCTGGGTGGCCCTGCGCCTGGCCGCGCTGGGACGACCGATCGTCACTGCCAGCAGCGACTCCGTGAAGCCCGCGTCCGGCCGGCGGCCACAGGCAGCAACGTGCTCCGGAGCCCGGTGAGTCGATGTCGTCCGCCTACCGCGTCCGCGTGCAGGCACTCGCCGAACGAGCGCGACGGGCGAGAGGGAGTTTTCTGCCCCCGACGGAGCCACCGGACCGCGACCGCGCTCGTGACTATCTCCGGGACGGCGTCGGACCGGCCGTGGCACTGTACCAGGAAGCTACGATGGGAGCGCACGAACCGCCGCTTTCGGCAGACGTCTCCCGTGCCTTAGAGCGGACGCTCGCCGAGTGGCTGGAGTTGTATGCAGCATGTTACGGCGTCTACACGAATGTCGATATCTCTGTCGCCGAGGCTGTCGAGGTCCGTGCCGAGACGGAGTCTCTTCGGGAACTCGCCGTTCGATTGACGGGCGTCCCCGACCCAACGGTCGAAGCCATGCAGGACCACTCCGGTGTAGTAGTCGGTGACAATGGACGGTCGGATTGCCAGTGACCCAGTTGCCATGGTGGGTCGTGCCGTTACTCTTGCAGTGCGAGCGTCATTTCGAGGTCGCTCCCGCGTTCCTCAGCCCGCTCGAAGCCGACCGATTCATACAGCGAGACGGCAATCGTATTGCTCGGCCGGACACACAGCCACACCGTTTCGACACCTTGTGCGTACCCGTAGGCCAGAAGCGACCTGATGAGTCGTGAGCCGGTGCCCGACAGCCGGTAGTTCTGGTGAACGAAGATCATCAACTCGTGATCGTCCGCGCCGCCGAGCAACGCCGAGTGCCCCACAGCGCGATCGCCGTGCCAGGCGACGACGTTCAGTCCCTCGGAGACGGTGTCGAGCCACTCTTCGATCCGCGCCTGGCCCACTGGCGGCAGTCCCTGGGCGCGGTGGTGTGGCGCGTAGGATTCGTACATTCCAACGAGGGCCGCCCGGTCGTCGATCCCGCGTTCGATACGGATCGACCGGCCAGCCTCGTCGGCGAACGACCGCGGCGGCGGTGTCCAGGGCGAGCGGTCAGTCATCGAACGAGTTTGACGGTGACGTGGGAGTTAAACAGGACGAATTGGGCGATGCTGTCTAGCTGTATCTTGCCCATCGGCGTCCGGTTGCCGTCCCCCAACACGAGTTGGTCGAACTCGCCGTTCTCGGCGACCTGTACTAATTGTGATCCCGGATCGCCGTCGATGTCCTGCAGTTTTACATCCCGGTCGTACTCTTCGAGAATTGTCGAAATCCGATCCCGTACTTGCTCTCTTGTCAGTGTAGCCGATGGATCGTCGAAAACTGCCACTGCTACTTCGTCGCCGGCCTGCCTGGCACGCTCGAGGGCTCCCTCTAAGGCCCCAAACGAACGTTCTGTGCCGCCAACCCCCACCAAGACCTGCATGATCGATAATCCACATCCATGGCTCAAAATACTTAGCCTCGCGGAAGGATCATCGACTCCACGCCGGTGTGGTGTAGAGAATTCCCCAAAATCACGGCGTGACAGGCCCTTCACCCCTCGATTCCGTCTACCCACTCGTCGGCCCACTCCTCTAGGTCCGTAAAGATCGGACACAGCGCCTGTCCTTTCTCGGTCAGCGAGTAGTAGGTCGCGATCGGCCGATCCTCGACACGGCGATCGACCAGGTTCGCGTCTTCTAGGTCGTCGAGCACCCGCGAGAGGGTCCGGGAACTCGCCCCGGTCGAGCGCTTGAGCTCGTTGAACCGCTGTTCGCTGTCAACGAGGTCGTGCAAGACGATCAGTCGCCACTCCGAGCCGATCTGTTCGACTGCTTCGACGATCGGACAGGCCGCGGCGTTTCGCTCCTCGACGGACTGCTCCTGGCTCGTGGCGGTGGGTGACATCGGTGTTATCTGATCGCATTCTTGTCGCCGAGCGCATAAATAGGTTCGCAAACGAACCAACTAACGGAATGATATCAGTAACTGACGACGCCAATCGCGTATCGACCACCACGAGTGTGAGTAGCCCCGCGGAAGTGGAGGTGCGTGCCTGATGGCGATCGAAGGCACAGCGGGGGTCATCTTGCTGGCCGGTCGCCTGCTGTTCGGCGTCGTGCTGGCGTTTATGGGGCTCAATCACTTCCAGCAGCGCGAGGCGATGACCGGCTACGCCCAGCACAAGGGCCTCCCAGCGCCCGGGTTCTCGGTTGTCGCATCCGGCGTCGTCCTCGTGGCCGCTGGCCTCAGTATCGCGGTGGGACTCTATCCGGCTGTCGGGGCGGCAGCGCTCGCTGCATTCCTGTTCGTTTCGGCGCTGACGATGCACGACTTTTGGGCGGTCCCCGAGGACCAAAAACAGGACGAGTTGACACAGTTCCTGAAGAATGTCGGTATGGCCGGCGGGGCACTCGTCCTCGTTGCTGTGGCGAGCCAATCCTGGGCCTATAGCGTCGGTCTCGGCTTGTTCTAATCGCACTCGGCGGGACGGCTACTCGCTCGTCTCGACTGATAGCGACGGCAGTCCCTGTTCGATCTCCTCGCGGCGATCGTCGAGCCACTCCGGCAAGACGAGTCGTTCACCCAGCGTTTCGAGATCCTCGTCGACCGTATAGCCTGGTCCTTCGGTCGCGTACTCGAAGAGCACACCGCCGGGCGTTCGGGTGTACACCGACTCGAACCACTTGCGGTCGATGATTGCCGTCGGTCGGAGGCCGAGACTTTGAAGCTCCTCACGCCAGTCGGCCTGGTCGTCGCTCGTGACACGGAACGCCACGTGGTGGATCGTGCCCGCTCCCGGCCGACCCTGGGGTAGGTCTGGATCGGCCAGCAGTTCGACGACGTACCCCAGGTCGCCGTCACTCTCGTAACGGACCCGGGTGCCGTCACTGTCCGTTTGCTCGTAGCCCATCGTTTCGAGGACGCGTGCGGTGGCATCGATATCGGACAGTGCGAGGGTCACGCCGTAGAACCCGCAGATTGCGTGTTCGGCGGGGACCGGTCCGTCCGGTGGATCGCCCGCAGGGGCATCCGAGACGGCAACCAGTTCCAGCGGGAGCCCGTCGGGATCGGAAACAGGAATGACCGTCTCGCCAAAGCGCTCGTGGCGCTCGCCGATGTCGACCTCGGCCGCTTCGAGGCGCTCGACCCAGTAGTCGACGGCGGTGGCGGGAATCAGAAACTGCGTCGTGCTGACCTGGCCAGTGCCGACCTGGCCCGCCCGTGCGCCGGGGTAGGGGAAGAACGTCATGCTGGTGCCCGGCGATCCCGAGCGGTCGCCATAGAAGAGGTGATAGACCGAGGCGTCGTCCTGGTTGACGCTTCGTTTGACCAGCCGGAGGCCGAGGGTTTCGGTGTAAAATTGCCGATTCTCGCCAGGGTCGCTTCCGATCGCCGTTACGTGGTGGATACCGGGTATCTCCTGCATACCCCGAATTGGGTCGACACCGGGAAAGCCGTTCTGGCAGGGGTGATTTCCTCACCCGGCCCGAACGAGGCGCTTGGGGTCAACAACGGCTGTTCGGGCTGTACTGGACGCAATCGGAGAACGGTTGCCGTCCGGAACTATTCGAGGGACTTTGCGCGGTTGTGGAACTCTCCACCACACTCACAGGCGCCGGGATGTGTCTCCGACTCAACGATCGTGCCACATTGGAGACACTCGTACGTGGAGGAACTTGCCGGATCGTTCTTGCGTTCGACATCTTGCCCGTGGGGCATAGCCCCTCGTTCGAGGCTGATTGTTAAGTATTAATCGTAAGGGGAATATAAGGACATACGATTGGTATTATACCACCCTGGTATTCGTATCTCGGCCGTCCAGCGATCGTTTCGACCGCCTGTACGGGAGGGGTTTACGGGGAATACACGCCGAAAAAGTCACAGGGGGACCTTCGATTTACTATCCACCCATCGTGGGGCATTTCCGCCGTTCGGTCAGGGAATGTGGACGTCGTGTTCCAGCGTCCCGACCCCCTCGATCTCGACTTCGACGGTGTCGCCGTCTTCGAGTGGCCCCACCCCTTCGGGCGTTCCGGTCGCGATCACGTCGCCAGGCTCTAGGGTCATGTACGTCGTGATCTCTTCGATCAGTTCCGGGACGGAAAAGACCAGATTCTCGCGGGTGCTGGATTGTTTCGTCTCGCCGTTGACGCGACACTCGATGGTCGCATCTGCTGGCACTTCGTCGGGTGTCGCCAGCACCGGTCCCATCGGTGCGGCGTTGTCGAAGGCCTTCCCGCGGACCCAGTTGGTCTCGACGCGCTGGTCGTCTCGGTTGGAGATATCGTTGAAACAGGTATAGCCTGCGATCACGTCCTTGGCCTCGTCGGCGTCGACGTTGTGGCAGGTCTCGCCGATGATCACCGCGAGTTCGGCCTCGTAATCGAGTCGCTCTTTATCGGGCAGTAGCGAGACCGTCGAGCCGTGACTGGCGACCGTGTTCGGGGGCTTCAAAAAGAGGAGCGGCCGGTCCGGGACTTCGGCGTCCTGTTCGTCGGCGTGGTCAGCGAAGTTGCGCCCGATCGCGATAATTTTCGTCGGCTCGGCTGGCGGGAGTACGTCGACGGCCTCGGCCGGGTACGTCTTGCCGGGGGCGTCGTCGTCCGGCTCACCCAGTGCCGTCGTCACGGACGCCTGGCCCTCGTCGTCGAGCCAGCGACCGCCGCGAATCGTTCCCGTCGGGTCCCGAAAGCGGACGCGTTTCATGCCAGCCCGTACCCGTCCGCGACTGTTAGCGCTTTCGACATCCTGCGGGACACCGGAAAATCGACCCACAGAGCCTGCAAGGCGAACGCCTTTTGATCCGCAAAGCGGTATCCGAACCCATGCACGTACTCGTCGTCGGCGCCGGGGAGATGGGCCGGTGGTTCGCCCGGACGCTTGAGGAACACCTCGACGATTCGCCCACCATCGCGTTTACCGACGCCGATCCCGCGATCGCACGCGCCGCTGCCGAACGCATCGGTGATCGAGCTGTCCCTCTCGAAACCGACGAACGCTTCGACCTCGTCTGTCTCGCGGTCCCGATTCCGGCGACGGCCGAGGCGATCGCAACGCACGCGCCAAACGCCGAGCGCGCGATCTGTGACCTGGCGGGCATCATGGACGAGCCGATCGCGGCGATGGCCGAACACGCCCCCGACTGTGAGCGGGTGAGCCTCCACCCGCTCTTTGCTCCCGCGAACGCGCCCGGGAACGTGCCACTGGTGGTCGATGAGTCTGGCCCCGTGACCGAGCAGGTCCGGGCGGCGCTCGGGGCGGCCGGCAACGACCTCTTCGAGACGACACCCGAGGAACACGACACGGCGATGGAGACTGTCCAGGCCCGGACCCACGCCGCGATCCTGGCGTTTGGGCTTGCTGCCCAGCCAGTACCAGAGCGATTCCAGACGCCGATCTCGGCGGCCCTGTTCGAGTTACTCGAAGAAGTCACCGGCGGCCACGCCCGCGTCTACGCCGACATCCAGGCGGCCTTCGAGGGGGGCGAGGCCGTCGCCGAGACGGCCAGCGAACTCGCCGCCGCCGACGCGACAGCCTTCCAGCAACTCTACGACCAGGCACGACCCGAGGATAGCGATGAGTGACGAGCGTCGCGAGGCAATTCTGAACAACGCGAAGTATCTCAGGGAGGTCCGCCCGATCGATCCCGACGAAATCTGTGAATACGTTCCGGACCAGCCCCACCCGGGTGTCGTCAAGCAAACCCTTCGGGAGGCGGCCGTCGATCTCGGCCTTCGTGAACGTGAGGACGGCACGTTCGTTCCTGCCCCTGTGGGACCACTCGACGCGACTGTCGAGCGTGCCGAGCCGTTCCCCGAGCGGTACACGAGAGCACTCGAAGACCGTCTCATCGCCGAATTCGGCCCCGGCTGGCCTGAGGGCGAGTCGGGCGACCGACTCCGGGAGCGAATTCGCACCGTCAAGGAGGCGTATCTCAACGACGACGCCGTCACCTACGATCGACTGACTGCACTGGCGTACGCCATCTACCACCTCCCCGATTACTACGCCGTCGGCCAGTACGCCCTCGAACCGCTCCTCGCCGAGGACCGACTGCCGGCACAGCTACGCGTCCTCGATATCGGGGCCGGCGTCGGCGGTCCGGCACTTGGCCTGTGCGATCTCGTCGTCGAAGCCGGCGGAATCGTCGAGTATCACGCCGTCGAACCCGGCGATGGTGCAGCCGAAGTTCTCACTGAACTGCTCGGGGCGACGGGTCCGAACGTCCACACGACTGTCCACCGCGAGCGGGCCGAAGCCTTCGAGCCGGGAGCGGAATTCGACTTGATCGTCTTCGGGAACGTCTTGAGCGAACTGGCCGATCCAGCGGCGGTGCTGGGCCGGTACGCTGACGCGCTTGCAGCCGACGGGTCGGTCCTCGCGATCGCGCCCGCCGACAAACAGACGGCCAAGGGGCTTCGGACGACCGAGCGAGCCCTCGAGGACACGTACACGATCTACGCGCCGACAGTTCGACTCTGGCCAGGAGAGCGGCCCGCAGGCGACTGCTGGTCGTTCACGCGCAAGCCAGACGTGGACGTGCCGCCGTTTCAGGGCCGGCTGGACGACGCCGCGGGGGCCGAGACGGACGGCGAATTCGTCAACGTCGACGTCCAGTATGCCTATTCGATCCTCCGGCGTGACGATGCCCGAGCGATCGAGTACCGTCCCGACCAATCCCGGGTGGCGAAAATGGCCGATGCCGAGGGATACGTTACCGACCGAATCGATCTCGTGGGGATCAAACTGAGTCCGGACCTCCGGGACGAGGCCGATGGAAACCCCGTCTTCCTCGTCGCCGACGGCAGCGAACAGGTCGATCACTTCGCCGTCCTGACCAAAGAGTCGATTCTCAACGGCGACCTACGCGACAGCGAGTACGGTGATCTACTCGCCTTCGAGAACGTATTGGCGCTGTGGAACGACGACGAGAGAGCGTACAATCTCGTCGTCGACGGCGAGACGGTTGTCGATCGCGTGCCCGTGTGAGTGGCCCGCGGTCCAACCGACGGAGACAGGCTTTTCCCCGCCAGACACGGACTGCGCCCATGGACGACGGTGCGCCACAGATTCTCCTGACGAACGACGATGGGATCGACAGCGTCGGCCTGGGCGCGCTGTACGACGAACTCTCGACAGTTGCCGACGTGACGGTCGTCGCGCCCGCCGAGGACCGCAGTGCGGTCGGCCGCTCGATCTCGCCGAACGTTGGCGTCAGTGAGCACGAACTGGGCTACGTCATCGATGGGACGCCGGCCGATTGCGTCGTCGCCGGGCTGGAGGCACTCGTGCCCGAGACCGACATGGTCGTCGCCGGGTGTAACGACGGTGCCAATCTTGGCGCGTACGTCCTCGGGCGCTCGGGAACCGTCAGTGCGGCCGTCGAGGCTACCTTCTTCGGCGTGCCAGCCATCGCCGTCTCGATGTACGTCCCCGTCAGGGACGACGACAAGTGGGAGCCACTGACCGAGGAACCCGAGTCGTATGCCAACGCGACGGCAGTGGCACGGTACCTCGTCGATGAGGCACCCGAAGCCGGTGTTTTCGAGCAGGCCGATTACCTCAACGTCAACGCCCCGCTGGCCGAAGACGGCACGGCGAGTGCGTCAATCGAAATAACGTCGCCCTCACGCGTCTACGAGATGGGCGCGATCAAAGACGGCGACGAGATCGAACTCCACGACCGGATCTGGGAGTGGATGGCCGACGGCACGATTCCCGATCCGGACGGGACTGATCGACGGGCCGTCGTCGAGGGCCGAGTCAGCGTCTCGCCGTTGACTGCCCCACACACCACCGAGCATCACGCGGCGCTGGACGAGCTGGCTGCAACGTACGAATCACGAACCGGCGATCAACCGCAATAGAGAGAACGGCCCGCAGTCAGTCTTTCATGTCCTGGAGTTTGTCCAGGAGCTCGTCTTGGGAGGCGTCGGCTTCGAAGTTGACTTCGCCATCGTGGTTGGTCGCATCGACGTCGACGCTCTCGCTGTCGTCGATATCTGCCCCACTGGCCTGGTTCTCCTGTTCGGATTCATCGTAGCTACCAAAGCCCATAACAGTGAAATAGAGTAACTCGACCCTCTAAAACCGTCCGGTGTGGAATCCGGTATGGCTCCCGTTCACAATTCGATCCGCTCGACGATCCGATCGGCGTCCTGCCGGGAGTTGATGGCGACGATCCGGAGATGCTCTTCGAGCCCCGAGTCCCGGAGCTTGGCTTTCAGGAGATTGTCCACCTGGTAGACGCCTGCAGCGTTCGTCATCTCGATTTCGATTAGCACGGGCGTGCCCTCGCCCGGCCGGAGATTCACTGCCTCGATGGCCTGACTGGAGACCGTGTTGATCCCGCGCCCGCCCTGTTCGTACGGGAATCGCGAGCGACCACTCTCCATGTCGAGGGCGTCGGCAACCCTGACGACCCCTGCCTCCAGGGTCAGTGGCTGTTCGTCGGTGTCGTGACAAAGGATCGCGTGCAGGACCTCGCTTTTGACACGGACCGCCTCGGCGACGTCGTAAAACGGCAGGTCTTCGAGGATCCGGTCGAGGAGACTCCCAGCCAACGGGATCGAATAATACGGATGGTCGTCTCGGTGGACGACGTGGCCGATGTCGTGTAACGTCGCCGCCAGCGCGATGATGACTGGCTCGTCTGCCTCGCCGAGACCCTGTTCGCGCGCACCGTTGAACACGACGCCGCCACGCTTCAGTAGGTCATAGAGACAGAGCGCCCGGTGGCGGACGATCTCGATGTGTTTCTGGCCGTGGTCGTTGTACTGCTTTCGCGCCACCGGGTTGACGTTCTGGGCAGTGAGATACGCTTGAATCTCCTCGTCGTCGGCCACGTATGCCAGGACCTCGTTGAGTCGCGCGTCCGGAAACGCGTGTTCAGCCCCCGGTTCGTAGATCCGCCCATCGCCGTCACCTGTCTCTGTCGTGTCCGTCGACTCGCTCATACTCGATACAAGAGCTACCACGAGAAAAAGGCCGCGCGTGTATTTCCTCTCGCTCTCGTTGGCCGTCCACAGTGTGGGGGCCGTCGCCTCAGGCGGCGTCGGTCACTGCGTCGATAACTTCGTCGTAGTCGGGTTCGACGCCTGGATCGTCACTGACCCACGCATAAGAGACCTCGCCGTCGCTGTCGACGACGAATACCGAGCGCTTGGCGACGTCGTAGACGCCCAGTTCGTCGAAGTCCATGGTGAGATCGTAGGTGTCGACGACCTCCTTTTCGGCGTCACTGAGCAGGCCAAAGGGGAGTTCGAGTTTGTCGCGGAACTCGTTGAGTGCGAACGGTGAATCGACGCTGATCCCATACAGCGTCCCGCCCACATCTTCGATATCGTCGCTGCGGTCGCGGAACTCGGTCATCTCGTGGCTGCAGACGCTGGTGAACGCGCCGGGGAAAAACGCCAAGACGATCGGGGCCTCGTCGAGACGTTCAGAGAGGGTAAACGAGTCGATGTCGCCGTTTGCGAGCGGTGCAGTAAAGTCGGGGGCGCTGTCGCCTTCAGCAACCATTGCACCCCGAGTAGGAATGGTGGCCCAAAAGATGTGCCGTTCACGACAATTGCCGGTCCGCACCGCTGGGATGATGTACACCTGGCTAGCAAAAAGCCTATATTACACAGTTAGCAAGAATCACGTAGCGATGATCGATGGATTGATCCTACAACTCGGTGGCATCCCGGGCGGACCCGAACTACTGTTGATCGTGCTGTTGGCAGTGTTGCTGTTCGGCGCAAACAAGATCCCCAAGCTCGCTCGCTCGACCGGGCAGGCGATGGGTGAATTCCAGAAAGGCCGCCAGCAAGTCGAAGAGGAACTCGAAGAGATGAAAGACGGGGCCGAATCGCCGGAGTCGGCGAGTGCCGACTCGACGACTCAGTCTTCGAGCGACTCCGACACCGACACCGAAACCCAATCGAACTAAGGGTTCTCAGGCGGCGGTCGAACGCAATCGTTTTTTCTCTCGCCACGCCAACCACTGGTCGGGACGCGTGGCCTAGCGGATAGGGCGAGGGGTTCCTAACCCCTCGATCGCGGGTTCGAATCCCGCCGCGTCCGTAACGACGAACGCAGTGAGGAGTGGAGGACCAAGGGATTCGAACCCGGGGAGTCGTAGCGACCGAGCGGAGCGAGGTCGACCGTCTCCACTCGGTTCGAATCCCGCCGCGTCCGCTTCGTTCCTCACTGTGTTCCTCACTCAGCGGCCGCGGCGTAGATCGCGATCACTTCGTGATCGCTCACTCCCGATAGACTCGCTTCGCTCGGCGAACTCCCGCCGCGTCCGTGCAGCGACCGGAGAGAGTGAACCGACCCGGGCAATTGGATCCTGGTATCGATACTCACGAGAGAGACCAGTCAGTAAGTTGTCCTGATAAGAACGTCTCTGCCTGTCGTTCTAGATATGCCCGTTGGGTATCGACGATTGCCTGTCTCAGATCTGCCCCGTCGGAGACACGGGTAGACGCCATCTGCTGTTTCCACTGGGCCGGTGTCCGCCGAGTTCGAATACGATCTCGAAGCGGTGAGATGTACTGTCGAACCTGTTCGTCGCCGAGCCCCTGGGCTTGCAATCCCCCTTCCGCCGCACTGAACAGTTCCTCGTAAATGGCTTCTAGATCCGTCGTGAGTCGTCCGTTGGCGGTCATCCAGGTGAGGTCCGCATCCAGGCCGTCACGCATTGCGGCATAGAAGTTGTCTCTGGCGGTCTCCCATTTCAACCGGCGGACCGGATGCTGTGCGGAGTGGAAGTGTTCGAGCGCGCCAGCGAACACCGCCTGAAACGCGATCGTGTCGCGTAGTGTCGGTTGGCCAGCTAACGGTCGAAACTCGATCCGGGCGTTCGCACTCGACCGCTTTGCACCACCGAACACTGGCCGAATCCACCGCCAGTAGGTGCCGTGTTTCCGTCTGAAGTGTGCGAACTCGTCGTCGAATCGATCGCCGCGCTCGACAGGCATCGGCACGATCGTCTCATCGGCGGCGATGTTGTCGATCGCCTCCTCGACCGTCTCGAACTCTTCGGGGAACCTGACCTTCCGGACCTGCTCGGTATTGAGCGAGGTTTCGAACACCTTGATCCGGTTGCCCATCCACGCGTCCTCGATGACTGTCTCTGGGGCCACACCGTCGTCGTAGAGACTCGGTGGGAAAAACGGGGAGTTGACGCCAAGCGCGAGGAGTGGTCCTGCAAGCCGAATCGCGTAGCTGAAATACGACGGGAGCGCTTCGGCGTTGGGGACCTGATAATGGGGCTGGATCGACGTGATGAGGCTCTCGGGCATGATGGTCTCTGTCTCCATCGAGACGTGTGGGGCGTCGAGACGCCCGCCCGTGGGTGTCTCGGTGTTTCCCATCGCGTGATAGCGGATCGAGTCGCTCATGTTGGTCGCAATCGTCAGCCCATCGTCGTCGATGAAGTCGGTGAGATACTCGTGTGCCGTTTCGCCACTCGGTGGAATCGTCCACAGGCCGTCGCTGGCCAGACGCATGTTATTGGCGTGAATCGGCTCCCGCGCCGCAGCCAATCGAGCCTTGATCTCGGCCTGTTGGGCCTCGATCCCGTGCTCGTTGAGCGGCTGTGGCGTCGTACTCATCTCCGCGTTATGCAATCCCAGTTCCTTCTCGAAGCCGGTAAACGAAAGCGTCCGGCGAGGAATTCGCCGGAGCGTTCTCAGTTCGGAATCGCTTTGCTCTCTGTTCCCGTTGGTTGTGGCCTCGTCGGTTGTCGCGTAGAACTCACACTCTAATCCAACCAGTCCCTGCGGATTATCGAACGTTCCCTTTTCGACTTCGGCTTTGATGACTGCTGCATCCTGTTCGACTCGGGCCTGAAACTCGCTTTGAGAGATCTCCAGGACATCTTCTATCTCTGCTCCGAGTTCCGTCTGAGTCATGGCCGGCCGTCGCTGCCACGGGCTGAAAAAGCGCATGGTATCGGACTCGTCAACGTGACTTCTGTGTGGCGCACACGTACGCAATTTGTACCCGTATTGTGGGGTCGTTCGGCGTCATATCCCTACATGAGGCGTCGTCGTACTGATACCACACTATCGAACCCACGGACGCAGCGCAAGCCCCTGGGGGCTACTCGAGCATGATCGCATCGCCACACGCAGGACAGGTCGGTCCGGACGGCCCCTTCTCGAGTTCAGACTGTTTTCCCGTCCATCCACACGTCGGGCACTGGCTTAGTTCAGGTCCAGACACTGGGTTGTGATATCGTGGCGCCAGGTCAAAAGCGTGGTGTCAGCTGACATCGCAGGGGCAACGAAGGCGTCTCTCTTCTCTGGCCCCTGCAACTGGCCGTTCCGTTGTGGCTGTCGGCGAATAGATTTACACGACGGCTGTGGCGACCGTTGTGAACGTTCTGTACCCATTCAGCTTCGACAGACAGTTCCTGTCGATATTGGCGCCCCTTCGCTCACCCTCACGTGCGAACCAGCCCCCAATTGAATCGGGGCTGGTTTTACCGTCTCCTCTCGCGTAGAATGTCACATGCGAATGCAGAGGGCCGCCCAATGACCGTCTGGGTCCTGGGCGATCAACTCACGACAGACGATGGACCAGTCGCCGAGCGATCGGACGAGCCAATTTTGTTGATCGAATCCCGGTCGTTTGCCGAACGGTTGCCGTACCATCCCCACAAGCTCGCCGTGGTGTTCAGTGCGATGCGTCACTTCCGGGATCGCTGTCGACGGGCCGGCCGGCAAGTCTACTATCACCGGGTCGAGACCTTCCGTGAGGGCCTTGAGGCACATTTCGACGCCCACCCGGACGACGAATTGACGCTCATGCGGCCCGCCGGGGGTGTGGACCGACTTCGCTCGCTGGTGGACGATTGCGGAGGCCGTCTTGAAATCGTCGCGAACGATCTGTTTTGCTGTTCGCGCGAGCAGTTCGATGACTGGGCGGATGGACGGAGTAGTGACAGCTACCGCCACGAGGACTTCTATCGGTTCATGCGCCGCGAGACTGGCTATCTGCTGGACGAGGGAGATCCCGTCGGTGGTGAGTGGAACTACGACGAGGACAACCGCGAGACCCCGCCCGACGACTGGGAGGCGCCCGCACCGCCAGCGTTCGAACCCGACGAGACGACCCACGATGTCCTCGCGTGGGTCGACGCCCAGTTCGATGGCGGCTACGACGAGCCACCGTACGGCGGCGCGTGGGCCGACCCGGAACCGTTCCGGTGGCCAGTCACGCGCGAGCAGGCCTTGGGCGCTCTCGAAGACTTCTGTACGAACCGCCTCGAAACGTTCGGGACGTATCAAGACGCGATGGTCCGGGACTCCTGGGCGATGAGTCACTCGTTGCTATCGAGCAGTCTGAACCTGGGTCTGCTCCACCCAGCGGAAGTCATCGAGCGAGCGATCGAAGCCTATCGAGCCGGCGACGCACCGCTCAACAGCGTCGAGGGGTTCGTCCGGCAAGTGCTGGGCTGGCGGGAGTTTCTGCGTCACGTCTACCGTCGCGAGCGTGAGGCACTCGCCGAGGCGAACCAACTTGCGGCGACCGAGCCACTGCCCGAATTCTTCTGGACGGGTGAGACGGAGATGGCTTGTCTCGCCGACGTCATCGCGGGCGTCCGTCGTCGGGGATACGCCCACCACATCGAGCGCCTGATGGTGCTTTCGAACTTCGCGACGACGTTCGGCGTCGATCCACACGCGCTCAACCGCTGGTTTCACGCCACCTTCGTCGACGCCCACCACTGGGTGACGACGCCCAACGTCGTCGGGATGGGCACGTTCGCAACCGACGTACTCTCGACGAAACCCTACGTGGCATCCAGCAATTACGTCGACCGCATGAGCGACTACTGTGGCAGTTGTCCCTATTACAAGACCAAGACGGTCGGCGAGAACGCCTGCCCGTTCAACGCCCTCTACTGGGACTTTTTGGGCCGAAACGAAGATCGCCTCCGGTCGAATCACCGGATGGGACTGGTCTACAGTCACTGGGACGACAAAGACGAGGCCGAGCGCGAGGCCATCGGTCAGCGAGCGGCGACCATCCGGCAGGCAGCCCACCACGGCAACCTTTGAGCAGCGGGCTATCAATCCGCCGGAGAGACCTCAGTCGTTCTCGTGTCGTCTCGGATCGCTCGCACGGCACTGTAGATGACGGCGCTCCCGACAGCCAGGGCGGCGAGCATGATCAGCCCGAAACTGATCACCTGAAAGATCTCGACTTCGACGGCGTTGCCGAGCTGGCGGAGCGCGACGGCCACCGCACCGCCGAGCAACATGAGCCCGAAGTAGATCTTGATCTCGCTCTCCTCGACGAGGCTGGTCGCGGTCGAACCGATCCGGGCACCGAGTGCGCTCCCGGCCAAAAGCGGCGCGACGATCGAGAGATCGACGCCGCCTTCCAGCCCGTAGAGGAAGGATCCGAGGCCGCCCGAGAAGACGATCTCGAAGAGGTCGGTCCCGACGGCGATCGGGACGGGCACGCCGATCAGGTAGAACATTGCCGGCATCCGGATGAAACCACCGCCGACGCCGAGGAACCCAGAGAGCAAGCCGGTCGCGAAGGCGACGCCGAGGATCATCCACAGCGAGACCCTGATCCCGCCACTGATCGACAGCATCGGCGGGACGGTGTAGGATTGGATTTGCTTTGCAATATCCGGAATCGCGTCGGGGTCGATCTCCGCGTCTGGGTCGTGGTGATCGCCA
The DNA here is from genome assembly GCF_009690625.1 of Halorhabdus sp. CBA1104. NCBI lineage: Archaea > Methanobacteriati > Methanobacteriota > Halobacteria > Halobacteriales > Haloarculaceae > Halorhabdus > Halorhabdus sp. CBA1104. Next base: position 1,359,599 of record NZ_CP033878.1, on the reverse strand, counting down.
CCGCCATCGTCCCCGTCGTTTTTGAGCGCATTGCGCGTGACAAAGAGTCCCACGCCTCCCAGGAGGACGACGTACGTCACGCCGACGACAAGCTCGGCCAGTCCCTGGTCTTGCAGGAAGTACAGCCCGATCCGACCGACCTCGATGCCGGCAGTGGTACCGACGATCATCAACCCGCCGAGTTTGTAGTCCACCTGGCCGAGGTCCCGGTGTTTGAGCGTCGCGATGACGGCTGTCCCGAAGACGAAGGCCATCCCACTCCCGACGGCCGTGGTCGTCTCGAAGCCCATGATCATCAACGCGGGGGTCACGAGGAACGACCCGCCCATCCCGAAGAAGCCAAACAGGACGCCGACCATGAAGCCAAAGCCGACGAACAGGCCGATCATGCTCGCGGCGAGTCCGAACAGTTCCATTGGTCAGAGCGTGCGAATGCGTTCGACGAGTGGTTCTCCGAGGACGTTCGACAGGGCGCCGTATCCCAGATAGAGCACGATCGCTTCGAGCAACACCGCACCGACGAGCGTAGCCGCCTCTCCCATCTGGGCGCCCGATCCGAGCCCGATCATGTGTCTCCCCCCGTCGTCGATAGTCGTGTGCGGATCATGGTTTCCTCTTCAATACCCCTTATTCCACGGGTGGGTAAAACGTTTTGAACGGCCTACACAATATTACAGACGTGTATCTGCCACGTAACTGACGTAGATATTTGCATAGGTTATCTATATATGCGTTCGAACCTTCCTCTCGTCAACAAAACTTAGACCCAAAAACCTGGATTATACCGCACTTACGGCGAATATAGGTGCGTTTTGACGTGGGGCGCGTCAGACCGGTACGCCGGTGGTTGCCTGACTCGTGACACGAGTTCGTTTCGTGATTGTTCGATCCGCTCACTATTGTATTGGACAATCGAAGCAATATTATAACGCCGGCTGCTACAGATCGGTATGAGGGCCGTCTACGCGACAGATCTCTCTGCGGCGAGCGAGGCTACGATCGCCAACGAGACGTGCCTGGAGTGTCTCGATCGGATCGGCATCGAGGAGTTTCACCTCGTGACGGTCGTCCCGTCGAACGTCCACTCCGGGATGCCGGGGATGGACTTCGAGGAGCGTCGCCGACAAGCGCTGAACCGCTACCGTGACACTTTCGAAAACGCCGGATTCGGAGTCGAAACCCACGTCGTCCGCGGGACCCCCCATCGCCGCATCAACGGGATCGCCGAGTCGGTCGGCGCGAGCCTTTCGATCGTCGGTTCGCGCGGGTCGAGTCCACTGGAGAACCGATTCATCGGTTCGACGGCCCGGAACCTCGCACGAACGTCGGTGACACCACTGTTGGTCAACCGGATCCAGCGGGCAACCGACGACCCGGACGTGCTCGCCGAACATCTGTTTCAGCGCATTCTCTATGCGACTGATTTCTCCGAGAACGCCCAGGACGCTTTCGAGGCGTTCTCGTATCTCCGGCACGCGACCGAGGAGGCGACGCTGGTCCACGTCGAGACGCCAGCGGATCCGGACATCGACGAGGAACCCCGGGACCAACTCGCTGAACTCACAGCCCAACTCGAGGCCTGGGATATCGAGACCCACCTCGACGTCCGGCAGGGTGATCCCGTCGAGGAGATTCTCGCCGTCGAGGACGAGCACGACCCGGCGACGACGCTCGTCGGGTCCCGGGGGCACAGTCGGCTGCGGCGACTACTGCTGGGCAGCGTCTCCGAGGATATTGTCGCCAAAGCCGACGGTAACGTGCTGCTCGTCCCGCCAAAGCGCGTGGCTTGATTGGCCGACTGGCCACAGCTCCGTCTTCGAGACAGCGCCGAACCGATTAAGTGCGACCGGTGGGAGAATCCGTCATGGAAGAGACGATCCGCGTCCTCTACGTCGGAAGCGAATCGGACGCGGCCGCGTCTGTCGCGACTACCCTGGAATGCGAGGACGACCGTCTCGCCGTCGAGAGCGTCGTCGGCGCGAGCGCGGCCCTCACGTCTCTCGACGATAGTGGGTTCGAGTGTGTCGTTTCGGCGTTCGATCTACCCGACGCGACCGGGATCGAGCTGCTCGAAACCGTCCGGGAGCGCCATCTGGAACTGCCGTTCGTGCTATTCACGGCAATGGAGTCGCCAGTCGTCGCCAGCGATGCCGTCTCGGCGGGCGTGACTGAGCTCCTCTTTCGCGAGGCACGGCCAGCTCCATTCAGCAGGCTTGCAAAGCGTATTGTCGATATCGTCTCGGGGGATCGAGACCGCCGCGATAGCAGGTCCGGCAAGCAGTCCTCGCCAGCCCCCGAAGCGATGTCCCAATCCTCGGCCCAACTGGCGACGCGCCTGCGGGAACTCGAGCGCGTCGAGGCGCGTTTCGAGGCGTTGACCCAGCAGACGACACTCGGTGTGCTGACGATCGACGAGGACAGCGTTATCCAGTACGCGAACGATGCGGTCACTGGTCTGTTCGGCTACGAACCGGCGGAACTGATCGGCGAGCCGTTGTATACGATCATGCCCGAGCGCTTCCACGACGACCACATGGCAGCCGTCGCTCGCTACCTCGAGGCTGGCCAGCGACAACTCGACTGGGACTGGATCGAACTGCCGGGTCGCCACCGTGACGGGACGGAGATTCCGCTGGGGATCTCTTTTGGCGAGACCACGATCGACGGTGAGCACCGATTCACTGGGATCATCCGGGATATCTCTACACGCAAACGACAGCAGCGAAAGCGACAGGACACACTCGATACCCTCCAGCGGCTGTACGCCGTGACGGCCGATCCCGACGACTCGTTCGAGGACAAAATCGAGCGCTTGCTCGAACTGGGCTGTGAGCACTTCGAGTTGCCCTACGGGTTTCTCTCTCGGATCGAAACGGGGCCAGACGGCGATCTTTCGACCGGCACTCAGCGAATCGTTCACGCACACGGCGATCACGAACTCCTCCAGCCGGGGGAGACGTGTCCACTCTCGGAAGCCTATTGCCGCAAGACGATCCAGGCCGACGATCTGCTGGTGATCGCTGATGCGGTCGCGGCCGGCTGGGATGACGACCCTGCCTACGAGGTGTTCGATCTGGGGAGTTACGTCGGCGGAAAAGTCGTCGCCAACGGCGAGCTGTACGGGACGCTCTGCTTTGCTTCGACCGAGCCACGCGACGAGGCTTTTTCGGACGCCGAGCAGACGATCGTCCGGTTGATGAGCAAGTGGGTGAGCTACGAACTCGAACAGGGACTTGTTACGACTGAACTCGAACGCCAGAACGAGCGTCTCGACGAGTTCGCGAGTGTTCTCGCCCACGATCTGCGAAATCCCTTGAACGTCGCCGTCGGGCGTGTCGACGTCCTCCAGTCCGAGACCGACAGTGACCATCTCGAGGACGTTGCGGATGCCCTCGATCGGATGGACGCCCTGATCGACGACGTGTTAACTCTCGCACAGGGTGGCCAGTCGGTCACCGACACGACGGCCGTGGATCTCTCGACCATCGCCGAGGCATCTTGGGAGACCGTCGCGACAGAACACGCGTCGTTGCACGTCGACAGTACCGTGACGATCCAGGCCGATCGAAGCCGTCTCCAACAGCTGTTCGAGAACCTGTTTCGGAACGCAGTCGAGCACACCGGACAGGCTGTCACGGTCACCGTCGGCGCCCTCGAGAACGGGTTTTTCGTTGCCGATGACGGGCCGGGAATTCCGGTCGACGAACGGCAGACGGTCTTCGAGAGTGGCTACACGACTGCCGAGGACGGGACGGGCTTTGGCCTCGCAATCGTCCGGGAGATCGTCCAGGCCCACGACTGGACGATCAGCGTCACCGAGAGCGACGATGGTGGCGCGCGGTTCGAGATCATGACCGGCGGGTGAGGGCGGGGTCACCCAACTGGTCCAATCGTTGCAACGCCATAGCCAAGCCCAAGGGCCAACCCGAGGGACCCGATCCACGCGAGCACCGTCACGAGGAGTTTCCGTCGACTGACGTCGGCCCCACCGACGGCCAGGCCACTGCCGACGATCCCGCTGACGATAATCTCGTTGAACGAGACTGGCACGCCGAGCAAGACTGCAATCTGAGCGATCAGGAACGAGGGGACGAGCGTGGCAATCGAGCGCCGTGGCCCCAGTGAGGCGTACTCCTGGGAGAGGGCTGTGATCATCCGCGGTGCGCCGGTCCAGGAGCCGACCAGCATCCCGAACCCGCCGCCAAGCAGCAATGTGACCGTCGGGACGGTCGATTGCTCCGCAAAGAGCGGCAGCAGGGGACCGACCGCGAGGCCGACCTGACTCGCGCCCGCCGAGAACGCCACGAGCGATCCGAGCGCGAGGAGAAAGCGCCGGAGGCCGCCAGTCAGGTCCCGGCTGATATCCCAGCGGACGAGGGCCGCACTGCCGACGCCCGCCAGCACGGTCACCAGCGGGACGGACAGCCCGTCACTCACCGGTAGCAAGCGCCCGCCGACCCCAGCGACCGTCCCGCCCATTCCTTCGAGAAGGGCAAACTCCAGGGTGACCACCACAGCCCCGACGAGGGCGGCGAGGGTAGGGACGCTCACGTCTTCGGGCACGTCGGGACGTGGAAGCGTGCGTGCGATGGCAAACGCGACTGCACCGCCGCCGATCGGCGTGAGCAACCACACGGCCCCGACCTCTCGGTACTTCCCCCAGGCTGGATCGCCACCCAGGGCCAATCCGACGCCGATCACTGCCCCCGTTACGGTGAACGCCGTCGCGATCGGGTAGCCCGTCTTGATGCCGACCGCCATCAGTCCCGCGCCGATCAAGAGGACGGCGATGACGCCCGTCGGCGGGAGCGAGACGCCCTCGACGAGCCCGCTCCCGACGGCTTCGGAGACGTTCCCGCCCTGGGTTACCGCGCCCAGAAAGCCCAGCACGCCGACGACCAGTGCCGCCCGGAGCGTCGAGATGGCGTTGGCACCGACCGCTGGGGCAAACGGCGTTGCGCCGCTGGAACCGGCCCCGATGACCCACGCCATGAACAGACTCGCCACGCTTGCGATTGCGAACAGGCCGATCGTCGCTAGATCCATACAATGAGAGAACGGGGGACTGCGGTCAGTTCGGCCACGATCGCCAGATGCCCTGCAGGTACGCGCCGAGGAACATTCCGCCGATTGCGAGCAAGATCGGCCAGTTGCCGATCCCCAGGCTCGCATACCCCGATCCGGGACAGACTCCGGAGATGCCCCAGCCGACGCCGAAGATGGCCCCGCCGATCAGCACGTTTCGATCGAAGGATTTCAGCCGGCGCTCGTAGATGTCACCGGTCAGCGGCGCACGCTGACGAAGCTGTGGGATGATCGCGAAGGCCAGCCCCGAGACGACTGCCGCACCGAACATCACGAATAGCAAGCCCAGATCGACCAGTTGGAGGAAGTCCAAGACGACTTCTGGACGGGCCATGTGACTGGCAGCGAGGCCGAACCCGAACAGCAACCCGCCAAGCAGGATCACCGGCATGAACAGCGGCTGACGGCCGCCGTCTGGCGCTGACGAGCCAGCCATTACGGGCTCACCCCCAGTGCCGTGACGATCTGTGCTGTCGCGATGGCGACGGCCAGGAAGCTCACGACGCCGACGAGAGACGTCTTCGAGCGCGACCCGATACCACAGACGCCGTGCCCGGACGTACAGCCCTTCCCGATCCGCGTTCCGATGCCGACGAGGATCCCGCCGGCCAGCAGTCGCCACCACTGGACGTCAGTGGTCCAGACTTCTCCTTGCCAGATCGCGGCGTAGACGGCTGCCCCGAGAACGATGCCCAGCGTGAAGACGATCCGCCAGTCACGGGAGGCGCGATACTGCTGGAAGCGCGATCGATCGGAGACGTAGGTGAGCGTCGATTCGAGGAACGAACTCGCGCCGGGAGCGATAGCCGTCGCGGCGTAGATGACGGCGGTACCGAGCCCGACGAACAGGCCACCGATAGCATAGCGGGCAATGCCTTCCGGAAACAGCGTCTCGAATACCGACAGCACGATCGGGTCTGGGAGCATATCGATCGATCAGTCTCCGGCGAGTGAGTCCTGGCTGGCCGCACAGTTGTTCGGCCCCAGTTCGAGTGTGAACGCTTCCGCGTCGTCGATTGCGTTCTGGCCGAGGTTGGTTGCGATGATCGCCTCGTAGTTGGCCGGCCGGGGCGGCATATCAGCAAGTACCGCCTGGACGAACTCACTCTCGGACATCGAGAGGGCGTCCATTTCCTCGCGCAACTCGCCAAGCGGTGCCGTGTAGGTGCCGTCGGGGGCGGTGTCGGCGGCCTCGCTCGTGTGCCCACCGGCGATCAACACGTCGTCGGCAAGCGGCAAGATCCGCTCTTGAAGGGTCTCGTAGAGCTGCTTGGCGGCGTCTTCGGCCCCTTCATCACCGGCTTCCAGGTCAGGGCGGGCGACGCTCTCGACGAACAGGCCGTCGCCGGTCGCGAGCAGACGCTCGCCCACCAGGTAGGAGGTCATCCCGGTCGTGTGGCCGGGGGTGTGGATCGCTTCGATCTCGACGTCGCCGACGGTGAACACGTCGCCGTCCGATCCGGCGGTCAGTTTCTCGGCGTCTTCGACGCCGCGGTCGATCGCTGCGGCGGGCAGGACAGCCTCGACGCCTGCCTCGGCGAGGGCACGAATCCCAGAGACGTGATCGGCGTGGACGTGGGTGTCCAGTGCGTAGACGAGCTCGGCGTCGTGAGCCTGGGCATCGTCGAGATAACGGTCGGTGAACGCCCGCAACGGATCGATCACCGCCGCCTCGTCGCCGTCGACGACGAGATAGCCCAGACAGCCACTGGAGGGGCGCTGGTACTGGAAGACGGTCCCTGCTCCGTCGTAGCCCTCGAGTTCGACAGCCTCGTAAATCGACGCCCAGCCGTTCATGCCGTCGGCGACGTTGACGGCGTCGTAGCCTTCTTTCGCTAATACACCGGCGATATACTCGCTTGCTTTCCCCTTTGCACAGACCACAGTAATCTGCTCGTCTTCGGGGAGCGATTCGAAGACATCCTCGCCGATGTCCTCGTCCAGAAACTCGTAGTACGGCACATTGGTCGTCTCGACGGACTCGCCATCGATGTGCCACTCGTCGTATTCACCGCTCATTCGGACGTCGAGGATCGTGACGGCATCCCCGTCGTCGATCCGGGTCTTCAACGTCGCAGGCTCGATCGTCTCGGGCAGCACGTCCGGTTCTGGGAAGTCAACGTCGGCCATGTGTATCGATTGTGGGTATCAGCCGCGCCCACAAAAGGGTTTTCAAAGTATTGCAAACTCTCCACAATATTTCCCGAAACTCTCACGTTGCTACAGTCGTCAACTCGTCTCTTTTGCCAGTATATAGGATCAACTAGTGTCCCTGTAATTTGGGGTCTTTACAAGTAAGCACAACAAAAGTCGTCCCGCAAACGATAGCGCAGACTTGTACGAAGTGAAAATACTGGTGGTGAACGAGGCCGGCAGCCCGGGATTCAGCGTCCGAACAGTCCCAGGAGCTTGTACTCAGCTTCGGGATCGTACCGGCGGAAGAGTAGGCTGTTCGTCAGCACCGAGACGCTGGAGATCGCCATCGCCGCGGCCGCGAGCACCGGCTGGAGCAGTCCGATAGAGGCAAGCGGGATCATCGCCGTGTTGTACCCCAGTGCCCAGAAGAGGTTCTGCTTGATCTTCGAGAGCGTCCCCGCGGAAATTCTGATCGCTTTGAGAACGTCCAGCGGGTCCGAACGCATCAGCGTCACGTCGGCGGCCTCGATGGCCACGTCGGTGCCAGAGCCGATGGCCGTCCCGACGAACGACGCCGCCAGTGCCGGGGCGTCGTTGACGCCGTCCCCGACCATCATCGCGCGCCGGCCGTCGGCCTGGATCTCCTCGATCGCGTCGGCCTTCTCGTCTGGCAGGACCGCTGCCTTGACGTTCTCCGGGTCGATCCCCACCTGATCGGCGACGGCGCGTGCGGTGCGTTCGTTGTCGCCGGTGATCATCCAGACGTCGGTGCCACGATCCGTAATCGCACTCACTGCCTCGGCCGCCGAGTCTTTGACTGTATCCGCGTCGGCGACGACCCCGACCAGCCGCCCGTCGACGGCGACCAGCATGGCCGTCTTGCCCGCCGATTCGAGCCGTTCCATGGCTTTGGCGGCCGGTTCGGGATCGATCCCGTTGTCGGCCATCAGCTTTCGGTTGCCGACCAGCACCTCGCCGTGGTCGGTCTCGGCACGCACCCCGTGGCCGGGCACGTTCTCGAACTCGTCGGGCTCGGCTGGTTCGAGCCCGCGCTCGCGAGCGCCAGCGACGATCGCGTGGGCGAGTGGGTGTTCACTCCCCCGCTCGGCGCTGGCAGCGGCTTCCAAGACGAACGATTCGGTCACGCTCTGCTCGGCTTCCAGCGTCCCGCCGTCCGCCGCGGTTCGGTCTGCCTCTGGGAGGGCGATCACGTCGGTGAGTTCCATCTCGCCTTCGGTCAGCGTCCCGGTCTTGTCGAAGACCACCGTATCCACGTCACGGACGCGTTCGAGGACGTCCCCGCCCTTGAACAGGACGCCGTTTTGGGCACCGATGGTCGTGCCGACCATCGTCGCTGCGGGCGTCGCCAGCCCCAGCGCACAGGGACAGGCGATCAGCACGGCCGAGGCGAAGACGACGACGGCGAACTCGCCGATCCCGACTGCCGTCGGCCCGCCAGCGGCCAGGCCCCACAACGGCAGCGCGTCGACGAACCCGGCCAGCGCGTCGGGGAACAGGAACCACAGGAGTCCCCAGAGCACGGCGTTGCCGATGACGGCGGGGACGAAGACGGCGCTGATCCGGTCGGCGACGTTCTGGATCTCGGGCTGGCGGGACTGGGCTTCCTTGACGCGCGTGACGATCTGCTGGATCGCCGTCTCCTCGCCGACCCTGGTGGCCTCGATTTCGAGGACGCCGTTCTCGTTGACCGTCGAACCGATCACTTCCTCGCCCTCGCTTTTCTCGACGGGCACGGACTCGCCGGTGACCATCGACTCGTCGACCGCACTTGTTCCATCCACCACCACGCCGTCGGTCGGAATCTTCTCGCCGGGTCGAACCTTCAACCGGTCGCCGACGGCGACGTCTTCGAGCGGAATCTCTGCTTCCGTTCCGTCCTCGCGGATCACCGTCGCGGTGTCGGCCTCCAGTTGGAGCAACTCCCTGATCGCGTCACTCGCCTGGCCTTTCGAGCGCGCTTCGAGGTAGTTGCCCAGCGTGATGAACACGAGGATCAGCGCCGCGGTGTCGAAGTAGTAGCCGCTGCCGGGGAACCCGAGCAGACGGGCGACGCTGTAGAGGTACGCCGTCGAAGAGCCAAGCGCGATCAAGACGTCCATGTTCGCCGTCCGGTTGTTGACCAGGGCGTTGTAGGAATTCTCGTAGAACTCCTTGCCCAACAGCACCTGGACGGGCGTCGCCAGCGCGAACGCGATCCAGGGCGTCCCGACCGGCCCGACCGATTCGGGAAGCACCCCGAGCCCGAAGACGTGATCGACGAGCATGACCAGCAGCGGGACCGACAGCGCCCCACCCAGCAGCGTCAGCCGGCGGAGTCGCCGTATTTCGGCGGTCCGGGCGAGGTCCTGCCGTTCCTGATCGGAGACGTCCTCGTCGTCATCTTCCTCGATAGGCGTGTACCCGGCAGCCTCGATGGCGTCGTAGAGGTCGGCCAGCGAGGCGTCGGCGGGGTTGTAGCGCACCTGGGCCTCGTCGGTCGCGTAGTTGACGTCGGCCCCGATCACACCGGGCGTGTCTTCGAGTGACGTCTCGTTTGCCTCGGCACAGTTCGCACACGACATGTCCGTGATACCAACTGTCACTGTCTCTGTGGCCGCCCCGTAGCCCGCCTCGTCGATGGTGTCGTAAATCTCGGCCAACGACGTCTCCTCGGCGTCGTAGGTCACTGTTCCCTCCTCGGTGGCGAAGTTCGCATCGACTGACTCGACGCCCCCGAGTTCGCCGACCCGCTCCTCGACGGTGCCGGCGCAATTGGCACAACTCAACCCCGAAAGTTCCAGTCTGGTCGTTCGTCGGGCTGTCATTGTCTCCATTTAGGGTCTCCTCGTTCATTCGGCTTTCCCCTCATATTCTCGCCACTATCTGGGGATGGAATTTCGAATGTAAAGTGGGGACACCGCCAAAGCTGTGAGAATCGGGCTATCCCGGGAGGCCGATATTGATCGCACCGACGACGAGGCCAACGAGTCCCGTCCGCAGGCCGGCGATTACCCAGTTTTGCTCCGAGAGATTGCCCATGTACGCCCCGAAGACGAACAGGAGCCCGACGCCGACGAGGACACCGATCACCGTCGCCCACAGCATCGAGAGGGCGACGCCGACGAAGAAGTACGGCACGATCGGCAACAACATCCCGATCGTCGGGCCGAGTCCGCTCATGGCCGCGTTGACCTTCCGGGCGTCGGCCTTGTGATCGTGCAGGCGTGTCTCTTCGAGGTCGGTGAGCATCTGTGCCTCGACGCGCTTGAGCTCGGCCAGTTTCTCGGCGCGTTCGATCTCCCAGACGCTCCAGACGCCCGAGGCCGCCAGGCCGACCGTCCCGCCGGCGACGATCCGGATGACTTCCATATTGGTGCTGCCGCCCAGGAACGAGCCGACGATGATGCCGATGCTGGTCAAGGTTCCGTCGAACCCGTTGGAGATGAAGTACCGCCGGGAGATCGACCGGACGTCCTCGTCTTCGAGCAGTTCCCGGAGCGTGGCGAGTCTGGAAGACACGGTTAGTCCTGATGGGTTTCGCTTTCCTCGACGAGGCGGCTCCCGCAGGCCACCTCGTCGGTAGAGTGGATCGTGCCACTCAACTGTTCGACCGTCTCCGCGACGGTGGTCTCGTCGATATCCTGGCCCTCGATCGTGATCTTGAGATTCTGGACTTCCTTGTCGGATTCCAGCAGCGAGACGTTTACGCCGTCGACACCCTCCAATCCGGCGAGTTTGCGGGCGAAGGTGACGTTTTCGACGTCGTTTGGCTTCAGCAAGTCCAGCACGAGTCGCTTGATCGAACTCATCGTACCGGGGTTTCGAAGAGGGGCCCGTTAACGGTGCCGCTGTCCGGCCGCGTTACTCCGCCCTGGCGGCCAGTTCCTCGTAGCGATCGACGAACTTGCTCTGACAGGAGGGACAGCAAAAGTGATAGACGTCGCCGTCAAGTGTCGCAGTTTCTCCCTCGCTGGTGACCGTATTCCCACATTCGGCACAGGCCGGCGCGAGTTCGCCCGCACCAAGCTGGGGCGTCCACTGGCTGTCGGCGAGCATCCGGACGTCGATGGCGTCGATCGCCGTCAGATCGAGTTGCTCGCCCAGGAACCCCCGGACGTTGCGACGGTCGACGTGGGCGACGACCAACACTGTCCCGTCGGCCGTCCGGAAGACGTGTTCGACGGCCGCGGCCCCAGCTAGGTTCCCCGAGATGCCGGTCGCCTCGGGTTGGGGCGTCAATTCGATCAGTACCGGGGTGCCCTCTCGAAGCATCGATCGATCGACGTCGAGGGTAAACCGCTCGATGAGTCCCATCTCTCGGAGGCGATCGACCCGATCGGAGACGGCTGGGGCCGAGAGGTCGACTTGCTCGGCAATGTCGCTGTAGGGTCGCCGGGCGTCTTCGAGCAACAGGTGAAGGATCTCTCGATCAGTGTCGTCGAGTCCACGCATGGCCGTCACTGTGTGGCCCGCATCTATACGTGTTTGGCTCTCCTGACAGTCGGTTTCGGCACCGGTCTGGCCGGACCGAACGGTTAACTCCGCGTGGCCCGACAAAAATGGTATGTCTTTACGTCCCACTCGACGGACACTCCTCGCGTCGGGCGTGGCCGCGATCGTGGGCGGACTGGCCGGCTGTGTGGGGGAGCCGACCGACGATGGGACGCCCAACTCGCCGTCCGCAGCGACACAACCAGACGCCACGTCCCACACACCGTCCACAGAGACGGCCACTGGAGAACTGCCCTCGGCCGTGGGTGTCGAGCGCTTGGCCGACGGATTCACCGCCCCGATCGGCGTCGAGTTTTTGCCCGACGGGACGGCACTTGTCGCCGATCAAGCCGGGACAGTCCAGGCCATCGCGGACGCCCAAACCCGCCAACGACCAGTCCTCGATATCCGCGATCGGATGGTCTCGCTGTCGGGCTACGAAGAACGGGGGCTGCTCGGGATCGCCGTCCACCCGGACTATCCGGCCGATCCGCGGCTGTTCGTGCGATACAGTGCCCCACCACGCGAGGCAACGCCGGACAGCCACTCACACACGTTCGTGCTCGCGTCGTTCAGACTAGACGCAGAGACACTCGTCGCCGATCCCGACAGCGAGCGGGCGATCTTAGAGATTCCCGAACCCCAGGGCAACCACAACGCCGGAGCGATCGCCTTTGGCCCCGACGGGTATCTCTACGTCGGCGTCGGTGACGGCGGTGGCGGTAACGACGTCGGCACCGGCCACGTCGCCGACTGGTACGACGCCAATGCGGGCGGGAACGGACAGGACGTGACGGCGAACCTGCTGGGCAGCATCCTCCGGATCGACGTGACCGACACGGGAGAGGACCCGTACAGCGTTCCCGAGGCCAATCCACTTCTCGGCCGTGAGGGCCTAGACGAGCACTTCGCCTGGGGCTTGCGGAACCCGTGGGGGATGTCCTTTCACGACGGCGAACTATACGCCGCCGACGTCGGGCAGAATCGATTCGAGGAGATCAACCACGTCCGGGCTGGCGGCAACTACGGGTGGAACGTCCGGGAAGGCCGCCACTGCTTCGGCACCGACTCTCCGGGCTCGTCACCCGACTCCTGTCCCGCGGACACCCCCGACGGCGAGCCACTGATCGATCCGGTCGTCGAATACCCCCACAGCGGCCAGCCGGTCAGTGGCGTCGCGGTCGTCGGCGGATACGTCTACGCTGGCGAGGCGATGCCCGGCCTGTCCGGACGATACGTCTTCGCCGATTGGCAGGCTGACGGTCAGTTGTTCGTCGCGACACCGACCGAGGACGGTCCCTGGCAGACCGCTGCGGTTCCGATCGAATCAGAGGCCGTCGGGTCCCAGGTGCTTGGCTTTGGACGCGACGCTACCGGAGCGGTGTACGTCTGTACGAGCGAGCGGGGCCAGGTGACGGGTTCGACCGGTGCCGTCTACCGGCTCACCCCTGCCTGAGCTGGATCGATCTAGTCGTCGGCTGCCGCGACCGCACCGTGTTCGATGTCGGTCCCGAGCAGATCGAGAAACGCCGCGAGCCACTCGGGGTGGTCCGGCCAGGCCTGGCCCGTCACCAGGTTTCGGTCGCGGGCGACGCCCTCGACCCACGAGCAGCCAGCGGCCTCGACTTCCGCTTGGACGGCGGGATAGGCTGTCATCTCGTAGCCGTCGAGAACGTCCGCGGCCGCGAGGATCTGCGGACCGTGACAGATCGCCGCGACGGGCTTGTCGGCCTCGAAGAAATGCTGGACTGCCTCGATCACCTCGTCGTAGCCACGGAGGTACTCGGGTGCTCGCCCGCCCGGAACGACCAGGCCGTCGTACTCGGTCGGATCGATCTCGCTCATCGTCGCCGTCAGTTCGAAGTTGTGGCCACGCGTTTCGAGATACGTCTGGTCGCCACGGAAGTCGTGGATCGCCGTCTTGATCGTCTCTCCGGCCTCCCTTTCCGGACAGACAGCATCGACCTCGTGGCCGGCCATCTGTAAGGCCTGGAACGGTACCATGATCTCGTAGTCTTCGCCGAAGTCTCCGACAATCATCAACAGTCGTTTCCCATCCATGTGAATCACTGCGCGTGTTGCGCAGCTATCATACTGGTCGATAGTGATATAAGCTTTTGCCGGCGGTCGCGCTCGACGGTCGCTTGGGCGCGGTCCCTACAGATCCGCCAGAACCGTCTCGATGTCGCCCAGCGAGTCGATCACGTAATCCGGCGAGATATCGCCGTCGGGGTCCGGCCCGTCGTCGATCCCAGTCCGGACGAGGACGGTCGTCATTCCGGCTCGCTCACCGAGTGCGATATCAGTTCCGAGGCGATCACCGATCACGAGAGACGATTCGGTCGGTCCCGCCAATCGCTGCCCCACGGCGTCGACCATCAGTGCCGATGGCTTGCCGAAGATTCGGTCCGGATCGCGCCCGACCGTCCCAGCGATCGCGCGGACGATCGACCCCGATCCTGGCAGGGGCTTGCCGTCAGCGCCGGGGAACGTGCGGTCCGGATCAGTCCCGTAGAACGGGACCGGCCGTTCGAGGATGCGAAGAGCATCCACCATGTCGTCGTAGTCGAAGGCTGTCGTGTAGGAGGCCACGAGGACGTCGGCCTCGGCCGGGTCCTCACTGCAGGTGATGCCGGCCGCGCGCAACTGCTCGCCGAGTCCGTCGTCACCGATCAGAAAGACGGTGTCGTCGGGGTGTTCGTCGACGAGAAACTCGGCCGTGACGACCCCGGAAGAGAGAACTTGCTCCGGGCTGGTCTCGACGCCGATGGTTGCGAGTCGATCGACGTAGGATTCGGGGCTGTGGACGGGACTGTTCGAGACGAAGAGGACATCTCTGCCCGCCGCGCGCAGGCGATCGATCCCGTCGCTTGCGCCGTCGATCGCCTCGCCATCCCGGTAGACTGTGCCGTCGAGGTCGACTACTGCACCGGCGAGTGTCATCGTGACGACTAGGGTAGTGGCAGGCAAAACCGCGACGGTTCGGCGAGATCACGCGCTGTCTGTCTCGCGGACATCGACGCCCGTGATCTCGAACCGTGCGCCGCCGCTGTCCGCTGCCGTGACGCCGATCGACCAGTCGTGACTGGCGGCGATCTGTTCGACGATCGACAGCCCCATCCCCGTCCCTTTCTGACTGGTCGAGAACCCGAGGTCGAACACGTGCTCACGATCGTCCGCCGGGATGCCCTCGCCGTCGTCGGCTACGTAGAACCCGTCCTCGAGCGCTCCCACTTCGACGGCGACAGTCGAACCACCATGGTTGCTTGCGTTCTCGAACAGGTGTTCGAGTAACTCCTGGAGACGGCCGGGATCGGCCGCAAGCGTTAGTCCGGTCTCGACTGAGACGGTCGCCCCGTCGCTGGCGACGTTCTCCCAGGCGCGATCGGTAACCGTCGAGAGGGATACCGGCTCCGGGTCGTGATCGGCCCGGCCCTGTCGTGCAAGCGCCAGCACGTCGTCGATGATGTGCTCCATTTTCGTCAGCGATCGGTCCACCCGATCGGCGATCGCCGGGTCGACGTCACAGTCGCGTTCGATCAGTTCGAGGGAACTCAACGCGACGGTCAGGGGATTGCGAAGATCGTGGCTGACGACGCTGGCAAACGTTTCGAGTCGCTCGCTCTGGTGGCGGACCTCGCGCTCGTGTTCGACTCGCTCGGTGACATCTCGGGAGATCATCTGGAACGATCGGCGATCCTCACGCACGTCGACCGGGACGAACAGGTTGTGATAGCGACGCTCTCCGTAGACGTCTTCGCACCCCTCTGTCGCGTCGTTTTCGAGGGCTTGGCGACCCGTTTCGAGCCTGGATCGGCCCACCTCGCCCAGTACCGACTGGAGGCGCTGTCCCGCAAGGCTAGCTGGGTCGGCATCGACGATGGCCGCCAGGGCGGGATTGACCGTCAGTAACTCCCCGTCGGCAGCGACCTGAGCGATGGCGTCAGGCGAGTTCTCGACGAGTAACTCGTGTTTCCGCTGGGCGCGCTGTTGGGAGACTACCTTGCTGATTCGATTTGCCAGTCGACCGTACTGCTGGTCCTCGACGACTTCGAGCTTGAGCAGGTAGTCCGCGACCCCTCTCGCGATGGCCTCGCTGGCGATCGTCTCGTCACCGCGGCCGGTCAGGAGAATAAACGGGATATCCCCGAACTGCTCGCGGACGGATTCTAGAAAATCCAGGCCGTCGCGATCAGGCATCTCGTAGTCACTGACGATGCAGTCGATCGGCTCGTCATCGAGCAATGCTAACGCGTCCTCGACGGATGTCTCCGCGACCGTATCGATATCGTGATCGGTCCGCAACGTTTCGGCGGTCATCTCCGCGAAGAACTCGCTATCGTCGACGACGAGTGTTCGAATCGGTATCGTGTTAGCCATCGTTGTCAGCTCCTGTTCGGTCTCGCCCCGGATTCCGGGTACCCACCGAGTCGTATGCGTATTTCGATGCCCAGCAGAAAATGGTTCTGTTTACTGTGTGATCGATTCGGGTCGGCCTAGCCTCGTGTCCGATCTCGCCAGCGTGGCCCGGCCCGATCCGCAACTGCGATCCCCACGACGCCTGCCAGCAGGGCGATCCCGACCGCCAGGGGCGGTGCAATCGTCGGGTACCGTCCCGCGACGAGCGCCAGGACAACGAGTGGGACTGCAACCATCGCTATCCCCACGCCAAAGAGAGAAAACCGGGCCACGTCGAACAGCAGGGCCGTCGGTGACAGCCCGGCGAGCAGTACCGAGACGCCAAAGACGTACACTGCAACCGCCGGGAAGACGAACACGCCCACCAGCAAGTCCTGGGGCCGAAACCACAGGCTGGCCGCCCCGAGCACGACCAGCCCACTCGGGACTGCCAGGGCGAGAAACGCGAGCAATTTGCCACCCAACAGTCGCCTCGCTGGGAGTGGGTAGCGACGGTATTCTCCGGGTGTGTCGAACTGCATCACCCAGGCATAGGTCGTGAACGTTCCCAGCCCCAGTAGCGTCCCGAAGGCGATACCGGGAGCAATTTCAAGCCCTGCGGCGTCGGCAACGACGACCAGCAACCAGCCCGTCACCGCCCCGAAGACCGACAGTGAGAACAGGACTTTCCAGACAGACCCACCCGAGCGGGCGACCTCCCTGAGCGTTCGGCCGGCGACACCATAGCCCACCGGCAAGGCCGGGACCCAGCTTGCGGGTCGCTGTCCGGACTCGACCGGTTCGAACAACACAACTGCGACGAGACCACTCACGACCAGTGGCGTCGCCCCGCGAAGGCCAGTCGCGAGCGTGGGGTCTCCGTAAAAGGCAGCCGGCGTAAACGCAAGGAACTCGATGTCAGTGCCGAAGATCGCCACAGCGAACAGGCCGATCACGGCCACCAGCGCGAGCCGACTCCGTGTGCCGATGGCGACCGCTGCGAGACTCACCGTGACCCCAAGCGCGAACGCTCCGGCCAGCGTCACCCACAACAAGAGGACCTCTCCCAGGGACGTCCCCGCGACGATCGCTCGAACGGCGTCAGCGATCGCCAGTGGCCCGACGACGAGTCCCGAGTAGTACAGCAGGTCTTTGAGGACGAACGTCGCCAGGAGTCGGCGCCAGGATATCGGGAGCGTCCGGTAACTGCTGACGAGCAACGTCAGTTCGCCAAACACGGCTTCCATCGCGTCCCGTCCGATCAGGCCGATCGTTCCAACTTGCAGCCCCAGAAACGCCACGAGGACGTGCAGGCCACCGACGACGGTCCCACGACCCACGCCGAGATCGGAGAGGAGTGAGAGCCCGACGGCAGCGAGAGCGAACACCGCAAGCGGGAACGCGCCAAACCGGCGACCACCAAACAGTTGTGTATGCAGTCGCCACTCCTCGCGAATCATTTCACCGAGGAGACTCACGTGTCTGTGGCCCCCGCTTGGCTGCTATCGTCGGCTCCGGTGGCCGATCCACGCGACCCACGTGCCGTCGATCCCGCACTCTTCTCGACAGTTTCGACGAAGTACTCACGAAGGTCGTCGGTGTCGAGGGCCGTCGTGTCCCTCGTCGATTGGAGGTGTCCGCCGTCGAGGATCCCGACGCGATCACAGAGGTCGGCGGCGACATCGACGAAGTGCGTCGACAGAAAGACCGTGTTCCCGGCCTCACGATAGGCGCGCAATTCTTCTTTGACCCGTTCTTGGAGGATCGGGTCGAGATTGACCAGCGGCTCGTCGATGAACACGAGGTCGGGGTCGTGGACGAACGCCTGGGCGAGCATCACGCGCTGGCGCTGGCCTTCCGAGAGGGCCGCCGCGGTGGTGTCGAGGGCCGCCGTGAACTCCAGGCGCTGTGCCCACTCTCCGATCCGATCGTCGATGTCGTCTCGGTCCCGAACATCACCGACAAACCGGAGGTACTCCCGCGGCGTCAGGAAACTCGGTGGATCCTCCCGCTCGGGAAGAATGCCCACCGCTTCCCGGACGTCGAGCGGACTCGCGACGGGATCGATTCCCAGGACGCGTGCGCTGCCTGCGTCCGGTTGGTGCTGGCCTGTCAACAGGCCGATCGTCGTGGTCTTGCCCGATCCGTTCGGGCCGAGCAGCCCGAACAACGACCCCTGCTCGACGGACAGCGAGAGCGAAGACAGCGCCCGCAGGTCACCGTAGCGTTTGGTGAGGCCGTCGGTTTCGATCGCCGGCACGATCAGCTCACCACCCAGGTCCATCCCAACTGTTTCGGGGCCGCCACGCTTCGCAACCGACTCAGCACCGAGTCTTGCATACTTCCGGTGGGTCGGGCGATTCCCTTAGCTGTTTGGCCGGCTGGTGACGTCTCGATCCGGGACGACTCGCCGACTCTCAGGTGTCCTCAAGCAGACGCTGGCTCGGACTGCTCGCTGGTTTCGGATCGACGCGTGGTCAGTGCTGTTTGCAGTCGATCGCCGACAGCCTCTCGAAGTTCTGTCGCGACGGCATCGTCGATGTCTGCGGCGACGGCATCGTCACCGCGCAGACTACTCGACCCTGCCGTGTCGATAACCACCGACGCCAGTCGACGACGCCGCTGGAAGATCGACCGGGAACTGACGACCGTCTGGACGCGATAGGCGGGAACGATCGTGATCCGCTGGCTCCAGAAACCATTGCGCGTGATGACGTACTCCTCGCCGAGGTAGTACCCACGATGGCGCCACTTGAGATGGGCGGCGATGGGGACTCCGACGGCGAGCAGGGCGGTCAGGTACCACGGACCGGCTACGTCGGGATGGAGCGTTATCGCGTAGGCCCCCGCGACCAGCACACCGACGACGAGCAGGTACCGGGCCGCATATCGCTGTCGCGCCCGTTTGGGCGGCCGTTCGAACGTGAACTCCTCGATCGGCTCGATCGAGCGAGCCAGTTCTAGCACCCGGTCGCGTTCGGCAATCGGGATCGCCGCCTGTGACCGTGCACCGCTGCCCTGTTCGGGCGAATACCCAGCCGTCTCGATCGTCAGGCTGGCGTACCCCAGCCACCGTGCGAGGACGTTCTCACGGATCGACAACGTTTGGACCTTCTCGACGGGGATCGACCCACTGAATCGCTGGAGGAGACCCCGCTCGTAGCGGTATTCCTCTCCGCGCCGATATAACTGGAAGTCGTAATAGCGCAACACCGAGATGATGCCGCTCAATACTGCCGTGGCGACGATCGCCCCGACCCCGACGATCGGGCCGACGAGGAACAACTGCTCGGTGTCGGGAACGATCTCGGCGATCATCGTCGGCCCGAAAATCGAGAGTGCCCCGAGCAACAGCGGGACGAGCCGCAGGTCCATCGAGACGATGCCCAGGATCCCCAGTTCTCGGGGCGTGATCGCGAACAGTGTTCGCCCGGAAGCGGCCGCTGGCTGCTGTTGGCCGTCGACATCCTCGCTGTCGTCGCTGCCTCGACGGCGTGGGACTTCCTCCTGGAGTCGGCTCGCTTCTTCCCGGTTGACGTACTGCAACTGGGCCTCCGTCTGGCCGCCACCGGCTGTTTCCAGGCGGACTTCGGCGATCCCGAGCAGGCGCTGGATCACGTTTTGACGGAGGTCGACGTTCTGGATGCGGTGATAGGGGATCTCCCGGTCGCGTTTCGAGAGCACGCCCGAGTGAATGTCGAAGGTATCGCCCGTGAGTTCGTAGCGAAAGCGTCGGTGGTAGGCAACCTCCCAGCCCGCGACCAGCGCGACGCCGATGGCAGCGAGGCCGACAAAGATCACCGCACCTTGCAGGAAGCTCCCACCGGACCCACCGGACCCCGCCACGCCGGCGAGGACGATCGCGCCGCCAATTCGAACACTGTTCTCGGCGATTCGGTAGGGGATCGAGAGGGGATCGAGTCGCATAGTCAGACGGCGTCCTCGTCTGCGGTGTCCTTTGCGAGCACTTTCAGCCGATCTTGTAGCTCCTCGGCCTCGGCCGGTGTCAGTCCCGGAATCGTCACGTCGGCTCCGCGTGACCCGGCTGTATAGACCACCAGCGAGGACAGCGAGAGGGCACGTTCGACCGGCCCGCGGCTCGTATCGATGTGTTGGATCCGCACGAACGGGATCACGCTCGTGACGTGCGTGACCACGCCGCGTTCGAGATACAGCGCGTCCTCCCGCACTTGATACTCCCAGGAGCGATACAAGACGACGACGTAGAGGCCACCGAGGACGGCAACGAGGACGAAGGCACCGACACCGGGCAGCGGCCCCCACTCGAAGCCAAAGACACTGAGCGCCCCGATCACGATGCCGACGACGGCGGCGGCCAAGACAGCACTCAACAGCCACTTCCAGCGCACCCGTGCTTCGACCGTCCGGGTATCGGTCTGGAGCGGTGCCCGATCGACCGTCGCGGCGGTGTCGCTCTTCTCGGTGGCGTCCGGCCGTGAGCGCTCTTGGTGTTTGGCCCCGCTCCGCCCAGACTCGGGACCCTCGGCCTCGTTGGCTGATCCAGTCGTCGGGTCGGTGTCTGTCATCACCCGCCCCTCCGTTCGGCCATCGCTTAACGGTGGTGGGACACTGCTGGCTCTGCAAGCCGCGATATGTGGCCCGCTCGCGTCGGGTACCCGGCGTTTAGCGTGCGTAAACGCGGACTCGCCCACGGTATCGGTCGACGCTGCCAGTCTCCCCGGAAGGTGGCGTCGTTCGGTCCCGCTTTGGTCGTGCATCGAGCGGTTTGGATCGTCGTCGAACCAACGCTTATCTGGGCGGCGATACTGTTCTTCTCGTATGGCAGATGTCATCGTCGTCGGCGGCGGTCCCGCCGGCCTGAGTGCGGCACTGTTCACTGCAAAAAACGGCCTGGAGACGACGGTTTTTGACACCGACGAGACCTGGATGCACAAAGCTCACCTGTTCAACTACCTCGGCATCGAGTCGATGGACGGCAGCGAGTTCATGGACGTCTCTCGGGAGCAAGTCGAGGCGTTCGGCGTCAACCGCTCCCAAGACGAACCAGTCACGGCCGTCACAGAGACAGACGAGGGATTCACTGTCGAAACCGAGGACAGCGAGTACACAGCCGAGTACGTCGTTCTGGCGACCGGTGCTGACCGCTCGCTGGCCGAGGAGTTGGGCTGTGCGACCACCGACGAGGGTGTCGTCGACGTCTCCGTCCAGATGGAGACCAGCGTCGCGGATGCCTACGCGACGGGCGCGATGGTCCGGGCCGAAGAGTGGCAGGCCATCATTTCGGCGGGCGACGGCGCGGCAGCCGCGCTACACATCCTGAGCAAGGAGAACGGCGAACACTTCCACGACTTCGACGTGCCTGCAGACGCCGAGTAGGGAACGCGGCTGGACTATTTTCGAACGATCGGTGTCCCGACTGCCCCGTCAGTTTGCCGTCTCGTTGTCGGTCGCGCGTTCGTCCCCTGGCGCGACGATCTGGGTATCCTGGCCCGCTTTGACGGGGATCCGATCGACGACTTCACCGTTGTCATTCGTGATCAGGACGTAGTAGAGTACGTCCTCGCCGTCCGGTGCCGGCTGGACATCCGTGCCGTTCTCGCCGGCGGTGAGTTCGTCTTCGTCGATGTCACCCCGGATGAACTCCCGGATTGCGGTGTCGTCGCTGAGTTCGATCGCGTTGTTCGCATCAGCGTTGACGAAGACGTTCCGCGTCACGTCGGTGTAGTCGGTCGGTGCGACCTTGATGTGCCACCAGAGGTCACCGTCGACTGTCACCGGGACTGGCTCGGTGACGACGAAGTTGTCGCCCCAGCCAGTCTGGGAGTCTTCGTTTCGAGCGATCCCCATCGCCCGTTCGGGACCAGTCAGCGTCTCCTCGTCAGTCCCGAAGAAGGTGTATTCGCCCGTCTCTGCGTCGGCGAGCCACACTTCGTCCAGCCCACGCGTATCTTCGCCGTACGGTTCCATCGCCGTGACGTAGGACATCCGCTCGCCTTCGAGGTCGATTACGAACGGCTGTTCGTTGTTGGCTCCCTCCGGGAGGGCTGCGACTTCGATTTGCCCCTCGTGAGCGCCGACGACGGGCAACTGGTTGATGATCCCCTCACGGTACCCGAGCGACCCCATCTCGGATCGGGTCAACGTCATCGGATAGAGCCGCTGGCCGTCGAGAATTTCGTTTTCCTGTGCTTGCTCTGGCGTGAGGTGCTCGATCGTCCCGTCTGGGTGGACCAAGGCCCCACCGTTCCACTTCGGTGTCGTGTGTGGCAACGGGAGCAGGTGCCACTCGTGGCCCGTCTTCGGGTAATAGAGGTAGGGCTGTCCGTCGTGGCTGAACTCGACGGCTTCGTCGTTGTACTTCGAGAGATACCCGCCGAGCTTGACGTTCCACCGGGCCGAGCGGTGGAGCCACATGCCTTCACCGTGTGTGAAATCGGCCTCGTAGACGGTGATTTGTTGTTCGTCCATCGAGGTCATGTTGGCGACGAGGACGCCCCGCTGATTTTCAAGCAGCTTGTTTCTGGCCCCGTCGGGTTCGATCGGATACGACCACGCCAGCGAGCCGTCTTCCTGTCTGGCGATGTCGCTCGCCCCGAGACGGTGTGTCCGATAGGAGACCGACCCGCGGGTCGTCACGTCAGAGACTTCGCGTGGCACCACGCGCGGGTTGTTCGCGTTCGCCTGCGGGAACTCATCCAATTCAGTCGCATCGGCCATCGTCTGCTGGGCAAGTGTCCGCTGTTCGAGTGCCCCCGCTGGGATTCCGACGAGAACCGAGAGGACGAACAGCACAGTCACGATCCCGCCGAAGATGCGAAGTTTCCGCATCGCTGACCCGCTACTTGCGAGGACGTCTCCGGCTGGTGACTCGTCGTCTTCGAACAGCACTGACACCATACTGCGTCGCTTCTCGTCACGTTCGAGCCGCCAGGGCGGGAGGAACCACAGGACGAGTGCCGTGACGGCGGTACCACCGAACAGTACCAGTCCGGATGGCGTGTACAGTGTTGCATAGACGATCCCGTGGATCAGCGGCCGCACGAGATACAGCACACCGACCACGATTGCGAGGATCACTAACCGCGTCCCCAGGAAGGAGGGCAGCCGTGATCCCGATGCAGACACGTTTACGTCCGGGTCATCGTCGTCCCCGGAGATATCGATCTCTGCCATGGGTTGGCTGTCGGTCCGTCGGCCTATATACTACGGGTTTGGCTGTGACTCGCTGCTCGATCCCGTCACCGTTGTGGCGGCCCGCGATCGTCGGAGAGAAAGATACTGTCGGCTTCGGGGTCGAAGTACACCTCGAGTGCTCTGAGCGCCCCGGCGTCGGCCGAGATCATGATGAACGCGAACAGCAACACGGCCGGCAGGACGATCTGGAGGACCATATACCCGGCGTCGAACGCGACTGCAAGAAGCGTTTCGACCGGCGAACACGGCCGCCGTCTCACTCGTGACCGGACACTGGTACGGGTTCGTACGGCTCTTTAAGGTACCGCTGGTCGGACTCGCTGAGATCGATTTCGAGGGCCTCGACGGCATCTTCCAAGTGCTCGACGCTGGTGGTGCCGACGATCGGTGCGTCGACGGCGTCCTGGTGGAGGAGCCATGCCAGGGCAATCTGGGCCATCGTTACGCCCTTCTGGTCGGCCAGTTCCGCGACGCGGTCGTTGATTTCCCGGCCACCCCCCTCGAAGTAGGGGTGTTTGCGAGCGTGGCCGTCAGTCTCGCCACGGGTCGTCGCGTCGAATTCTTCGTGTGGTCGAGTCAGATAGCCACGAGCCAGCGGACTCCACGGGATGACGCCGATCCCCTCGCGTTCACAGAGTGGCAGCATCTCGCGTTCTTCCTCGCGATACAGCAGGTTGTAGTGGTTTTGCATCGTCTGGAACCGTTCCAGGTTCAGTCGCTCGCTGGTCGCGAGTGCGTCGGCGAACTGGTAGGCCCACATCGACGAGGTGCCGACGTATCGTGTCTGCCCACGCCGAACGGCATCGTCCAGTGCTCGGAGCGTCTCTTCGATCGGTGTGTCGTCATCCCAGCGATGGGTCTGATAGAGGTCGACCGTCTCCATGCCGAGGCGGTCGAGGCTGGCCTGGAGTTCTTGTTCGATCGCCTTCCGGGAGAGCCCGCCCGAGTTGGGATTGTCCTCGTCCATCTCGAAAAAGCCCTTCGTGGCGACGACTTGCTCCTCGCGGTCGTACTCGGTGAGGACGTTCCCGAGGACGCGTTCGGACTCCCCGAGGGAATACATGTTTGCGGTGTCGAAGAAGTTGATCCCGAGGTCGATCGCGCGTTCGATAATCTCCCGGGATTCGGGTTCTTCGAGTACCCACTCACGCCAGTCACTCGTCCCGAAGCTCATACAGCCCAGGCAGATCCGACTGACCTCCATGCCAGTCTCGCCAAGCGTCGTATACTCCATGGAGTCTCTGTGGATTGGCGAGTGTAAAAAACGTATTTCGTCCCGAGATCACACTCGTGCCTCTCCCGTCTTTCGAGTGAGAGCTGCCCGTCGGTACTCCCAGAAGATCGGCGGGCGATCAGTACGTGTCTTCGAGGTGAGTCACCCCGAGTGTCGACGCGAGTTCGTCGCCGTCTGCCTCTCCAGTGAACGAAACCGTCCGGGTTTCGCCCGGCGTGAGATGGACGTAATTGTCCGAGAAGTGCCCGGCCAGTGCGGGGGCCGATAGCGCCACGAACAGCGCCGCGTCGTCGCTCTCGAGGGTAACGGTGTCGCCCTCGACGGTGACGTCGACGTCCGCCCCAGGTAGGTCCAAGTGCTTGAACGGCTCGAAGAATGCGGTATTCCGGCCGGTGTAGTCGTCGGCCGATAGCGTC
This sequence comes from Halorhabdus sp. CBA1104, assembly GCF_009690625.1. Taxonomy (NCBI): domain Archaea; kingdom Methanobacteriati; phylum Methanobacteriota; class Halobacteria; order Halobacteriales; family Haloarculaceae; genus Halorhabdus; species Halorhabdus sp. CBA1104. The sequence goes on along the minus strand of NZ_CP033878.1, from coordinate 1,334,663 downwards.
GCTCGGAGCAGGTACGATTCCGTGGGGACATCTGCGAACGCCGGGCTCACGGTCGCGACCCGCTTGCTTTCGAGTTCGTCGAGAGTGACGTCGATACTCCGACTCGCCAGTACGCCGCCGTCGAACGCGATCGCGTCGAGTTCGACCGTCCCCTCGATCGAGTCGGTCACGTCGCTAGTCACCCACAGTTCGAGACTCTCCTCGTCCGGGTCGTCGTGGAACGACACCAGTACGTCCTCGAAGAACCGCTTGGCCATGTACTGAAGTGCCTTCCAGCCACCGCCGTATTCGATCGATGACCACGACGCGACCGGCCAGAGGTCGTTGAGTTGCCAGAAGATCGCGCCCATCGAGTACGGCTTCAGGCGCCGCCAGTGCTCGACGGCGGTCTTGATCGCAAACCCCTGTTGGAGCTGACTCAGATACACGAAGTCCGCGAAGTCGAACGGGATCCGGAAGTGATCAGCCATCCGGGCGAGGATGAGGCCGTTGCCATCCGGGTGGCGCTGGTGGTGCTCCATCAGCGGGTCGGTCGGGTTGAGCGATTCCTCGGGAACCACCGTCTCCAGCAACTCGATCGAGGGGAACGACTGGTAGCCGAACTCCGAGACGAATCGCGGTTCGACCGTCAGGTAGTCGGCGAACGGCTTCCCACCGTGCCAGACGTCCCAGTAGTGGATGTCGCCTTTCGCGGGATTCTGAGGATCGGTTGCCTCGATACCGCTGGACGGCGAGGACGGCCAGTAGCGTCGGGTGGGATCTTCCTCGGCGACAACATCCGCGAGTGCCGACTCGAAGAGGCGGTCGTACTCATCGAAAAGGACCTCACTGTCTGTCCTGTCGCCGTACCAGCCGTGTTCGAGCCCCCATTCGTTCTCGTTGTTGCCACACCACAGCGCGATCGAGGGGTGGCTGGCCAGCCGACGGACCTGATCGCGAACCTCCCCGGTCACGTTCTCGACGAAGGTGTCGTCGGCCGGGTACAACGAGCAGGCGAACATGAAGTCCTGCCAGACGAGCAAGCCCAGTTCGTCACACCGCTCGTAAAAGTAGTCGTTCTCGTAGTACCCGCCGCCCCAGATCCGGATCGTGTTCATGTTGGCCTCGGCGGCGCTTTCGAGCAACTGGTCGTAGCGATCCGTGCTGACGCCGCCGTACATCGCGTCTATCGGGATCCAGTTTGCGCCCTTGGCGAAGACGGCCACGCCATTGACCTCGAAGGAGAAGCTCTCAGCGTTCTCGCCATCGACCTCGCGGACGACCGAAATATCGCGGAAGCCGACCCGTGTCGTTGCGCTGTCTGCCCCGTCGATCGCGACGGTACAGTCGTACAGCGGCTGGTCGCCGTATCCTCGCGGCCACCACCGCTCCGGATCGTCGACGGTCACGCTGACGGCGAGTTCAGACTCGCCGGCCGCGATCTCTCGCCGCTCGGTCGTCTCACTCCCGGCGATCGAGACCGTTACAGCGTACTCACCGTTGGTCGGTGAGTCGACGCCGACGACGGCCGTGAGTTCGACGCCGTTGCCGTCGTGGTCCTGCTGTGGTTTGACGTAGGTAATTCGCGGCTCTGCGTGACCGATCAGTTCGATGTCGCGATAGATACCGACCGTCGGGAGGCACGGGCCCCAGTCCCAGCCGTAGTGACACTGGGCTTTCCGGATGAAGTTCCGTGCCGGCTGTTCGACGGGATACTGCGTCACTGGCACCTCGTGTGAGTAGGCGTCGCGCTGTTCGATGGCGTACTCGACGGGTGAATCGAACACCACACTGATCTCGTTCGTCCCGATCTCGAGGGCGTCAGTGACGTCGAACTCGTAAATCCGGTGCATGTTCGACGTCTCGCCGATGTCCGTCTCGTTGATGCAGATTGTCGCTACTGTGTCGACGCCCTCACAGCGAAGCGTCACTCGGTCCTGCTCTACCAGTGTTTCGTCGATCTCGAACTCGCGTCGGTACTCCCAGTCGGTCTTGCCGACCCACTGGAGGTCGAGTTCGTTGTCTTCGTCGTAGGGGTCCGGAATCTCACCCGCGGCAACCAAATCCGTGTAGACGCCACCTGGTACTGTGCCCTCGAACCAGTCGCCGTGAGGCCGTTGACGGCACTGCCAGGAACCGTTTAGGCTGTGCGTCTTCATGATCGGTACTCACAGCAGTCCTAAATAGTTGTTGTGATTTTCGTCTTTCCTAATGCAGGTGTGCAATTCGCCGTTTGGTATCGCTCTCGGACGCAGCTGGGCGTGACTCCTGACGGTCGACAGCGACGACTGAGACCGGAGTCCTTAGAGTGTTGAGACAACCGTCTGTACTATGCCACTGGCCGTTAGTGCACTGCGGAGAAATCTACAATAGTAATATATCAGACTATTCTATAGACGTATCAAAAATCTATACTGGGGCGACACTGCCGTTACTATCTCTGTATACCACTATTTAAACCGTTATCTTTAGAATATATTTGCTATTTTCTGCGAAAAATTTGAATAAATTTGTCTTTTCAGGATCTTATATTGTTTTCTGTATTCTACGACGGGCTACTGGGCGACCGTTCCGTGCGCTTGCGAAGGTGCTTTGAGCGGGTCAAGTGCTTGTATGCAGTTCCATCCGCGAATTTTACCGTACTGCGGATCCGGATTCGGGCAGCGGCGACCCGATTATCGGTCTTTCGTCGTCAATTTGCGGATATAAATACACATTACATAACTACTTATATATAAAATAATATTTGTCATAACTTCCCATGAGCGGCCGCGGACCCCCGTCGATCCGTCCGGTCGCTCCGTCGTTGCACTCATCTGGTGACTCGAAACTCACCGGTAGCGGCGGCACGATGGCGGGACTATTGGCCCTTATTGGCACTGGTCAGCCGGGAGAGCAGACATTCAGGGGCTGGGGCCGATGGTGGCCTTGGCGACTGGGCACTCGCCGAGTCGCGCGACTGTGTTGCCATTGATGGGGTCTTAGCGTCCCGGCGAGCCCGTAGTTTTATTTGAGTGGAAAGCATTCGCGGCTTGTATGTCCGCCCAAAACGTCGGAGAACTGTCTCTTAGGGAGAAAGTCGGCCAACTGTTCATGGTCGGTTTCGACGGCACCGAACCAACCGATGACGTCTGCACACTCATCGAGGAGTACAACCTCGGCGGCGTCATCTACTTTTCGCGAAACATCGAGTCGCCGTCACAAGTCGCGTCACTCTCCCGGACACTGCAGGAGCTGGCCCAATCGACCGGCGCGGGCTCACCCCTCCTGATCGCGACCGACCAAGAGGGCGGAGTCGTCTCCCGGCTCGACTGGGGCTCGCAGCTGCCGAGTCACATGCTGTTCGGTGCGTGTGGTGATCCACACGTCACACGCAAGGCGGGCCAGGCAGTCGGTCGCGAACTCCGTTCGCTCGGTATCACGATGAATCTCGCCCCTGTCCTCGACGTCAACAACAACCCCGACAACCCGGTCATCGGCGTCAGGTCGTTCGGGGAGTCCCCAGAACTGGTCGCGGACCTCGGCGTCGAGATGGCGACCGGGATGCAGTCGGCCGACGTCTTGGCGTGTGGCAAACACTTCCCGGGTCACGGTGATACGGCGACCGATTCCCACGTCGGCCTCCCCGTCGTCGATCACGACATCGATCGCCTCGACCGCGTGGAGTTCTTCCCGTTCAAACGAGCGATCGCGGCCGGAATCGACGCCATCATGACGACCCACGTGTCGTTCCCGTCGATCACCGACGACGAGGACCGCCCCGCGACGATCTCACCGGCCGTCCAGACTGGAATCCTCCGGGAGCGACTCGATTTCGATGGACTGGTCGTCACAGACTGCCTCGAGATGCACGCGATCGCCGACGGTGTCGGAACGACCGATGGGGCGGTCGAAGCCATCGAAGCCGGCTGTGATATCGCCATGGTCTCGCATACGCCAGACCGACAGCGAAACGCCATCGAGGCTGTCGTCGAGGCCGTCGAATCCGGTCGTCTGTCCGAAGCCAGCATCGACGAATCGGTGCGGCGAATCCAGCGGCTCAAACAGGAACGGAACGTCGCAGAGCCGCCGGCACAATCGTGGGAGGAGTCTGCGACAACATCCACGTCGATCGCCCGCTCGGTCGCCGAGTGTGGCCTCACCCTCGTTCGGGACGAGCGCGGCGTGATCCCGTTCGATGTCGACCGCCCCCTACACGCGATCGGCTTCACCGGCGACCGCGGCTCGAACGCGGAAGACGATCGATACGAGCCAGCTGTCGTCTTCGACGCCCTCGAGGAGCGTGGCGTCGACGTTCGCCGAGAAACGGTGTCCGATCCAGCATCGTTCGACTACCCCACTGACGGGACGGCACAGATCCTGGTTGTGACCTACGACGCGCGGTCGAACCCCGGACAGGCGACGGCACTTCGTCGGCTCTGTTCCCAGTCCGACGACATCGCCGTACTGGCAGTGCGAACCCCGTACGATCTCACTGTGTGTCCGGACGACGTGCCGTTCCTGACATCCTACGGCTACTCACCGGGAGCCGTCGACGCTGCCGCCAGTGTCCTCGTCGGGGACAGCACTCCGAAGGGGACGCTCCCGGTCACGATGCCCGACGACTAATCGACGATCGTGTGACGGGACCGAGCAGCTGTGTCACGGGCCGCCTGCGATGGATGGGGCCTGTGTCGAACTGTCTGGAGACGGTCTCAGGCTTTCTCAGGCGGGTATCGCGGCGTCTTCTTCTTCGATGGTTGCCTTGCTGTTGCGCAGTGCCTCGCCGGTCTTGGCGTCAAAGAGGTTCAACCGATCTTCCGGGAACTGCAAGGACAGGTCGTCACCACGGCCGAACTGTCGGCTGCCGTCGATCGTCGCCGTGTACTGGTCACCGGCCAGTTCGACTGTGACGTGAGAGAGGTCCCCGAGTGGTTCGACCACGTCGACGGTGGCCGGGACGCCGTTATCCTCGCCACGTTTGACCGTGATGTCTTCGGGCCGAACGCCGAGGATGAGACGGTCCTTGGACGTGACTTTTCTCGCCGTCTCGGCGCTGAGCTCGTACTCGAAGGCATCGTGGACCAGGGTCCCGTCTTCGACGGCCACTTCGAGAAAGTTCATCGAGGGCTCGCCGATGAACCCTGCGACGAACTGGTTGTTGGGACGGTGATAACACTCGAGTGGCGTCCCGATCTGCTGGAGTTCCCCGTCGTTGAGGATGGCGATCCGATCGCCCATCGTCATTGCCTCGATCTGGTTGTGCGTCACGTAGATCGTCGTGACTCCGAGGTCCTCTTGGAGGGACTTCAACTCGGTTCGCATCTGGGAGCGAAGCTTTGCGTCGAGATTCGAGAGCGGCTCGTCCATCAGGAACGCCGCTGGATCCCGGACGATCGCCCGTCCGAGTGCCACCCGCTGTTGTTGCCCGCCGGACAACTCTGCAGGTTCGTCTTCGAGCAAGTCGGTAATCCCCATCATCTGGGCGGCGTCGTTGACGCGCTCGTCGATCTCGTCTTCGTCGAGGTCCGTACTCATCTTCAGCCCGAAGGACATGTTCTCTCGGGCCGTCATGTGGGGGTACAGCGCGTAATTCTGGAAGACCATCGCGATATCACGATCACGTGGCTCCTGATCGACGACTGACTGGCCCTCGATACGGACGTCACCGCTGGTCGGAATCTCCAGTCCGGAGACCATCCGGAGCGTGGTCGACTTGCCACACCCCGAGGGGCCGACGAGGACCAGAAATTCTTCATCGCGCAATGTGATGGACAGGTCGTCCACCGCGGTGATGTCGCCACTGTCGTCTGAGAACACTTTCGTGAGTGAATCTATCTCTAACTCGGCCATGCGTATAGCCGACTATACTCGTCGTAATACAAAGAATTTATGACTCAATTTTGTCTCGTTCCCCGCACAGGCATCGATCTGGCCCCAAACTGCCGGTAAAGTGTAGAAAATATAACTATTTTTGCCGGCGTTGCCGTGCGTCGTCCCGGGGAACCCGTCTCTCTTGGCACCACGCAGCCGGTTCGTTCACCCGCCGGGACCCCCCAAACTTATAGCCTAGAAGATACCACTCCAAACGTGATGGTTGGAGAGCACGCGCATCGAGAGATTAGAGACGGTTGTGACGTGATCGAAACGGTTGTATCGAACACAGACCCGATCGAACGGGTCGCGGAACCACTTCTCAGTGCCGACCGGGTGACGTTTCTCGGGTGTGGGTCCTCGTACTGGTCCGGCGTCGTTGGCCGCGCACTGCTCCGGAACGCAGGTGTCGACGCGCACGTGGAGTACGCTCCGGAATTCCTCTATGAGTCACCGCCGATCGGCGAGACTGACGTCGCCGTGGGACTGTCCCAATCCGGTGAGACGACCGAGACGATCCGAGCGCTCGAGACTGCCGCTGACAACGGTGCCACGACGGTCGCGATCACGAACACTGACGGGTCGACTCTGGCCGAGATGGCCCATCACACGATTGTGACTCCGGCCGGCGATGAACGGGCCGTCATGGCGACGAAATCCGTCGACGCGGTCGTCACGACGTTGTACCTGTTGGCCGACCGCATCGGTGGGTCCGGGTGGCAGACGGCACTGGCTGGCGCTACCGATCGGGTCGAGGCCGTCATCGAGTCGGACGTCTCCGAGGTCGTCTCCGTCTTGACGGACGCCGAGTGCGCCTACACCCTCGGAACTGGAGGCGCCTACGGCTTGGCTGGTGAAGCAGCGACCAAGCTTGGCGAAGCGATGCTGTTGCATACGACGGCACTGCCGACGCTGGAAATCAATCACGGGCCGATCGCGAACGTCGCTGGCGACGTGGTGATCTGGTACGCCCTCGACAACGCCGGGGCACCCGTCTCGGATCACGTTCTCGACGGGTTGCGCGACGCCGGTGCACGAACCGTCGTCGTTCATCCCCACGGGACGAGCTACGACGCGACGGCGACGATCGAATTGCCCGCATCGGTCGAGACGCTGCTCCCCGCGCTGAAACTTACCCAACGGGTCGCCTACGCGGGTGCGATGGAACTGGGATACGATCCGGACAGCCCGCCACAGCTGTCGAAACACGTCGAAATAGAGGGGATCTGACGGCATGGTCGCTGTGGTTCGACCGCGCAGTTACCCGAAGCGGAGACACGGACGAACGCTTCCGAGGAGAAACAGCATCGGCTGTACGCAGTCGTTTCCGTTCGGCACTGCCCGACGGTCTCGTGACCGCTGGATCGGCCCTTCCACTGGGCGGGTCACGCCAGACCGACTGATCGCTACCCGAAAAATACAAACCAAAATTCGACGAATACCATACCGATGATCATTGTAAGCGTCGACGCCGGTGGCTCGACTACCGATTGCATCGCCGTCGATTCGACACTGGACTTACTCGGTGTTGCGCAGGGTGGCCCCGGCAACTATCTCGCTGTGGGGGCAGAGACCGCCAGGGATAACGTCGCGGCAACGATCGAACGTGCACTTTCGCCGACCGACCCGATTGAGGAACCCGTCGTCGGTGGGTTCGGGTTCGCAGGGATGCAACTCGCTGAGCAAGAGGCTGTCGTCCGCGAGTTCCTCGCCGACATCGACGTCCTCGAATCGTTCGAGATTGTCTCTGACGTCGCGCTGTCTCATTACGCGCTGACGGCCGGTGATCCGGGTATTGCCGTCGTCGCAGGCACTGGCGCGACGGCGTACGGTCGTGACGAGAGTGGGGCCGACGTCCGAACGAGCGGGTGGGGCTGGCTTCTGGGAGACGAAGGAAGCGGCTTCTCTCTCGCCCGGCGCGGGCTGCAAACGGCTGCTCGTGGCTTCGACGGCCGTGGTCCCGAAACGGAACTCACCGATCGTGCAACCCAGCACTTTGATGTCGACTCGTTTCTCGAAATCATCAAACCCGTCTACGAACACGCCGAGCCGCCGGGTAACATCGCGTCGTTCGCCGAGGAAGTCACCGCAGCGGCACAGGCGGGCGATGCGGTTGCACTCGACCTGCTACGCGAAGCCGGCGAGGAACTCGCCCTTGCCGCCAAAGCGGTCGACGACGAACTCGACTTGGCCGACCCGGTGTCGGTCGGCGGCGTCGGTGGCCTCTTAGAGTCGACGCTCGTTCGCGAGCAGTTCGTCTCGGCCGTCACCGAACAGTTCCAGGCGCCCGACGTGCTGGAGCCGATCCAACACCCGGTCGTCGGCGGCGTGGCTCTTGCCGCCGACAATCACGCGTTCTCGATCGACGTCGACCAACTGCAAGCACTCGACGCTCGGATCGAGCGCGCAGGCATCGACGCGACCGAGCCACAACTGCAGCCGTCACGAGACTGATTTTCCCCGATTGGATCTGCCCGCTTCGCTCTCGTCGTGACCGAGCTGGACTGTGGACCCGAAAATTGTCCTCGACGCCTTCGCGCCCGACTGTGCCGGGACGTGTTGCTCTGACTCGTGAGTCACTGACTTCTGGCCGGAAAAGGAGTGGCGAGAGCCGTTCTCTCGATCGCAAAATGCCGTCGCGAGCGCCTTACTGCTTGACGCTCCCGGCGGTGAGGCCGGAGACGATCTGCCGGTTGAACGCGACGAAGATAATCAGTATTGGGAGCGAGGCCGTCGTCGATGCAGCCATCAGTGGGCCCAGTTGCGTCGAGTAGGCCTCCATGAAGTCGTAGATACCGATGGCAAATGGCGTGACTTTGTTGGGGGCCATCACCGAGGCGAACAGGACTTCGTTGAACGCAAGCAGGAAGACGAACATCCCGGTCGCAGCGAAGCCCGGCAGTGCCAGCGGGAAGACGATCCGGTAGAGGGCTTCGAGTCGGCTACACCCGTCGATCCGAGCGGCTTCTTCGAGTGCCGCCGGAATCGTATCGATGTACCCGCGCAACATCCAGATGGCGAAGGGGACGGTAAAGGTGGTGTAGAGGAAGATCATACCCCAGTACGTGTCTTTCATCGGGATGCCGCTTTGCCCGAGAAACGTGAACAACAGGAACATCGGAATCAGGATGAGGATGCCCGGAATCATCTGCGTCGCCAGCGCACTGACTTCGAACGTCGACTTGCCCGGGAATTCGTAGCGGGAGAACGCGTAGGCCGCCAGGCCGGCGATGGTGAGGCTGAGCACGGTCGTCACGCTCGCGATGAGCAGGCTGTTGAAGTAGTAGTTAACCAGCGGAATCACATCCCACATCTGCAGGTAGTGCTCGATCGTCCACGCCTGGGGGATCGGGTGAAAGCCCGCGAGTGCGATCTCTGATCGTGGTTTCAACGACGTCTGGAGCATCATCCAGAACGGAAACAGTGCGAAGATCAACAGCAACACCAACGTCACGCGCACCAACAGGCTGAACAACGTCTCTCTGGCCGACGACTCCAGACGAAGCTCGTCGGCGAACAATCCACTGTCTTGGTCGGTTCTGAATCGTTCGAACATCGGTTAGATGGCACCTCCTTGGTATTCGCTCTGCACAGTGCGCTTGTAGTACACGTACGCGAAGATCATCGCGATGATGAACAGCAGGAAGCTGATTGCCGCTCCAGCCCCGTACTGGGATTGGCTGAAGCCGGCATTGTAGGCGAGTACTATCAGTACGTTCGCGGACTCACTGGGCTGTGATCCCAGAAGGACGTACGGGATGGTGAAGTTGACGAGCGTCCAGAGGATCATCAACAGGAGGATGACCGTCGAGACGGGCATCAATTGTGGAAGCGTCACGTGCCGGAACTTACCCCACCGACTGGCTCCATCGATATCAGCCGCCTCGTAGAGCTGCTGGGGGATCGACTGGAGCCCGGCGTACAACATGATCGCCGCCCACGGGAACTGTCGCCAGATGTTCGTGATGATGATCGTCAAGAGTGAATTGGGCCCCAGGAGCCACTGTGGGAGCGACTGGACTGAATCGAACAACGGCGTCATCAACAACAGGCCGTTGATCGAACCGTCGAAAGCCAGCATCATCCGCCAGGTCAACAGCATCGGCACGATGGGGACGACCCACGGAACCAGAATCGCGGTCCTGGCTGCGAGCTTCCCTCTGAAATCGTGATTGAGCGCGAGCGCCGCGATCATCCCGAGCGTGAACACGCCGGTCACACATCCCACGGTGTAGATGAGCGTCGCCTTCATCGAGCCGACGATCTGTGATCCGATGAACGTCTCCGGCTCGAAAATATCGATGTAGTGTGTCAACGCGACGAACGTCTCCGGTCTGAACCATTCAGCGATGTCCAGGGACGGAAACTTATAGAAGCTCATCACGAAACCCATGACGATCGGGAAGCCGTGGACGATCGCCATGAGCGTAAACGCCGGTAGGATGAGCTTCAATCCGAATTTTTGATCTTTCGTCAACGAGGCCCATCTGCCCTCGGACGAATGGCCGTCGGTACGTTCCTCTACGGTCTGGGACATAGATCGAAGTGTTCACCTCCACACTAATATTTGTTTGTGTTCTTTGCTCCCTCGACCAGTCAAAAAAATCAAAACAAGTTACACGATCGGCTACTGACCGACGCAATCGACGGCCAAGACGGGATGTCGAATCGTGGCGGCGGCGCGTCTGGTGGACGAACCCTTGGTTGGGGCGCGAGTCTTCAGAGGGCGTCGTTGGCCTGCGTGACCGCTGCGTCGAGACGCTTTTTCGTGTCTCCTTGCGACCAGTTGCCAGTCGATTCTTTGGTCAGGATATCGACGATAGCACCCTTCAGCGAGTTGGCAACCCCACCCCAGCCGACGACCTGTGGCGCGGTTTTGGCGTTGGTATCCTCGAGCAGCGTGTTGAACTCCTGGAACAACGAGTTGTTCTGGATTGCGGGTGCCTGGAAGCTCTCTTTGACCGACGGGAGAAAGCCCCGGCGCTTGGCGAGATCCGCGTTCACGTCCGCTCGCGTGAGGTACTCGACGAATTTCGCGGCGGCCCGCTGTTTGTCCGTCCACGGGTGAATGCCGATCAGGTTCACGCCGAAGAACGTCGACGGATCACCGTTTGGCCCGGCCGGTGGCGCCCCTGCGGTCAGATTCTTCTGGGGGTTGCTGATGTTGCTCTTCATCGTGATACCGGCCCAGGTACTGGCGATCTGTTTCGAGATGAAGGCGTTGTTCCGCGCGGTGCCGTTCCACTCGATAGACGACCGGGGCGAAATATTGTTCGCGCCAGCCAGGTCCTTATAGAAGTTCATCGCTTGGACGGCTTTGTCGCTGTTGAAGACGGCCTTGTTGTTGTCGTCGAGCATCTGGCCGCCGTTCTGCCAGAGGAGCATCATGTAGTACTGGGTGACCGCCCAGTTGTTCGCGCCGGGGATGCCAAAGAGGGACTTTTGCTGGAAGCCACTGCTTGCTTGCTTCTCGGCCCACCCGTTGAACGTTTTCGCGTCTTCGATCATCTCGTCCCAGGTGCTTGGCGCGCCGTCGATACCGGCACTTTCCATCATTCCATCGTAGTACAGGTGCGCGCGCGGACCCCAGAACCACGGGAAGCCAGCGGTCACACCATCGAACTTACCGATCTCCATCGGCGAGTCGTAGATCTTGTCTTCGGGCAGATCGACACCGGCTTCTCCCATATCCATCCACCCGTTCGAGTTGATCTGCTTGGGCATCCACGTCGAGGCAATCTCCTCGACGTCGGGACCGGACCCACTCGTAATGCTGTTGTTCTGGACTTTTTTCGCGTTGCTCCAGCCCATCGTCTCGTAGTCAACCTCGACACCGATCTCCTCCCGCATCTTGGGGTTGTGGTCGTTGATAAACTTCTCTTTGGCGCTGTTGGCGAACATCCGCAACGAGAGGGTCGTGACGTTCTGGGACGCCGTCCCGGTCGTCGTCCCTTCGTTGTTCTCCGTCGGCGTCGAACCGCTTCCCTCTCCTTCCGTCGTCGTGTCGCCGCCACCACAGCCAGCGAGCGCTGTTACCATCGCAGCTCCCGCTCCCTTGATGAACTTACGTCTCCGTCCACTCCTCACAGGTTTGTCTGACATGGACAATCGGAATGATTGATCCCTACGTATATATTAGTACCGGTAGCCCACATCATAGCTTATATATCTTGGCATGGGGTCCGGGGTGTTTCGTCGTTTCTCCACCGCGATCTGGGCTTCTCGGTGCAGTTGCGGCGTATGTCTCACTGAAGGGATTGTCAGCGTGTACTGTCTCTGTAGGCCTCCGATACGGACGATCTCCGCCGTCACTGGCTACAGCGCGTCGATTCTCGCTCAGATTGACGCAGCTGTTCTCGACCGATTACCCGCCGTGGTTTGTTTCTCGACTCGTATCGATACGTTCCACCGGCAACGGACTAGACTCTCTCGCGATCTTGTGCGTCCGACGTTGTAATTTATATCATGGTCTTCAATGCTGAATCGGATTTGTAAAATCCAATTACATCGTGCCGGTTGTGCGGTAACGACTCTCACAACCCCGATCTCACAGCACTGTTGGCGAGTATTTTGAATATATCCATCTATAGAGATATTATCCAAATATATTCTCGGTAATAATCGCAAAACTGTCTTATCGTCTGTGAAATTAGATGTAACAGATTTTCTCTATCTGTGGATCGACAGCCGCTGTGGGATCTATCCTGTCACTCGTCACTCGATGGACTGTCAGAGAGTGTCACACGGACTGTGCCGAACGAGAATAACAATAGTACACCCGTTATTTTTCGCCTGACGACTGGAACGGACTCTCTCATCGCCACTTGACAATTGGTAGCCCATCGACGAACAGACTGTCCGCGCCCCACCCTTCACCTGCGGGGCGTGTCCGTCTGGATCGGCCCGTAAGCTGGTGAGACGCTCGTCGATCCGTACACCGCCTGTCTGTCGTGTCATCGCTTGGACTTCGCTCATCGGCGTCGCAATCTGACGGCACCAGTAACGAAGACTGACCGCGCCGTTGTGTATCCATCTTTACTCGGTGCTTGCTCTGAACGCTTGGGCCTGGGCCAGCGCACCCGGAGTCACTTTGAACTGTTTTACCAAATCTGGAGTATAATACAAAATATGGTTGTTCGTCTTCGTATACAATTCGGCAGCCGATAGTTCTGTGCCGGCCACTCACGCCGTGAGCCTGCCAGAGAACCTTCTTTTTCGTCCCCTGCGTGAGGAGTGACACCGACAGCGGCTACAGAACGATATGGCGTCTCCCTCTCGCCCGCTGTCCCTGGTATTTGGCCCAATGGAGTCGCGTCCATTTTGGACCGACTGTCGGCTTTTTCGGCTCGCTGTTCACTCTTTTCTCCCATCACTGCTGGTTTCCATCGATCGCCAGTGAGCCCCACTCACCTCACTCACGCTACGCCACGGAGAGGGACCCAGCCGAACGACGGATTAGCCTCGGGAATTCGGGCGTGCTGGCCGGGTCATCGAGTCGCCTATCTTGTCTCCCGTCCACGATTTCGGCGGATGCCGATATAATTTGTTATTTTGTCACTTTTCGAGTTATGAATTTTATCTAGTACTATTTCGAGACATAGAGCCCATCGTCTATTGACACTAGCGGCCAGTATCCACTGATCGTCCCCCAACGAAGACGCGCGAATGGTGGCCGTCTGTGAACACCATCGTTTGGGCACGCGACTGCGTTTCCGCATGGCTTCCCATACTATTTATCGCACCGCGCGTCCTTCGTGTATACGATGGCCGAGCAACTCTCGGAGTTGATCCGGTCGTTTGGATTTACTGCCAAGGAGACCGAGGCGTTCATCACGATACTACACGACGGGCCGATGACCGTCCAAGAGGTCGTCGACGCGTCCAATATCTCACGTCGACACGCCTACAACGCGATCGACAAGCTAGAAGCGTTCAACTTCGTTGTCGTCAACGACTATATCACCCCGACCACGGTCGAACCAGCCCCTCCCGACGAAGTTCGCGAGCAGCTTCAAACGATGGTCGACCAGCTGTACAACCGACTGGAGGAACGATACCACCGAGATCACTACAGTACGGAGACCGTCAAGATCCTGAAGTCCAGGTCGACGGTCATCGCGACGATGAAGGAGATGATCTCCTCGGCCCAACGCCGTGTTGGGATTTCGATCCCAGCACAGTTGTTTTCGACAGTGCAGGAGACACTCGTCGATGCTATCGACAACGACGTCGCGACCATGCTGTTGCTTACGGATTACGACGAAGAGACCGAGTTGGAATCCGACCCACCGATGGAAGAAACGGCCGACGTCATCCGGTATTCTGCGGATCCGGGGCTTATTCTGCTTGCAGTGGACCGTGACTTCGGGTTGGTCGCTCCGACAAAGATCACGTCTGACTCATCGAGCCATCGAAATGCGTTGTACTCTTCGCAACCGCACCTCGTCAGTGTCGTCTTCACGACGCTTATGGAATACCAGTGGCAAATCGGACAAGAATACTACGTCACAGCGCCACAGAGTCTTCCGACCACCTATTCGAACATCCGAAAAGCCGTTATCGATGCGACCCTGCAGCTGAAAGACGGTGTCGACATCGCTGCAGAGATAGATGCTCGGCCAGTCGACGAGCCGGAAGCAGCGGTCACGATCAGCGGCGAGGTCGTAGAGGTCGGCCAGCGGTTGATCGAACCGATCACGGCGACGATCCCCCACCAGTCGTGTCTGTATATCGACAACGGCGGGGAAACTGTCACCGTGGGTGGAACCAATGCTTACCTCGAAGATTACCGGGCTCGCTCGATTCGGATCACTCGCCTCTAGGGCCGTGTTGCGGGTCTGCACTTTCCACCCCCAGTAGATCGAGCCTTGACACGGCAATCCATCGACTCGTGAATTATTCTCCCTGTGCCGAGGAGTCGGGTGTACCGGCTTTCGATCCGCTCTCTCCTCGGCTGTGAAGAAATTGACGAGCACATTAGAATTCACCCGTCACCTAACTAGTCTGTTGCTTATCTTTCCGGGACTCCTGCACTCAACTGCCCATTTCCGATTTGCTTGGAGGCGTCGCGGGTGGGTGTGGCGGAGGAAAGACCGATCCGGCTGCTCGAGTGATCGCCTTCGTGTTGCTGTCGTGTCTACGGCGATGCATGCATCGCCGCTTGTGTTGCGTACAGGATCTCGCCTTCTGTGCCTTCTATAGACAATTTAGGCAGTCGTTGGTACCCAACAGTATCGATCCGTCGTTCGAGCCGGTTGCCTCTTGTTCGTTTGATCATATGCGATAGTCACTGTCGGTGCGTGCGGACGCTGTAGGTCGTCCTCATCCGATAGCCCTCTATGCTTCGCTATTGCTCTGTTTACATGTCGAATTTCAACATATGATAGAATACGATACCAGTCGGCAACTATCGGTAGTTCGCCTCGTTTTCGAGTCCCAGAAACGGTGGCAGTCTGTTCGATCGTGCGGTTCCGCCTGTCCGCACCCATCCATGCCCCAACAGTTGTGCTAGATGTCCAATTTGTCCAACTCGGAGCGCAGCATCTCGCCCGATTCGACGAACTGCTCGCGTTCGTGATCGTCCAGATCGAGGTCGACTACATGACGGACACCACCACGGTTGAGCACTGCGGGCATGCTCAGATAGACGTCTTCGAGACCCTGGTGGCCGTCCATCAGTGTCGAAACGGTGTGGATCGAGTTTTCGTCCCGGACGATACTTTCGATGATGTCGGTCGCAGCCAACGCGATAGCGTAGTACGTCGCGCCCTTCCGGTCGATGATCTCGTAGGCCGCTCCACGGACCTCTTCGGCGACTTGTTCGCGCTGCTGTAACCCACAGTCCATCTCACAGACCGGACAGTAGTCGTCGAAGGGGACGCCGGCCATGTGAGTCGCACTCCAGACGAGGACTTCGCTGTCGCCGTGTTCGCCGATGACGTAGGCGTGAATGTTCCGTGCGTCGACGTTACAGTTCTTACTGAGGACGTTTCGGAACCGCGAGGTATCGAGAACAGTCCCAGTCCCGATGACACGTTCCCAGGGCAGATCCGAGATCTGCCAGGTGACATACGAGAGAATGTCGACAGGGTTTGCAACCACGAGGACCACCGAATCGTCGTTCAGCCCCTCCGTAATTCGGGGGACCATATCCTCGAAGATCTCGACGTTCCGTTCTAACAATTCCAGGCGCGTCTCGCCCGGTTTCTGGCTCGCCCCGGCGGTGATGACGACGACGTCGGCATCCCAGGCGTCTTCGTAGTCGCCGGCGTAGATGTTTACTGGTTTGACGAACGCTGCGCCGTGGCGCAGATCCATCGCCTCACCTTCGGCCTTCTCGTGATCGATGTCTATCAGGGCCATCTCCGAGACCGAGCCGCTTTGCATCAGCGCGTATGCAGTTGTCGCGCCAACGTCTCCAGCTCCGATGATCGCTACTTTCCCTTTGACTGGTCGCTCTGGCATGGTTCTGTACCATCGCTTAACTAACAGACAGGGATAAACATTCGGAGGTCGGTCGGCATCGTCTCGGCTGGATAGTCGCGTTGAGGTCCCTTCTGTCCCACTGTTCGTGTAGTGTGTCGACACAACGACGGGACTCTGTATGTACTGGCTACGGGCTGGGAGGTCCGCACCGCCACAGACGCTCACGGTGAGTGCCCAACTGAGCCGATTTGAACGATTCTCCCTCCTCGGACGACTATGCTATCGAGCGGGACGAACACATCAGCACTATCCCCGGAGTGACGCCCGGTGTTTTTCCCAACGCGGCCCGGAGTACCAGTATGAAGGTTCTGGTCACTGGGGCGACTGGATTCGTCGGTAGTTCGCTCGTCCCTGCCCTACAAGCGGCGGGCCACGACGTCGTCGCGATGACGCGGGACGCAAGTGCCTACGATCCGCCCAGCGGGGTCGCAGTCACCGAGGGCGACTTGCTCGATCCGGCCACGCTTTCCCTCTCCGAAGACTTCGATGCGGCGTACTACCTCGTCCATTCGCTGGGGACCGGCGAGACCTTCGCCGAACGCGACCGGATCGCTGCCGAAAACTTCCGGGCTGTCGCTGACAGTGCCGGCATCGATCGCGTGGTCTATCTCGGCGGGCTGGGTGAGGCCGGCGACGACCTCTCTGAGCATCTCCGCTCGCGTCAGGAAGTCGAATCGATCCTCGCTGAGGGGGACTCCGATCTGACGACGCTCAGAGCGGCGATCATCGTCGGCGAGGGCAGTGCCAGTTTCCGGATGGTTCGTCAACTCGTCGAGCGGCTGCCGGTCATGATCGCGCCACGGTGGCTCTACACCGAGTGCCAGCCGATCGCCATTTCTGACGTGATCACGTATCTGGTCGGCGTCCTCGATCATCCAGCGACTGCCGGCGAGACATACCAGATCGGTGGCCCCGAAATTTTGACCTACCACGAGATGTTGACCCGAACCGCCGACATTCTGGGCAAGCGGCGCTATATCGTCCCGGTCCCAGTGCTCACCCCTCGCCTGTCCGCCTACTGGGTCGAGTTCGTGACCGACGTGCCGGCGGCCGTCTCGCGGCCGCTGATCCTCGGGCTGAAAAACCCTGTCGTCGTCACGGACGATAGCGTCGAAGACGTCATCACCGTCGAGAAGACGCCCTTCGACGAGGCCGTCGCACGTGCGTTTGGAGGCGACGCCGAACCATGACCGGTATCGCTCCTGACGAAGAGTCGCCGGATCGAAACCCCGAGCGCTGGGTCTATGAGAGCATCGCCGGGTCGATCCCGGGTGTCGAGTTGACGCGGACGGTCGCGTTGCTCGTCCAGTTGCTTCTCTTCGAGACGGGTGTGATCGTTCTCGCGGTCGGCTACAACCGCTGGGAGGGGCTGCTCGCTGGAACCACGGCGGTCGTGATCGCCTCTGCGGGCAGCGTCTTCCTGTTGACGATCGGGCGGCGCATTCGCCGCCTCGACGTCTCGACTCGGTACACCGAGGTCTTGTTCGGCTCCGGTATCGAGATCGTCCTGGGCCTGGGGTCGTTCATCGCGTTGCTCACGTACCTGTTCGTGATCGATCCGCGGGCAGGCGGGACGACGCTACTCGCCGACTTGCTTGGCGACCCACTGCCCGTCCCGGCCGTGTTCTTTACGTTGCTCGTCCTGTGGGACGTCTGTTACCGGATCGGAACCGGGTGGTGGGCGAGTCTCGTCGGCCTCTGGCGGAGCGTGGCTCTGGGGGAAACCATCGACGCCACGACTGCTGAAGCGTTCGTTCGCATCGACGCAATCACGATCGCTTTCGCCTGGACGCAACTGGCACTAGTTCCGTTTGTCACCGATCACATCCTCCTCGCTGTGGCGCTTCTCGGCCACGTCGTCGCTGTGACACTCGTCTCGGGCAGTTCGATTCTCGTCCTCCGACGATCCTGAGTGGAGTGTGAGTCTTTCCTTTCTAGTGAATCGGCCGACGGCTGGCCCGATAGAGACGGGATCGTGACTGCACGCACGAGCCAGGGTACGGTCAGTGAGGTGGAGGGCTATGTCGAGGAAGCCGTCGCAACGGCACGCCGCGCCCGTCGACGACTTCTCAATAGAAGGGCTGGCGCTCGCTGTTGCCGACGGCCAGGGACTGACCGACCGGATGGCTACCGTCTTGTAGTCAGGCTTCGGTTTCAATCAGTTCCAGTACCTCTTCGGCTGGCTGGAAGCCGTCGGCGACGCGTTCGACGGGTTCACCGTCTCGGAACACGACCAGTAGCGGGACGCTTTGGACGTCGAAGCGATCGACCAGCGGCGGATCGTCTCGCGGGTTGATCGTCCCGATCACGGCGTCGCTCTCCTGGGCGACGATCCCCAGAACGGGTTCCATCGACGCACAGATCCCACAGCCGTCCGTGTAGAACTCGACGAGAACGGTCTCGTCGGTCTCGACGAGCGCGTCGAGATCGGCTTCGTCTTCGAGGGCGACCGGCCGCTCGGGTGACGCCGCTTGATCGTCGCGTGTGGGTGCCGTCATTACTTTCACTCGGTGCCCAAAATTTAAATACTAGTCGATATTGTCCGAGTGGAACAATTCTAATAGACGCACGGCAATAGCGCGTTGGGACCAACGGGTATTTGTCCGCCGGGGCGTACTCACTCGGGCATGGATGGGGCACTGGGACCGCCGGCCAAGATGGCCGAGCGGCGCGAGGAACTGACGCCGATGTTGAGTCAGTACGTCGAGTTGACCGATCGGTACGACGACGCGCTGGTCCTGTTCCAGTCGGGGGACTTTTATAAGGCGTTCTGTGACGCTGCCGACGTACTCGCGCGAGTCTGTGAGGTCACGCTGACCGAGCGGGAGGATTCGACTGGCACCTACGCCATGACCGGCGTCCCGATCGACAACGCCGAATCCTACGTCGAAACGCTACTGGATGCAGGTTATCGCGTCGCGATCGCCGAGCAAGTCGAGGACCCGGACGCAGTCAGTGGCGTCGTCGACCGTGCTGTCACGCGGATCATCACGCCGGGGACGCTCACCGAGGACGAACTGCTGGGCGGGGCCGAGAACAACTACGTCGCCGCGCTCGCGGCGGCCGATGGGCGCGTCGGTGTGGCCGTCCTCGACGTCTCGACCGGAGACTTCTACGCGACGAGTACTGACGACCGCGAGACCGTCCGTGACGAACTCACCCGCTTCGGTCCGGCAGAGGGCATTGTCGGCCCTGACGCACCGGACCTCTTCGACGGCGCGTGTGCCGTCACCCCCGTCGTGGCGGAGTACTTCGCCGACGAGCACGCCCGCGAACACGTCACCGACTACTTTGGCCCGCCGGATCGACTGCTGGCGACCGACGCCGAGATCCGTGCCTGTGGCGCGCTGCTTGCCTACGCCGAGTACGCCCGTGGCGGCCAGGACGGCCGTCTGGACTATCTCAACCACCTTACGCGATACGACCCGCGGGAGTACATGGTACTCGACGCGGTGGCCCTGGACAGTCTGGAGATCTTCGAACGCCGGACAGTCACGGGTCGCACCGATCTGACACTCGTCGACGTGATGGACGAGACAGCCTGTGCGCTGGGCCGTCGCCGACTGACCGAGTGGCTCCGCCGGCCGTTGCTCGACCGTGACCGGATCGAGGCCCGCCATGGGGCTGTCGAGGAACTCGTCTCGGCCCTGCAAACCCGGGAACGACTGCAAGCACTGCTCGCCGACGTCTACGACATCGAGCGACTCATCTCCCGGGTTTCCCGATCACGGGCCGACGCTCGCGATCTCCGCTCGCTGAAAGACACGCTCGACGTGATTCCGGAGCTCCGGGCGACTTTAGCCGATGCTGAGGCTCCCCTGCTCGCGGACCTTCAGGATCGACTCGACGAGTTAGACGACCTCCGTGGGCTGATCGACGACGCGATCGCTGTCGACCCGCCGACCGAGATCACCGAGGGCGGGATCATCAGTGACGGGTATCACGACCGACTCGACGAATTGCGCGCGACCGAGCGAGCGGGCAAAGACTGGATTACCGACCTAGAGGCAAGCGAGCGCGAACGGACCGGCATCGACTCGCTGAAAGTCGGCCACAACGCTGTCCACGGCTACTACATCGAAGTGACCGACGCGAATCTCGATCGCGTTCCCGAGGACTACCAGCGACGCCAGACGCTGAAAAACGCCG